>CAVZAO010000001.1:0-235488 GCA_963773225.1 uncultured Pseudomonadota bacterium
AGACCGGGGCTGGACTTAAGGACTTCATTATGCGTGGCGCGCTCGGCGGTCCGCGCGTGCTGTTGCGGCGGCTCCGCGAGGTGATGGCGGAGCCGGTCAGCGCGCAGGAACGCCTCGACAAGATCGTGGTCCTGATCGCCGCCAACATGGTGGCGGAGGTGTGCTCTGTCTACGTGCTGCGCGTGGACGGAACGCTGGAGCTGTACGCCACCGAAGGCCTCAACCGCGAGGCCGTCCACCAGACCGTCATGAAGGCCGACGAGGGCCTGGTCGGCCTGGTCGCAAGCGAGGCCAACCCGATCAACCTGTCGGAAGCCCACGCCCACCCGGCCTTTTCGTTCCGCCCGGAAACCGGCGAAGAAATCTATCACTCCTTCCTCGGCGTGCCGATCTTGCGCGCGGGCAACACCCTCGGCGTGCTGGTCGTGCAGAACCGCGCGCGGCGCACCTACACCGAGGAGGAAGAGGAGGCGCTGCAGACCACCTCCATGGTGCTCGCCGAGATGATCGCCTCCGGCGAGTTGTCGGCGTTGGCGCCGCCGGGCGCCGAACCGGCCGCGCGCCATTCGACGAACGTCACCGGCACACCGCTTTCCGACGGCATCGCGCTCGGCCACGTGGTGCTGCACGAGCCGCGCGTCGTCATCACCAACGTCATCGCCGACGACGTCAAGCGCGAATCCAAGCGCCTCGACGCCGCGATCGCCACCTTGCGGGCCGACCTCGACCGGCTGGTCGAGCACCGCGACCTCGCCGACAACGGCGAGCACCGCGACGTGCTCGAAGCCTATCGCATGTTCTCATACGACCAGAGCTGGCTGCACAAGATCCGCGAGGCGGTGATGACGGGTTTGACCGCCGAGGCCGGCGTCGAGCGCGTGCAGTCGGATACGCGCGCGCGCATGCTGCGCGCTTCCGACCCCTACCTGCGCGAGCGCCTGCACGACCTCGACGACCTCGCCAATCGGCTGATGCGCGTGCTCACCGGCAAGGATCACGCCCCGGCCAAGGAGCAGTTGCCCGACAACGCCATCATCGTCGCCCGCGCCATGGGCCCGGCGGCGCTGCTCGACTACGACCGCAAGAAGCTGCGCGGCCTGGTGCTGGAGGAAGGCGGGCCGACCTCACACGTCTCGATCGTGGCGCGCGCGCTCGGTATCCCGACCGTCGGCGAGATCGACAACGCCACCGGAATGGTGGAATCGGGCGACGCCATCATCGTCGATGCCACCACCGGCCAGGTGCATATGCGGCCGCCGGCGGACATCGAGGCGGCCTATGCCGAACGGGTGAAGCTGCGCGCGCGCCGGCAGGCGCAGTACCGCGCGCTGCGCGACCAGCCCTGTATCACCAAGGACGGCGAGAAGATCGCGCTCATGATCAACGCCGGCCTCGCCATCGACCTGCCGCACATCGAGGAGACTGGCGCCGCCGGCGTCGGCCTCTTCCGCACGGAGCTGCAGTTCATGGTGGCGAGCGCCTTCCCGCGCACCGGCGAGCAGCTCGCGCTCTATCAGGCCGTGCTCGACGCCGCCGGCAATCTGCCGGTGACCTTCCGAACGCTGGACATTGGCGGCGACAAGGTGCTGCCCTATATGCGCAACGTGGAAGAGGAAAATCCGGCACTCGGCTGGCGCGCCATACGCCTCGGCCTCGACCGTCCCGGCCTCTTGCGCAGCCAAGTGCGCGCGCTGTTGCGCGCCGCCGGCGGCCGCCAGCTCAAGATCATGTTCCCGATGATCGCCATGGTCGAGGAGTTTGACAAGGCCAAGGCGCTGGTCGAGGTCGAGCTCACCCATCTGCGCCGGCACGGCCACGCGCTGCCGGAGCGGGTCGATATCGGCACCATGCTGGAAGTGCCGTCGCTCCTGTTCCAGCTCGACGAATTGATGGAGCGGGTGGACTTCCTGTCGGTCGGCTCGAACGACCTGATGCAGTTCCTCTACGCCGCCGACCGCGGCAACAGCCGGGTCAGCAACCGTTTCGATCCGCTGTCGACGCCGGTGATGCGCGCCCTCAAGGATGTGGTCGACAAAGGCGAGCGGCACGGCAAGCCGGTGACCTTGTGCGGCGAACTCGCCTCGCAACCGATCGGCGCGCTGGCGCTCGCCATTCTGGGTTATCGCTCGCTGTCGCTCTCGCCCTCGGCGGTCGGCCCAGTGAAAGCCCTGCTGCTCGACCTCGACTGCGGCAAGGGGCGGGACGCGATCCTGCCCCTGCTCGATCAGCCGGTCGGAAGCGTGTCTATCCGCCACAAGCTGGAAAGCTTCGCAGCGGCGGAAGGATTGCAGTTATAACCGTCGCGCTCGGCCTTGTGCCGGCCATCCACGTCTCTAAAACTGCTTGGCTAGCGGAGACATGGATGAGCGGGCATAGGCGTTCTGAAAGAACGCCGTTCCTCGACGGCTAAGCCCGGCCATCACGCATGGATGAGACCCTGACTTGATCGCCTTGCCGCAACAGAAACTCGACGCCCTGCTCGCCCGCCACGACATGCTGGAGGGCGAGCTGGCGACGCCGCTAGGGCCGGACACCTTCGTGAAGCTGTCGCGCGAATTCGCCGAGCTCGAACCGGTGATCAGTGCGATCAAGGCCTATCGCGCGGTCAACGCCGAGCTTGCCGATATCGAAGCGATGATCGACGGCAGCGACAGCGAGATGCGCAAGCTCGCCGAAGCGGAAAAGCCGGCGCTGGAGGAACGCAAGCAGGCGCTGGAAAAGCAGATCGGTCTTGCGCTCGTCCCCAAGGACGCCATGGACGAGCGCAACGTCATCCTCGAAATTCGCGCCGGCACCGGCGGCGACGAGGCCTCGCTATTCGCCGGCGATCTGTTCCGCATGTACGAACGCTATGCCGCGACCCGCGGCTGGAAGGTCGAGGTCATGTCGGCGAGCGAAGGCACCAAGGGCGGTTTCAAGGAAATCATCGCCGAGATCCGCGGCCGCGGCGCTTTCGCGCGGCTGAAGTTCGAATCGGGCGTGCACCGCGTGCAGCGCGTGCCCGATACCGAAGCCTCGGGCCGCATCCACACCTCAGCGGCGACGGTGGCGGTGCTGCCGGAAGTGGAAGACGTCGACATCGAGATCAACGACGCCGACCTGCGTATCGATACCATGCGCGCTGGCGGCGCCGGCGGCCAGCACGTCAACAAGACCGAATCGGCGATCCGCATCACGCACATCCCGAGCGGCATCGTGGTGGCGGTGCAGGAGGAGCGCTCGCAACACAAGAACCGCGCCAAGGCGATGACCATGCTGCGCGCCAAGCTCTACGACCAGGAGCGCACCAAGCGCGACAGCGAGCGCGCTGCCGAGCGGCGCGGCCAGGTCGGCTCCGGCGACCGCTCCGAGCGCATCCGCACCTACAACTTCCCGCAAGGGCGTGTCACGGATCATCGCATCAACCTGACGCTCTACCGGCTGCCCGAGGTGATGGAAGGCGAAGGCCTCGACGAATTGATCGACGCACTCATCACCCAGCACCAGGCCGAGCTGCTGGCGGCGCAAGGCGCGGCGGCGTGACGGCCATGACCCCGCCGCCCGCCACCATTGCTTCGGCGCGGCGGGCGCTGAAGGACCTGCTGGCGCAATCCGGCATCGACGAAGCGGAGGTCGACGCGCGGCTCTTGATCGAACACGCGTTGAAGATCGATCGCGTCGCCCTGATGACCCAAGGCGCGCGCCTGCTTGATCCCGGTGAGATCAAGGCGATCGAAGCGCTCGCCGCGCGCCGCCTGAAGCGCGAGCCGGTGACCCGCATCATCGGCGCCAAGGAATTCTGGAGCCTGACGCTCAGCGTGACGCCGGACGTGCTGGTGCCGCGGCCCGAGACCGAAACCGTGGTCGAGTTGGCGCTCGACATGCTGGGGCCTGCGCAACGCTTGGAGCGCTTGCGCGTGCTCGATATCGGCACCGGTTCCGGCGCGCTGCTGCTGGCGCTGCTCAAGGAGCTTTCGCACGCCACCGGCATCGGCACCGACGTGAGCGAGGGCGCGCTCAAGGTCGCGCGCGCCAATGCGGAACGTCACGGTCTCGCCCCGCATTGTCAGTTCGTGAAAGCCGACATCGCCCAGGGTGTGGAGGGGCCGTTCGATCTGGTCGTGTCGAACCCGCCCTATATCGAGAGCGGGCAAATTGCGGCGCTTGATCCCGAAGTGCGCGATTTCGATCCGATGGGTGCGTTGGATGGCGGGCCGGACGGGCTTGCGTGTTATCGGGCTATTGCCGCCGATGCGCGTCGCCTGCTGGCGCCGGGAGGCCGGCTGGTGGTGGAACTCGGCATTGGCCAGGACGAGACCGTGAGCGGAATGTTTTCCGATGTGGGGTTAACGGTCGGCGAGCCACGCCCCGATTTGGCAGGGATCCCACGCGCGTTAGGCGCTTTTTTCAGGCCATGAGAGGCCTAAACCGGGGCCATGAACCTGGCGCATTGGCATCCCCCGGAAACGCACGGGTTGCAAGGCAGGCGAAAAAAGCACTTGGATTATGCCCTGGAAACGACTAGCTTCCTGGCACGGAATCGACCCGGGAACGGGTGCATCGCCACGGCCCCGGAGCCATGAGCTGGGAGCCAGACCTCAGAGACACGGTCTCGAGGGCTCTGCGCGGCGGCGATACATCAGAGCGCATCAGGTCAGATCGAGTCGGGGGCGAAAGAGGAAGTGCCGGCCGCCGGCAAGACGAAATCGCCCGACGCGATCGCCAGAGACGGGTCCGGATGCTTCACCGGTTGGACGCATCAATTTTCTAAAGCGAAAGCGATGCGTGTAACGAATGGTAGGCAACGCTGCGGCAAGTCCGCGGCCATGGGGTTGCTGCGGCTATCGCGAAACGATCGCAAACCTTGAGTTCATGGGCGCGGAAGTCCGGCGTGCACCGGCGGTCCGCGTCATGGCGGCGATCTTGATTTGCAATTTGGAGGGTCGGCGACGACCGGAAGCAAGGTCGGTGACGACCGAGAGCGGGGCGAACCGCAAAAAAACGCGAAAGGTGAACTGACAGGGATACCATGAGAAACGGTCAGAAGCGCATGAGGGGCCGCGGTAACCACCGCAAGAGCCAGAACCCGATGACACGGGTCTATGAGTCGAACGGACCCGACGTGAAGATTCGCGGTACGGCTTCGCATGTCGCGGAAAAATACATTCAGCTTGCCCGCGACGCGCAGAGCTCCGGCGACCCGGTCGCGGCGGAAAACTACTATCAGCACGCCGAGCATTATTTCCGCTTGATCGCGGCGGCGCAGGAGCAGCTGCGGCAACAGAACCCCTACTACAATCAGCAGCAGCCGCAGGGCATGCAGGGCGCCGCCGACGACGACTATGACGGCGACGACGACGGCCAGTCCTACGGCAACGAGCCCAGCTACGCCCCACGCGGCGACCAGCCGCAACCTTACCTGCCGCGGGACGCGCAGCCCTTCCCGCCGCGTGAGCAGCCGGTAGTGCAGCCCGCACGCCAGCCGCAAGCTGCCGAAGGCGAGGAGGTCGGGCTTCCGGCTTTCATCACCGGCGGCCAGCCGCAGGCCAACGGCCAGCAAAACGGCCACGAGCAGCCGGAGCGCAGCAACGGCACCGGCCATCGCCGCCGCCGCCGTCATCGCAGCAACTTCCGCGGCGAGCGCGGCGAAGCCGGCGGCGCCGTGCAGGCCGAAGGCGAGCAGCCGAGCGAGTAGTCTCTCCGAGCATCAATAAACGCGCCCGCGCGATTCACGTCGTGCGGGCGTTTTGCGTTCAGCCGCCGGGCGACGGCGCCAGCGCCGGCTCGAGTGCCGGCACGAGCTTGCGCTTGAGGCCGCGCGCCGGGATCGCGCGATAGACCTGCTTGGTCGCCACCACCAGATGCACGCCCGCAAAGGGCATCGACAGGCTGGCGCCGGTGCGTTCCCAGGCCCCCGCCGTGCGCAGAAACCAGCCGCGGTCGACCGGCGGCACATAGAGCGCTTCGCTCCAGCCGGTGGGCGTGAACCAAGTCTCACGCAGGAGCTGGTTGATCTGAGTGCGCGAATACGGACGGCCATGCCCGAACGGCGTCGTGTCCGTGCGCACCCACACGCCGCGCCGGTTCGGCACCACGGTCAGCAGTTGCCCGCCCGAGGCCAGTACGCGCCAGACCTCGCGCAGGAACGCGGCCGGATCGTGCGTCATCTCCAATTCATGCACCAGAAGAATACGGTCGACCGCGGCGTCGGCGAGCGGAAGTTCGAACTCGTCCACCAGCGACGTCAGCGCCGGCCGCTGCGATGGCCATTTCACCACGCCCTGCACGGCCGGCATGAATGACAGACAGCGTTCGGCCTCCTCGCGGAACAAGCCGAGGTACGGCGTTGTATAGCCGATGCCGAGCACGCGCTGGCCCCGCGTGTCGCGCCACAGCGCCCGGATACCGCGGCCGATGTAACGGCGCGCCACCACGCCCAGGCGTTGGCCATAGAAATTGCGCAGATCCACGACATCGATCGACATGGGTTGAAAATACCACGAAATGCCGCAACAAAGTGCCCGCCGAAGCGGGCCGCCGGCGTGCGCCCGCGCCTCACTCCGTGTTACGGTTAACGCGACCGAACCGCTAGTGTCCCGAATCCGAAGTCCGTCAGATCGTTCAGCTTGCCCCGTACGACCATCGGATTCCCAAGGGAACTGGCAACTTTATGATTCTAGTGCGGTTTTGGATTTGAAGTTCGTTTACGGACTCGCTGCAAGTGATGTACCGACCTTCAAGTCCGCCGCGGTTGTAATGAGGACGATTGCCGATGCCCGCCGAGACCCGCCTGTTCAAGTGCCTGAAGGACAATTACGGCGTGCTGCTGCACGATCCCGACACCGGCGCCACCGCCGCCATCGACGCGCCTGAAGCCGCCCCCATCGAGAAGGCGTTGCAGGAGACCGGCTGGACGCTCACCGACATCCTGGTCACGCATCACCACGCCGACCATACCGACGGCATCGCCGCGCTGAAGGCGAAATACAAGTGCCGCGTGACGGCGCCAGCCAAGGAAGCCGGCAAGATCCCCGGCGTCGACGCGACCATATCCCAGGGCGATCCGGTCGCGGTCGGCAAGCTCGCCGGCACCGTGCTCGACACGCCCGGCCATACGCTCGGCCATATCAGCTACTGGTTTCCGCAGGATCATCTCGCCTTCGTCGGCGACACGATGTTTTCCATCGGTTGCGGGCGCGTCATCGAGGGCACGCCGGAGATGATGTGGAACTCGCTAAAAAAGCTGCGCGACCTGCCCAACGAAACGCTCGTCTATTGCGGCCACGAATACACCGCCGCCAACATCCGCTTCGCGCAGAGCATCGACAAAGAGAACCCGGTCCTGGACGCGCGCGCGGCGCAAGTCGACCAGTTGCTTGAGGCTGGCGAACCGACCATTCCAGTCACCATCGGCGACGAGAAGCTGGCGAACCCGTTCCTGCGCGCCGACGTGCCCGACCTCGCGGTCGATATCGGCATGGCCGGCAAGCCGGCAGCGGAGGTGTTCGCCGAGATCCGCGGACGGAAAGATCGGTTTTAGCTGTCATTCCGGGGCGCGAGCGAAAGCGAGCGAACCCGGAATCCAGAGCCGTAAGCTCTGCGCTTGCCGCCCTGGATTCCGGGCTCGCGCACTTCGTGCGCTCCCGGAATGACGAAGGAATGTCAATGAAGCTCCCCACCGCCGCCGACATGATCGCCAAGCTAAACCTGGCGCCGCATCCGGAAGGCGGCCATTTCCGCGAGACCTTCCGCGACACCCACACTGTCAACGGCCGCGCGGCCTCGACCGCCATCCTCTTTCTGCTGGCGCGCGGCGAGCGCTCGCACTGGCACCGCGTCGACGCGGTGGAGGTCTGGCACTATTACGCCGGCGCGCCGCTTAGGCTCTCGGTCGTCAATGGCGCCAGCGAGGAGATCCTGCGGCTCGGCGCCGACATCCATGCCGGCGAGACACCGCAGGTCACCGTGCCCGCGCGCGCCTGGCAGGCGGCCGAAAGTCTGGGGGACTGGACGCTGGTCGGCTGCACCGTCGCGCCCGGCTTCGACTTTGCCGGCTTCGAGCTGGCGCCACCCGACTGGTCGCCGGGTTCCTGAGAGCCGGCCGCGCCACGCGCGTCCCGGCTATCGCCATTGAATACAAGGAGCTTGCCATGATTTGGAGCGTCTATCTCTCCGGCGAAATCCACACTGACTGGCGCGAGCGCATCGAGCAGGGCGCGGCCTCTGCCGGCCTCGACGTGCGCTTTGCGGCCCCGGTCACGCATCACGAGGCGTCCGATGACTGTGGCGTCGCCATCCTCGGCGCCGAACCCGACAAGTTCTGGCACGACCACAAGGGCGCGCAACTTAACGCGATCCGCACCCGCACGCTGATCGAGCAGGCAGACATTATCGTCGTACGCTTCGGTGAGAAATACAAGCAATGGAACGCGGCCTTCGATGCCGGCTATGCCGCGGCGCTCGGAAAGCCCATCATCGTCATTCATCAGCCGGAGCACCAGCACGCCCTGAAAGAAGTCGATGCAGCCGCGTTGGCGGTGGCCGAAACTCCGGAGCAGGTCGTCGCCATGCTGCGTTACGTGATCAACGGCGAGCTCGATGGTTACACGAATAAAGGCCAGGCGGCAGCCGAATAGGGAAACGCAGACTGGCCGCGCGGCTCTGGCCGCATGCGCATCATGTCCGTGGCGGCAAGCAGGCCCTGCCGGCAATGAGCAGCGCCGGCGGCGATGATGTCGCGCGCTTGCGCGGTGCCGACGACGCCGAATAGCCAAATCATAGGGCCTTGCCCATCCAGCGCGGGTTTGCCGGCAGCTCGGAGCCAGCTGTACTATCAATCGCACGGGCATACGCGCATTTGAAGAAGGAGATTCCGATGTCGAACGCGACCGGTGGTGCCAGCCAATCGGAGGAACCTCTGCCCACGGCCAATCCGGTCGGCCAGTACCTCGTTTACTTCGCGGCCGAACGCACCCTGATGGCGTGGATCAGGGCGGCGCTCGGCCTGATGGCGCTCGGCTTCGTCATCGATCGTTTCGGGCTAGTGGTGCGCACCATCACGCCGCACGCTGACCGCATGGTGCAATCCTCGACAATGTCGTTCGCAGCTGGCGCCGGCCTCGTCGCTGTGGGCGCGCTGCTCGCGGGCGTCGCCGCATTGCGCTACACGCATTTCATGCGGCGCTATCGCCAGAGCGGCGACATTGACCCGGGCTACGGCCTCGAACCCGCGCTGTTCTTCACCGTGGTCGTGGGCCTCGCCGGCGCGCTCATCGCCGGCTACCTGATCAGCGTGGGACTTTGACCCGGCGAAATCATCTTCCGGGCGCGCCACAGCAGAGGGTGGTAACGACGCCCCCGATGCCGTGTTACCCTTGGCCCACCTGCGAATCCCGCCTGGGAGACGATAACAGATGCGTCCGCTCACCATCGGAAATCATGCGATCTCGCGCGTGGCCGAGATTGAATTCCCCGCCTTCGCCGCCATGGACTTCCTGCCGGCAACGACGCCGGCCATGCTTGAGGAGGCAACGCGTCTGCTGCCGGGCCGGATCAGCGCCGACGGCAAACTGGTCATGAGCTTCCACTCGTTCATACTCAAGACCGGTAATGCCACCATCGTCATCGACACCTGCTGCAGCAAGGCCCGTCCCGGGCGCGAGCAGTTCCAGCAGGGCAAGGCGGACTATTTGAAAGGCTTGGCCAACGTCGGCGTTAAGCCGGAGGAGGTCACGCATGTGATGTGCACGCACCTGCACTGGGATCACGTCGGCTGGAACACGCAACTCGTCGACGGCCGTTGGGTGCCGACCTTTCCCAACGCCCGCTACGTCATGGCCAAGCGCGAATACGAGCATTGGGACGCGGTCTACGCCAAGGAGAAAGACAACCGCGCCAATCTTCACGTGCTATCGTTCGAGGACAGCGTGCAGCCGATCATGCGGGCCGAGAGGGCCATCCTGGTCGCGGACGACTACGAACTCGACCACGGCATCTCGCTGGAGCCGTGCCACGGCCATACGCCCGGCCACGTCGTCGTCAACGTCGCCTCCCAGGGCAAGAAAGGCGTGCTCATCGGCGACGCCATCCATCATCCGATCCAGCTGCTTTATCCCGATCTCTCCACCCGCGCCGACTTCGACCAGGACGCCTCGCGCGTCTCGCGCCGGGCGCTGATCGAGAAGCATGCCGACACGGGCAACGTGGTCATGCCGCATCATTTCGCGGCGCCTGCCTGCGGCACCATCGAGCGCGCCAGCGACGGTTTCCGTTTCGCCTTTATCGAAGGCAGCTGATCGCGCGCGGGCGGTTACATGCGGTCGCCGGCCACATGCATCAAATTTGTTGCAACGCAACATGACATAAAATCTAAGAGTACGCTCCTTGGGCGCGATTAATACTTCCACAACCAGTTAGAGATCATATTACAGCGCTGATCGGTATTATCCTGCTCCGCAACGCGAGGCGGATTAAAAAGCGCCGAATATGGCCATCCGGCCAACGCCATCGACCCCGACAGTAATACCGCCGGGCTACCTGGGCCGGATTGCGACCAGAGCGTCGCTCTCGCGACATTGGGCGGGCAGCAACGCCCACAGACGGGCCTTGGCCCGACCCAGACCGCAGATCAAACCTCTCTCGCGGCGCGCGTCGGCACCCCGACGAAGCGCCGCCCGAGCGCGCGCGACACCACGTCTTTCTGCGTCGACCAAGGAGACTTGAAGACCCATCCACCAGCAATTCGGGGCGAATAAAAACCAACCGGGGAAAAACATGCTCAGGATTCCAATGCCACTTATCGGCAATCGGGCGGCCGCCAACGGCACAGCCAACTTGCTGGCCGGCCTTATGGACAAAGTCTCTGCCGCGATCATGACCGTCGATCGGGATTTGATCGTCACCTATGTCAATGGATCAACACGCGATCTCTTGAAGAAGCACGAGGTCGCCTTCCGGACGCTGTGGCCGGACTTGGCCGCCGAGAAAATCGTCGGCACCTGCATCGACACCTTCCATAAGAACCCCAAGCATCAGCGCCAGATGCTCGCCGACGTCTCGCGCCTGCCGATCGAAACCGAGATCACCATCGGCGACCTGAAGATATCGCTGCTGGTCAACGGCATCTTCGATGCCGGCAACAACCTGGCCGGCCACATGCTGGAATGGCGCGACGTGACGGAAGATCGCCTCAATACCGGCATGATCAGCGCGATCAACAAGTCTCAGGCCGTGATCGAGTTTTCGCTAGATGGCACGATCCAAGACGCCAACGAGAACTTCCTGCAGACACTCGGCTACACGCTCGCGGAGATCAAGGGCCAACACCATTCGATATTCGTCGACCCCGCGTATCGGCAGAGCCGGGAATACAAGACCTTTTGGGAGAAGCTTGGGCGTGGCGAATACGACAGCGGCCAATACAGGCGCATCGGCAAGGGCGGCAAGGAAATCTGGATCCAGGCCAGCTACAATCCGATCCTCGACGCCAAGGGAAAGGCGTTCAAGGTCGTGAAATATGCCACCGACATTACCGGCGATAAACTGCGCAACGCGGACTACGAAGGCCAGATCGCTGCGATCGGCAAATCGCAGGCGGTGATCGAGTTCGCGCTCGATGGCACGATCCTTAACGCCAACGAGAACTTCCTCAAGACGGTCGGCTACACCCTCGAAGAGGTGAAGGGCAGACATCATTCGATGTTCGTCGAATCCGGTCATCGGGATAGCCCTGAATACCGGCAATTCTGGGAAAAGCTCGGCCGCGGCGACTACGATGCCGGCGAGTACAAGCGCATCGGCAAGGGCGGCAAGGAAATCTGGATTCAGGCGAGCTACAACCCGATCTTCGACATGAACGGACACCCGTTCAAAGTCGTGAAGTACGCGACCGACGTCAGCGCGGCCGTGCTCGCACGGCGGTCGCTGCGTACCGCGGTCGACAAGATCGTCGGTGCGGTCGAGCAGAACGACATCAGCCAGCGTATCGCGATGGACGACAAGTCCGGCGAAGTCGCCGCCCTCTGCCAAGGGTTCAACGGCTTGCTCGACAAGATGACCGGCATCGTCCGCAAGTTCAGGGACGGATCGCGCGAGGTTGCGAACGCCTCCGCGGAGATATCGACCAGCACGACTGATCTGTCGCAGCGCACCGAAGAGCAGGCCGCGAGCCTGGAACAGACTTCCGCCTCGATGGAGGAAATGGCCGCCACCGTCAAAAAGAATGCCGACAATGCTCAGCTAGCGAAGGAGTCCGCGGCCGGCGCCCGGGACGTGGCCGGCCGCGGCGGCGACGTCGTCTCAAAGGCCGTCGACGCCATGGCGGACATCGAAAGCTCGTCGCGCAAGATCTCGGACATCATCGGCGTGATCGACGAAATTGCGCGCCAAACTAACCTGCTGGCGTTGAACGCGGCGGTTGAGGCGGCACGCGCCGGCGACGCGGGCCGCGGCTTCGCGGTCGTCGCCTCCGAAGTGCGCAGCCTCGCCCAGCGGTCTTCGCAGGCGGCGAAGGACATCAAGGACCTGATCACCAACTCGAACAGCCAAGTCAAAGGCGGCGTCGAGTTGGTCAACAATGCCGGCGCGGCGCTCACCGAAATCGTCGAATCGGTCAAGAAGGTCGCAGAGATCGTCTCCGAGATCGCCACGGCCAGTACCGAGCAGGCGACCGGGATCGAGCAGATCAACAAGGCGCTCACCCAGATGGACGAGGTGACGCAGCAGAACTCGGCCCTGGTGGAGGAAAACGCCGCAACGGCGAAGACGCTCGAGCAACAGGCCGCGACCATGACCGCCGAGGTCAGCGCTTTCGAAACCGGCGACGACGTCGCGGCTCCCGCCTCGCCGGCGAGAGACCGCGTGACGGCGGACTTGCGGGTGACGGCCAGGCGCAAGGTTCCCTTGAGGCCCGCGACACGTTCCGGTGGGGTAGCAAAGGGGAGCGGCCGGCCCGAGCGGCCGGTGCGCCGGCCAACGGTCGGCCAGATGCAAACGGCGCTCGCCACTGCATTAGATGACACGGCTTGGAAGGACTTCTAACGCGACACAATCACGACTGCTTCACGGCAGCAGACAGAGGCCGGCATCGGCTCAGGCCGAATGCCGGCCTACCGTCGCGCCAAGGGGCACCTCGGCCAGCCTCTCGCCGACGCCATAATCGGCACCGCCCGCATGGCAGCCCTCAGGTATGAAAGACCTTGATCAGTAAGATCAACAGGACAATGTAAATGACGGTGCTGAGCGCGCCTGCCAGGCGCTCAAGGGGCGGGCCCCACGGCAGCCTTCTACCCGCCATACCGGCACATTCCTTCCGACCCCAACCACACCTCTGCCCATTCAATGAACGTGTGACCTATCCGACACCTGCGCCCGCGCCGGTCACAGCGGGCATCGCGAAGGTCAGGACGCGAGCGCTTTAGCATAGGCGAATCGATCGAAGTCGGTTTCGTAGGCGCGATATATCCGGCCTGCAAGCTCCGGCGTGTAATAGGCCGGCCAATCGCCGTGCGATGACTTGTTGATCGAAGCGAGGGCCTCGCCGCGGATACGCTCACAGGCATGCAGGTGGTCGAGCACGCGGGCGAAGTCCGTGTCGAACAATTCCACCCGACCGATGAAGTCCAGGTCCAGACCCGGAATGGCGAGAATGTTCGCCTGCGGCCGAAGGTGGCCATCTTTATAGGCCTCGCCGGCGCAGACGACAAAGGCAACGAAATCGGCGAATGAAAGCGTTGCATTGGCGCCATGCGGCAGGGCCGCATCGATCTCACGTCGAACCGCCAGGTACGCGTCGATGAAGGAATCGCCCGCGACAAGCGGCTTGTGTGCAAACTTGTCGGCCCAGCAAGACACGATCCGTGCATAAGGATTCCGCACGAAGGAAAGCTTGAATGTCGCGGCATCGGTCGCGAGGCGGTGAAACGACCCAACCGTCATGTTGCGCGGTCCATAGGGCCCGCGATGCTTCAGGCGTCTGCTCGGTTTGAGCGAACGCGAGTACCTGCCCTCGATGCAGGCCAAGGTTCTCCTGATCCGGGTCGATGCGGCTTTGGGCACCGCGACGTAGATCAGCTTGTGACGCGGCAGCACCAAGATGTGCTTGTACGGCTCACTATCGCCCCGCCTGATATTGCGGCAATACGCGGCAGCCGCCGGATTCGAAACCTTGGCGATTGCATGGCTTGCAATCCAGGGTATTTCTTTGATGACGAGTTCGGCGCATTTCAAGATCGGCACATCCGGTACCCCCTCGGGGTCGCCCCGCATGTGCAATAGAGTCCATGTCCGCGTGTGCCGAATAAAACTCCCATAAATGAAAGGAATTTAACTTCGCAGGTTCTCGACCGGACGCACGTTGCGCCGGCAACGCGCGATCCGTCAGGCGCACGCGCGATCGCGGCCTAAGCGCCCCGCAAAGTGCCGCTAACGCTCAGCCCGCGCTCGCGCGCTCAGACTAAATACTGCCCGCCGTTGGCGGTCAGGGTCGAGCCGGTGATGAAGCCGGCGTCGTCGGAGGCCAGGAACAGCACGCAGCGCGCGATCTCCTCCGCCTCACCCAGGCGGCCGACCGGAATCTGCGAGATGATGTTCTTTTCCAGGACGTCCTTCGGCACCGCCGCCACCATGTCGGTGTTGATGTAGCCAGGACAGATCGCGTTCACCGTGATGCCGGCGCGCGCGCCTTCCTGCGCCAGCGCCTTGGTGAAGCCGAGGTCGCCGGCCTTGGCGGCCGAGTAGTTCACTTGGCCCATCTGGCCCTTCTGGCCGTTGATCGATGAAATATTGATGACGCGGCCGAACTTGCGCTCACGCATCCCCTCCCAGACCTGGCGGGTCATATTGAAGAGCGAGCCGAGGTTGGTGTTGATCACCTGCGTCCACTGCTCCGGCTTCATGCGGTGGAACATGGTGTCGCGCGTGATGCCGGCGTTGTTGACCAACACTTCGATCGGACCGAGCTCGGCTTGCACCTTGGCGAGGCCCTCGGTGCAGGCGTCGTAGGACGACACGTCCCACTTGTGGACCGGAATGCCGGTCTCGGCCTTGAATTTCGCCGCGGCCTCGTCGTTGCCGCCGTAGTTGGCGGCAACGTTGTAGCCGGCAGCCTTGAGCGCCTTGCAGATCGCGGCCCCGATGCCGCGGGTGCCGCCGGTGACCAACGCTACGCGAGCCATATATTGTCCCTCCCAAAGTCGTTTCTTCTACGCCATGGCGGGCAAGGCCCGACCATGATCTGGATCAAGGGGGTCCCCCGATCCAAAAACCGAGCGCGCCGGCGTTCCCTGACCGGCGCGCTTGGCATTCTAAGCGAACGACCGCTGGTCTGTCAGCGCTCAACGCACATGGCGATTCCCATGCCGCCACCGATGCACAGCGTCGCCAGGCCCTTCTTGGCGTTGCGCTTCTGCATCTCGAACAGCAGCGTCACCAGCACGCGAGCCCCCGAGGCGCCGATCGGGTGGCCAATGGCGATGGCGCCGCCGTTGACGTTGACCTTGCTGGTATCCCAGCCGAGGTCCTTGTTGACCGCGCAGGCCTGCGCCGCGAAGGCCTCGTTGGCCTCGATCAGGTCGAGGTCGTCCTTGCTCCAGCCGGCCTTCTTGAGCGCGGAACGCGAGGCCGGGATCGGCCCCGTGCCCATGATGGCCGGGTCGACGCCGGCCTGCGCCCAGGAAACGATGCGGGCGAGCGGGGTGTGGCCGAGCTTGGCGGCTTCGGAGGCCTTCATCAGCACCACCGCGGCGGCGCCGTCGTTGATGCCGGAGGCGCTCGCTGCCGTCACCGTGCCTTCCTTGTCGAAGGCGGGCTTGAGCTTGGCGATCAATTCTATGGTCACGCCGGCCTTCGGATACTCGTCGGTGTCGACCACGGTATCGCCCTTGCGGCCCTTGACGGTGACCGGAGCGATCTCGTCCTTGAACTTGCCCGCTTTCATGGCCGCCTCGGCCTTGTTCTGCGAACGGACGGCGAACTCGTCCTGCATGTCACGGGTGATCTGCCACTGCTTGGCGACGTTCTCTGCGGTATTGCCCATGTGATAGCCGTTGAAGGCGTCCCACAGGCCGTCCTTGATCATGGTGTCGATCATCTTGAAGTCGCCCATCTTCACGCCGGTGCGCAGATGCTGGCAGTGCGGGGCCATGCTCATCGATTCCTGGCCGCCCGCAACCACGATCTCGCTGTCGCCGTTGGCGATCGCCTGAAAGCCGAGTGCAACTGCCCTCAAACCAGAGCCGCAGAGCTGGTTAACGCCCCAAGCGGGACTCTCGACCGGAATACCCGCATTGATCGAGGCCTGGCGGGCCGGGTTCTGGCCCTGGCCAGCGGTGAGGATCTGCCCCATGATCACCTCGGAGACCCGGTCACCCTCGACGCCGGCGCGCTCCAGTGCCGCGCTGATCGCGGTCCGCCCCAACTCGTGGGCCGGAACGTTGGCGAAGGCCCCGTTGAACGCGCCAACCGGCGTGCGCGCGGCGCTCACGATGACGATATCGTCCTTCATGCGAAACTCCTTTGGCGATCGGTTACGGGGCGAGGTTGTTTTGGCGGTGCCGCATCCTTAGCGGCGGGCGGAACCCTGTCAACAACCGGCCTCTCGCAGATAGGCTTGACAATTGGCCCCTTTTTAACGGTTCCGCAAGGGATTCCGCAGCGCTCCAATTTCCTCCCGCGCCGCCACAAAACGGCTGGCCCAGCCTGCCGGATTGCGGTTATGCTTATCCACAGGGCAGGGAGGAAAGAGTGATCTCATGGCAGACAAGGAAAAAGAGCCGGTCACGATCAAGAAATACGCTAACCGGCGGCTCTACAACACCGGCACAAGCACTTACGTAACCCTCGAGGACTTGGCCTCGATGGTCAAAGCCGGCGAGGACTTCGTGGTCTACGACGCCAAGAGCGGGGAAGACATCACCCGCTCGGTGCTTGCGCAAATCATCTTCGAACAAGAGAACAAGGAAGGCCAGAGCTTGCTGCCGATCACATTCTTGCGGCAGCTCATCCGCTTCTACGGCGACAGCATGCAGATGCTGGTGCCGCGTTATCTCGAGCAATCCATGCAATCGTTCACCGGCCAGCAGGACAAATTCCGCGAGCAGATGGCGCAGGCATTCGGCGTCAGCGGCTTCGGTCCGATCGAAGAGCAGGCGCGGCGCAACATGGAGATGTTCGAAAAGGCGTTCGCCATGTTCACGCCATTCGCGCGCGGTGGCCAGGACAAGCCCGGCGAAGGCAAGCCGCAGGCAAGCGCGGCGGGAGCAGCGAGCGGCGGCGAGATGGACGAGCTCAAGCGCCAGCTTGAAGAGATGCAGAAGAAGATCGAACGTCTCAGCAACAAAGAGCAATAATAGAGTACCGATAGCGGCGTCTTTGACGCTGGAGATCAGATACGGCGCGCAACAAACATGTTGCGCGCCGTATTTTTTTCACGTGCATGGAACTTTTGCGGCCTTCAGCGATTGTTCGTGTTACTCAAATCCGCTATAAGCCCGCCATAATTTGCTCTGCGCACAGCGCATGGCTTTTTGGCTCATTCGACGCGCCGTTGCGACGGCATTTCAAGCGCGCCGCCCTTCATCAATGACAACCCTGGCGACGCAGTCGCCGCTTTGTCGTGGGCGCCATTCAACCGATAGAGGATTATGACGACAAAGATCGCCATCGAGCATCTATACAAGGTATTTGGGGAGCGTCCGCAGGACGCTCTTGACCTTCTGAAGCAGGGGTTGGCGCGCGACGATATTTTCGCGCGGACCGCGCAGACCGTCGCCGTACAGGACGCGACTTTCGATATTCAAGAAGGCGAGATCTTTGTGCTGATGGGGCTTTCCGGCTCCGGCAAGTCGACATTGCTGCGCATGTTCAACCGCCTGATCGAACCGACCGCCGGCGCGGTCCGTGTTGACGGCGAAGACATCACCAAGATGAGCGAGGCCGCGCTGATCAACATGCGGCGGCGCAAGATGGCGATGGTTTTCCAGAGCTTCGCGCTGCTGCCCAATCGTACGGTTTACGAAAACGCGTCGTTCGGCCTCGAAGTCTCGGGCACGCCCGAAAGCCAACGCCGCGACCGCACTTTGGAAGCGCTCGACGCGGTCGGCCTCAAGGCCAATGCCGACAGCATGCCGAGCGAACTCTCGGGCGGCATGAAGCAGCGTGTCGGGCTTGCGCGCGCGCTCGCCACCAACCCTGATATTTTGCTTATGGACGAGGCCTTTTCAGCGCTCGACCCGCTGATCCGCTCCGAGATGCAGGACCAGTTGCTTGAACTGCAAAAGAAGCAGACCCGCACCGTCGTGTTCGTCAGCCATGATCTCGACGAGGCGCTCAAGATCGGCGACCGCATCGGCATCATCCAGCATGGCAAGATCGCGCAGGTGGCAACGCCCACTGAAATCCTGCGCCGTCCGGCCAACGATTACGTGCGCGCCTTCTTCCGCGGCGTCGACGTCAGCCAGGTGTTCACCGTCGGCTCGATTGCGCGCCGCAACGCCGACGCGGAGATCGCCGGCGCCGATACGCCGGCGCGCGCCGCGCTCGACAAGCTCAACGATGCCGGCCGCCGGCTTGCGGTCGTACTCGACAATTCCGCGCGGGTTGCCGGCACCGTCACCGTCGAAAGCCTGACGGCGGCTGTCGCCAAGAGCAACGGCGGCGCCGTCGTAAGCGACGCGTTCATCCCGGAGATCAAGCCGGAGGGCAAGGGCACACTCTTGTCCGACGCGCTCGAACCGCTCGCTGCCAGCGGCGAAGCGCTGCCGATCGTCGACAAGGACGGCAAGTACGCCGGCCTGGTCACGACGTCGGCCATGCTGAGCGCTTTGAGCCGCGAATCGAGCCGCGAGACCCGGTCGTAAATCCATTTGCCGCGTTTCCGGATGGCGAGCCGATTTTCACTTCGCCTCGAAACGCTCTTGCCCCGAGACCGGCGTGCCGCAGGCGTTGTTTCGGTCAGCGGCAGCCGCTGAGAAGAGGATTTTGACATGCAAGGCAGCATCAACGTCGGCGCCTGGATTTCCGATGCGGTCGATTTCATCCTGGCGCATTTCGGGCCCGCTTTGGACGCGTTCTCCTATGCCGTGGGCCTCGTCACCGGCGCCATCGCGGACGCGCTGCTGTTTCTGCCAGCCTGGGCGCTGATCGTCATCCTGGTGCTGCTCTGCCTCTGGCGTGTCGGCAAGGGCATGGCCCTGTTCGCGTTGCTGGCGCTCGGTCTCGTCTACGGCATGGGGCTGTGGGGCGAAATGGTCGCCACGCTGGCGCTGGTCATCGCCGCGAGCCTGATCGCCCTGCTCTTCGGCATTCCGCTCGGCATCGCCATGGCACGCAGCGATTTCGTCAAGGCGGCCACGCGGCCCGTCCTCGACCTGATGCAGACCATGCCGTCCTTCGTCTACCTCATCCCGGCGGCGATGTTTTTCGGCCTCGGCCAGGTGCCGGGTACGATCGCCACCGTGATCTTCTCCATGCCGCCGGCGGTGCGGCTCACCGATCTCGGCATCCGCGAGGTCGACTCCGAGCACGTCGAGGCCGGCCTCGCCTTCGGCTGCACGCGGCGTCAGTTGCTCTACAAGGTGCAGCTCCCGCTCGCCATGCCGTCGATCATGGCCGGCGTGAACCAGACCATCATGCTGGCGCTGTCGATGGTCGTCATTGCCTCGATGATCGGCGCCGGCGGACTCGGCAGCACGGTGCTGACCGGGATCCAGCGCCTGGACGTCGGCCAAGGCTTTGAAGGCGGCATCGGCGTTGTCATTCTGGCGGTCATTCTCGACCGTCTCACGCAAAGCTTCGGCCGCGGTAGCGGCCTGAGCGGCGCATTCGGGCTCAGCTCGATATGGCGCAAACTCTCGGGTCGCACCGAGGAAACTGAAACGGCGGCTTGACCGCCGCACAATCCATCTCAAGACAAGGAGTTCATGATGTCGAAGCTCACCCAACTCATGGCTGCCGCGTTGGTCGGTGTCACCATGACATCGGCTGCGGCAACAGCCCAAGCCAAGCAAATAACGATCGGTTGGACAGCCTGGTCGGACGCCGAAGCCGTTACCCAGATCACCAAGCAGATTCTCGAACAGAAGATGCATTACAAGGTCAAGCTGGAGCTACTGGCCATCGCCTTGCAGTACAGCGCCCTGTCCAAGGGCAACATTGACATGATGGAGATGGCCTGGCTGCCCAAGACCCACGCCGACTATTACGCTAAGGTGAAGGGCAAGGTCGAAGACCTCGGCACGCTCTACAAGGGCACCCTCGGCTGGGTGGTGCCGGACTATGTGCCGAAGTCGCAGCTCAATTCGATCGCCGACCTGAAGAAGTCCGCGGTCCGCAGCAAGCTCGACAGCAAGATCGTCGGCATCGATCCGGGCGCCGGCGAGATGCGTCTTTCCAAGAAGGCTGCCAAGGACTACGGCCTGTCGAACTACAACCTCGTGGCCTCGAGCGGTGCCGGCATGACGGCGGCCTTGAAACGCGCGATCACCCGCAAGAAGTGGATCGTGGTCACCGGCTGGCGCCCGCATTGGATGTTCGGCGCCTTCAAGCTGCGCTACCTTCAGGATCCGAAGAAGGTGCTGGGTGGCGCCGAGCACATCCATGCGCTCGGCCGCAAGGGCTTCAAGAAGGACAACCCGAAGGTCGCGGCCTTCATGTCGCGCATGCACTTCCCGCTCAAGACGCTGGAGCAGGTGATGTATAACGCGCAGAAGACGTCCTATCCGAAGGCAGCCGCCAAGTTCATCAAGAACCATCCGAAGATGGTGAACTACTGGGTCACCGGGAAGAAGTAAGCAGCGGGTCTCGGCCTGCGTACGGAACGGCGCCGCGCCTCGCGCGGCGCCGCTTTTCGTTGTGTCGAACTGCCGGGTGCGGGCGTTTGCATAATCCTGTCATTCCCAGGCGCGAGCGCAAGCGCGCAAACCCAAAGTGACAGGTGATGCGATCAGCCCTGGATCGCCGTGCGGGCGTCGGGGCCCGGCACGTGGCCGTCCCGCCACGGCCGCGCGGTGCCGGCCAGGCCCATCAGCGCACCCTGCAGGTAGTCGCAGCCCCAATCGGCGAGCTGCGCGCCGGCGGGCTCGTCCTGCACCCACTCCGCAACCGTCTTCAGTCCGAGCCGATTGCCGAGGTCGACCAGCGTGCGCACGAAGGCACGGTCGTCGGCGGACTTGGCCATGTTCTGCACGAAGGCTCCGTCGATCTTGATGATGTCGACGCCGAGTTTGCGCAGGTTGCGGAACGAGGTGTAGCCGGCGCCGAAATCATCGATGGCGATGCGGCAGCCGAGGTCCTTGACGCGGGTGACGAAGCCGCGCGCCTCGTCGATGTTTTCGATCGCAGCAGTTTCGGTGATCTCGATGATGAGCCGCTCGGCCGCGCGCCGGTTGGCACGCAGCAGCGCTCCAAGCCCATTCCACCAGTTGGGATCGACCGCCGAGGCGGGCGAGACGTTGACGCTCGCCATGAGCGACGGCGCCTCCACCAGTTCGTTCACCACCAGCTCCAGCATGCGGTAATCGAGCATGCGCACGAGTCCGAGCCGTTCCGCCACCGGAATGATCTCGTTGGCGTTGAACACGCGGCCATCGGCGCGGCTCGCCCGCATCAGGCATTCGTAAAAAACAACCTGGCGGCTGCGCGCGTCGACCACCGGCTCGAAGGCGAGCGCGACGCGGCGCTCGTTGAGTGCGGCGCAGATTTCATCGGTCACGCGCGCGGTGTCGCGTCTCAACGTGTCGCGCTCGATATTGGGCCGGTAGGCCTCGAACGAGCCGGGTCGCTTGGCGCGCGCGGCATGCAACGCGTCCTGCGCGCGCGCCATGACTTCATCCACCGAGCGGGCGTGGCGCGGCGCGGTCACGCCGCCGATCGACAGCGTTACCGCCACCGGCCCGGCGTCGGTGGCGAAGGTCTCGTCGCGCACGCTGGCGAGCAGCCGCTCGGCGGCGACCGCCAGTTCGTCCGGCGCACAGCGGGTCAGAACGATTCCGAACTTGTTGCCGGAGACGCGGCCGAGATGGTCCTTGGCGCGCAGGCGCGTGCGGATACGCTTGGCGACCTCGCCGATGAGCGCATCGGTGACGTCGAAGCCATAGGCCTCGTTAAGATGGCCGAGCCGATCGATGGCGATCAGCAGGAAGCCGCAGGATTCGCGGAAGCGCGTGGCTTCGTCGAGCGTTGCCGCCAGCATATCGGTGAGGTAGGCGCGGTTCATCTCGCCGGTGAGCGGATCGAACTTGGCAAGCCGTGTGAGCTGGAATTCACGCTCGTGACGCTCGTCGATCACCCGCACCACGCCATGGGCGCGCGCCGGCTTGCCGTTGGGACCGGCGAACCAGCGGCCGCAGTCCTCGAGCCAGACCTTCTCGGTCGGCCCGGCGCGGCGGAAGGCGTATTGGGCGACGTAAGGCACGCCGCGGCCGGCGTCGGCGGCTTCCGCGCTCGTGATGGCGTCGATGCGGCTCAGCCCTTCGTCATCATCGACGCGCTGGGCGAAGGCGCGGCCGTTGGCAACCGTGGCGATATCGATGCCCAGCACCGTGCCCGCGTTCGGCGTCCAGGTCAGGGCGTCACTGGCGAGGTCCCACGCGTAGGCGGCCTCGCCGATCGACTCGAGGATCGCGGCGGCGTCGGGACGCTCGAGCTGCGGATGGTCGTGGGTCACGCTCGCCCCTTATTGGCACGCCCCGACGGGGGCTTTGTTTCACGGCCATTTCCTGGACGTCGGCAACGCTACTCAAGAGACCTAAACAATCCGCAAAACCACGAATATTAGCCGCCGAATCGTGTGCGTACGTTGCGGCATGCGGCTTGCCACGTCGAGGGCAGACAGCATCTCGCTGTCCCGAAACGAGACAGGTTAAGGCCATGACGGCGGATCAGGCGGGACAGGTGGAACAGGATCGGCAGGCAGGCGAGTGCCGGGCGCTGGTCGCGCTCGCCGCACCGGCCGCCGCGGCGCCGCCGCTTTATCGCCGGCAGGCGCCGTTTCTGGCCCATCTCATCGCCACCCAGCAGCAATTGCCGCAGACCCGCGCCCGCCGCCGGGCCGAGCCGGCACACGCCGTGACCGTGTATCAAGCCGCAGCCGAGCGGGCGAAGTGGGGCTGAACTGTTGGCGCTCCCGGACGGCCCTTCGGGCCGGACCCGGAATGAAGGCCAAACACCTTCGGCTCAATAGCCCAGCGCGCAGCCGTCCTTGCGCGGCTCGGAGCCGCCGATCAGTACGCCGCGATCCCAGTCGAGCTTGATCGTCTGCGCGCCGCCCCACGGCTGGTCGCAAATCGCAACCTTGTGGCCGCGCGCTTTGAGGCCTTCGATGGTCGCGGCCGGCGTGCCGATTTCAACCTCGACCACATCGCCCTCGAAGAAGAAGCGTGGACAGTCGATCGCCTCCTGCACGTCCATGCCGTAGTCGAGCATGTTGGTGACGATCTGCACGTGGCCCATGGGCTGGTAGTGCGCGCCCATGACGCCGAAGCTCATGTCGCAACGCCCGTCCTTCATCGCCATCGCCGGGATGATGGTGTGCATCGGCCGCTTGTTGGGCCCGAACTCATTGACGTGGCCGGCTTCGAGCGTGAAACAGGAACCGCGATTGGTGAGCAGGATGCCGCTCTTTTCGGTGCAGAGACCGAGGCCGAAACTCGAATAGAGCGAGTTGATGAACGAGCAGGCCATGCGGTCGCGGTCGACGACAGTGAGATAGACCGTGTCACTGCCCGGTGTCGGCGCGCTCGGTAAATCGCTGCGCTTGCTCATGTCGATGAGGCCGGCGAGCTTCTTGCCGAAAGCCTTGTCGAGCAGATCGGGCACCTTCACGCGCATGGACGAGGCTTCCGCGATGTGCGTATCGCGCATGGCGAAGGCGAGCCGTGCAGCCTCCAGCACTAAGTGGAAACGCTCGGGGCCCTTGGGATCAAGCGCCTTGAGATCGAAGTTTTCCAGGATGTTGAGCATCACCAGTGCCGTGATGCCCTGGCCGTTGGGCGGGATCTCGTTGATGTCGAGACCGCGGTACCGCGTCGCGATCGGCGTCACCACCTCGCCGCGATGATTGGCGAAGTCCTCCGCGGTCAGGAACGAGCCGCGTCTGCCGACGGTCGCCGCCATCTCCTCGCCGATCGCGCCCTCGTAGAAACCCTTGGCGCCCTTGGCGGCGATGGTCTTCAGGGTCTCGGCCAGCGCCGGAAAGCGGATTACATCGCCCTCCTTCGGCGCCTTGCCGTCGAACAGGTAGTGCTTGGCGGCGGCGGGGTCGGCGGCAAGCTTGCCGACTTGACGCTGCCAGTCCCAGGCCACGCGCGCGGCCACCGGAAAGCCGCCCTCGGCATAGGCGATCGCCTGCTGCAGCACGCGGTCGAGGCCGAAACGGCCGTGCTTTTTCAGGATGTCCTCCCAGGCCGCGATCGCGCCCGGCACCGTGACGGCATGCACCGAACTGCCGATCGCCGTGAGGCCCTGCGCGCGCAGCGCCGCGGCGTCAGCTTTGGCACCGGCGCGGCCGCAGCCGTTGTAGCCCCACACCGGCTTGCCCGGCTTGGAGATGAGCGTGAAGCAGTCGCCGCCGATGCCGGTCATATGCGGCTCGACCACACACAAGGTCGCGACAGCCGCAACGGCAGCATCAGCCGCCGTCCCCCCGGCGCGCAGAATGTCGATTGCCGCCAAGGTCGCCAGCGGATGAGAGGTCGCCGCCATGCCATTGCAGGCGATCACCGGCGAGCGGCCGGGCAACTGGAAGTCACGGCTCATGGGAGGTCCGATTTTCGAGAAGGGTCAGGAAAGGTGCGAGACGCCGGATCCTTCAACGGTGAGGTCGCGCTGCGCCGAGCGCAGGGTCACCACGAAGCCGCCGAGCACGTCGACGAAGCTCAGCACCAGCAGGATGAAGAACGTGCCGGTCGAGGTCTGCGGCACCAGGATGAATTCGACCACCATCCCGAGGAACAGGATCAGCGACAGGCCGTGATCAACGACCGTGCGCACGACGATGCGGGTCGATTTCATCACTTCGCCGAACAACATCAGGATCGCGAACACGACCAAGAGGTCGCCGGCGGACATGACCCAGTCGACACCGGACACCATGTGCACGCTGAACAACGTCGCGTTCCAGGTCACCCCCGGCATCAGGAAGGCGACGATGTTGTAGATCGCGAATGGCAGCAGCAGCAGGGGAATGCCGATCAGGTACATGGCGCGCTCCCCTACCGTTCGACTTAAGACCGTTTAGGCCTCGGACTTCACCTTGAGTACCTGCCGGCCCTTGTACATGCCGGTCTTCAGGTCGATGTGGTGCGGCCGGCGCAGTTCGCCGGAATCCTTGTCCTCGACGTAGGTCGGCTGCTTGAGCGCATCGGCCGACCGGCGCATGCCGCGGCGCGACGGCGAGGTTTTTCTTTTCGGCACAGCCATGGGAAGTAACTCCTGGAAAAACGGAACAATTGTCGGGTTTGGGGCGGGCTTATAATGGATGGTCCGGGGAATAGCTAGTGCTTGGCGAGACAGCCCGTAGCCGCCCGCCCGGAGCGGGCGGCCCGCACCACGTAGAGCCGGGCGAGCCGCCTCAGGCCGGCATCGGGGCGCCCGGCGTTGCGGTCGTGCGGATCGGGCAGCATAGCAGCCAGAAGAGCTGCCTGGGTCGGCCCCAGCCGGTGGGCATTGCGGTGGAAAGCCCGTTCGGCCCCCGCTTCCACCCCGAATTCGCCATTGGGACCCCATTCGGCCACGTTCAGGTAGAGTTCCAGGATCCGGCGCTTAGACAGCACGAGGTCGATCCAGAGGGCCAGTGGCGCTTCCAGGGCCTTGCGAACCCAGCTGCGGCTTTGCCAGAGGAACAGGTTCTTGGCGACCTGCTGCGTGATGGTGGAGCCCCCACGCATGTCCTCCAGGCTGTCGGCGTCTTGGATGGCGTCCTGGATCTGGGTGAAGTCGATGCCGTAGTGCTGGCAGAAGCGCCCGTCCTCCGCCACCACCACCGAGCGCACTAGATCCGGGTCGACATAGCTGAGCGGTACCCAGCTCCGCACCACGCGCTCGTCGTTCATGCGCCGCCATAGCATCACGGTCGAGACCGGCTGGCCGAAGCTATAGAACGGCGTGATCAGGTAGGGCGCGATCACCAGCACCAACACCGCGAACAACACCGCCCGGAGCGGCCGCGGCACGCGCGGCAGCCGCAGGATGTCACCGGTGATGGTCATCCTGCGGGTTCTGGACCCGTTCTTGCGGGCGGGCCGGCGCTTGCCTGATGGGGCCATGGGAAGACGATAACGCATCGCAGGGGGGTTTGCGGTCGATGCAAGGCTCAGGGTAAATGGCGGTCATGGATGCAAGTTCCCAGACCCCCTTCTCCGCCCGGCTGGCCGCCGTCGCCGCCGATACCGAAGCCCTGCTCGACCGCCTGCTGGCCGACAAACCGTTGGCGAGCGAGACCGCCAGGCCACAGCGCCTGATGGAGGCCATGCGCCACGCCGTGCTCGGCGGTGGTAAGCGCTTGCGACCATTCCTGGTGGTCGAGAGCGCCACGCTGCTCGGCGCCGGCGGCGAAGGCGCCGCGCTCGTGGGCGCCGCGCTCGAGTTGGTGCATTGCTATTCGCTGGTGCACGACGACCTGCCGGCCATGGACAATGACGACCTGCGCCGCGGGCGGCCGACCGTGCACAAGGCCTACGACGACGCGACCGCGATTCTCGCCGGCGACGCGCTGCTGACGCTCGCCTTCGGCGTCGCCGCGCGGCCCGCGGTGCACGCCGATCCGGCGGTGCGCAACGCGGTCGTGGTGGAGCTCGCGCGCGCCGCGGGCTTGGGCGGCATGGTGGGCGGACAGATGCTCGACCTCGCCGCGGAAGGCCGCTTTGGCGACGGCACGCCGTTGAAGCTGAGCGAGCAGGAAATCCTCACCTTGCAGGCCATGAAGACCGGCGCGCTGCTGCGCTTCGCCTGCCGCGCCGGCGCGCTGCTCGGCAAGGCCGACGCCGACACCTACGCGCGGCTCGACCGCTTCGGCGTGGTGGTCGGCCAAGCCTTCCAGATTGCCGACGACCTGCTCGACGTCGAAGGTGATACCGCCACGCTCGGCAAGGCCGCCGGCAAGGACGCCGCCGCCGGCAAGGGCACGCTCGTTTCCATCCTCGGCATCGACGGCGCCCGCAAGCGGCTCGCCGCGCTCATCGACGATGCCGACGCCGCGCTGGCGCCGTTCGGCGCCAAGGCGGATACCTTGCGCGACGCCGCCCATTTCATCGCGGAGCGGCGCGCCTGAGCGGGCCGGATGCGCCATGGCACGCCGGTCATCGCCGCTCGCTCACGCATCGGTCCGCCTCGTCCGGCTGCATGCCAAGTTGCTGATCGCCGCGCTCGTCGGCGCCGCCGTCGCCATGCTGGCACCGCTCGCCTGGCATCCGCCGACGCGGCTGCTGCTCGGCTGGAACGTCGGCCTCGCGCTCTATCTCGTCACCACCCACATCATGATGCTGCGCGCCGACGAGGCCCGCATCCGCAAGCGCGCGGCCGAGCAGGACGAAGGCGCGCTCGTCATTCTGGTGCTCACCCTCGTCGCCACGATCGCGAGCCTGATCGCCATCGTGGTCGAACTCGGCAGCGCCCGCCCGGGCCCGCACGCGAGTGACCTCGGCCCCGCCCTGCTGGCCATGCTGACCATCGTCATGTCGTGGTCTTTCGTGCACACGATCTTCGCCCTGCATTACGCGCACGAATACTACGGCGAACGCCGCGACGGCGTGATCGGCGGGCTCGCCTTTCCCGGCGACGAGCACCCGCTCTATTGGGATTTTCTTTATTTCTCCCTGGTGATCGGCATGACCTCGCAGGTCTCCGACGTCGCCATCAGCTCGAAGGTGATCCGCCGCATGGCGACCGTGCACGGCGTCTTCGCCTTCTTCTTCAATCTGACCGTACTGGCGCTGACGGTGAACCTGGTGTCCAATCTGGTTTCCAGCACGCTCGCCGGCGGCTGAACCGGCCGGAGGCGCCAGGAAACCCCCAGGAAGCCCCCAGGGAAGCCCAATGACCGCGATCATGCAGACGTTGCTGTTCATGCTCGCGGTGCTGGCCGCGGTCGCCGTGCTGGCGCGCCGGCTCAGTCTGCCGCCATCGATCCTGTTGGTGATCGCCGGCATTGTCATGGCCGTTCTGCCCGGCCTGCCGCGGGTGTCGCTGGCGCCTGAAGTCGTGCTGCTCGTCATCCTGCCGCCGCTGATCTACTCCGCCGGCGTCGCCATGAGCTGGCGCGAGTTCAAATTCAACCTCAGGCCGATCGGGCTGCTCGCCTTTGGCGGCGTCATATTCACCGCCTGCGCGACGGCGGCGGCGGCGCACTATCTGCTGGATTTTTCCTGGCCCGCCGGCTTCGTGCTCGGCGCCATCGTGGCGCCGCCGGACGCGGTGGCGCCGCTCGCCGTCGCGCGCCAGCTCGGCCTGCCGCGCCGTCTCGTCGTCGTGCTGGAAGGCGAAGGGCTCGCCAACGATGCCACCGCCCTCATCCTCTATCGCTTCGCCGTCGCCGCCGTCGTCACGGGCGCGTTTTCGGCCGAGAAGGCCGCCAGCACCTTCGGCGCAATCGTTGTCGGCGAGATCATCTACGGTGTCGCGGTCGGCTGGCTGAGCCTGCGGCTGCGGCATTGGGCGCACGACGCGCGCGTCGAGGTCACGCTGTCGCTGATGACGCCCTATCTCGCCTTCTGGGTGCCGGAGCATCTGGGCGGCTCCGGCGTGCTGGCGACCGTCGCCTGCGGGCTCTATGTGAGTTGGAAGGGGCCGCTGCTGATCTCCTCCGCCACGCGGCTGCAGGGCATCTTCTTCTGGGATCTGTTGGTCTATCTGATCGAAGGCTTGGTGTTCCTGGTCACCGGCCTGGAAGCGCGCACGCTGATCGAAAACGGACATCCCTTCACGATCCTCACACTCCTCGGCGCCACAGCCCTTACCGTCGGCATCGTGATTGCCGCGCGCTTCGTCTGGGTGTTTCCGGCAACCTATCTGCCGCGCTGGCTGATTCCGCCGCTCGCCCGGCGCGATCCTTCGCCACCGTGGCAGAGCGTGTTCATGCTCGCGTTTACCGGCATCCGCGGCGTGGTGTCGCTCGCCGCCGCCTTGGCTATTCCGTACGCGACCTTGAGCGGCACGCCGTTTCCGCACCGCGACCTGATCCTGTTCGTGACCTTTGGCGTCATCATCGTGACGCTGATCGGTCAGGGGCTCATGCTGCCGGCCGTCGTGCGCGCGCTCGGCCTCAACCGTCATGGCCAAGTCGAGCACCTGAGCGAGATCCAGGCCGAGCTCGAAGCGCGCCAGGCGGCGCTGCGACAAGTGGAACAGCGGCTTGAAGCGCTCGCCGGCGAACGCGAAGTGCCCGACGACGTGCTCGAACTGCTGCGCACGCGCAACTTGAGCCGCGCGCAGATATTGCCGCGCGATCTGTCGGATGGCCTCGACCACACCCGCCAGAGTGCGGCACTCAAGAAAGAGCTGATCGATGCCGAGCGCGCCTTCATCTACGAACTCTTGCGCGACGGCCGGATCACCGACGAAGCGCGCCGCCGCATCGAGTACGAACTGGATCTGGAAGAGGCGAGCCTCGCCAACCGCGGGCACGACGGCGGCGGGTGGATTTAGCCCCATTGTCATTCCGGGGCGCGGACGAAGTCCGCGAGCCCGGAATCCAGAGCCACAATGCACGATGCCTGCCGCCCTGGATTCCGGGTTCGCTCGCTGACGCTCGCGCCCCGGAATGACCGGGGCAAAGCGGCGGTCAAGGAGGCGAAGAGCTACTTCGCCAGCAGATTATAGAGCCAGGCGAGGATGAAGCCGCCGATGAGGCCATCGAAGAAAGCCCAGACCGCTCCGATGAGGGCGCCGACGAACGACGGGCCGTAGCCGATATAAAGCGTGCCAAGACCGGCGACGATGCCGCTGCCCCAATTGCCGATGGCGGTGAGGCCGAGAATGAACACGGACACGGCCCACAGAATGCCGAAGGCGAGGCCGAGGGGAACCGGTTGAAGCTTGTTCATGATGTCCATCCGCTTGGTTTGAAACCCGGCAACAGCGGGAAGGATGGGCATTGTAGCCTGAGTCGCGGAGCGGGCCGCGGTAGTCACGGCCGGCATTTTTTTGCGGGTCTTGAGTTGCCGCTACCGCGCAGCGTATTCCACGTGCACGTACTTCGACGGATCGAGCGTCTTCATCTTCAGCTTGACGTCGTCGGATTTCGGCGGCGGCGTGTAGGTGACGCGAAGCTGCGTGTTCGACAGCCACTTGAGCGCCGGCAAGGGCGTATCGCCCGTCGCGGTGGCGCATGGCCCGGCGTAGACCTCGTAGACCTTGTTGCTCTCGACGAAGCTGTCCGGATAGACCGCCAGGAATACACCTATGCTGTCGGCGCAGAATTTGGGATCGCCCTTGCGCGTCAGGCGCTCGCGCACCGCCTTGTAGCGGCCGTCCGGCGACTTTCGCGCCACGATGACCTTGTCGGTCGGCGCGACCGTGAAGCTCATATAGGCGGACGCCACCACCACCGCGGCCATGACCGCGAGAAAGCCGATCACGAATGTCTTGGCGTTCACTCGGCGGCGGTCCGCGTGCCGGCGCCGAAACGGCGCTCGATATAGTCGATGACCATCTGCTTGAATTCGGCTGAAAGCGTGGGCCCGCGTAGCGTGGCGGCCTTCTTGCCGTCGATGAACACCGGCGCTGTCGGCTGTTCGCCGGTGCCGGGCAATGAGATGCCGATATCCGCGTGCTTGGATTCACCCGGGCCGTTGACGATACAGCCCATGACCGCGACGTTGAGGGTCTCGACGCCCGGATAGCGCGTCTTCCACGCCGGCATGGAGTCGCGGATGAAGCCCTGGATGTCGGAGGCGAGTTCCTGGAACGTGGTCGAGGTGGTGCGGCCGCAGCCGGGACAGGCCGCGACCAGCGGCACGAAAGTGCGCAGGCCCATGGTCTGCAACAGCTCCTGCGCGACCTGCACCTCTCTGGTGCGGTCGCCGCCCGGCTCTGGCGTCAGCGAAATGCGGACGGTGTCGCCGATGCCCTGCTGCAACAGCACGCCCATGGCGGCCGACGACGCGACGATGCCCTTCGAGCCCATACCGGCTTCGGTGAGCCCGAGATGCAGAGCGTAGTCGGAGCGCTTGGCGAGCATGAGATAACAAGCGATCAGATCCTGCACCGACGAGACCTTGGCGGAAAGGATAATGCGGTTCTTGGGCAGGCCGATGTCTTCGGCGCGCGCGGCCGACAAGAGCGCCGACTGCACCATGGCCTCGTGCATCACCTCGCGCGCGTCGCGCGGATTGGGCGAGGCCGAGTTCTCGTCCATCAGCTTGGTGAGCAGTTCCTGGTCGAGCGAACCCCAGTTGACGCCGATGCGTACCGGCTTGCCGTGCTTGATCGCCATCTCGACGATCTGGGTGAACTGCGGGTCGCGCTTACCCTTGAAGCCGACATTGCCGGGGTTGATGCGATATTTGTCGAGCGCCTCGGCGCAGGCCGGGTGGTCGTTGAGCAGCTTGTGGCCGATGTAATGGAAGTCGCCGACGATGGGTGCGGTAACGCCCATCTTCAGCAGCCGCTCCTTGATGTGCGGCACGGCGGCCGCCGCCTCGTCTCGGTCGACGGTGATGCGCACGATCTCGGAGCCGGCGCGCGCCAGCGCTGCCACTTGGCGGACGGTCGAGTCGACATCGGCTGTATCGGTGTTGGTCATCGACTGCACGACGATGGGGGCGGCGCCGCCCACCATGACGCCGCCGACATCGACGCCGACGGTCTTGTGACGATCGATCGTGGTCATGCTCATCGGATATAACTTCTTGTTTGCGCGTACTTTTCTCGGAAAGCCGGCGAGTTCCGGGGCCACGCACGACAACCCGGCAGCGCGGGCTACGGTTCCCGCCGACCGGAGTGCCAGAGCGCGCCGACAGCGTCAATGGCGCGGCAATGGCGCGGCCCGGCCTCCATTAGGGCCGATATAACCCCGATTTGCGTCGCCGCCATGACCTCTGACCCCCGATCGGCCGACCTCTGCGTCGCGCCGGCGGGGCTTCCGAGAACGGCCAGTTCGTCCGTACCGACGACACACCGGTGGCGAGCCCAGGCGGCCGCGCTGCGTTGATCGGCTTTCACGACACCGTCCAGGCCGCAAGCGATTGCGCTTTCACCTCACCGGACCCGTGGCATCAGCGCACCCTGTTGACCAGCACCAGCCCGGCGGCCACCAGCGCGACGGCGGCGGCAAAGGCCGGCGTCAGCGGCTCACCCAACACCAGATGGCCGGCGGCCACCCCGAATAGCGGCGTGAGGAACGAGAACGCGGACAGCCGGTTGGCCGAATAGCGCGCGATCAGTGCGAACCAGATCACGAACGTCACGCTCACCACCCAGAAGGTCTGATAGGCAAGCGCGCCAAGCGCCACCGCCGAGGGCCAGTGGGTGACGTGCTCGCCGGCGGCCCAGGCGGCAATCCCTAGGAGCGGCGCCGAGACGATGAGCTGGTAGAGCATCACCTTTTCGGCCGGCGCGCGGTTGAGCCGGCTCGCTTTGATGGTGAGCGTCGTCATGGCCCAGAACGCGGCAGCGGCCACACAGAACAGATCGCCGAGCGTCTGGTGCGGATCGAGCGCCGGCGTCGGCAGGCCGAAGGCGACCACCATGCCGCCGAAGGAAAGTCCGAGCCCGATCCATTGCCGCCAACGCATCAGGTCCGCCGGCAGCACGAGGCGTGCACCCAGCGCCACGAAGAACGGCGCAAGATAGATGAACAGCACCGCCCGCGTCGCGGTGGTGAACTTGAGCCCCTGATAGCTGAACAGGAACTCGAGGCCGAACAGAACGCCGGCGATCAGCCCCGGGATGAGGGTGCCGTCGCGCTCGAACAGCCGCACGCCGCGCACAATGCACCAGCCGCCCACCAGCAGCGTCGCCGCCGACGAGCGGATCGTGGCCTGCATCAGCGGCGGAATGTCGGGGAGCGCGAGCTTCACCATGACCTGGTTGAAGCCCCACGACAGGCACAAGAGCACGATGGCGCCGATCGCCAGCGCATCGAGCGGACGGGTGACGTGGTGGTATTTGGCGGCAGGCGAGTCGGTCATGGCATTCCCGGCGGCGAGGCCCGCCTTCTAGCGCGGGCGGCAGCGGGTGACCACGCGGCGTTCGCGATAGGGCGCATGCGCCGCGGCGCGCGCGCCGGCCTCAGGTCGCGGCCTTGCAGTGCGCGCAGGTGCCGTAGATCTCGATTACCGGCGTCTTCGGGGTGAAGCCGGCGGCGCGCGCGGCCTGGCGGATGATGTCGGCGACAGCGGCGGAAGCGGCCTCGCCGACCGCGCCGCACTGCTCGCAGATCAGGAATACCACCGGATCGCCGCTGTCGTGATTGTGCACGCAGGCGATGAAGGCGTTGCGGCTCTCGATGCGGTGGACGATCCCCTGCTCGCGCAAGAAGTCCAGCGCCCGGTAGATGGTGATCGGGGCCGGGCGCGGGCCGTCCTCGGCCAGCCGGTCGATCAGTTCGTAGGCGCCGAGCGGCTGGTGGCTGGCAAGCAGCGCCTCCAGCACGCGGCGGCGGATCGGCGTCAGCCGCTCGTGGCGGGCGGTGCATATTGCCTCGGCGTGCGCAAGCGCATCATGGGCGCAGCGGTCGTGGTCGTGACCGGGCTCCGGGAACACCGTCTGGGATTGCTGTTTGGCCAATCTTGCGCCCTGCCTTTCGCCGTAAGTCTAACGCGATAACGCTGGAATCGCGAAAGCTGCCGCACCAGATAGTTATTGCACCGCAACAAAAATAGGGGCAGCTTTCCGGCCCGCCCCGGGGCGCGACGCCTCCCTGCCGGCCTATTTTCCGGAGGCCGTGCACGAAAGCTTCAAGAGGACTCCCATGCTCAAAGGCAAAACCGCGCTGGTCACCGGCTCCACCTCGGGGATCGGGCTCGCCATCGCCCGCGCCATGGCGGAAGCCGGCGCCGACGTGATGCTCAATGGCTTCGGCGACGGCGCCGCCATCGAGAAGGAGCGCAGCGGCCTCGAGAAGGACTTCGGCGTCAAGGCGCGCTATTCCGGCGCCGACATGTCGAAGCCGGCCGAGATCGCCGCCATGGTGGCCGAGACCGAGAAGGCCTTCGGCAAGCTCGACATCCTGGTCAACAACGCCGGCATCCAGCACGTCGCCAACATCGAGGACTTCCCGACCGAGAAGTGGGACGCGGTCATCGCCATCAACCTGTCGTCGTCGTTCCACACCATCCGCGCCGCCGTGCCCGGCATGAAGGCGCGCAAGTTCGGCCGCATCGTCAATATCGCCTCGGCGCACGGCCTGGTCGCGAGCGGCCAGAAGGCGGCCTACGTCGCCGCCAAGCACGGCCTCGTCGGCCTTACCAAGGTGGTGGCGATCGAGACCGCAAATGACGGCATCACCTGCAACGCCATCTGCCCGGGCTGGGTGCTGACCCCGCTGGTGGCCAAGCAGATCGAGGCGCGCGCCAAGGAAAGCGGCCAGACATTCGACGAGGCCAAGGTGGCACTCGTTTCCGAGAAGCAGCCGATGCACGACTTCACCAAGCCGGAGAATATCGGCGCGCTGGCGGTGTTCCTCTCGGGCGAGGCCGCGGCGAGCATCACAGGCTCGGCCTATTCGATCGACGGCGGCTGGACGGCGCAATAAGTCGCCGTTCGTCCTCGCGAAAGTGGGGACCCAGGGCCAAACAACGTGATGTGCATTTTTGGGCTCTGGATTCCCGCTTTCGCGGAAACGAACGGAATTTGCATCACGGCTCGAACAAGGCATCGCTCACGCTGCGCGCGGAATGACGGAGTGAACTCGGCATGATCGACTTCATCACCCGCGCGTTTCGCGGCGACGGCGGCGGCGGTTCACCCGACGGCCCCAAGAGCCCGAAGCGCATCAACCTGGCGCTACAGGGCGGCGGCGCCTACGGCGCCTTCACCTGGGGCGTGCTCGATCATCTGATCAAGGACGGCCGGCTGGTCTTCGACGGCATCTCCGGCACATCGGCGGGCGCGGTCAACGCGGTGATGCTGGCGGACGGCCTCAAGCGCGGCGGCGCCGACGAGGCACGCAAACGGCTCGCCGATTTCTGGAAAGCCGCAAGCCTCGGCGGCGACCTGCCCGAACTGCAGCGCGCCGTCGTCAGCAAGCTGTTCTCGCTGGTGCCGAACACCTCTCCCGGGCTCGATTGGCTCTCGATCTGGTCGGACTATTTTTCGCCTTACGACTTCAACCCGCTCAATATCAATCCGCTCAAGGACCTGATCGAGCGTTTCGTAGACTTCGAAGGCTTGCGCGCCGATCCGCGGCCGCTGTTCATCGCCGCCACCAATGTGCAGACCGGGCGCCTGCACGTCTTTCCGCACGACAAAATTTCCGCCGAAGCGGTGATGGCGTCGGCCTGCCTTCCGACCGTGTTCCGCGCGGTCGAGATCGACGGCGTGCCTTACTGGGACGGCGGCTATCTCGGCAATCCGGTGCTGTATCCCTTCTTCCGCGAGACCGACACGGAAGACCTGCTTATCGTGCAGATCAATCCGCTGGTGCGGCGCAAGATCCCGCATTCCACCCGCGAGATCATGGCGCGCGTGAACGAGATCACCTTCAATTCGCCGCTGATGGGCGAGCTGCGCACCATCGAGCTGGTCAACCGCATGATCGCGCAGGGGCAGGCCCCAAGCCGAGCCGGCCGCAAACCCTACCGCCATATCCGCGTTCACCGCATCGTGTTGGAAGGCCTGGGCGAGCGGCTCTCGTCGGCCAGCCGGTTGCGTAACGACTACGAGTCGTTCGAGCTCCTGCGCAAGCTGGGCGAACGCGCGGCGCGGCGATTCCTCGACGCGCATTATGCGGATATCGGCGTGCGCGGCAGCGTTGACCTGGAGGCGGAGACGTTCGCGGATTGATGCGTCTTGTCGCGCCGACTTCAAACCGTCATCCTGAGGTGGCCGCCGCAAGCGGCCCTCGAAGGATGGCGGCCGCCACCCTTCAAGGCTCGCGCTACGCGCTCGCACCTCAGGGTGACGGATTGAGATGACCACCCTCACCGCCGAAATCGGCAAGACGCAGCTCGGCGTCATCGTCACCGACATCACCACGCTCGACGTCACAGCCATCGTCAACGCGGCGAACACCTCGCTGCTTGGCGGCGGCGGCGTCGACGGCGCCATTCACCGCGCCGCCGGGCCGGAATTGCTGGCCGAATGCGAGAGCCTGGGCGGCTGCGACACCGGCAGCGCCAAGATCACTGGGGGCTATCGGCTCAAGGCGGCCCACGTCATACACGCGGTCGGACCGGTGTGGCACGGCGGCGCCAAGCACGAAGATGAATTGCTCGCCGGTTGCTACCGCGCGGCGCTAACGCTCGCCGCCGACTACACGTTGCCTTCGATTGCGTTTCCGGCGATCTCGACCGGCATCTACGGCTTCCCTGCCGACCGCGCCGCCCGCATTGCCGTCGGCACCGTGGCGGCGGAGATTGCGGCGCATCCGCGCGGCATGGCGCAAGTCATCTTCTGCTGCTTTTCACCGGCAAGCGCCGAGCACCACAAGGCGGCATTCGGGGATTTGGGGTTGGTGTAGTTTCTCTGAGCGCGCAGCATTCTCGCTTCCCTTCTCTTCTTGTGGGAGAGGACCCACCCTCTCCCGCAAGGGGAGAGGGGAGGCACGGCACCGCCGTGCCGTTACGCTTTCGGCTCCACATCCAGCCTTGCCACCCACCCGTCGAGGTTCGGGCCCGCCGACGGATAGCGCTTCATCACCTCCGGATCGTGCCCCGGCACCACTTGGTGGCGCGCGGAGGCGAGCTTCTTCAGCGTCTTGTAGCCTTCCAGCGTGTCGGCGACGCTGTAGGTGATCGGGAACACGCGGCCCTCGTCCATGTGCGAATAAAGATGGCAGCAGTCCGACGCCACCACCACGTAGCCGACGCGCGTTTTCACCCGAACGCATTGCAGGCCCTTCGAATGGCCGCCGATCTTGTGCACCGTGATGCCGGGCGCGAGCTCTTCCGCGCCGTCATGGAATTCGACACGTTCGGCGAACACCTTCTTCACCATCGCGTGCACATCGCTTTCGCTGAATGGAATGCGCATCATCTGATGACACATGCAGCGGCCCGTGCAGTAGGCCATTTCGGTGTCCTGCACGTGATAGCGCGCGTTGGGGAACAGGTCGTAGTTGCCGGCGTGGTCCCAGTGCATATGCGTGGCGACGACGTGATCGACCTTGTCGGGCGAGATTCCCAACGCCTTGATGCCCTCGCCCACCGGGTGCGTGATCGTGCGCCCGCGCTCCTTGGCCGCCGCGTCATCGAAGCCGGTGTCGCACACGAAGGTCCCATGCGGGCCCTTGATGACCCAGACGTAATAGGCAATCGAGGTCATGGCATCGTGGGGATCGCCGAAAATGTAGTTCTCGGAGCGCATGCGCGCGTGCTCCGCATACTTCACGGCGTAAACTTCATGGATATCGTCGCTCATTTCTTGTTTCCTCCCACCGTGACGCCCGCGCGCTTCTCGATCATTTTGACGATGTTGGTGAAGTCGCTGTCGCCGCCGTATTCCGAGTTCGTCGCCTCCCACTGATCCAGCACGGTGCGCATGACCGCATTCGGCACGCCGAGCGATTCCGATTCCGCAAAGCAGAGCCGCACGTCCTTGAGCATCAGCGCGGTGCCGAAGCCGTAGGCGAAGCGGCGGTTCAGGATGTCCTGCGGAAATTTCTGCTCGGTCGCTGTGGAGCGGCCGGAGCCGGCGTTGATGACGTCGATCATGAGGGAGGCGTCGAGCCCAGCCTTCACGCCCATGGCGACCGCTTCCGACGTCGCCGCCATGGCGGCGGCGGAGAGGAAGTTGTTGGCGAGCTTCATGGTCTGCGCCATGCCGGGCTTGTCGCCGATGATGAAGACCTTGCCGAAGACGGCAAGCGCGTCCTTCACCTGGTCGACGTCGGCCGTCGGCCCCGATACCATGACGGCAAGCGTGCCCTTGTTCGCGCCGCCGACGCCGCCGGAGACCGGGCAATCGATCTGCACGATGTTCTTCTTCGCCAGCTCGCTGGCGATTTTGATCGCCATGGGCGCGCCGGTCGTGGAGAGGTCGATGAAGCGCTTGATACGCTTGCCGTGGATGACGCCGCCCTCGCCGGTCGCGACCTTCTCGGAAATTTGCAGCGACGGCAGGCTCGCCATCACGGTCTCGACCCGGTCGGCGACATCCTGCGGCGAGGACGCGACCTTCGCTCCGAGCGCGACCAGCGGGGCCACCGCGTCATTGCGGGTGTCGTAAACAACTAGATTGTGCCCCGCCTCGGCCAGCCGGCGGGCCATCGGACCCCCCATGTTGCCGAGACCGATAAAACCGATTTCCATTCTTTGAAGTCCTTCCTGAGGCTCGTTTCCACCCCCGACTTTGCCCGAGCGACGCGGGCGCGTCACCGGGCCTTGCTCCGGTCTTGGCTGCGGTCGCGCCGCCGGCAGGCCGTGTTCACAGGCACGGCAAGGAAGCGACAACCATTCGACAAAAGACCGATTGCACTTATTATAAGGGTGCTTATTATATCAGTGCTTCCCAACAGGATTTCGGCATGATCACGCTGTCGCCAGAGCGCGAAATCGCCTTTCATCTCATGGACGTAGCCCGGATGATGCGGACCTACGCGGACCAGCGCGCGCGCCAGTTCGGCATCTCGCGCGCCCAGTGGGTGGTGCTGGTGCGGCTCGATCGCTCCGAGGGCCTCAAGCAGTCCGAACTCGCCGATATCCTGGAGCTGCAGCCGATCTCGCTGACCCGCCTGCTCGACCGGCTGGCCGAAAACGGCCTGATCGAGCGCCGGCCCGACCCCAAGGACCGCCGCGCCAACCGGCTCTACCTGACCCCCGCCGCGCGCCCGCTGCTGGAACAGCTCGCCCGGCTCGGCACCGAAATGATGGACACCGTGCTCGAGGGCTTCGACCACGCCACCAGCAAGCGGCTACTGAGCGCCCTGATGAGCATGAAAGACAATCTGCGCGCCGCCATCGCGCAGAACACGACGCAATCCCAATCCGAAACGGTCAATGCCCAATGAGTGACAAAGCCCTGAAGATCGTTCCTGCCGACGACGCACCGCAGGCGCCCGCGGCAGAAGCCCCCGAAGCCAAGGCCCAGCCCGACGCCAGAACAGGCGCCGGAATAGCCGGCGCGGCTCCTGCCAAAGCCAGCCCCAAGAAGCGGCGCGGTTTGCGCACGATCCTGCTGGTGGTGCTGCCGTTGGTCGCCGTGATCGGCGGCGCGGTTTTCTATCTCATGGGCGGGCGCTACATCTCGACCGATAACGCTTATATCGGCGCCCAGAAGGTTCTCATCACGCCGGACGTGTCGGGCAAGATCGTCCACGTCGCCGTGGTGGAAGGCCAGCACGTCAAGCCGGGCGATGAGCTGTTCAAGCTCGATCCCGAGCCCTACAAGCTCGCGCTCGACCAGGCGCAGGCCAAGCTCCTTGCCGCGCGCACCGAATACGGCAAGTTGAAGACCACGGCGAAGTCGTTGGCGACGCTGATCGATCTTGCGCACAAGAACGTCGCGCTCAAGAGGCAGGACGTCGAGCGCAAGCAGAAACTGCTCGCCTCTCAAGCGGGCTCGCAGGCCGACCGCGACACCGCCGCCGCCGGCATGGTGGCCGCGCAGCTGCAGGCGCAGTACGCGCAGCAGCAATACGACGTCGCGCTCGCCCAACTGCTCGACGACCCCAACCTGCCGCTCGCCAAATTCCCCGCCTACGTGCAGGCCCAGGCTGCGGTCGACGACGCCAAGCGCAATCTCGCGCATACCGTGATCCGCGCGCCGATCTCCGGCACCGCGACCCAGGTCGACAACATCCAGCTCGGCCGCTTCATCGCCGCCGGCTCGCCGGTTTTGAGCGTCATCGACGACCAAGCGCCGTGGGTCGAAGCCAATCCGAAGGAAACCGAAATCACCTATCTGCGCCCCGGCCAGAACGTGACCATCGACGTCGACAGCTTCCCCGACCACGTCTTCCACGGCACTGTGCAGTCGGTGAGCCCCGGCACCGGCGCGCAGTTCTCGATCCTGCCGCCGCAGAACGCCAGCGGCAACTGGGTCAAGGTGGTGCAGCGCGTGCCAGTACGCATCGTGTTCGACAAGGGCGAGGACACGCACCTGCTGCGCGCCGGCATGAGCGTGACGGTCGACATCGACACGCATCACAGCCGCCTACCCGGCTTCCTCGCCTTCGCGCACGGGAAGTAAGCCGAGATGACCGCCGCCGCCTTGCAGCCCGGCATGCGTCGCACCATGCTGACGGTGTGCGCGATGACCGCCACCATCATGCAGGCGCTCGACACGACGATCGCCAACGTGGCGCTGCCCTACATGCAGGGTTCGCTGTCGGCGTCGCTCGACCAGATCAACTGGGTGCTGACCTCCTACATCGTGGCCTCGGCCATCATGACCGCGCCCATGGGCTGGCTCGCCGACCGCTTCGGCCGCAAGAAGCTGTTCATCGTCTGCGTCGCCGGATTCACCTTCTCGTCGCTCTTGTGCGCGCTGGCGCAGAACATCGACGAGATCGTGCTGTTCCGGCTGATGCAGGGCATGGCGGGCGCCGCGCTGGTGCCGCTGTCGCAGGCGGTGCTGCTCGACGCCTACACGCCCGAGGAGCGCGGCGGCGCCATGGCGGTCTGGGGCATCGGCGTCATGCTGGGGCCCATCATGGGCCCGACGCTCGGCGCCTGGCTCACGGACAACTACTCCTGGCACTGGGTCTTCCTCATCAACCTGCCGATCGGCATCATCACCGTGTTCGGCCTGATGCTGTTCATGGACGAGACCGATCGGCATGAGCACCTACGTTTCGACTGGTTCGGCTTCATCGCCCTCGCGATCGGCATCGGGTCGCTGCAACTGCTGCTCGACCGCGGCGAGCAGGTGGGCTGGTACGGGGCGGACGAAATCTGGATCGAGACCATCATCTCGGCCTTCGGCTTCTATTATTTCTTCGCGCATTCGCTCACCACGGATCGACCGTTCGTGCAGTTCGACCTGTTCAAGGACCGCAATTTCGTGGCGGGCTGCACATTCATGGTGGTGATCGGCGTGGTGCTGTTCGGCACCATGGCGCTGGTGACGCCATTCATGCAGAAGCTGCTCGGCTATCCAATCCAGACTGCCGGCTTCCTGCTCGGCTCGCGCGGCGTCGGCACACTGCTGACCATGATGGTGGCGCCGCGGCTGATGCGGCTGTTCGAAACGCGCTGGCTGATCCTGGCCGGACTACTGCTGTCGGGCGGCACGCTCTATTTCTTCACCGGGTTCTCGTTCGACACCACACAGCAGACCATCGTCATCACGTCGATCGTGCAGGGCGTCGGGCTCGGCCTCTTGTTCGTGCCGATCACCACCGCCGCGTTCCTGACGCTGCCGGGCAATCTTCGCACCGGCGGCACCGCGATGCTGACACTGGTGCGCAATATCGGCTCGTCGATCGGCATCTCCATGGTGATCGCCCGGCTGACCGACGAAACCACCTACATGCACGCGCGCCTCGCCGCGCAGGTGACGCCCTTCAACGACGCTCTGCAGTTCCCCATCGTCCACCACTATCTGGACCTCGCGACCGACCAGGGCCGCGCGCTGATGGATCTGATCGTCACCGAGCAGGCGAACATGATTGCCTACCTCAACGACTACAAGCTCCTGATGTATCTGACGCTGGCGACCATTCCGCTCATCTTCATCCTCGGCTCGTCGAAGAAGAAGGCGCCGAGCGAGGAGGACATGGAAGAGGCGGTGGTGCTGGAATAACCCCCGGCGTTGCAACGTACTCTCTTCCCCTCTCCCCTTGTGGGAGAGGGGGAAGCGTGAGCGCTGCAGGCTCAGCGAGCCCCAAATTCCTGCTTGATCATTTCCGAATGCGCGCCGAGCGCCGGCACCGCCCCGTAGGTGCGCGGCGCGCCCGACCGCACGGCCGCGGGCGCCGGCAGCGAGGCGGGGCCGCTCGGCGTGTCGACCGTAATGCGGCGCAAGTGCGGATGCCCGGCCAGCAGCGCCGTATCATTGACCCGCGCGAAGGCGATGTCGGCGGCCGCGAGCTTCTTCTCGAGTTCGGCGACATCGATCGCGCCGAAAGCGGCCTGCACGCGACCGTCGGTCTCGCCCCGCCGCTCGGTGCGCTGGATCAACGTGGCAAAACGGGGATCGGCGGCAAGCTCGGCATCGCCCATCACCTTCTCCGCCAACACCCGCCATTCGCGGTCGTTCTGGATTGAAATGAGAATATCGGCGCCGTCGCGGGTCTTGAAAACGCCGTAGGGCGAAATCGACGGATGGGCGAGACCGATGCGCTGCGGCGGCTTGCCGCCCTCAGTCTGCAATAGCGGCACCGTCATCCAATCGGCCATCGCGTCGAACAACGATACGCTGACCGCCGAGCCTTCGCCGGTGCGCCCGCGCAGAATCAGCGCTTCGAGCACGGCCTCGTAGGCGTTCATGCCCGTGGCAATATCGACCACCGAAACGCCGACGCGCGCAGGCGCGCCCGGGCCGCCGGTCACCGACGACAGGCCGCTGTCGGCCTGGATCAGAAGATCGTAAGCCTTGCGCTGGGCGTAAGGGCCGCTCTCGCCGTAGCCAGAGATAGAGCAGCAGATCAGCTTCGGGTAATCCTTGCGCAGGCGCGGAATCGCGAAGCCGAGCTTGGCGATGGTGCCGGGCTTGAGGTTTTGCACGAACACGTCGGCCTTGGCGAGCATGGCCTCGAGCAGCGCCTTGTCGTCGTCCTTAGTGAGGTCAAGCACCACCGACTGCTTGCCGCGGTTGAGCCAGACAAAATAGACGCTTTCGCCGTGAACCAGGGTGTCGTAGCCGCGGGCGAAATCACCCTCCGGGCGCTCGACTTTGATGACACGGGCGCCGGCGTCAGCCATCCGGCAGGTACAAGTCGGCGCCGCCACCGCCTGTTCCAGCGAGACGACGAGGATGCCTTCGAGAGGGAGGGTCATGTCAATAAGACCGCGGCAGGCCGAGTACGTGCTCGGCGAGATAGGAGAGGATCATGTTGGTCGAGATCGGCGCCACCTGGTAGAGCCGCGCCTCGCGGAATTTGCGCTCGACGTCGTATTCCTCGGCAAAGCCGAAGCCACCGTGGGTCTGCAGGCACATGTCGGCGGCGGCCCATGACGCGTCGGCCGCGAGCAGCTTCGCCATGTTGGCCTCTTCGCCGATGTCCTCGCCGGCTTCATAAAGCCGCGCGGCCTCGTGCACCATCAGCTCGGCGGCTCGCATCTGCGAGTATGCCCGCGCGATCGGGAACTGCACCCCTTGGTTCTGGCCGATGGGGCGGCCGAACAGCACGCGCTCCTTGGCGTAGGCCGTGGCCTTGTCGATGAACCACTTGGCGTCGCCGATCGACTCCGACGCGATCAGGATGCGCTCGGCATTCATGCCGGAGAGGATATAGCGGAAGCCCTTGCCTTCCTCGCCGATGAGGTTCGCCGCCGGCACACGCAGATCGTCGAAGAAGATCTGCGTAGTGGCGTGGTTCATCATGGTGCGGACCGGCGTGATGGTCATGCTGGTGCCGAGCGCCAGCCGCATGTCGACCAGGAACACCGACAGGCCGTCGGTGCGCTTCTGCACCTGGTCGCGCGGCGTGGTGCGCGCCAAGAGCAGCATCAGGTCGGAGTATTCGGCACGCGAAGTCCATATCTTCTGGCCGTTGATGACGTAGTGGTCACCTTCCTTGCGCGCGGTCGTGCGCAGGGACAGCGTGTCGGTGCCGGATGTCGGCTCGGTGACGCCGAAGGCCTGCAGACGCAACTCACCGCTTGCGATCTGCGGCAGATAGTCTTCCTTCTGCGCCTTGCTGCCATGCCGCAGGATCGTGCCCATCGTGTACATCTGGGCGTGGCAGGCTGCGCCATTGCCGCCGGCGTGGTGCACTTCTTCCAGGATTGCTGATGCGGCGCTGATGCCTAGTCCGCTGCCGCCGTATTCTTCCGGGATTAGGGCCGCGAGATAGCCGCCTTCGGTCAGCGCCGCCACGAACTCGGTCGGATAGGTGCGCTCGCGATCGAGCGCGCGCCAATATTCGCCGGGAAATTTGGCGCAGAGCGCCCGCACGCCGCCACGGATATCAGCGTGATCTTCGTTGCCGTGGTCCGTTTTCGCCATGTTCAATTCACCTCCGCCCGCCCGTGATCGATCGCCACCACGTCGCGCTCGACGACGCGGGCGCGAAAGCTGACTTCCGCGCGATCGCGCCATATCTCCGTGCGGATGGTCTCGCCCGGAAAGGCCGGCGCCGAGAAGCGCCCGGCCATGGCCGTCAGCCGTGCGGGATCGTAGCCGCACAAGGCCTTGAGCAAGGCATGCCCCGCCACGCCGAAGGTGGCAAGCCCGTGCAGGATCGGGCGCGGGAAGCCGGCGGCGCGCGCGAAAGCTGGCTCGGCATGCAGCGGATTGACGTCGCCGGAGAGACGATAGACCAGCGCCATTTCGGGCCGCGTGGCGAGATCGACCACGGCATCCGGCGCGCGCGCGGGCAACGCGTGCGGCGGCGGTGTCTGGCGCTTCGGGCCGCCGAAACCGCCGTCGCCACGACAGAAGACAGTCTCGTTGATGGTCGCGAGCAGCGCGCCGCTCGGTTTGTCGATGATCTTGCGTTCGGAATAGATGAGCGCGCCCTTGGCGGCGCCCTTATCGATGACGTCGCGAATGCGCGCGCGGCTGACCACCGTGCCCTGCGGCGCGATCGGCCGATGCAGAACGACACTGAATTCGCCGTGCACGACCTGATTCCAGGTGATCCCCGCCTCGGGCCGGCGCAGCGCGTAAGGATTGTAGGCCTGCACTGCGGCAAACGTGGGCAGCACCTTCAAATTTTTCTCATAGACGAAGGCGAGTTCGTCCTCGTTCACCGGATCCTGGCCGAGGCCGACGCCGAGCGCGTACAGGATGCAATCGCGCGGGCCGTAGGCGTGCTCAACCTCGGGGATGTCGAGAGCGAGGAGTATATCAGGGGAAAGGGGCATTGGCTCTCCGGAATCGCACCCCCGATGCGAGGTAGCGCGCAAGCGCTGCCCGCTGATCCGGGAGCCCGGTTCCCTTAGCAGAAAGCTGGGTCCCGGGTCTGCAGCGCGTCATTCATGCCGCGCTGCGCCCGGGAAGAGACGCTAGCCCCAAACCTCTTCGGCCAATTCCACGATCATACGCAGCTTGGCCCACTGCTCGTCCTCGGCCAGCACGTTGCCCTCCTCGGTGGACGAGAAGCCGCACTGCGGGGAGAGGCAAAGCTGCTCGAGATCGACGTATTTGGTCGCTTCCTCGATACGCTTCTTGATCTCGTCGCGCGGCTCGAGCCGACCCTGCTTGGAGGTGACGAGGCCGAGAACGAGTTGCTTGTCGCCCTTGGGGAAGAAGCGCAGGGGCTCGAAGCCGCCGGCGCGGTCGGTGTCGTATTCGAGGAAATAGCCGTCGAAATTCGTCTTGCCGAGCAGTTGCTCGGCGACGAACTCGTAGCCCCCCGAAGCGATGAAGGTGGAGCGGAAGTTACCGCGGCAGGAGTGCATGGTGATGGTCATGTCCGCCGGCTTGTCGGCGAGCGCCGCGTTGGTGAGCTCGGCATAGATCGCCGGCAGCTTGTCGGGATCGTCGCCGCGCTTTTGCGATTCTTCGCGCTCGTGCGGATCGCAGATCATCGCCCAGGCAGTGTCGTCGAGCTGCAGATAGCGGCAGCCGGCGTCGTAGAACGCTTTGATTGCCTTTTTCCAGGCGGCGGCAACGTCTGCGAAAAATGCGTCGAGGTCCGGGTACACCTCCTTGCTGACCATCTTGCGGCCCTGACGGAAGTGAAACGTTGAGGGCGCCGGAATGCACATTTTGGGCACCACGTTGCAGTGCGCCTTCAAGAATTTGAAATGCTCGATGTGCGGGTGACCGGCGAAGTCGACCTTGCCGTTGATGAGAATGGCCTGGCTCTTGGTGTCCACACCGTGGAACTTGATCGGCGCCGACTCGATTAGCTCGACGCCCTGGAGCCCAGTGAAGAAATCAAAATGCCACCAGGAGCGGCGAAACTCGCCGTCGGTCGCGAGCTTGAGGCCGACCTCCTCCTGCTTCTTGACGACGACTTCGATCTCGCGATCCTCGATCGCCTTGAGCGCGGCGGCGTCGATCTCGCCCTTTTCGTGCTTGGCCCGGGCGTCCTTCAGCGCCGCCGGGCGCAACAGGCTGCCGACGTGATCGGCGCGAAAGGGCGGTTTAGTGCGTTGGGTCATTCTTATATCCTCTCTGCTCTCCTGCATCATGGCCGGGCCAAAGACGCGAGGCGCCGTCTTTATGGCAGCTATCCCGGCCACCCCGTTCAGGATGGCATTGCCTCTCTAAGCGGGATCACCGGGTCACGGCGCCAATGCGCCGGCCCGGTGATGACCGTGTCGTTTTTCGCGGCGAGGCTTACTTGCCCCAGACCTCGTTTGAAAGATCGACGACCATCTTGAGCTTGGCCCACTGCTCGTCTTCCGCCAGCACGTTGCCTTCCTCGGTGGAGGCGAAGCCACACTGCGGCGACAAGCAGAGCTGGTCGAGATCGACGAACTTGGTCGCCTCCTCGATGCGCTTCTTGACGTCGTCGGCCTTCTCGAGCTGGCCCTGTTTGGAGGTGATGAGGCCGAGCACCACGATCTTGTTGCCCTTGGGCAGGAAGCGCAGCGGCTCGAAACCGCCGGCGCGGTCGGAGTCGTACTCGAGGAAATAGCCGTCGTAGTTGCAGTTGGCGAGCAGCGTCTCGGCCACCGGCTCGTACCCGCCCGACGAGATGAACGTCGAACGGAAGTTACCGCGGCAGACGTGGGTCGTGATCGTCATGTCCGCAGGCCGGGCCTCTAGCGCCTTGTTGATGCACTTGGCATAGGTGCCCTGCAGGTGGTCGACGTCGAGACCGCGATCACGCGCCTTCTGCAATTCGGCTTCCGAGCAGAGGTAGGCCCAGGCGGTGTCGTCGAACTGCAGATAGCGGCAGCCGGCAGCGTAGAAGGCCTTGATCGCGTCCTGATAGGCGATGGCGAGATCATCGAAAATGGCGTCGCGGTTGGCATAGGCGTCGCGGCTCACCGCATCCGGCTCGAGCCGGAAATGGAAGGTCGAGGGCGCCGGGATGCACATCTTCGGCGTAACACTGCAGTGTTCCTTCAGGAACTTGAAGTGCTCCAGCATGTAGTGGTCGGTGAAACCGATCTTGCCGTTCACGCGGATTGAGCGCGGTTTGGTTTGCACGCCCTGGAACTGAATCCCGTGATCGAGCTCGTAGATTTCGACGCCCGAGAGCCCGCCGTAGAAGTCGAAATGCCACCAGGAGCGGCGGAACTCGCCGTCGGTCGCGAGCTTAAGGCCGACCTCCTCCTGCTTCTTGATGATCTTGATGATTTCCTGGTCTTCGACTTCCTTGAGCTGGGCGGCGCTGATCTGGCCGGCCTCGCGCTTGGCGCGCGCGTCCTTGATCGGCGCGGTGCGCAGTAGACTGCCGACCTCGTCGGCGCGGAAAGGCGGTTTCTTGCGTTGCGTCATGTTTTCCTCCGCAGGTGGGCCGCCCAGCGCTGACACCGGCGGGCAGGCTTAATTGGGATGAGCCATAGCACGATGAACATCGTGCCGTCCCGCAGCGGCTTCGCACGCGTAGCGCGCGGTTTCAACCGTTCCGCCGAAGGAAAAATAATGCAGCGCGATGTCGCCCAGATCCTCGGCCGCCGACAGCGCCTCGATGATGCGCCCGGGTCCGACGTGCCCGATGAGGGCGGTCGCGGCGCCGGAGGCGAGCCCGCGCAGCGAGGCATTCACGCCGCAGCGGCGGGCAAAGCGCAGCAGCGACGGCACGCTGGTCGGGCCCACCAGACCGGCCCGGACCGGCCAGTTGATGCCGCAACCGCGCAACTGCCTGAGCCAGGCAAGAATGCTGTCGGGCGAGAACGAGAACTGGCTCACGATGTGGACACGCAAGCCTTGGGCGACCGCGAGCGCGATCTTCTCGTCGAGCGCGGCTTCGAGCCGGCCCGGCGTAATGCGCGGATGCTGTTCCGGATAGCCGCCGATCCCGATCTCCTCGAAGCCGAGGCCGCGCAGGTTGCCCTGCCGGATCACCGAAAGCGCGTCGGGCAGCGGGCCCGTCGTGTCAACGTCGCCGCCGATGACCAAGAGCCGGCGCGTGTCGGCCTCATCGCGCAGGGCCATTAGGAGATCACGCATCTGTCCGACGCTCGCCAACCGGCGGGCGGCGATGTGCGCGACCGGTTCCAACCCGGCACGGCGCAAGCGCACGGCAGCCTGTACTTGCTCGGCGGCGGACTGGCTCGGCACCGCAGTGACATAGACCGCGGTGCCGGGTGGCACAGTGTCGGCCAGACGCGCGATTTCGTCCGCGCTTGGGCGGGTGGCTTCGAGCGAGAAGCCCTGTCCCACGTTGCCGGGGCCGGGCGCGGTCCGAGGCGCGTTCTCGACGGTCATGAGATCCTCCATGGCGCTCACTCCCGCCGGCGCGAGATCACGAAAGACTCGTCGTAGAACCACAGCCCGCCATTCTTCTGCAGCACCTCGCGGGTCGCCTCGATGTAGCGGCGGTCGCTGTTCACATCCGAGAGTCGGTCGTCTTCGACCTGCGCCACGTAGATCGCGGCATTCCAGGCCGCGAGCAGCGTGGAGGTGCCGATCGAGGAGCCCGCCGAGGAGATTTCCGACGGCAGCGTGTGCATGACGTAGCGGAACAGCGAGCGCTGGTCGGAATAGGCGTTGAAGTTGAGATCTCGGCCGGCAGGGCCGAGTTCGTGTTTCACTTCCTTGAGCAGGTCATGGCGGCTGTGTGCGAACGGTTCGTCGCCCGGCCATACCTTATGGATGATCTCCATGCCCGGATCGTGTCCGTAGGAATGGATGGCGATCATGCGTCCGCCCGGCCCGATAGCGCGGGCAAGCGGCGCCAACACGCGCTTGGCCTTGAACTGCCGCGAGGCGCGCGCGCGATAGGGTTGCGAGGCGATCACTAGATCGTAGTCGGCGACGGTGCCGCCCGGCTTTGGAATGATCTGGTCGAGCAAGAAGCGGTGGTCGTTGCGATAGATCACCAGGATGACCGGCCGGTCGTAGACTGGGTTGCCGCTTTTGGGCGACACGCCCGCCTTCCAGGCATCCGCCAGGAACGGCTCTAGATCGGTGATCTGCTTCTCGAAGGCGTGGGCGCTGCTGCCGTCCATCGCCAATTCCTTCCAGACCAAGCTGGAGGCCGCCGACAGCGACTTCACCGCAAGCCACGGCGCTTCGGCATAGGCAAGGTTGGTCAGCACCAACACCGTCGAGGGATGCTCGACGAAACGGTCCGCCATCTTGTGCAGGGTGAGCCGCACGTCTTCCAGGCTGATCTCCTTGCCGACGATGTAGAACGGCATGGTCGGGAAGCGGTCGTGCATGGTGCGCATGACGCGCGCGAGCACGGTGCCGTCGCCAACGCCGGCGTCGAACACGCGCACCGCCGGCGGGCGCGGGTGGATGTTGTGGAGTTCGAGACCGACGCGGTTGGCGACCTCCCACTTCTCCGAGCAGGTGTTCACGAACAGCAGGTATTTCTGCCGGTTGTCGAAGAAACGGAAGTTGCGCTGCGGATCGTCGCTCGCCTGCCCCGAGGCCACCGGCGGTGCCGGCTCGGCGATCTGCGGCAACGTATGCGGCGGCGGCGCGGCCGGGGGCGACGGCGGCGGTGCGGGTTCGAACAGGATGCGCCGGCGCGCGGGCTCGCCGTCGGCATTGCTGGCCATGAAAGCACGGATGCGGTCGAGGGTGTCGGTGGTTATGCGGCCGCCGTTGCGCAGGCGGCTGGCGAGCTTGCCGTCATTGACGGCACGGCGGCCGAAGGTCGATTCGGCTAAGCCTCGCTGGCGGCAGAAATCGCTGATCTCTTGGAGGATCTGCTCGTTCATGAGCGTTGGCCCTCATTTCTGGTACGTTTCCCGGGTGCGGCTCTTGGTGGCCGTTCCTCCCCTTAAGCGAACCAAGCCGCGAGGGCCTCGTCAACCACAAAACACGATTTCAAAAAGTTGGGCGGAGTGGGTGGGATGCCAATTCCAATCCATTTAATGGTATTATCGCTGCCTCAGCTGCGGAAATCAGGCCCTTAATTCCAGGCCTTCTTTGAGTGAGGGGGATTTTGCCCACCCACAAGTCAAAATAAATGGGCGGAAGTGGGCAGCATCGCCACCCGCTTCCGCCCCGATATCGCGCGCAAAGACGGCTAGACTTCGAAGAAAACCGTCTCGTTCTCGCCCTGAACGCAGATGTCGAAGCGGTAGATCGTCTGCCCGCCCTTCGACTCTTTGCGGGCAATGAGCGTCCCACGCCGCTCGGCCGGCACCAGCGCCAGGATGGGATCGCTCTCGTTGGCCTTCTCATCCGAAAAATACAGCCGCGTATAGACCTGCCGCAGCATGCCGCGCGAATAGACAGCGACCACGATATGCGGGGCTTGGCTCTTGCCCTGCGGGCCCGGCACCGCGCCCGGCTTGATAGTGTCGAAGCCGTAGACGCCGTCCTTGTTGGTCGCGGAGCGCCCGAAGCCCTTGAACTGCGTATTGGGCAGCGCGCGGCTGTCGTAGGGGCTGGCGTAGCGACCCTGCGCATCGGCCTGCCAGATCTCGATCATGGCGTCGGGGATCGGCTGTCCGTCGCCGTCGATCACCGCGCCTTCGATATGTATGCGCTCGCCGGACGCGTCGGGCGTAACCAGATTATCGCCGACGGTTTCCTTCCACGCATAGGTGCCATTCGGGTCCCATTGAGCGCGACCCTTGGGCGTAAGTCCATAGGCGAAGTAGGGGCCGACGGTTTGCGACGGCGTGATTTCCGATTCCGACATGTCAGTGTTTATCCGTATCGAGAGGAGTGGCCTCACGTCCGCGCAGCACGATGTCAAAGCGGAAGCAGAGCGCCCAATCGGGGATGGTGTTGTCGAGGTCGAAGCTCGCGACCATGCGCTGGCGCGCCTTCTCATCAGTAACCGAGTTGAAAATCGGGTCATACGGAAACAGCGGATCGCCCGGGAAGTACATCTGGGTGACCAGCCGCGACAGGAACGAGTGCCCGAACACCGAGAAGTGGATGTGGTTCGGGCGCCAGGCGTTATGGTGGTTGCCCCACGGATAGGCGCCCGGCTTGATGGTGACGAAGCGATAGTAGCCGTCCTTGTCGGTGACCGTCCGGCCCCCTCCGGTGAAGTTGGGGTCGAGCGGCGCCGGGTGCTGATCAACGATGTGCACATAGCGACCGCAGGCATTGGCCTGCCAGAGCTCGACCAGCGCATTCGGCACTGGGCGCTTGTCCTCGTCGAGCACGTGGCCGTGCACAATGATGCGCTCGCCGAGCGGCTCGCCTTTGCCCTGCTTGGTGAGATCGTTGTCGCCTTCCTGGATCGCGTCGTGGCCATAGACGGGGCCAGTGAGCTCGGAGAGCGTGTGCGGCACCAGGATCAGCGGCTTCGACGGCGAGCGCTTCGCCGTGCTGCGGTAGCCGGGGCTGAGGTGTTTTGGAAAAGCGGCGAGGCTTTCCCGCGGATAGATCAGCGACATTAATTGCGTCCCCTTGTTGTCCGTTCGCGTTCCTTAGCCGACCCGTTCGAGCGCCAACGATACGCCTTGGCCCACGCCGACGCACATGGTCGCGAGCCCCAGCTTGCCGCCCCGGGTCTCGAGGCCGTGCGCGGCGGTCAGCACCAGCCGCGTGCCCGACATACCGAGCGGATGGCCGAGCGCGATGGCACCGCCGTGCGGATTGACCTGTTCCGCGTCGTCGGCGAGGCCGAGCTGGCGCATGCACGCGAGAGACTGCGAGGCGAAGGCCTCGTTGAGCTCGATTAGATCGTAGTCGCCGATTTTATGGCCGAGCCGCGCCATCAGCTTCAGTGACGCCGGCACCGGGCCGATCCCCATGATGCGCGGCGGTACCGCCGCCGACGCCATGCCCAGAACGCGCGCGCGCGGTGTCAGACCATGCGCTTTTACCGCTTCTTCCGACGCAATGATGACGGCAGCAGCGCCATCGTTGACGCCGGAAGCGTTGCCGGCCGTGACCGTGCCGGGATTGCGGAACGGCGTCTTCAGCTTGGCGAGCTGGTCGAGCGTGGTGTCGGGACGTAGGTGCTCATCCTTATCGACGGTAACGGTCGCCTTGCGGCCGACGATCTCGACCGGCACGATCTCGGCGGCAAAATAGCCCTCGGCCTGGGCCTTGGCGGCGCGCTGCTGCGAGCGCAGCGCGAAGGCGTCCTGGTCGGCGCGGCTGACCTGGAATTCCTCGGCCACGTTCTCACCGGTCTCCGGCATGGAATCGACGCCGTACTGCTGCTTCATCAGCGGATTGACGAAGCGCCAGCCGATGGTGGTGTCATAGATCTCGGCCTTGCGCGCGAAGGCCTCCTCGCTCTTGCCCTGCACGAAGGGCGCGCGCGTCATCGATTCGACCCCGCCGGCAATGGCGAAATCCATTTCGCCGGCGCGCACCGCGCGCGCGGCGGCACCGACCGCTTCCATGCCCGACGCGCATAGACGATTGAGCGTCACGCCCGGCACATTGTCCGGCAGCCCCGCGAGCAGCAGCGCCATACGCGCCACGTTGCGGTTATCCTCGCCGGCCTGGTTGGCGCAGCCGAAAAACACCTCGTCGAGCTTGCTCCAGTCGGCCTTGGCGTTGCGCTTGACCAGCGCCTTGATCGGGGTCGCCGCCAGATCGTCGGCGCGCACCTTGGCCAGCCCGCCGGCGTACCGCCCGATGGGCGTACGCACCGCGTCGCAAATGAAAGCTTCACGCATTTCCTTCACACCTTTCCCTGTCACCCTGAGGCGGCTTCGCGGCAGCGAAGCCCTCGAAGGGCGACGGCCCGTGATTGATAGCCCGCCATCCTTCGAGGGCCGGCTGCACCGGCCACCTCAGGATGATGTCTTCGGCTCATGTAAGCGCTCACGCCGCCGCATGGGCGAGCGCGGTGCGCGCCTGCAGGTCGCGCAACACCTCGAGCTCCTGCGCCGTCGGCGCCGGAGTCTCCCCCACCTGCGCCGCGAATTTCACGGCCCAGCCCGTGTTCTCCTGCACCTGCTCGCGCGTGACGCCCGGGTGCAGCGAAACGACCATCATTTCCTTGCTTTCCGGATCGGGCGCGAGCAGCGCCAGATCGGTGATCAGCCGCGTCGGACCCTTGGTCTTGACCCCGAGCTTCTGCCGGCTGTCGCCGCCGGAGACGTGGCCGATCGAGGTGACGAAATCTAGCTTGTCCACGAAGCCGCGCTTCGACTGCGCCATGATGATGAAGATCTCGCCGCACGAAGTGGCGATCTCAGGCGCGCCGCCGCCACCGGGCAGCCGCACCTTGGGCTTGTCGTAGGGGCCGACCGTGGTGGTATTGAGGTTGGCAAACTTGTCGATCTGCGCGCCGCCCAGGAACCCGACATTGATGCGCCCGCCCTGCAGCCAGTAACGGAACATCTCCGGTACCGCCACGGTGGTGACCGCGGTTTCGCACAGTTCGCCGTCGCCGATCGAGAGCGGCAGCACATTGGGCTTGGTGGCGAGCGTGCCGGATTCGTAAATCAGCGTAATGCCCGGCGCGTGGGTGAGGCGCGCGAGGTTCGCCGCCGCCGAGGGCATGCCGATGCCGACGAAGCACACGTCCTCGTTCTTGAGCGCGCGCGCGGCCGCGATGGTCATCATCTCGTTGGGCTTATAATCGGCCATGATCGTCACTCCGCCGCCGCACGGTGTTTGCGCGCATACTGGGCGAAGGCTTCGGGCCCCTTCTCCAGCACGTTCTCCTTCATCCAGGCCTGGAAGCTGTCGCGCTCGCGCGCGATCTCGTCCCACTGCTTGTAGAAGGCATTGTTGCGCGCGTAATAACCCTGCGCATAGGACGGGAACGCGCCGCCCGGCACTTCCACCACGTGACCGACGGTCCAGCTCGGCAGCACCACCGCGTTGAGACTGCGCTCGGGCAGTTGGTCGACGATCTCTTCCACCGTCACCACCGAGCGCTTGGACGCGAGCACCGCTTCCTTCTGCACCCCGAGCACGCCCTCGATCATCACGTTGCCGGCCTTGTCGGCGCGCTGCGCGTGGATCACGGCGACGTCCGGCCGGTGCGCCGGAATGGCAGCGAGTTTCTCGCCGGTGAACGGGCAGGTGATGTACTTGATGTTCGGGTTGACCTTGGGCAGGTCGCCGCCGATGTAGCCGCGGAACACCGCCAGCGGCAGTCCCGCCGCGCCCGCCTCGTAGGCGTTCGCCATGGCCGCATGGGAGTGCTCGACGATCTCGAGTTTCTGCGGCCAGCCCTTCTCGACCGCGTCGCGGAAGCGATGCAGCGAGCCGACGCCCGGATTGCCGCCCCACGAGAAGATCAGTTTGTCGACGCAGCCCATGCCGATGAGCTGGTCGTAGATCAGGTCGGGTGTCATGCGGATCAGCGTCAGATGCTTGCGGCCCTGACGGATGATCTCGTGACCCGCCGCGTGCGGGATGAGGTGGGTGAAGCCTTCCAGCGCCAGGGTATCGCCGTCACGGACGGCATCGGCGATGGCTTCGGCGAGGGACGAAATGCGCGCCATTCAAGAAATTTCCTGGTTTGTGCGGCCCCGTATTTACGGCGCGTGGTCCATAGGGTCAAATGACGGCTCGCGCCCGACCGGGCCGTTCATTCCCCAACCAAGGCCATCATGCAGGGACAGGAACCAATCTTTACCATTCGCGCCGAGCTGGGCCCGATCCTCGAGCTCGGTCCCACGCCCTATGGGCAGCGCCGCATCATCGACATCATCGGCGGCACCGTTCAGGGCCCCCGCCTCACCGGCAAAGTGCTGCGCGGCGGCGCCGACTGGCAGATCATCCGCGCCGACGGCGCAGCCGACATTCAGGCCCGCTACACCATCGAGACCGCAACCGGCGGGCGCATCCTGGTTGACAGCAAGGGGCTCCGCCACGGGCCGCCGGAGGTGCTGGCGGCGCTCGCGCGCGGCGAGGACGTCGACCCGGCGCGCTATTACTTTCGCACCGTGATGCGTTTCGAGACCTCGGACCCCGATGCCGATTGGCTCAACCGGATCCTGGCCATCGCGCGCGGCCGGCGCGAGGCGCTGGCGGTGCATCTCGACGTGTTCGAGGTTCTATAATTCCGCGCGTATTGCGGCCACGGCGGAAGGTCTCGCACATCTCGGGCTTGCTCGATACGGCAAAGCGCGTGTTTACTGTGCGCCCCGTGCCCTGGCGCAAGCAATGCGTGGTGCACGACAGCGGAGAGAACGCGCGTGTCCGAGAGCAGCCAAGATTTTTCATCCATTTCCCTGCCCGCCTCACTCATCGCCGAACGGCAGGGCGACGTCGCGATCCTGCGGCTCAACCGCGCGCACAAGCGCAACGCGCTTGACGACACCACCGTCATCGGGATCGACGCCTTTTTCGGAATGCTGCCCGGCGACATCAGCGCCGTGTTGCTGGTGGGCGAGGGGGACAATTTCTCCGCCGGCCTCGATCTTTCCGAACTGAAAGAACGCGATGTGCGCGAAGGCATCCAACATTCGCGCCTGTGGCACCGTGCGTTCGAGAAGATCCAGTTCGGCAAGGTGCCGGTGGTGGCTGTGCTGCACGGCGCCGTGGTCGGCGGCGGTCTCGAGCTTGCGGCCTCGGCGCATGTCCGTGTCGCCGAGCGTTCGGCCTATTACGCGCTGCCGGAGGGCAGCCGCGGCATCTTCGTCGGCGGCGGCGGCTCGGTGCGCCTGCCACGGCTGATCGGGGTCGCGCGCATGATGGACATGATGCTGACCGGGCGCACGTATTCGGCCGAAGAGGGCCAGGCCATGGGGCTGACCACCTACCTGGTTGAATTGGGCAAGGGCTTCACCAAAGGCCTGGAACTGGCGCAGCGCATTGCCTCCAACGCGCCGCTGACCAATTTCGCCGTCATGCACACGCTCCCGCGTATCGCGGAAAGCGACCCGGCCGCCGGCTATGCGATGGAATCGCTGATTTCGTCCATCGCCCAGGCCGATCCCGAGGCCAAGACCCGCCTGCGCGATTTTCTGGAAAAACGCGGGCCCAAGGTCACCCAGAGCTGAGGCTTCTCAAGCTTTCATTCCGGCGCGCGCGCCCATAAGCGCGTTCACGCGCCTTGAGCGGGCGAGCCCGGAATCCAGAGCCACGGGGACGAATGCCGCCCCCTGGATTCCGGGCTCGCGGTCTTCGCCCGCGGCCCGGAAATAAGCTTCCCTTGACGGGCGACCCCCGCTTGGCCGAAATTAGTTGTCCAGGACAACAATTTGCCGACAATCGCCGTCGGCGTGTGACGCGCCCCGTTTCGGGGGTAAGCTCACGCGCGAAACCAAGAACGGTAAGGCAGGAAACGAAACCCAGGGAACCGGCTCGATGGCCGAACCGCTGCGTGCCGAAGGACTGACCGCGCCGCTGAGGGCTGTGCGACTGGGCGCGCCTGACGCCGTTATCGCGCGTGACGCCGATGGCACCATCCGCATGCGGGCGCAGGCGCCGCTCGGTACCTATCACGCTAATTTGGGCGAACCGCTGGCGCACTGGGCGGAAGTGGCGCCGGAGCGCGTGTTTCTGGCTGCGCGCGGACCTGACGACGCTTGGCGGACCCTCACCTACGCGAACGTTTTCGATACCGTAAAGCGCATCGGCGCCGCCTTGCTGCGGCGCGGGCTCTCGCCCGAGCGGCCGATCGTGATCCTGTCCGGCAACGGTATCGAGCACGCGCTCTTGGGGTTGGCGGCGGCTTATGTTGGCATTCCGTATGCCCCGATCTCGCCGGCCTATTCGTTGATGTCGAGCGACTTCGGCAAGTTGCGCATGATCGTCGAGTTGCTCACGCCCGGCATGGTGTTCGCCGCCGATGGCAAGGCCTTCGCACGCGCCATCGCCACCGTGATGCCGAACGATGCCGAATTGGTCGTCGCCGCGAATCCGCCGGCAGACCGCAAGGCGACTTTGTTTGCCGATCTCATCGGCGTCGAAGACGAGGCAGCCGTCGCCGCAGCACGTGCGCGCGTGACCCCGGACACCATCGTCAAGTTCCTGTTCACGTCCGGCTCGACCGGCACGCCCAAGGCGGTGATCAACACCCACCGCATGGTCTGCGCCAACCAGGCGATGCTGGCGGCGAGCCTCCCGTTCATCACCGACGAGCCGCCGGTGGTGCTGGACTGGCTGCCCTGGAGCCACACTTTCGGCGGCAACCACAACTTCAACCTAGTGCTGACGCAAGGCGGCTCATTCTACATCGACGACGGCAATCCGACGCCGCCGGGCGTGCCCAAGACCGCGCGCAACCTGCGCGAAATCGCGCCCACGATCTATTTCAACGTACCCAAGGGCTACGAAGCGCTGGTCGAGCATTTTCGTGCCGACGACACGCTGCGGCGCAATTTTTTCTCGCGCCTGAAGGTGCTGTTCTACGCCGGCGCCGGCCTCAACAAGACGACCTGGGACGACATCGCGCAATTGTCGATTGAAACTACCGGGGAGCGTGTGATCTTCATCACCTCGCTCGGCTCCACCGAAACCGCGCCGGCGGCACTGGCCTGCACCTGGGAGTCGGAGCGTCCCGGCAATATCGGTCTGCCCTGCCGCGGCGTCGAACTGAAACTGGTTCCGAGCGACGGCAAACTGGAAGCACGCCTGCGCGGGCCGTTGATCACGCCCGGTTATTGGCGGCAGGATCATCACACGGCCTCGGCCTTCGACGAGGAAGGCTTTTACAAGATCGGCGACGCGCTGAAATTCGCCGACCCCAACGATCCCATGAAGGGCCTCCTTTTCGACGGCCGCATCGCCGAGGACTTCAAGCTCTCGACCGGTACATGGGTGAGCGTGGGGCCGTTGCGCGGCCGCTTCGTCGATTATTTCGCGCCCTATGTGCGCGACGTGGTATTCGCCGCGCCCGACCGCGACCACATCGGCGCACTGGTTTTTCCGGATATGGAAGCCTGCCGCGCGCTCGCCGGGCTCGGGTCCGATGCCAGCGCCGAGACAGTCCTCGCCACCCCCAAGGTGCGCGCCACCTTCGCCGAGCGGCTGAAGACGCTTGCCGCCGAGAGCAAGGGCTCGTCGACGCGGGTGGCACGGCTGGTGCTGATGGCGGCGGCGCCGTCCATGGACACCGGTGAAATGACCGACAAGGGCTCGATTAACCAGCGCAGCGTACTCAGAAACCGCGCCGATCTGGTGGAGCAGCTTTACGCCGAGCCGGTGCCGCAGGCGGTGATTTCCCTATGAGCGTCGCCTCAGTCCGTTCTCAAGCCGCCGCCGCTATCCGGCACGTCACGGTCGGGCCGCAGGACGTTACGGTCACGCGCCGCCCCGACGGCACGCTGCTGCTGCGCTCGCCGCAGCCGCTCGGTAGCTACCCCGACAAATTGACCGAGCGCCTGGAGTTCTGGGCGGCGGAAACGCCCACGCAACCCTTCTTCGCCCAGCGCGACGCAAACGGCGACTGGCGCACCATCACCTACGAGCAGGCGCTCGAGTTCGCCCGCCGCATCGGCCAGTCGCTTCTCGACCGCGGCCTCTCGGCCGACCGGCCGATCGTCATCCTGTCGGGCAATGACATCGAGCACGCCCTCATCGGTCTCGCCGCACTCTATGTCGGCATTCCGCATGCGCCGATCTCGCCGGCCTATTCGCTGATGTCGGGCGATTTCGGCAAGTTGCGCGCCATCATCGATCTGCTGACGCCGGGCCTCGTCTTCGCCAGCGACGGCGCTCAATTCGCCAAGGCCATCGACGCGGTCGTGCCCCCCAACGCCGAAATCGTGGTCACGCGCAACGCGCCGGAAGGCCGGCACGCGACCGCCTTCGCCGATCTCACCCGGGCGGACCCGACGCGCGCGGTCGACGCGGCGCACGCCGCCGTCGGCCCCGACACCATCGCGAAATTCCTGTTCACCTCGGGTTCGACCGGCGTGCCCAAATGCGTGATCAACACCCAGCGCATGTGGTGCGCCAATCAGGTGATGCTGCGCCAGTCGCTCGCCTTCTTCGCCGAGGAGCCGCCGGTGATCGTCGACTGGGCGCCCTGGCATCACACCGCCGGTGGCAACCACGACGTCGGGCTGGTGCTCTACAACGGCGGCACCTTCTACATCGACGAAGGCAAGCCACTCCCCGGCGCCATCGAGCACACTGTCAAGAACCTGCGCGATGTGGCGCCGACCTGGTACTTCAACGTACCCAAGGGCTACGAGGCGTTGCTGCCTTACCTGCGCAACGACGCCGACCTGCGGCGCAATTTCTTCTCCAAGCTGAAGGTGTGCTGGTTCGCCGGCGCCGGCATCGCGCAGCACGTGTTCGACGAGATCCAGGCGCTTGCCATCGAGACCTGCGGCGAGCGCATCCTGTTCCTCACCGGCTTCGGCTCGACCGAGACCGCGCCGTTTGCGTTGGCGCGCACGTGGGCGACAGACAACGCCACCAATATGGGCCTGCCGGCCGCCGGCATGGATCTCAAGCTCGTTCCGAACGAAGGCAAGCTGGAAGCGCGCGTGCGCGGGCCCAACATCACGCCGGGTTATTGGCGCCAGCCGGACTACACCGCGAAGGCCTTCGACGGCGAAGGCTTCTACCGCCTGGGCGACGCCTTCAAGTTCGCCGACGCGGACGACCCGACGCAAGGGCTTCTGTTCGACGGCCGCATCGCCGAGGACTTCAAACTTTCGACCGGCACCTGGGTCAATGTCGGCCCCTTGCGGACGCACTTCGTCGATTTCTTCGCGCCGACCGTTCGCGACGTGGTGCTGGCCGGCGCCGACCGCAGTGAGATCGGCGCGCTGGTGTTTCCCGACATCGCCGCCTGCCGCAAGCTCGCGCCCGATCGGCCGGCGGACGCTCCGGCAGAAGTCGTGCTGAGCGATGCTCGGGTGCGCGGCGCATTTCTGGAACGATTGAAGACGCTCGCCGCGGCAAGCCCCGGCTCGTCCACCCGCATCGCCCGCGCGCTGCTGATGGCGGAGCCGCCCTCGCTCGACAAGGGCGAGATGACCGACAAGGGCTCGATCAATCAGCGCGCCGTGCTGTCGCACCGCGCCGTGCTGGTCGAGGAGCTATACGCCGCGCCGTCGCCGCGTGTTTTGACGATCGAGGAGTAACGAGGGTGAGCACCACCAAGAACGGCATCGGCACCACCTACGAGGACGCCTGGTTGATCGACGGCATGCGCACGCCGTTTTGCGACTACGCCGGCGCGCTTGGGCAGGTGTCGCCCATCGATCTCGGCATCAAGGCGGCGCGCGAGGCCTTCAAGAAGACCGGCGCCAGCCCCGCCGACGTCGGCATCGTAGTCGCCGGCTCGATGGCGCAAGCGAGCTTCGACGCCTACATGCTGCCGCGCCATGTCGGGCTTTATGCCGGCGTGCCGCAGGAGGTGCCCGCGCACATGGTGCAGCGGGTGTGCGGCACCGGCATCGAAGTGCTGGCACAAGCGTCCGACGCGACCTCGCTCGGACGCGCCGAGCTTGCGCTCTGCGTCGGTACGGAATCCATGAGCCGCAATCCGATCGCCTCCTACACCATGCGCGGCGGCTTCCGCATGGGCCAGGTGGATTTCAAGGACTTCCTCTGGGAGGCGCTGCTCGATACCGCGTGCGACCTCTCCATGGGCGACACCGCGGAAAACCTCGCGAAGCAATACCAGATCACCCGCGCGCAGGTGGACGAGTTCGCCTCGCGCTCGTTCGCGCGCGCGGCAAAGGCGCAGGGGGACGGCTTCCTCGCCGGCGAGATCGCGCAGGTGACGACGGAGAAATTCGAAGGCGACGGTCTCAAGGCCCGCGGCATCAAGGTGAAGGGCGACGTGACGGCCGACACCCACATCCGCCTGTCTTCTGCCGAACAGCTTGCCAAGATCCGCCCGGCTTTCGGCGGGGTGCAGACCGGCGGCAACTCGTCGGCCATCGTCGACGGCGCCGCGGCCATTCTCGTCTCCAGCGCCGACTACGCCCGCAAGCTCGGCAAGAAGCCGCTGGCGCGCATTGTCGCCAGCGCCGCAGTCGGCGTGCCGCCGGAGATCATGGGCATAGGCCCGGTGCCGTCGATCAAGGCGGTGCTGGCGCGCGCCGGCCTCAAGCTCGACGACATCGACCGCATCGAGATCAACGAGGCCTTCGGCGCGCAGGTCATGGCCTGCGCGCGCGCACTCGGCCTCGACGAGGACAAGCTCAACGTCAATGGCGGCGCTATCGCCATCGGCCATCCGCTCGGCGCCACCGGCATTCGGCTGACGCTGACCTGCGCGCGCGAATTGAAGCGTTCGGGCCTGCGCTATGGTATCGCGTCGGCCTGCATCGGCGGCGGTCAGGGCATCGCCATGCTGATCGAGAATACGGATTTCGGCGCGTGACCCCGAAAAGGGGAACCTGTATTCGGATAAAATCACGCGCAATCAAGAAATAGGAAACCACTGATGGAAGTCAAAGGACAAGCGGCCATCGTCACCGGCGGGGCCTCCGGGCTGGGGGCAGCCTGTGCACGCACGCTTGCCGCCGCCGGCGCGCGCGTAGCGGTTTTCGACGTCAACGACAAGGCCGCCGCGGAAGTCGCCATCGACATCAACGGCATTGCGGTCCATTGCGACGTGGCCGACAGCGCCAGCGCCGAGGAAGCCATCAAAAAGGCCGCCGCCGACCACGGGCCCGCGCGTATCTTGATCAACTGCGCTGGTATCGGCCCGGCCAAGCGCATCGTCGGCCGCGACGGTCCGATGCCGCTTGCGGACTACGAACGCGTCATCAAGATCAACCTGATCGGCACCTTCAACATGATGCGGCTCGCGGCTGCCGCCATGCAGGGCCTCGCCCCCCTGCCCGGCGACGAACGTGGCGTCATCATTTCCACCGCCTCGGTCGCCGCCTTCGAGGGCCAGGTCGGCCAGTCCGCCTATGCCTCGTCGAAGGGCGGCGTCGCCGCACTCACCATGCCGGCCGCGCGCGAATTCGCCCAGTTCGGCATCCGCGTGATGGCGATCGCGCCAGGCATCTTCGGCACGCCGATGCTGACGGCACTCCCACAAGAGACGCAGGATTCGCTCGGCGCCTCGGTGCCGTTCCCCAAGCGTCTGGGCAGTCCGAGCGAGTTCGCTGCGCTCGCCATGCATTGCATCCACAACAGCTATCTCAACGGCGAGGTGATCCGGCTCGACGGAGCGCTCCGCATGGCGCCGCGCTGACAGCTCTCACAGAGGCGACACCACGTGACCACGCTGACCAATACCCGCCAGGTGCGCATCGAGTGGGGCGACTGCGACCCCGCCGGCATCATCTTCTACCCGCGCTATTTCGAGATTTTCGACGCCTCGACCGCCCGGCTGTTCGAGACGGTGCTCAAGATGACGAAATACCAGCAGCTCAAGACGCTGGGCTTTGCCGGCTATCCGCTCGTGCGCACCCGCGCCAAATTCATCCGGCCGACGCGCTTCGGCGATGACGTGACGGTGGATACAAAGATCACGTTCGGACGCACCAGCTTCGAGATCGAGCACAAGCTCAGCCGCGGCGACGAGCTCTGCGTCGAATGCAGCGAAAAGCGGGTGTGGGTGGTGCGCGACGCGCAAGGGAAGCTGAAATCGGACCCGGTGCCGGCGGACGTGCGCGAAAAATTCGGCGTCGAGGCGACAACTCACGGGGGCCCCTGAGGCGATGGCCCGCGCGCGACGATCAGTCGATCTCGGCTGCGATCTTCTTGAGCAGCTGCAGGAAGCGCGTCCGGTCGCGCGCGCCGATGACGCGGTCGAGGTTGCGCTCGTGCCGGCGGGCGCAGCGGGTCATCGTGGAGAGGGTCTTCTTGCCCTCGGGGGTGAGGCTCAGGCTGTAGGTGCGCCGATCGTGCTCCATGCGCTTGCGCGCCACCATGCCGCGCCGCACAAGATCCTCGATCACGGGGGTCAGGCTCGACTTGTCGCGCCCGGCAGCGTGGCTGAGTTCCGTCTGGCTGATGCCCGGATTGCGGGCGATCAGCGTCAAGGTGGCGAAGCGGCCTGGGCTTTCGCCGATCTCCGCCGAGCGGCGCGAAAACGCTTCGAAGGCAGCCTCCTGCGCCATGCGAAGGTTGAAGCCAATCCACTGCTCGAGCGGCCCCAGCTTGACCGACCCGGCCGCCGCCGCGCCGTTTCTGGCGCGGCGCGCCGGTTTCGGGACCGTCCCATTGCTTCCGCGCACCGCCATCTCCCGCTAGAGCGGACGCCGAGCCGAAATTCAGACTCGCGTCCCCGCGATTTAGTTTGGTATCAAACCATTAGATTTTGCAATTCAGCCGGCATTCTGCTGAACTGTAGAAAAGTCGCTGATAGCGACTTATAAACCAAGGGAGGGACTTCATGAAATCGCGTTTTGCGGCTTATGCTTACGCTGCCGCTTTCGCCGCGTTCCTGTGCGCCCCCGGCGCCGCGACGGCGAAAGACTTCCACCTCAAGATTTCGCATTGGGTGCCGCCGTCGCATCCCCTGCAAAAGTCGCTCGAAGACTGGGCGGCCTCGGTCAAGAAGGATTCCGGCGGCACCATCACCTCGACGATTTATCCGTCGCAGCAGCTCGGCAAGGCCTTCGACCATTACGACATGGCGCGCGACGGCATCGCCGACATGACCTACATCAACCCCGGCTACACGCCCGGCCGCTTCCCGATCATCGCGGCCGGCGAGCTGCCGTTCCTGATGTCGAACGCCACCGGAGGCTCGGTCGCGCTCGACGAGTGGTACCGCAAATACGCGGCCAAGGAGATGAAGGACGTCAAGTTCTGTCTCGCCTTCGTGCACGACCCGGGTGCGCTGCACATGGTCGACAAGAAAGTGGTCCTCCCGAGCGACATCAAGGGCCTGAAGATCCGTCCGGCGCAGGGCACCATCGCGGAATTCGTGCGCCTGCTCGGCGGCACCAACGTCAACGCCTCGGCCCCGGAAGTGCGCGATGTGCTGGCGCGTCATGTCGCCGACGGCGTGACCTTCCCCTGGGGCTCGGTCGTGCTGTTCGGCATCGACAAGGTCACGAAGTACGACATGGAGCTGCCGCTCTACACCACGACCTTCGCGCTGGTCTTCAACAAGAAGACCTATAACGAGATGGACGCCAAGCAGAAGAAGGTGATCGACGACCACTGCAACAGCAAGTGGGCGATGCGCATCGCCAAGCCGTGGGCGAAGTTCGAACACGACGGCATCGCCAAGATCAAGGCCGAGAAGAGCCACGTGGTCTACAAGCTCACCCCGGACCAGGTTGCCAAGTGGCAGGAAGCGGCCAAGCCGCTCACCGCCAAGTGGGAAGCGCAGGCCAAGAAGGCCGGCATCGACCCGGTCAAGGCGCTGGCTGATCTGAAGGCCGACCTCAAGAAAGAGCACGCGGCCTATCAATGAATGATGCAGCGAGGGGGCGCAGCCCCGTCGACAGGTTCATCGATCTGATCGAGGTGACGGCGGCGGGGTTCCTCGCCGTCGTCACCCTGCTCACCTTCGTGTCGGTGATCCTGCGCTACTTCTTTTCCTGGGGCATTCCCGACGCCTACGACGTCACCAGCCTCATGCTGGGCATCCTGATCTTCTGGGGCATGGCAGCGGCGAGCTACCGTGGCGATCACATCACCGTCGACCTGTTGTGGAGCGCCATGCCGCCGATCGTCCAGCGCGCCATGGACGTGTTCTCCGCGCTGGTCACGCTCGTCGGGCTGAGCGCCTTCACGTGGATGTTCGCCGAAAAGGTCCTGAACACCCGCGCCGCCGGCACCGGCACGTTCGACCTGCGCCAGCCGGTCTGGATCTACTATTTCGTCGCCTGGATCGGCCTCGCGGCCGCCGTCGTTCTCCTCTTCTTCCGTACGCTGCGGCTCATCATCGCGCCCGAGAAACTGGCGCCGTCGCGCGAGACCCATACCGGCGAATAAGTGCGCCTGATCCCCAAAAGTGGGAACCGGTTTTCGGACAAGATCATGCGCGGGGTAAATTGACTATGGATGCCAACGCCGTCGCTTTTATCGGATTTGCCGCACTGTTCGGGCTGATGATGCTGCGCGTGCCCGTCGGGATCGCCATGGGCACCGTCGGCGTGCTTGGCTTCGGCTACATGATCGGCGACATCCACCCGGCGCTGAAGCTCCTGTCGCAGTCGCCGATCCGCACCGCCACCGAGGCCGAGTTCGCGGTCATCCCGCTGTTCCTGCTGATGGGCGCGTTCGCCTCGGCCTCGGGCATGAGCCGCGAACTGTTCCGCGCCTCCAATACGTTCCTCGGCCACCTGCGCGGCGGCTTGGGCATCGCCACCATCGCCGCCTGCGGCGGATTTGCCGCTATCTGCGGCTCGTCGGTGGCGACGGCGGCGACCTTCTCCAAGGTCGCCTACCCGGAGATGCGCCAGTTCGGCTATCCGCAGAGCTTCGCCACCGGCGTGATCGCGGCCGGCGGCTCACTAGGCATCATGATTCCGCCCTCGACCGTGTTCGCGGTCTACGGGCTGATCACCGAGCAGGACATCGGCAAGCTGTTCATCGCCGGCATCATCCCCGGCATCATCGCCGTGGGGATGTACATCATCACCATCAACTTGATCGCCTATTTCCGCCCCGGCTTCCTTCCCAAGACGCCACGCTACAGCTGGGCCGAACGGCTGGACGCCTTGCGCGAGGTCTGGGCGGTGATCCTGCTGTTCGTCTTCATCATCACCGGTCTCTATATCGGCATGTTCACCGCGACCGAGGCGGCCGGCATGGGCGCGGGCGGCGCTTTCATCATCTCGATCGTGCGCCGCAAGCTCTCGCGCGCCGACTTCTGGAACTGCCTGATCGAGTCCCTGCGCACCACCGCGGCGGTTTTCACCATCCTGATCGGCGCGCTGATCTTCGGCTACTTCCTCACCATCACGCAGGTGCCGCAGAAGCTGACCGCCTTCCTGACTGGGCTCGGCCTCGGCCCCTACGGCGTGCTGATCCTGATCCTGCTGATGTATCTCGTGCTCGGCTGCATCATGGATGCCATGGCCATGATCATTCTCACCGTGCCGATCGTGTTCCCGGTGATCCAGGCGCTCGGCTTCGACCCGATCTGGTTCGGCGTGGTGATCGTGATGACGGTGGAGTTGGGCCTGATTCACCCGCCGGTGGGCATGAACGTCTTCGTCATCAAGAGCGTGATACGCGACGTCAAGTTGTCCACGGTATTCAAGGGGGTCATCCCCTTCGTGGTGACCGACATCATCCGGCTCGCCATCATCATCAGCTTCCCGATTCTGGCGACCTGGCTCCCCTCGCATATGTAGAGCGAAGCTGCTAGATTGGTTTGATACCAAACCATCGGCTGGAGGCCCGCGGTGGAACGCTCGTTCAAGAAGGAAGTGCAGGCGCTCAAGCTCGGCGACGGGGAGACCTTCCGCGGGGAAGGCATCCTGGCGGTGACCAAGGCCCTGCTCCAGTCCGGCGTCTCCTACGTGGGCGGATACCAGGGCGCCCCGGTCTCGCACCTGCTCGACGTGCTGGTGGACGCCGAGGACATCATGGGCGAGCTCGGCGTCCATCTGGAGACCTGCTCCAATGAGGCCAGCGCCGCTGCCATGCTGGGCGCCTCGATCAACTATCCCCTGCGCGGCGCGGTGACCTGGAAGTCCATCGTCGGCACCAATGTGGCCGCCGACGCGCTTTCCAATCTCGCCTCCCCCGGCGTCGTCGGCGGCGCCATGATCATCCTGGGCGAGGACTACGGCGAAGGCGCTAGCGTCATCCAGGAGCGCTCCTACGCCTACGCCCTGAAATCCTCGATGTGGCTGCTCGACCCGCGCCCCGACCTGCCGTCGATCGTGCGCACGGTGGAGAAGGGCTTCGAGCTGTCGGAAGCGAGCCACGCGCCGGTGATGCTGGAATTGCGCATCCGCGCCTGCCACGCCACCGGCGAGTTCGCGGCCAAGGCCAACCGCAGGGGCGAATACTCCGGCATCGACCGCCTGCCCGCGCCGGCGCGCTTCAACTACGGCCGGCTGGCGCACCCGCCCGTCACCTTCGTGCAGGAGAAGCTCAAGGTCGAACAGCGCATGCCGGCGGCGCAGGCCTTCATCCGAGACCACAAGCTCAACGAACTGATCACCGGCGATCTCGACGACGTCGGCATCGTCGTCATGGGCGGGCTCACCAACAGCACGCTGCGCGCGCTCGAGCGCATCGGACTTGCCGACACGTTCGGCGCAAGCCGCGTTCCGATGCTCGTGCTCAACGTGGTCTACCCGCTGGTGCCGGCCGAAATCCGCGACTTCTGCGCCGGAAAGCGCGCGGTGCTGGTCGTGGAAGAAGGCAATCCGGCCTACATCGAGGATGCCATCAACGTCGAACTGCGCCGCGCCGACCTGCAGACCAAGCTCTACGGCAAGGGCCCGCTGCCGATGGCCGGGGAATACTCCTCCGAAGTGCTGCTGGAAGGCGTCGCCGCCTTCTTGCAAGCGGCACGACCCAACGGCATTGACGCCGACGCCATCGCCGGCAAGGCGCGCGGCCTGTTCGCGCACAAGGCGAAAGCCGCCGGCGCGCTGCCGGGCCTGCCGCCGCGGCCGCCGTCGTTCTGCACCGGCTGCCCGGAGCGGCCGGTGTTCTCCGCACTCAAGCTGATGCAGCGCGAGCTCGGTCCCGCTCATATCAGCGCCGACATCGGCTGCCACGCCTTCGCGACCTTCGCGCCGTTTTCCATGGGCAACTCGATCCTCGGCTACGGCATGTCGCTGGCGAGCGCTGCCGCGGTCGGGCCCAACCTCAGCAACCGCCCTATATCGGTCATGGGCGACGGCGGCTTCTGGCATAACGGCGTCATTACGGGCGTTGCCTCGAATCTGTTCAACAAGGGCGACGGCGTGCTGATCGTGATGCAGAACGGCTACGCCTCCGCGACCGGTCAGCAATGGATCCCGTCGAGCGCCACCAACCGCGACGGCGCCGCGCCCGGCATGAGCATTGAGCAGACGCTGCGCGCCATGGGCGTGAAGTGGATGCGCACGGTGCGCACCTACGGCGTAGCCAAGATGACGGCGACGCTGAAGGAGGCGATGAAGACCGCGGAGAAGGGCCTCAAGGTCATCATCGCTGACGGCGAGTGCCAGCTCGCGCGCCAGCGCCGCGTGCGCGCTGAGGACGCCGAGAAGCTCAAGCGCGGAGAACGTGTGACCCGCGCGCGCTACGGCGTCGACGACGAAATCTGCACCGGCGACCATTCCTGCATTCGCCTGTCGGGCTGCCCGTCGCTGACGGTGAAGCCTTCGCCCGATCCCTTACGCACTGATCCGGTGGCGAGCGTGGTCGATAGTTGCGTCGGCTGCGGCCTGTGCGGCGAGGTCGCCCACGCCGCGGTGCTGTGCCCGTCGTTCTATCGCGCCGAAATCGTGCGCAACCCGACCTGGCGCGACCGTGCGCTGTTTCGGATGCGCCAACGCATGATCGGCGCGCTCGGCGGCTCAAGCGCCACAACGCCTCCTCCCTCACCAGGCCCGTCATTCCCGGGCGCGAGCGCCGCAAGCGAGCCCGTAATCCAGCGCGTTTCGCCCCAGGATTCCGGGTCCGGCCCTTCTGGCCGTCCCGCAATGACCCCGGTGAAACTCCTCATCGCCGCGCTCGGCGGCGAAGGCGGTGGCGTGCTCACCAATTGGATCGTGTCGGCGGCGGCGGAAGCCGGCTTCCCGGTACAGTCGACCTCGATTCCCGGCGTCGCCCAGCGCACCGGCGCTACCACCTATTACATCGAGGTGTTGCCCGTTCACACCGATAAGCTGGACGGCAAAAGGCCGGTGATGGCTTTGACCCCCGGCATCGGCGACATCGACATTGCGGTCGCGAGCGAACTGCTGGAAGCCGGCCGCACCGTCGCCAGCGGCTTCGTGACGCCGGAGCGCACCCACGTCATCGCCTCGCTCAGCCGCTTCTATGCCATGGACGAGAAGGTCGCCATGGGTGATGGCCGCTTCGACCCTGACAAGCTGATGGCGGTCATCAAGGAGCACGCCCACGACGCGCTGCTGCTCGACATGGCGCAGCTTGCCACCCAGAGCGGCTCCATCATCAGCGCGGTGATGCTCGGCACCATCGCCGGCAGCGGCCGGCTGCCGCTGTCGCCCGAACAGTTGGAGGCCGCCATCCGCGCCGACGGCAAGTTGGTCGAGAGCAACCTGCGCGGCTTCCGCGCCGGCCTCGAGGCGGCAAAGGCCAAACGTCAGGCCGCGACCACGCCAGACAACAAGAAGCACGCCGCCGCCACGCAGCAGGCGCTGGAAGACGAAGTCTCACGCGCTTTCCCGGCGCATGTGCAGCCGGTCGTGATCGAGGGCGTGCGGCGGCTCGCCGCCTATCAGAGCACCAGCTACGCGCAAGCTTATCTCGACCGCCTCAAGCCGATCGCTGCCGCCGACGCCGCGGCGGGCGCGCAAGCCAAGTTGTTGAACGAGGTCGCGCGCCATCTCGCCGTCCGCATGTCTTATGAGGACGTGGTGCGTGTGGCGCAGGCCAAGATCGCGCCTGCCCGCATGCAGCGCATCGCGCGCGACGAACTGCGCGTGAAGGACGAGCCGTTCTCGGTGCACGACTTCCTCAAGCCCGGCGTCGAAGAACTGACCCAGATGCTGCCGCCGGCGTTGGCGCGCCCGATCCGCCGCTACGCCGACCGCAAGGGCTGGACCGGCAAACTCTATTTCGGCATGGAGATCAACACCACCTCGGTCAGCGGTTACCTGCGTTTCATCATGCTGGCGAAGCTCCGGCGTCTGCGGCCCTATGGGATCCGCTACAAGGAAGAGCAGGCGCAAATCGAAGCCTGGCTCGCGAACATCGCGCAGGCCGCGAAGCATTCAAGCGAGCTCGCGTTGCAGATCGCCGAGTGCGCGCGCCTGATCAAGGGCTATGGCGACACCCACGCGCGCGGGGTGGCGAACTACCGCGCCATCGAGACCAAGCTGATCGAGCCGGCGCTCGCCGGCCGCATGGCACCCGAGCGCGCCGCTGACGCCATCGCCAGCGCGCGCACCGCCGCGCTGGTGGATCCGGAAGGCGAAAGTCTCGCCCGCTGCTTCGCCGAGATCGAGGCACGGCCTACGCTGCAGGAGGCGGCTGAGTAAGCCGCCGCCAGCTCTTTTCAAAAGGCGACAACGATTGCGCGCGTTGCCCACGGTGGGCAGCACGGCCGGCGCGGCATCCGTTGTCAGCCTTCCCGCGGTCGCGTAAGACTTCTCGCGTTAACAACAAGATATCTGCCGAAACGCGCCACGGAGTTCCCTGCCTATGCGTATCGATGCCTACACCCATTTCCTGCCGCAGAAATTCTTCGACAAGCTGGTGGAAAGCGGCCACCCCGGCATCGGCAAGCGCATGCGCGAGCTGCCGGCGATCCACGATCTCGACGTGCGCAAAAAGGTGGTCGACACCTTCACGGACTATGCGCAGATCCTTTCGCACGGCATGCCGCCACTGGAAGTGCTGGTGAAGGGCGCGACCGTCGAGGAATACGCCAAGCTGCTCAACGACGGTCTGGCCGAGATCTGCGCCAAGGATCGCGATCATTTTCCCGGCTGGGTAGCGCAGAGCGCGCTCGGCGCACCCGACGTCGGCGTGCGCGAGGTCAAGCGCGCGCTCGATAACGGGGCGCTTGGCGTGCAGATCTACACCAACGTTGCCGGCCGCCCGCTTGACGATCCCGAGTTCGAGCCGTTCTTCGCGCTCATGAACGACCTCAACAAGCCGATCTGGCTGCACCCCGCCCGCGCCGCCAATGTTCCGGACTATCTCAGCGAGACCAAGTCGAAATACGAGATCTGGTGGACCTTCGGCTGGTCCTACGAGACGGCCGCCGCGATGGCCCGGCTGGTGTTCTCGGAACTCATGGACAAGTACCCCAACCTGAAAATCATCACTCACCACTTCGGCGGTATCGTGCCGATGCTGGAAGGCCGCATCGGCCCCGGCTGCGACCAGTTGGGCGCGCGCACGTCGGACGAGGACCTGGGCGCGGTGCTGCGCCGCCTGAAGAAGCGACCGCTCGACTACTTCAAGCACGACTTCTATGCCGACACGGCGACCTTCACCGCCGAGCCGGCAATGCACGCGGGACTCGGGTTTTTCGACCTCGATAAGATCGTCTTCGCCTCGGACTGCCCGTTCGATCCGGAGAAGGGCACGATGTACACGCGCGAGACGCTGCGCATCCTGGAAGGCATCGACATGCCGAAGGCCGACAAGGAAAAGATCTGGCACGGCAATCTCGAGCGCATCACCGGCGCGAAGTTCCCGACCTGAGCAAAGCAACATGGCCGAAAACCGCCCGGTCGTCATTGCCGGCGCCGGGCCGACCGGCCTGATGTGCGCGCTGGCGCTGACGCGCCAGGGCATTCCGGTGATTCTGCTGGAGGCCGAACCGGCGCTGACCGTCGACCTGCGCGCCGGCTCGTTCCATCCGCCGACGCTGGAGATGATGGCGCCCTACGGCATCACCGAGCGGATGCTCGCCACCGGCATCAAGGTCCGGCACTGGCAGATGCGCAACAAGCCGGGCGACCTGATCGCCGAGTTCGATCTCGGATTGCTGGCCGACGAGACGCCCTACCCTTTTCGGCTGCATCTCGAGCAACACAAGCTGACGCCGATCCAACTCGACCTCTTGCGCGCGCAGGGCGGCGCGGAGATTCATTTCGGCCAGCGTGTCACCGGCTTCACGCAAGGCGACGATGGCGTGTCGGTGACTGTCGAAGGCGCGGATGGCGCGCGCACGGTCGAAGCGTCGTGGCTGATCGCTGCCGACGGTGGCCGCAGCGTGGTGCGCAAGGAGACTGGCGTCGAATTCGAAGGCTTCACCTGGCCGGAAATCTTTGTCGTGGTCAGCACGCCTTATGATTTCGGCGCGCGCGGCTTCGCCCGCAACACCTACATCGCCGATCCGGTGGAGTTCGGCGCCATGTTCAAGGTGCCCGACGAAGACCCGCCCGGACTGTGGCGGCTGGCCTATCCCGCCGACCCGGACGAAAGCGACGAGGCACTGCTTAAGCCCGAGCGCGTTGAAGCGGCCCTGCAACGTTTCAATGCCAAGCCGGAGCCTTATGAGGTGCGCTACAAGAGCACCTACCGCGTGCATCAGCGCGTCGCAAAGGCGTTCCGTGTCGGCCGCGTGCTGCTCGCCGGCGACGCCGCCCACCTCAACAACCCGCTCGGCGGCTTCGGGCTCAACAGCGGCATCCATGACGCAATCAATCTCTGCGATAAGCTTGGCCGGTTGTGGCGCGGCGAGGCCGGCCCCGAATTGCTCGACCGCTATGCCCGCCAGCGCCGCGCCGCGACCGTCGAGCAGGTGCAGGCGATGTCGATCCGCAACAAGCGCATGATGGAGGAGCGCGACCCCGCCGTTCAGCGCGCGCGCCTCGCGGAGATGATCGCGATCGCCGCCGACCCCGTCCGCGCCAAGCAGCACCTGCTCAACACGTCGATGATCGCGGGCCTGCGCCGCGCCGACGAGATACAATAAGCCCCTGTTTTTCCATGTTATCCCCGGCCAGTCCCGGATTGGCCGGTGAAACGGACGTACGCATCTGCTAGCCTTCCGGTCATGGCGCTCACCAACCCCAGAGGCCTCGACGAGCCCGACGAGACGCCGCCAAACGAGGCGGGCGGCAGCGCTCGGCCGCCTGCCAATGGCGAGAACAACGCCCGCCTCAGCCCCATGCTGGAGCAATATATCGAGATAAAGACCGCCAATCCCGACAGCCTGCTGTTCTATCGGATGGGCGATTTCTACGAACTGTTCTTCGAGGACGCCGAGGTCGCGAGCCGCGCGCTCGGCATCGTGCTGACCAAGCGGGGCAAGCATCAGGGTCAGGACATCCCCATGTGCGGGGTGCCGATCCATCGCTCGGACGAATACCTGCACCGGCTGATCGCGCTCGGTCATCGCGTGGCGGTGTGCGAGCAGCTCGAAGACCCAGCCGAAGCCAAGAAACGCGGCAGCAAGAGCGTGGTGCGGCGCGACGTCGTGCGCCTCGTCACACCCGGCACGCTCACCGAAGACACGCTGCTCGATGCGCGCCGCAACAATTACCTGCTCGCGATTGCACGCGCGCGGCTGTCGTCAGTGGGCGAAGAGACGCGCTTCGCGCTGGCCTGGATCGACATTTCTACCGGCGAGTTCCGTATCGCCGAGTGCGACCGGCCGTCGCTTTCGGCCGAGATCGCGCGACTGGAGCCGGGCGAGATCATCGTCTCCGATGCGCTCTACGCCGATGCCGACCTGGTGCCACTGTGGCGGTCGCTGGTAGCGGTGACGCCGCTGACCCGCGACGTGTTCGACGGCGCCACCGCCGAGCGGCGGCTGACCTCGTTCTTTTCCGTCGCGACCAGCGAAGCCTTCGGCACGCTCACGCGGTTGGAGGTGACCGCCGCCGCGGCCTGCGTCACCTATGTCGAACGCACCCAGATCGGCCAGCGCCCGCCGCTGTCGCCGCCCACGCGCGAAAGCGCCGGTGCCACCATGGCGATCGACCAGGCCACGCGTGGCAATCTCGAACTGATGCGCACGCTTGCCGGCGAGCGGCGTGGCTCGCTGCTCGAAGCCATCGACCGCACGGTGACCTCCGCCGGCTCTCGCCTGTTGGCGCAACGCCTGTCGGCGCCGCTCACCGACCCGCGCGAGATCAACCGGCGGCTGGATGCGGTCTCAACCTTCGTCGATGACGTTGCCGCGCGCGCAGATATCCGCTCGCGATTGCAGGGCGCACCCGATCTCGCCCGCGCGCTGGCGCGATTGGCGGTCGGCCGCGGCGGCCCGCGCGATCTCGCCGCCATCCGCGACGGCATCCTCGCCGCCGGCGAACTCGCCCGCGCGCTCGACACCTATAAGCAGACACCAGCCGAAATCGCCGAGGCGCTAACTGCCTGCCTCAGACCCGACGGCATGCTGGCAGCGGAGCTTTCAGCGGCGCTGGCCGCCGAGCTCCCGGCGCTGAAACGCGACGGCGGCTTCGTGCGCGAGGGCTACGACGCAACGCTCGATGAGACGCGGAGCCTCCGCGACGAGTCCCGGCGCGTCATCGCCGCCTTGCAGGCGCGCTACGCCGACGAAACGGGCGTGCGCGTGCTCAAGATCCGCCACAACAACGTGCTCGGTTATTTCGTCGAGGTCACCGCCCAGCACGGCGACAAGCTGATGGCGCCGCCACTCAATGCGAGCTTCATCCACCGCCAAACGCTGGCCGGCCAGGTGCGCTTTACCACCACCGAGCTGGGCGAACTGGAAGCCAAGATTTCAAGCGCGGCGGAACGTTCGCTTGGGTTGGAGCTCGACGTCTTCGAGCGGCTGACAGCGGCGGTACTCGCCGACACCGAGGCGCTGAAGGCCTGCGCCGACGCGCTTTCCCGCCTCGATGTCGCCAGCAGCCTGGCGGCGCTCGCGACTGAGCGCGACTATGCGCGGCCGCACGTAGACGCGAGCCTCGACTTTGTCATCGAAGGCGGCCGCCATCCGGTGGTCGAGCAGGCGCTGGCACGTGACGGCACACCGTTCGTTGCTAACGATTGCGATCTGGCGCCACCGAAGGACACCGACGCCGGCCGCATCTGGCTCATCACCGGCCCCAACATGGCGGGCAAGTCGACCTTCCTGCGGCAGAACGCGCTGATCGCCATCCTCGCGCAGATGGGCTCGTTCGTGCCGGCGAAGGCGGCGCGTATCGGCACGGTCGACCGCCTGTTCTCACGGGTGGGTGCCGCCGACGATCTGGCGCGCGGGCGCTCCACCTTCATGGTCGAGATGGTGGAGACCGCAGCCATCCTCAATCAGGCCGGCAGCCGTGCCCTGGTGATCCTCGACGAGATCGGCCGCGGCACCGCCACCTTCGATGGCCTGTCGATCGCCTGGGCGACGGTCGAGCACCTGCACGACGTCAACCAATGCCGCGCGCTGTTCGCCACCCATTTCCACGAGCTGACCGCGCTCTCCGCGCGGCTCGCCCGGCTGCATAACGCCACGGTACGGGTCAAGGAGTGGCAGGGCGAGGTCGTGTTCCTGCACGAGGTGGTGGCCGGCGCCGCCGACCGTTCTTACGGCATCCAGGTGGCCAAGCTCGCCGGCCTTCCGGCGGCCGTCATCGAGCGCGCCAAGCTGGTCCTCGCCAATCTGGAGCAGGAGGACCGCGCCGCGCCCAGGACCTTTAAGAATTTGGGCTTCGAGGATTTGCCGCTGTTCGCGGCGATGCCGACGCCCAAGCCAACATCCGCATCGACCGGCGACGGCTACGACGCCCTGGCGGCTGGCTTGGCCGCACTCAATCCCGACGAGATGTCGCCGCGCGAAGCCATGGAAGCGCTTTACAGACTGAAAGAGACACTGGCCAAGTCCAACAACAAGACCGGCAAGAATTGACCGGCTGAATCGGCGTGGCTCTTTGCCCCTTGCGCGGGCACTCGCATTCGGGAAACCTGCGTGGGGAGGTGACAAAATGAACGTCATCGAAAGATCGCGCGTCGCGGCCCCGGAAGCCGCGCAGGCTTGGTTTGGAAATCTCGAAGCAACGTTTGGTGCACAGGACACGGCTGCGGCCATAGCCCTGTTCCTGCCGGACGGCCTGTGGCGCGACGTGCTGGCCTTCACCTGGAATATCCAGAGCATGAGCGGCCGCGACGGCATCGCGGCGACACTGAACGCGAACTTGGCACGGACCAAGCCGCGCAATTTTCACATCCCTGAAAGCCGCACGCCGCCGCGCTGGGTGAGCCGCGCCGGCACGGATTGCATCGAAACCCTGTTCGCCTTCGAGACCAGCGTCGGCGCTTGCGCCGGCGTGGTTCGGCTGGTGCCCGATCCGCAGGCGCCGGGACAGCTCTTGGCCTGGACGCTGTCGACCAACCTGCAGGAAATCCGCGGGCACGAAGAAGCGTTCAAGCAGCGCGACTATCACGACCCGCACGGCACCCGCGATTTCGGCGCCGAGAACTGGCTCGACCGCCGCAAGCGGGCACGCGCCTACGACGACCGCGATCCCGCCGTCCTCGTGGTCGGCGGCGGCCAGGCCGGCCTGTCGATTGCCGCACGGCTGGGGCAACTGGGCGTCGATACGCTGATCGTCGACCGCCATCCGCGCGTCGGCGACAACTGGCGCACGCGCTATCATTCGTTGACGCTACATAACGAGACGCACGTCAATCACCTCCCCTACCTGCCATTCCCATCGACCTTTCCCGTCTATATCCCGAAGGACAAGCTGGCGAACTGGTTCGAGGCTTACGTCGAGAGCCTGGAGCTCAATTACTGGCCCGGCACGGCGCTGATTGCCGGCGGCTACGACGACAAGCGCAAGCAATGGTCGGTGACCTTGAAGCGCGCGGACGGCACGACGCGCGAGATGCATCCGCGCCATCTGATTTTCGCCACCGGCGTCAGCAGCATCCCAAGCACGCCCGACCTGCCGGGGCTCAAGGACTTCGCGGGCGAGGTCGTGCATTCCGGCGATTTCGCCGACGCCGCGCGCTGGAAGAGCCGCAAGGCGCTGGTGCTCGGCTCCGGCACCAGCGGCCATGACGTCGCGCAAGAACTGCAGGCGCATGGCGCCGATGTGACGATGATCCAGCGCAGCAAGACCTACGTGGTCAGCCTGAAGGAAGCGCAGAGCGTCTACGCCATGTACTCGGAAGGCATTCCGTTCGACGATTGCGACCTGCTCGCGACGTCCATGCCCTATCCGGTATTGCGGCGCGCCTACCAGCTCTCGACCGCCAAGAGCAGCAAGATTGACCGCAAGCTGATTGATGCGCTCCACCAGCGCGGCTTCAAGACCTGGCTCGGCGAGGACGAGACCGGCTTCCAGATGATGTATCTGCGTCGCGGCGGCGGCTATTACTTCAACGTCGGCTGCTCGGACTTGATCATCTCGGGCGCCGTGGATCTGATGCACTTTTCCGACATCGACCGCTTCGTCGCCGATGGCGCAAAGCTCAAGGCCGGCGGCGTCCGGCCGGCCGAGTTGCTGGTACTGGCGACCGGATACAAAAACCAGCAGGAAACCGTGCGGCATTATCTCGGCGATGCCATCGCCGACCGAATCGGCCCGGTGTGGGGCTTCGACGAGGGCGGCGAGCTCCACAATATGTGGCGACGCACGGCGCAACCGGGGCTGTGGTTCACGGCCGGCAGCCTGGCGCAATGCCGCATCTTCTCGCGCTATCTCGCGCTCCAGATCAAGGCGCTGGAAGAAGGCTTAGTGGCCTGAAGGCCACCGGCGCGTGCGCAGCCACCACAGCATCCCGTTCCAGCACACGGCGATGGTGAGTCCGATCAGATAGGACCACCATACCCCGAGCGGCACTGCCAGGAAGTGCACCGCCAGCAGGCCGAGGACGAGGCCGATCAGCGGCGTCTGCACGTGCGCCGCCACGCTCGCCGCGGCCGGGCCGCCGATGCGCGGCTGCAGGATGACGAAGAACGACGACATCGCGACCGGGAAGAATGCGAATAGGCCGGACCAGTAGGAGCCGATCGAATAGCTCGCGGTGGTGACGATCACCACGCACAACGTCACCACCGCAACGCGCCAGATGAGATCGGCGCTGGTAAGCCGCACGTTCTGCCGGACGCCTTCCGAGCGGAAGCGCGTGCCCGCCCAGATCGTCAAGGGGTACACAACGACGGTCAGCAAGACGGCGCGCGCGGGCGTCCATTCCACGAAGCGCGACAGGGCCGCGGCACACAGCCAGACAAGCAGCGCGCCCCCCAGACTCACGGCCAGGTTATGGCGCTGGGCTAGCGCCGCATAGGTGAACGCGAATGTCGCGACGATCGAGGTCGCGACCACGCTGCCGATCACGCCGGCAGAGATGAACGCGGGCGGATGCTGGAACGCGAGGATGATCAACGTGGCGCCGCCGGCGGTCGGCAGTGCGGCGATTAAAGAGCCGATGAACGGCCCGCTACGCTCGACCACCAGCGACGCCCCGACAACGATGCCGACGGTCATCGCAATCTTGAGCAGGAGGCCGAGCGTGAACATCAGCATGGCGGCCAGGTCACAAGTTTAATTGTCGCCATGAGAAACAGGCGCAAAATGATTGGAGGACAAGTTGGGGCTATCCGGCCCCCCAAGGCGGAGGGGACGGATGGCTATACCCGCGCCAGCGAGACGTCCACCGGCGGACCGGCCTTGATGGTCTGATACACAACGCAATAGCGCTCGGTCAGCTTGAGCAGTTGGTCGAGCTTGTCCTGGGGAGCGTCGGTATCGAGGTCGAAGCGCAGGCGAATCTCGCGAAAGCCGACCGGCGCGTCCTTGGCGACGCCCAGCGTGCCGCGGACATCGAGCTCGCCTTCCGCCGACACCGCGCCCGATTTGAGCGGAATCTCGAGGGCGGTCGCCACGGCCTTGAGGGTGACGCCGGCGCAGGCGACCAACGCCTCCAGCAGCATGTCGCCTGAGCACAGCTCCAGGCCGGAGCCGCCGGTCGCCGGGTGCAAGCCGGCCGATGCCAGCGCGCGTCCGGTCTCCAGCTTGCAGGCGATGTTGGCGTTGTCGAGCGCGCCCTTCGCCTTCAGCGTGATGACCGCGGCCTCCGGATCATCTTTGTAGCGCGCCTTGATCGGCGCCTGCATCGCACGCAGTTCGTTGCCGTCCATGGTGGTCTCCAGCGTTGTCATTTTCGGGACACCGCGCAGCGGTAGACCCGCGATCCATACGCCGGAGCGCACGGGTTATGGACGCCGGATACGCGCGCGTCCCGCGCGCGCACCGGCATGACGATCAACTTGGAATCAGCACCACGCGGCCGACGATCTTGCCGGCGCGTAGATCGGCGTGCACGGCATTGACGTCCTCGAGCGGGCGCGTGGCGACCGGCACGTCAGGAAGGCCGGTGCGGCGCACGAGATCCATCATCTCCTCCATTTCCGGCACACTGCCGACATAGGAGCCCTGGACCGTCAATGCGCGCATCGGGATCGGCGGCAGCGACACCGTGAGATCGCCGCCATAGAGACCGACGATGATGTACTTGCCGCCCTTGGCGAGGCTGTCATAGCCCATGCGCGCCGACTGCGACGAGCCGACCAGATCGATCACCGCAAAGGCGCCGCCGTTGGTGAGGCCCTTAATCTGATCGACCGCATCCGCCGCTTTGCCGTCCACGACCGCTGCCGCGCCGGCCTTCTTGGCCGCGTCACGCTTGGCGGGGTCGATATCGACGACGATGGCCGAATGGCCGCCCATCTTCTTGTGCAGCGCCAGGCACATGAGCCCGAGGCCGCCGGCGCCGATGATGACGGTCGGCTCGCGCTGCAAGGTCGTCACCTTCTTCAAGGCGCCGAAGGTGGTCGCGCCCGAGCAGGCCAATGGCGCGGCGCGCTCCGGCGCCATGTCGCCGATGTCGAACAGGTAGCGCGGATGCGGCACCACCAGCCTGTCGGCATAGCCGCCGTTGCTGAACACGCCGATGCTTCGCATGGCCGGGCACAGGTTGTCCTCGTTGCGCTGGCACGCCGGGCAGGTGCCGCAGCCGATCCAGGGATCGACCAGCATACGCTGGCCGACCTTGACGCCCTTGGCGTCGGGGCCGAGCGCCAGCACCTCGCCCACGTTCTCGTGGCCGAGCGTGATCGGCAGCTTCATGCCGCGGTCTTCCAGGCTCATGCGCTTGCCGCCGCCGAGATCAAAATAGCCGTCGGCGAGGTGGAGGTCGCTGTGGCAGACGCCGGCGGCCAGCACCTTGAGCAGCACCTCGCTGCCCTTGGGCTCGGGCGTCGGCCCCTCGTTGAGCTGCAGCGGCTGGCCACAGGTGCAGACTTGAAACATGCGCATGAATATTCTCCCGGCGACAATTTTCTGCGGGACCGACTGCCGGCCCCGACTCCCGGGATAGGGAACCACAGACCGCGGCGCCCGTCACCACACGGTGCTCCCGGTGCCGCCTGGCGGGGAGTTGCCGCATTTGTGGGCAGAATGGGCCCAATTGTCCCCTCGCGCTGGCTGCCGAACCTGCAAAAGCCGCCGGCCGCCTCAATATCTTTGCTGCCGGACCGTGACTTCGCAGCCCCGCTCCGCTATCGGCATGGCTCATGGCTTCGCTTGCCCTCGATACCGCACCACACGCCGCACCCGGCCATCCGCCGCGCGGCACCACCGAACTCATCGACGCGCGCGCGCTCGTCGCCGAGCTGGACGCCATGGCCGCCGGCCGCCGCGGCGACGACCGCGATTTGCGGGCCCAGGTCGCGCAGCGCCTCAAGACCGCGCTCAACGACGGCCGCGCCAAGGCCGAGGCGCTCCTGCTCAAGGACCGTCACGGGCGCCGCTGCGCCGAGCGCCTGTGCCGGATGGAAGACGAGGTCATCCGCATCCTGTTCGAGTTCGCCCGGACGCACCTCTACCCGTCCGAGAACCCGTCGGAGGCCGAGCGCATGGCGGTGGTCGCCACCGGCGGCTACGGCCGCGGCCTGCAGGCGCCCGGCTCCGACATCGATCTCCTGTTCGTCCTGCCCTACAAGCAGACCGCCTGGGGCGAGTCGGTGGCGGAGGCGATCCTTTATTGCCTGTGGGACATGGGCCTGAAGGTCGGCCACGCCACCCGCTCCATCGACGAGTGCATCCGCCAGTCGAAGGCCGACATCACCATCCGCACCGCCATCCTTGAGGCGCGCTATCTGCTCGGTGACAAGGCGCTGTTCGACGAACTGGTCACGCGCTTCGACGACGAAGTAGTGCGCAACACCGCCGCCGAATTCGCCACCGCCAAGCTCGCCGAGCGCGAGGACCGCATCCGCCGCGCCGGCCAGTCGCGCTATTTGGTCGAACCCAACGTCAAGGACGGCAAGGGGGGCTTGCGCGACCTGCACACGTTGTTCTGGATCGCCAAATACGTCTACCGCGTGCGCGACGCCAGCGAGCTTGTGAAGCACGGCGTCTTCGACAAGAGCGAGTACGCGTTATTCCGCCGCTGCGAGAATTTCCTCTGGTCGGTGCGCTGCCACATGCATTTCGTCACCGGCCGCGCCGAGGAGCGGCTGTCGTTCGACATCCAGCGCGAAATCGCAGTGCGGCTCGGCTACACCTCGCACCCCGGCATGCGCGACGTCGAGCGCTTCATGAAGCACTACTTCCTGATCGCCAAGGATGTCGGCGACCTCACCGCCATCCTGTGCGCGGAGCTGGAAGACAGCCACGCCAAGAGCGTGCCGGTCCTCAGCCGGATGATGGCGCGCTTGCGGCCGGTGAAACGCAAGCAACTCGCCGGCAACAACGGCTTCGAGGTCGAGAACAACCGCATCACCATCGCGCGCGGCGACGTCTTCAAGCGCGACCCGGTCAACCTCATCCGCATCTTCCGGCTGGCGCAGAAGCACAATCTCGCCTTCCACCCGGACGTCATGCGGGTGATGACGCGCTCGCTCAATCTGATCGACGCAAGCTTGCGCGACAACGAGGAAGCCAACAAGCTATTCCTCGACATCCTGACGTCGAAGAACGATCCCGAGACGGTGCTGCGGCGTATGAACGAGGCCGGCGTACTCGGCAAATTCGTACCGGCCTTCGGCAAGATCGTCGCCATGATGCAGTTCAACATGTACCACCACTACACGGTGGACGAGCACCTCCTGCGTTGCATAGGCGTCTTGGAGGAAATGGAGCGCGGCGACGTCGCCGACACCAAGCTCGCCAACGAATTGATGGGCAAGATCCAACTCCATCATCGCAAGGTGATCTACGTCACTTTGTTCCTGCACGACATCGCCAAGGGTCGCCCGGAGGATCATTCCATCGCCGGCGCGCGCATCGCGCGGCGCTTCTGTCCTCGGCTCGGCTTCTCGCAAAGCGACACCAACCTGGTGGCGTGGCTGATCGAGCAGCACCTGACCATGTCGACCGTGGCGCAGTCTCGCGATCTTTCCGACCGCAAGACCATTGAGAACTTCGCCGCGGTCGTGCAGTCGACCGAGCGGCTGAAGCTGCTGACCATCCTCACCACAGCCGACATCAAAGCGGTGGGCCCCGGCGTGTGGAACGGCTGGAAGGCACAGCTCATCCGCACGCTCTACTACGAGACCGAGCCGGCGCTGACCGGCGGCTTCTCCGAGGTCAACCGCGCCCAGCGCGTGGCGCTGGCGCAGGACGAATTCCGCGCGGCCATGCCCGACTGGCCGCAGGACGAGCTCGAAGCTTACGTCGCCAAGCACTATCCGGCCTATTGGCTCAAGGTCGATTTGCCGCACAAGATTGCGCACGCCAATTTCGTGCGTGCCAGCCAAAAGGCTGAGAAGACGCTCGCTACCATGGCCGGCTTCGACGTCGAGCGCGGCGTCACCGAGCTCTCCGTGCTCTGCCCCGACCATCCCTGGCTGTTGTCGGTGGTCGCCGGCGCCTGCGCCATGGCCGGCGCCAATATCGTCGACGCGCAGATCTACACCACCACCGACGGCCGCGCGCTGGACACGATTTCGGTGGCGCGCGAATTCGACCGCGATGAGGACGAGGAGCGGCGTGCCGGGCGCATCGCCAATTCGATCGAGAAGGCCTTGCGCGGCGAACTGCGGCTGCCGGAAGTCGTCGCGGCCAAGCGCGCCGCGCCCAAGGGGCGCATCAAGGCCTTCGCCATCGAGCCGTCGGTCATGATCAACAACCAGTGGTCCCACCGCTACACCATGATGGAGATCACCGGGCTCGACCGCACCGGGCTGCTTTACGACCTGACGACGACGCTTTCCAAGCTCAACCTCAACATCGCCTCCGCGCACGTCGCCACGTTCGGCGAACGGGTGGTGGACGTGTTCTACGTCACCGACCTGCTCGGTGCGCAGATCACGTCCCCGACGCGGCAGGCGGCGATCAAGCGTGCGCTCATCGCGGCATTCGCGAAGGGCGAGAGCAAGAGCGGTAAGGGCGGATAGCCCGCTTCATCATCACAAGATCTTGAATTAGTTATATTTTCTTCCTGACCGGCCGCACTGCGGGAACCGGCGCCGCCCCTCCGCGTTGATTGTTCCAAAACCACCAAACAGCCCGGGACGTTCGGTTCCAGGGCTTTCACCTCAAAGGGAGCTAACGGGGGACGTTCCCATGGACGCCACCATCAGTAAGACTTTGCCCCGGGCGGGCACCGGGATCGCTGGACTTGATGATGTGTTGGACGGCGGATGGGCCCGCACGCGGCTGCATCTGTTGGAAGGTAGTCCCGGCACCGGCAAGACGACCGTCGCGCTCCAGTTTCTGATGGCCGGCGCCAAGCAAGGCGAAAGCGGCATCTATATCAGTCTGGCCGAGACCGAGAAGGAGTTGCGCGACGGCGCTCGTTCGCACGGCTGGACCATTCCGGAAGAGATCGAGATCTTCGAGCTTGTGCCGCCGGACAGCGTGCTCGATCCCGATCAACATCAGAGCTTGCTTTATTCTTCCGACCTCGAACTCGGTGAGGCGATTAAGCGCGTGTTCGACGAGATCGAGCGCCTGAAGCCTAAGCGCGTCGTCATCGACAGCCTGTCGGAAATTCGGCTGCTGGCGCAAAGCTCGCTGCGCTACCGGCGCCAGGTGCTCGCGCTCAAGCATTACTTCGCGCAGAGCGATTCGACCGTCATCATGCTCGATGACCTCACCACCGAGAGCAATGACCGCGCGGTGCATTCGATCGCGCACAGCGTGGTGCATCTCGACCAGCTCGCGCCCGTGTTCGGCGGTGAACGCCGGCGCCTGCGCGTCGTCAAATGCCGCGGCCAATCGTTCCGCGGCGGCTACCACGATTTCAATATTTTCGCGGGCGGCGTCGAAGCATTCCCGCGGCTGGTGGCTGGCGAACAGGCCAAGGGGTTCAGTGGCGAACTGCTGCAAAGCGGCGTCCCGGAGCTCGAACTCGCTGCTGCGGGGTGGGCTGCCTGCAGGGTCCAGCACCCTGGTCATGGGTCCCTCCGGCACCGGCAAGACGCTGCTGGTGCTCCAGTTCCTCAGCGAGGCCGTCCGTAGGGGCGAGCGGGTCGCTCTGTTCGTCTTTGACGAGGAGCTCGGCCAGCTATTCGCTCGATCAAAAGGGCTCGGCATCGAGCTCGAGGCCATGCGCGATAGCGGCAAGCTGTTCATCGAGCAGATGGATGCCGCAGAGCTCTCGCCCGGCGAATTCGTCCACCGCGTTCGCACCTGCATGGATGAGCAGAACGTCGGCTCGGTGGCAATCGACAGCCTCAATGGATACCAAGCGGCGATGCCGGAAGAACAGTTCCTGACGCTCCATCTGCACGAGCTGCTGCAATATCTAAACCGGCGCGGCGCCTCCACGTTCATCACGCTGGCGCAGCACGGCATGGTCGGGGATTCCCGCCAGCCCGTCGACATCACCTATCTCGCCGACACGGTCATCATACTGCGCTATTTCGAGGCGATCGGCCGCGTTCGCCGCGCCCTTTCCGTCATGAAAAAGCGTGGCGGCTCGCACGAGGACGCCATCCGCGAATTCAAGATCGATGCCCGTGGGATTACCGTCGGCGAACCGCTCGACAATTTCCAAGGTGTGCTGAGCGGCGTCCCGACGTTCGTCGGCTCAAGCGAAACACTCATGGACGACGCGTGAATGAGTTTTTACCACTCGTGGCGGAGCGCGCACTCATCCTCGCGCCGCGGGGACGCGATGCTGCGGTCGCCCACGACATCTTGAACGAAGCAAAGATCCGCACCCAAATCTGCTTCGATCTTGACGGCCTGCTGGATCAGATCAGCCGCGGCGCCGACGTCGCTATCCTCACGGAGGAGGGTTTGCGCGGCACGGACAGCCGCGCGCTGGGTGAATGGGTTAGGGCTCAACCGCCCTGGTCCGATTTCCCCTTCATCGTGCTCACGCGCCACGGCGGTGGTGTCGAGCGCAACCCGGAAGCCGCCCAGCTCAACGCCATTCTCGGCAATGTCAGCTTCCTGGAGCGGCCGTTTCATCCGACCACGTTGGTGAGCGTGGTTCAGACCAGCTTGCGCGGCCGCCGCCGTCAGTACGAGTGCCGCCAGCTCAACGAAGACCTGGAATCGCTGGTCGAAGAGCGTACCGGCGAGCTCGCGGCCGCTAATCGGCAGTTGCTCGCGCAGATCGAAGAGCGCGAGCGTATGGAGATGACCATTACGCAAATGCAGCGCCTGGAGGCGGTAGGCCAGCTCACCTCCGGCGTCGCGCACGATTTCAACAACCTGCTCACCGTCGTGCTCGGCAATATCCGCTATCTGGATCGCGCTCTGCGCGACGCGGAGATTGACGGCAATGCCGCCCGCCGCCTCGGCTACATGCGGACGGCGGCGGAGCGCGGTGCGAAACTCACCGATCAATTGCTCGCGTTCTCCCGCCGGCAACGGCTGGAACCGAAGGTCATCGACCTCAACGAGACCGTTGGCGACATGCGCGATCTCCTGCAAAGCACGATCGGCGGCAGCTTCGATGTCGACATTGCCCTGAAGCCCGACGTCTGGCCGGCGCTGGTCGACCCGACCCAGCTTGAGCTGGCGGTGCTCAATCTGGCGATCAACGCCCGCGACGCCATGCAGATTGGGGGCTCGCTGCGGGTCTCTACCCGCAACGTATCGCTGGGAATTCCGCGCGGGCCGGAGGAGCCCGCGGCAGGCGACTATGTCGAGGTCAGCGTTACCGACACGGGCTCAGGGATGAGCGGCGAGGTTCGGGCTAAGGTGCTCGAGCCGTTCTTCACCACAAAGGAAGTCGGCAAGGGCTCGGGCCTCGGCCTGAGTCAGGTCCTGGGCTTCGCCAAGCAATCGGGCGGTGGCATGCAAATCAACTCGCGTGAGGGCGAAGGCACCACCGTGCGCATCTATCTGCCGCGCGCGACCGGCAAAATGGAGCGCGCCGTGCCCGAAGAGGCGGCGCCTGCGGAGGCCCGTTACCCCGGCGCGCAAGTGCTGCTGGTCGACGACGACAGCGCCGTCCGAGATATCACCGCCGGCATGCTGCGCGAAATCGGGCACAAGGTTCTGGAGGCCGGCAGCGGCGGCGCGGCGCTTGAGCTACTCGACGGGCGTCAGGATATCGACCTCATGCTCATCGACGTCGCCATGCCTGGCATGAGCGGGCCGGAGTTGGCGCGGCGGGTCCGCAGCCAGCGGCCAAGGTTGCCGATGCTGTTCGTTACGGGGTTCGCGGAGCGCTCGGTGCTGGACGGCATCAGTGAGGCGCAGATCGTGAGCAAGCCATTTGTCAACAGCGAGCTGGCCGACAAGGTGCGTCAAGCACTGCGCTCCGACGATGCGACCGAGCCGGCCTGAGAGATCGACGCCGCGCGTTTATTCCTGCAAGGCTCGCCGCAAGCGCCGGATTATGACGCCGCGGGCACGGTCGTCGGCGGCGGCCTCGACCGCTTCGTTGATGTCGAGGATCAGTTCCGACATGTCGTTGTGCCAGTCGAGATTGGCCACGGCGTCCGGCTCGAGGCGGCGCCGGTGCGCGCCGTCGAGCGGGGTCGGCGCCTTGGTCGTCAGTTCATAGACGTCGTCGAGCAGCGGCGTGAACACCTTGGCCGCCGGCACCGTGCGCTCGGCGAGGCGCTCGGCGAGGCCCGTCATGCCACGTTCTTCGCCGTGGATCAGGAATACGCCACGCTTGATCGGCCGCCGCGCCGCGATCCAGCGCGCCAGCTCCGGACCGTCGGCATGGCCGGAATAATCGTCGATGCGGCGGATGCGCGCCTTGATCTTGACCGCCTCGCCCATGATGCGCACCGCCTTGACGCCCTCCACCAGGAAGCGCCCGAGCGTACCCTGCGCCTGGAAGCCGACCATCAGCACCGTGGCGTTCGCTTGCCACAGCCAGCGCTTGAGATGATGGCGGATGCGGCCGGCGTCGCACATGCCGCTGGCGGCGATGATGACGTGGAAACCGGTGAAGCGGGCAATCGACTTGCTCTCGTCCACCGTCTCGGTGCAGCGCAGATGCGGCGAATTCAAAAGGCGCTCCACGTCGACGTCGGACTCGAGGCTCTCGGTGTGCGCACGGAACACTTCGGTGGCGTGGATGGCGAGCGGGGAATCGAGGAAGATCGGCGCCGCCGGCACCTCGCCGCGCTCCATGAGGTCTACGAGGTCGACGATGAGCTCCTGTGTGCGCTCAACCGCGAAGGCGGGAATCAGCAGCGCGCCGCCGGCTTGCGCCGCCGCGCGCACTTCCGCCGCCAGCCGCTCGCGGCGCGATTCGCGGGTGACCGCCGGCCGATCCTCGTCGCCATAGGTCGATTCGCACAGGACGTAATCGAGGCCCGCCGGCGCCTCCGCTTCCGGCTGAAGCAATTTGGCGTCGGGCCCGATATCACCGGAGGCGAGCACGCGCAACGCGTTGCCGTCCTCGCCGTGGCCTTCGAACTCGATCTCAATCGACGCCGAGCCGAGCAGATGGCCCGCATTCCAATAGCGCGCGCGCACGCCGGGCATGACTGCGAACCAGTGCTCGTATTCGACCGCGCGGAACGCCTCGATCGCGCGCACCGCGTCGCTCTGCGTATAGATCGGCGTCACCGGAGGCCGGCCGCGCGCGGCGTTGCGGCGGTTGAGCTGGGCCACCTCCGATTCCTGGATGGAGCCGGAGTCCGGCAGCATGAAGGTACACAGATCAATCGTCCCGCGCGTGGCCCATACCGGCCCGCGGAAGCCTGCGCGCACCAGCTTGGGGATGAGACCGCTGTGATCGATATGCGCATGCGTCAGCAGCACGGCGCGGATGTCCTCCGCATCGAAGGGGAAACGCCCGTAGTTCAATTCCTTCAGCGTCTTCGAGCCCTGGAACAGGCCGCAATCGACCAGCAGCTTACCCTGGGGTGTCTCGAACAGATGACAGGAGCCGGTAACGGTGTGCGCGGCGCCGCAGAAACGCAGGGTCACGCTCATCGCGGCGCCCTCGGCAGTTCGGGGAGGCCCGCTTCTTTCAGCAGCGCCTTGCCCAGCACCTCGTCGAGCGCAATCGCATTGCTCGGATGCGGCACGCTCGAGGTCGAGCGGATAGAGCGGATACCGGCTTCATGGAATTTGCGGATCATCTCGGGCGCGAACAGCGCGTGGGTAATGATCGCGTCGATCGTCTTGCAGCCGGCGGCGAGCAGCGCCCGCGCACCGGCGATCAAGGTGCCGCCGGAAGACACGATGTCGTCGACGAGCAGCACTGGCCGGCCGGCGAGCAGCTTCGGCTCGGGAAACACGATTTCCACTACATGGTCGCCGCGCCGCACCTTGCGCGCCACCATATGCGCGACCCCGAGCAGCCGCGCGAGTTCGGCGACCCACGGCTCCAATTCGGCGTCCGGCCCCACCACCACGGTGCCGGGGTCGATGCCGCTCCAGCGCAAGGTCTCGTAGATCGCCGGCATGGCCGAGAGGTCCTGCGCCTCGATGCCGGGAAAGACGTCGGCGATATTCTTCGTTCGATGAAGATGGGCATCGACCGTGACGACACGGTCGAACGCATCCGCCAGCAGGTTCCCGACAACCTTCTGACTGATCGCCTCGCCGATGTGGAAGGCGATGTCCTGGCGCATGTAGCAGAGATAGGGCGCAACCAGCACCAGCCGCTCGGCCCCGGCGCGCCGCAAGGCTTCCGCCGCGAACAGCACCGCCAGCAGCTTGTCGCTCGGCCGGTCGAGCGGCGTATAAAGAAGCGTGGTCGGCGCAGCCTGACTCACGGTGACGCGCAGTTCGTCGTCCGGGAAGCGATGCACGGCTATGGTGTTCATGGCGAGGTCGAGACGGCCGGCCAGTTGCCGCGCCTCGCGCGCCGCCGACGGCAGGCATTGCAGCACGCAATCACTCACGGCCAACCTCCGGTGCCTCGCGCGTGGCCGCCATCGATCGTGTAACCGGTGGCGATCTTGGTGGCGGCGACCGCCAGATCGTACTCGGAGCCGTCGAAGGCATAAATGCGGTATAGCGGCTCGCCCGCGTCCACACGGTCGCCGATTTTCTTGAAGATCCTGATGCCGGCCCCCTTGTCGATCGGCGCACCGGCGGTGCGCGCCAGCCGCGCAAGCCGCAGATTGTCGATGGCGGTGACCACGCCGTCGCGCGGCGCCGTCACGTCGGCGGTCAAGGGCCCGAGCTCGCTGCGGCAGGTCGACGGGCCCTGCGCCTCGATGATCTTTTCCATCTGCTTGAGCGCAGCCCCGCTTTCCAAGAGCGCCTTGGCGCGGACGTAGCCGGTGCCGCCGCGCAGTTCGGGATCGTACTCCAGCAGATGCGCAGCCAGCCGCAATGACTTTTCACGCAGGTCCGCCGGTGCCGCGGGATCGTTCGCCAGCACCGCCATCACGTCCTGCGCTTCCAGCACCGGGCCAATGCCGTTGCCGATGGGCTGGCGGCCGTCGGTGGTGATGACCTCGACGGTGATGCCGAAATGATCGCCGACGAATTCGAACAGTTTTCGAACGCGCATGGCTTCCAGCGCCGAGGTGAGCTTGGCCGCCGGCCCCACCGGCAGGTCGAGCAGAAGATGCGTCGAGCCGGCGGCAAGCTTCTTCGACATGATGGAGGCGACCATCTGCTCGCGGGTGTCGAGGCTGAGCGGGCGTTCCACCGAAATCAGGATATCGTCGGCGGGCGACAGGTTTACATGGCCACCCCACACCAGACAGCCGTGGCAGGCGTTCACCACCTCGCGCATGTCGTCGACGCCGAGATCGACCCGCGCCAGCACTTCCATGGTGTCGGCGGTGCCGGCGGGCGAGGTGATGGCGCGCGAGGAGGTCTTCGGGATCATCAGCCCGTGCGCGGCGACGATCGGCACCACCACCATCGAGGTGCGGTTGCCGGGAATGCCGCCAATGCAGTGCTTGTCGACGACGATCGGACGGTCCCACTTCAGCTGCGTGCCGGCGTCCGCCATGGCGCGCGACAAAGCCAGCAACTCGCCGCTGGTCATGAAGCTCGCCGACCCGATCAGGAACGCGGCGATCTCCATGTCGGAATAGCGGTAGTGCGTAACGTCGTTGACGATCGCGTTGATGTCGTCCGCGCTGAAGGCATGGCCCTGGATCTTGGCGCGAACGGCATCGAGACTCTCGGGCGGCGCGGCCGGCGTCACCGTCACCGGCGTGCCGGCGGGCTCGGCGAAGCGGCGGAAGGCGGGCTCGGCGAGGCCGATCTCGTCCGGCGCCACCAGCCCGTCGTCGGTCAGGATCAGCGTCGCCAGCATTTCCCGCGACTCCGAGCGCAGCTCGACGCGCGAAAAGCCGCGGAACACTTCCGGCCGCAGCGCCTGCGAGCGCCGCGAGATCACCACCACGTTTTCGCGGCCGGTATCGAGGCTGATGCGGCGGATTTTCAGCGGCGGGCGGGGGTCGACGGTCATCGCGGGGTCCGGGGGTGGCATGCCTCGTAGCATAGTCGGAAGCCGTCGCAAGCACTTGATTTAAATCAGGACTTTGCCGAACCGCGCTGGACTTGCCCAAAATCAAGGCGCGGCGGCGCGCGCGCCGGCGTAGTATGGCCTTATTGAAAAGAGGGAGCCGACATGCGGGCCCGCAAGGCATGTTGCGCATTCGCTTTGCTCGCCGCTCTGGCCGGCGCCGGCCCGGCTGCGGCGCAAATGTCCCACGCACCGCAAGAGCACCAATGGGCGACCTATCACAACGCTCGTTTCGGGACGACCGCCGATTATCCCGCCGACATCTTCACCGTGCGCGACCCGCCGCCGACCAACAGCGACGGCCGGACGTTCCATAGCGCCCACGGCCGCGCGCGCCTGCTGATCTACGGCATGTTCAATGTCGAGGAAGACTCGCCGAGCTCCTACGTCGAGAAATACTTCGACAAGCCCTGGGTCACCTATAAGCGCACCAAGTGGCCGTTCTTCGTGGTGTCGGGCGTGCGCGACGGCGAGATCTTTTACAGCCGCTGCAATTTCCCCATCATCGCCGACGGCATCGTCGACTGCATTGAATTGCGCTACCCGGCCAAGGACAAGGCCGCATGGGACGGAATCGTGACCCGCATCAGCGGGTCGCTGCGCGCTGGCAAGGGCTTGGAAAGAAGGAAATAGGCCTAGAGATTGTCATTCCGGGGCGCGAGCAAAGCGAGCGGGTCCAGAATCCAGAGCGACGTGGTCAAGCTGATCATCGTGGACCTGGATTCCGGGTTCGCGGCCAGACGGCCGCGCCCCGGAATGACGGGACGCTGTCACACGCCCGTCATTTGGCCCGGCGAATATGTCGATACTTCTCGACATATGGGCATCATCCGGCTAAGGAGTGCCCGGTGAGACACCCGCGGAGAAAGATCCGATGAGCAAACCGGCGCTCGCCGTTGTCGGCCATATCGGCCCCGCCCCTCGCGGCGACAAGCTGTCGCTGCCGCACGCGCTGGCCGCGCTCGCGGCGCTGGGCCAGCCCAGCCGGCTCGCCATCTTCCGCCTGCTGATCGCGGCCGAGCCCACGGGCCTGCCGGCCGGCGACATCGCCCAGAAGATCGGCTGCCCGCACAACACGCTCTCCTCGCATCTGAGCATCCTGGCCCGCTCGGGCCTAGTGCGCGGCGCGCGCGAGGGCCGCTCCATCATCTACCGCGCCAACGTTGAGGCCATGCGCGCGCTGGTCGGCTTCCTGGTCAACGACTGTTGCGGCGGCCATCCAGAACTTTGCGATCTGCGCGACGCCATCGACGCCAGTTGCGGCTGCGCGCCCAAGAAAAAGCAGAACAAGTCATGAGTGAACTTCACCACAAGCCCTACAGCGTCCTTTTTCTCTGCACCGGCAATTCGGCGCGCTCGATCATCGGCGAAGCGGTGCTCAATCGCGCCGGCCAGGGAAAATTCCGCGCTTTCTCCGCCGGCAGCCACCCCAGGGGCCAAGTGCATCCGTATACCCTCGACCTGCTGCGCAAGATGCATTTCGACGTCAGTGGCGCGCGCTCGAAAAGCTGGCTCGAGTTCGCACAACCCGGGGCGCCCAAGCTCGATTTCGTCTTCACCGTCTGCGACGACGCCGCCAATGAGAGCTGTCCGGTGTGGCCGGGCCAGCCAATGACCGCGCACTGGGGCGTGCCGGATCCGGCGGCTGCCACCGGCACCGAAGCCGAAATCCGCTACGCCTTTGCCGACGCGCTGCGCATGCTCAGCAACCGCATCAACCTCTTCGTCAGCCTCCCGCTCGCCAAGCTCGACCGCCTCAGCCTGCAGAAGCAAATCGAGGCCATCGGCGCGACCAAGGACACCGCCGCGCCGTCCGCGGCCGAGTAGACCGGAACGCAGACATGTCCACGTTCGAACGCTATCTCACCGTCTGGGTCGCGCTCTGCATCGTCGCCGGCATCGCGCTCGGGCATTGGTTCCCGCCGGTATTCCATGTCATCGGCGGCGCCGAGATCGCCAATGTGAATCTGCCCGTCGCGGCCCTGATCTGGTTGATGATCATCCCGATGCTGGTGAAGATCGACTTCCACGCCCTGGCACGGGTGAAGGAGCACTGGCGCGGCATCGGCGTGACGCTGTTCATCAACTGGGCGATCAAGCCGTTCTCCATGGCGTTCCTCGGCTGGCTGTTCATCGGCTGGCTGTTCAAGCCCTATCTGCCGGCCGACCAGATCGCGAGCTACATCGCCGGCCTGATCCTGCTGGCAGCGGCACCTTGCACCGCCATGGTGTTCGTGTGGAGCAACTTGTCCGACGGCGAGCCGCATTTCACCTTGAGCCAGGTCGCGCTCAACGACGTCATCATGGTCTTCGCGTTTGCCCCCATCGTCGGGCTGCTGCTGGGCTTGTCCGCCATCACGGTGCCATGGGAGACGCTGCTGCTGTCGGTCGCGCTCTATATCGTGGTGCCGGTCGTCATCGCCCAGGTCGTGCGCAGCACCGTCATGGCGAACGGCGGTCCCGCCGCCCTGACGCGGCTGCTCGGAACCCTGCAGCGGGTTTCGCTGGTGGCACTGTTGGCAACTTTGGTGCTGCTGTTCGGCTTCCAGGGCCAGCAGATCCTGGCGCAGCCTTTGGTCATCGTCCTGCTGGCGGTGCCAATCGTCATCCAAGTCTATTTCAATTCGGGGCTTGCCTACCTCTTGAATCGCGCCGCCGGCGAAGCCCATTGCGTCGCCGCGCCCTCGGCGCTGATCGGCGCCAGCAATTTCTTCGAGCTGGCGGTCGCCGCCGCCATCAGTCTTTTCGGTTTCAATTCGGGCGCGGCGTTGGCGACCGTGGTCGGCGTGCTGATCGAGGTGCCGGTGATGCTGTCGGTGGTCAAAATCGTCAACAGCACGCGCAATTGGTACGAGGCGGGTTCAAGCGTCAAACAGCGCATCCTCGCCGGCGGCAAGGCGCGCTGACGCTGGCGCCTTATCCGGTCTTCGCAAAGCGCATAAGGTCGTCCGGCACGGCAATGCTGTGCCCGAGCAGGCGATAGCTCTGCGTCTTGCCGTGGGAATCGACATTGAGCGCCTGGGTGACGCCGCCGTCGAGCACGCCGTCGAGCACGAAGTTCATGGCGTAGAGCGTCGGCACCTCGTATCGCTTGACCGCCGTCGGCTGCCGGTGCGCGAACAGCGCCCGCACCACGTCCTCGGTCACGGTCTCGCGCAGCAGCGGAAAAAGCTCGGGCGCATAGGCGATGAGCGAGATGTTGAGCCGGTCGCCCTTGTCGCCGGCGCGCGCGTGGGCGAGCGCGTGCAGCGGCAATTCAAGCATGGCCGGCCTCCACGATCTGGACCTTGGGCCGCACCGCATCGCGCGGCACATAGCAGGAGGTGGCGGCGATACGCGGGCGCAACGCCGTACGGATGCCGCCGCCGGCGGCAGGCCCGGCGCAGTACAGCGCCTCGACCTCGATGAGCCCGCGCTGCACCGCCTCCTTGTCGGGGCCGGCGAAGGCCACCCGCAGGCGCAGGTCCTCACTGCCGTGTTCGCCGACGCGCGCGACATTGTCCCAGGCGCGCCCGGCGTCGTCGGCGATGACGCTCATGACGCCGAGCACGTCGCAGCGGATGCGCAAATTACGCGGGCTGCGCTTGCGCACAATTTCGCCGGCAAGCCGCGCGCGCGCCAGCGCGTTGGGGCCGTAATAGGAAATCTCGCCCTCGCCCAGCCAGCCGCCTTCGTAGCAGACGGTGACCTTGAGCGTGTCCGGCCGCTTGTGACCGGTGACGCCGTCGATCCGCACGCGATCGCCGCCGAGTTCGACGACGCTCGCATTGCTGATGTCGGCGGTGACGTCGGGCGTGAGATAGGCGGCGGGATCGTGCACCTCATAGAGCAGTTGCTCGGTCACCGTGCGGCGGTCGACCAGCCCGCCGCCGGCCGCCTTGCCAATGACGCAAGCGCCCTCAATGTCGATCTCCGCAATCGGATAACCGATGCTTTCCGGGTTCGGCACGTCCTTGAAGCCGGGATCGGCAAAATAGCCGCCGGTGACCTGCGCGCCGCATTCGAGCAGATGCCCGGCCATGGTGCCGCGCCCGAGCTTCACCCAATCGTCGAACGACCAGCCGAACGCGTGAATGAGCGGTCCCAGCACCAGCGAGGGATCGGCCACACGGCCCGTCACCACCACCTGCGCGCCCTCACCCAACGCCTCGACGATCGGGCCGGCGCCGACATAGGCGTTGGCGGAGACCAGCAGCTTTTCGTCCGGCAGATCGTCGCAGCAGGCGCGCAATACCTCGAGGCCTTCGGCGCCGAGCATGTCGTCGCCGGTGACGACGCCGATCTTGGCGCGGGTGCCGGTTTCGCGCGCGAGTTCCGCGATCACCTGCGCTGCGGCAGGCGGATTGGCGGCGCCGAAATTGCCGACGATGGTAATGCCGCTCTCGACGCAGTCTTTCAGCACCGGCGCCAGCAATGGCTTGAGCTTCGGCTCGTAGCCGGTCGCGGGATCCTGCCGCCGGCGCAATTGCGCGGCTGCGAGTGTGCGTTCGCCCAAGGTCTCGAAAATGATGGCCGCGCGCTCGCCGCCGCTACGCAGGTCCCGCACCACCGCCAGCGGCGCGTCGAGGCGGTCGCCGGAATAGCCGGCACCACCGCCGACCTGCATGCGCCTGCTCATGTTCGACAAGTCCCCGACCGCGCCTGCCGCGTGAACATCAAGTGTCGGGGCATGGCTCTAACGAGTCAAGCGCGCGGCCCCACTGCGGCTCGCGTAAGGCTTTGGAAAGCGTGAGAAATCCCCGCTTAACGGCACCTTAAATCGGGCCCCGTAGCGTCCCGTCCTGGGGCCGGCGCGGGGCGCGCCGGTATAGCGTTGAGTTCGCGTGTGATGACGTCGGGACGGGGACATTCGGGCGGCCGCAAGGAGCCGTCATTCGGGTCCGGTCCCGAAGTGCGCGTGAAGCCCGGCGATCGTCCCGCCGGCGCGCGCGCGGGAACCAAGCGCCGCAAGCGCGGCAAGGGCAGGAAGCGCAGCCGCCGCAGCGCGCGTTCGCTCGTCGGACGCCTAGCCTATTGGACCGTGGTGCTGGGGCTGTGGATCGGCATCGGCGGCGTCGCGACGCTGGTCTGGGTCGGCGCGCATCTTCCGCCGGTGCAGATGCTCGAGATCCCCAAGCGCCCGCCCTCGATCGCCATCCTCGACCGCAACGGACAGCCGCTCGCGCGCCGCGGCGATAAGGCCGGCGCCCCGCTCGCGCTCAATGAAATGCCGGCTTATGTGCCGCGCGCCTTCGTCGCCATCGAAGACCGCCGATTTTATGAGAACTTCGGTATCGATCCGTACGGCATCGTGCGCGCGGCCATGGCGAACATCTTGCACATGGGCGTGTCGCAGGGCGGCTCCACCATCACCCAGCAGCTCGCCAAAAACCTGTTTCTGACGCAGGAGCGCACCATCCATCGCAAGCTGCAGGAGGTGCTGCTCGCCTTGTGGCTCGACCACAAGTTCTCCAAGGACAAGATCCTCGCGCTCTATCTCAACCGGGTCTATTTCGGCTCCGGCGCCTACGGCATCGAGGAGGCGGCGCAGCGCTATTTCGGCATCTCGGCGCACCAGCTCACATTGCCCCAGGCCGCCATGCTGGCCGGTCTCGTCAAATCGCCGTCGCGGCTTGCGCCCACGCGCAATTACAAGGCCGCCGAAAAGCGCTCCAGGCTCGTGCTCGCCGACATGGCGCAGCTCGGCTACATCAGCAAGGCCAGCGAGCGCGGCGCGCTCGCCAACCCGCCGATCATCGTCGCGCACGCGGACAAGGGATCGAGCAACTACGTCGCCGACTGGGTGATGGACAACGTCAACGACGTGCTCGGCCATGTCGACCAGGACATCGTGGTCCACACCACCATCGACGCCCGCATGCAGAGCGAAGCCGAACAGGCGCTCGACCAGGAACTGGCGCAGAGCGGCAAGAAATATCGCGTCGGCGAAGGGGCGCTGGTTTCGATGACGCCGGAAGGCGCCGTCCGGGCCCTCGTCGGCGGGCGCGACTATGCCGAGAGCCAGTATAATCGTGCCGTCGCCGCCAAGCGTCAGCCCGGCTCCGCCTTCAAGCCGTTTGTCTACCTCACCGCGCTCGAGGGCGGCCTGACGCCGGACAGCGTGCGCACCGACGGGCCGATCAACGTGCACGGCTGGAAGCCGGAAAACTATGAGCACCAGTACCTAGGTCCCGTTCCGCTCGCCAAGGCGCTGGCGCTGTCGCTCAACACAGTGTCGGTGCGCCTGACGCTGGAATTCGGCCCGCGCGCGGTGATCGCCACCGCACACCGGCTCGGCATCACCTCCCATCTCGAGCCCAACGCGTCGATCGCGCTCGGCACCTCGGAAGTTTCGCCGCTGGAGTTGACCGGCGCCTATGCCACCTTCGCTAACGGCGGCTACCGCGCGACGCCCTATGTCATCACCCGCATCACGACGCCGCGGGGTCATCTGCTCTATGCGCACCGCAACAGCGCGCTGCCGCGCGTGACCGACGCGCGCTACGCCGGCATGATGAACGCGATGCTCGAACAGACGCTGGCCTACGGCACCGCCAAGCACGCCTCGCTGCCGGGCTGGCCCGCCGCCGGCAAAACCGGCACGTCACAGGATTTCCGCGACGCCTGGTTCATGGGCTACACGTCGCGCCTCGTCACCGGCGTCTGGCTCGGCAACGACGACGGCAAGCCAACCAGGCACGTCACCGGCGGCAGCCTGCCGGTCGCGATCTGGAGCCGGTATATGCGCGGCGCATTGCAAGGCGTCCCGGTCGCAGCCCTGCCCGGCTATTCGACCGGTGGCGGAGGCGGCGGCCTGTTCTCCGGCTTGTTCGGCAACAACGACGCCGACGCGCCGCGCCCGCCGGGCCCAATCGCGGAGAACACCCGGCCGGCGGCCAGCGGCGGCGGCCTCGACGGCTGGCTGCTCAATGGCCTGTTCAGCCGGCGTTGAGCTCAGATCGCCGATTCCATCTTGCCCGACATCGCACGGCTGGCGACCCATAACGCGGCGCTGCAACAGCTCATGGCGGCGACGGCAATTACCATGGGCCAAGCGCTGTGGCCGAGCGTCTGCCCCACCACGACACCACACAAAGCCGCCGTCACCTGCTGAACGAAGCCCATCAAGGCTGAAGCTGTTCCCGCGCGCTCAGGAAACGGCGTCATGGCGCCGGCGATGGACTGGGGCAACACCATACCGAGCCCCGCGAGATAAACCGCCATCGGGATCACCAGTGACAGCGCAGCGTCCAAATGCAGCGCCACCGCGGCAACCATGGTAAAGGCGCCGATAAGCATGGCGAGACAGCCAAAACCGACGGTGGCCGTGATGCCGACCATGACGACGATGCGCGTCGCCAGAGTCGCTCCGCTCATGTAGCCGACCGCGCCGAGCGCAAAGAGGACGCCGAATTTGAATGGGGGTAGGCCGTAGAGGTCCTGCAGAATGAAGGAAGCGACCGAAATCCAAGCGAAAAGTCCGGCATAGCTCGTGGTAGCAAGACCGGTATAGACAAGGAATGTCCGATTCCGCACCACGAGCCCATATGAGCGGGCGGTGGAGCCCCATGGCGCAGGCGCGTCGTCGCGCGCCGGATACGTTTCGGGCAGAAGCAGCCAAACAATGACGGCTAGGAAACATCCGATCAGCACCAGCGTCAGGAACACCGAACGCCAGCCGAACATGGTCTGAAAAAGACCGCCGACAACGGGGGCAAACACCGGGGCCAATGCCATGACCGAGGCGATCAGCGAAAGTTCGCGCCCGGCGCGCGCGCCGGAATAGAGGTCGCGCACGACGGCGCGCCCCAGCACGATGCCGCCGCAGCCGGCGAAGGCCTGCACCGCGCGGGCGGCGATCAGCATCTCGATTGACGTTGCCGACGCACAGGCGATGCTCGCCACCACGTAGAGCGCCATGGCGCCGAGCAGCACGGGCTTGCGCCCGTGCCGGTCGGAGAGCGGGCCGTATACGAGCTGGCCGATGGCGAACCCGACCAGAAAGGCGGAAATGGTGAGCTGGGTCTCTGCCGCCGTGGCACCGAGCAGGCGCGCGATTTCGGGCAGCGAGGGCAGATACATGTCGGTCGACAGCGGCCCGACTGCCGTGAGCGCTGCCAGCAGAGCGGTCAGCGCGAAAGAGCCGGGACGGAGCATGGAGTGGATTCCGAATCGAAGTGAGCTCAGGGTCAGGGCCGGGCTTGTCCGGCCGCCCCCGCCCTTGAGCGCCGAGGTGCCCCAACACGTGGATGCCCGGGACAAGCCCGGGCATGACGGTGCCTACAACAACCACCACCCAGATACTAGCGCCGCGCGCGCTGGCCGTCGGCTTCGAGGCCGTAGCGGTGTAGGTCGGTGCCGTGCACCTCGAGCCAAGTCTTGGCGCGGGTGACGTTGGGGCAAAGCCGGTCGACCAGACGCCAGAACCGCTTGGAGTGGTTCATCTCGACGAGATGCGCAACTTCGTGCGCGGCCAGATAGTCGAGCACAAAGGGCGGCGCCAGGATCAGCCGCCAGGAGTACGACAGCACACCGGTGGACGAGCAAGAGCCCCATCGGCTCGACTGGTCGCGGATCGACACGCGCTTAAGCTTGACACCGAGCTGCTCGGCGGCGGCGCGGCTGGCGACTTCCAGATCGGCCTTGGCTTCGCGCTTGAGGAAATCGTTGATGCGGCGAGCGACGTGCGCCTCGTCGCCAGCGACGCACAGCGAGCGCGAACCGTCGTCGCCGATCTCGATCCAGCAGGTGCCGCGCCCGCGCCGGTGCACGATGCGGTGATCGATGCCGCGCAATGGCAGCACCGTGCCGTGCATGAAGGGCGCGGGCTTGGGCAAGCGCCCGAGCCGCGCCGCGATCCAGCCGCCATGCTTCTGCGCGAAGGCGCGAGCTTCCTTCAGATTGCCGCGCGGCGGCATCGTGAGCAGCACTTCGCGTGTCGCGGCGTGGATGCGCAAGGTGTAGCGCCGCGCCTGCCGGTGCCGTCGCACGCGCACCAGATAGATTTCGCGGTCGAAGAGGATGTTGATCGCCGATGGCTCACTCGGACGGCGATAGAGCAAGGCACGCTGGGGCATGGGACTGGTCCAACCGGACGGAGGTCGCGCGCCGATATTGCCATAACCGCCCGGCGTGGAAGCCCCTTCGCGATTCAAATCGCCGAGACCCAAAAGCCAGGGGATTCGCTCATGCCAAGCCACGAGATATTGGGCCTTTGTGGGTTCAGTCGGGTTCCAAAACGGGCCGCCGACCGAATGCGCCGGCGGAACCATGCCGCACTCGCGAACAAAGCGAATCCTTTTTACGCGACAAGGAGTTAACAGAGAGCCGCCGGATCGGCGCGACTGGGCCGAACGAAAAGCCCCGTCAATGCTGGCCCACGGCGGCGCCGGCCGGACTGAAATCCGCGGCCGGGGCCGAATCGGGGCCCGCGGAACTTAGGGAACTTGCGCCCCGTTGGCGGCGCCGTTGAGGCGGCCATGACCGCGGCTGCCGTTGTTCGACAGCACGAAGTCGGAAATGCGCGGTGCGATCTCGGCGCGGAAACGCGAGCCGTTGAACACGCCGTAATGGCCGACGCCGGGCTGCACATAATGCGCCTTCATGTCATCGGGAATGTTCGGGCAGAGCGCATGGGTGGCTTCGGTCTGCCCAACCGCGGAGATGTCGTCGTATTCGCCTTCCACCGTCATGAGCGCGACGCGCTTGATGGCGTGCGTGTCGACCGGACGGCCGCGGTGGGTCATCTCCCCCTTGGGCAGCAGATGGCGGATGAATACCGTATCGACTGTCTGCAGATAGAACTCAGCAGTCAGATCCATAACCGCGAGATATTCGTCGTAGAACTCGCGGTGCTTTTGGGCGGAGTCGCCGTCGCCCTTCACGAGGTGCAGGAACAGATCATGGTGCGCCTTGAGATGGCGATCCAGATTCATGCTCATGAAGCCGTGCAATTGCAGGAAGCCGGGATAGACGTCGCGCATGAAGCCCGGATTGGGGAACGGCACCTTGGTGATGACGTGGCTGTGGAACCACTCCAGCCCCCGGTCCTCGGCGAGATTGTTGACGGCATTGGGATTAATGCGGGTGTCGATCGGGCCGCCCATCAGCACCATGGAATGCGGTGCATAGGCGTCGTTCTCGGCCTCCATGCGCGCCACCGCCGCCAGCACCGGCACCGACGGCTGACACACCGCGATCACGTGCGCGTCGCCGCCCAGGCGATGCAGCATCGAGATCACGTAGTCGATGTAATCGTCTAGATCGAAGCGGCCTTCCGCAACCGGCACATTGCGCGCGTCCATCCACTCGGTGATGTAGACGTCGTGGTTGGGCAGGAAGGTCTCGACCGTGCCGCGCAGAAGCGTCGCATGATGGCCCGACATGGGCGCGACCAGCAGCAGTTTGGGCTGCGGCCGGCGCGGCACGTGGCGGAACGCGCGCTCGAAATGCAAGAGCTTGCAGAACGGACGCTCCCACACCACGGTCGGATGCACCGGCACACGCTCGCCGCCCACTGTCGTGTGATGGATATTCCATTCCGGCTTGTTGTAGCGGCGCGTCGAGCGTTCGAACAATTCCATCGCCGCCGCCACCGACTTGCCGTAAGGCGTGTGCGACCAGGGATTGGCGGGATTCTTGAAGAAAAGCCGAGTGGCGTCGGCGAACGCGCGCGACGGGTTTAAGGCGGCATGCCCCATCTCGTAGAACCAGTACATCGGCGAGGTCAGCAGCATTGCGCTCTCGCCGGAGAGGGTGGCCCCTCCGTCGAACTCACCGATCGTCATCGAATCCTGCCCCGGCCCGTATTGCACCGCAGCAGACTGTCGTTTTTCTGTCACGGGGTCAACAAGCATATCTACCATATAAATATTGTACGCCCGGTTTACAGCCCGCCCGGGCGGTCCAAATAGCTCATTTTACAGGGCTTTTCCTGCGCATTCCGGGCTATTCGCCCATCTGAAGTAGCGAGCCGTTCTCGCGCGCGCTGTGCAGAAGCGCCATGAATGCGACCGACGCAGCCGTAAACAGCACCGCGTTGAAGGCGAGCGCCTCCAGCATGAGGTCGGCGCGGAAGACGTGATGGATGAGCAGCGCCCGCATGCCTTCGAACACGTAGGTCGGCGGCAGCGCCCAGGCGACGTATTGCAGCCAGTGCGGCAGCACGGCGACCGGGTAGTAGACGCAGGTGAGCGGCAAGAACAGGAACATGATGGTCCAGGCGAGACTCTCGGCGCCCAGCCCGTTTCGTAGCAAGAGGCCGGCAACGAATATGCCGATCGACCAGCTGGTCAGAATGAGATTGGCGAAGAACGCGGCGAGCGCCAGCCCTAAACTCCACACATTGAAGCCGAAGAAAGCAATGGCCAATAACGACACCGGCACCATGCCGATCGACAATCGCACCACGCTCATGATCATCAGCGAGGCGATGAACTCGATGGGACGCAGCGGCGACATCATGATGTTGGCGAGGTTCTTGGCGTACATCTCTTCCAGGAACGAGATGGAAAAGCCGAGCTGGCCGCGGAACAGGATGTCCCATAGCAGCACCGAGCCGATGAACACACCGCCGGCGCGCGCGAAGAAGCCGGCGTTCTGCGCCACGTACATCTGCAAGAAGCCCCACATCAGCATCTGCACCGTCGGCCAATAGACGAGGTCCAGGATGCGCGGCCAGGACGCCGACAGCAGATACCAGTAGCGCCGCACCATGGCGCCGACGCGGGCGGGCGAGAACTCTAACGCCTGGTTGAAGGCACTCACTGCGCGGCCTCCGCATGCACGCCGCGACCGCGCGCGACATCGAGGAACACATCCTCCAGCGTCTCGCGTCCGTAACGCGTGAGCAGGCGCGCGGGCGTATCATCGTCCTCGATGCGGCCGCGCTTCATGATGATGACGCGCTCGCAGAGACGCTCCACTTCACTCATGTTGTGCGACGCTAGCAGGATGGTGGCGTTGTGATCGCGGCGGTAATCCTCCAGCCGCGATCGCACCCAGTCGGCGGTGTCGGGATCGAGCGAGGCCGTCGGCTCGTCGAGCAGCAGAACCTCCGGGTTGTTCAAGAGCGCCTTGGCGAGCGACACCCGCGTTTTCTGGCCGGCGGAAAGCTTGCCCGTGGCGCGGTCGATGAACTCATTGAGATCAAGATCTTCGGCGAGTTGCGCGATGCGTGTATTCGCATCCGTGACGCCGTAGAGCTGCGCGAAAACCGACAGGTTCTGCCGCACCGAGAGCCGCATCGGCATCTCGACATAGGGACTTTCGAAGTTCATGCGCTGCAGGACGCGGTAGCGCTCGTTCGGCATCGCCGCACCGAGCACCGCCACCGTGCCCGAGGTCGGCGTCACCAGCCCCATGATCATGGCGATGGTGGTTGTCTTGCCGGCACCGTTGCCGCCCAGAAGCCCGGTAATCGAGCCGCGCGGCAGCCGGAATGAAATGCCGCCGACCGCGGTCGCGGCCTTGTAGCGCTTGACCAGATCGGAAACGGCGATGGCGTCGGTATCGGGGGCGTCCATGACGCCCTCATGTGCCGCCGCGCCGCGGTAAGCGCAAGCCCTCCCCCGCCGGTGGTTGGTGTGACGGACGCGAAGCCATTACATTGCCCCCATGCCTGCTTTCGGACTTGCCCAGAGCCATCCGCGTCGCAACGTGCGCCTTGACACCCTGGTGCGGCTGCGCTGGCTCGCCATCATCGGCCAGACCACCGCCATTCTGGTGGTCTATTACGGGCTCGACTTCCCGCTGCCGATCTGGTCCTGCCTGACCATGATCGCGCTTGCCGCCTGGCTCAACGTGGCGCTGCGGCTGCGCTTCCACAGCACGCGGCGGCTCGAGCCCGACCGCGCCGCCTGGCTGCTCGCCTTCGACATCGCCGAGCTGGCGGTACTGCTGTCGCTCACCGGCGGCTTGCAGAATCCCTTCGCCTTCCTGTTCCTGGGACCAGTGCTGCTGTCGGCGACGGCGCTGCCGCCGCGCTTCACGGTGATGCTCGGGGCGTTCGCGGTGGCCTGCGCGACCGTTCTCGTGTTCGTGCATTTTCCGCTGCCCTGGGACCTCGACGATCCACTGCGCCTGCCGCCAATCTACATGATGGGCGTCTGGCTCTCGATCCTGCTCGCCATCGGCTTCATCGGCGTCTACGCGTGGCAGATCACGGAAGAATCGCGCCAGCTTTCCGACGCGCTCGCGGCCACAGAGTTGGTGCTGGCGCGCGAGCAGCACCTCTCGCAGCTCGACGGCCTCGCCGCGGCCGCCGCGCACGAGCTCGGGACGCCGCTTTCGACCATCGCGGTGATCGCCAAGGAACTGGAAAACGCCATCGCCGCCGAGGCGCCGCACGGCGAAGATGTGCGGCTATTGCGTGAGCAGGCGACGCGTTGCCGCGACATCCTCGCCAAGCTCACCGAATTGTCGGCGAGCGGCGGCGAACCCTACGATCGCATGTCGCTATCGGCGCTACTGGAAGAGGTCGTGGCGCCGCATCGCCACTTCGGCGTCGCCATCGAAGTCTCGATGGGCTCGGGTAGCGGCAATCAACCGGTCGCCGCGCGCAATCCGGCGATCCTCTACGGGCTTGGCAATCTCTTGGAAAACGCCGTCGACTTCGCGCAGACGAAGGTCACGGTCGAGGCCACCTGGGATGATGGCGTCGAAGTGACCATCACCGATGACGGTCCCGGCTTCGCGGCGGAAATCATGGACCGCATCGGCGAGCCGTACGTCACCAGCCGCAGCAGCGCGCTCTCCGACAGCGAGGACGAGCCGCATGGCCTCGGGCTCGGCTTCTTTATCGCGAAAACGCTCCTGGAGCGTTCCGGCGCCACGCTTATGTTTGCCAACCGGCGTGCACCGGAACACGGGGCAATCGTTAAATTGCATTGGAATCGCAGTGATTTCGAGCGGCCATTAACGCTTTCCGCGTCTTGAGATCGCCGCAAGCAATCACTATTTTTATCTCAGTGTTACGAGACGTAGGATAAAACCGCCTGACGCGGCAGCGCACAATCGCGCCCGCCGTCACGGCGCAAAATGTGGGGTGATGCAACGTGGATATGGTCATGACCGAGGCGGCGCAGCCGGTACAACGGGAGTCGATTCCCGAGGAGCGGAGCCTGCTCATCGTCGATGACGACCGCTCGTTCCTGCAACGGCTGGCCAAGGCGCTGGAACAGCGCGGCTTTGCGGTCGCTACCGCCGAGTCGGTGGCCGATGGCCTGATGCAGGTCGAACGTGCGGCGCCGGCCTTCGCGATCGTCGACATGCGTCTCGGCGACGGCAACGGTCTCGACGTCATCTCCGCACTCAAACGGCGGCGGCCGGAAGCCCGCGGCATCATCCTGACCGGCTACGGCAACATCGCTACCGCGGTGAACGCGGTGAAGCTGGGCGCGGTCGACTATCTCGCCAAGCCCGCCGACGCCGACGACGTGGTCGCGGCGTTGCTCGCGCAGGACAATACCAAGATCGAGCCGCCGGAGAACCCGATGTCGGCGGACCGCGTGCGCTGGGAACACATCCAGCGCATCTACGAACTGTGCGGCCGCAACGTGTCGGAGACCGCGCGCCGGCTCAACATGCATCGGCGAACGCTGCAGCGAATTTTGGCCAAGCGCGCGCCCCGGTAACTGTTGTCATTCCGGGACGCCCCGAAGGCGCGGGCCCGGAATGATTCGTCAGGTCACATCCCCATAGGGCCCGTTCGGGTCGGCGAGCGCCTGTAGGCGCCGCGCGGCGGCGCGGGCGAACAGTAGCATCATCGATTTTCGCGTGGCGGCCGGCAACTTGTGCTCGGGCGCTTCGCAATGAAACGCTGCCCCGAAGTTGTCCGCCACGATCAGCCCGGTGTCGGGCGGGAAGATCTCGCACGGCACATCCATGTGGGTCGCGAAGAACAGCCGGTCGCAATGCGCGCGGTAGTCCGGCCATTTCTGGTCGGCGCGGAAATCGGCCACCGACGACTTGATCTCCACGATCCAAATGATGCCGCCGGCGTCGAGCGCGACCAGGTCGGCGCGCCGGCCCGACGGCAACGGCAATTCGCTCACCACCGAGAAGCCGTGCGCATGCAACAGCCGCGCGGTACCGCGGGCGATCGAAAGCGCGGTCTCCGACTGGCGGCCGTCGATGGGCAATTCCAGCTTTTGCGCGTTGAGTGACATCGGCTTGCCTATCCTACGCCATTCCGGGACACGCGTGTCTGCGCGCAAGCCCGCAACAACGGCATCATATCACGCCCGCTCCGGAAACGCCTTGGCAAGCGCGGCGCGGTCCGCCGCCAGCACACCGCGCTCGGTGATCAGCCCGGTGACAAGCCGCGCCGGCGTCACGTCGAAGGCGTAGTTGGCGACGCCCGAGCCGTCGGGAATGATCTGGACCGTCTCGATACGGCCGTCCTTGGTCTTGCCGGTCATGAGCGCGACCTCGTCGCCCGAGCGCTCCTCGATCGGAATTTCTTTGACGCCGTCGCTGACGGTGAAGTCGATGGTCGGCGATGGCAGCGCCACGTAGAAAGGCACGTTGTTGTCGCGTGCGGCCAACGCCTTCAAATAGGTGCCGATCTTGTTGCAGACGTCGCCTTGCGCGGTCACGCGGTCGGTGCCGACGATGACGATGTCGACCAGACCGTGTTGCATCAGATGACCGCCGGTGTTGTCGGGGATGACCGTGTGGGGGACGCCATGATGATTGAGCTCCCAGGCGGTGAGCGAGGCGCCCTGGTTGCGCGGCCTGGTCTCGTCGGCGAACACGTGCACGGGGATGCCGCTGTCATGCGCCATGTAGATGGGCGCGGTGGCCGTGCCCCAGTCGACGGTGGCGAGCCAGCCGGCGTTGCAATGGGTGAGCACGTTGACACGTTCGCCGCTCTTCTTCCCGCCGGCGATCGCTTCGATCAGCTTCAGCCCGTTGCGGCCGATGGCCTGGTTGATAGCGACATCCTCCTCGGCGATCTCGCCGGCGCGGCGGAAGGCGGCCTCGAGCCGCTCCTCGCGCGGCCGATTGCGCACCGCCGCCATCATCTCATCGAGCGCCCATTTCAGGTTGATCGCCGTCGGCCGCGTTTCGATCAATGTTGCGTAGGCGCGGTCGAGGCCCTCGTCCGAGGCATCCTCCTGCAGCGCCAGCCAGACGCCGTAGGCGGCGGTAGCGCCGATCAGCGGCGCACCGCGCACCTGCATCGATTTGATGGCGTGGGCGGCCTCGGCAAGCGTCGTGAGCGCGATCTTGACGAAGCGGTGCGGCAGCAGCGTCTGGTCGATGATGCCGACGCTTTTGCCATCGGCCTCCACCCAGATCGTGCGTGTGGGGTTTCCGTCGATTTTCATGGGGCCAGCAATAGCGGGGAATTCCTCCTCTGTCATTCCGGCGCGCGGACGAGGTCCGCGAACCCGGAATGACGGGACGCTCATCTTGCGTACCGCGGCCTCATCCTGCACTGTCGCGCGCAATTTGGAGATGGAAATGGCCCTCGACCTTGACGCACAGTACGACAACCGCGCTCACGTGCCCGACCACGAGCAGATCTTCGCGCGTTGGGACAAGGAGACCGCCGCCTACCGCGAGGCCGCCGGCAAGCGCGGCGCGGAACTCGGCCTCAAATACGGGCCCTCGCCGCGCCAGACCGTCGACATCTACCCGGCCGAAGGCAACGCGGCCGACACACCGCTCGCGCTGTTCATCCACGGCGGCTGGTGGCGCTCGCTCGATCCGTCAATGTTCGGCCAGATGGCGGCCGGCCCCAACAAGCATGGCGTCACCGTGGCGGTGGTCGGTTACGATCTCTGCCCGCAGGTGAGCATCCCCACCATTATCGAAGAGATGCGCGCGGCCTGCCTGTGGCTGTGGCGCAAATCCAAGAAACGCTTCGTGGTCTACGGCCATTCCGCCGGGGGCCATCTCGCCACCTGCATGCTGGCGACCGACTGGAAAGCGCTTGATCCCAGCGCGCCGGCCGATCTGGTGCCGGCGGCCTATGCCATCTCAGGCGTGTTCGACCTGGCGCCGCTGCTGCCGCTGTCGCTCAATCAGGATTTGCGGCTGGACGAGAAGACGGCGCACGACTGCTCGCCGCTTTACTGGAGCGTGCCGGTGGGGCGCAGCCTCGACGTCGTGGTGGGCGGTGGCGAACTGCCCGCCTTCGTGCAGCAGAGCCGCACCGTCGCCGAAGCGTGGCGACAGGGGCCGACCCAAATCCGCTACGAGGAAGTCCCCGGCGCCAACCACTTCACCGTCATCGATCCCTTGAGCGACGGGAATAGCGCCATGGCGCAGCGCGTGGCCGAGCTCGCGCGCGAGGTCGCCGGCATCGCGCTGTAGGCGCGGCTAACGCTTCCGCGGCGCCGCGCCGCCTTGCATGATCTCGAGCTGGATCTGTTGGATCTCCGCCAGCCGCTCCCATTGCCGCGTGAGGATGTGGTCGATCTTTTCATGCAAATGGCGGATTTCCAATTCGGCCTTCAGGTTGACGCGGTAATCGTTCTCCGACCGCAACCGGTCCTTCGCCTCTTGCCGATTCTGGCTCATCATGATGATCGGCGCCTGGATGGCGGCGAGGCATGACAGCACCAGATTGAGCAGGATGAACGGATAGGGATCGAAGATGTCGCGGCTGGTGGCCCAGACATTGAAGGCCATCCATACCACCAGCATAGCGAAGAAGATGCCAATGAAAGTCCAGCTGCCACCAAATGAGGCGAGACGGTCGGATACGCGCTCGCCGAAGGTGCGCTTGCCGGAGTATTCCTCTTCGATGTTCTCGGCCAGCGTCTCGTGGTCGGCGAGGCTTTGCACCACCTCCTGCTCGAGCCGGCTCAGTTCGCCGCGCTCCTGCCCCAGCATTTCAGCGACATAGCGCGAGCGGAAGCGGTCGAGGTCCTCCTCGCAGATGTAGCCCTCGGTTGGCAGGTCGGGATGATCCGCCCTGATACGATCGAGCAGGCTGGGCCGCACGACGTCGATCGACGTCACCTCGCGAGCCGGCTTCTCCTTGCCACAGACCACACACCGGAAACGCGTGGGTCGTGTCCGGCGCGGACGCTGGGCGGCAACGGCTTCGGCGGGCGCGGCAACGCCGTTGTCCATGGCGGCCGGTTCGGCCTTATCGGCAGGTGGTCCGGAAGATTGGTTCTGGTCGGTCATGTCGACGCGTCCGATGGTTAGACGATCGGGGAAGAGCGCCGGATGATTCCGTCAGCTTTTCAGCAGAGGCAACTAAAAAAAGCGCAAGGCGCCACAGGCGCCCAAACCCGCCGTCACGTCTCTACGATCCCGCCGGTGTCGCCGCTTTCGGCACCTGCGCGCGGCCCATGCGGCAGCGCCAGATAGCTTTCCGAGCGCATCTCGATCAGCCGCGAGGCGGTGCGCTTGAACTCGTGCACCTCGATGCCGTCCTCGGCGACATAGAGCGAGTCCGGCTCGGCGGCGGCCGAGGCGATCAGCTTCACCGCATTGTCATAAAGCGCGTCGATCAGGATGATGAAGCGCTTGGCCTCGTTGCGCTGGGGGAAATCCATCACAGGGATATTATCGACGATGAGCGTGTGGAAGTCGTAGGCCAGCCGCAGATAGTCGTTGGCGCCGAGCGGCTGCCCGCACAGTGCGCCAAAGCTGAAGCGCGCCACACCCATCGCCGCCTGCGGCACGCGCAACACGCGCCCTACCAGATCGATGTCGCGCGGCTCCGCGTCGAGAGTGCCGGTCAACTGCTGCCAGGCCATGTCGAGCGCGACCTCGGCGTCTTCGTCGGCCGGCACGTACCAGACCGACACGTTCGAGAATTTCTCCAGCCGGTAGTCGGTGCGCGCCGAAAGCCGCACCACCTCGACATACTGATGCAGCAGCCGGATGAACGGCACGAACAGCGCGCGGTTCAAGCCACCCTTGTAGAGATCGTCAGGCGCCACATTCGAGGTCGCCACCAGCACCACCCCGCGCTCGAACAAGCGCGTAAACAGCCTGCCCAGGATCATGGCGTCCGCGATGTCGGTGACGTGGAATTCGTCGAAGCACAGCAGCCAGGTCTCGTCGGCGATCTGGTCGGCGGTGAGCCGGATCGGATCCTCGCCTGCGATCTCACCGTATTTGAGCTTGTGGCGGAACACCCGCACGCGCTCGTGCACGTCGGCCATGAAGGCGTGGAAGTGCGCGCGGCGCTTGCGCTGCACCGGACTGCCGGCGAAGAACAGGTCCATCAGCATGGTCTTGCCACGCCCGACCTCGCCGTGAATGTAGAGGCCCTTGAGCGGCGCCGCCGAATTTTTGCGCTTGCCGAACAGCCAGCCGAGCGCCGACGACTTGCGCGCCAGCCGGTGCTCCGCCAGGCGGCGCTCCAGGTCGGTGAAACGGCGCGCGAGCGCGGCCTGGGCCGGGTCGGCCTCGATCTTTCCGGCGGCGACGAGCGCCTCGTAGCGCGTGCTGAAGGATTCGGACATCGGACGGGGGTTGAAGGGCGGGCAAGCGGCGGAAACGGTGCCGCAAACCGGTTCTCACTTTTCGCGGGTTCGCTCAAGGGCGATGAACGCCATCGGCTCAGGCAGCCAATGCCGGGGGCGGCACGCCTGTTGCTGCGGGTGAGGTCTCCTCAGGGCGCTGCCGCCACCATTCCCGGCATCCGGGCGGCGCCGGGCAAATCGTGTCAACATATTGTTAGCCATGCATTTTCAGCGGGGGAGGCTTCCCGCAGATCGGGCCTTTGTTCACTGTTTTATTGCACTGCATCATATAGCTATCAGCAACCGCCGGGGCGCGATTCGAGCCCCCGGTGGTAGCTAGGGACGACGCACTCGGCAGGGTCGAAGAACGCAAAAAAGAAGAGTTGGAGACCCAGACAATGAACGAGCCTTTGCCCGACGGCGGCATCATCCGCAAGCTGTGGGTCGGCGAGACCGACGCCTACCGCGAGCACCTGCTGCGGCTCGACAGCGATAGCCGGCATACCCGTTTCTCGGGCGCGATGTCGGACCAGGCAATCGCCGACTACGCCACGACCGCCCAGGGCGTCGACGTGGTGGTACACGGCTTCTTCGTCGACGGCACATTGCGCGGCGCCGCTGAATTGCGCCACATCGGCCCGACGCTCTCGCGCGCGGCGGAAGCCGCCTTCTCGATCGAGAAGCCCTGGCAGAGCCACGGCGTCGGCAGCGCGCTGCTGGAGCGCACGCTCTTGAGCGCGCGCAATCGCGGCATCAACGCGCTGCACATCCAGTGCCTCGCCGATAACCGGCGCATGCAGCAGCTTGCGCGCAAGTTCGACGCTGAGCTGAAGTTCGATTTCGGCAGCGTGGTCGGCGAGGTCACGCCGCCGCGCTTCACCGGGCTGTCGCTCATGCGCGAATGGATGGCCGACGGCCAGGGCTTCGCCGCCGCGCTGCTGTCGATGCAGGAGCGAATCTTGAAGGCGGCGTGAGTCATTCTGCCGTTCCGGGACGCGCCGAAGGCGGGGGCGCGGAACGACGTCTAAAGCGCCAGCGGATACGCCGCCTCCACCACATACGGGCCGCCGCCGACGGAATCGCGTGAGGAAAACAACACGAACCGCGTAACCGGAAAGGACGCCGTGCGGAAATAGCCGCGCGTGGCGAGATAGTCCGCGACGTCGCGGCTCGACGTCGCACGCAGGCGCGCCAGCGTCACGTGCGGAATATACTTGCGGCCTTCCGGCGCGAGGCCGATGCGTTGGAACAAGCGTTCCTGCTCGGCCTGCGCCTCGATCAGCGCCGGCGCCGGCGCCACGTTCGCTACCACGGCGCGCGGCTTGCGGCCGCCGAACGACCCCAAGCCCTCAAGGTGCAATTCAAAGGTGCTTCGCTTCACGCGCCCGAGCACGGAAGCGACCTCGTGCGCGGTGGCGTCGTCGATGTCGCCGATGAAGCGCAGCGTCAGATGGTAATTTTCCGGATCGATCCAGCGCGCGCCCGGCAGGCCGCCGCGCAGGCTGGCAAGCGCCGCAACGATATCGGGCGGAATTTCGACGCCAGTGAACAGACGAGGCATGACGGAAACCGGAGTTTAGGAGGCGCGCGCTTTTTTGGCGCGCGCGATCAGCTCTTCGACGCTGGGCAGCATGCGCTTTACGATGATGCCGACGCCCTTGGGATTGGGGTGCATGCCGTCGGCCTGGTTCAGCTTGGGATCGCCGACGACGCCAGCGAGGAAAAACGGATAGAAGACGACATCGTAATGCTCGGCAAGCGCCGGATAGATGGCGTCGAACTGCTGGACGTAGGCGGCGCCCATGTTGCGCGGCGATTGCATGCCGGCGAGCAGCACCGGGATGTGGCGCTTGGCGAGCGCGTCGAGGATCTTGCCGAGCGTCGCCTTGGTAACGAGTGGATCAACGCCGCGCAGCGCATCATTCGCGCCCAGTTCCACAATCACGCCATCGGTGCCGTCCGGCACCGACCACGCCAAGCGGTCGAGGCCGGCGGTGGTGGTGTCGCCGGAAACTCCGGCGTTGATGATCTTGACGTCGTAGCCTTTGGCGGCGAGCGCCTTCTGCAAGCGCGCCGGAAAGGCTTGATCGCCTGGCAGGCCATAGCCTGCAGTGAGCGAATCCCCGAGCGCCACGATCCTCAGCGGCGCGGCCGCGCTGAGACGTGGCGCCATCAGGAAGGCGCAAAATGCCGCCACCAGGAGCAACCACCATTGGAACTCAGGGGACTGCCGCCCATATGATCGTGATTGTGACCTCCGAGGCCCCATGAGAGCTCCTTCCGAGACGCCGGCCATTGCACTGGCCGACATAAACCTGTCCCTCGGTCATGAAGCCGCCCGGGTCCACGTCCTCAAGGGTATCGACCTCAATATAGGGCGCGGCGAGGCGTTTGCCCTGGTCGGACCGTCCGGCTCCGGCAAATCGACCCTGCTGATGGTGATGGCGGGCCTGGAGCGGCCTGACACCGGTAGCGTGACGGTCGCGGGCGAGGAACTGACCCGGCTCGACGAGGACGCGCTCGCCCGCTTCCGCGGCCGTCATGTGGGCATCGTGTTCCAGTCCTTCCACCTGATCCCGACCATGACGGCGCTCGAGAACGTGGCGGTGCCGCTGGAACTGGCCGGCGTGGCCGACGCGCAGGCGCGCGCCCGCGAGGAGCTTGCCGCGGTCGGCCTGGGCAGCCGGCTCGGGCACTATCCGGCGCAGCTTTCCGGCGGCGAGCAGCAGCGGGTGGCGATTGCCCGCGCGCTCGCGCCCAACCCGGCCATCGTCGTCGCCGACGAGCCCACCGGCAATCTCGACGAGGAAACCGGCAAGCAGGTCATCGAGCTGTTGTTCGCGGGCCAGATGCGGCGGGGCGCCACCTTGGTGCTGGTGACCCACGACAACGCGCTCGCCGCGCGCTGCCAGCGCGTGGCGCGGCTGCGCTCCGGCCACATCGACAGCGTGGGCGTGCCGTGAGCCTGGCCGCCTCGGCACCCAGCTCGACGAACGGCTGGCGCCTGCCCCTCCGCTTCGCCATGCGCGAGCTGCGCGGCGGCTTGCGCGGCTTTTACGTATTCCTCGCCTGCATCGCGCTCGGCTGCATGGCGATTGCCGGCGTCGGCTCGCTGGCCGCCAGCCTCAACGACGGGCTCGCGCGCGAAGGCCAAGTGATCCTCGGCGGCGATCTCGCCTTCACCCTCATTCAGCGCCAGGCCAAGCCCGACGAACTCGCTTTCCTCAAAAGCCGCGGCACCGTCTCGCGCGACGCCAGCTTGCGCGCCATGGCGCGCACCGGCGACGGGCAAGCAACCCTCGTCGACCTGAAGGCGGTCGATCGTGCCTACCCGCTGTTCGGCGCCGTCAAGCTCGACCCGGTGGCCAAGCTCGATGCCGCGCTCGCCGACCACGACGGCGTCTATGGGGCAGTTGCCGACCCGGTGCTGCTGGCGCGGCTGAACATCAAGCCCAGCGCCGTCATAACCGTCGGCAACGCGAAGCTGCGGATCAGCGCGGCGCTGACGAGCGAGCCCGACAAACTCGCCACCGGCATCGGCTTCGGCCCGCGCCTGATGGTGAGCGAGGCAGCCCTGAAGGCGACTGGCCTGGTGCAGCCGGGCAGCCTGGTGCATTGGCATTACAAGCTGCGCCTGCCGCCCGGCCATGACAGCGCCGCCGCGGTGCAGGCGGTGGTGAAGGACGCCAAAGCGCAGCTACCGCAGGCGGGCTGGGGCATCCGCACCCGCAACAAAGCCTCGCCGCAACTGCAGCGTAATGTCGAACGCTTCACCCAGTTCCTGACCATCGTCGGTCTCACCGCGCTGCTGGTCGGCGGCGTCGGAGTCGGCAACGCCGTGAAGAGCCATCTCGACCGCCGGCGCGAGACCATCGCGACGCTGAAGGCGCTCGGCGCCGGCGGCAGCCGCGTGTTTGCGATCTACCTCACGCAGGTGCTGTTGCTGGCGCTCGCCGGCGGCCTCATCGGCGTCGCGCTCGGCGCCGCAATGCCGTTCGCGGTGGCGTGGATGTTCAAGGCGATCCTGCCGCTGCCGATCGAGCCGGCGGTATTTCCCGGCGACCTGGCGCTGGCGCTTCTTTACGGCCTGCTCACCGCACTGGCGTTTGCCTTGTGGCCGCTCGGGCGCGCCCACGATGTGCCGGTCGGCGAACTGTTCCGCGACGAGGTGACACCGGAGGCGCGCCGGCCCCGCCTCGCCTATCTGGCGCTGACGGCGGTCGCTGTCGCCGTGCTCGGCGCGCTGGCCGTTCTGCTCGCCTATGACCGCAAGGTCGCGATCGTCTATGTCGGCACCGCCGCCGCCGTGTTCCTGCTCTTGCGCGGCGTCGCCTGGTTGGTGATGGCGATCGCGCGCCGCGCCCCGCATGCGCGCGCCACCAGCCTGCGCACGGCGGTCGCCAACATCCACCGACCCGGCGCGCTGACGCCGAGCATCGTCATGTCGCTCGGCCTGGGGATCGCGCTGCTGGTCACCGTCATCGAGATCGACGGCAACATGTCGCGTCAGTTCACCCACGAACTGCCAGCGAAAGCGCCCGCGTTCTACTTCCTCGATATCCCATCGACGCAAGCCGACCGATTTACGTCGTTCCTGAAGAAACAGGCGCCCGCCTCGAAGATCGAAGACGTGCCCATGCTACGCGGGCGAATCGTGTCGGTGAACGGCGTCGCCGCCGACAAGCTGAAACCGAAGGAAGACGCCGCCTGGGTGCTGCAAAGCGACCGCGGCATCACCTATGCCGATAAGGTGCCGAAAGGCTCACGCGTCGTCGCCGGAAAGTGGTGGCAGCCGGGCTACGACGGCCCGCCGCTTGTCTCCTTCGAGCAGCATATCGCCGACGGCTTGGGTCTGAAGCTCGGCGACCCGGTCACCGTCAACGTGCTCGGGCGCGACATCACGGCGAAGGTCGCCAGCCTGCGCCGGGTCGACTGGCAGAGCCTGAGCATCAATTTCGTCATGGTATTCTCGCCCAACACCTTCCGCGGCGCCCCCCACACCCATATCGCCACGCTCACTTTGCCAGACGGCGGCACGGCGGCGCAGGAAGGCGCAGTGCTGCGCGCGGCGGCTACGACCTATCCCATGGTCACCGCCGTGCCGGTGAAGGAGGCGCTCGATGCCATCGCCAAGATCGTCGCCAACCTGATGCTGGCGATCCGCGGCGCCAGCGCGATCACATTGTTGTCAGCGGCTTTGGTCCTGGGTGGCGCACTCGCCGCCGGCCATCGCCACCGGGTTTACGACGCGGTTATTCTTAAGACGCTGGGGGCGACCCGCGCCCGGCTGATCGGCACCTACGCGCTCGAATACGCCATGCTGGGCGCCGCCACGGCCGTGTTCGGAGCTTTGAGCGGGTCGCTCGCCGCCTGGCTCATTGTCAGCCAGCTCATGCACCTGCCGTTCGCCTGGCTGCCCGTCCCGGCGCTGATCGCCGCCGGCGGCGCGGTCGTGGTGACGGTTGTCTTGGGGCTGGCCGGCACCTTTTCGGCGCTCGGCCAGAAGCCGGCACGCGTCTTAAGAAATCTTTAGATTACGCGACATTCCGCCGCGTGACGGGCGTCGGGTGACGCGGAAGGCCGGATTCGGCTATATTGACCGCGCTTCCGGGTTAACCTTTGGCAACAAAGGCCAGTCATGATCGGGCCATATCTGGCGCGGACAATCGGGACACCTTAGATTTGGAACACGGACGCGACGGCTACCCGGCGCGCCGTGACCGGCCCTAAAGGCCGGGCAAAATCCGGCCCCCGCCGGACAAGAGAGGGAACTACGATGTCGGACTACGACCGTAACTACGCCGCCCGCTCGGCCTACGGCGCCGGGCAGGCTGCCGCGATCGATGCGGGCCTGCGCGCCTACATGATCCGGATTTACAACTACATGGCCGCCGGCGTCGCTTTGACGGGCGTCGCCGCCTGGCTCACCTTCAGCGCCGCGGTGCAGACCAACGGCGCCGGCCAGTTGGTGCTGACCTCGTTCGGCCACGCCATCTACGGCGGCCCGCTGATGATCGTGCTGTTTCTCGGCACCCTCGGCATGGTGTTCTTCCTGAGCTTCCGCATCAGCCATTTGCAGCCCTCGACCGCACTCGGGCTGTTCATGGTCTACGCGGCCCTGCTCGGCGTCATGCTGTCGTCGATCTTCCTGACCTACACGGGCGCCTCGATCACCCGCACCTTCTTCATTTCGGCGGCCTCGTTCGGCGCGTTGAGCCTGTACGGCTACACGACGCAGCGCGATCTCTCGCCGATTGGGTCGTTCCTGATCATGGGCCTGTTCGGGCTGATCCTCGCGATGGTGGTCAACATCTTCCTGAAGAGCACCGGGCTCGACTTCGCCATCTCGGCGATCGGCGTGCTGATCTTCGCGGGCTTGACCGCCTGGGACACCCAGAAGATCAAGGAGATGTACAGCGCCAACGACGACGGCACCATCATGGGCCGCAAGGCGGTGATGGGCGCGCTGACGCTCTACCTCGACTTCATCAACCTGTTCCTGTTCCTGCTGCGCTTCATGGGCGATCGGCGCTAACGCGCCGGTGGGGCGATCGACGCTAAGCCTCGCCCCTTAGGAAAGCGGACCAGACCAGCGCCCGGGCCTCGTGCCCGGGCGTTTTTATTTTGCTAGCTTAAGCGTCGCATGAGCCCGACCATCCGCCCCGCCACCCCCACCGACATTGCCGCCATCACGCGTATCTACGCCCACGCGGTCGGCACCGGCACAGCCTCGTTCGAGCTGACGCCGCCGGACGAAGCGGAGATGACGCGCCGCATGCAGGCGCTGCACGCCAAGGACATGCCCTACTTCGTCGCCGAGATGGAGGACGTCGTGGCCGGCTATGCCTATGCCGGCCCCTTCCGCGAACGGCCGGCCTATCGCTTTACGCTCGAGGATTCAATTTATGTCGCGCCCGCCATGCAGGGCCGTGGCATCGGCCGCACGCTGCTCGCCACCCTCATCGCCACGGCGGAGGCGAAAGGCTTCCGGCAGATGATCGGCGTGATCGGCGACAGCGAAAACGCGGGCTCGATTGCGCTGCACGCCGCACAAGGATTCCAATACGTCGGCACCTTGCCGAATACCGGCTACAAGTTCGGGCGTTGGCTCGACACCGTGTTGATGCAGCGCCCGCTCGGGCCGGGTGCGAGCACGATGCCGGAAGATTGAAAATATAAGACTGAAAAACAAAAACCCCGCCGGAGCCCGGCGGGGTTTTGCAAGCCTAATCGTGAAGCGCGATCAGATCGCTTCCTTCAGATCCTTGGCGGCGCGGAAGGCGACCTTCTTGCTGGCCTTGATCTTGATCGCTTCGCCGGTGGCAGGATTGCGGCCCATGCGGGCGGCGCGCTTGCGCACCTGCAGGATGCCGAGACCGGCGATCTTGACCCGTTCGCCCTTCTTCAGGTGCTTGGTGATCATGGCGATGAGATCTTCCATCATCTCCAGGCCCTGCTTCTTGGTCAGCTCGTGCTGTTCCGAGAGAGCGGCGGCGAGCTGGCGAGTGGTCACCGGCTTGCTGGGCTTGGTCGCGGCGGCTTTTGCCATCGAATTAACTCCTTAGAAGCGCACCATGCGCGGACGTCAGCACTTAAGGGATTCGGATTCGGCTGCAAAGGGGATTTGCGGGCCTATGAACCAAAAAAAGCAATAACGGCGGGCTCAAAATGACGTCCCCGCACAGGCGCCAAGGCGTGGTAGGGCGTTGCCGCTGGCCGCACGATCGTTTATCTAGGCGGCAACGCGCCCGTAGCTCAGCTGGATAGAGCGTTGCCCTCCGAAGGCAAAGGTCAGAGGTTCGAATCCCCTCGGGCGCGCCATTTCTGCAGGAAAATCAGGCTTTTTGGCCCGCGTGACGCCGGTTTTCGGGCCGTTCCGGCGGTCAGGACAAGCGCGCCAGTTCGCTCGCCATGGGGATATGGCGCGGCTCCGGCACGTAGAAATCACCCAGTCTGACCATCGGGCGCGGGCGCACCAGGATCGACATCAGGCGCTCGCGCAGCAGCTGGGGCGAGGTCGGCTTGAGCAGGAATTCGTGCACGCCGGCCCGCAGGGCCTCCATCACGCACAGCCGCTGGCCCCGGTCGGTCAGCATGATGATCGGCAGGTTCGGGCGCGGGAACACCCCCGGCGAGCGCACGATCCGGATCACCTCCATACCGTCGAGGATGGGCATATCCCAGTCGAGCAGCATGACGTCCGGGTCGCAGGTGCGGATGGTCTCCAGCGCCGCCAGACCGTCCACCGCTTCGAACACCGATTTGGCGCCGAGGTTGGTCAGCATTAGCCGAGTGAGCTTGCGCATATAGGCGTTGCTGTCGACGATCAGGATATTGAGACCCTGAATCATGCTCTCGACGGCACTGTGCTGCATGGCGCTACGCCCGGAACTCGTTGAACGCGGTGGTGCAACGGTAGGAGACAGGCCCTGCCAATTTCCTAACAACATACCTCAATTCTACGCGAGCCGGCGCGTTGACCCTTATCGGACGGCGCCGGAGGTCATAGTTTCCGAACCGTAAACGCAGCGATCCGCACCCCAACCCGGACGACCCGCCATGAAGCAACCCGGCCCCGACCATCCCATCACCATCGCGCCCAACGGCAAGCGCGTGCGCGTCCGCTTCGCGGGCAAGGTGATCGCCGACACGAAGCGCGCGCTCACCTTGAAGGAAGCCGGCTATCCGCCGGCGCAATACATCCCGCGCGCCGACGTCGATATGGCGGCGCTCGCAGGCACCGCGCACCACACCCATTGCCCCTACAAGGGCGACGCCAGCTATTTCTCAATTCAAGCCGACGGGCGCAGCGCCGAGAACGCGGTGTGGAGCTATGTCGAGCCCTACCCGGCCGTGAAGGAGATCGGCGGCTATCTGTGCTTCTATCCGAGCAAGGTCGACGCCATCGAGGAAAGCGCGGACTGATGCGGGCTCAGGCTCAATGCAGGCGCGGCGCCTTGAGGAATTTGCCGCGCTCGGAGGAATTCACTTCCACCTCGAAGGTGACGCCGTCGCGATAAAGCGTCAGCGGCACCTCGACGCCGGCGGGACCGAGCGACCAGACCTTGTGGTAGAAGTCGCCGAGCGTCGATACCGGCTCGTCCGCGACTTCCAGCACCACGTCACCGGTCTTGAGCTCGGCGCGCGCCGCCGGGCCCTTGGGCGCGATGCCGACGATGACGATCTTGTCTTCGATCTCGGTCGAATAGAGCCCGAGCCACGGCCGCGCCGGCTTGTTGACGCGACCGAACTTGCGCAGGTCGTCGAGCACCGGCTTCAACAAATCGATGGGCACGACCATGTTGAGATGCTCGTTCTCGCCCTCGTGCACGCGCTCGACCTGCAGCGAGCCGATGCCGATCAGTTCGCCTTGCGGCGAGATCAGGCCGGTGCCGCCCCAGTTCGGATGCGCCGGATAGGTGAAGATGGCGTCGTCCAGCACGTATTCCCAATAGCCGGCGAATTCCTGCCGCGCGGCGATGCGCGCGGCCACCGAGCGCGTGCGCCCGCCGGCGCCGCCGACCACCACGCGCTCGCCGATTTCGATCTTGTCGGACGATCCGATCGGCAGCGCCGGCAGGTCGATCTTGCCGAGCGCCTGCACGAGGCCGAAGCCCGTCTCCTGGTCGTAGCCGAGCGCATGGCCCGCCACCACACGGCCGTCGCCGAGATGCAGCCAGATGGTCTCGGCCTCGGTGATGAGATAGCCGACGGTCAACACCAGCCCGTCGTCGATGAGCACGCCATTACCCGCGCGCTCGACACCGAGCGTGTCGGCGGTGAAGGCATCGGGCGGAATGATCGCATGCAATCCTAAGATCGACGACAGCGCACGATCGAGATCGTAGCCGTAATCCTGCACACGCGGCTGCGCCGATGGGGGGACTTTCCATTCGAGCAATGACGTCATTGCCGAGATCCGATTGCTGGATGGAGGTGACCGTCTCCCGGCATCATCCTCGCGCGAAAGCGGCGAGAACAAGGACGGCGGCCGCAGCCAAGATTTGCCATGCTCATACGAGGACCACCGAAAAGCAGGCGGCCCGACGAAGAGAATGTCAGGAAACCGCGGGCGCCCGCAAGAGCGCTCCCGGCCGCGTGCAGAATGTCGCACACCGGACACGGCGCGCGCCCTGACGGTTGGCCTGCCCGCGCGCAATCGTTATGGTCCTCTGCTTCAAGCGTTAGGCCCCACCGCATGTTCCCGCTTTCAGTTCTCGATCTGTCGCCGGTGTCCGCCGGCTCGACCGGCGCGCAGGCGCTGCGCAATACGCTCGATCTGGGGCGGCTTGCCGACCGCCTCGGCTTCACGCGCTACTGGGTCGCCGAGCATCACAATCTGCCGTCGATCGCGAGCTCGGCGCCGGAGATCATGATCGGGCAGGTGGCGGCGGTCACCGAGCACATACGTGTTGGTTCCGGTGGCGTGATGCTGCCAAATTGGGCACCCCTGGTGGTGGCGGAGCGCTTCCGGGTGCTGGAGGCGCTCTATCCGGGCCGGATCGATCTCGGCCTCGGCCGCGCGCCCGGCACCGATCCGGCGACCTCGTACATGCTGCGGCGGCGCCAGGGCGTCAGCGAGCAGGACGACTTCCTGGAGCGATTCCAGGAAATGATGCTGTTGGAAACGCGCGCCTTCCCGCAAGGCCACCCGTTCCACAACGTCCAGGCCATGCCGGCGGACGTGACGCTGCCGCCGATCTTCCTGCTCGGCTCGTCGGACTATTCGGCGCAGCTCGCCGGCCAGATCGGCGCGGCGTTTTCGTTCGCGCACCACTTCGCCACCTTCGACGCGGTGGAGGCGATGCGGCTTTATCGCGAGGCGTTCCGTCCGTCGCCGGCGCACGACAAGCCCCATGCCATCCTCGCGACCCACGTGGTCTGTGCCGACACCGACGCGGAGGCCGAGCGGCTGGCGAGCACGGTGGAGCTCAATTTCGTCCTGCGCTCCAAGGGCGAATATCGACCGCTCGCCTCGCCCGAGGACGCGCTCGCCTACGACTACACGCCGACCGACAGGGCGCGCATCGCGCAGAACCGCTCGCGTCTGACGGTGGGTTCGCCCGCGACCGTGAAGGCGCGGCTGGAGCCGCTGATCGCGGCGACCAAGGCCGACGAACTGATGGTCACGGCCATGATCTATGACCACGACGCACGCAAGCATTCTTACGAACTGCTGGCGGACGCGTTCGGACTGACGCCGCGCTGAGCGGTAAGCACCCCCGGTTTACCGGCTCTCAGGCCGTGCTAAAACGCGCGCGGGCGCGACAGGGGATTTTCGCTTTCACCCGCGTTCGACCACAACAGGAGGGTCCATTGGGCAAGCAGTTCACGCTTACCGCCAACGACAAGCACGAGCTCGGGGCCTACCGCGCCGACCCGCAGGGCAAGCCCAAGGGCGGCATGGTGGTCATCCAGGAGATTTTCGGCGTCAATCATCACATCCGCGCGGTCTGCGATCGTTTTGCCGCTGCCGGCTACGCCGCGGTGGCGCCGGCGGTGTTCGACCGTTTCGCGCGCGACTTCGAGTGCGGCTATACGCCCGACGAGATCGCGCACGCGCGCGGCCTGCTCGGCAATCTGAACTGGGATCACATGATGGCCGACATTGCCGCCGCGGCGGCCGATCTCAAGGGCGTCGGCCCGGTCGGCATCGTCGGCTACTGCATGGGCGGTACCGCCGCGTTCCTCGCCGCCTGCCGCGTGCCCGGCCTGTCGGCGGCGGTCGCCTACTACGGCGGCATGATCGGCAAGTTCGCCGACGAGAAGCCGAAGTGCCCGTTGCAGATGCATTTCGGCGAGGCCGATGAAGGCATCCCGATGGCAACCGTCGAAGAGATTAAAAAGAAGCAGCCGCAGGCGGAAACCTACACTTATCCCGGCGCGCCGCACGGCTTCTCCTGCGACGAGCGCGCCTCCTTCCGCCAGGAGGCTTCAGACCTCGCCTGGAGCCGCACGCAGGAATTCCTGGCGAAGCATATGAAGTGACACGCTGAGCGCGTTGGATGTCACGGCCGTTCCGGCGCAAGCCGGGACGGCCGTGCGCCGTTAGAACCAGCGCTCGCCGACGACGACGGTGTCGCCGGGCTGCAGGGGATAGCTCAGCGGCACCCGCGCGTGCACCTGTTGGCCGCCCATGTTGCGGGTGAGCTCGACGGAGCCCTTCTTGGCGCGCGGCGAGAAGCCGCCGGCGATCGCCACCGCGTTCTCCGCGGTCATGTTGGGTACGTACGGATACTGACCGGGCGTGGTCACCTCGCCGAGGATGAAGAACGGCCGGTAGCTCGCGATCGATACGGTCACGTGCGGGTCGCGCACGTAACCCTGCTTGAGCCGCTCGGCGATCATCTCAGCCAGCGCCTTGGTGGTGCGCCCGCGCGCCGGCACACTGCCGACCAGCGGCAGGGTCACTTGGCCGCTGGCGTCGACCAGGTAGTCGCCGGAAATGCCGGCCTGCCCGAACACCACCACGCGCAGCTTGTCGCCGGCGTCGAGGGTGTAGCCTTGCGCCGCCGGCGCGTAGGCGTAGGCATAAGCATTGCCGTAAGGCGCGTACGCCTGCTGTTGCTGCGGCGGCGGACGATATTGCAGCACGTAGGATTGCCGCGGCTGCGGTTCCTGCTCTTGATATTGTTGCTGATACTGCGGCTGCGGCTGATACGGCTGCTGGTATTGCTGCTGATAGGACTGCTGATCCTGCGGCTGGTACTGTTGCTGATATTGCGGCTGATAGACGTAGGTCTGTCCGCGCCCGCTCAGGTTAAACAGTCCGCGCCCGGCGCTCTGCTGCTGTTGCGGCTGCGCATACTGCGGCTGCTGCACGTACTGCTGCTGCCCGTAGGATTGCGGCTGCTGCTGATATGCCGGCTGAGAATATTGCTGCACCACGGGCACCGGCTGCCCGGTCGACGGATCGATGACATAGGCCGGCTGCGCGCGCGCGCCGGCCGCGGCGGTCACCGCGATAAGCGTTGGCAGGACAAAACGTGCATACGGCATCAATACCAGTCCGGAGCCGACGAATGGCTTGAGGCGGCATTAACGCTTTATATGGTTAACAATTCCCTCACCGAGGGGATTTTGCCGCACCCGGAGGCGGCGGAAAATCCGCCTCCGGGCCGCGACTTCGGACAGATCAAGGCGGTCAGGCGCTCACCCCTTGCGCCAGCTTGGCGCCGGTGCCGATGGGGCAGGACACGCCGGTACCGCCGAGCCCGCAATAACCGAACGGGTTCTTGGCTAGATACTGCTGGTGATAGTCCTCGGCGAAGTAGAACGCCGGGGCGTCGACGATCTCGGTGGTGACGCCGCCGTAGCCCTTCTTAGCCAATTCCTTCTCGTACATCGCCTTCGACGCTTCGGCGGCTTTGCGCTGCGCCGGCGTGAATGTGTAGATGCCGGAGCGATACTGGGTGCCGACGTCGTTGCCCTGGCGCATGCCCTGCGTCGGGTCGTGGCTTTCCCAGAACGTCTTGAGCAGCGTCTCGTAGGAAATCTTGGCGGGATCGTAGACCACCAACACCACCTCGTTGTGGCCGGTGCGCCCGCTGCAGACTTCCTCGTAGGTCGGGTTGGGAGTCAAACCGCCGGCATAGCCGACCGCGGTGACATAGACGCCCTCCGGCAATTCCCAGAACTTGCGCTCGGCGCCCCAGAAGCAGCCGAGCCCGAACAACGCTTTCTCGCTGCCCGCCGGGTAGGGCCCCTTGAGCGGATGGTGATTGACGAAATGGGCCTCGGCGGTCGCGATCGGCTGATCGCGGCCCGGCAGCGCCTCGTTGGCCGATGGCATGGCAACGGATTTTCTGAAGCCGAACATGGTTTCGTTCTCCCACAATGGCTTGGTGTTGAACGCCTTGCGCGCAATATAAGCGCTCGGGGGTCCGTTCGGAATGCAGGGCCCGATCACGTCTCGGGCACGTGGGAACACGCGCCTTTCACGAGCGCGCGACGTCACGCTCCGGCTCGGCCGAAAAGTGCGTTAGCGGGCGTAGCCGATGAGCGGCTTTTTTCGCCGCCCCAGCAGCAGAAGAAGCATACCCAGTAGGCCCAGAAGCCCCCAGGCCGGCGCCGCCAGCACGGTGAGCACACCGGGGTCCCACAGCATCCCACCGGCCAAGGGCGTGACCAGCGGCTTGGTCTGCTGCACGAAGCCCTGCAGGCTGGCGGGATTGACCAGCTGCCAGAGCGCCTCAACGCTGGTGAAATAGAGATGATTGCCGGCGATCGACTTGGTGCCGTCGTACACAACCAGAATGAACGCCGCCGCCAGGCAGAGCAGACCGAGAAATCGGAAAAAGAAACGGATCATGGCATCGGGGCCTGACGGTCATCGCCGGGGGCACCGATTACCGCGCGGCGGCCCCCGGTTCAACCATGGAAATGCACGCGCCTGCCATTCCCTTGAGCTTGCGGCGCAGGTTCCGGTAGGGTCGCCCACAGCCGGGCCTCGCCGGCCTGTGTCATCGGAGTTTCATGTGTCCAAGTCTCCCCGCCCCACCCGGCCCACTTTCACCGATCAGGAAGCCCTCCAGTTCCATAGCCGCGGCCGCCCCGGCAAACTGGAAGTCGTCGCCACCAAGCCGATGGCGACCCAGCGTGACCTCTCGCTCGCCTATTCGCCGGGCGTCGCCGTGCCGGTGCTGGCCATCGCGGAGGACGAGAGCCGCGCCTACGACTACACGACCAAGGGCAATTTCGTTGCGGTAGTGACCAACGGCACCGCCATCCTGGGGCTCGGCAACCGCGGCGCGCTGGCCGCCAAACCCGTGATGGAAGGCAAGGCGGTGCTGTTCAAGCGCTTCGCCGACATCGACTCCATCGACCTCGAGGTCAATTCCGAGGACCCGGACGAGATCATCAATTGCGTCAAGCTGCTCGGCAAAGGCTGGGGCGGCATCAACCTGGAAGACATCAAGGCGCCGGAGTGCTTCATCATCGAGCAGCGCCTGCGTGAACTGCTCGATATCCCGGTGTTCCACGACGACCAGCACGGCACCGCCATCATCGCCGCCGCCGGCCTGCTCAACGCGCTCGACCTGACCGGGCGCGACATCGCCAAGACCAAGCTGGTGTGCAACGGCGCCGGCGCCGCCGGCATTGCCTGCCTCGAGCTCCTGCGCGCCATCGGCTTCCGGCCGGAGAACCTCATTCTCTGCGACACCAAGGGCGTGATCTACGAAGGCCGCACCGAGGGCATGAACCAGTGGAAGTCGGCAAACGCGATCAAGACCAAGGCGCGCACACTTGCCGACGCCTTCGAAGGCGCCGACATCGCCTTCGGCCTCTCGGTCAAAGGCGCGTTCACCGCCGACATGATCAAATCGATGGCGGCGAAGCCGATTATCTTCGCCATGGCCAATCCCGACGCCGAGATCAACCCGGAGGAAGTGGCCGCCATCCGCGATGACGCCATCATGGCGACGGGACGCTCCGACTATCCGAACCAGATCAACAACGTGCTCGGCTTCCCTTACATCTTCCGCGGCGCGCTCGACGTGCGCGCCTCCGCCATCAACATGGAGATGAAGATCGCTGCGGCCGAGGCGCTCGCCGCGCTCGCGCGTGAGGACGTACCCGACGAGGTCGCCGCCGCCTACGGCGCGCGCCCCAAATACGGGCCCGACTACATCATCCCGGTGCCGTTCGACCCGCGGCTGATCTGGTACGTGCCGCCGGCGGTGGCGAAGGCGGCGATGGAGACCGGCGTCGCGCGCAAGCCCATCGTCGACATGGACGGCTACCGCCAGCAGTTGACCGCGCGGCGCGACCCGATCGCCGGCACCATGGTGCAGGTGTTCAACCGGCTGCGCCGTTCACCCAAACGCGTCGTGTTCGCCGAAGGCGAGGAAGAGCAGGTCATCCGCGCCGCCGCCATCTTCGTGCATCAGGGGCTCGGCAGCGCGCTGCTGGTCGGGCGCGAGGACCGCGTGCGCGCCAGCGCGCAGGAAGTCGGCATCGAGCTCGGCGAAGGCATCGAGATCGTGAATGCCGCGGTGTCGACGCGGAACACGGTCTACATCAACTACCTCTACGAGCGGCTGCAGCGGCGCGGCTATCTGCTGCGCGATTGCCAGCGGCTGGTGCACAACGACCGCAACTTCTTCGCCTCGTGCATGGTCTCGCTCGGCGACGCCGACGCCATGGTGACCGGCGTCACCCGCAACTTCTCGGTGGCGCTCGAGGACGTGCAGAAGGTGATCGATCCCAAGCCGGGCCATCGCGTGATCGGCCTGTCCATGGTGATCGCGCGCGGGCGCACGGTGCTGGTGGCCGACACCGCCGTCACCGAGATGCCGACCGCCGAGGAACTCGCCGAAATCGCCATCGAGGCCGCCGGCGTCGCGCGCCGGCTCGGCCACGAGCCGCGGCTCGCCATGCTCGCCTTCTCGACCTTCGGCCATCCGCAGGGCGAGCGCTCGGAGCGCGTGATCGAGGCGGTGAAGATCCTCGACGGCAAGCGCGTCGATTTCGAATATGACGGCGAAATGGCCGCCGACGTGGCGCTCAACCCGGAACTGATGACGTCCTATCCGTTCTGCCGCCTGTCCGGACCGGCGAACGTGCTGGTGATGCCGGCGTTCCACTCGGCCTCCATCTCCACCAAGATGGTGCAGGAACTCGGCGGCGGCACCGTCATCGGGCCGCTGCTGGTCGGGCTCGACCGCTCGGTGCAGATCGTGCAGCTCGGCGCCAAGGACACCCAACTCGTCAACATGGCGGCGCTCGCCGCCTACAACGTCAGCGGCTAACGGCGCGAATAAAAGGGTGGCGGATGGCGCGGGGCGGCAAGCCACGCATCGCTGCCCGCCACTCGCTACGTGCCACTCGCCAGTCGCCAGTCGCTTTCATCATTCGCGCGCTCGAGGAGAACCGAACATGTCGAACGCCCGCCTCTCCGGCGTCATCGCCGCCATCGCCACGCCGATCCACGACAATGGCGCACCAGATCTGGACCGCGCCACCACGCTTGCCCGCCATCTGCTCGACAACGGCTGCGACGCCCTCAACGTGCTCGGCACAACCGGCGAGGCGACGTCTTTCTCGCGCGAAGAGCGCATGTCCGTCATGAGCGCGTACAAGAACAACGGGCTGCCGCTCGACCGATTGATGGTCGGCACCGGCGCCGCGGCGGTGTCGGATGCGATCGCGCTCACGCGCCACGCCGCCATACTCGGCTTTGCCGGTGCACTGGTGCTACCGCCCTTCTATTACAAGGGCGTGCCCGACGACGGCTTGGTCGCGTACATCGAGCAGATCGTGAAAGGCACCGCCGACAAGCCGATCCCGCTTTATCTCTATCACTTTCCGGCGATGTCCGGCCTGCCGTGGCACGTGGCGTTGATCCGCCGGCTGCGCGAGGCGTTCCCGTCGCGCATCGTCGGCTTGAAGGATTCCTCCGGCGACATGGACTACGCCCGCTCGGTGGCGGCGATCGACAAGGACTTCGCGGTCTTCCCCTCGACCGAAGCATGCCTCTTGGAGGCACGCCAGGGTGCGTTCGCCGGTTGCATTTCGGCGACCGCGAATTGCAACGCCGACCTCTGCGCCCGCGCCTGGCGCGACGGCGACGCCGACGCCCTGGCGGCGGCGGTGGCAATCCGCAAGCTGTTCGACGGCAAAGCCCTGGTCAGTGGGGTCAAGGCCCTGCTCGCCCATATCCATGGCGATCCGGCGATTGCCGCGGTGAAACCCCCGCTTTCGGCCTTTTCCGCCGCCGATCGGGCGGCCGTGAACGCCGGACACGACGCGGTCCGGGCCAAACGGGTGGCCTGACCGGGCCCGGAACCGGATCCGCCCCCTCAGGCGTTGACGCCCGGCGGGCGGCTCTCTATAAGCCTCCGCAAATGGCGGCGAGGCATGCTCGCCGCCGATTTTCTTTGCAAAATTCGGCCGCTTCAGCCGGCTTTGGGCCGCTGGCGCCAGACCTGAACGAGAGAGTGATGGCCAACACCAAGTCAGCCCGTAAGGCGACGCGCCAGATCGCGAAACGGACCGCGATCAACAAGGCGCGCCGTTCTGTCCTGCGCAATTCGGTGCGCAAGGTCGAGGAAGCGATCACCGCCGGCAACCGCAACGCGGCAACCGCGGCGCTCAAGGATGCCGAACCGGTGATCATGCGTGCCGCGCAGCGCGGCGTCGTTCACAAGAACAACGCGAGCCGCAAGGTGTCGCGCCTCGCGCATCGGATCGCAAAACTCGCGCAATAAATTCGCGCGACACATTCAATTTCGCCGCTTCGCGCGGCGCCTCAGCCCGGCCTTCGCGCCGGGCTTCTTATTTGTTATTCCATTCAAAAATCCCGCGACGCCATCCCGTCGCCTGACGACATCGGTTTCGCTTCGTCGTAACTTGATACAGACCAACGGATGCGGGCGCGCGCCCGTCATCGGCGCATCATACTCCTATGCGCCTGCCCGTTTTGCTGTCTCGCGAGAGGCCGGCGCGCGCGATAAACCCGTTACTGGGGCACCAGCTACCTTCGTCATTCGCACACGAATTTTTCTTCCTCTTTAATAGCTTATCCTCCATGTCCGAGGAGGGACTTGAGAATCGCTGCGGCACAGGGGTTTCCGCGCCGCGCACCGATCAAAAAGATTCCGGCGTGCTCTGTTGCAACGCATTCAATTTCGCCGTCCGATTCTCGACGATTGATCAACCGCTTGCAAATCGCAGCAGCGATTACGACCGTGTCAACAATGCAACGGTTATGCGACAGCGCATGCGGCAGAGCCGAATCCCGTATTGCTCCACCCCCATCGTTATGCTCTTTTGACTTGGCGCCGCCGCCTTGCGTTTCTGCGGAAGCGCCATCTGGAAAAGGATTTCGCTCTACGCTCATCGCGCATGAGAACGGCCGTGTTTTGTCTGCTGGGATCAAAATTCGGCTATTTTCTTGCAGCATCGTTTGTGACCTGACATTCGGGGCGGCCTGAGACGAGCTTTTCCATATTGCGGTCGCTTCTGTGGCGCGATGCAGAGCCGAACGTAACGGCACTTAATTTTGATCACCCAGGCGGATCGCCTGGTAAGAACGAGGGGGATGTCACATGACAGGAGCAGGGGCCGCTTCGTTGTCCGATGGAGCATCGATCGACTACGCCTCATCCGAGGCGTCTTCATTTACCGCAGCGTTCCGTTCCACTCTTTATTCCGGTGACTCGTATTATTTAGATATTGCGTCCTCGCCGCCGACGTCCGCATTGTTTCGTGGCATGGGCGGCGCTCCCCCTGCCAGCAGCTAAGACGCGGCCTCCTCGCCAGGCGACGATGCGGCGTCAGGGCCCGCGGGCATAATCGAACCGCTTTCCCATCGGCATCGTCCTTGCTTGAGTTGTGTTGCGTCTCGTTCGGCGCGTTGGGTGCCTGTCTCAGGTGCCAGCCGATAAACCGAGTCCGGTCCACATTCTATCGGTCAGAGAAGAAGAAAAATGTCGAACGATGAGCAGGATAGCTGGTTGAAAGTGCAACAGCGGCTGAAGGCCGAAGTTGGCGACGACATTTATTCGAGCTGGTTCGCGCGCATGGACCTGGAGGCGCTTGACGGCAGCACGGTGCGCTTGTCGGTACCGACACGCTTCCTCAAGAGCTGGATTCAGTCGCATTACGCCGAGCGCGTCCTTGCCTGCTGGCAGGCGGAAGCGAGCTCCGTGAGCCGCATCGAACTGATCGTGCGTTCCGCAATGCGCGGCTCGGCCGTGACCAAGCCGAAAGCGGATATCGATGTCGGCGCCGGCGAAGCCGTCCGTCCCGTCAACGGCAACGGCCACGCCGGCCGGCCGATGATGGTGGGCGACCCCGGCGTGCACGAGGCGCTCGGCGGCTCGCCGCTCGACCCGCGCCTGACCTTCGATAGCTTCGTGATCGGCCGCTCCAACACCCTCGCCCACGCGGCCGCCAAGCAGGTGGCGGCCGCCAAGCGCGGCGACGCGGTAATGTTCAACCCGCTCTACATCCACGCCGGCGTGGGTCTCGGCAAGACGCACCTGCTGCAGGCGATCACCTGGGCGGGCAACGCCGCCGGTGAGCGCAAGGTGCTCTATCTCACCGCCGAGAAATTCATGTACGGCTTCGTCTCGGCGCTGCGCACCCAGACGGCGCTCGCCTTCAAGGAGGCGCTGCGCGGCATCGGCGTGCTGGTGATCGACGACCTCCAGTTCCTGCAGGGCAAATCGACCCAGGCCGAGTTCTGCCACACGCTCAATGCCCTGATCGACGCCGGCCGCCAGGTGATCATCGCCTCCGACCGTCCGCCGTCGGACCTCGAAAGCCTCGACGACCGCGTGCGCTCGCGGCTGGCCGGCGGGCTGGTGGTCGAGATGGGCCCGCTCGGCGAAGAGCTGCGTTTCGAGATCCTGAAAGCCCGTGTCATGGCGGCGCGCACCCATCACCCGACCTTCGACGTGCCGGGGCCGGTGCTGAGCTATATCGCCAAGACCGTCACCCATAACGGCCGCGACCTGGAAGGCGCGCTCAACCGCCTGCTCGCCCACAACAAGCTGACCGGCCACGCCGTGACGCTGGAGATGGCCGAGCGCGAGGTGCGCGACCTGATCCGCCCGCAGGAGCCCAAGAAGGTCAAGATCGAGGACATCCAGCGGGTGGTGGCGCGGCAATATAACGTCAGCCGCTCGGACCTTCTGTCCTCGCGCCGCACGGCCAACGTCGTGCGCCCACGCCAGGTCGCGATGTATCTGGCCAAGACGCTGACGCTGCGCTCGCTGCCGGAGATCGGCCGGCGCTTCGGTGGCCGCGACCACACCACCGTGCTGCACGCCGTGCGCAAGATCGAGGGCCTGGTCGGCAACGACGTGGCCCTGGCCGAGGAGATCGAGGTCCTCAAGCGGCAATTGCAGGAGTAGGGGCGCGGATCAGCCGCGCCCGTAGAAGCCGGGTCCCCGGCTTCGGCCGTCCACGAGCGGCCGCGCGAGGCGCGGCCTGTGGACCGTTCGGCCATAACGCCCGCTCAAAGCGCGGCAGACTTGCGATTTTCGCAGCAGTACGCCACCCTTGCTGCCCGGCTCCGCATTCCGCGATCGCCGGCTTGCCGTCGCGCCGCCCCTTTTCCGATGGCGCCCCAGCGGGTCTCCCAACCGATGAAGATCACTGTCGAGCGTTCCGAGTTACTCAAGTCGCTGGGCCACGTGCACCGCGTGGTGGAACGGCGCAATACCATACCGATCCTGGCCAACGTGCTGATCAAGGCCGACGGCGGCCGGCTCAGCCTCAAGGCCACCGACCTCGATCTCGAGGTGACGGATTCGATCCCGGCCGAGGTCGCGCCCGGCGGCGCCACCACCGTGCCGGCGCACATGTTCTACGACATCGTGCGCAAACTGCCGGACGGCGCGCAGATCGTGCTGGAAGGTTCCGGCGACCGCGCCGTCTTGAGCCTGCGCGCCGGCCGCTCGCGCTTCACCCTGCAGACCCTGCCGGAAAGCGATTTCCCCGACCTCGCCGCCGGCGACATGAGCCATTCCTTCAAGCTCGCGGCGGGCGACCTCAAGCGACTGATCGACAAGACCCAGTTCGCGATCTCGACCGAAGAGACGCGCTACTACCTCAACGGCATCTACCTGCACGCGGCCGGCGACGCCAAGGCGCCGACCCTGCGTGCGGTCGCCACCGACGGCCACCGCCTGGCGCAGTGCGAGTTTCCGCTGCCCGAGGGTGCCGCCGGCATGCCCGGCATCATCGTGCCGCGCAAGACCGTGGGCGAGGTGCAGCGGCTGATCGAGAGCGGCGAGGGCGAGATCGCCGTCGAATTGTCGGCCGGCAAGATCCGCTTCACCATCGGCGACGTGGTGCTGGTGTCGAAGCTGATCGACGGCACCTTCCCGGACTACGGGCGCGTCATTCCGCAAAACAACGACAAGAGCCTGATCGTCGACAAGAAGGAGTTCGAGGCCGCGGTCGATCGCGTCTCGACGGTGGCGAGCGAGCGTGGCCGCGCCGTCAAACTCTCGCTCGGCGACAACAAGCTGACCTTGTCCGTGACCAATCCGGATTCCGGCAGCGCAACGGAAGAGATCGAGGTCGATTACGAGGCCGAACCGCTCGATATCGGTTTCAACTCGCGCTACCTGCTCGACATTGCCGCGCAGATCGAAGGCGAGGTGGCGGTGCTCAAGCTGGCCGATCCCGGCTCCCCGACCCTGATCGAGGACAAGGACGCCAAGGGCGCGCTCTACGTTCTGATGCCGATGCGGGTGTGATAACCCGTCAGCGATCACGAACGCTGAATTCGTCATGCCCGGCCTAGTGCCGGGCATCCACGTCTTAAGGGCATGCAGCAGGCAGAGACGTGGATGGCCGGGACAAGCCCGGCCATGACAAGTAAAACGCAAGTGCCATGACCGCCGCCTTCATCCGCCGCCTGAGCCTCGTCAACTTTCGCAGCTATCACGCCGCGACGGTGACGCTCGCGCGCGCCGGGCCGGTCGTGCTGACCGGCGCCAACGGCGCCGGCAAGACCAACCTGATCGAGGCCATCTCGCTGCTGGCGCCGGGTCGCGGCCTGCGCCGCGCCACCCTCGACGAGCTCGCCTTCTCCGAAGGCGACGGCGCCTGGGCCATCAACGCCGAGATCGAGGGCATGCTGGGGCTCGCGACCCTCGGCACCGGCATCGAGCCACCAGCGAGCGCGGAAGAAGGCCCCACGCGGCGCACCCGCATCGACCGCGAGCCGGCGCCGTCGGCAACGGCGTTCGCCGATCACCTGCGCGTCATCTGGCTGATCCCGGCCATGGACCCGCTGTTCAACGGCCCGGCATCCGAGCGCCGGCGCTTCCTCGATCGCTTGGTGCTGGCGGTCGACGCCCAGCATTCGAGCCGCGTCAACGCACTCGAGCGCGCTTTGCGCTCGCGCAACCGGCTGCTGGAGCAGCATACCAGCGACACCCACTGGCTCGACGCCGTCGAGCATGAGACCGCCGAGGTGGCGGTCGCGGTGGCGGCCGCGCGCCACGAGACGGTGACGCGCCTGCAGGGCGCGCTGGCGCAGGCGCGCGACACCGCACCCGGCTTTCCGCGCGCGACGATCGCGCTGCAGGGTTTCGTCGAAGAACTGCTACCGCATCATAGCGCCACCGAGATCGAGGACCGCTATCGCGCGCTGCTGCGCGACAACCGCGGCCGCGATGCCGCCGCCGGCCGGACGCTCGAAGGCCCGCATCGCGCCGATCTCCAGGTCGTCCACGCGGATAAACGCGTGCCCGCAGCCGATGCGTCCACCGGCGAGCAGAAGGCGCTGCTGATCCGTCTGGTGCTGGCCCATGCCGGGCTCATCAAGGACATGACAGGTTTTGCGCCGGTGCTGCTGCTCGACGAGATCGTCGCGCATCTCGACCCCGCCCGGCGCGCGGCGCTCTATGTCGCGTTGTCGACATTGGGCGCGCAGGTCTGGATGACCGGCGCCGATCCTGCCGCCTTCGACGACATCGCCGACCGCGCGCAGGTGTTCGAGGTGCGCAACGGCGCGGTGACGCCGCGCACCTGAAGATGCAAGCGTGCATTGTCACGCTTGCCCGAACCGGGAACTTTGCTGCGTTGAACCAAGCGTACGACTTTAAGACTACTTAAACCAAACTTCGTAGAAACTTCCTCGAAATCGAACGATCGGGAACCATCGCCGCGCGTGAAAGCTTTACCCGGTGAGGAGAGTAGAAAAGCCCTTTGTGGCTGGGAGAAACTGGTTATGGCGACGGAACCGGTAACGGACCAACTGATCACAGAGCTGCGACGCACGCTCGATCATATGAATTCCGATCTCGAGCGCGTAGAGGTGTTGACCTCCGCGCTCTACGGCTTCGCGCAGCCGGTTCCCGATTATGAGCCCGACTTCGAGCGGTTCGGTTGCATCCAGCTCGGTGGGCGCAGTTCACACCGCGACGACTGAGCCCGAGCCGCATTCGCTCGCGCCACAGTCTCGCGCGAACTAGAGTTCGCCCAGCAGCTCGCGCCGCTGCCGCTCCGAGGCGTCGGAATAGCGGCGCAGCGCGTGCGCTTCGCTGAGCTGCCCGACGACCTGCCGGCGTGACAGCGTATCGACCACCGGCAGCGCTTCCGCCTCGTAACGGTCGAAGGCCGAGACCGCCTCCTGCGCGGTCATCTGCGGCAGCAGCAGATGGTCGGCGTGACGCAGAATGGCGCGCACCGACAGCGTGGGATCGAGTTCGGACGCGTGCGCTTCGGCCACCAGCACCATACCTGCGTAGCGGCCGTCGTCGTCGACCGCGATCACCTGGTTGGTCGAGCCGAGCGGATAGGCTTCGCGGAACGCCGAAACCGGCGTCTCCACGGGCGTCGTGCGCACGTCGGCGCGCATCATCTGGGCGACAGTCAGGTCCCGGATCCAGCCGACGTCCGCGGCGCTGCGGATGGTCTCGCCCCGCAGATGGAAACGCCAGGTAGCAAACGTGTAGCCGAAGAACTCGCGCGTCACCTGGCGCGCGATGATGACGGCGATCAGCACCGCCGCGGTCAGCCACAGATCGCCGGTCGATTCCAGCGCGATGAAGGTCATGGTGAGCGGGCCACCGATGACCGATGCCGACAGCGCCGACAGACCGATGATCGCGAAGGCGTCGGGATCGAGGTGCGTGCCCGGCGCCAGCATGACGACGCCGCTGGCGAACAATTGGCCGCCGAGCGCGCCGAGCAAGAGCGAAGCGAAGAACAGGCCGCCGCGGAAGCCCGAGCCGAGCGACACGATGGAGGCGAGCGACTTCAGCACGAAGATGATGGCGAGCGTCTCGAGCGGCAGCTTGAACAGGCCGGTCAGATGCAGCGCGCCATGGCCGGAGGACATGACCTGCGGCGATTCCATCGCCAAGAGCCCTACCGCCGCGCCGGCAATCACCGGCCTGAGCCAGGGCTTGACCTGGAAGCGCGTGAACAGCCGCTCGCAGGTGGCGACCCCGCGCATCAGGAGAATGCCGAAAATGCCGGCCAGCACCCCGAAACCGGCGGCGATGACGAGTTGTTCTGGCGTGAGCCCACTGACCGTCCCGGGCTCGATGCCGAGATCGGTAGGCGAGAGCGCGTGGGCGGTCAGGTAGCCCAGCAGGGAAGCGATGCCGACCGGGGCCAGCGAATTGACCGTGTAGCTGCCGATGATCAGCTCGAAGCCGTAGAAGGCGCCGCCGAGGGGGGCTCCGAAGGCGCCGGCGATGGCCGCCGCCGAGCCGGCCCCGACCAGGATGCGCAGATCGCCCCGGCGCAGGCGGAAGGCTTCGCCGATCTTGGAGGCGATGCCGCTCGCCCACTGGGTGTAGCCAGCCTCCAGGCCGACCGACGCGCCAACGCCGCTCGACCAGACCGTCTGCGCCGCCACGATCAGGCTGCCGCGCATGGACATGCGGCCGCCGTGCAGGGCATTGGCCTCGATGGGGTCGACCTCGGAGCCGCGCCGGCGGCTGATATAGGCGGTGACGAGGCCGAACAGCAGTCCACCCAAGCAGGGCGTGACGAAGGCGCGCAGGGGATCGAGGGAGAAACGGCCCGACAGCCGCTCGCCGGGGTCGAGGCCGAAGGCGGTCACGTGCATGAAGCCGACCGCCGTTCCCATGATCACCACCACCAGGCCGCCCAGCACGCCGACCACGGCCGCGAGCACGATGATGCTGGACTCGCGCGCGCGCACCATGGCGCGCAGGCGGTGCGGGACCTCGAACCTCAGGCGCGGCCGGGAACTCGAGGCAGGCGTGGTGGGCGTGAACCAGCGCATGGGAGGCGAATCGAATGGGAGGGGCGCGAGACCCGCGCTTACGACCGGTTGCCGGCCGCGCGCAAGGAAAAGCGCGGGCGGACCACGCGGTCCAAGCGCGAAGACAAGCAAAAGCAAAGGCGCATGAGCGACGCGCTCATGGCGTTTCGATGGCGCGCCAAACAGACGTCAAAACGGGGCCTTGGAAGGGGTCCCAAGAGGGGTCCGGAAGACGGCTTTTTTGCGCCCTCAGGCCTTTAAAAAACGCTTTGGGATCAACATATTACGGCCAGACACTTTGCCCTGTACGCGACCCGGTTTTCGTGTCACAGACTTGACGGTCATTCCAACTCATTTTTCGCCCGCTTCGAGGGTGCTCGCAGATGGCTGACGCAGCCCGCAATATCCCGTCCGACAACACCGACTACGGCGCAGAATCGATCAAGGTCCTCAAGGGCCTTGACGCCGTGCGTAAGCGGCCGGGCATGTACATCGGTGACACCGATGACGGCTCCGGCCTGCACCACATGGTCTACGAGGTGGTCGACAACGGCATCGACGAGGCGCTTGCCGGCTACGCCAACGAAGTGACCATCACGCTCAACCCGGACGGCTCGTGCACGGTGTACGACAACGGCCGCGGCATTCCGACCGACATCCACAAGGGCGAAGGCATCTCGGCGGCCGAGGTCATCATGACCCAGCTGCATGCCGGCGGTAAGTTCGACCAGAACTCCTACAAGGTGTCGGGCGGCCTGCACGGCGTCGGCGTGTCGGTGGTGAATGCGCTCTCGACCTGGCTGAAGCTGACCATCTGGCGCAACGACAAAGAATACTTCATGGAGTTCCGCGACGGCGTCGCCGTCGAGCCCTTGAAGGAAATCGGCGACGCCGCGGGAAAACGCGGCACGCAAGTCAGCTTCCTGCCCTCGCCCGCCACCTTCACCATGGTCGAGTTCGATTTCGCCACGCTCGAGCATCGTCTGCGCGAGCTCGCGTTCCTGAACTCGGGCGTCACCATCGTGCTGTCGGACCAGCGCCACGCGGAGGAAAAGCGCGAGGAGATGAAATACGAAGGCGGCGTCGAAGCCTTCGTGCGCTATCTCGACCGCAACAAGTCGCCGCTCATTCCCAGCCCGATCATGGTGCGCGCCGAGCGCGAGGGCATCACCGTGGAATGCGCGATGTGGTGGAACGACGGCTACCACGAGAGCGTACTGTGCTTCACCAATAACATCCCGCAGCGCGACGGCGGCACGCATCTCGCCGGCTTCCGCGGCGCGCTCACCCGCCAGATCACGCAATACGCGGAAGGCGGCGGTGGCGCGCGCAAGGAGAAGGTTTCGCTCACCGGCGACGACTGCCGCGAGGGTTTGACCGCCGTGCTGTCGGTGAAAGTGCCGGACCCGAAGTTCTCCTCGCAGACCAAGGACAAGCTGGTCTCCTCGGAAGTGCGGCCGGTGGTCGAGAACGTGTTGAACCAAGCCTTGCAGGACTGGTTCGAGATTCATCCGCAGGAAGCCCGATCCATCGTCGGCAAGGTGGTGGAAGCCGCCGCCGCGCGCGAGGCCGCGCGCAAGGCGCGCGAACTGACCCGCCGCAAGGGCGCGCTCGACATCTCCTCGCTGCCCGGCAAGCTCGCCGACTGCCAGGAGCGCGATCCGTCCAAATCCGAGCTGTTCATCGTCGAGGGCGACTCGGCCGGCGGCTCCGCCAAGCAGGGCCGCAACCGCGAATTCCAGGCCGTGCTGCCGTTGCGCGGCAAGATCCTCAACGTGGAGCGCGCGCGCTTCGACAAGATGCTGTCGAGCCAGGAAATCGGTACGCTCATCACCGCGCTCGGCACCGGCATCGGGCGCGACGAGTTCAACCCGGACAAGCTGCGCTACCACAAGATCATCATCATGACCGACGCCGACGTCGACGGCGCGCACATCCGCACGCTGCTGCTGACGTTCTTCTACCGGCAGATGCCGGAGCTGATCGAGCGCGGCAACATCTACATCGCGCAGCCACCGCTCTATAAGGTCGCGCGCGGCAAGTCCGAGCAGTACCTCAAGGACGAGCGCGCGCTCGAGGACTATCTCATCGCCACCGGGCTCGAGGACTCGGTGCTGCGTCTGACCAACGGTGAGGAGCGCGCCGGCGCGGATCTGAAGAAGCTGGTCGAGGATTCGCGCGCCATCCGCAACGTGCTGTGGGGCCTGCATGGGCGCTATAACCGCCAGGTGATCGAGCAGGCGGCGATCCTGGGCGTGCTCAACGCCGAGATCTTCGGCGATCCGGAGAAGGCGCGCGCGGCCGTGCCCTATATCGTCGCGCGCCTCGACGCGCTCTCCGAGGAGACCGAGCGCGGCTGGGAAGGCGCGTTCGACGAGGAGACCGGCTTCACCTTCTCGCGCACCGTGCGCGGCGTGAAGGAAGTGGCGGTGATCGACCCGGCCATGCTCGCCTCCGCCGACGCCCGCAAGCTCGACGAGTTCGCGCCGGCGCTGCAGACCGTGTTCCCGCGCCCGACCCCGCCGGCGATCCTGCGCCGCAAGGACGAGGAAATCCCGATCTACGGGCCGGTCGGCCTGTTCGAGGCGGCGATCGCGGCCGGCCGCAAGGGCATCGGCATGCAGCGCTACAAGGGCCTCGGCGAGATGAACCCCGAGCAACTGTGGGAGACCACGCTCGACACCAATGCACGCTCGCTCCTGCAGGTGCGCATCAAGGAGGTCGACGAGGCCAACGTGCTGTTCGACCAGCTCATGGGCGACGTGGTCGAACCGCGCCGGCAGTTCATCCAGGACAACGCGCTCGCCGCCAGCGTGGATGTTTAGGCGGCTGACGGGCGGCCCCGCATGACCGGCCTGCCGGCCTGGATCAGCGCTGCGCTCGCGAACAAGCTGGAGCATGTCTCGCGCGCGGACCTGCGCGCGCGGGCGAAAAGCACCTCGGACGCCTATCGCGCCGGCAACGGCAGTGACCTCATCCGCGACGAGCTGGACGCGCTCGCCTACGCCGTCGTGCGCATGCCGGCGACCTACGCGGCGGTGCGCGCGGCGCTTCGTTACGCCATCGAGATCGTGCCGGATTTCGCGCCCCGGTCGATGCTCGACGTCGGCGCCGGCCCGGGCACGGCGAGTTGGGCGGCGGTCGACGCCTGGCCGTCATTGCGGACGGCCACGCTCATCGACAGTAACCCGCGCCTCATGGCGCTTGCGCGCGGCCTGCGCGACGCCATGCCGGTAGACGTCACGGCCGGCTTCATCGCGGGCGGTGCCGCCAGCGCGCTCGTTACCGCGCCCGGCGCGGATGTGGTGATGGCGAGCTACGTCCTCGCCGAACTGGCGCCGCAGGCGGCGAGCGATGGCCTCGACGCGCTCTGGCGCCACGCGGACCGGCTCCTGGTCATCGTCGAGCCGGGGACCGTGGACGGCTTCAAGCGCATCCTCGCCTGCCGCGAGGCGCTGATCGCCAAAGGCGCCACCATCATCGCCCCCTGCTCGCACGAGGGCCCTTGCCCGCTCGCCGACGCCGCGCGCTGGTGCCATTTCGCGGCGCGGCTGGCGCGTTCGCGCGACCACCTTGTCGTGAAGGACGCGCAGGTGCCGTTCGAAGACGAGAAGTTTTCGTATCTGATCGCCGGCAAGGGCTCCGCCGATGTCGCGCGCGGCGCACGCGTGCTGGCGACGCCGAGGGTGAGCAAGGCCGGCGTTGCCCTGACACTGTGCGCGCCGGGCGCGGCCGAAGAGCGCAGCGTGCCGCACCGGGACAAGCAGGCCTACAAGGCGGCCAAGCGGCTGGATTGGGGCGACGCGATCAACGCGTGAGCGCCGCGCCCGCTATTCGGCCTGCTCCAGGGCCTCGGCGGCGGGCGCGGCCGCCGCACGCAATGTCGCGCGCTCGGCGGCGACCAGCGTGTTCTCCAGGAGCATCGTCACCGTCATCGGCCCGATGCCGCCCGGCACCGGCGTGACATAGGCCGCCTTCTGGCGCACGCCCTCGAAGTCGATGTCGCCCACCAGCCGCCCGTCCGGCAGCCGGTTGATGCCGACGTCGATCACCACCGCGCCGGTCTTCACCATTTGTGGGATGATGAGGTTGGGCACGCCGGCGGCCACGATCAGGATATCGGCGAGGATGGTGTACTGGGCAAGATCGCGCGTGCGCACGTGGCAGATGGCGACGGTCGCCTCGTGGCGCAGCATCATCAGCGCCATCGGCTTGCCCACGATATTGCTGGCGCCGACGATGGTGACGTTCTTGCCGGCGACGTGGATGTTAGCCGAGTCGAGCAACTTCATCACCCCGTACGGCGTGCAGGGCGGGAACACGGTCTCGCCCAGCACCAGCCCGCCTACGTTGTAGAGATGGAAGCCGTCGACGTCCTTCTCCACCGCGATGGTGCGCAGCACGGCGTGGATGTCATGGTGCGCGGGCAGCGGCAATTGCACCAGGATGCCGTGCACATTGGGATCGCGATTGAGCTCGACGATGCGGCCGATCACGGTGTCGGCGGCGACGTCGGCCGGAAACTCGTGCAGCGCCGAGCGGATGCCGACCTCTTCGCAGGCCTTGATCTTGTTGCGCACGTAGAGCCGCGACGCGGGATTCTGCCCCACCAGGATCACCGACAGCGCGGGCGTAACCCCGGTCTGGCCGTGCAGAGCGGCAACCCGCTGCTTGATCTCGGCGCGGATGTCCTGGGCGATGGCCTTGCCATCGAGCAATTGAGCGGTCATTGGCGGCTACATCGTCGTTGGTGTTTGCCCCGACGCGTTCCCATAACCGCGTTTGCTGGGCATCGCAATCGGGCGGCCATCGCGGCCGCCTACGGCATCAGCTTGCTGCCGATCCACAGGCCGATCGCCAGGGCGCCGAAGAACAGCACCAGGAAAATGCCGAACAGCCATTGCGCGATAGTTGTGGAGGCCGCCGCCACATCGGTGAACCCGAAGATGCCGGCAACGATGGCGATGACCAGGAAAACGAACGCCCATCTCAGCATGGCTCGAACCCTCCCGGACCTCTAGATAGGCACCGGATGCGCGGTTGCCAGCGCACCCGCAGCCGGTGCGGCCATCCGGCGGAGGCCGTCGTTGCGGGTCTAAGCCAGCGCCGGCTTGAAGGGCCGGCTCCCACGCGTGCGCGGGTCGCGCAGCTCCCAGCGGCCCGCTTCCACCCGCGCGAGGAAGTCGCCCACCATCGCGTTGAAGAGGTCCGGCTCCTCCAGGTTCACCACGTGACCGGTCTTGGGCATCACCACGAGGCCCGAGGCGGCAAGCGCGTCCTTGAGGAACAGGCTCGGCTCGATGCAACGGTCGTCCTCGTCGCCGACCACGATCAGCGCGGGCGTCGCAAGCGAGCGGATATCCGCCTCGAAATCGTAGAGCGAGGGGCGCGCGCCCTGGAATCCGCGCGAGGTATTGGCTGAGCCCACCGCGTCGTGCTCGCTAAGATGCTTGGCGAACTCGGCAAAGCCGCGCGGGTCCTTAAGCTGGAACGGCACGCAACTCGGCCCCAAGCCGTAGGTCTCGGCAATCTTGGCGGCGCCGTCGCGCTCGAAGGCGTCGCCGAGCGCGCGCGAGGACTTGTGAAACTCTTCGGTGAACCAGCGCTCGGAGCCCGAGCCGGCGCCGGCCAGCACCATGGAGCGCACGCGCTCGGGATGATTGAGCGCGACCTGCAGGGCGGTATAGCCGCCCATGGACAGCCCGATCAGATGCGCCTTGTCGATCTTGAGATGGTCGAGCACGGCGACGCAGTCGCGCTTGACGTGACGGTAGCTGTAGGCGTCCTTGTCCGCGGGCACGTCGGACGGCGTATAGCCGCGCGCGGAATAGGTGATGCAGCGATGGCGCCTGCCGAATTCGCGCATTTGCGGCTCCCAGCCGCGCCAGTCGCCGGCGAATTCGTGGATGAAGACGATGGGCGTCCCCTCGCCGGCTTCCTCGTAGTAGAGCTTCACGTTGTCGGGGGTGGTGGCGTAGGGCATGGCGTTTCCATCTCGTTTGTCATTCCGGGGGGCGCTGAAGGCGCGAACCTGGAATCCAGGGCGACACGGAGAACCTGACCCCTGGATTCCGGGCTCGCTCGCTTTGCTCGCGCCCCGGAATGACAGTCTAAAACAAATCCAGATATTCGCGCTGCTCCCAGGGCGTGACATCCCCCCGGGTGGCTTCGTCGCCTTCCTCTTTTTGGAAGCGGGCGAGCTCGGCCTCTTTGATATGCGCATAATAGTCGATGAAGGCGTCGCCGAAACCGGCCCGGAATACTTTGTCGGCGCGCAGGGCCGCGGCCGCCTCGCCCAGGTCTTTCGGCAGCGACGGCGCCGCGGTCTCGTAGGGCGTATCGGCGGACGGACCCGGATCGCGCTTCTCGGCAATGCCGTCGAGGCCGGCGTAAATTTGAGACGCCATGTAGAGATAAGGATTGGCTGCCGGCTCGCCGACGCGGTTTTCCAAATGGGTCGACGCATCGCCCGGCTGCCCCAGCACCCGCATCATCACGCCGCGGTTGTCGCGTGCCCAGATGGCGCGGTCGGGCGCCAGCGAATAGGCGCGATAACGCTTGTAGCCGTTGACGGTCGGCGTGGTGAAGGCGGCGGCGCCTTGCGCGTGTGCCAAGAGCCCTGCCAGATAGTGCATGCCGAGCGGCGACAGTCCGTCCTTGTGCGCGAAGGCGTTGCGCTTCGTCTTGCGGTCGATCAGCGACTGGTGCAGGTGCCAGCCGCTCGACATCACATTGGGAAGCGCCGGGCGGCACATGAAGCTGGCGAGATAGCCGTTGCGGCGCGCGATCTGCTTCACCGCCGAGCGAAACAGGATCATGGCGTCGGCGGCTTCGAGCCCCATGAGTGGACGGAAGGTGAATTCGCACTGGCTGGGTCCGAGTTCGACTTCCACCGAGCGCAGCGGTAGGCCGAGTTCGGCGACGCCGCGGCGCAGCAGCGCGATCGCCGGATCGAGCATGTCGAAGCGCAACTCGGTGAGATACTGATAACCCTGGCTGAGGAAGCTGACCTCGAGCGCCTGCGGCGGCCAGGAGGCGTCTTCAGGTCGCAGCCGCGGATCTTCGATCTTGAACAGGTGGAATTCGACTTCCAGTCCGGCGCAGAAGTCGAAGCCGGCTTTGGCGAGCGCACCGAGCGCATCGCGACAACGCGCCCGCGTCGAGAACGGCACCGGCTTGCCGTTGCCGAAGTGGACGTCGCACAGAAGCCAGCCGGTCTTCTCGGCCCAGGGCAGCACGCGGAAGGTCGTGGGGTCGGCGACCATGACGAAGTCGCCGCCGCCCTGCATCTCGTCCATGGCGAAGCCGCCGCCGCGCGTGAACACCGGATAGACGGTCTTGTGAGCGGTGTCCTTCGCCAGCAGCGTCGTCGTCATGGTGACGCCGTTGCGCAAGGCCCCGGCCACTTCCGATGCCAGCAAGGTCTTGCCGCGCAACACCCCGTGCTGGTCGGCGAAGGAGAACCGCACCAGTTCGAGGCCATGCTGCTTGATGGTACGCTCGAGCGCGCGCGCCGCGCGTTCCTGCTCCGCCGACCAGAGGCCGTGGCGGGCAACGAAATCGCGGGAGCTGGCGGGGGCGGATTTACGCGGGGGCATCAGTCACCATAATGCCCACTACCACGAATGCCCTCAATGCCCATTGGCCCAGCGCGTGGCCTGGCGCTTGCTGGCCTCGGTCTTCCGCCAATAGCCCTGCCAGTCGTCGGTCGGGCCGATGCCGTCAATGGCCGCCGGGCCGGTGATGGAGGCCGCCTGCGCTTCGTCGAGCACCATGATCGGCCGCTCGCCCTTGCTCATCTGATCGATGGCTGAGCGCAACATGCGCCGGTAGGCGATAATCGCCTTGTCCGACGTGCCCAAGTGCTCTTCGGTACGGTCCTGGATCGCGCCCATGGACTCGCAGGCCCACTGATCGTGCACGTTAATGTCGGGGCCCATGCCGGTATAGGTCGCGGTGTCCTGCTCGTGCGGGTCGTAGCCCCAGTCGTTGTCCTTGTTGCGGTTGGGCACGTAATCGGGCAGCGAATAGAGCTGCAGCCGCTGGCGGCGCATCTCATCCTTGTCGACTGGGTCGCCGAACGAGGTGAAGATCGCGTACCAATAGTGCGTCTCGTCGTCGATCGGCACGTGCCACTGCGTGATGGTCATGTCGCGGCTCATCGGGATGATGAAGGCGTTGGGGAACATCAGGTTGGTGACGCGCACATGCGTGCTGCGCTCGCTGATCTGGCGCAGCGTCATGAGCCGGAAGCCGAATTCGGTCGGCTCCACCTCGATGCGCGGCACCGGAAACTCGCGCATGATGCGCGACATCGGCATGTCGGAATCGCGCGTAATGTCGCGGAACACCTTGCCGTAGCTCTTGGTCGGGTCGTCGTCCTCGAAGAAGCGATGCAGGAACGAGGTGTGGACCGGATCGATGCCGACCTCGAGCGACTGCAGCCAATTGCAGTCGATCCCGCCCTTGAACGCGAAGGTGTGGCTGTCGGGCGCGACGAAACAATCGAAGTGCGGCAGCGCCGGCGGTTCGCCCGGGCCCATATACGCGAACAGGATGCCGCTGCGCTCGACCACCGGGTAGGAGACCTGCTTGATGTTGGCGCAGAGGTTGCTATCGGCAGGCTCCGCCGGCGTTTCAACACAGGCGCCGTTCACGTCGAACAGCCAGCCGTGGAAGGCGCAGCGTAAGCCGCCACCCTCGAGCCGGCCCTTGGAGAGATCGGTGCCACGATGCGGGCAGCGGCGGCCGATCAGCCCGTAGCGGCCCTCTTCGTCCTTGAAGATCACCAGGTCTTCGCCGAACAAACGGATGGCCTTCACCGGCCGGTTGGCGCCGGACAGTTCGTCGACCAGCGCCGCCGGCTGCCAGTAATGCCGCATGAGCATGCCGGCTTGGGTGCCGGGACCGGTGCGGGTGATGAGGTCGTTCTGGGCCTGGCTAAGCATCTGGGCCTCCTGGGCAAACGGAAACGGTGGCGCATGCCGGCGCAATACGTTATGTTCGGTGATCGAACATTTGTGCGAATTAGAACAAACAACGGCGAGCGGTTCAAGGTTCGCCCGCATCTGATTTCGCCCTGTCCGATGACCGAACACCCTTCAGAGCAGAGGCCGGAGACGAGGAGCGAAGCGCGATGCCGCGCCTGAAACGATCCGAAGCCGAGCAGGCGCTCGCCGGCGCGGCGGGACCCGATTTCCTGGAAGCGCTGGCGCGCGGCTTGCGCGTGATCGAGGCCTTTGGCCGCGAGAAGCGCTGGCTTACGCTCAGCGATCTCGCGCGCCGGGTCGACCTGCCACGCGCCTCGGTACGGCGCACGCTGGTGACGCTGGTGAAGCTCGGCTACGCCGAGACTGACGAACGCCTGTTCCGTCTGACACCGCGCATCCTAACGTTGGCGGGCGCGTATCTGGCGTCGAACGCGGTCTCGGACATTGTGCAGCCGGCGCTCGAAAGCCTGAGCGATGACGTGAAGGAAGGGTGCTCGGCCGCGGTGCTCGACGGCGACGAGGTCACGATGATCGCGCACGCTTCGCCCAACCGCATGCTGCCGGTCAGCGCGCAGATCGGCTTCCGGCTGCCGGCGCTCTCGAGTTCGCTCGGCCGGGTGCTGCTGGCGGCGATGGACGATGGGGCGCTGGACCGGTTTCTCGCCCGAGTCGAGGCGGTGAAGCTGACGCCGGCAACGCTCGTCGACAAGCCCACGCTGCGCGCCGCCATTCTGAAGGCACGCACCGACGGCTTCTCGCTGGTCGACCAGGAAGCCGAGCCCGGCTTCAGGTCGGTCTCGGTGCCGTTGAAGCGGCGCGACGGCAAGGTGATCGCCGCGCTCAATATCGGCGCCCATAGCGAGCGCCGCCCCCTCGACAGTTTGCGCAAAACATTTCTGCCCAAGTTGCAGCGGTTGGCCGCGGAGCTGCAACAACAACTCGTCTGAGTTGACGGCTACGAAGTCCCGGATCCTGCCGGCACGAAAGCATCGTTCTTCGCGCAGCGGTGCCGTCCCCGCGCGTTGTTACGGCTCACCGCCCCGAAAGGCGGCAAGCGCGAGACAAACGGCCGGCGCGAGGCCGGCCGCGAAAAGCCCGATATCGGAAAGCGTCAGCCCGAGAGGCGGGCGCTCCAGCCGTGGTCAGCCCGCCGGCGCCAAGCGCTCTGGCGCAGGCCCAACAGCCGGTGCGCGGCGGTCTTGGCCTCGGCGCGGCTGCCGGCCGCGCAGGTGCGGAATTCCAGATCCGCAGGCCGCGGCGCAGCCAACGGCTGACGCCGGAACAGGCGCATGAACGGACTGACGCCGCCATTCGTCTTCAGGTCCGACAGCGCCTGCGACACATTGGCGGAAGCACCGAAAGCGATGACGCGGCCGGTCATGGTGTGGCGCACCTCGTAGACGCCCGGCCCGACCGGCGCCTCGACTTGGCTGCCGCCAAGCTCGGGAAATCGTTTCCAGCTACTCCAACTCTGCACCATGACAACATCCTTAAACGCGCAATACGTGGCGCCCTCGGAAACGCCGGGGCGCTGCTTTGGTTCCCGCCGGGGCGGCCCGCGGTTCAGTTAGAGGGAGTCTCGCCGGCGCGCAATTTGACGCGCGTCAAAATCCGCCGCGTGCGGCTGCGACTTTGGTCGCAGGCGTCAGAGGCCGGGCAGGACCAGCACCTTGGGCTTGGTCGGGAGCGTGGTCCTGGAGACCACCAGGGTCGGGACGGGCGCGATTTCGACCGCCCATTCCCGGCCCACCCGGTCGAGGAAACGATCGAGGGTATCGCGGCTGAAATAGTGCATCGGGATCATCAGCGGCGCCTTCAGCGCATGCAGCACCTCCACCATGCCGTCGAGGTCGAGGGTGTAGGAGCCGTCGACCGGCACCAGCACCACGTCGATTTTGCCGATCTCGCTCAGTTGCTGCTGCGTCAGCGTGTGGTGCAGATGGCCGAGATGCGCAATGCACAGATTGGCGATCTCGAAGATGAAAATGGAATTGCCGTGGCGCTCGGTGCCGCCGTCGAAGGTGCGGATGTTGGTCGGAACGTTACGAACACGTACGTCCTTGTACTGCATGTCGATGCGCGCCGGCTTCTCGCCGCCGGCCCAGCCGCGCAGCACATACTTGATCGCGGGATCGGGATGGTCGGTGTAGTGCGACGGATGCGCATGGTTCATGGTCGCGATGTCGGGGATGACCGGCGGCCGGATATAGTCGTTGTAGTCGGTGGCGATGCGCACCCCTTGCGGGCTTTCGATCAGGAAGGTGGCGTGGCCGACGAAGGTGAGGCGCACCTCGTCGGCCTTGAGCGCGGCGACGTTGAACGCCGCCGGCAGGATCGGCAGCGGCCGCGCCGCGATCAGGCCCGGACAGCCTTGCAGCGTGTCGGGCTTGGCCGCGGGTTTGGATGGCGCCGCGCCCTGCGCCGCCGCCGCGAGGGTGCCCGCCAGCAAGAAGCCCAAGAGCCCAATGATTGTCAGAAGCTTCAGAACCGCGTCGCCCGCGCGTGACATGACATCACCCATGCCCATAGTTCCGGCAGGCGTGAATCTGGCACGGTTTTGGGAAGGCGGCTACTGGGCCAGATCAACCCAGAATTTGCCCCCGTCACTGAGGTGGTCGCGCGCAGCGCGGCCCTCGAACGGCGACGGCCAAAGCCCCGAATAATTTGGCCGACCATACTTCGAGGCGCGCCTTGCGGCGCACCTCAAAATGACGGTGTCGGACGGCGAACGCGCCGCTCAAAAGTCCTGGAAATAGCCGCGGTCGCGGGTCGAGACGATGATGCCCTTTCGGGTAACCACCACCCAATGGCCATCGCGCTGCTCGACCGATCGCACCGGGCCGAGGCCCGGCAGCACCGCACCCGGCACAACCTCGAAAACGCCGTCGCGCCCGATCACGTCGACCATGCCGCCGCGAGTGCGCAGGATGCGCCAGTCGCGCACCACCGCCGGCCGGCTGATTGGTGCCGCTAAGTGCGGCGCCGGCCGCGGCAGCGGCACGGCGGCCGTATGCGCGGCCGGGATGGAGCCTGTGATATCGGCGCTCGCCGCGCGGTCGACCCGCGCCGAAATCTTGGCGATCTGCGTATGGGTGGCCGACGTGGCCGCCGCCAGCTTGGTCTTCAGCTCGCCGACCTGCTTCGCCAGTCGATCGATCGATTGCTGCATCGCCTGGCGCTGCTGCGCGCCGGCGACGTTGGCCGAATTGTAGGTCGCAAACCCGTTGCCGATGGCGCCGCCGAATACCGCGCCGAGGCAGGCCACCAGCGCCACCCAGACGGCGAGCGTGGCGCGGCGCTGCATGCGGCGGGAGAGATGAAACCAGGGATTGGGGGCCGGCGCGGCAGCCTCGTGCGGGGCTGGTTCGGGCGCTTCGCCTGGCGCGGCCTCGGGCGATGCGGCGACGTCGGGCTCGATCACGGCCTCGGCCGGGGCCTCCGAACTGGCACCAGCCGGAGACAGCGGCGGCAACTCGACCGCCGGCAGCGCGGCCAATCCCGCGTGTTTGATGCCTTCGTTTTCGATCTTTTCGCCGTCGGCCATGGCCCGCTCCTTGAACGGCCCTTTTGGGGGCCATTCATGAAGCGGTAACCATGTTCGGTTACCAATTGGTTACCGAATACCTAACGCGCCCAAACCCCGGCGCGTCTACAGCTCGAGGCCGTTGTCGACGGCGTGGGCGCTCAGCGACACCGCCGGACGCGCGCCTACGTGCTGGATCACCTCCGCCGCCGCGAGACCGCCGAGCTGTGCCGCCGTGCGGTGATCCTTGCCGCGCGAATGACCGACCAGGAAGCCGGCCGCAAACAGATCGCCGGCACCCGTCACGTCGACCACCTGCTGCACCGGCATGGCGTGCACCGCTTCCAACCCCTCGCGGCTCACCACCATGCAGCCCTTCTCGCTGCGCGTGACCACGGCGAGCTTGGCGTCGCCCTGCAACGCTTTCACCGCGGTATCGAAGTCGGCAGTCTCGTAAAGGCTGTGCAGTTCGTGCTCGTTGGAGAACACGATATCGACCGTGCCCTTCTTGATGAGATCGAGGAATTCGGAACGGTAGCGGTCGACGCAGAACGAATCCGACAACGTCAGCGCCACGCGGCGGCCGGCCTTGTGCGCGATATCGGCGGCCTTGACGAAGGCTTCCTTCGCCTTCGGCGGATCCCACAGATAGCCTTCGAGATAAACGATGGCGGCGTCCGCGACCGCTTTCTCGTCGATGTCGTTCGGCTCCAGCCCCTGCGCGGCGCCGAGATAGGTGTTCATGGTGCGCTCGCCGTCGGGCGTCACGAGCACGAAGCAACGCGCGGTCGCGGGGCCGTCGCCCGCCGGCGCGGCGGTGAAGGCGACGTTGGCGGCGCGGATGTCGTGGGCAAACGTCTTGCCGAGCGCATCGTCCTTGACCTTGCCGATGAAGGCGGCGCGGGCGCCGAAGCTTGCGACACCCACGATGGTGTTGGCGGCCGAACCCCCGGAGCTCTCCACCGCCGGACCCATGGCGGCATAGATCGCCTCGGCGCGCGCTTCGTCGATCAGCGCCATGGCGCCCTTATGCATGCCTTGCGCGACCAGGAAGTCGTCTTCGGCGCGGGCGATTACGTCGACAATGGCGTTACCGATGCCGAGCACGTCGTAGCGGGGTGCGGTCATTCCGGCTCCTCTCAAGTTGAAAACGCGGCGCACTATAACGAGTGAAAATCGCGGCGCAATGCGGGGAACCCGGCTGTTTTCGGGCGGGAAAGGGCCCATCCGTTTATCATCTTACCGAAAAGCACTTGGTCGGCGCGACGGGCCCGGCGATGACTGCGTGATATAAGCCCGGTTCGGGGAGGCTGAGAGCTAGTTATGTCACTGGCGCGCGACATCACGACGGTGGGCGGCAGCACGCTGCTCTCGCGTGTGCTCGCCTATACGCGTGACGCCGCCATCGCCGCCCTGCTCGGCACCGGACCGTACTCGGAAGCCTTCTTCGCCATCCTGCAACTGGTCAACTTCTTCCGCCGGCTGCTCGCCGAGGGTGCGCTCAACAGCGCTTTCGTGCCGCTGTGGTTGCGTCTGCGCGCCGGCGAAGACGGCGAGGCCAATGCCAACCGCTTCACCATGCGCACCATGGTGACGCTCGGCACCATCACCGGCACGATCGTCCTGATCATGGTGCTGGCGGCGCCTGCGATCATCGCGGTGATCACGCAAGGCTTCGATCCCGCGCGGCGTCATCTCGCGCTGCTCTATCTGCTGCTCGCCGCGCCTTACATCATGCTCGCCGGTTTGATGGCCGTGGTCTCGGCGGCGCTCAACGCCGAGACGCGTGTTGGCGCCGTGGCGGTCAGCACCGTGGTCTTCAACCTCGTGCTGGTCGGGGTGCTGTTCTTCGTGTTGGTGCATCACGTGCCGCTGTTCTATGTCGGCATCTGGCTGTCGCTGGCCATCGTCGCCGCGGCGCTCATCCAGCTCATGATCACCGGCGGCGCCTGGCTGGCCACCGGTCACCGCTTCCGGCGCGTGCGCATCCATCAGCCGGACCAGAGCGGGCCGTTCTTCCGGCGGGCGCTGCCGGGCCTGATCGCCGCCGGCACGCCGCAGCTCAAGCTGATCGCCGCCACCGCACTGGTGTCGTCCTCGCCGGCGGCGGTATCGTGGCTCTATTACGCCAACCGGCTCTATGAGCTGCCGCTCGGCGTCGCATCTATCGCCATCGCCGCGGTGATCGTGCCGCGCATCGCGGCCAGTGTGCACGGCGGCGACAGCACCGCTTACGGCCACGCGCAATCGCGTGCCTACGAGATCGCACTCGGCCTGGCACTGCCGGCGGCGACTGGATTCGCGCTGGTCGCCGAGCAGATCGCCGGCGGCCTGTTCGAGCACGGCGTGTTCGGCGCCGGCGACACCGAAGCGGTGGCGGTGGCGCTCACGGCGATCTGCTCGGGCCTGCCCGGCCACGTGCTGGAGAAGGTGTTCGGCGCGGTCTCGTTCGCGCATGAGGACACGCATACGCCGATGGCTGCCGCACTTGCCGGTCTTGCCGCCGCGGTCGTCGGCGGCGTCGCGCTGTTCCCCGCGTTCGGCTATATCGGCGTCGCCGCGGCGATTGCGCTGTCCGGCTGGATCGGCGCCGGATCGCTCGGCTTCATCCTGCACCGGCGCGGCTGGCTGCGGCTCGACCGCGACGCCAAGAGGCGGCTGCCGCGCATCGCGCTCGCCACCCTCGTGATGGGCCTTGCGGTTGCCGGCGCGCTCGCCGGCGCCGACATGTTCTTGCCGAATCTGCCGGCCTCGGCGGCGGGCCGGCTCGAGCTGCTGTTCGCGTTGGTGGCGGTCGGAATGGTGGTCTACGGTGCGGCCATCCACCTCTTCGGCGTCATCAAGCTCGGCGAACTGGTCGCGGCGGTGCGCGAGAGCGCCTGAAGGCGGCCTCCGAGCGGGGCGCCTCAGGCCCCTTGCTCACCGGCGTGTGCCGTGGCATGGCAACGCCCATCAAAATCCCGCGAGGCCAAGGCGATGGCGTTCAAAGAACGCGTATTTTCGGGCGTTCAGCCCACCGGCAATCTGCATCTCGGCAACTATCTCGGCGCGCTCAAGCGCTTCGTCGAGCTGCAGAACGATCACGACTGCATCTACTGCGTGGTCGACCTGCATGCGATCACCGTGCCGGTCGCGGTCTGGGGCGGGCCGAAGGAACTGCCGCGCGCGACCCGCGAGGTGACCGCGGCCTTCATCGCCTGCGGCATCGACCCCAAGAAGCACATCGTGTTCAACCAGAGCCAGGTTGCCGAACACGCCGAACTTGCCTGGGTTTTCAACTGCGTCGCCCGCATGGGCTGGCTCAACCGCATGACGCAGTTCAAGGACAAGGCCGGCAAGGACCGTGAGAACGCGTCTGTCGGCCTGTTCGCCTATCCGAGCCTTATGGCTTCCGACATCCTGGTCTATCGCGCCACGCACGTGCCGGTCGGCGAGGACCAGAAGCAGCATCTCGAGCTCGCGCGCGACATCGCGCAGAAGTTCAACAACGACTTCGCCGAGTCGATCGAGGCGCACGGCTATGGCGAGGCGTTTTTCCCGCTCACCAACCCGATCATCGCCGGCCCGGCCACGCGCGTGATGTCACTGCGCGACGGCACCAAGAAGATGTCGAAGTCGGACGCCTCCGACTATTCGCGCATCAACCTGACCGACGACGCCGACGCCATCGCGCAGAAGATCCGCAAGGCCAAGACCGATCCGGAGCCGCTGCCGAGCGAAGTGAAGGGCCTGGAGTCTCGCGCCGAGGCCGACAACCTGGTCGGCATCTACGCCGCGCTCAATGACATGAGCAAAGAAAACGTGCTCAGCGAGTTCGGCGGCTCGCAGTTCTCGACCTTCAAGTCCGCGCTGGTCGATCTCGCGGTCGCCAAGCTCGGACCTATCGGCGCCGAGATGAAGAAGCTGGTGCAGGACCCGGTCTACATCGACGAGATTCTCGCGGACGGCTCCGAGCGCGCCCGCGTCATCGCCGCCGATACCATGAAGGCGGTGAAGGACATCGTCGGCTTTGTGCGGCATTAGAGGCTTCCAGAGCCCAAAAGCACCTTGCGGAAAAATCTTCTACCGAAATCGGCGGCGCGCCGGCTGACTCGCGCCGCTTACGATTCGGCCGACGCCGCATCTTGTCGGGGCCGCGCCCGCCGTGCGAGCATGACCCGTTTTGTGCTTTGCGTTGCTGCGCCAGTTCGCGGGCGACACGGAGAACCAGGATGACGACCAAACGCCGCATCTACGAGACCGGCCACAAGCGCAAATACATGGTCGTCATCGACGACACCGAAGAATGCGATCGCGCGGTGTACTGGGCGGCGCGGCGTGCCGGCCGCACCAAATCGCAACTCATCATGCTGCGCGTGATCGAGCCGGGCGAGCGCAACCAGCAATGGCTCGGCGTCGCCGACATCATGAAGGCGGAAGCCGAGGAAGAAGCCAACAAGACGCTCGACAAGTACGCCAAGCGCGCCAAGCAGGTCGCTGACATCGAGCCCGAGCGCGTCATCCGCGAAGGCGCGCCGATCGAAGAAATCATCAAGCTGATCGACGAGGATGCCGACATCGGCATCCTGGTGCTGGCCGCCGGCACCGGCAAGGACGACCCCGGCCCGCTGGTCTCGAGCCTGGCCAAGACCGCGGCCAATTTCCCGATTCCGATCGCCATCGTGCCCGCCCAGCTCAAGGACGAAGACCTCGACTCGATGGCGTAGTCTCTTTCTTCACCTTTCCCCGCCGCGCGGGGAGAGGGAAAGGCCGCAGCGTCCTGCTCGCCAGCCGGTTGACCCGCCAGTGCGCGGGGGCCATCTATCCCTTATAATGATCCCGCCCGCGGGCCTTGAACCCGCGTGAGGTAAGGAGAAAGCGATGTTCATTCAGACTGAAGCCACGCCCAATCCGGCGACCCTGAAGTTCCTGCCCGGACGGCCGGTGCTGGAAACCGGCGCCCTCGACCTGCCCAACAGGGAGGCCGCCGCGCAATCGCCGCTCGCCGAGCGGCTCTTCGACATCCCCAACGTGGGCGGCGTCTTCTACGGCGCGGATTTCATCTCCATCACCAAGAACGGCGGCGAGTGGCAGCAGATCAAGCCGGCGGTGCTCGGCGCCATCATGGAACACTATATGTCCGGTGAGCCGCTGCTTGCGGGGGGCGCCGACGCGGCCGCAGAGGGCGACGAGTTCTTCGACGAGAAGGACTCCGAGACGGTCGAGCTGATCAAGGACCTGATCGAGACCCGCGTGCGCCCGGCGGTGGCCGGCGACGGCGGCGACATCACCTTCAAAGGTTACAAGGAAGGCGTGGTGTTCCTCACCATGAAGGGCGCCTGCTCGGGCTGCCCCTCCTCCACCGCGACCTTGCAGCACGGTATCCAGAACCTGCTGCGCCACTTCGTACCGGAAGTGACCGAAGTCCGGCCGATGTGACCCGCTCTCGTCATGCCGGGGCGCCACGTAGCGGCGACCCCGGAATGGCCCCGTTGTTTTGCCGCGCGCGGTGCTAAACTAAATTTATGCGCCTTCTCGCCATCGACACCGCGCTCGAAGCCTGTTCCGCCGCCGTGCTCGACACGGAGGGCGGCGGCATCGTCGCGCAGGAATCGCACGCGATGGTGCGCGGCCATGCCGAAGCGCTGATGCCGCTGATCCAGCGCGTGATGGGTGCATCGCGTATCGCCTTCGCCGAACTCGACCGCATCGCCGTCACGGTCGGGCCCGGCAGCTTCACCGGACTGCGCGTTGGCATCGCGGCAGCGCGCGGCATCGGGCTCGCGGCCGGCAAGCCGGTGGTTGGGCTGACGACACTCGCCGCTTTTGCCGCGCCGCTCATCGCCGCAGACGACAGCCTGCCGGTGGTCGCAGCGATCGACGCCCGCCACGCCCACGTCTACCTTCAGGTCTATGGCCGCGCCGGCCGCGTCCTGGTGGGCCCACGCATTGCTTCGCTTCATGAAGCGGGCCTGCGCGCCGCCGCCGCCGGCGCGCCGCGTCTTGCCGGCACCGCAGCCGAGCTGCTGGCCGCCGCCTGGCCGGCGGGTGAACGCGCGCCGCGGGCGGTCGATCCTCGGCGCGCGCCCGACATCGGCTGGGTCGCACGCCTCGGCGTCATTGCGCAGCCAACCGAAGCCGCCCCCAAGCCGCTCTATCTGCGCGCGCCCGACGCCCAGCCGCAGGATGCCAGCCACCTGCCGCGCCGATGATCAAGCGCCTCATCATGATGTTCAAGCGCGGCACGCCGTCCCTGGCGGAAGCGGGCGGGCGCGACGCCGCGGCCGTATCGGCTTTGCACGGCCTTTCATTCCGCCGCGGCTGGAGCGAAGAAGAAGTCGAGACCCTGATCGCCGACCGGCAGGTCTGTACCCACGTCTGCGTCGACCGCGCCCTCCTGCGTGGGTCACGCCTTGCCGGTTTCATCATGTCCCGGCGTGCCGGCGACGAGGCCGAAATCCTTTCGGTCGCGGTGGCACGGGCACGCCGCGGACGCGGGCTCGCGCGCGCACTGCTCGATCTGCATCTGCGTCGGCTGGCCGGATTCGGCGTGCGCGCGGTGTTCCTGGAGGTCGACGAGCAGAACCGCCCGGCGCTGCGCCTCTACGCCCGCGCCGGCTTCCGCGAGGTGGGGCGGCGGCCGAACTACTATCCCGGGGAGGGCGGCAGGGCCGCCAGCGCGCTGGTGCTGCGGCGGGATCTTGCCTGAGGAACAAGGGCCTGCGCCGGCCAAAGGACACGTGCGCGTCAGGCTCACTATGATAGAAGAACCGGATGGAGGATCTCTCGTGACCACGCCGGACAAGAACTCACCCGACAGCAATCCAATCGAAGCCCTGTGCGTCGCCAACGGCATGCGCATGACCGAGCAACGCCGCATCATCGCGCGCGTACTGGCGGAATCGGACGACCACCCCGACGTCGAGGAGCTCTACCGGCGCTGTGCCAAGATCGACGACCGCATTTCGATCTCCACCGTCTATCGTACGGTACGGCTGTTCGAGGACGCCGGCATCATCGCGCGCCACGACTTCCGAGAGGGCCGCGCGCGCTACGAAACCAGCACCGAAAGCCACCACGACCACCTGATCAACCTGCGCACCGGCGAGGTGATCGAATTCCAGTCGGAGGAGATCGAGCGCCTGCAGGCGGAGGTCGCGCGCCGGCTCGGCTATAAGCTGGTCGATCACCGGCTCGAGCTCTACGCGGTGCCGCTCAAGGACGACAAGAGCGGGCATTGAGGGATGTCGCTGCAATCTCATGCGCCGTCATGGCCGGGCTTGTCCCGGCCATCCACGTCTTACTCAGGTGAAGTAAAGACGTGGATGCCCGGCATGAAGCCGGGCATGACGACGGAGGCGTCATAGACCATGATCCGCGCGTCGTTCATCGCGGTCTTCTTCCTGGTCATGACGCCGCTGCTGATCTCGATCCAGTGGCTGCTGGGTAAATTGGGCCTTCCCGGCTGGGGCTTCATCTGCTCGAACTATTACCGCGTGCTGTGCAAATTGTTGCGCATCCGCGTGCGCGTCGAAGGCAAGCCGGTGCGCGACCGCGCGGTGCTGTTCGTGTCCAATCACGTTTCGTGGGTCGATATCGTGGCGATCGGCTCGCTCAGCCCGGTCGCCTTCGTCGCCAAGAGCGAGGTCCGGCGTTGGCCGCTGATCGGGCTCACCGCCGAGATACAGCGCACCGTGTTCGTCGACCGCAATCGCCGCCACCAGACCGCCGACGCCGTCGGCGAAATGGTCAAGCGGCTGAAAGGCGGCACGCCCGTGGTGCTGTTCGCGGAAGGCACCTCCAGCGACGGCAACCGCGTGCTGCCGTTCCGCTCCTCATTGCTGGGGGCGGTCAAATACATGGCGGCGCACAGCGAGGCGGCGGGCGACCTCGTGATCCAGCCGATGGCGATCTCCTACGTGAGCTCGCACGGCATCCCGCTCGGCCGCCAGCACCGACCGCTGGTCGCCTGGTACGGCGACCTCGATTTCGTGCCGCACATCAAGGATCTGATCGCCCGCGGGGCGGTCGACGCCGTGGTCAGCTACGGCGAGCCGATCCGGATCGACGCCGCGGCCGACCGCAAGGCGCTGACCCGGCACCTCGAGGGGGCCGTACGCCGCATGGTGTCGGCGGCCCTGCTGAAGCGGCCAATTCCTCCGGTAAACGTCGGGCCGGCTGCTACGCCAGCGCCCGAAACCCCCGCGCCACCCCTGCAGCAGGCGCCAGCGTCTTAAAATCGTTCGCGAAATCAGTTATATGCCCGGGCAAACAGGGCCCACGGACGGGAAAGCGCGACAAAAGCCGCCCGGAAAGGCTACATTCGCCCGCAAGGTTCACGACGAGACGGCATGACCAACACCCGCAAAGTCCACGTCAAATCGTTCGGCTGCCAGATGAACGTCTACGATTCTAATCGTATGGCGGACACCCTGGCCCCCGCCGGCTTCAGCGAAGCGGCTGCGCCCGACGGCGCCGACCTCGTGATCCTCAACACCTGCCACATCCGCGAGAAGGCGGCCGACAAGGTCTATTCCGAGATCGGCCGCCTCCGCATCATGAAGGAGGAAGCGGCGCGTGAAGGCCGCCAGATGCTGATCGGGGTCGCCGGCTGTGTGGCACAGGCCGAGGGCCAGGAGATCATGCGCCGCGCCGGTGCGGTCGACCTGGTGGTGGGCTCGCAGAACTACCATCGCCTGCCGGAGTTGGTGGCGCGGGCGGCCTCGGGCGAGAAGATCGTCGACACCGAATTCCCGGTCGAGGACAAGTTCGAAGTGCTCGCCGCACCCGAGCGCGCGGCGATCCGCAAGCGCGGCATTGCGAGCTTCGTCACCGTGCAGGAAGGGTGCGACAAGTTCTGCACCTTCTGTGTGGTGCCCTATACACGCGGCGCGGAAATCTCGCGGCCGGCGGTGCAGATCGTCGCCGAGGTCGAGCGCCTGGCGGACGCGGGTGTGCGCGAAGTCACCCTGATCGGGCAGAACGTCAATGCCTATCACGGACCGGGTCCCGACGGCGCTGACTGGACCCTGGCGCAACTCATGCGCCGCTTGGCGCAAATCCCCGGCATCGCGCGCCTGCGCTACACCACCAGCCATCCGCGCGACATGCGCGACGATTTAATCACGGCGCATGCCGAGTTGCCGCAACTGATGCCCTATGTGCATCTGCCGGTGCAGTCCGGTTCCGACCGTATTCTCGATGCGATGAACCGCAAGCACACGCGCGAGGAGTACCTCACCATCATCGAGCGCCTGCGCGCGGCACGGCCGGACCTGGCGCTGTCGTCGGACTTCATCGTCGGCTTCCCCGGCGAGACCGACGCCGATTTCGAGGACACCCTCACACTCATCGAGACGGTCGGCTTCGCCGGCGCCTTCTCCTTCATGTATTCGCCGCGCGCCGGCACGCCGGGCGCCGAACTCGAGGACCAAATCCCAGCGGCGGTGAAATCCGAGCGCTTGCAGCGGCTGCAAGCGCTGGTGACCCGCCAGCAACGCGCCTTCAACGCGTCTTTTGCCGGCCGCACCGTCGAGGTGCTGTTGGAAAAGCCCGGCCGGCTCCCTGGGCAACTGGTCGGCAAGTCCCCATATTTACAGGCGATCCAGGTCATGGCGCCGCCCTCGCTCTTGGGCGAAACGGTGCCGGTGACCATCACCGAAGTCGGCAGCAACAGCCTGTTTGGCGCGCTTCAAGAGAACGCCCGCGCGCTGGAGCTTGCCGCAGCAGGAGCCCGAAACGCCTTTGCGCACGCCTGATACCGCGCTTCCTCCCGGCACCGCCTCGGACGAGACGGCCACCACGCAGATCGTGCTTGCCTTCGAGGACAACCGGCTCGCGTCTACCCTGTTCGGGCAATACGGGCAGAATCTGGCGCTGATTGAGCGCCGGCTCGGCGTCGTCGCCGAGCAGCGCGGCAACCACGTCACCATCGACGGCTCACGCGCGGCCTGCGAGCAGGCCCGCCGCGTGCTGGAAGGCCTCTACGAGCAGCTCAAGCGCGGCGGCGACCTGGTGCAGGGCGACGTCGAGGGCGCCATCCGCCAGGCGATCGCGCAGGGCTCGCTGTTCGACTACGAGCCGGCCAACGGGCGCGCCGCTTTCGAAGAAATCAATCTGCGCAAGCGGCCGGTGCGCGCGCGCACCGCCGCGCAGGACGCCTATATCCGCGCGCTCAAGCGCCATTCGCTGGTGTTCGGCACCGGCCCGGCCGGCACCGGCAAGACCTGGCTTGCGGTCGCGCAAGCCGTGCAGATGTTCGAGCGCAAGGAAGTCGACCGCATCATCCTGTCGCGCCCGGCGGTGGAAGCCGGCGAGCGCCTCGGCTTCCTGCCCGGCGACATGCGCGAGAAGGTCGATCCTTATCTGCGGCCGATCTACGACGCGCTCTACGACCTGATGGATGCGCGTATCGTCGAACGCGCCTTGCAGGGCGGCGAGATCGAGATTGCGCCGCTCGCCTTCATGCGCGGGCGCACATTGTCGAACGCCGCCGTCATTCTCGACGAAGCGCAGAACACCTCGTCGATGCAGATGAAGATGTTCCTGACGCGCCTCGGCGAGAACAGCCGCATGATCGTCACCGGCGATCCGAGCCAGGTCGACCTGCCGAACGGCCAGACCTCCGGGCTGGCGGAAGCGGTCAAGCTGCTCAAGGACGTCGAGGGCGTCGGCCACGTCGCGTTCAGCCATGAGGACGTGATCCGCCACGAACTGGTGGCGCGCATCGTCGCGGCCTACGACCGCGCGGGAAAGGACGCCTGATGCGCGGATCGCGAGCCGCCCCTGCGGCGGCCCCGGATATCGACATCCAGGTGCAGTCGCCGCTCTGGGATGCCGAGCCGGGCGCCGTCGAAACCGTGGAACGCGCGATCCTGGCCGCGGCGCGTCATTGTTCGGCGAGCGGCGAGGTCAGCGTCGTGCTGACCGACGACGAATCGATCCAGGCCCTCAATCGCGACTGGCGCCAAATCGACAAGCCCACCAACGTGCTCTCATTCCCGGCGGCGGCCCCCGCGCACGGCGCGCCGGAGCCGCTGCTTGGCGACATCGTCATTGCCTATGAGACGCTCGCGCGCGAAAGCGCCGATGAGCGCAAGCCTTTTCTCCATCATCTCGCCCATCTCGCGGTGCATGGCTTTCTGCATCTCATCGGTTACGATCACCAGACTGATTCCCAGGCTGATGCCATGGAAGGGTGCGAACGCGACATCCTCGCGGGTCTCGACATCGCCGATCCCTACCGTGCGTATGAGCCGGGCAATGCCTGACCGATATGCCTGACAACGACCCTCCAAGTTCCGGCCAATCCTACGAGCCCCGCCATCTCCCGGTAGTGGTGGAAGCCACACGTGAGAACGGCAACTGGTTCACCCGCACGGTGCTCCGCCTGTTCGGCCTGCGCGGCACCTCGATCCGGGCCGACCTCAAGGATGTGCTCGAGGCCATGACGCCCGGCGAATCCGGCTTCTCGCCAGAAGAGAGCCGGATGCTGAGCAACATCCTGGGGCTCCGCGAGCGGCGCATTGACGACGTCATGGTGCCGCGCGCCGACATCGTGGCCGTGCAGCAGAACCTCTCGCTTGGCGAACTGATGCGCACCTTCGAAAGCGCCGGCCATTCGCGCCTCGTGGTCTATGACGACACCCTCGACGATCCGGTCGGCATGGTGCACATCCGCGACCTGATCGCATTCATGACCCATCGCGCCACGGTCGATCCGGAAAAGAACGAGAAGCGCAAGAAGCCTTTCCCGGCCGGCCTCGACCTCAAGACCATCGATCTCGCCATGCCGCTGTCGGCGGCCAAGATCATGCGGCCGATCCTGTTCGTGCCGCCGTCGACGCGGGCGATGGACCTGCTGGCGCGCATGCAGGCAACGCGCATGCACCTGGCGCTGGTGATCGATGAATACGGCGGCACCGACGGCGTAGTGTCAATCGAAGACATCGTCGAGGAGATCGTGGGCGAGATCGCCGACGAGCACGACGAGGACGAGTTGCCGGCGGTCGAGCAGCAGCCGGACGGCTCCTTCATCGCCGATGCGCGGGCCAACCTGGAAGACGTGGTTGCGCTCGTCGGCAGCGACTTCGACGTCGGTGACGAAGCGGAGGAAGTCGACACCCTCGGCGGCTATCTGGTGACGCGCGCCGGGCGACTGCCGTTGCGCGGCGAGATCATCCCGGGGCCGGGCCTGTTCGAATTTGAGGTGCTCGACGCCGATCCGCGTCGCGTCAAGCGCGTGCGCATCACGCGGCTGAAGGAGAAGCGCGAGAAGCCACGCCGGCGCGCCGAGCCGGAAGCGCCATCCGTCGCCGCACCGGCGGCCGCGCCCGGCGAGCAAGCCGCCGCGCCCAAAGACGGCGACCGGCACGACGCCGATTCACCGGCAGGTACGCACAAGCCGTGATCGTCACCCGCCTCGCCCATGCGGTGGTCCTCGCCTACGGCTGGCGCCGCGCTCTCATCGCATTCATGGCCGGTGCGCTCTCGGTGCTGGCGCTGGCGCCATTCAATGCCTGGCCGGTGCTGTTCATCACCTTCCCCGTGCTGGTCTGGCTGGTCGACGGCTCGGCCGACGCCGACGGCCGCGGCTTCTGGGCCGCGGCCGGCGCCGGATGGTGCTTCGGCTTCGGCTATTTCGTCGCGGGCCTCTATTGGATCGGCTACGCCTTCCTGGTCGACGCCAAGACCTTCGGCTGGCTGCTCCCGGTCGCGGTGTCGGGCCTGCCCGCCTATCTCGCGCTCTACACCGGGCTCGGCCTCGGGGTCGCGCGCCTCATCTGGGTACGGGGACCCTTGCGCATCCTGGCGCTGGCGGTGCCGCTCACGGCGGCGGAATGGCTGCGCGGCCATCTGCTCAGCGGCTTTCCCTGGAACACGTTCGGATACGCGCTGAGCGAGCCGCTGGCGCTGGCGCAGACCGTGTCGCTGGTCGGCATCTGGGGCCTAACGTTCTTGAGCGTGGCGATCTTCGCCGCGCCGGCGACACTCGCCGACGACCGCAAGGAGACCCCGCATCCCTATCGTCCACTTGTCATGGCGCTGATGGTGCTGGCGGCGATGGGCGGCTACGGCTTTGCGCGCCTCAAGGCACACCCGACCGCTTACGTCAGTGGCGTGAAGCTGCGCATCATGCAGCCCAACCTGCAGCAAGACGCCAAGTTCAACTACCGCGCCAAGGACGCGGTGATGCGGCGCTATCTGCAGCTGTCGAGCCGCACCACCGGCCCCACCTCCAAAGGCGTGCACGATTTCAACGTGCTGATCTGGCCGGAATCCGCGTTTCCGTTTTTCTTGACGCGCGAACCGGATGCGATGGCTCAGATTGCCGCGCTGTTGACGCCGCACACCGAGCTGATCACCGGCGCCGTGCGCGCCGCGCGGGAATCGGCCCCCGGTCATATCCGCGCTTACAACTCGCTCTACGTGATCGATCCCGACGGCTCGATCCGCGGCATCTACGACAAAGAGCACCTGGTGCCATTCGGCGAGTACCTGCCATTGCAATCGTGGCTCGAAAAGCTCGGACTGCAGGCGCTCACCAAGCAGGTCGGCGGCTTTCTGGAAGGCAAGCAGCGGCCGCTGATGGACGTGCCCGGCACGCCCAAGATGCTGCCGCTCATCTGTTACGAAGCGATCTTTCCGGGCCAGGCAATCCCGAAGGGCGAGCGCCCGGGCTGGATCGTCAATGTCACCGATGATGCATGGTTCGGCATCAGCACCGGTCCGCACCAACACTTCCAGCAGGCGCGCATGCTCGCAATCGCTGAAGGCGTGCCGCTGGTGCGTGCGGCCAATAACGGTATCTCGGGCGTGATCGATCCAGTGGGTCGAGTCGTCAAATATTTACCACTCGGGGCCGAGGGCGTGCTGGACGGGCAATTGCCGCGCGTGTTGCCGCAGACGGTTTATTCCCGCTTCGGCAATCTCGCTTGCATCATATTCCTGGTGATCGCTTTCGCGGCAGTGCTCCGGCGCAAGGCACTTCCTTAAATTGCTCGGATGTCCGTCTCGCCTTCAGGTTGTTTTTCCCCACCAATAATTTGCGGCCGCCTGGAGGTAACCGGAGGGTGAATTCGGTGTCCTTCTGGTGCAAAGGTCCTTGAAAATTAAAAGCTATTTTCATTGTTCTTTGACGATGCAAAACGATCGACTGCAAATCATGGATTGCACTCCACCCATGAAGTGTGACATTACGCTGCTCAATGGAGTCATAGGAGATATTTATGGCGAAGAAGGCACCCAATCCGATCGATAAGCACGTGGGCTCCCGTGTGCGGATGCGGCGGATGATGCTGAGCATGAGTCAGGAAAAGCTGGGCGACGCGCTCGGCCTGACGTTCCAACAGGTTCAGAAATACGAGAAGGGAACTAATCGTATTGGTGCCAGCCGTTTGCAGCAGATCGCCCATATCCTGCAAGTCCCGGTATCTTTTTTCTTCGAAGGCGCGCCACACGTTGCAGGCGGCCCCGTTGCTGTCGGCATGGGAGAAGCGCCCTCGCCGGCCTATGTCTCGGACTTTTTGGCCACTTCCGACGGCCTTTCGCTCACTAAAGCGTTCATGCGCATCAAGAACAGCAAGCTGCGTCGCCGCATCGTGGACCTGGTCGAGCAGATTGCGGGCGAGGACGAATAATCCTGCGCCCATAGCGCCCATCGCGATCAAAGCACGTCCCAACGCTGCCCGCACCTTGACCTCGCCTTCCGCCACTGCAAGAACAGCCCCGACCTGAAAACGACGCGGCCTAACAACCGCGCCACGGAAGGGAGTTACACGTGGCACATACCAATTTCTTGTTCACTAGCGAGTTTGTTTCTGAAGGGCATCCGGATAAAGTCTGCGATCAGATTTCCGATGCAGTGCTCGATGCGTTCCTCGAAAACGATCTGAAGCTCGGCATCGATGACGATAGCAAGGTCAATACGCGCCTCGGCTGCGAGACGCTGACGACCACCAACAAGATCATCATTGCCGGTGAAGGACGCGGCCAATCACCGCTCTTTTACAAGCACGGCGACAAGGCCGTGGTTAATCGCGAACTGATCACCCAGATCGCGCGCGGTGTCGTGAAGGACATCGGCTACGACCAGGACGGCTTCTCGCACTATGGCGCCGACGTGGAAGTGCTGCTGCACGGCCAATCGCCGGACATCGCCATGGGCGTCGATGCCAAGAAGGTTAAGACCGGCGAGGAAGAAGGCGCCGGCGACCAGGGCATGATGTTCGGCTTCGCCTGCACCGAGAGCGAGGTCTACGAAAAGAACTCGTTCATGCCGGCGCCGATCTACTTCTCGCACAAGATCCTCAAGGTCTTGGCCGACAAGCGTCACGCCGGACAGCTCGCCGACCTGCAGCCTGACTCCAAGAGCCAGGTGACCGTGCGTTACGTCAACGGCCAGCCGGTTGGCGCGACCAAGGTGGTCGTCTCCACCCAGCACAACGCACAGAGCCGCAACGGCAAGAAGTACACGCCGGGGCTGGTCAAGGAGATGATCAGCGATGCGGTCGGTTCGGCGCTGCCGGAAGGCTGGATGCCGGAAAACGCCGACGACTTCCTGGTCAACCCGACCGGTAACTTCGTGGTCGGCGGCCCCGACGGCGACTGCGGCCTCACCGGCCGGAAGATCATCGTCGATACCTACGGCGGCTATGCGCCGCACGGCGGCGGCGCCTTCTCCGGTAAGGACCCGACCAAGGTCGACCGTTCGGCCGCTTACGCCGCGCGCTACCTGGCCAAGAACGTGGTGGCCGCCGGTGTCGCTGAGCGCTGCACGATCCAGATCGCCTACGCCATCGGCGTTGCCGATCCGATGTCGGTTCTGGTCGACACCCACGGCACCGGCCAGGTGCCGGAGAGCAAGCTCGAGCAAGTGCTGCCCGAACTGTTCCGGCTGACGCCGACCAACATTCGGCGCACGCTGAAGCTCAACCGGCCGATCTATCGTCGCACCGCGGCCTACGGTCATTTCGGCCGCCAGCCCGACAACGACGGCGGCTTCTCCTGGGAGAAGGTCGATCTCGCCGAGGCGATCAAGAAGGCCGTGGCCTAACGCACCCGCGTTCCAAATGACGAAATGCCCCGCGAAAGCGGGGCATTTTTGTTTCCGGCACCGTGCAGGCAGTGTATGGAGCGCGGCGTCATGAACGAAAGCCACGATACGAACCAAGGCCCACGCGAAGAGTCGCAGCGCGCCTTTTTCGGCCGGCGCAAGGGACATCCCTTGAAGCCGCGCCAGGCGGCACTTTTCGACACGTTGCTGCCGCGCATCGCGCTCGACCTGCGCGAACCAGCGCCGGGCGATCTGCGCGGTCTGTTTCCTAATGCGCCCGAGACCGTGCGCCTCGAGATCGGCTTCGGCGGCGCCGAGCATTTGATCGGGCAGGCGAGCGCCAACCCTGACTGCGGCTTCATCGGCTCCGACGCGTTTATCAACGGCGTGGCGAAAGCACTCGTCGCCATCGACGACAGCAAACTCGCCAACATCCGCCTGCATTTCGGTGACGCCAGCGAACTGCTCGACTGGCTCCCGGCGGACGCGCTGGCGCGCATCGACCTGCTCTATCCCGATCCGTGGCCGAAACGCCGGCACTGGAAGCGGCGCTTTATCCAGGACGAAAGCCTGCATCGCTTGGCGCGCGTACTTCGGCCCGGCGGCGAATTGCGCTTTGCAACGGATATTGCCGATTATGCGGTCTATGCGCTGGCGCGGGTCATGCGGTCGAATGAATTCATGTGGACCGCGGAAGGTGCCGACGACTGGCGCACGCCCTGGCCGGATTTCGCCGGCACGCGTTATGAGGCCAAGGCCAAGCGCGAGGGACGCACGCCGGCTTATTTCGTGTTTCGGAAGGTCTGAGCGGCCGCCCTTACTCGCCCGTGCCCTGGCGCACCTGCCAGAAGCGCACGACGCGCTGCGCCGTCGCGGCGGTGAGGCGCTCGAAGTTTTCAAGCGCCGCATCGAGCACCTGGTTCGACGCCTTGGGACCGGGACGCGCGTTGATCACTTCGCGCACCGTCGGCCAGCCGAAGCCGGCCGCGCGCGCCAGAATGAGCACCGGGTCGGCGCGTTCGCCGCTCATCAGCCGATCGACCACCTCGACCGGCACCGAGCATAACGTCGCCAGTGCCGCGATGGTCTCCTCGTACTTGCCGCTCTTGGCGTACTCGACGATATCCGCCTCGGTGAGCTTGCGCTGCTTGTGCAGGGCGCGAACGGTGGCAAGCGCCTCGGCGTAATTGCGCGGCTGCGCCTTGGCGGCGACCTCGTCGGTGACCTTTGCAAGAACGCGGCGGATTTCGGCCTGTGTCTCGGGCTTAGCTTGCGCCAGCAGGCGCTTTTGCACCACGTCTGTCGCCTTCATCAGCAGCTGCCGGAACAGGCGCGGCGGGATATCGTTGCGCAGGCCCACTTTTTCGGCGAGCACACTGTCGTCCTCGGCACGCCGCACCAGGGCGCTGAAGGCGTTGTCCGACAGGCGCGCGCGCGCGTTGGTCGCGACCGAACGCGCGACGTCGCGGTCGCCGCGCGCCACCAGCACGTCAGACAGCACTTCGGCGATACCCTTGCGCTCCGAAAGCGCCAGCAGATGCGCTTGGCTCTTGGTTTCGGCGATGCGCATCAGCTCATTGTCTTCCAGATGGCCGATGCGCAGCACCGGTCCGGCGACTTTGATGTCGTCGTTGTCAGCGAGTTTGCGCATGACGCCTGCCGGAGCGTTCGGCACCGGCGCAATCCGTGACGACAGTTCCGAAAGGGCCTTGGCTTCGATTTCTTCGATCAGGCAGCCGATCACGTCATCGAACAGCGCCACGTGGTCGTTGTTGAAATGGGCGGCGCCGTCGAGAAACAGCGTCGTAATGCGGCGCAAGGTCTCAGCCCGCTTCTCGGCCGTGCCGTGCTGGACAACATCTTCGAGCTCGGGAAGCAGCGAGGCTGGGGCAGCCATTGCAGATCCTGCAAAATCAATTTGTAGAACGGGTGCCTTTTGGCCCTCCAACCAGATTTAAGGCCAGATTCTGAAGGAACGGTTAGCCGCACCGCAGATTGGAGGCCTTGCGTAAAACCCGGAAATCGCTATATTTCCGGTGTTCAAGACACCCTCATAACCCGGTTGGTTTTGAGAGTGGGTCCCCTGGGGCCCGCTCTTTTTTGTTAGTTGAGATGGCCGAAAGCCAGCATATGGACGCCGAAGCGGCCCTCACGGCCGCCCCCGCCGAGTACGAACCGCGGCTCATTGTAGAGCCGGGGCTGGCCGCGCGTGTGGCCGCCATCGCGGAACCGGTGATCGAGGACCTCGGCTACCGGCTGGTACGGGTGAAAATTTCGGGCACCGACGGCTGTACCGTCCAGATCATGGCGGAACGGCCCGACGGCAGCATGGACGTCGACGACTGCGAGACGATCTCGCGGGCGCTGTCCCCGGTGTTGGACGTGGCCGATCCGATCGACCGCGCCTACCGGCTGGAGATTTCCTCACCCGGGCTCGACCGCCCACTGGTGCGCAAATCGGATTTCGAGCGCAATTCCGGGCATCTGGCGCGCATCGAGATGGAAGTTCCGGTCAATGGCCGCAAGCGGTTCCGCGGCTTCCTGGCCGGCACCGAGGATCAATCGGCGCGGCTAGCGTGGGAAACCGTACCCGAGGGCGAAGCGCCCGAGGTGCTGCTGCCGATCGCGGATATGAGCGAAGCCAAGCTCGTACTCACCGACGAACTGGTGGCCGAAGCCTTGCGGCGCGAGAAGGCCGCCAAGCGTGAAGCCAAGGCGGCCCGCAGGGAAGAACGACATCGACGGCTGAAGTCCGGCAAGGCCGGACAAGCCTCTGACGAAGGAGAGTGAAGCTATGGCAGTGAGCGCCAACCGGCTCGAACTGTTGCAGATCGCCGATGCGGTCGCGCGCGAGAAGGCCATCGACCGCGGCATCGTGATCGCCGCCATGGAAGACGCAATCGCCAAGGCAGCACGTTCGCGCTACGGCGCCGAGACCGACGTGCACGCCGAGATCGAGCCTAAGACCGGCGATCTCCGCCTCACCCGCCACATGCTGGTGGTGGATCAGGTCGAGAACCCCTCCAACCAGATCACCATCGAAGAGGCGCGCAAGCGTCATCCGGCTGCGCAGGTGGGCGACACCATCGCCGACGCGCTGCCGCCGCTGGAATACGGCCGCATCGCCGCGCAGTCCGCCAAGCAGGTGATCGTGCAGAAGGTGCGCGAGGCCGAGCGCGACCGGCAATACGCCGAGTACAAGGATCGCATCGGCGATATCGTCAACGGCATCGTCAAGCGCGTGGAATACGGCAACGTGGTGGTCGATCTCGGCCGCGGCGAAGCCATCGTGCGGCGCGACGAACTGTTGCCGCGCGAGGTTTTCCGCAACGGCGATCGCATCCGCGCCTATATCTACGACGTGCGCCGCGAGCCGCGGGGCCCGCAGATTTTCCTCTCGCGCACGCACCCGCAGTTCACCGCCAAGCTGTTTGCCCAGGAAGTGCCGGAAATCTACGACGGCATCGTCGAGGTGAAGGCGGTCGCGCGCGATCCCGGTTCGCGCGCCAAAATCGCCGTGATTTCGCGCGATTCGAGCGTTGACCCGGTCGGTGCCTGCGTCGGCATGCGCGGCTCGCGCGTGCAGGCGGTGGTGAACGAATTGCAGGGCGAGAAGATCGACATCATTCCGTGGTCGCCCGACATCGCCACCTTCGTGGTGAACGCGCTGGCGCCGGCGGAAGTCGCCAAGGTGGTGCTCGACGAAGACAAGGAGCGCATCGAGGTAGTGGTGCCGGACCAGCAGCTCTCGCTTGCGATCGGCCGGCGCGGCCAGAACGTGCGGCTCGCCTCGCAGCTCACCGGCTGGGACATCGACATCCTGACCGAGCAGGAGGAGTCAGAGCGCCGTCACGCCGAGTTCGAGAACCGCACCAAGATCTTCGTCGAGGCGCTGAACCTGGACGAAGTCGTCGGCCAGTTGCTCGCATCGGAAGGCTTCGACTCGATCGAAGAGCTCGCCATGGTGGACGAGAAGGAAATCGCGTCCATCGAAGGTTTCGACGAGGAGACGGCGCAGGAATTGCAGGACCGCGCGCGCGAATATCTCGCCCAGCAGGACGCCGAGCTCGATGCCCGGCGCAAGGAGCTGGGCGTGGAGGACGCGCTCACAGAGGTGCCCGGCATCAACGGAAAGATGCTTGTGGCGCTCGGCGAGAACGACGTGAAGACCGTCGAGGATCTCGCCGGCTGTGCCACCGATGACCTCACCGGCTGGACCGAGCGCAAGGACGGCGAGTCCAAGCGCGAGCCCGGCTTCTTCGACGGCCTCGATGTCGCGCGCGACGAGGCCGAGGCGCTGATCATGCAGGCCCGGCTCAAGGCCGGCTGGGTGACCGAAGAAGAGTTGGCGGCACCGGCGGAAGAAGGTGAAGCAGCGGAAGCCGAAGCTAGCGCGGAAGCGCAGGCCTAAAGCGCAAGGGGAGAATCGTCATCGGCATGCTGGCCAAGGCCCAGCCATTGGCGCCGGAGGCGCAGGACGCGGAACTCGACCGCGGGACGACCAGCGTCGCCCCGGGGACCGAGCGCCAGTGCGCCCTGACACGCACGGTCATGCCGGTCGATGAGATGATCCGTTTCGTGGTCGGGCCGGACGGCGCGGTGGTGCCGGACGTCAAGCGCAAGCTGCCCGGGCGCGGGCTTTGGGTCAGCGGCACCAGCGCGGCGGTGGCGGAAGCCACCAAACGCAACGTATTCGCGCGCGGCTTCAAACGGCAGGTCCGGGCCGCCCCGGACTTGGCGGCGGAAACCGAGCGGTTGCTGGCACGGGCGGCGCTGGACGCGCTGGCCATGGCCGGCAAGGCCGGCCAGGTGGTCGCGGGGGCGGCCAAGGTCGCCGAGGCCCTCGAGGACGGCGCCGTGCTGGCCCTCATTCACGCGGCGGATGCCGCCGCGGACGGGCGGCGCAAGCTGGATGCGGGCCTGCGCCGTAAAAAGACAGAAAATTCGCGGGAAACCGCGATTATCGAAACATTTTCCGGCGAGCAATTGGATTTGGCATTGAACCGCCCAAATGTGGTACATGCAGCCCTGCTTGCCGGCCCCACGAGCGAGAGCGTTCTCGCTCGCGTGCGGCGCTTACAGCGCTATCGGACTGGGAACCTGCCCGAATAAGGCAAAATTGCGCGATTGCGTCGAGGATCGGCGCGCGAGGATTTAGGACGGAATGAGCGAAACGAAGAACCCTGGCGAGAAGAAACTGAGCGTCGGCGGCGGCAAGCTCACGCTCAAGCCGCGCACGGAGACGGGCGTCGTGCGCCAGAGCTTCAGCCATGGCCGCAGCAAGCAGGTCGTGGTCGAGAAGGTGAAGCGACGGTCCGTCTCGCCGGCGCCCGAAACCAAGGCCAAGGCCGAGCCCCCGCCCGTGGAAGCGCCCAAGCCGCGCGTCGCGACGCCGAAGGCCGCAGCCCAACCCGCCGCCGAAACGCCCAAGCCGTCCGGCGTGGTGCTGCGCAGCCTCACCGAAGAGGAAATGAGCGCGCGCGCCGCGGCGCTCGCCGACAGCCGCGTGCGCGAGGCCGAAGAGCGCAAGATCGCCGAGGAAGAGGCCAAGATCCGCGCCGCCCGCGACGCCATCGAGAAGGCCGAGCGCGACGCCGCGGAAGCGCGCAAGCATGACGAAGAAGAGCGTCGTAAGCACGACGAGGAATCCAAGCGCAAGGCCGACGAAGTCGCCAAGAAGCGGCTCGGCGAGGGCGAGGAAGCCGCCAAGCGGCCGACCAGCCCCGCCGCGCGTCCCGCACTCGAGGCCGAAGAGGAAGAGCCGCGCATCGCGCGCCGTCCCGGCGGCCGTCCGGCCACCCCGCCGCGTCCGGCGCCGCGAGCCGGCGCGCCGAAGCAGCGCGGCCGCCTGACCGTCATCAACGCCATGAACGCGGACGAGGTGCGTGAGCGCTCCGTCGCCTCGTTCCGGCGCCGCACCCAGCGCCTCAAGGGCCATGCCAACAACGAGCCGCGAGAGAAGCTGGTGCGTGAAGTCACGATCCCCGAGACCATCACCATCCAGGAACTCGCCAACCGCATGTCCGAGCGCGGCGTGGACGTGATCCGCCTGCTGATGAAGCAGGGCCAGATGGCGACCATCAACGACACACTCGACGCCGACACCGCCCAACTCATCGCCGAAGAATTGGGCCACTCCGTGCGCCGCGTGGCGGAATCGGACGTGGAGGAAGGTCTGTTCGACGCGCCCGACGCGCCGGAAACGCTCGAGTACCGTCCGCCGGTCGTGACCGTCATGGGCCACGTCGACCACGGCAAGACCTCTCTGCTCGACGCCATCCGCTCGGCGAATGTCACCGCCGGCGAAGCGGGCGGCATCACACAGCACATCGGCGCCTATCAGGTAACCTCGCCCTCGGGCTCGCTCATCACCTTCATCGACACCCCCGGCCACGCGGCATTTACTGCCATGCGTGCGCGCGGCGCCAAGGTGACCGACGTTGTGGTGCTGGTTGTGGCCGCCGACGATGGCGTGATGCCGCAGACGGTCGAGGCCATCAATCACGCCAAAGCGGCCAAGGTGCCGATGATCGTCGCCATCAATAAGATGGACAAGGCGGACGCCAATCCGAACCGCGTGCGCACCGACCTCCTGCAATATGAAGTGCAGGTGGAAGAGATGGGCGGCGAAGTCGTGGACGTGGAAGTCTCCGCCACGGCGAAGACCAACATCGACAAGCTCTTGGAAATGATCGGCCTGCAGGCCGAAATCCTCGACCTCAAGGCCAACCCCGACCGCCCGGCCGAGGGCACCGTGATCGAGGCCAAGCTCGACCGCGGCCGCGGTCCGGTGGCGACCGTGCTGGTGCAGCGCGGCACGCTCAAGACCGGCGACATCGTCGTGGCCGGGGCCGAATGGGGTCGCGTACGCGCGCTCGTGTCCGACACCGGCGACCAAGTGCCGTCGGCGGGGCCGTCAACGCCCGTCGAAATCCTGGGCTTTTCGGGTACCCCCGACGCCGGCGACCGCCTCGCGGTGGTCGAGAACGAGGCCCGCGCCCGCCAGGTCACCGAGTACCGCGCCCGCACGCGCCGCGACAAGCTCGCTGCCCGCGCCGCCGGCAGCCGCGGCTCGCTCGAACAGATGATGGCGCAGGCCAAGACCGCCGGCCGCAAGGAATTCCCGCTGGTCATCAAGGCCGACGTGCAGGGCTCGCTGGAAGCCATCATCGGCGCCCTCGACAAGCTCGCCACCGACGAGGTGGCCGCGCGCGTGCTGCACTCGGGCGTCGGCGGCATTTCGGAATCCGACGTGACACTGGCCGAAGCCTCGGGCGTGCCGATCATCGCCTTCAACGTGCGCGCCAACAAGGAAGCGCGCGAGTCCGCCGAACGCGGCGGCATCGAAATCCGCTACTACAACATCATCTACGATTTGGTGGATGACGTGAAACAGGCGATGTCCGGACTGCTCGCGCCCACTCTGCGCGAAACAATGCTGGGCAACGCGCAGATCCTGGAGATCTTCAACATCTCCAAGATCGGCAAGATCGCGGGCTGCAGGGTCACCGATGGCACCGTCGAGCGCGGCGCCAACGTGCGGCTTATCCGTGACAACGTTGTCATCCACGAGGGCAAGCTCTCGCAGCTCAAGCGCTTCAAGGATGACGTGCGCGAGGTCAACTCGGGCATGGAATGCGGCATGTCGTTCGAAAACTACCAGGACATGCGGCAAGGCGACGTGATCGAATGCTACCGTGTGGAGACGATTCAACGCTCACTGTGAGTCCAAATCTCACGCGGGCGTTCTGATTTTCTCTCCGCTATTTTCCACCGTCATGCTCGGGCTAAAGACGCGAAGCGCTGTCTTCAAGCCTTAAATCCCCGGGCATCCCGAGCAGGAAGGCACCGCACGTGCCTTCCTAAGCGAGATGGCCGGGATAAATCCGGCCATGACACGGCTGATTTTGGAACAAGGCCATGCGCCACAAACATCATCGCGACAACGCGCCGGGCAGCGGCTCGCAGCGCCAACTGCGTGTCGGCGAACTGGTGCGCCACGCCCTCGCCGAGATGCTGACGCGCGGCGACGTACACGACCCCGTGCTCGAAAGCCACATGATCACGATTCCGGAAGTGCGCATGAGCCCCGACCTCAGGCTCGCCACCATCTACGTCATGCCCATGGGCGGGCGTGACGCCAACGCCGTGATCGGCGCCTTCGAGCGCAACAAGAAGTTTCTGCGCGGCGAGCTCGCCCATCGCGTCAACCTGAAATTCGCGCCCGACATCCGCTTCCGCATCGACGAGCGGTTCGAGGAGGCCGAGCGCATCGACAAGCTTTTGCATTCGCCCGAAGTGGCGCGCGATCTGACCAAGAACGACGGGAACGAGGAAGAGTGAACCAGGACGAAGTCAAGGAGCGCGAGCCGTCCGCGCATGCGGACAGCGAGCGGGCGCCGCGCGAAGGCGGCCACAAGCCGCGGCCGAAAAAGAAGCAGTTCCGGCGCGACAAGCGTGACGTCCACGGCTGGGTGGTGCTCGACAAGCCGGTCGGGATGACTTCGACCCACGCGGTCAGCATCATCAAGCGGCTGTTCTCGGCGCGACGCTGCGGCCATGCCGGTACGCTCGATCCGCTTGCCTCGGGCGCGCTGCCGATCGCCATGGGCGAGGCGACCAAGACCGTCCCCTTCGTCATGGACGGCCGCAAGCTCTACCGGTTCACGGTGCGCTGGGGCGAGGAACGCGATACCGACGACGCCGAAGGCCGCGTCACCGAGGTGAGCGACAAGCGCCCGACCGCCGACGAGGTCCGTGCGCAGCTCCCCGCCTTCATCGGCGCCATCCAGCAGGTGCCGCCGCGCTATTCGGCCATCAAGATCGAGGGCGAAAGGGCCTACGACCTCGCCCGCGACGGCGAGGTGGTGGAACTCAAGGCCCGGCCGGTCGAAATTACCCGCCTGGAGGCGGTGGAGACGCCGGACGCGGACCACACTGTCCTCGAGGCGGAATGCGGCAAGGGCACCTATGTCCGGGCCCTGGCCCGCGATCTGGGCCGGCTTTTGGGCTGTTTCGGCCATGTCAGCGCCCTGCGGCGGGTTGCCGTCGGGCCTTTCGACCCGGAAACCATGATTTTACTGGAAGATTTGGAGGCTCTGTGTCATAGAGCCGCCGCCGGCGAGGGCAGCCTCGCCGACGCGCTCATGCCCGTCGAGACCGCGCTGGACGACATCCCGGCGGTGGCCGTCAGTCGGGCGGACGCGGCGAGGCTCCATCGGGGCCAAGCCGTTTTGTTGCGCGGAAGGGACGCTCCCATCGTTCATGGGCCGGTCCATGTGACCGTCGAGGGCCAGCTACTGGCACTCGCCGAGTTCGAGCATGGCGAGATCGTCCCCAAGCGCGTTTTCAACCTGGCCGGCCTGGTAGGCCGGGCCCGGCCTGCCAAGAAAGGATGACCGATGTCGGTTACCACCAGCCGCAAGGCTGAACTGATCAAGGAATTCGCTCAGAAGCCCGGCGATACGGGCTCACCGGAAGTGCAGATCGCGATCCTGTCGGAACGTATCACCAACCTGACTGAGCACTTCAAGAGCCACGCCAAGGACAACCATTCCCGCCGTGGCCTTCTGAAGCTGGTCAGCCAGCGCCGGCAGTTGCTCGACTACCTGCGGCGCAACAACGAGGCCAGCTACAAGGGCCTCATTGAGAAGCTCGGCATCCGCCGCTGATTTTATGACCGCGCCGGGCTTGAACGAGCCCGGCGCGTTTTCCGTACGGCGCCAGTGACGTGTCCCGGCGCCCATTCGATCCGGCGGCGAAAGGCGCCGCCGGCGTCCGGCAAGACCGATAAGGATCGGTCTTGCGCCATGGCCAGGTTCGAAACGCTTGTGAGCAGGATCGCCAGAGGCTGTTGCATTTAATTCTATTTGCTTTTGCGACAGCCTCTAGCCGTCTTGCTCATGGCTTTCGGACCTGAGCCCGAAACCGTGAGAGAAAAACCAAATGTTCGATATTCATCGCGTTGAGCTCGACTGGGGCGGGCGCAAGCTCACCCTCGAGACCGGCCGGATGGCGCGTCAGGCCGACGGCGCCGTGCTCGCCACCTACGGCGAAACCACCGTGCTCGCCACCGCCGTCGCGGCCAAGCAGCCGCGTGAAGGCGTCGATTTCCTGCCGCTCACCGTCGACTACCAGGAAAAATACTACGCGGCCGGCCGTATTCCCGGCGGCTATTTCAAGCGCGAAGGCCGCCCCACCGAAAAGGAAACGCTGGTCTCGCGTCTCATCGACCGCCCGATCCGGCCGCTGTTCGCCGAAGGCTGGCGCTGTGAGACGCAGGTCATCGTCACCACGCTGTCGCACGATCTCGAGAACGACCCCGATATCCTGGCGATGGTTGCCTCCTCGGCGGCGTTGACGCTCTCCGGCGCGCCGTTCATGGGCCCGATCGGCGCCGCCCGCGTCGGCTTCATCAACAACGAGTATGTGCTTAACCCACAGATCGACGAGATGACCGAGAGCCAACTCGACCTCGTGGTCGCCGGCACCAGCGACGCGGTGCTGATGGTGGAATCGGAAGCCAAGGAACTGTCCGAAGACATCATGCTCGGCGCGGTCATGTTCGGCCACCGGCATTTCCAGCCTGTCATCGAAGCCATCATCAAGCTCGCCGAAAAAGGCGCCAAGGAGCCGCGCGAGCTGACGTTGCCGGACAACAGCGCGCTGGAAAAGGAAATCCTCGGTCTCGTCGAGCAGGACCTGCGCAAGGCCTATTCGATTCCGCAGAAGCAGGAGCGCCAGAACGCCGTCGCCGCCTGCAAGGAAAAGGTGATCGCGCACTACTTCCCGGAGGGCGCCGAGAATCCGGAATACGACAAGCAGCGCGTGGGCAAGGTATTCAAGGAGCTCGAGGCCAAGATCGTGCGCTGGAACGTCCTCGACACCAGCAAGCGCATCGACGGACGCGACCTCTCCACCGTGCGCCCGATCGTGGCCGAAGTGGGCGTGCTGCCGCGCACGCACGGCTCTGCGCTGTTCACCCGCGGTGAGACGCAGGCGCTGGTCGTGACCACGCTCGGCACCGGCGAGGACGAACAGTGGATCGACGCCTTGCAGGGCAGCTACAAGGAATCCTTCCTGCTGCACTATAATTTCCCGCCCTATTCGGTCGGCGAAACCGGCCGCATGGGCGGCACCAAGCGGCGCGAAATCGGCCATGGCAAGCTCGCCTGGCGCGCCATCCATCCGCTGCTGCCGACGGCCGCGGAATTCCCCTACACCATCCGCATCGTCTCCGAGATCACCGAGTCAAACGGCTCGTCGTCGATGGCAACGGTGTGCGGCTCCTCGCTGGCGCTGATGGACGCGGGCGTGCCGTTGAAGCGGCCGACCGCCGGCATCGCCATGGGCCTCATCCTGGAAGGCGAGCGCTACGCGGTGCTCTCCGACATCCTCGGCGACGAGGACCACCTTGGCGACATGGACTTCAAGGTAGCCGGCACCGACCACGGCGTCACCTCGCTGCAGATGGACATCAAGATCGCCGGCATCACCGAGGAGATCATGAAGGTCGCCCTCGGCCAGGCGAAGGACGGGCGTCTGCACATCCTCGGCGAGATGGCGAAAGCCCTGACCGCAGCGCGCGCCGAACTCGGCGAGCACGCCCCGCGCATCGAGATGTTCAAGATTCCGACCGACAAGATCCGCGAAGTGATCGGCACCGGCGGCAAAGTGATCCGCGAGATCGTCGAGAAGACCGGCGCCAAGATCAACATCGAAGACGACGGCTCGGTGAAGGTGGCGTCCGCCTCCGGCGAGGCAATCAAGGCCGCGATCAACTGGATCAAGTCGATCGCCTCCGATCCGGAAGTCGGCCACGTCTACGAAGGCACGGTCGTCAAGGTGATGGACTTCGGTGCCTTCGTGAACTTCTTCGGTTCGCGCGACGGCCTCGTCCACATCAGCCAGCTCGCCGCGCAGCGGGTGAACAAGGTCACCGACGTGGTCAAGGAAGGCGACAAGGTAAAGGTGAAGCTGCTCGGCATGGACGAGCGCGGCAAGGTGCGCCTGTCCATGAAGGTCGTCGACCAAGAGACCGGCGAAGACCTCGAGGCCAAGCAGAAGGCCGAGCGCGAGACGTCGCGCGAAGGGGATGCTGCGGAGTAAGGTTCGCTACTGAAACAAGACAAAAGGCGGCCCGTGCGGCCGCCTTTTTTATTGCGCGGCCGCCAGCTTCGCCATCGGCCTTTCGGCCACGCGTGGTGCCAGCGTTTGCTTGACGATCTCGCCCAGCGCCATGAAATCTTCTGTGCGCGGCGATGTCCGCCGCCAGGCGAGTCCGACGGTGCGCGCCGGCTGTGGCTCGGCGAAACGCATCAGCTTGACGCGCTCGTCGCGAACCTCGACATCGACCGCCACCTCCGGCACCAGCGTCACGCCATAGCCGTTCGCCACCATCTGCATCACGGTCGCGAGTGAGGTGGCGCCAAGACGCGCCGGCGCCTCGCGGTCCGCGGCGCTGAGGTTGGGGGCGGCGCAGAAGGCGAGCGCCTGGTCGCGCAGGCAGTGGCCTTCTTCCAGCAGGATCAACCGGCGCGGATCGACCGCGTCAACGCGCACCCGGCCCGCCGGCGACAGCGGCTCGTCGGCTGGGAGCGCGAGAAGAAACGGGTCCTCGAACAGCGGCAGCACCTCCACGTCGGCGCCCTCCACCGGCAGCGCCAGCAGCAGACAGTCGAGGTCGCCGCGGACGAGTTCGCCCACCAGCATCTTGGTCTGGGTCTCGCGCACCTCCAGTCGCAGGTGCGGATGCGCCGCCTGCAGCCGCGGCAGCAGGCGCGGCAGCACGTAAGGCGCAAGCGTAGGGATGATGCCGAGCCGGAGTTGGCCGCTGAGCAGGTCGCGATGGCGCGCGAAGTCAACAAGGTCGCGGGTCGCGGTCATGATGGCTTCGGCTCGCGCCGCGACCTCACGGCCGACTTCCGTGAGTGCCACGTCGCCCGGCCGACGCTCCACCAGCTCAGCGCCGATTTCATGCTCCAACTGACGGATCTGCATGGAGAGCGCCGGCTGGGTGACGGCGCAATCTTCCGCCGCCCTGCCGAAATGGCGGTGGCGCGCGAGCGAGGCCAGATAGCGAAGCTGGCGTAGTGTGATCATGGCGATCAGATAATCTTATTGCTCGAACCAGGCAATACGATTGGACCTAATCGGATTTTTGAGCGATAATAGTTACAATCGCAACCGTATCTTTAGCGCTGCGATCTGCACCGAAGAGTCGAGCGAGGCGGGAAAACCGCCGCGCTAGCCAAAAAACCGACAACGACCGCCCCTACCGCCATTCCGGTCGGCGACCGGTCACAATCGTTCGATACGACACCACGCGACGAAACCTGCACGCCAGCGGAGAGAAGCCATGGATGCAAAGACTGACGACAAAGGCGCGGGCAAATGCCCGTTCATGCACACGCCCTCGAACCGAGACTGGTGGCCGAACCAGCTTGACGTCCAGGTCCTGCATCAGAACTCGAAAAAATCCGACCCGATGGGCGAGGAGTTCGACTACGCCAAGGAATTCAAGAGCCTCGATCTCGATGCCGTCATCGCCGACCTGCGCAAGGTCATGACCAATTCGAAGGAATGGTGGCCGGCCGACTTCGGGCACTACGGGCCGCTGTTCATCCGCATGGCTTGGCACAGCGCGGGCACCTACCGCATCGCCGACGGCCGCGGCGGCGCCGGCGCCGGTCAGCAGCGCTTCGCGCCGCTGAACTCGTGGCCTGACAACGTAAACCTCGACAAGGCGCGCCGGCTGCTGTGGCCGATCAAGCAGAAGTACGGCCGCAAACTGTCCTGGGCCGACCTGATGATCCTGACCGGCAACGTCGCGCTTGAGTCGATGGGCTTCAAGACCTTCGGCTTCGCCGGCGGCCGCGCCGATGTGTGGGAGCCGGAAGAGCTGTATTGGGGCCCGGAAGGCACGTGGCTCGGCGATGAGCGCTACAGTGGCGAACGCGAGCTCTCGAACCCACTTGCCGCCGTGCAGATGGGCCTGATCTACGTGAACCCGGAAGGCCCGAACGGCAATGCCGACCCGGTCGCCGCGGCGAAGGACATCCGCGAGACGTTCTTCCGCATGGCGATGAACGACGAAGAGACCGTGGCGCTGATCGCCGGTGGCCACACCTTCGGCAAGACCCACGGCGCCGGCGATCCGTCGTTCGTCGGGGCGGAACCGGAAGCCGCCGAGCTCGAATTGCAGGGCCTAGGCTGGCAGAGCAGCTTCGGCAGCGGCATGGGCGATGACACCATCGGCGGCGGCCCGGAGGTGACATGGACTACGACGCCGACCAAGTGGAGCAACAACTTCTTCGAGAACCTGTTCGGCTACGAGTGGGAGTTGGAGAAGAGCCCAGCCGGCGCTCAGCAGTGGGTCGCCAAGGGTGCGCCGGAATCGGTGCCCTACGCGCATAACCCGAAGAAGCACCGCAAGCCGACGATGCTGACGACCGACCTGTCGCTACGCTTCGACCCGGCCTACGAGAAGATCTCACGCCGCTTCTACGAGCATCCGGAACAGTTCGCGGACGCCTTCGCCCGCGCCTGGTTCAAGCTCACCCACCGCGACATGGGCCCGATCGCCCGTTACCTCGGCCCGCTCGTGCCGAAGGAAACGCTGATCTGGCAGGACCCGATCCCGGCGGTAAACCACGAGCTCGTGGGCGAGAAGGACATCGAAGCACTGAAGGCGAAGATCCTCGCCTCCGGCCTGTCGGTGTCGCAGCTCGTCTCCACGGCCTGGGCCTCGGCGGCGACGTTCCGCGGCTCCGACAAGCGCGGCGGCGCCAATGGCGCGCGCATTCGCCTGGCGCCACAGAAGGACTGGGAAGTCAACCAGCCCAAGCAGCTCGCGGCCGTGCTGTCGAAGCTCGAAGCGATCCAGAAGGAATTCAACGGATCGCAGAAGGGCGACGTCAAGGTCTCGCTCGCCGATCTGATCGTGCTCGGCGGCTGCGCGGCGATCGAGAAGGCCGCCAAGGACGCCGGGACGCCGGTCAAGGTGCCGTTCACCCCAGGCCGCATGGACGCGTCGCAGGAAGAGACCGACGTCGACTCCTTCGCGCCGCTCGAGCCGATGGCCGACGCCTTCCGCAACTACTACCGCCCGGGGCACATCATGGCGCCGGAGGAAGCGATGGTGGACAAGGCTCAACTCCTGCGGCTCACCGGGCCGGAGCTGACCGTGCTGGTCGGCGGCATGCGGGTGCTCGGCACCAACGCCGACGGCTCCAAGAACGGCGTCTTCACCAACAAGCCAGGCGCGCTGACGAACGACTTCTTCGTCAACCTGCTGACCATGGACACTGAGTGGAAGGCGACCGGCGAGAACGCGTATGAGGGCCACGACCGCAAGAGCAAGGCGCCGAAGTGGACCGCGAGCCGCGTCGACCTGATCTTCGGCTCGCACTCGCACCTGCGCGCGTTCGCCGAAGTCTACGGCTGCGCCAACTCGCAGGAGAAGTTCGTGAAGGACTTCGTGGCGGCCTGGACCAAGGTGATGAACGCGGATCGTTTCGATCTGCACGCCTGATCGCCGTTCACGGCAATATAAGAACGAACGGCCGGGGTTCGCCCCGGCCGTTTTTTCGTCGAGCGTCAGCGATCAGGACACCCGGTAGCGGTCGATCACGCCGCGGTCCGGCTCGAGCCCGATGCCCGGTCCCGCCGGTACGGCGATGGCACCGGCCGCATCGAGTTTGAGCGCGTCGCTCCAAAGGCACGCGGGGCGCTCCAGGTAAAAGCGCTCGACGAAAGACCCGTCGTCGCGCAGCGACAGCATCTGCAAGGTCGCCAGCAGGCCTGGTCCGAAATAAGGCGAGTGCGGCATGAGGCGCATGTTGAAGCGATCGGCGATAGCGACCACGCGCGCATATTCGGTGACGCCGCCGACCTTGGTGACGGACGGCTGCACCCACGACACCGCGTTCTGCTCCATCATCTCGCGAAACTGGTAAGCGGTGCAGGCATTCTCACCGGCGGCAAACGGGATGCCGCCCGTCGCCTGCACGCGAGCGAGCGCGCGGAAATCTTCCGGCGGCCACAACGGCTCCTCCAGAAACAGCAGCGCGTAAGGCCGGCAGGCAATCGCGAAGGCGATGGCATCGGCCGCATCCATCGGACAATTCATGTCCACCATCAAGGGCACGTCAGGACCGACGGCCTCACGCGCAGCAGCCACCGCGCCGACCGTGGTCTCATGTAGTTTGATGGCGGTATAGCCCTTGGCCAGCGCCTGCTTACACTCACCCGCCACCTTTTGCGGATCGCCGATCGGCAGCAGGCTGGCATAGGCCGGAATGGCAGCGCGCCGGCGCGGCCCGAACAAATCGCTGAGCCGTTTGCCTTCGGCCTTCGCCGCCAGGTCCCAGAGCGCGATATCGAGCCCGGAGAGGGCGAACATCGTCACGCCGTAGCGTCCGAACAGATGCAGTTTGTGCTGGAGGCTATCCATAAAGGCGGGGATGTCGGCGGCCTGCGGCACCGGCTGCCCGACGGCACGCGACGCTACCATCTGTTTCACCGCTGCGACCACCGCATCCGAGCAGGCATACGCGAAGGCGTCGCCCCAACCGGTCAGCCCGGTGTCGGTGACGACTTCCACCAGCACGATGTCAAGCGCGTTAGTGCCTTTGCCGGCCTGCGTGAAGCTCGCCGCGCCGGCATCGAACGGAATACGGATGTGATGGGGAACAATTCTGTCGATGATCATTGGTGGCTCCGGCTAACCGGCCGTGAGCCTATCGGGCGCCCCGAGCGCCCACAAGCGCGCGGCTCAGCCGCCGTTCTCGACCTCGCCGCCGGCGTCCCGCAGCGCGGCCGGTTGCGGCATGGCGATGACGTTGTAGCCCGAATCGACGAAGTGGATCTCGCCGGTGACGCCACCGGAGAGGTCCGAGCACAGGTAAAGCCCGGCGCCGCCGAGTTCGTCTAGCGTGACGCCGCGCCCGAGCGGCGAATACTTCTGCTGGAAGGCGAACATGTAGCGCGCATCCCCGATGCCGGCGCCGGCGAGCGTGCGGATCGGCCCGGCCGAAATGGCGTTAACGCGGATGTTCTGGTGGCCAAAGTCGACCGCCAGATAACGCACCGAGGCTTCGAGCCCGGCCTTGGCGACGCCCATCACGTTGTAGTTCGGCATGGCGCGGTCGCCGCCGTTGTAAGTGAGGGTCAGCATGGACCCGCCGTTCGGCATCAGCGCGGCGGCGCGTTTGGCGGCTTCCGTGAAGGCGAAGCAGGAGATCACCAACGTGCGAACGAAATTTTCGCGCGTGGAATCGGCATAGCGGCCCTTGAGCTGGCTCTTGTCGGAAAACGCCACTGCGTGCACGAGGAAATCCATCGTGCCCCACTTGCTCTTGATCGCGTCGAACACAGCGTCGACTGAGGCGATATCCTCGACGTCGCACGGCATGATGAAGCTGGAACCGGCCTGCTCGGCGAGCGGCTTGACGCGCTTGGCGAGCGCGTCGCCCTGGTAGGTGAAGGCGAGCTCGGCACCGTGCGCGGCCAGCGTCTTGGCGATGCCCCAGGCGATCGAGTGGTCGTTGGCGACCCCCATGACCAGACCGCGCTTGCCTTCCATCAGTCCCGGCATCGTTGTCGTCCTACATCATTGTCATTCCGGAGCGCGAACTAACTCGGAATCCAGGGGCCGCGCATGAACGCCGCCCTGGATTCCGGGCCTGGCGCTACGCGCCGTCCCGGAATGACGGGAAATGGCTCACGCGTCCAGCCGCTTGAATACCAGCGACGCGTTGGTACCACCGAAACCGAACGAGTTCGACAGCACCGCACCGATCGAAACGTTGTCCTTGCGCGTGCGCTGGATCGGCATGTCCGCGAAAGCCGGATCGAGGTTTTCGATGTTGGCGCTTTCGCAGATGAAGCCGTTCTGCATCATCAGCAGCGAATAGATCGCCTCCTGCACGCCGGCGGCGCCAAGCGAATGGCCGGTGAGGGATTTGGTGGCCGAGATCGGCGGGCACTTGTCGCCGCTGCCGAAGATGTTGCGGAGCGCGTCGATCTCGGGGCCGTCGCCGGCCGGCGTCGAGGTCGCGTGCGGATTGACGTAGTCGATCGGCGCCTTGCAGGTTTCGAGCGCCATGCGCATGCACCGCTCGCCGCCCTCGCCCGACGGCGCGACCATGTCGTAGCCGTCGGAGGTGGCACCGTAGCCGGCGAGCTCGGCGTAAATCTTGGCGCCGCGCGCCTTGGCGTGCTCGAGCTCTTCCAGCACCAACACGCCAGCGCCGCCCGCGATGACGAAGCCGTCGCGGCTTACGTCATAGGCGCGCGAAGCCGTTTGCGGCGTGTCGTTATACTTCGACGACATGGCGCCCATGGCGTCGAACAGCATGGACAACGTCCAGTCGAGCTCCTCGCAACCGCCGGCGAACATCATGTCCTGCTTGCCCCATTGGATCATCTCGGCCGCGTTGCCGATGCAATGGCTGGAGGTCGCGCAGGCCGACGAGATCGAATAGTTCACGCCCTTGATCTTGAACCAGGTGGCGAGTGTCGCGGAGGCGGTCGACGACATCGCCTTCGGCACCGCGAACGGACCTATGCGCTTGGGGCCTTTCTCTCGCGCGATATCGGCGGCTTCGATCAACGTGCGGGTGGAGGGACCGCCCGAGCCCATGACGATGCCGGTCCGCGGATTGACGACGTCACTCTCCTCGACCCCGGAATCGCGGATCGCCTGCTCCATGGCGACGTGGTTCCAGGCGGCGCCGCCGCCGAGAAAGCGCATCGCGCGGCGATCCACCACTTCGGCCGGATCGAGCGTCGGCGCGCCGTGCACCCGGCAGCGGAAATTGAGTTCGGCGTACTTGTCGGCCTTAACGATGCCGGACTTGGCCTCGCGCAAGCTGGCCACGACTTCCTGCGTGTTGTTGCCGATCGATGAGACGATGCCCATTCCGGTGACGACGACCCGTCGCATAATCAGAATATCCTCAACTGGCGCAATGCCTTGCTCATGGGAGTCTTGCTCATGGTCCCGGCGACCAAGGCTCCGAGGGAGGCCGCACGATCGCAGACCTCAACAATACGGAACCCGGGATCATGGGACCATCACCTTAGATCGCCCGGGCGGGGCGGGCTCGCAACCCCCTTTGCCGGCGATCGGCCCGGCACGGCGGCGACCGACTGCCGATTGCATCGGCCTCAGGCGCCGCTCGGCTGCAAGGTCTCGTCCTGCTTGAACAGCCCGACCTTGAGGTCGGAGGCTTTGTAGATCACCTGACCGTCCGCCGACAGCCAGCCGTCGGCGATGCCCAGCACCAGCTTGGAGCGCATGACCCGCTTGAGGTCGATGCCGTAGACCACCTTCTTTACGGTCGGCAGCACCTGGCCGGAGAACTTGAGCTCGCCCAAGCCCAGCGCCCGGCCGCGGCCGGGCGCGCCCAGCCAGCCGAGAAAGAAGCCCACCATCTGCCAGAGCGCGTCGAGGCCGAGACAGCCCGGCATCACGGGATCGCCCTTGAAATGACAGAGGAAAAACCAGAGATCCGGCTTCACGTCGAGTTCGGCGCGGATCAGGCCCTTGCCGTGCTCGCCGCCGGTCTCCTGGATGTCGGTGATGCGGTCGAACATGAGCATCGGCGGCAGCGGGAGCTGCGCGTTGCCGGGGCCGAAGAGCTCGCCGCGGCCACAAGCAAGTAAGTCCTCATACTCGAAACTATGACGCCGTTCTTCCATCGTAGTCGTCGCCTCGCTCTGCGGCTCTCGCGGCCTTTGCATGGCGGAATTCCTAACATAGGGGATTGGGCGGTCCAAGCTGGAGGCCGAACCAAGAGCCCCCAATGTGGGTTGTCCCCATCCGACACCGCGACAATATGGCCGTAACGCGGGGTGCCGAAACGGGTTCCTAATGGCCTTTCCGCCTCTCGCGCTGTTGCGAAGGAGTTGCATCTAGAGGCGGAATTCGTATATGTTGCAACTGAAACAGTCTGAGGTCGGGGTCCCCTGGAACCACGGCCCATCGGAGTAATGCGATGACGCAGACGCGTACCATGACCCTGCCGCCGGGCGACATTTCCACGATGACGGGCTGCCCGTGGCACGACGTCAAGGCGATGCTGCGACAGGTTGGCTTGCGGCCGACGCGTCAGCGCATGGCGCTGGGCTGGATACTGTTCGGCAAGGGCGACCGCCATCTGACCGCGGAAATGCTCTACGAAGAGGCGAGCCGCGCCAAAGTGCCGGTCTCGCTCGCCACGATCTACAACACCCTGCACCAGTTCACCGAAGTCGGCCTGCTGCGCCAGGTCGCGGTCGACGGCGCCAAGGCCTATTTCGATACCAACGTGTCGGCCCATCACCACTTCTACGTGGAGGACGACGACGCGGTGCTCGACATTCCGGACACCGAGATGCTGCTGGGCGCGTCCCCGACTCCGCCGGACGGCTACGAAATCGCCCGCGTCGACGTGGTGGTGCGCCTGCGCAAAAAGCGCTGATAGTCATAGCGATTCTAAATTTCAGCCATGGCTGGGCTCGTCCCAGCCATTTTTAATTGGCGCAAGACCTCAGCCTGAGGGCGGGCTCCGCATTCCGGGATCGTGCACCGGCAACCCGCTAGTCGATCTTCTCGTTCGGGTAGGCGCCCCAGAGCCGGACCTGCATGATCCAGCCGTCGAAACCCTTGCCGCTGAACTCGCACCAGGTGCCGGTGCAAGAGTCGAGCTTGCCCAGAACGCCCGCCTGCAGGCGCGCCACCACCGCAGACTTCGTATCTGGGCTGGCGTAGAGCGGCACCAGATCGGTCTTGAGGGTGGGCACCACGACCGCGGTGCGCTTGCCTGACAAAAGCGAGTGGTAGACCCAGCCTTCCGCCCCCTGCCAATCGCGAATACGCCGCCAGTTCTCGAACTCGGCGGTGATCTCCACCGGCATCCCGGCGCGGGTATAGACCCACTGCACGTCCTGATCGCGGCTGGGGCCGGAGCGGACATTGATCCGGTCGGCCTTCAGGCTGACGAAGCGGGGGACCGGCAGGCCGGTCACCGAGCCCTTACCCAGCGCAATGTCGGTGCCCTTGGTCGCTTTGCCACGGGCCGTCTTGGCGCCGTCGGTCGCCTGCGCCAGGGCCCCGACGAGGCCGACCAGCAAAATGGCAACCGCCGCCGAAAGGGCGGCGGCAAAACGGCGGCGTACGGCGCCAGGTCTTTGTGTTGTGACGGCCATCTGCTAGGAAAAAAGCATGGATTTGCGGCGTGCCCACGGCACGCACGCAGTGTGGGCGAGCACGGTTAAAGAGGGCTGAATCGGCGCAATTTTCGGCGGGATCGACATACCGTCAGGCGCTGCGGCAAAGGGGACGATGGCGAAGACCAAGAAACCGCTGGTGGTGGTTACGCGCAAGCTGCCGGACACCGTCGAGCTGCGCATGCGGGAGCTTTTCGACGCGCGCCTCAACGCCGACGACAAGCCGATGACCCAGGCTCAGCTCGCCGAGGCTGTGAAGGGCGCGGACGTGCTGGTGCCCACCGTCACCGACCGCATCGACGCCGCCGTGCTCGGCAAGGCCGGCGAGCAGCTCAAGCTCATCGCCAATTTCGGCAACGGCGTCGACAATATCGATGTCGCCACCGCGGTGCAGCGCGGCATCACGGTCACCAACACGCCGGGCGTGCTGACCGAGGACACCGCCGACATGACCATGGCGCTGATCCTGGCGGTGCCGCGCCGGCTCGTTGAAGGCGCCAACATCGTCACCGCGGACACGGGCTGGACCGGCTGGTCGCCGACCTGGATGCTCGGTCACCGTATCTGGGGCAAGCGGCTCGGCATCATCGGCATGGGCCGCATCGGCCAGGCGGTGGCACGGCGCGCCCGCGCCTTCGGCCTACAGATCCACTACCACAACCGCCGCCGCGTCGCGCCTGCGATCGAGCAGGAGCTCGACGCCACCTATTGGGAGAGCCTCGACCAGATGCTCGCCCGCATGGATATCATCTCCATCAACTGCCCGCACACGCCGGCGACCTATCACCTCTTGTCGGCGCGCCGGCTGAAGCTGCTCCGGGCCGAAACATATATCGTCAACACCTCACGCGGCGAGGTGATCGACGAGAACGCGCTGTCGCGGCTGATCGAAGGCGGCCAGATCGCCGGCGCCGGTCTCGACGTGTTCGAGCACGAGCCGGCAGTGAACCCGAAGCTCGTCAAACTCGCGCGCGACGGCAAGGTGGTGCTGCTGCCACACATGGGTTCGGCGACGCTCGAAGGCCGCGTCGACATGGGCGAGAAGGTGATCATCAACATCCGCACCTTCATGGACGGCCATCGGCCGCCGGACCGGGTCCTTCCCTCCATGCTGTAAGCAGCGCGTACCGGCTCGGCATAGCGTCTTGCGGTACTCACGCACGGGGCCGATGCCGACGCGCCGGAACTTGGCGTGACGCTTCCGAATTGCCGCTGTGTGACACAAGCAGCACATGCGGGCCGGGACGGGAATCACGGGGTCCTGCTCTGGGTGGCCAGGGCAGGTTACGCAGGCCGTGGCGTCGCCTTCCTGGTACTCGGCGGCCTGGCGATCGCGAGCATGATCGGCCACAAGCCCCAACACGGCACGGTCGAAGCGTTGTCGATGCTGTCCACGACGCCGCTCGGACGAGCCGCCGCCATCGCCACGCTCATCGGGCTTTGCTTGTTCGCTCTGTTTCGCATCATCGAGGCGGTGACCGACGTGCACGGCTACGGCGACGACCTCGCCGGCCTGTTGCGCCGCGTGGCGCTCGCTGGAGCGGGGATCATCTACGCCGTCTACGTGGCGATGGTCGGCTCCGTCATCTTCGGCTGGCGCGCGGCCGAAAGCAGCGATCAGGCGGCGCGTGACTGGGTTGCGTGGCTGCTTTCGTTGCCGGCCGGACCCTGGATCGTCGGCGCGATCGGCGTCGCCATCGTGTGCAGTGGCATCGGCTTGGCTGTCTCAGGCGTCGCCGAAAGCTATCGGCGGCGCGTGCGTGTGGAAGAGGATGTCCGGCGCTACGTAAAGGTTCTCGGTGATATCGGCTTCATCGCGCGCTCGATCGTCATGCTGCTGGTCGGCACCTTTCTCATCTATGCAGCAGTGACCGTCGATCCTTCGCATGCCAAGAGCTCAGGCAACGTACTGCAAACGATTGTCAATGAGCCCTACGGCGCATGGCTGCTGGGGCTCCTGGCCGCCGGGCTGGTGGCGTTCGGGATATTCGGACTCGCCGAAGCGACCTTCGCCCAGATCAAAGAGGGCCGTTGAGCGCCGCGGGGACAACGCGCCATGATCAATGATGAATCGACAAGTCCTTGATCGTCGAATGCTCGCCGTTCAACGGGTTTGCCGGATCCCAGGCATAGCTCAACGTCTCGAAGCGCATCGAGCGCGCGTCCACCATCAACAGGCGCCCGACCAAGCCCTCGCCGAAACCGACAATCTCACGGATCACCTCCAGCGCCATCAACGAGCCAAGCACGCCCGGCAGCGCGCCGAGGATGCCCGCTTCAGCGCACGCGGGAACGGCGCCCGCTGGCGGCGGCTCGGGAAAGAGACACCGATAGGTCGGGTTGGGCTTGCCGTCGGCGCCAGTCTCATGGGCGCGGATCGAGGTGAGCGAGCCGTCGAAGGTGCCGACCGCGGCGGTGATCAGCGGCTTCTTGGCCAGATAGCAGGCGTCCGAGGCGAGATAGCGCGTATCGAAATTGTCGGACCCGTCGACGACGATGTCGTAGTCCGCGATCAGGTCGAGCGCGTTCTCGGCCTCGAGGCGCGCCATGTGCGTCTCGACCGAGACGTGCGGGTTGAGCCGCCCGATCACGGTTTCCGCGCCGTCGACCTTGCGGTTGCCGATATCGTCGGTGCCGAAGATCACCTGGCGCTGCAGGTTGGACAGCGACACCACATCGTCGTCAATGACACCAAGGGTGCCGACGCCGGCGGCGGCGAGATAAAGCAGTACGGGGGCCCCAAGCCCCCCCGCGCCGATGACGAGGACGCGTGCGGCCTTGAGCCGGGCCTGACCGGGACCGCCCACGTCGCGCAGGACAATGTGGCGGGCGTAGCGTTCGAGTTCCGATGGGTCGAGCATAGGAAAAACCTTAGCACCGGCCGCGGTCCGGAGACCAATCGGGCCGCTAGGGCGACGGCTTTGCGCCCGCCCGGCGATGGACTAGTCTTTCCCGGTCCAATGTAACCATGGCGTTGATGTGTCGATACGGCGTTTCCCAGCCCTGATGATGGCAGCGCTCTTGTCGCCGGCGCTCGGCTTCGGCCCACCCGCGGCGAATGCCGGCATCCTGGGAAAGCTTTTCACCGCCGGCACCGCCTCCAAGAACGACGCGAAGCCGGCCAAAGCCAACAAGGCCGACAAGACCAGCAAGGCAAAGCCAAAGCACCGCCGCCGCCATCACGTCGTCCGGCTGCCGCACACGGACGTGCCACTGCCGCAGTCCGCGCCCGACGCACAGCAGGCCAAGGCTCGCCCCAAAACCAAGGCCAAGGGTAAGGCCACGCCTGAGAGTACGGCGAAGCCGGCGCCGGTCGAGACCCAAACGATCGCCGCCAAGCGCGTGCCGGCCGAAGCCGGCCGAAAGAAAAAGGAAGAGACGGTCGGCGCGGTCGCGACCCCGCCGCCGCGGCCTGACGACATCGCGCAACCGGCGCCGGCGGACATGCGCGCCGGCATCCCGGCCGGCGAGCGGCGTCGCATCGAGGCGGCGCTCATGTGGGCCGGCGACTACGACGGCGCCGGCAAGGCCGAGCAGCCCCTCGCCGCCGCCGTGAAGCATTTCCAGCAACGGCACAACGAGAAGGCCACCGGCGAGCTCACCGTCAAGCAGCGCGCCGAACTGCTCGCCGCCGGCGACCGCTACGCGCGCCGGTTCGGATGGCGCGTGGTGACGGATCCAGCGACCGGCATCCGCATCGGCTTGCCGACAAAGCTCACACCGAACGCGCACGACGCCGAGCACGGCACGCGCTGGGCGTCACCCAACGGCGCGGTGCAGATCGAGACCTTCCGCCTGAACGATCCCACGCTGACGCTCAAGGACCTCTACGCCCGGGAGCGCAAGACGCCGTCGACACGGCGGGTCGAGCGCGGCTCGCTGCACGACCACGATTTCTTGCTGCACGGCATGCAGCGGCTGAAATACTTCGACGTTCACGCCGAACAGCATGATGGCGAGATCCGCGGCTATACCGTGCTCTACGACCAGGCCATGGACAGCATCGTCGCCCCGGTGGCGAACGCCATGGCGGCAGCCTTCGCGCCATTCCCGGCACGCGCCATGCCGTTCGCGGCGCTGGCGCGGCCGGTGGAATACGGCACCGGGCTGATCGTGAGCCCGCGCGGGGATATTGTCACCGACAGCCAAGTAGCCGACGGCTGCAAGGTGATCGTCGCCGACGGGCTGGGCAACGCCGACCGCGTCGCCGAGGACAAGACGCAGGGACTGGCGCTCCTGCGGGTCTACGGCCAGCGCGACCTGCCCGCGCTGCCGCTCCCGCGCGACGCCGCAATGACCCAGGCGGTGACGCTCCTCGGCATTCCCGATCCGCGTGCGCAAGAGGGCGCGCGCATGGCCAAGCAGATTAAGGCGCGGCTCGCAGGGGGTGCGGCCATCGAGCTGCAGCAGCCGGTCCCAATGGCCGGCCTGTCCGGCGCAGCCGTGCTCGGCGACGACGGGCAAGGCCGCGATTACGTGCTCGGCATGATGCAGACGCGCAACGCGGTGCTGGCGAGCAACGGACCGCCGCTGGCGCCGGTGCATCTGGTCGGCACCGCGACGATCCGTGACTTCCTGCAGGCACATCACGTGACGCCGGCGACAACCGGCCAGCCGCGCGACGCGTTGGTGCGGGTGATCTGCGTGCGGAAATAGACGCGGTCTACGCGTTCTTCCAGTCCGGCTTGCGCTTCTCCACGAAGGCCTTCATGCCTTCCGTCTGGTCGTCGGTCGCAAATAACGAGTGGAAAACGCGGCGCTCGAACAGCAGGCCTTCGGCGAGCGTCGATTCGAAGGCGCGGTTGACCAATTCCTTGGCCGCCATCACCGACGGCAGCGACATCGATGCGATGGTGTCCGCCACCTTCATGGCCTCGTCCATGAGCGCGTCCGCCGGCACCACCCGCGCCACCAGGCCGGATTTTTCGGCTTCGCTCGCGTCCATCATGCGGCCGGTGAGGACGAGGTCCATGGCTTTCGCCTTGCCGATCGCGCGCGTGAGGCGCTGGGTGCCGCCGATGCCGGGGATGACGCCGAGCTTGATCTCGGGCTGGCCGAACTTGGCGCTGTCGGCCGCGATCACCAGGTCGCACTGCATGGCGAGTTCGCAGCCGCCGCCGAGCGCGAAGCCGGCGACCGCCGCGACGATCGGCTTGCGCGCGTGCGCGGCGGCGTCCCAGCCCGCGGTGAAGTTGCCGAGATACGCCTCTATGAAGGTCTTGTCGGCCATCTCCTTGATGTCGGCGCCGGCGGCGAAGGCCTTCTCGTTGCCGGTGAGCAGGAGGCAGCCGATGTTCACGTCCGCGTCGAAGGCCCTGATGGCCTGGCCGAGCTCTTCCATCAGCGCGCGATTGAGGGCGTTGAGCGCCTTCGGCCGGTTGAGCCGGATGACGCCGACCCGGCCCTTGGTTTCGACGAGGATGTTTTCGTAAGACATGGCGGCTCTCTCCCTGTGATGGCGGCTATTTCTGGCACGAAGGGCAATAGAACGTCGAGCGCCCGGTCTGGACGATGCGCCTGATGGTGCCCTTGCAATTGGGGCAGGGCTCGCCCTCGCGGTCGTAGACCTGGAAGTTGTGCTGGAATTCGCCGAGCGAGCCGTCGGCGCGGCGGTGGTCGCGCAATGACGAGCCGCCCGCGCGGATGGCGTCGTGCAGCACCGCCTTGATGGCGTGAACAAGCGCTTCCGCGCGCGCGTTCGGCTGGCCGTTGCGGTCGGCGATCGTGGAAGCGCGACGCTTCGGCGACAAGCGCGCGCGGAACAGCGCCTCGCAGACGTAGATGTTGCCGAGGCCCGATACGACGCGCTGGTCGCTGAGCGCGGCTTTGAGCGAGGTCTTCTTGGCCTGACAGGCTTTCGCCAGCATGGCGGCGTCGAATTCATTTCCTAAAGGTTCCGGCCCGAGCGCGCGCAGCAGCGGCTCCTCGTCGAGTTTGGCGCGCGGCACGATCTTCATAGAGCCGAAGCGGCGCGGATCGTTGAAGGTGATCACCTCGCCGTTCGACATGTGGAAGACGACGTGGTCGTGCGATTTGCTCTTCGACTTCTCATGGTAATAGACGCCCGGCCGCGACTCGTGCCCGACGCGCATCGAGCCGGACATGCCGAGATGCATCAGCAGCACGTCGCCGGAGGACAGGTCGGCAAGCAGGTACTTGGCGCGGCGGCCGAGCCCGGTGACGGTCTGGCCTTCGAGCCGTTTTTCGAAGTCCTTGGCGACCGGCCAGCGCAGACGGCGGTCGCGCACTTCGACCTCGGTGAAGCGCGCGCCCTCCATGGCGGGGGCAAGCCCCAGGCGGACGGTTTCGACCTCGGGCAGTTCGGGCATGGCGCCTTTCTTAACCCCCTGTCGGGAAAGCGGAACACCGTCATAGCCTCCCCCGCCCGATAGCGCTATGGTCCTGCCCGCAAAGGACTATTCAGATATGACCGCGACGCGAAAAGAGACCCAAGCCGACACCCATTTCGGCTACGAGCAGATCCCGCTGAACGAGAAGCAGGGGCGGGTCGACGACGTTTTCCACTCGGTGGCGCGGCGCTACGACCTGATGAATGACCTGATGTCCGGCGGCCTGCACCGGGCTTGGAAGGACGCCCTGGTGACGGCGGTGACCCCCCCGAAATCAGCCAAGCCCTTCGCCCTGCTCGACCTCGCCGGTGGCACCGGTGACGTCGCCTTCCGCACGGTAGCGGCCGGCGGCGCGGGCACGCGTGTCACGGTTTGCGACATCAACGCCGAAATGCTGGCGGTCGGCGCCGAGCGCTCACAGACCCAGGGCCTCGACCATGTGGTGAGTTTCGAGCAGGGTAACGCGGAAGCGCTACCCTACCCCGACAAGAGCTTCGACTGCGTCACCATCGCCTTCGGCATCCGCAACGTGCCGCGCATCCCGCAGGCGCTGAAGGAAATTCATCGCGTGCTCAAGTTCGGCGGCCGCTTCCTGTGCCTGGAATTCTCCGCCGTCGACGTGCCTGGGCTCGACAAGCTCTATGAGCTCTATTCGTTCAAGGTGATCCCGAATGTCGGGCGCGCGGTGACCGGCGACCGCGAAGCCTATCAGTACCTGGTTGAATCGATCCGCAAGTTTCCCAAACCCAAGGCCTTCGCCGCCATGATAGAGCACGCCGGCTTCCGGCGCGTGTCGTACACGCAGATGACCGGCGGTGTGGTGGCACTGCATTCGGGCTGGAAGCTTTAAGTGGTCATCGCGTGATCTCCGCCACCGCACATCTCTTTCGCCTTGCGCGCGCCGGCTTCGTCTTCGCACGCGAGGGCGTGCTCGCCCTGGTCGACACCAAGCCGCTCCCGCTGGGCGCCAAATGGGCCGTGGCATGCGGTCGCCTGATCGAGCGGCGCGGTGCCGGCGAAGGCAGGTCGCGGCTCGCCGCCGCGCTGACGCGGCTGGGCCCGACCTACGTCAAGCTCGGCCAGTTCCTGGCGACGCGCCCCGACGTGGTTGGCCAGACGATCGCACGCGATCTCGAAAGCCTGCAGGACAAGATGCCGGCGTTCTCGCAAGCCGAGGCGGAGGCCGCCATCGCCGCCGCGCTCGGCAAGCCGGTGGCGCAGGTTTATGCCAGCTTCGGGCCGCCGGTCGCCGCCGCCTCCATCGCGCAAGTGCACCGAGCCGAGATCGAGCAGGATGGCGAGCGCAAAACCGTGGCGGTGAAGGTGCTGCGACCCGGCATCGAGCGGCGCTTCCGCTCCGACCTCGACGCCTTCTTCTTCGTCGCCCGCAAGGCTGAAGCCGTCTCGACGGAGGCGCAGCGGCTGCGGCTGGTCGAAGTCGTACAGACCATGGCGCGCTCGGTGGCGCTGGAGATGGATTTCCGCCTGGAAGCGGCGGCAGCTTCCGAGATGGCCGAGAACACCAAGGACGACGCCGACTTCCGCGTCCCGGCTGTGAACTGGGACCGCACCGCGCGCGAGGTGCTGACGCTGGAATGGATAGACGGCACACGGCTCGCCGACCACGACGCGCTCGCCGCCAAGGGTTTCGACCTCCCGACGCTCGGGCGCACGGTGATCCAGAGCTTCCTGCGCCACGCGCTGCGCGACGGGTTCTTCCACGCCGACATGCATCCCGGCAATCTGTTCGTTGACGACGAGGGCCGGCTGGTCGCGGTCGACTTTGGCATCATGGGACGGCTGGGGCCGAAGGAGCGGCGCTTCCTGGCCGAGATCCTGTTGGGCTTCATCACCCGCGACTACATGCGTACGGCGCAGGTGCATTTCGACGCCGGCTATGTGCCGCGCCACCATTCAGTTGAGAGTTTTGCGCAGGCGATCCGCGCCATCGGTGAGCCGATCCACAATCGCACTGCCGAGGATATCTCGATGGCGAAGCTGTTGACGCTGCTGTTCGAGGTCACCGGCCTATTCGACATGCGCACGCGGCCCGAACTCATCCTGCTGCAGAAGACCATGGTGGTGGTGGAAGGCGTCTCGCGCTCGCTCGATCCGAGGCTCGACATGTGGACCACCGCCGATCCGGTCGTGCGCGAATGGATCACCCGCAATCTCGGCCCGGTCGGCAAGCTGGAGGGCGCGGTGGAAGGCGCCGGCGAGCTTGGCCGTTTCGTCGCTCAGGTGCCCGCATTGTTGACCCGCGCCGGCACGCTGCTCGACCAACTCGACGAAATCACCCGCGAGGGCCTTGTGCTTTCGCCGGAGACGATCAAGGGCATCGCCAAGGCTGAAACCAAGCGCTATCGCTGGCCGACCGCGGCGCTGTGGATCATCGCGCTCCTGCTGCTATGGATCGCGCTGAAAGTCGTGTGAAGCCTCACACCTGCACCACACCTCATCGTCGCTAGAGCGCGATGATGCTCTTGAATCCCCCAAAGATCATTCGCTTGGTATCAAACGGCCAGCGCTTCTCGTTCATCGCTGACGCCACGCGTTTGTCAGTCATCACTTTGGCACTAATGCGGTCGCGCTGCTTTCGCGAACGGAAGACGATATACGCAAAAACAACGGTTTCGGCTGGCTTGACCTTGACAGCGCGCGGGAACGACGTGCGCTTGCCGTATGGCACGTCGTCGGCAACGAACTGATAGAATCCCAGCGCGCCGTGCTCGCACCAGATCTTTCCGCCTTTGCGCGCCATTTTGCGATAAGCCTCGAGCTTGCGCTTCGGCACCGGCACGACGAAGCCCTCGACATAGGCCATGGTCAGGTCCCTGCCGCCGCGCGCTCGAGCGCCGCGATATCGAACTTCTTCATCTGCATGAACGCGCTCATCACGCGCGCCGACGTGGCAGGATCGGCGCCCGCCAGCAATTTGACGAGCGTCGCGGGGACCACTTGCCAGGACAGGCCGAACTTGTCCTTGAGCCAGCCGCAGGCGACCTCACGTCCGCCATCTCTGGTCAGCGCATCCCAGTAGTAATCGATCTCGTCTTGCGTCTCGCACATGATCTGGAACGAGACCGCCTCGTCGAACGTGAACTGCGGGCCGCCATTGAGCGCGGTGAACGGTTGTCCATTGAGCGTGAACGCCACCGTCAATACCGAACCCGCCAGCTTGCCGTGGACGTCCTGGCCGGCCTCGGGGTAACGGCTGATATCGGTGATCCTCGAATCCGGGAACACCGCGCAATAGAAATTGGCAGCGGCCTCGGCCTGCGTGTCGAACCAGAGACAGGGCGTGAGCGGTTGATTAAGCTGCACGATCAGGCGTCCTGCTTTGTTTCGGCGAGGTAAGCTGCGAGTTGATCCATGGTGCCGCCCCAGCCATTGGTCATGCTGACCCGCGACTGGTCGCTGCCGAAGGTCGCCTGCTCCTCCGGCGTCGCATCGAGAGCGTGCCAGCGCACGGTGAGCCTGGTCTTGCCGCCGGGTGCATCCTCGAAGGTAAAGGTGGACAGTAATTGGAGCGGCCAGGTCGGCGCCATCGGATGGCGGGTCACGCCGCGGTTCGCATCGGAGAAACAGTTGACGAACACTTGGCGCTCTGGCGGCACAATCTCGCGATAGGTGAACAGCCCCCACATCGTGGAGCCGTCCGGCGCGGTCATGCCGTAATGGTAGGTGCCGCCGACACGCAGATCCAGGTCGGACGCAATCACCTTGAAGCCCTTGGGTCCCCACCACCGCTTCATGCGCGCCGGATCGGTAAAGCAGTCCCAGAGCAATTCGCGCGAAGCGTCGAACACGCGCGAAATGACGAAGTCCTTCGACCCGGCCTTATCGATTGCTGCGCGCTCTTCAGGCATCAGGAAGTCTCCAAGGGCAGACGAGGTTTTGTTTCCAACGGGACCATATCGAAATAAGGCTCCGCCTCCTTAAGTACACGCGCATAGGACGGACGCGACATCAGCCGGTCAAGGTAGGCGCGCAGATTTCGCATCGAGCGATCGATCGGCACGGCGCAATTGGCGTAGAAGAGCGCCGGCGATGCGGCACAATCGACGAGACCGTAATCGTCGCCCACCGCCCAGCTTCGTCCCGCCATCATGTTGTCGATCGTCGCGTACGATCTCTGGATCATCGCCACGGCTTGCTCGACGCCGAGGGGATCGCGGGCGCCGGCGGGGCGCATGTTGTCGCCGACGACCTTTTGCATCTGGGTGTGGACATAAAGATCATAGAAGCGGTCCCACATCCGCACCTGCCAGGCGTCGTCGGGATCGGCCGGCAGCATCTTCTCGGCGTCCGCATGGTGGATATCGAGATATTCGATGATGACGGTGGCCTCCGCCACCGTCTCCCCGCGTGCCTCGTCGCGCAGCACCGGAAACTTGCCAACCGGCCAGAGCGCCCGCAGCGTCGCACTGGATTTTTCATCACCGAGATCGACGAAGACCGGCTCGAACGCCACGTCTTTTTCGTAAAGGGCGATCAACGCTTTTTGGCAGAAGGACGAGAGCGGATGGTAATAGAGCTTGAGCGACATGATACTTTTGTCGTCCTTCACGTCTTTGTGACTTTGGGGCGGAGTTCGCCACGATGGGTGCGACTTCGCGCGCGCTCACATCTTCGGCACAAGCACCATCCAGGCTACGCCGAACTTGTCGGCCACCATGCCGAAGCGCGTGGCGAAGAAGGTTTCGCTCATCGGCATGCGCACCTCACCGCCTTCGCCGAGCGCGCCGAACAGACGTTCCGCCTCGGTGTTGTCCTTGGCGGTCAACGCCAGGCCGAAACCCTGGAAGTTCGGCTTACCCATGCATTGACCGTCGGAGACGAGCACCTGCGTGTCGCCCACATTCAAGGCGCAGTGCATGATCTTGTCGCGGGACTCGGGGCTGACCATGCTCTGGTCCGGCGCCTCCTTGAAGCGCATCAGCATGTCGACCGTGGCGCCGAGGGTCTTCTTGTAGAAATCGATCGCTTCCTCGCAACGGCCGTCGAAAAACAGATAAGGCTGAACGATCATCACCAACTCCCTTGGTCTGTGGCGGCGGGACGCAGCACCCGCTCTTTGGCCTCATGTCGGCGGGGGAAAACGCCGCATGGCGCCGGTTTCCTGTCTTGACATATTAAGTTGATATCAACATATTTGCACGATGTCAAACGCGGAGATGCTGCCGTTCGCGTGCACGATCGAGGTGCGTGATGCCTGCCTGTGCCTGCACGCGCAGCGCGCCGCCCGGGCTCTGGCGCGGCGCTTCGACGAGGCGCTGCGGGCGCTCGATCTCACCAACGGACAATTTTCGCTGCTGACCTCGCTCAACCGGCCGCAACCGCCGACACTCGGCAGCGTCGCGGCGTTGCTCGCCATGGACCGCACCACGCTTACCGCCGCGCTCAAGCCGCTGGAGCGCCGCAAGCTGGTGGCCGTGAAGGTCGATCAGGAAGATCGCCGCAGTCGCCGTCTGGTGATCACGGCGGCGGGCCGCAGGCTGCTCGCCAAGGCCTATCCGATCTGGCAGGAGACCCACGCGGCGATCGAGGAAAAGCTCGGCGACCCCGCCGCCGACAGGCTGCGCGCCGGCCTGCTGGCGCTTTCGTAGACGCGACCTTGAGCAATTATGATTGCATTGATTGCATCGCAATCAATGCTGTGGTAGGAGCGGGTTCAGTTCAGGGTTCTGCCATGGCCTCGCTGACCGTCCGCCAACTCGACGACACGCTCAAGCAGCAGCTTCGCCTGCGCGCGGCCCGCAACGGCCGCTCGGTCGAGGACGAGGTGCGCACCATCCTGCGCGCGGCCGCCGAGGAGGGCGAGGCACCGGCCGCCGCCCCGCGCGCGCCGCCAGTGACGGGCGCTGCCGGCGAGCCGGCGGTGAGCCGCGTGCTGCTCATCATCGGCGGCGGCATCGCCGCCTATAAATCCCTCGATCTCATCCGCCGGCTGAAAGAGCGCCGCTATGCCGTGCGCTGCATCCTGACCAAGGCGGCGCAGGAATTCGTCACGCCGCTCGCTGCCGGCGCGCTCGTCGGCGGACGCGTCTTCACCGACCTGTTCGATCCTGCGCACGAATTCGACGTCGGTCATATCCGCCTCGCGCGCGAAGCCGATCTCATCGTGGTCGCACCCGCCACCGCCGACCTGATCGCCAAGATGGCGAACGGCCATGCCGACGATCTCGCCAGCGCCGTGCTGCTCGCGACCAAAGCGCCGATCCTGCTTGCCCCGGCCATGAATCCGGCCATGTGGGCGAACAAGGCGACGCAGCGTAATCTCGCCCGGCTTGTCGCCGATGGTGTCGCGCTCGCCGGTCCCAACGAAGGCGAGATGGCGGAGGCCGGTGAACGCGGCAAGGGCCGCATGGCGGAGCCAAGCGAGATTGCCGCCGCGGCGGAACGGCAGCTCGCCGGCGGCGGCGCCAAACCGCTCAGGGGCCTGCGCGTGTTGGTGACGTCGGGACCGACCCATGAGCCTATCGATCCGGTGCGCTATATCGCCAACCGCTCGTCCGGCAAGCAGGGCCACGCCATCGCCGCAGCGGCCGCCCGCGCCGGCGCCGACGTGACGCTGGTGAGCGGTCCGGTGAGCGTGGCAGACCCGCCCGGCGTGTCGACGGTGCATGTCGAAAGCGCGCGCGAGATGTTAAGCGCGGTCGAACGCGCGCTCCCCGTCGACGTCGCGATCTTCGCGGCGGCGGTGGCCGACTGGCGCATCGCCAATGCCGGCGATCAAAAGATCAAGAAGCAGCCGGGCGCCGCCGCGCCGACGTTTTCGCTGACGGAGAATCCGGACATCCTCTCGACCATCGCGCACATGACGCGCGGGCGGCCCGCACTCGTCGTCGGCTTTGCCGCCGAAACCGAGAACGTCGCCGGCAACGCCAAGGCCAAGCGCAAGCGCAAAGGCTGTGATTGGATTCTTGCCAACGACGTGTCCCCGTCTACAGGCATCATGGGCGGCGATACCAACACCATCGAGCTGGTCACCGCAGATGCCGTCGAGCCGTGGCCGCCGCAGTCCAAGGAAGCCGCCGCCGCCATGCTGATCGATCGCATCGCGCAGGCGCTCAGGGAGCGCAAACCATGAGCGGCATCACCGTCGAAGTCATGAGGCTGCCGCACGCAGAAGGTCTTCCACTGCCGGCCTACCAGACCGCCCACGCGGCCGGCCTCGACCTTGTTGCGGCCTTGCCCGAAGAGGCGCCGCTGACGCTTTCGCCCGGCGCCCGCGCCCTGGTGCCCACGGGGCTGGCCATGGCGCTACCACCGGGATTCGAAGGCCAGGTGCGCCCGCGCTCCGGGCTCGCGGTCAACCACGGATTGAGCGTCCTCAACACACCGGGCACGATCGACGCCGACTACCGCGGCGAAGTACGCGTATTGCTTGTTAACTTCGGCGCCGATTCGGTCGTGATCGCGCGCGGAATGAGGATCGCCCAATTAGTCATTGCCCCCGTCGCACAGGCTAATATATTAGTGGTTGCAGCACTGAGCTCGACAGAACGTGGTTCGGGAGGATTTGGCTCCACCGGAAGTTGAGTGAATTAGTTACATTTTCATCTAGACGCGCCGCTCCCCGTAAATTACTACCATCAATGCAAGTTGTTGCAGAACGACCGGTGACGCAAATGCCGCTGGTGTCCCGCAAGGGCATTCTCGCCATTGCTGCTGTCCTCGACGTTGCAATTCATGCTGACGGGCGCCCGGTCTCGGCCAAGGCGCTTGCCGCTCGCCATGAATTGCCGCCGCGGCATCTCGAACCTGTGCTCCAAGCACTGGTCCACGAGGGCATCCTGAAAGGGATCCGTGGTCCACGCGGCGGGTACGAACTCGCGCGCCCGCACAGTGAGATCAGCGCGGAGGACATCCTGCGCGCCGCCAGCGCCGCGGAAGACCCCGACAACACGCCCGCAGATAATTCCGCGCTGATCGGCTCGGTGGTGTGGCCGGCGTTGCGTGAAGCCGAACGCGTTTTTTCGGCGGCGCTCGCCGGCATCAATCTCGAAGACATGACGCGACAGGCGCTGACGCTCGATCAGAGCTGACGGGCGCCGGCCTTTCCTGCCCCGTTCACGATCTGGACTCTTACGGCACGATTCCCCTTGGAGTTAAAGTCGAACGATTCGCACGCGGCGTGGCGGACGCTGCGCGCTTTTCATTGGGGCTGGCCTGAATGCCGGAGACGATCCGGGCGGCGAACGAGAGGCTGCGTTCTCGCCCGAAGCGAGGCGGATTCCTCGCGGCTTTCGTCATCGCAAATTCGCTTCTGGCATCGGGCGCGCCGGCGCGTGCCGACAGCGGTTCCGCGCTTGCGACGCTACGTGGGCTGACGGGCGCCGTTGCCACCGTCACCGGCCATGATGCCGGCGAAGTCGGCCTCGCCGCCGCCGCCATCTGTCTCACCGCACTCGGTCTCGTCGTGCTGCTGCGCCTTCGTCGGCGTGTACAGAACCGCCGGCGCATGGCGCGTAACGAAGCGTCCGTGCTCAACGCCGAGATCGACCGACTGAAGGCGCTGCTGCTGGCCGAGCCGCAGGTGCTTGTGGAATGGCCGGCCGCCTCAGACCGGCCGAGCATTCTCGGCGACACAGCGATCATTCTTTCCGGGGCACGCCCTGAGCGCGTCCTGGCCTTCGGGACCTGGCTGGAGCCGGGCCCCGCCCAGCAGATGGAACATGCGGTCGAGGCCCTGCGCAGCGAAGGCCACAGCTTTGCGATGACACTGACCAGCGCCGCCGGCCGCCCCATCGAGGCTGAAGGCCGGGTCGTCGCAGGCCGCGCGGTGCTGCGGCTGCGCGACATCGGCGGCATCGAGCAGCAGCTGGTGCGCCTCGCCGAACAACACGACAAGCTGCAAGCCGACGTCAACACCATGGCCGCGCTGCTCGATACCCTGCCGGCGCCGGTGTGGGCGCGCGACCCGAACGGCCGGTTGGCCTTCGTGAACGCGGCCTATGCGCGCGCGGTTGAAGCGGTTAACGCCGAGGACGCCGTCCTGCGCGAGATCGAGCTACTCGACCGGCCCGCGCGCGAGGCGCTGCTGCGCGCGCAGGCCGCACATGAGACCTATGCCGCTCGCCTGCCGGCGATCGCCGCCGGCCAGCGCCGCATCTTCGACGTGGTGGCGGGCCCCAACGGGCAGGGTAGCGCCGGTATCGCCATCGACCGCACCGAGGTTGAGGCCATGCGCGCCGAGCACGACCGCATCGTCGACGCGCACCGCCGCGTGCTCGATCAACTCGCCACCGGCGTGGCCATCTTCAACGCCGAGCGCAAGCTGATCTTCTACAACACCGCCTTTCGAGCGCTGTTCGAGATCGATGCCGGTTTCCTCGACCAGGCGCCGAGCGACAACGACCTGCTCGACCGACTGCGCAGCGATCGCAAGCTTCCCGAGGAAAGCGACTTCCGGCAATGGCGCAACGCGCTGCATGAGGCCTACCGCGCCGTGGAGCCGCAGGAGCACCTGTGGTTCCTGCCAGACGGCCGCACGCTGCGCACCGTCACCGCGCCCAATCCGGAAGGCGGCGTCACCTATCTCTACGACGACGTCACGGAACGCCTCGACCTGCACCGGCGCTACGACGCGCTCATCAAGGTGCAGGGCGAAACGCTCGACCATCTCAAGGAAGCGGTGGCGGTGTTTGGCTCCGACGGCCGGGTCCGTCTGCACAATCCGGCCTTCCAACGCCTCTGGAAGCTGACGCCCGAGGCGCTCGATCAACATCCGCACGTCGAGCAAGTCACCGCTTGGTGCCAGGCGCTGCATGACGACGGCGCCGTATGGCGCAACTTGCGCGGCGCGATCACCGCCATCGACGGCCGCGAGCCGGTGACAGCGCGCATTGAGCGGCGCGACGGCGAGGTGATCGACCTTGCCACGATGCCGCTGCCGGACGGCGCCACGCTCGTCACCTTCCAGACCGTCACCGACACGGTGAACGTCGAACGCGCACTGCGCGAGCGCAACGAGGCGCTGGAGACCGCCGACCGCATCAAGATCGACTTCGTTCACCACGTCTCCTACGAGCTGCGCTCGCCGCTGACCAACATCATCGGTTTCGCCAATTTGCTCGGCGACGACGCCTTCGGCCCGCTGACCGACAAGCAGCGCGAATATCTCGGCTACATCACCACCTCGACCAACGCGCTGCTCGCCATCATCAACAACATCCTGGATCTGGCGACCATCGACGCCGGTGCCATGAACCTGAACCTTGGTCATGTCGACATCCGCGCCACCATGGACGCGGCGGCGGAGGGGGTGCAGGATCGTCTGGTCAAGGACGATCTCCTGCTCGACATCGCAGCGCCCGCGAACATCGGCAGCTTCCTCGCCGACGAGCGGCGCCTGCGGCAGATCCTGTTCAATCTGCTGTCGAATGCGGTCGGCTTCTCGCCGAAGGGCGGCGTCATCACGCTGGCCGCTGCGCGCCAACCGGATGCGGTGACGTTCACGGTTTCGGATCAGGGCCCGGGCATCCCGCAGGATCTCAAAGACAAAGTGTTCGACTGGTTCGAGACCGATCCGCGCGGCTCGCAGCACCGGGGGCCCGGGCTCGGCCTCTCGCTGGTGCGCTCGTTCGTCGAATTGCACGGCGGCACGGTGTCGCTCGATTCCGCCGCCCAAGCCGGCGGCGGTACCACCGTCACCTGCGTGTTCCCGACCCAGCGCACAGAACGCCAGAGCGCGGCCTAACACGCGTCAACGCAGTGTAACGCGTTCCGCCGGCTGCCATAGCTTGCGCCACAAAAAGACCCGCCCGCCGTCCTCACGGGACGGCGGGCGTGTCCAAAAGCCGCCGATCAATAAGCGGCGGTCGCCTTACTGATAGCGATACGGCCGCTGCTGGCCGCGCGCACCGACGTAATGGCCGTCGACGCATTCGCCCTGGCTGAGATTGAACATCGCGGCAAAGCCACGGCAGGGCTCCATCATGGCGTCCACCGCCGCGACGGCGCCCATGCCGGCGACACCGCCGACTGCGGCCGCACCGGCAGCCGTGGCCGGAAGCGCGGCGGTCGCCGCCGCGGTGCCCCAGCCTTCCGATACGCCGACACCGACCGTGGTGCCGGCGGCCACACCCGCGATTGGAGCCGCTGCGCGGGCACCATTATGCTGCGGCGCGGAGGGCGCTGGCGCATAGGCATAGGCGCGGTGGTTCGGATGCACGTAAACGTGGGTCCGGTAGTGGCGGTGATGATGATGATACTGCGGCGATTGCGCCAACGCGGGCGCGGCGAACGCCGCCGCCGCGATGAGCGACACCGCCGGATAGAGAATCTTACGCATCGTTATTCGCCTCCTTCACATGGTCGGGCTTCACACCCGCTCCACCGAAACGCCCTCGCTCCCCGCGCGTTCCGTCAATCAGCGCCATCCGGCGCCGCTAAACGCCGCCGTTGAGAAACCGTGACGAAGCCGTGATCGGGGCGTGGCAAAGGTGGGGACATCGTGTCGCATCGATGGCGCACAAAACAGCGCCGGCCGCGAGGCGGAACGAATAGCGGTGTCCCGCGGTTGGCTGCTAGAGTTCCATACCGTGCGGCGAGGTAGACGCGCTGCGCACCCTCAGACCAAAGCCAACGAGACCGACGACAGCGATACCGCCATGGATTGGGACAACGCACGCCGCACCTTCCAGACGGCGCTGATCTGGATCGCGGTGGCCGCGCTGGCCTTCGTGCTGTGGTACATTCGCCAGGGGGTGCTGCTCATCTTCGGCGCCGTTGTTGTGGCGGTCTTGCTCAACATGCTGGCGTCGCTCATCACCCGCGGTACGCGCCTGCCGCCGGGGCCGAGCCTCGCGCTCGCCACCACCATCGTCATCGCGCTGTTCGGCTTTATGGCCTGGCGCTTCGGAGCGCAGCTGTCGAGCCAGTTCAGCCAGCTCGCGCATAACATCAAGGACGGCGAGCAGTACCTGCAATCGGCGTTTCAGCATGGCGGCCTGGCGCAGATCGGCGCACAGGTCACCGAAAGGGGTACCTCATACATCACCGGCGCCATCAGCGGCATGCTCTCGACCGGCTTGAGCTTTCTTGAGTCGGCGATCGTCCTCGCCATCAGCGCGATCTATCTCGCCGCCCAGCCCGAGCTCTATCGCACGGGCGCCGCCAGGCTGTTCGCACCGGCAAACCGGCCGCGCGTCCTGAAGTCTCTTGATCTGATCGGGCGCTCGCTCAAGCTCTGGCTGCTCGGCCAGCTCATCCTGATGATCGGCGTCGGCATCCTGTCGTTCGTGGCGGTGTGGCTGATCGGCCTGCCGAACGCGATCGCGCTCGCGCTGCTCGCGGGCGTCCTCGAAATCGTGCCCTATCTTGGACCTTTCATCAGCGCCATACCCGCCGTGCTGGTGGCGCTGACGCTCGGCCTCGCGCCGGCGCTGTGGACGATCGTGGCCTACGTCCTCATCCACCTGTTCGAGGGCTACGTGAGCGCGCCGATGGTCGAGCGCTATTTCGTCACCATTCCGCCGGCGCTGGTCCTTGCCGGAATCGTTGTGTCCGACCTTCTGTTCGGGACCATCGGCATCATCATGGCGGCGCCGATCACCGTCGTCGCCTACATGGCGGTGAAGATGGTCTACGTGGAAAACCCGCTTGAGGAGAAGCCCAAGATCGTGACGAAGATCGGGGCTTGAGCCGACGCCGCCGGGACATCGAATAGCCGCAAAGACTGACGTTTGAGAGCGGTCCGGGCCCCTTCGGGCCCCGCCGTTTACCCGGTGGCAACCATCTGCTGCCGATTTAGGGCCGGCCGCGTTTCCGGCAGCGAGCCGATTCTCCGCGGCCCGGAAGCGCACTGGCAGGGCGGCAGGGGCGCCCCCTATACAATTCGCCTCGGCAGGAACGATTCGATGTCCCCGGCGCACGGTATCTACAGCTTCACGGTGGCTCTCGCCGACGAAAAGGCGACCGGCCGACTGATGAGCGACGTCGCCGCCGTGCTAACGCCGGGCGACCTCATCACGCTGTCCGGCGATCTCGGGGCCGGCAAGACCACCTTCGCGCGCGCCCTCATCCGTCATCTCGCCGGCGATGAAGGTATCGAAGTGCCGAGCCCGACCTTTACCCTGATGCAGAGCTATCAGCTTCCGGCCTGCACGGTGGTGCACGCCGATCTCTATCGGCTTTCGGGTCCGGCGGAGCTCGCCGAGCTCGGCCTCGAGGACTTCGGCCCCGACACCATAGAGCTCGTAGAGTGGCCCGACCGGGCCGGCGGCCTGCTGCCGCCCGACCGGCTCGACATCGCCTTCACGTTGTCGCCGCAAGAGGGACCGAGCTACCGCAACGCCCGCATCACCGGCCACGGCAGCTTTGCCCCACGCGCGCAGCGTATCGCCGCGGTACGGCGCTTCCTGGCCGAAGCCGGCTTCGCCGACGCCGACCGGACGCACATGCAGGGCGACGCATCCACCCGCGCCTACGAGCGGCTCACCCATCGCGGGCAGACCTATATCCTGATGAACGCGCCGCGCCGGCCGGACGGACCGCCGGTGCGCGACGGCAAGCCCTACAGCGCGGTTGCGCATCTCGCCGAGGACGTGACGCCTTTCATGGCAATGGACAAAGGCCTGCGCGCGCGCGGGCTATCGGCGCCAGCCATCATCGCCGCCGACCGCGACGCCGGCCTGCTGGTGCTGGAAGACCTCGGGCGTTCGGCGGTGGTCGCCGGCGAGCCGCCCGTTCCGATCGAGGAGCGCTATCAGGTCGCCGTCGATCTGCTCGCCGAACTGCATCGTGAGCCGGTGCCGGCGGTGCTGCCCGTGGTGCCGGGCGTGCAATACACCGTACCACGCTACGATCTCGCCGCTTTCCTGATCGAGGCGGAACTGCTGCTCGACTGGTACCTGCCGCGCTTCGACGCCGCCATCAGCGATGCCGAGCGGCAGACCTTCCTGGCGCTGTGGGACGACGCCTTGCAGCCGGCGTTGAACGCGCCGCAGACCTGGGTGCTGCGCGACTACCATTCCCCCAATCTGCTTTGGCTGCCGGAGCGCGACGGCATCCAGCGTGTCGGCCTGCTCGACTTCCAGGACGCCCAGATGGGGCCTGCGGCCTACGACGTCGCCTCGCTGTTGCAAGACGCGCGCGTCGACGTGCCAGAGCGCGTCGAAATCGCCCTGCTGTCGCGTTACGCGCGCGCGCGCCACGACGCGGACCCGAGCTTCGACGCCACCGGCTTCGCGCTCGTCTACGCCACGCTCGCCGCGCAGCGCGCCTCCAAGATCCTCGGCATCTTCGCGCGCCTCGACCGCCGCGACGGCAAGCCGCAATATTTGCGTCACATGCCCCGCGTATGGGCCTATCTCCAGCGCGCGCTGGCGCACCCGGCGCTGGCGCCGATGAAGGCGTGGTATCGCGCGCACGTGCCGAGGATCAGCATCTGACCGTCCATCCGACCATCATGCAGAACACACCCTGCGCCGCCATGGTGCTCGCCGCCGGTCTCGGCACCCGCATGCGGCCGCTCACCGACGACCGGCCGAAGCCGTTGGTGGAGGTCGCCGGCCGGCCGCTCATTGACCACGTGCTGACGCGGCTTGCGGAGGCGGGCGTCGAACAGGCGGTCGTCAACGTGCACTACAGAGCCGAACAGATCGAACAGCATTTGCGCAACTGGGCCGCGCCGCGCGTCACGATCTCCGACGAGCGCGGGCTCCTGCTCGGCACCGGTGGCGGCGTGGTGAAGGCGTTGCCTCATCTGGGCGCCGCGCCGTTCTATCTCATCAATTCCGATACCATCTGGATCGACAGCGTAACGCCCAACCTGGTGCGGCTCGCGGCCGGCTTCGATCCTGCGACCATGGACGCGCTGCTCTTGCTCGCCTCGACCACCGGCAGCATCGGCTATCACGGGCGCGGCGACTTCACCATGCTGGGCGACGGCCGCCTGCAGAAGCGCGGCGAGCGCGAGGTGGCGCCGTTCGTCTATGCCGGCGCGGCGATCCTGGCGCCGGCGTTGTTCAAGGACCCGCCGCCCGACGCTTTCGCCCTCACCGACATGTTCGCACGCGCTGCCGAAGCGGGCCGCCTGCACGGGCTACGGCTGGAAGGCCGCTGGATGCACGTCGGCACGCCGGAAGCGATCGGCGAGGCGGAAGCGGCGATCGCGGCGAGCGCCAAATAGCGCGCTTCGTGTATGCTCCGCCGCATGCCGGCGATTCACCCCAACGTCTTCAATATCCCCGCTTCGGCGCCGTTCCTGCGGGTGCTGATCGACGCCTTATGCGCCGGCAAACTGGTGAAAGGATTCCCGGCCTCGAAAGACCCGCTGGAACTCGCGCGCGCTACGCTCTACCTGCCCACCCGGCGCGCGGGGCGGCTGGCGCGTGAGGTCTTTCTCGACCGGTTGGGCGAGGCCGCGTTGTTGCCGCGTATTGTCGCGCTCGGCGATGTCGACGAAGACGAGGTTGCGTTTGCCGAAGCCGCCACCGGCGAACTGGCGGAAGCCGTGCTCTCGCTACCGGAAGCTATCAAGCCGCTGGAGCGGCGGCTGCTGCTGAGCGAGTTGATCCTGAAATGGGCGAATTCACCCGAGGTGCGCACCGCGCAAGGCGCGCCACTCATCGCGAATACGCCGTCCGCCGCGCTCGGGCTCGCCGACGATCTCGCGCGGCTGATGGACGACATGGTGACGCGCCAGGTGAGCTGGGATGCGCTCGATACGCTCGTGCCCGACGATCTCGATCCCTATTGGCAGCTGTCTCTGCGCTTCCTGCGGATCGCGCGCGTGGCCTGGCCGGCCTTGCGCGCCGAACGCGGCGCCATCGAAGCCGCCGAACGGCGCGACGGGCTGATCGAAGCGGAGGCCAAGCGGCTTGCCGGCAGCGACGCGCCGGTGATCGCCGCCGGCTCCACCGGCTCGATGCCCGCAACCGCCAAGCTGCTCGCCACCATCGCGACGCTGCCGCACGGCGCGCTGGTGCTGCCGGGCCTCGACCGGCATCTCGACGAAACCTCGTGGCATATGATCGCCGGCAGCGACGGCGACGATGGCCACGACGGCCTGCCCGCCGCCGGCCATCCCCAGTTCGCCATGCATGCGCTCATCGACCGCATCGGCATCCGGCGCGACGAAGTCGAGCAACTGGGTGACAGCGGATCGCACGCGCGCGACGTGCTGATCTCGGAAGCCTTGCGCCCGGCGGCCACCACCGAGCGCTGGCAGGAGCGGATCGGCGACAGCGCCTTTCACCAGGCCGTGGACGACGGCCTCGGGGCCCTGAGCGCGATAGAAGCCGCCAATGCGGAGGAAGAAGCGCTGGCCATCGCCATCTGCCTGCGCGAGGCGCTGCAGGACAGCGGCAAGACCGCCGCGCTGGTGACGCCGGACCGCGCCCTCGCCCGCCGCGTCGTGGCGGCGCTGGCGCGCTGGAACGTGCCGGTCGACGATTCCGGCGGCGACGCGCTCGCAGACACGAGTGCCGGCGTGTTCGCGCGGCTGGCCGCGCAGGTGGCGTTGCACGGGCTCGAACCTGTGCCGCTCCTGGCGCTGCTCAAGCATCCGCTGCTGCGGCTCGGCAATCAGGCCGGCGTGCTCAATGTCGCCATCGCCGCGCTCGAATTCGCGCTTCTGCGCGGGCCGCGGCCGAAGCCCGGCAGCGCCGCGCTCGCCGATGCCTTGAAGCACTTCCGCGAAAGCCGGCATGAGGACCTGCACGCCAGCGATCCGCGCCGCCGCATCGCCGAGCGCGAACTCGAGGCCGCCGCCGATCTGATCGCGCAACTCGCGCAAGCGCTGGCGCCCCTGGAAAAGCTCGAAGCCCGCGATCAGACGCTCGCGACGTTCGCCACCGCCCACCGCGCGGTGATCGAGAACCTCGCCCGCGAGGATGCCGGCATCGTCGCCTTCGCCGGTCATGATGGCAAAGCCCTGAAACAAGCGCTCGACGATCTCGCCGACAGCCCCTCCGCGCAAGGGCTGGCAGTGGCGCGCGGCGACTATGCCGAGCTGTTCCAGGTTGCGCTCGGGGACCGCGTGGTGCGGCGGCCAGAAACGAGTGACGTGCGCGTGCACATTTACGGGCCGCTGGAAGCGCGTCTGCAACGCATCGACCGGGTGGTGCTGGGCGGGCTCAACGAAGGCACGTGGCCGCCGGAAACCCGCAGCGATCCCTGGCTGTCGCGGCCGATGCGGCGCGCGCTCGGGCTCGATCCGCCGGAGCGCCGCATCGGCCTCTCCGCGCACGACTTCGCGCAAGCCTTCAGCGCGCCCGAGGTAATCCTGGCGCGCGCCGCCAAGCTCGCCGGCGCACCGACGGTGACCTCGCGCTTCGTGCAGCGCATCGCGGCGCTCGCGGGCAAGGACCGCTGGCAGGAGGTGGTCGCGCGCGGCGAACGCTATCTTGACTACGCCCGCGCGCTCGACGAACCGGCGGACGTGATACCGGCCAAGCGCCCCGAGCCGCGGCCGCCGCGCACCGCGCGCCCGGACCGGCTCTCGGTAACCGCCATCGAAGACTGGCTGCGCGATCCCTATACGATTTACGCCAAGTTCATCCTGCGGCTCGCCCCGCTCGATGCGGTCGATACGCCGCCGGGCGCGCGTGACCGCGGCACCGTTATCCACGGCGCCATCGGCGACTACACCGTCGAGTTCAAGGACGGCGCGCCGCCCGATCCGATGCGGGAATTGATGCGGCTCGGCGACAAGCATTTCGCGACGCTGGCCGACTATCCGGAAGCGCGCGCCTTCTGGTGGCCGCGCTACGAGCGCATCGCGCGCTGGTTCGCACAATGGGATCGCGAGCGCCGCGACGGACTGAGCGCGCTGTTTGCCGAGATCAGGGGCGAGTTGGCTTTTGCCGTCGGGGATCGAACGTTCACCTTGTCCGCTGTCGCCGACCGCATTGAGCGCAGGTCCGACGGCTCTTACGCCATCCTCGACTACAAGACCGGCCAGGCCCGCACCGAGAAACAGGTGCGCACCGGGCTCGCGCCGCAATTGACACTGGAAGCCGCCATCCTACGCGCGGGCGGCTTCAAGCCGATCGCCGCCGGTGCCGTCAGCGAGATCACCTATGTGACGCTGAAGGGCGGCGAGCCCGCGGGCAAGCCACAGCGTATCACCTTCACAGACGGCACGCCCGACAGCCAGGCCGATGCCGCGCTCACCAAGCTCAAGGCGCTCGCCATCACCTTCGAGGACGAGAGCAGGCCGTATTACTCGCTCGTCCATCCCATGTGGAAGACGCATTACGGCGATTACGATCATCTGGCGCGCGTGAAGGAATGGTCGCTCAGCGGCGGCGGCGGCGAGGAGGGCGGCGAATGAACACGCCGCGCACCATCCCGAACGACGTGCGCGCGGTGCAGGTCGAGGCCGCCAACCCGGACGTCTCCGCCTTCGTCTCAGCCAATGCCGGCTCCGGCAAGACGCACGTTCTCGCCCAGCGCGTCATCAACCTGCTGTTGCGCGGTTGCGACCCCGCCAAGATCCTCTGCATCACCTTCACCAAGGCCGCCGCCGCCAACATGGCGAACCGGGTGTTCGGCACCTTGGCGACATGGACCTCGCTCGACGACGACTCGCTCAACGCCGAGATCGAGAAGAATACCGGCAAGCCGGCGAGCTTTGCCGACCGCGTGCGCGCGCGCCGGCTGTTTGCCTCAGCCTTGGAGACGCCGGGTGGCCTCAAAGTGCAGACCATCCACGCCTTCTGCACCCGGCTGCTGCACCAGTTCCCGTTCGAAGCCAATGTCGGCGCCCGCTTCACGGTGTTGGACGAGGCCTCGACCACGCAGTTGCTCGACCGGCTGACCCTCGACGTACTCTTGGAAGCCGCCGCCAACCCCGACAGCCGGCTCGGGCGCGCGCTTGCTGCGGCCATCGTCGTTGCCGCCGACCAGACCTTCAAGGACGTGGTGGGCGAAGCGATCCGCGAGCGCGACCCAATCGCCAAATGGCTGAAGGAAGCCGGCGGGCTCGACGCCGCCATCGCAGCGCTCTCGCACGGCCTCGGCCTCGACCCCAACGATACACTGGAGAGCGTCGAGACCGAGTATTTCGCCGCCTCGCTGGTCCCATCAACGGAATGGCCGGCGCTGATCGAAGTGCTGGCGGCAGGTTCCACCAACGACCAGAAGCACATCGCGGCGCTCGAAGCGGCGCGCGCGGCGCAAGGACGCGCGCGTATCGACAGCTATCTCAAGGTGTTCTGCACAGCCGAGCTCGAACCACGCAAGAACATCATCACCAAGAAGCTGAGCGAGCGCCATCCGGGCTGGGCCGAGTTGCTGTTGCAGGAGCAGGGCCGCGTATGCGCGCTCATCGCGCGCGAGCGCGCGTTGCAGGCGCGCGAACGCACGCGCGCGCTCGTCACCATCGCCGGCGAGGTGATCGGGCGCTATGCGGCCGAGAAGGAGCGCCGCGCTCTGCTCGACTACGAGGACCTGATCGACAAGACGCTGGCGCTCTTCCGCGACACCTCCGCGGCCTGGGTGCTCTACAAGCTCGACCTCGGCATCGACCACATACTGATCGACGAAGCGCAGGACACGAGCCCGAAGCAGTGGGAGATCGTGCAGACCATCGCGTCGGAGTTCATGCCCGGTGGCGCGCGCGGCGACGTCCGGCGCACCATCTTCGCGGTCGGCGATGAGAAACAGTCCATTTTCTCGTTCCAGGGCGCCGACCCCAAGGCCTTTGACGACATGCGCCGGCTCTTCCAACGCCAGTTCGACACGCCGGAGCTGGGTTGGCGGCATCTACGCTTCCACCGCTCGTTCCGTTCCGGACAGAACGTGCTCGGTTCGGTCGACCGTGTGTTTGCCACGCGCGATGTCTATGCGAGCGTCACCACCGACGACATCGGCATTCCAGCACATGAGGCGTTGCCCGAAACCGCGCCCGGCTTGACCGAGCTCTGGGACCTGATCAAGCCGGCCGAGAAGAAAGAAATCGAAGGCTGGGACGCGCCCTTCGACACCGAGAGCGAGGAAAGCCCGCGCGTGCAGCTCGCGCGCCGCATCGCCGAGCACGTCAAGCGCTGGCGCGCGCAAGGGCTGAAAGCCGGCGAGGTGCTGATCCTGGTGCGCCAGCGCGGGCCCCTGTTCGAGGCCATCATCCGCGCCTTGAAGAACGCCGGCGTGCCGGTCGCCGGTGCCGACCGGCTGGTACTGACCGAGCACATCGCGGTCATGGACCTGATGGCGCTCGCCGACTGCCTGCTGCTGGAGAACGACGATCTCGCGCTTGCCGCCGTGCTCAAGAGCCCGCTGTTCGGCGTCATCGAAGAGCAGCTGTTCGAGCTCGCCTGGAACCGCAAGGGAACGTTGCGCGCCAGCCTGCGCAGCAAGGCGGACGACGTCCTGTTCGGGGCCGCCAACGGCGAGCTCGAGACGCTTGCCTGCGCCGCACGCACCATGACGCCGTTCAGCTTCTTCGCGCACGTGCTCGCCGCCAGGCGCGGGCGCCGGAAATTCCTCGCCCGTCTTGGGCCGGAAGCCAACGACGCCCTCGACGAATTCCTCAATCTGGCGCTCGACTACGAGCAGCGCGAGACGCCGTCCCTGCAAGGTTTTCTGGCGTGGCTGCGTGCGGCGCAAAGCGAAGTGCGCCGCGACATGGAGATGGCGCGCGACGAGGTGCGCGTGATGACCGTTCACGGCGCCAAGGGCCTTGAGGCCAATACCGTCATACTCGCCGACACCACCACGGCGCCGGCCGGATCGCACCCGCCGCGGCTGCTGACCCTTCCGGACCACAGCATTGTCTGGGGCAAGGGCAAGAGCGAAGACACCGCGGCGATGGGCGCCGCGCGCCAGGCCGCACTCGATGCCGCGCGCGATGAATACCGGCGGCTTCTCTATGTGGCGATGACGCGCGCGGCGGAACGCCTCGTCATCTGCGGTGCCCAAGGCGACAAGAAACTTCCCGAGGGCTGCTGGTATCAGCTTGTGCGCGACGGGCTCGAAGAGGAATGCGTGAGCGAGCCCGCCGATGACGGCAACGGCACTGTGTTGCGCTATCGCAAGTTCGAAGCGCCGCAAAGAACCGTCCAACACGCTGGCGACTCACAGCCACCGCAACCGGCCGCGGTGCCGGATTGGCTGACGCAAGCCGCGCCGGTCGAACCGCCGGGCCTGCGCACTGTGACGCCGTCGAGCGCCGGTGACGACGACGGCGAACGCCGGCCCGCCGGCGCCGGCGTCAATGCAGCCCTATTGCGCGGCTCGCTCATCCATCGGCTGCTGCAGGCGCTGCCCGACATTCCAGCCGACCGCCGTCTCGCCGCGGCGCAGGATTATCTGGCGCGCGCCGGCACCGCGTTGCCCGCAGCGGAACGCGAAGCCGTCGCCGCGCAGGCGCTGCGCGTGCTCGGCGATCCGGCTTTCCGTGAAGCGTTCGCGGGCGGCAGCCGCGCCGAAGTCCCCATTGTCGGCAAGCTCAGCATCGGCGGCGAGATGGTGCGCGTCTCCGGCCAGATCGACCGCCTCGCCGTCACCGACGACTCGGTGTTGATCTGCGACTTCAAGACCAACCGGCCGCCGCCGCGCCGATTCGATGAGGTGCCGCAGGCTTACGTCACCCAACTTGCCCTCTACCGGGCGGTACTCGCCAAGCTCTACCCCGGCCGCATCATCCGCGCGGCGCTCCTGTGGACCGAAGTGCCTGATCTCATGGAGCTTTCGGCTGCCGCGCTGGACGCGGCCCTGGCCCGCGTCACCCGCGCGTGAGGCCGCCTTGACGCTCGCCGGGCGCATTCATAGGTTCGGGGCCTCGCAATTCCCGGGCGCCCCAACCGCCCCATCCCAAAGAGGTAGTGCCATGGCCGTCGGCAAAACGTCTGACGCAAGCTTCGAATCGGACGTGATCAACTCGTCCGAGCCGGTGGTTGTCGATTTCTGGGCAGAGTGGTGCGGCCCCTGCCGCATGATCGCGCCGGCGCTCGAAGAAATCGCGGATCAGCTCGGCGACAAGGTCAAGATCGTCAAGCTCAACGTCGACGAGAACCCGAACGTCGCCGCTAAGTACGGCATCATGTCGATCCCGACGCTGATGATGTTCAAGGGTGGCGAGATCGCCTCGCGCCAGGTCGGCGCCGCGCCCAAGCAGAAACTGCATCAGTGGATTTCGAGCGCCGTCTGATCGCACGCGCCATTGTCTAAACGAACGGCCGGCCTTGCGCCGGCCGTTTTGTTTTGCGTTCGTCGCTGTTCTTTCTTGATCTCTCCCCTGAAAGAGAAGGATCGATCGCGCGCAAGCGAGAGGCTACACCGGCAGCGTTCCGTTCTCGCGCAGCACGTCGCCGGCAAGATAAAGCGATCCCGTGATCAGAATGCGCGGCGGCGGATCGAGGTCGAGCTTGCGTACGGCGTCGAGCGCTTCATGGAGATCGTCGCGGCTGGTCGCCGGCAGCCCAAGGCCGCGCGCGGTGGCGGCAAGCTGTTCCGCCGGCACGCCCTTCTCGGCGCTCGGCACCGGTACCGCGATCATCCGGCGCGCGAGCCCCGTGAAGTTGCGTAAGAATCCCTCGCAGTCCTTGCTCTGCAACATGCCGACGATCAGCACGAGCGGCCGCGACACGCGCTCCTCCAAATCCGCGAGCGTGGCGGCGATGGCGCGGCCGCCGTCGGGGTTATGCCCGCCGTCAAGCCACAATTCGCTGCCGGTCGGCGCCCGATCGACCAGCGCGCCTTGCGGCAACCGATGCAGCCTGGCCGGCCAGTCAGCCTTGCTCATGCCGGCCTCGTAGGCCGAAGGCGGCAGCTTGAACGCGGTCAGCGTGCGCAAGGCCGCGATCGCCATGCCGGCGTTCTCGAACTGATGGCGGCCGTAGAGCTTCGGCGCGGGCAAGTCGAGCAGGCCGGCGTCGTCCTGATAGACCAGCCGGCCGCGCTCCTCGGTAGCGGTCCAATCCTCGCCGGCGATCTTGAGCGGCGCTTCCAGCCGCGCCGCCTGGCGCTCGATCACCGCAAGTGCATCGCGCGCCTGCGCGGCGACGATCGCCGGCACGCCACGCTTGAGGATACCGGCCTTTTCAGCGGCGATCTTCTCCAGACTGTCGCCGAGGAAATCGATATGGTCCATCGAAATGCGGGTGATGACGGTCGCCAGCGGATGCGCGATGACATTGGTCGCGTCGAGGCGGCCGCCGAGACCCACCTCCAGCAGCAGGATGTCGGCCGGATGGCGCGAGAACAGCAACAGGCCTGCAGCGGTCGTGATCTCGAACACCGTGATGGGCTCGTCGCCATTGGCGCTCTCGCATTCCTCCAGCGCGCCCGCAAGCTCGTCGTCGGCGACGAGCTTGCTTTCGCCGTCCCCCGCCAGCCGGAAGCGTTCGTTGAAGCGCACCAGGTGCGGCGAGGTGTAGGTGTGCACCCGCTTGCCACCCGCTTCCAGGATGGCGCGCAAGAAGGCGATGGTTGAGCCCTTGCCGTTGGTGCCGGCGACGTGGATCACCGGCGGCAGCTTGCGCTCGGGATGGCCGAGGGCGGCCAATAGCCGCTCGATGCGACCGAGCGAGAGATCGATGCGCTTGGGGTGCAGCGCGGTCAGCCGATTGATGATGGAGTCGATGGGGGTCATCTTGTTCAGCTACACAATCAATTCGTCATCACCGGGCCGGCGCGAAACGCCGTGGCCTGGCGATCGCGATATACGTGGCACAGTCTTGCCTTTCCGATCGAGATGGCCGCGACATAGGCATTCCGCGAGAACGCCGTTCTTCGAAGGGTTATGCCCGGCCATAACGGGCTAAGCAGCCTGCGCGCATGTCACGTCAAGGCTTGTGCCGCCGGCTGAACCGGCGCTTGGGACGCTTCCCGCGGCTGCAACGAGGATGCCTTGGCAGGCGCCGGGGTCTTGGTCAGCAGCCGGCAGAGTTCGGCCAAAGTCGCGCGCAACTGGTGCCGGTGCACCACCTTGTCGACCATGCCATGGGCAGCGAGGTATTCCGCGCGCTGGAAACCTTCCGGCAATTTCTCGCGGATGGTTTGCTCGATGACGCGCGGGCCGGCGAAACCGATGAGCGCGCCCGGCTCCGCCAGTTGCACGTCGCCGAGCATGGCGTAAGACGCCGTGACGCCGCCGGTGGTCGGGTTGGTCAGCACGACGATGTAAGGCAGCTTGGCCTCGCGCAGCATCTGGATAGCGGCGGTGGTGCGCGGCAGCTGCATGAGGGAAAGGATGCCCTCCTGCATGCGCGCGCCGCCGGAAGCCGCGAACATGATGAACGGCGTCTGCCGCCTGATCGCGGTCTGCAAACCCGTGACCACGGCTTCGCCCGCCGCCATGCCGAGCGAGCCGCCCATGAAGTCGAAATCCTGCACGGCGATGGTGACCATCTGGCCGTCGATTCGGCCGACGCCGATCTTCACCGCGTCCTGCAGTCCGGTCTTCGCGCGCGCGTCGCGCAGGCGGTCGGCGTAGCGGCGCTCGTCGCGGAAGCGCAGCGGGTCGACCGGCACCTCCGGCACCGCGACGTCTTCGTATTCGCCATTGTCGAACATGCTCTTCAGGCGCATCGGCGCCGAAATACGCATGTGGTAATTGGACGCCGGAATAACGAACTGGTTGGCCTCGACGTCCTTGTAAAACACGAGCTGGCCGGTCTCGGGACACTTGATCCAGAGGTTTTCCGGCGTCTCTCGCCGCAGAAAGCTGCGGATTTTCGGCCGAACGACGTTGGAGATCCAGTTCATGACTTGCCTATATAGGCCTGCTTTAACGCGATTATAACCCGCACGTCTTTTCCGCTGCCGTCATGCGCGGGCCTGACGATGCACTATTCCGCCGCCACCCGGCGCGCGCTGCGCACACCCTGCGCAATGCCGGAAACCGTATCGCTCACCGCCTTGACCGTGCTGGCGGTGGCTTTGCCGTTCTTATCAAGCGTCTTGGCGAGCGCGTCGATCAGCGCCGAGCCCACCACCACGCCATCGGCACCCTCCGCAATCGCCCGGGCGCTCTCCGCGTTCTTGACGCCGAAGCCGACCGCCACCGGCAGACCGGTATGGCGCTTGATGCGCGTGACCGCAGACGTGACTTTGGCCGTATCCGGCGTCGCCGAACCGGTGATGCCGGTGATCGAGACGTAATAGACGAAGCCGGAGGTGTTATTGAGCACCGTCGGCAGCCGCTTATCGTCGGTGGTAGGCGTGGCGAGGCGGATAAAGTTGACCCCCGCCTTCAAGGCCGGGATGCAGAGTTCCTCATCTTCCTCCGGCGGCAGGTCGACGACGATGAGGCCGTCGACGCCGGCGGCTTTGGCATCGGTGAGAAACTTGTCAACGCCGTAGATGTATATCGGATTGTAGTAGCCCATCAGCACGATCGGCGTCGCGTCATCCTGTTTGCGGAACTCGCGCACCATCGCTAGCGTCTTGGTCATGCGCTGGCCGGCTTTGAGCGCGCGCTGGCCGGCGGCCTGAATCGACGGGCCGTCGGCCATGGGGTCGGTGAACGGCATGCCGAGCTCAATCACGTCGGCGCCGGCTTGCGGCAGCGCCTTCATCACGGCCAGCGACGTCTCCGTGTCGGGGTCGCCCGCCATCGTAAAGGTGACCAGTGCGGCGCGGCCTTCGTCCTTCAGCGCGGCGAAGCGCTTTTCGATGCGGGTGGTCATCTCTTTTTGCTTTCGAGAAACGCTTCGACCGACGCCAGGTCCTTGTCGCCACGGCCGGAAATGTTGACCACCATGATGTGGTCCTTCGGCTTTTGCGGCGCGAGTTCCAGCACCCGCGCCAGAGCATGCGCCGGCTCCAGCGCCGGGATGATGCCTTCGAGCCGGCTGATGAGCTGGAACGCGGCGACCGCCTCGTCGTCGGTGGCGGAAAGGAATTTCACCCGGCCCATGTCGTTAAGCCAGGCGTGCTCCGGGCCGATGCCGGGATAATCGAGGCCCGCCGAGATCGAGTGCGCTTCGGTGATCTGGCCGTCGTCGTCCATCAGCAGATACGTGCGGTTGCCATGCAGCACGCCCGGGCGCCCGCCGCTGATCGAGGCCGCGTGCTGGCCGCTGGTCACACCGTGGCCGGCCGCTTCCACGCCGTAGATTTCGACGGCCTCGTCGTCGAGGAACGGATGAAACAGCCCCATGGCATTGGAGCCGCCGCCGATGCAGGCGACGAGCGAGTCAGGGAGCCGGCCCTCGGCTTCCATCATCTGCGCGCGCGTCTCGTTGCCGATAATAGCCTGGAAGTCGCGCACCATGGCCGGATAGGGATGCGGGCCGGCAACCGTGCCGATGCAATAGAACGTATCGCTGACGTTGGTGACCCAGTCGCGCAGCGCCTCGTTCATGGCGTCCTTCAGTGTCTTCGAGCCGGAGATGACGGGACGCACCTCGGCGCCGAGGATCTTCATACGCAGCACGTTGGGCTGCTGCCGCTCGACGTCGACCTCGCCCATGTAGACGATGCACGGCAGGCCGAACTTGGCGCAGAGCGTGGCGGTGGCGACGCCGTGCATGCCGGCGCCGGTCTCCGCGATGATGCGCGTCTTGCCCATGCGCAGGGCCAGCATGATCTGGCCGAGCACGTTGTTCACCTTGTGCGCGCCGGTGTGATTGAGATCCTCGCGCTTGAAGTAGATCTTGGCGCCACCACAATGCTCGGTCAGCCGCTCGGCGAAATAGAGCGGCGAAGGCCGGCCGACATAGGTCGCGAGATGGCCGTCCATCTCTTTCTGAAACGCCGGATCGGCCTTGGCGTCGTCATAAGCCTTTTCCAGATCGAGGATCAGCGGCATCAGCGTCTCGGCGACGAAACGGCCGCCATAGATACCGAAATGTCCGCGCTCGTCGGGGCCGGTGCGGAAGGAATTGGGACGCTGCACGCTCATGCGTTCTTCGCTTTCGTCAGATCGAGTGGCGCTTCGGCCGCACGGGCGGCGCGCACGAAGGCCTGGATTTTATGCGGATCCTTGACGCCGGGTCGGGTTTCGACGCCGGACGACACATCGACGCCGGGCGCGCGAGTGATGTCGATGGCGCGCCCGACATTGTCAGGATTGAGCCCGCCCGACAGCAGGAACGGCACGCCCGGATTGACGTTGGCGAGTAGATGCCAGTCGAACGGCTTGCCGAGCCCCCCGGGCCGGGTGGCGTGCTTGGGCGCGCGGGCATCGAACAGCAGCCGGTCGGCGACGTGGGCGTAAGAACGGACGGGCGAGAGGTCGGCGCGCTCCGCGATCGGCAGGGCCTTGATCACCCGCAGGCCGTATCGAGTGCGCACGGCCACGACGCGGTCCGGCGTCTCGCGCCCATGCAATTGCAGCATGTCGGGCTTCACCTCGCGCACGATGTCGGCGAGGGTGTGGTCGGTGGCGTCGACGGTGAGCGCCACGATGCCGGCGCGGCCCTTCACCCGGCGCGCCAGCTCACGAGCCGCTTCAAGCCCGAGATGGCGCGGGCTCGGCGGAAAGAACACGAAGCCGACGAGATCGGCCCCCGCCTCCAGCGCCACCTCGAGGGTGGCGGCGGTCCGCAGCCCGCAGATTTTGACCGTCAAAGCCATAATGGCCGGGTTCTACCGCCTTATCCTCCAGGCGCAAAGCCGGAAGCGGACTCAGGGATTGCCGGGCGGAATCAGCGGATGCGGGCCCAGGCCGGTCGCTGGCCCGGAAGGCTGCCCGGCTGCGGTGGGCGGCACGGCGTGCTCGCGCCGGCGAATGGCCTCGATCTCGGCGTGCAGATCGCGCACGTCGCCCTCGAGCCGGCGGGCGAGCCGCCGCCACTTGCCCTGGCGGAACCACGCCGCGATGCCGCCCACGATCACCCCCAGGATCACTAGGATGAAGATCAGCACGAACAGCGGCACCGTCGCCGCGTAGGCCGGCGCGGCCGAAGAGAATGGGTCGAAGGAGACGGTCACCGCCTGCCGGTTGGCCACCGCGAAGGCGATGATGACGACGGCCAGGGGTATCAGGATGACAGCGGCGACGATCTTGCGGAACATTGAACACCTCTCGTCCCGGGCGCGCTGACGCCGGAACTCCAACGGTCCCTAGATAACATCGAGGACCCGGCTCCGCAGCCCGGGGCGCTGAAATGACCGCGGACTTAGACGCCCGACGCCGCGCTCTGCTCGGGCATCTCGTCGGCGCCGTCGGCCTTGTTGAGACGCTCGCGCATTTCCTTGCCGGTCTTGAAGAACGGCACCGACTTCTGGTCGACCGACACATGGGCGCCGGTGCGCGGATTGCGGCCGGTGCGGGCCGGACGATGCTTCACGGAAAACGCTCCGAACCCGCGCAATTCGACTCGGTCGCCACGCGCCATGGCGGCGGTGATCTCGCCGAGGATCGCGTTAACTATGTTCTCGACGTCGCGCTGGTAAAGGTGCGGATTCTGCGAGGCAATGCGCTGGACAAGTTCAGACTTGATCATGACGCCGCCTTACTCGGGTCATCGGGAACCTGGAGGGTGCCAAAGCGCTAGCAGACCGTCAAGATTTAGTCTCTCCACTGCCTGCACCCCGCCCCAATCCTCCAGCCGCCGCGCCGCCGCCGACAAGCCGATGGCGTCGAAGGTCCAGGCCGCCACGTGCAGGAAGGAAAGCTCGCTGAAGCGCGGCTCCAGCGCATAATCCCGCACCGGAAGGTTGGCACGTACGTTCTTGGTCTTTTCCAGCCAGGCGATCGCGGTCTTCTCGTTGCCGAGGCCGTCGATCAGCTTCAGCGGCAAGCCCTGGCGCCCGGTGAAAACGCGGCCGTCATCGACCGCCGCAAGCTGCGCGTCGCTCATGTTGCGGCGCGTCTTTACGAGGTTTTTGAACCAGGCGTAGGAATTGAGCACGATCGACTGGATGGCCGCGCGCGCCTCCGGGCTGGTGGGCTCGAACCCGTTGGGCGCGGCCTTGAGCGGCGTCGACTTGATCGACTCCACCTTGATGCCGAGGGTCTTCAGCGCCTCGCTGAAGTTCGGAAACTGAAACAGCACGCCAATGGAGCCGACAAGCGAGGTGTCCTCGGCGATGATGTGGTCGCAGGACAACGCCGCGATATAGGCGCCCGAGGCCGCCAGGCCGTCCACCACCACCACGGTCGGCTTCTGGGCCTGCAGGGCGCGCAAACTGTCGTAGAGCTGCTGCGAGCCGGCGGTGGTCCCGCCCGGGCTGTTGATGTGGATGATCACCGCCTGGGCGGCCTTCGACTTCGCCAGCTTCGCCAGCGCCTCGACGCGATCCTCGTTGTCGCGGATCAGGCCCTTGATGTGCAGGCGCGCTATATAGCCCGGCTGCGGCAGCAGATGTCCGCCCGGCTTCAGCGCGACGATGATACCGACGACCGCGAGCAGGACGACCACCAGCGCGGCAATGCGCCAGAAGGCGAGCTTCCTCCTCAACCGGCGGCGATCGACGATGGCATCGGCATCAAGCGACATGGGGTCAGCGTTCCTCGAAACCGGACAGCGGGGCCGTCACCGCGTGTGAGGCTCCGTTCTCAGGCCGCTTCTTGGCACGAAATTGTCGGCACGGCCATGTCCAAAAGAAAAACCCCCGGGGGATGGACCCCGGGGGCTTCTTGAGCGTCCGAAAAAGGCTCAGTCCTCGCTCTTTTCGGTCTCGTCCTCGCTCTCGGCGCCGGCACGCTGCTTGAGCGCAGCGCCCAGGATGTCGCCGAGCGACGCGCCCGAGTCGGACGAGCCGTACTGCGCGATGGCTTCCTTCTCCTCGGCCACTTCCAGGGCCTTGATGGAGATGCCGAGCTTGTGGGTCTTGCGGTCGAATTGGGTGACGCGGGCGTCCACCTTCTGGCCGACGGCGAAGCGCTCGGGGCGTTGCTCGCCGCGGTCGCGGGCCAGATCCGAGCGCTTGATGAACGCGGTCAGGTCGGTGCCGACGATCTTCACGTCGATGCCGCCTTCCTTCACGTCCGTCACCTCACAGGTGACGACGGCGTTCTTCTTCAGCTCGCCGGCCGACTCCATCGGATCGCCTGCGAGCTGCTTGATGCCGAGCGCGATGCGCTCCTTGTCGACGTCGACGTCGAGCACCTGGGCCTTGACCATATCGCCCTTCTTGTACTCGTCGATCACCTGCTCGCCAGGACGCTTCCAGTCCAGGTCCGAGAGATGGACCATGCCGTCGACATCGCCGTCGAGGCCGAGGAACAGGCCGAATTCGGTCTTGTTCTTGACCTCGCCTTCGACCACCGAGCCGGGCGGGTGCTTCTCGACGAAGACCTCCCACGGATTGCGCATGGTCTGCTTGAGGCCGAGCGAGATGCGGCGCTTGACCGGATCAACCTCGAGTATCTGCACTTCCACTTCCTGCGAGGTGGAGACGATCTTGCCGGGATGCACGTTCTTCTTGGTCCACGACATTTCGGAAACGTGGATGAGGCCTTCGATGCCCGGCTCCAGCTCCACGAAGGCGCCGTAGTCGGTGATATTGGTGACGCGGCCCTTGAACTTGGCGCTCACCGGATACTTGGCCTCAATGCCCTGCCACGGATCGTCCAGCAGCTGCTTCATGCCGAGTGAGATGCGGTGGGTCTCGTGGTTGATCTTGATGATCTTGACCTTGACGTGCTGGCCGATGGACAGCACCTCGGTCGGGTGATTAACGCGCCGCCATGCGATGTCGGTGACATGCAGGAGGCCGTCGATGCCGCCGAGGTCGACGAAGGCGCCGTAGTCGGTGATGTTCTTCACCACGCCCTCGATCACCTGACCCTCTTCCAGGTTCTGTACCAGCTCCTGGCGCTGTTCGGCGCGGGTCTCTTCCAGCACGGTGCGGCGCGACACGACGATGTTGCCGCGGCGGCGATCCATCTTCAGGATCTGGAACGGCTGGTTGACGTTCATCAGCGGGGTGACGTCGCGGATCGGGCGGATGTCCACCTGCGAACGCGGCAGGAAGGCCACGGCGCCATCGAGATCGACGGTGAAGCCGCCCTTGACCTGGTTGAAGATCACGCCGGTGACCTTCTCGTTGTTCTGGAAGGCCTTCTCCAGCTTGCCCCAGCTCTCCTCGCGCCGCGCCTTGTCGCGTGACAGCACCGCCTCACCGAGCGCGTTCTCGACGCGCTCCAGGTAGACCTCGACTTCGTCGCCGACTTTGATGTCGGCCTGACGGCCGGGCGCCGCGAACTCGCGTAGCGCGACGCGGCCTTCGGTCTTCAGCCCGACGTCGATGACGGCGAGGTCCTTTTCGATGCCGACGACCGTGCCCTTGATAACGGAACCTTCCTGCAGGTTTCCGCCCTCGAAGGACTCGTCAAGCATAGCGGCGAAATCTTCACGCGTAGGGGTGTGAGCAGCAGCTGTGGCCATGAAATCTCCTGTTGAGCGGTTGCGCCGGCGGGTTGGAATGGCGTTCGAAAAGCGCGGGCCGAAGTTTCCGCAAAGCTTCGGCGGCCTCCGGAATCCCGGATGGCCGGCGCAAAGTCCGTGCTTTTGGAACGATTGAGCGTAACGGGGCGACTAACGCAGAGGCTCGAGCGGGACTTTGTCCTCCAACACGAGGGGCGTTAGCCGCGCCCTCGGCCCGCTCGGCCAGCCTCGACGATGTCGACGGCGGCCCGGATTGCGGCGTCTATATCCAAAGTTGTCGTATCCAGCAAGTATGCATCCGGGGCCTGTTTCAAAGGGGCCGCGGCCCGGTTCATGTCACGCGCGTCGCGGGCCCGGATGTCGGCCAGCACCGCCGCGAGATCGGCCGGCTGACCCGAGGTGGCGTACTCCTTGGCGCGCCGGGCGGCGCGCGCCTCGGCGCTGGCGGTGACGAAGATCTTCACATCGGCGTCCGGGCATATGACAGTACCGATATCGCGCCCGTCGAGCACAGCCCCCGGCGCCTGGGCGGCGAAGTCCCGCTGGAAGGCGAACAAGGCCTCGCGCACGGCGGGAATCGCCGACACAACCGACGCCGCTTCGCCGACTCCGGCGCCTTTCAGGGCTTTTTCATCGAATTTCAGCGGATCGAGCGCCTTGGCGGCCGCAACCGCGGCGTCGATATCATCCGGCCGGCGGCCGGTATCGAGCACGGCCTTGGCCACCGCCCGGTACAGCAGGCCGGTATCGAGATGGCGCAGGCCGTAATGAGCGGCGAGCCTCTTGCCCAAAGTGCCTTTGCCCGATGCGGCGGGACCGTCGAGAGCGATGATCATCCCAGGTCCGCCCCGAGCCCGCGCATCAGATCGACGAAACCGGGGAAGCTGGTGGCGATGAAAGCGGAATCGTCGATGGCCACCGGGCTCTCGCTGGCGAGCCCCATCACCAGCGCCGACATGGCGATGCGGTGATCCATATGGGTCGTCACCGTGCCGCCGCCGGCAACCGCGCCACCATGGACGATCAGATCATCGCCTTCGATCTCCACCGTCACCCCATTCACGCGCAGCATATCGGCGGTGGCGGCCAAGCGGTCGCTTTCCTTCACCCGCAACTCCTGCAAGCCCTTCATGCGCGTCATACCTTCGGCGAAAGCCGCAGCCACCGCCAACACCAAGTATTCGTCGATCATCGCGGGCGCGCGCTCGGCCGGCACGTCAACGCCCTTCAGCTTGGAGAAGCGCACCCTGAGATCGGCCACTTCCTCGCCGCCGTCCGAGCGCGTGTCGAGCGCCTCGATGGCGGCACCCATTTCGCGCAACGTCGCAAAAAGCCCGGTGCGCAGCGGGTTTGTCATCACGGCCTCCAGCACCACGTCCGAGCCCGGCACGATCAGCGCGGCGACTAACGGGAAAGCGGCGGACGAAGGGTCAGCGGGAACGACGACCTGCGCCGGGGTCAATTCAGGCTGGCCGCTGAGCGTGATGCGGCGGCCGTGCTGACCATGCGGCTTGCTGACGATCTTGGCACCGAAATGCTTCAGCATCCGTTCGGTGTGATCGCGGCTCGCCTCCGCTTCGATTACCGTTGTTTCGCCCGGCGCGGCGAGCCCCGCGAGCAGCACCGCCGACTTGAGCTGCGCCGAAGGCACCGGCAATTCGTAGATGATCGGCATCGGGTCGACCGCGCCTTGCAGCGTGATCGGCAGGCGGCCGCCTTCGGCCTCGCTCAGCACCCGGGCGCCCATGCGCTCGAGCGGATCGAGCACGCGCCGCATCGGCCGTTTGCGCAAGGAGGCGTCGCCGTCGAAGGTGGCGGTCACCGTCGAGCCGGCCACCGCCCCCAGCACCAGCCGGCAACCGGTGCCGGAGTTGCCGAAGTCGAGCGGGGCCGCCGGAGCGGCAAAACCGCCGACCCCGACGCCATGAACTCGCCACACCCCGTCGGCGCCGCGGGTAAGCCGGGCGCCCAGCGCCCGCATGGCCTCCGCGGTGTGCAGGACGTCTTCGCCCTCCAACAGGCCCGAAACCCTGCTTTCCCCGACCGTCAGGGCGGCCAGGATGAGGGCGCGGTGGGAAATCGACTTGTCGCCCGGCACCCGCAGGCGGCCCTTGAGCGGACCTGCACGGCGGGCCGTCAGCGGCGTCAAAACGGGGCTCGAATCGGGCGTCGACGGGGCGCTGTTCACCGGGCGTTATCCTTGAGAGGGCGGGCCCTCCTAGCACGCGCCCGCGCGGGCCGTCATCCCGGCCGGGCGCGGCCACACCGGGAACTCGCCGGTATTGACAGGCGGGCCGCAACTAGCCAAGTGAAGCACCGATTCAAAGCCGCCTAATTCCGAGGAACACTGACCCGTGGCGAAAACCGATCTGGGCACCAAGCGCGTCTGTCCTGATACCGGCCGCAAGTTCTACGATCTCAACAAGACGCCGGTGATCTCGCCCTATACAGGCAAGGTCGTGCCGATCGCGGCGCCCGCGCGCGCGCGGCCCGAGCCGGCGGCGGCCAAGCCCGCCCCCGAGGAAGCCGAAGCGACCGTGCCGGAGAACGCCGACGTCGAGCTCGTCTCGCTCGAGGAGGCGGACGCCGAGAGCACGGGCAGCAAGAAGAAGGCGACCGCGGAAGCGGACACCGACTCCGACGACGAAGATGTCGAGATCGACGAGAGCATGGACGACGCCGCGTTCATCGAGGAAGACGAGGAAGGCGATACCGACGTCAGCGACATTATCGGCGACGGCATCGAAAAAGAAGAAGAGACCTGATTGGCATTTGCCGTTTCGGCAAACGCCCATTATGGTGCCGCCGCCTTCACCCAAGAGGCGCCACGCGCGGCAGAGAGTTTCGGGGCCATAGCTCAGCTGGGAGAGCGCCTGCATGGCATGCAGGAGGTCGGCGGTTCGATCCCGCCTGGCTCCACCAACCTCCCCCCTCCCCGCCGCGCGCGCTGAAGGCCGGATTTGACCGGCCCTGATCACCGCCGCCGCTTGTAATACTCGTTCGCCGCCAATTCCTTGCTCGACCAGATCGGCTCGTTTGATCCGTTGCCCCAGGCGCGCGGGCGATAGAACAGATGGATGCCCTCGCGCGCGTAGCGGCGCATCTCGCGCACCCAGTACGGATGCACGTAGGTGGCGTGATAGTGCGTCGCCGTACCGACCGCCTGCACGTAGAGTTTGCCGTCCAACGTCAGCCGGGCGATGCGCTCGGCGCGATACCACGGCCGCCGCTCCGTGATGATGTCCGGCTTGCCGTCGCAGGCGAAGGTGAACTGGCAGGCCAGGCGGTGGCTGGCGTTCTGATAGACAACGCCGCAGACGTCGCGCGGATAGACGCCGGAGAACACGCGGTTCATCACCACCTGCGCCACCGCCACCTGGCCGCGATAGGGCTGGTCGCGCGCTTCGAAATAGATTGCGCGCGCCAAGCAATTCTGGGCACGCGCGCGTGACTTCCCGATGAGATGCAGCCGCTGCGCCGGCGACATCGGCGGCGCCGGACGCGGCAGCACGCGGATCACCGACGGCAGCGGAACCGACGGCGGCACAGGCGGCCCCGCCACCGGCCCGTCGCTGGCCTCGAGGCTGGCGAGCTTGATCAGGCCCTCGTCCGGCGCCGAAGCGAATGCAGCATCGGCCACAGCTGTCGTCGATAACGGCTTCGCTGTTAGCGCCGTCGGCGGCGCGTCAAGCGCGACGTTCACCGCGTCCTGATCGGGCGCTTCCGACAACGCATCGACCGGCGACAGGTCGTGCTCGAGCGCGGCGCGCATATGCGCATCATGATCGCCAAGCGCCTGCACGGCGCGCACCGTCGCAATGGCCGACGAGCGCATCACGCGCGCCGCGGGCCGCAGCGGCGCAAACGCGACATTGCCGCGCGGGATATCCACCGTCGCATAGGGCGAGGGCGCGGCTTCGGCGACGTCTGACAATGCCGACCGCAAGGCCCGTGAGAGGTTGGCAAGGCTGTGGGTGTGAAGGAACGCGGATGCGCTTTCGACCGACCTTACGTTCAGCAGGTCAAGGGTGCTGAGCGTCAACGCCGCGCCCGCGAAGACGACACAAGTGAGCTTGGCCGCACGAAAGACTTTCTGTTCGATGGGCGGCTCGAGTGGATCGTCGACGTAGATGCTTCTCTTGAGCAACGCCAATTCCCCCAATGCTGAACGCCGGACAATTCCTTGCCGGCACGGAGGAATGATAAGTGGCGCGTTCCAGGCACTTCGGTATTTTGGAAATTTTTAGCCAAACAAGGCAAACGCGCATGATTAATCGAACGGCGCGCAAGCCGGTCCTTACGACGCTTGTTAAAGCGCGTTAGCGCAAGTGGTAACGTTCAACTACTTCCTCGTTCCAAACGAGGCCATTGCCGGGCCGTGCAGGCGTTACGGCGTGACCGTCGACGATGGTGAGCGGCGCTTCGAGCAGAACGTTGGCCCAATCGACATATTCGAGGAAGTGGCAGGTCGGCGTGGCGCAGAGCAGGTGCGCGCTCACCTCCGGGAACAGATGCGACGACATCGGAATGCCGCGCGCACTCGCGAGTTCGGCGGCGTCGCGCCAACCGCTGACGCCGCCGATACGCTCGAGATCGGGCATGATGTAGTCGCTGCAATTCTGGTCGAGCGCCACCGCCATGCCGGCGGGAAGCGAGAAGTTCTCGCCAATCTGAACCGGTGTCTTGAGCTCGCGGGTCAGTCGCGCGGCGCCGGCGTAGTCGTCATGGCGGATCGGCTCTTCCAGCCAATAGATCCCTTCATCGTCGAGCGCGGCGCCGCGTTCAAGCGCTTCGGGCAGCGAAAGCCCTTGATTATAATCGACCATCAGCAACGCGTTGTCGCCGATACGCTTGCGCACTGCGCGCACGGCGGCGATGTCCTGCGCCAGCGTCGGATAGCCGAGCCTCAGCTTCACGGCGCTGAAATTGCCCATGCCGAGCAGCGTCTCGGCCTCGGCGGCGAGCGCACCTAAGTCTTCCGTGATTCCGAGCCCGCAACTGTTGTAGGCCGGGATCGGCCGCGGGGCTGCACCGAGGAAGCGCGCCAACGGCTGCCCAGCGGCCTGCGCGAGCGCGTCCCACAGCGCAGTGTCGAAGCCGGCGAGCGCCATGCGCACGATGCCCTGAACGCCGATCAGCGCGAAGCGGCGATTGAGTAGTGCCCCCAGCGTGGTGGGGTCGAGCCGCTCGCCCCGGGCGAGCCGCTCGAGCTCTCGGACAAGGTTGACGATCGCCATTCCGGCGGCCGCCAGATAGGCAAACAACCAAGCGCGACCGGTGATGCCCTCCTCGGTTTCGAGATCGATCAACACCAGCGGCACCTGGCGCAGCGCGCCCTGGCTGGTGCCCAGCACGAAATTGAGCGGGACCTCGACCGGGCGAGCGCGGACGGCCCGCACGGTCAGCTTCGGGTAAACGGTCAACTCGGTCACGGAAAAATCCCCCCTGGCCGCCCACTATAGCCGCCCAGCACCCGATTTCCCCGTGTTCTTGAACGCTTAACCGGACTTGCCCATATTAGGGGCGGTCGGACGGCAGATGCCGCCCCGGCTTGAGGGGGTGCCTATCAAGGGCCCCGTCAAAGTCGCTTCAAGCGAGGACTTTGAGGCCATGTCACGAGTTCCGACCCTTTCCAGCCCGTTTTTGCTGGGTTTTGACGAGATCGAGCGGGTGCTCGACCGAGTCACCAAGGGCGCCGATGGCTACCCGCCGTACAATATTGAACGGCTGGCGGACGACGGTGAAAACCCGGACCGGCTGCGCATAACTCTGGCGGTGGCAGGTTTCACCCGCGATCAGCTCGACGTGACCGTCGAGGAAAGCCAACTGGTGATTCGCGGGCGGCAGCAGGACGACAAGTCCCGCCACTATCTGCACCGCGGCATCGCAGCCCGCCAGTTCCAGCGCACCTTCGTGCTGGCGGACGGCATGGAGGTTGCAGGCGCTGACTTGAAGAACGGATTGTTGTCGATCGACCTGATCCGGCCCCAGCCAGAGCGGATCATCAGGACCATCGCCATCAACGACCAGGAATGAGAGCGCGATAACAGGACTCGACCGCGTCACGCATCCCAGAAAGGAGTCGAGGGCCATGACCAACGATATGACCAACGACAAGATCGACACAAACACTATCGAACCGGGCGAAGCCCATCCCGTGATCACGCAGGAAGCGCTGGCGCAGCTCGGCGACGGCGAGATCGCATATGTGCGCGCGATCCGCTCCGAGGACGTCGCCGCAATGTTTCCGCAGGCGCCGACGGTCGAGCCGGGCGTCGAGCTGTTTTCGCTACACGCCGCCGACGGCACGCCCATCATGCTGACGGACACGCGCGAAGCCGCGCTTGCAAATGCCTGGAGCCAGGAGCTCGAGACGGTCAGCGTGCACTGACGGCGCACGCCTGTCGGAAATTTCGAATTCGCTGGTCATCACGGGGCCGCCGCGCGAGCGCCGTCGCCCGGTGAACTACTTTAATCTCGCATTCCGGGTCGGGCCGAACGCGCAAGCGCCGCATCCATGCGCCGCATCGCGGCGTATGGATTGCGGGTTCGAACGCGGACGCGCGCGTCCCAGGATGATGGTGTTTGTTGATTACGCCGCGCTGCTTTCGGGCGGCATCGCCAGCACCGCGTAGAGTGCGTCGGCGTCGTCGGATTCCCGCAGCTTGCGCTCGATCTCCGGGTCGCGCAGCAGACGCGCGACGCGCGCCAGCGCTTTCAAATGGTCGGCACCGGCGGCTTCCGGCGCCAGCAGGAGGAAGATCAGATCGACCGGCTGGCCGTCGAGCGCCTCGAAGTCGATCGGTCGCTCCAGCCGCGCGAACAGGCCGAACAATCGGCCAAGCTTGGGCAGCTTGCCGTGCGGGATCGCGACGCCGTTGCCGACGGCCGTCGAGCCGAGCTTCTCGCGCTGGAGCAGGATTTCCAGAATCGCGCGCTCATTCTGCCCCGTGAGCGCGGCCGCGCGGGCAGCGAGCTCCTGGATCGCCTGCTTCTTGCCGTTGACCTTGAGCGCCGGAATAACGGCGTTGGGCCCGACGAGATCGCTGAGCGTCATGGACATGTCCAATGATCGGAAAAATCGGCGGCGCGGTGCAAGGGGGTGATGAGGCCGCGGACCATAAGAGCGGTGTGCCGCGTCGTCAACGGTGAATGCTGTGCAGAATTTGCCGATTTTTCTTGCAATTTTGGAAAATTAACGACCCCCTCGCAGCGCTTGATGGTCCTTCCGGCGGCGTTTGTAGCGGCGCAGGCGTTTTTCGATACGGCCTGCCGCCTGATCAGCACTGTCGTAGGCGTCGGGCGCCTTGCCCTCGGCTTCGAGTAATGCACCGGAATCGAGATGCAGGACGCACTCCGTACGGAACCCGAAGCCGTCGCGGCCGACGACAGCATGCCCCGAGTACCCGCCGCGAAAGTATTTTTCGGTCGCGTCCTCGACACGGTCGACGATGCGCTGCCGCAAGGCCGAACCGACGCTGATATTCTTACCCGAAACGCGCAAAGGCATAGATGGCCTCCTGTGTTCGCGCGGTTCGAATCGCCGCGCGTTATCCGCCCCGGCTAACGCAGATCAGCTTAAGAATGTTGCGGCAAAGGTCAATGCGCGGCGCGCCGTCGCGGGCTCATGAGGCCGCGGCCTGCTTCTCGCGCCGGCGCTGCACCGAAGACGGAATGCGCATGGCCTCACGGTACTTTGCGACCGTGCGGCGCGCGATGTCGATGCCGGCCGCACGCAGCCGGTCGACGATATTATCGTCGGACAGCACGTCAGTAGCGGTCTCGCCGTCGATCAATTGGCGGATACGGTGGCGCACGGCCTCGGCGGAATGCGCCTCGCCGCCATTGGCAGACGCGATCGACGATGTGAAGAAATATTTCAATTCGAAGATGCCGCGGCTGGTCGCCATGTACTTGTTAGCGGTCACGCGCGACACGGTCAATTCATGCATGCTGATGGCGTCTGCCACGGTCTTCAAATTGAGCGGACGCAAATACTGCACGCCCTGTGCAAAGAATGCGTCCTGTTGGCGCACGATCTCACCCGAGACCTTGAGGATGGTTTTGGCGCGCTGGTCGAGTGCGCGCACCAGCCAGGTCGCGGTCTGCAGGCAGTCGGCGATATAGGTCTTGTCCTTGTCGTTTTTGCTGCCCTTCGCCACCTGCGCGTAATAACGCTGGTTGATCAGCACTTTCGGCAACGTGTCGGAATTCAGCTCGACCTGCCAGGTGCCATCGGGCGCAGCGCGCACGAACACGTCGGGCACGATCGGTTGCACCATCGTAGAGCCGAAGGACGCGCCAGGCTTGGGATTAAGGCTGCGGATCTCGGCGATCATATCGACGAGGTCCTCGTCGTCGACGGCTGCGAGGCGCCGGAGCGCGGCGAAGTCGCGCTTGGCCAGAAGATCGAGATGGCCGACGAGCGACTGCATGGCGGGGTCGAAGCGGTCACGCTCCCTCAACTGGATCGCCAGGCATTCGGTGAGGTTGCGCGCGCAGACGCCGGGCGGATCGAAGGTTTGCAGGACGGCGAGCACCGCTTCGACATCGGCGAGCGGCGCGCCAAGCTTTTCCGCCACACCCTCGAGATCGCCGGCAAGATAACCAGCCTCGTCCACCATATCGATAAGGTACTGCCCGATCATGCGTTGCACCGGATCGACGATCGTCAACGCCATCTGCTCGGCGAGATGGTCGCCGAGCGTCGCTTCCGCCGAAACGAAGGCCTCCAGATTGTAGCCATCGTCGCCGCCCGCACCGGTGCCAGACCATTCCGAATAACTCGGCGGCGGCATCTCGGCCGGCGCACTCTTCTCGCCGCCGTCATCGGGAAAGACGTTCTCGAGCTCGGTGCCGAGGGACTGCTCCATCGCGCTGCGGCTGCTGTCGAAGTTTTCCTCGCGCATCCAGTCCGGGCTGGCGCCGTCATCGCCATCACCATCACCGCCGTCGGCGGCACCGTCGTCTCGCTCCGCGGCGGCCGCGGGCGCGTCATCGTCATCGCTGCTGCGCTCAAGCAGCGGGTTCTTCTCGAGCTCCGTTTCCACATAAGCCGCAAGGTCCAGGCTGGAGAGCTGCAGCAGCTTGATGGCCTGCATCAGCTGCGGCGTCATCACCAGCGCTTGGGACTGGCGGAACTCGAGGCGTTGTGACAGCGCCATAAAGGCTTCCCGGCGGAAATTGGTCCGATTCTTGCTTTAGACTCTTTATAGCAGGTTCTTGCCGGCAGCGGTATGTCATTGCGCACTGCAGCATTGCATAAAGATTAGGCAGAATAATCTTGCTGATGCAATCTTAATCAAGAAGGCCTGCGCTCGCCATCTGGAGCCAACTCAGAGCTTGAATTCTTCGCCCAGATAGAGACGCCGGACGTCCGGATTATTCACGATCTCCTCCGGGCGCCCCTCCATCAACACTTCGCCCGAGTAGATGATGTAGGCGCGGTCGGTGAGGCCGAGCGTCTCGCGCACATTGTGGTCGGTGATCAACACTCCGATACCGCGGTTGGTCAGGTGCCGCACCAGCTGCTGGATGTCGCCCACTGCAATCGGATCGATGCCGGCGAAGGGTTCGTCGAGCAGCATGTAGCTCGGCCGCGTCGCCAACGCGCGCGCGATCTCGACGCGGCGGCGCTCGCCGCCGGAGAGTGCGATGGTCGGCGTCTTGCGCAGGCGAGTGATGTTGAACTCCTCGAGCAGCGCGTTGAGGTCGGCCTCGCGCCGGCGGCGGTCGGGTTCGACGACCTCGAGAACGGCACGTATGTTTTCTTCCACATTGAGGCCGCGGAAGATCGACGCCTCCTGCGGCAGATAGCCGATGCCGAGCCGGGCGCGCTGGTACATCGGCAGCACGGTGACGTCGTAGCCGTCGAGCTCGATGCGGCCGCGGTCGGCCTTGATCAGGCCGGTGATCATGTAGAACACGGTGGTCTTGCCGGCCCCGTTGGGACCGAGCAGGCCAACCGCCTCGCCGCGCCGCACGTAGAGCGTAACGCCCTTGACCACCTTGCGGGTGCCGAAGGTCTTCTCGACGCCGTGGGTGGCGAGATAGGCCTGCCGCGCCGGCTGGCGCCCGTCGCCGTCGCGGCGCGGCCTGGCGGGCGCTTGTGGAGCCGCAGCGGCCGCTTGACGCGCGGCCGGGGCCGGCGCGCGCTGCTGCGGCTTCTTCTGCTGCTGTTGCGGCTGCATCTGCGGCTGCTGCCGCACGGCCACACGCGGCGCCTGCGTCTGCCGCCGAAACAGTGTGAGAATATTCAACCGGTGGCCCTGCCGTGCGAGGTTCCTGCGCGGCGACCGCCCAACGCCGCCGCGGGGCCTGACCTTAGCCGATTCCCGGGGCTGGCGGACCACTCGTGCCTGGATGAAGCGCGGCCGAGGCGCATCAATGGATTGGACCCAGCGGGCTCTTGCCGCCGTTGCCGCTCGGCACGAACAGGCCCTCGACCCGGCCGTGCCCATTTCGGGCCAACTCGACGCGCGACACGCCGCTGGTCAGGTTGACCACCAACTTGTCGCCCCGCAGCACGTTCTTACCCTGGGTCATCACGACATTGCCGGTCAGCGTGACCGTGTTGGATTTCATGTCGAAGATCCCGAGATTGCCGCTGGCGGTCTGGCTCTTCTGGGTCACCACAACGTTGCCGATCGCTTCCAGCCGCCGGATCTTCTGTGCGCCACCGGGCCCCGGCGCCGCCGCCTGGATGGTCTTGGTCTGGCCCTTGTCAGCCTTGGCGTCGCCCTTTTTGGCGCCGTCCTGGTCGCGCTCATAAAAGACCTTGAGCGTGCGGCAGCGCATGTCGGTGTCGCCCTGCCGGACGCGCACGTCGCCGCTGAAGGTCGCGACCTGCTGCTTGTCATGCACCTCAAGCTTGGCGGCCTGGATGTGTACTGGCTGATCGCGGTTCTGCGAAAAGCCCTGGAGTGCGTTCGGCGGGCCGCTCGGCGTCGGTTTCGCTTTGCGAGGCGCGGCGGCGCCGGCGCTTGCAAGCGCCAGCGCGGCAACCGCGATGATGACGAAGCGGCCGACGCGAACAAACACGATTACTGCGTCCCCTTGACGGCGCCGGGCCTGGCAGAGACGGCATTGCGCGGCTTGGCCAGTTCGCTGCCGTTGAGCATCACCGTCATCTCCACGCCGCGGTCGAATCGGATCACATCACCGGAATCGGTGATCCGCAGCCGGTTGGCCTCCAGCGTCCCATGCATCATGTTGATTCGCACCGGATGCTGCGAAAGCACGTCGCCCTTCTTGATGTCGACGGTCGCCTCGCTCAACAGGCCGCTGTAGCCGTTGCTGGATCTGAGCTTGATGTTGCTGTCGAGCTTGAGCATCTCTTTCTTACTGTCGTAGACGCCCTTGAGCGCGGACATGTGCACCGTGCTCTTGTCCTTCATTTCGATTCCGGCCCGAATGTTGTTGAGTTCGATGATGTCCGGTTTGGTCAGGTCCTGCGCGGCCGAATCGGCGGTCAGATTGTAGCTGCGCTCGTCACGCGTGAACCCCGACAGTTTCGGCTGCTCCATGGTCACCTTGCTGCCGTGCACCACCGTGGCGCCGATATTGGCCGGAATTCCGCTGAGGCTACGTAGCGGATTGAAATAGGTCATCAAGGTAATCACGACGAATGTGACCGCGACCGCGAGCGGCAGCGCCACGCGCAAGATGCGCACGAGCCGGCTGTGACGGCGCGCGGCCTTGAAGGCTCGCGCGCTGTCGCGCCGGTTCATTGTCCAATGCGCCCGCGCGGTCTCCGGATCGGTTCTGGCTGAGATCACGCGATTCATGCCGGGGCTGGCGTTCTGGATCCAAGACGGTTCGGGTGGAGGTCACGCGACGCTAGCGTCACCAAAACGCGACCATGCCGCATGAATATGGCCCGCCCGCGGCAGTTCTGAACTCCGGCGCAGGCCGACGCTGCGGCCGAAAATTACGCAAATACAGGGCCCTAGGCCGAGTGCGAAAATATATCCTCGTCGGCCCAGCCGGCAAGATCGAGTCGCACTCGCTCGGGCAGGAAACCGAAGCACGCCGCTGCGAGCTCGGCCCGCCCTTCGCGCGCCAGCATGGCGTCGAGCTTTTCCTTGAGCGCATGCAGATGCAGCACGTCGGTGGCCGCGTAGGCGACCTGCGCGTCGGTCAATTCGTCGGCGCCCCAGTCCGAAGACTGCTGCTGCTTCGACAGATCGACAGCGAGCAATTCGCGCGCGAGATCCTTGAGTCCGTGGCGGTCGGTATACGTGCGCGCGAGTCGCGAAGCGATCTTGGTGCAATAGACCGGTTCGGCCATGACACCGAAGGCCTTGTACATCATGCCGATATCGAAACGGCCGTAATGGAAGAGCTTGAGCACCGAGCGGTCGGCGAGCAGCCGCTCGATATTGGGGGCGCGGGTCTGCCCGGCGGCGATCTGAACCACGTCGGCGGAACCGTCGCCGGGGGAAAGCTGCACCACGCACAACCGGTCACGCCGCGGGTCGAGCCCCATGGTCTCGGTGTCGATGGCGACCGAACCCTTGTAGGCGGTGAGGTCCGGCAGATCGCCACGGTGCAGTCGGATGGTCATACGGGCCTTCGGCGTAGAGGGCGCATGACCTCGTCCGATACGCCGCTTGTCGGAATCATGCGCTGGAAA
>CAVZAO010000002.1:0-48192 GCA_963773225.1 uncultured Pseudomonadota bacterium
AACAGAAGCGGCCCAAGCGGGTGCGTCTAATCGGCGGCCGGTAGCCGCCGCAACCTGACCTTTGCGCCGCGCGACCAGCGTTTCGCAAAAAGGTGCTCTGCGGCCTTCAATAGCGGTCCGGATTTCTCTTGGTCGCGCGACGATCTCCTGCCGGCGTTTCAGACCGTTGCCTACGACCGAAAAGAACATCCTCGCTCAGAACGGTTGCGCTGACTTTTCAATTTGCCCGTCGGCGCGATGACGTCTCGTTTTCGACCGCGCGAATGCCTGAGGGCCTCCCGTCACAGGCCGATAGCGGCGAGCTTGATAGGGCCGCCCGCAAGGCGTTTTTGCGTGTCAGCCGATTGTAGCAAAACATCCTATCGATGACGCAATAACTAGCAATTATTTCCGATTTTTGTTGCCGGGGATGGCCAGCGTAAAATCTCATGCTATCTGGAGCTGCACGACCTTTCGACCTCCGGGACAATTCAATGAAACAAAAAAGCTTCTGCGACTGGCCCTCGCATTCGGCGTGATTGCAAGCTGCTTGGGCGGGGCGGCCCAGGCGGAGACGCGGGTCGATATCGGTTACATGCCCATCCTGCCCGTGTCGCAGCTGTTCGTGGCGCTGGATAAGGGCTGGCTCAAGTCCGCCGGCATCAAGCCGAACTTGATCCAGTTCCAAAATGGCCCGGCGATGGTGCAGGCCTTGTTGAGCGGTCAACTCGATGTTGCCTATCTGGGCATCGGTCCTGCGATGGTCGCGCGCGCCAAGGGTGCCGCCATCCGCGTGGTTGCTTCTTGCATCATTCAGCAGATCAGCTTCGTCGCGTTGCCGAAGCTTGCATCGCTGTTCAAGTCAGGCGACCCGAGCACCGCCTTTGCGCGGTTTCGCCAAACCATGGGACGAAAGCCCATCATTTCCACGTTCCCGCGTGGTTCGGTGCCCGATACGGTCCTCGAATACTGGCTGCGTAATGAATTGAAAGTCGATCCTGCGGAGGTGCAAATCGTCTATCAGGGAGCGGCGCAGGTGCAGCAGTCGCTCCTTACAGGCGCGGTCGACGGTTCAGCCATTCTCGAGCCGATCGTCTCCAGCGTCCTGGCAAGGACGAAGGGGGCAGCCGTTGTGGCGAAGGGCGCTCAAATGTTTCCCGGACAGCCCGGTGCCGTTCTTGCGGTGCGCGAGACGTTTCTCCGGGATCATCCAGACCTGGTCAAAGCTCTCGTTGCGGCGCAGATCAAAGCCAAGCATCTTCTCAATGGCGCGCCGAACGAAGCCGCCAAGGCTGTGCAGAAATATGTCGGGGGCGGTCGCCTGAAGCTTGCCACGGTCGAGGCTGCGCTTAAGCGGTCCGAAGGCAGCTTCGTTGCCGATCCGAATAAGATTGTCGATGGCACAACGCGGATGCGCGATTTCCAGAAAAAGACGGGCACGCTGAAGCGAGACGTCGACATCGGCAAGCTTTTTGATCTGAAGGTTTACGATAGCGTCGTCGCGAATTATCCTGCCCCGCGATGACGCGCTTCACAGGGTTAAATCGCTTCTTTCTCCGTGGATTGGGAGTCGTACTCTTCATAGGGGTATGGAAGATCGCTGCCGTATCGGGCTGGACCCGGCCCGGCACCATTCCCGATCCCTTCGGGATTCCCGCCGCCGTCTATCAAGAATGGCACTCGCACCGGCTGCTGCCGGCGATCGGATCGAGCCTCATCCATTACGTTTGGGGGCTCGCGGCTGGAACGGTGCTGGGATTTCTGTTCGGATTGGCTGCGGCAACGATTGCCTGGTTCGAGGACCTGCAGGCCTATGTTTCTCGGCTGCTGCGGCCAATACCGCCGCTGGCTTGGGTCGTGTTCGCGATCGCCTGGTTCGGCGTCAGCAATGCTGGGGCGGCCTTCGTTATCTCCATCGGCGTGTTTTGGGTCAATTACTTCGCGACCTACAGCGCGGTGCGCGCGATCGACCCTCGACTTTATGAACTGGCGCAGGCCTTCGGTCAGGGTGGGTATTTCAAGCGCAGCCTCAAAGTCACACTGCCGGCATCGTCGCCCGGCATCTTGAGCGGCGTGCGCACCGGGGTCGGCCAGGCCTGGATGACGCTGATCGCCGCAGAACTGCTTGGCGTGCCCGGCATGGGGCAGGAAATGAATTCGGCCGCCGGCGTCGGCGCCTATGATGCCGTCGTCGTTTACATGCTCGCCATTTCCGCCGTCTACGCCTTGACCGACATGCTCTTCGGTTGGGCCGAAAACTGGATGCTCAGATGGACACCGTCGTCGCGTTAAACCAGATCAGGTACCGCTACGCCGGCGCCGCGGCCAACGTGGTCGAGAAATTCAGCATCGCCATACGCCGTCGCGAATTCGTTGCGCTGGTCGGCGGATCGGGCGTCGGCAAATCGACCCTCTTGCGCATTGCCGCGGGGCTGACGTCCCCGGATGCCGGCGAGGTGCGCATCAGCACAGAGCGATTGGCAGGCCGGCGGCGCCGCGCCATGGTGTTTCAGGACGGCCGCCTCATGCCGTGGCGCACCGTAAGGGCGAATGTGGGCCTGGGCCTGGAGGGGCTGGATCTGGATGCGTCCACCAAGCGCGATCGCATCGCCGAGGTCCTTGTCACAACGGGAGTGGCGGAACTCGCGGACAGATGGCCGCACCAGTTGTCCGGCGGCCAGACACAGCGTGTGGGCATTGCGCGTGCGTTGGCTGTCCAACCGGATATCTTGTTGATGGACGAACCGTTCAGCGCAGTCGACGCCATTACGCGGCGTCGGCTGCAGGCGGAACTGATCCGCATCTGGCAAAGTAGCGCCTGTGCCGTGCTGTTTGTGACGCACGATATCGAAGAGGCTGCCCTCTTGGCCGACCGCATCATTGTCCTGGGCGGTAGCCCAGCCCGTATTCTCGAAGAGCTGTCCGTCCCGCAGCCACGCGATGAACGCCTCGGCTCTCCCGCCGTCCTCAGTCTTACCGAGCAAATCTCAAATAGGTTACGGGAGGTCGCATGAGACTGATCGTGCATGCGCCGACGCATGCCGCGTTGCTCCGCGCGCGACGGAATATCCGCAACCTGTTGCTGGCCGCTCCCGATGTTGAGGTCGAACTCGTCCTTAACGGAGAAGCCGTCCGCAGCGAACTTGAGAGCCCGGACTCTGGAACTTCGTCGGTATCTCGTCATCTGCGAGAATAGTCTGGTTGCCGCCAACGCGATTGCGCCAACCGGCGTTACAACGACGCCTGTGGCGGTGCTTCACATTGCCCAAAGGCAGCAAGACGGATGGGCTTATTTGCGCGCTTGACCTGCGCGTCAGGCGCCGGCTCGCTCCACTCTTACGCTTTCTGAACGCGCTCGAGCGGGGCGATCAGCTTCCAAAAAAGCCTTCGGACGGAAATCCGAAATCCACCTCCGCCCCGAACGCAATGCGCGGACTGCGATCGATCATGACCGATCCAAATCCGCGTCGCTTGGGCTTGGAAACGCTCGGTCCTCCCGATTCTCGCCACTCGATGAGAAGCTTCTTGCCGTCGGAATCGCCAACGACCGAGCACGAAATGGAAACCTGTCCGTCGGCGACGGACAGCGAGCCGTACTTCGTTGCGTTTGTGCAGAGCTCGTGAATGGCGAGGCCGATTGATTCCCCCGCCGATGGGGTCACCTCAATGTCTAAATTGCCATCGAGACTAATCCGCTGCCCGAGCAAATCGCTGACCGCGACCAACTGCGAGCGGATCAACTCGCCAAGCGGCGCGCCGCTCCAATTGCGTCTGACCAGGATATCTTGGTTGACGCTCAATGCTTGCAATCGCTTCGCCAAGGTCTCGGAATATTGCTTGTCCGCGGTTCTGGTGACCAGGGCTTGTATCACCGCGATCATATTCTTGGTGCGATGGTTGGCCTCGCCCATCAAGAGCTGAATCTTCTCCTCGCTCTCTCGCTGTTCGGTGATGTCCGTGTTGGTGCCAAACCACCTTAAGATTGCGCCGCTTTGGTCTCGCAACGGCATGGCACGCGAGAGGAACCAGCGATAACGCCCGTTTTTGTCTCTGAGCGGGAAGGTGTCTTCCCATTCGATCCCGGTATCCCAACTTTGTTGAATGCGGGCTTTGACGCGCTCGATGTGGTCCGGATGATGGACGCTCGTCCAATCCCATCCGCGCATTTGATCCAGCGTCGTGCCGGTGAATTCGTACCAGCGATCATTATACCAATAAATCCACCCGTCCCGGTCGGCCATCCACGCCAGTTGAGGGATGTTATTGGCGAGCATCCGAAACTGCTGCTCGCTTTCCTCCAGTTTGGCGCGCAGCGCGAGCGCATCGGAGGCGTCTCGCGCTATCTTCGACACGCCGACGACGTCCCCGCGTTCGTCGCGAACTGGGGAAACTGTCAATTCGACGGGTATTTGTTTGCCGTCCTTGCGAAGGCGGATGCTTTCGAAACGGGGGATGCCTTGGCCGCCTCTAATTTGGCCCAATATCCAATCTTCTTCATGACGGCGATCAGCCGGAATGATGGTCAGAATGGATTGGCCGACCAATTCTTGCGCGGACCATCCAAAAATTGACTCGGCGGCGGCATTCCAACTCCGAATGGTGCCATCCAAATCCATGGAAACGATAGCGTCGAAAGAAGCCTGCACTATCGCCGCCAGGTGTCCCGCCTGTCGCCCCAAAACTTGGTGCTGATCGAGTGCGCCGGTCAGCCTCTTCTGGTCCAAGATCATTTTGAGGGCGATGCCCGCAAAGGCCGCCAGATCCGTCATGGCCTCGCTATGCGTCGATGTAAAATGCCCTTCGTCTTCCGATACGATCCAAAGGGTGCCGAGGGGCTCCGCCTCTCCGACATATAAAGGCACGAGGAGGCATTCCGGCACCGTCACATTTGCTTCCTGAAGCCACGTGTAGACGCGCTCCGGACGCCGCACCAGCATTGGCGTCTTGAAGTCCAACGTAACGCCGCAAGGACTGAAATGGCGCGGTACCGTTGTCCCCGTGAATTTCTCGAACGCGCCGCGCAGATGATGCCACCGAAATACGCCGGGCGCGGGCTCGGCCTCATAAAGGCTAATGCCTGCTGAACTGGCGCCACAGATTCTCATTGCCCGATCGACCAAACGCGGGAGCACCAGGTCGGGGTCGTCGACCATCTGGCGCGCCAGGTCCTTCATGGCCTCGGCTTGCCCAGGGTCTTTCGGGCTCGACGGCTGTCGCTCAGCCAGTTCTTGCGTGATGAAAACCGATGCAACCGATGCGGGGAGTTGGGGCGCCTGACTGCTCCGCTTAGAATTCTGCATCGTCCCTGGAGGCGTGGGATCGCCGTTGACGTTCAACTCGCACGAATCCCCACTCACGAAGCTGCCTCACAAACGCTCAACCCCCGCCGGGCGCGCGCGGGACACAATCCACGAAGAAAATTTGTAGCTATCCTACAAAGAACTGCAGCACGGGGGTGCGGTTAACCGCAACAAAGCGAAAGTCGGAGCAACAATTAGCCGATGGAGTATTCTGCTAACATGTCGCTTTCGCGCTCGTCACTGCATAGCAATCAAAGACGAACTGCGGACCGGGCCGTGAGCCAAGCGTCTATGTCGGTGGTTGAGGCGAATGAGAGGTCGCGTTCGCACCTCTAAACCTGATAGGGAGCCATCAATACGTTCGCAGGGCGTGGGTTATCCAGATGGGGTGCGGCAATCGATGCAGCCTGGTTCAGTCGAGCTTCAAACGCGGGAGGATGCAGCCCTCGACCGCCGCCGCCGGCTTCTGCGCTGGGGGCGGCTCAATGCCGAGACGGTTGATTTGCGCGCGCCGTGCGGCTTCGATTACCGCTGGGCCGATAGCAGCCATTATCTGGCTCTTCATGACATCCGCCTCGCGGATGGTGAGCTTCGTGTCGACGGCGCTGCGAATGCGGCAGGGCGCGACCTCCGCAATACGTTGACTTACGCGCCACCGGGTTGCGAAATTTCCGGATGGAGCGTCTTGGGCAGCGGGCGTCACAGCTTCACCTGCATCTCGATTGCTCCGCAGCTCATCACCGAAGAGCTGGAACTGCCAAATCTCCCTAACGCGAAGAGCGCTCGCGTGTATTTTTCCGATGATGCGCTGCGCACGACCCTCATGAAGGTGCGCTCGCTTCTGACCGATGACAATCCGGCAGACACGATGCACATCGAAACGGTCGGATTGCTCGCAATATACGAGCTTGAGAAGATCAGTCGTGACGCAGCGTCGTCACCGGCGGTGACGGTCGGTAGTCTAAGTGCCGTACAGGCAAAGCTTGCCCGTGACTACATGCTTTCCAATTTGCATCGGGATGTGACGCTAAAGGATATCGCGCAGGCGACCGGCCTCAGCCGCTTCCATTTTGTACGTGCCTTCAAGAAGACCTTCGGCGTGCCGCCATATCAATTTTTGCAAAGGGCGAGGCTCGGGCGGGCTGCGGAGCTATTGACCGAGTCTCAACTGGATATCGCCGAGATCGGCGCAATGGTCGGTTTCAAACAACCGGCGCGTTTCTCATCCGCCTTCACGGCATGGCACGGCGAGACACCGCAACAGTATCGTCGAAAACGTACAATGTGATGTTTCGTAAGATTGCTTGCCCCGACGGTGCCGCACGGCGGAACAACGGGACGGCCGCTTCGAATGAACTGCGGTAGTGCTCAGATCGGATAGAGCTCTCCGATTCAACGCCGAAAACCGGCGGGCCGCCAGGGTCAACGCGTTCGCGGTAGAGGCGGCGACCCGGCCCTGGCGAGGTGGCCGGAGCGTTGCGGCGCCGGCAAAAGCCGGCGCCTCTCTCATCGATGCAATGCAGGGCGCCTCACGCCGCGCCGCGCATCTCCGCGCCGCCGTTAGCCGGCGGGATCGGCGCGCCGTCGGCGGCGTACTCGTTGAGCTTGTTGCGCAGCGTGCGGATCGAGATGCCGAGGATATTGGCGGCATGCGTGCGGTTGCCGAGGCAGTGCTTGAGCGTTTCCAGGATCAGGTCGCGCTCGACCTCGGCGACCGTGCGCCCGACGAGGCCACGCGTGACCTGCTCGGCGGCCATGGCCGCCTGCGTCGCGACGTCGCCGCCGCGCGCCTGATCGAGCCGGCTGCCGTCCGGGGTCAGGATGCCGTCGATGCCGATTTCCGGCCCGGTCGAGAGCAACACCGCGCGGTGCAGCGTGTTCTCGAGCTCGCGCACGTTGCCAGGCCAGCGATGCAGGGAGAGCACGCGGCGCGCTTCCGCCGACAGTGGCCTGAGCGGCAGGCCGTTCACCTCGGCATACTTCTTGATGAAATAATCGGCGAGCTCGGCGACATCGGCCGGGCGTTGGCGCAGCGCCGGGATCTTCAGATTGACCACGTTGAGGCGGAACAGAAGGTCCTCCCGAAACTGGCCCTCGCGCACGGCTTCCGCCAGGTTGCGGTTCGACGTCGCGATGATGCGGATGTCGACCGGCACCGGGCGGTTGCCGCCGACGCGGTCGATGACGCGCTCCTGGATGGCGCGCAGGAGCTTGGCCTGCAGGCGCACGTCCATCTCGGAAATTTCGTCGAGCAGCAGCGTGCCGCCGTTGGCCTCCTCGAACTTGCCGATGCGGCGCGCGAGCGCGCCGGTGAAGGCGCCCTTTTCGTGCCCGAACAGTTCTGACTCCAGCAGGTTCTCCGGGATGGCGGCGCAGTTGACGCTGATGAATGGCTTCTTCGCCCGTTGCGAACGGCCGTGCACGTAGCGCGCCAGCACCTCCTTGCCGGTGCCGCTCTCGCCGGTGATCAGCACGGACGCGTCGGAGCCGGCGATCTGCTGCGCGAGCTTGACGACCTGCGCCATGGCATCGTCGCGGTAGATCATCTCGCGGGTGTCGTCGGCGACGGCGGCGAGCACCGCTGCGATCAGGTCGGGGTCCGGCGGCAGCGGGATGTACTCCTTGGCGCCGGCGTGGATGGCGGCGACCGCGGCGCGCGCGTCGTTGGACACCCCGCAGGCGACGATCGGCACATGGATGCGCTCGGCGTCGAGCCGCGCGATCAGGTCGCGGATGTCGAGGGCGACGTCGACCATCACCAGGTCGGCGCCACGGCCGGAGCGCAGCACGTTGAGCGCCTGCTCGTTGCTGTCGGCGTGGGTGACGCTGGCGCCTTTTTGCATGGCGAGCTTGGTGGCGGCGGTGAGCTGGCCCTGAAGCGTGCCGACGATGAGGAGTCGCATGGGTTAGCTCCGTGTTTCACTGTCATTCCGGGGCCGGCCGCAGGCCGGAGGCCGGAATCCAGGGCCGCTCGTGAGGGGCCCTGTTTTTTGGCTCTGGATTCCGGGCTCGCGCGCGTTGTGCGCGCCCCGGAATGACGGATGGAATTGGGTCATCAATTCTTTTCCGCCTTGATGATTTCCGTCATGGTCACGCCGAGCTTGTCTTCCACCAGCACGACTTCGCCGCGCGCGACCAGGCGGTTGTTGACGTAGATGTCGATGGCCTCGCCGACCTTGCGGTCGAGCTCGATGATGGCGCCGGGGCCGAGATTGAGCAGGTCGCCGACTTCCATGCGGGAACGGCCGAGCACGGCCGACACCTGCACCGGCACGTCGAATACGGCCTCGAGGTCGGCGGCGCCGTGGGTGATCTGGCCGTCGCCGTCCTCCGGCGCCAGCGCGCCGCTGTCCGTGACGTTCGGCATGCCGCCGTTTTCCAGGTCCGGCAGCGGCACTTCTTTGTTGTCGTCCTCACTCATGGCCTGGCTCTCCGCAATTCACTTGTCTCGGTGACGTGACGTGTTGTTGTCGTTCGTCAATCATCATTCGTTTTGGCGTCGGCGCCGCGGGCGGCCACGTAGCGGCCGACCAGTTCGTCGATGGCGGCCTTGGTGGCCGCTTCGTCGCGGTTGACGCCGCCGTCGGCCCATTCGATGCGGCAGTCGCCCGGCGCCATCTGCTCATCGGGCTGCACCAGCAGCCGGCCCTCGAAGCCGCGCGCGGCGGCGAGTTCGTCGAGCTTGTCCTTGGTCTCCGCGTAGATGCCGGCGTTGACCCGCACGCGCACATGCGGTGCGCTGACGAGATGCCGGAAGCAGTCGGTGACGAGCGCGGTGACTTCGGTCATCGGCTCGCGCGCGATCAGTTCCGGCGCCAGCCGGGAGGCGACCGCGACCGCGACGTCGACCGCCTCGATCTCCAGCCGCGCCTCGATCGCCTTCAGCGCGTTTTCGATGCGCGCGAGGCTGTCGCCGGCAACGGCGAGCGTGGTAGCGATGTGCTGGGTGGCCTCGGTGGTGGCCTGGGCGTGGCCGGCGGAAAAGCCGTTGCGGTAGGCGACCGATTCCGCGTCCGCGCGCCGGCGCTCGGCCTCAACCACCGTGATGGTCGGCTTCTCGCGTGCCGCGAAGTCTTCGTTGAACAGGAATTTTGCCGTCGCCGCCATGTCGTTCCCAGGGTCAGTAGATCAGTTCTTCGTCGCCGCGGCTCTTCGAGATCAGGATCTCGCCGCGCGCGGCCATGTCCTTGGCCATGTTGACCAGCAGCGCCTGCGACTCGTCGACGTCGCGCAGGCGCACGGGCCCCATCGCCTGCATGTCGTCGGCCAGCATCTTGGCCGCGCGCGACGACATGTTGGTGAAGAAGAACTGGCGTACGGTGTCGTTGGCGCCCTTGAGCGCCACCGCCAGCTTGTCCTTGTCGATATTGCGCATCAGCGTCTGCGCCGAGCCGGCGTCGAGCTTGATGAGGTCGTCGAAGGTGAACATCAGCGCCTTGATGCGCTCGGCGGAATCGCGGTTTTCGGATTCGAGCGACGACAGGAACCGGGTTTCGGTCTGGCGGTCGAAATTGTTGAAGATTTCCGCCATCACCTCGTGCGCATCGCGCCGGCGCGTCTGCGACAGGTTCGACATGAATTCAGTGCGCAGCGTCTGCTCGACGCGCTCGATCACCTCCTTCTGCACGGCCTCCATGCGCAGCATGCGATTGACCACGTCGAGCGCGAGGTCTTCGGGTAGAATGGCGAGCACGCGGGCGGCGTGCTCCGGATTGAGCTTGGAGAGCACCACCGCCACCGTCTGCGGGTATTCGTTCTTGAGATAGGTCGCGAGCACCTCTTCCTGCACGTTGGCAAGCTTTTCCCACATGTTGCGCCCGGCGGGCCCGCGGATGTCGTCCATGATGCTGTGGACGCGCTCCGGCGGCAGGTATTGCAGCAGCATGCGCTCGGTCGCTTCGTGGTTGCCCATCAGCGCGCCGGTGCTGGACAGCCGCGAGACGAATTCGAGCAGCAGGTTTTCGACCGAGCTCGCCTCGATGACGCCGAGCGAGGACATCACGCCCGAGATGGTGCGCAGCTCGTCGTCGTCGAGCATGCCGAATATCTTGCCGCCGTGCTCGTTGCCGAGCGCCAGCATCAGGATGGCCGCGCGCTCCGGGCCGGTGAGCTTGCGCCCGTGATCGCCGCCGGGCTGACGGCTGGCGAGGTCGGCCATCAGGTTACCGATGTCCTCAGACGACTCTCGCTCGTTGCTGAAGGAGGCGGGGGGCATGGCTTAGGCTGCGTTCTCGTGGAGCCAACTACGGATGATGGCGACGGTCTCGTGCGGATTCTTGTCGGCGAGCTCGCCCACCTTCTGCACCGACTGGGCGTGTACCTGGCCGTGCACCTGGGCGATGTCGATCATCTCCGACGTGCGGTTGGAGATCGCGACCTTTTCCTCGCTGCTCACGACCTCGATCTTGGGGCCGCCGTTGTCCTTGTCCTCGCCGACGCCGAGTGCGCCGGCGATTCCCGCGCGGGCGGCCTCGACCGCGTCTTCCGGCGTGACGATGCGGCGCACCAGCGGCCGCACCACCATCAGCAGCACGAGCAGGCCGAGCAGGGCCATCACGCCGAGATCGGCGGCGCGCATGATGTCGCCCTTGGTGAAGTTGATCTTGGCGAGCCAGCCGGTGGGCTGGTCGATCGGGATCGGGTTCGTCTGCGCGAACTGCAGGTTGACCACTTCGACCTGGTCGCCGCGCTTGGCGTCGAAGCCGATAGCCGAGCGCACGAGCGCCGTGATTCGGTCGATCTCCTGCTTGGCGAGCGGCTTGTAGACCATCTTGCCGTTGGCGTCCTTGGTATAGGTGCCGTCGACCAGCACGGCGGCCGAGACGCGCTTGAGGCGGCCGGGCTCGATGATCTCGGTTTTGCTGGTGTGCGAGATTTCGTAGTTGACCACTTCCTCGGTCTTGTGGGTGGTGTCGCCTGAGGTGGTGCCCTGGCCGCCGCTGCCGTTATTCGGCAACTGGGCGCTGACCGAGACGGCACCGCCGACCTTGGTGCGGTCGCCGCTGGTGTCGGTTTCCTCGCGCGACTGGCTGGAGCGGATCACGCGGCCGTCGGGGTCATATTTGTTGGTGGTCTGCGTGATGCGGTTGAGGTCGAAGTCGGCGTTGATCTGAACGCGGGCGTGGCCGGGGCCGACCACCGAGTCGACGATGCTCTTAACCTCCTTGCGCAGGCGCTCCTCGTACGAGATCTTGCGCTCTTCTGCGCCTTGTGCGGAGAGCGCGCTGTCGTCGCCGGAGCCGTCGGCGAGCAGCTTGCCGCTCTCGTCCACCACGGAAATGCGGTCTGGCTTGAGCCCGCTGACGGCGCTCGCCACCAAATGGCGGATGGCGCGCACCTGACCGGGGCGCAACGTGCCGCGCACCCGCAGCACGATGGAGGCGGTGGGCTCCGCTGTGTCGCGCGAGAACAGCTGGCGCTGCGGCAGCACCAGGTGCACGCGCGCGGCCTCGACCTGGTCGAGGCTGCGGATGGTGCGTGCGAGCTCGCCTTCGAGCGCGCGCAGGCGGTTAATGTTCTGCACGAAGCTGGTGGCGCCGAGGGTGTCGGATTTGTCGAAGATTTCGTAGCCGACGCCGCCACCCTTGGGCAGGCCGTCTTCGGCCAGCGACATGCGCAGGCGGGCGACCTTCTCCTGCGGCACCATGATGATGGAGCCGCCGTTCCTCAGTTCGTAAGTGACGCCCTTGGAGTCTAGCGCCTTCAGGATGGAGGCCGAGTCGTCGAGCGTGAGGTCGGTGAACAACGGCACCATGTCGGGTGTCGTCATGCGCACCATGAGAAAGGCGAAGAAGCCGATCATGGCCAGGGTGACCGCGACCATGGCGCCGAGACGCGCAGCACCCAACGACTTCACAAAATCGAAGAAACCTTGCACCGGTTCTTGGCCTCACCGCGAGCGGACGCCAGAGAGCGGCGCCGACCCGGCAAGATTTGCCCACCTTATGGTTATCGTCCGGTTAACACTCGGCGACATCTCGCGAAAACGCCTAAGGCGGCGTGAATTGCGCGCGCGCCATCCGAGCATGCGGCGATCGCTAAAACCGCTGATAGGCGTCAGCGGTGATCTGCGGCGATCATGGAGGCGCGCCTAGCTTTCGTAGCGCGTGTTGCCGCGCCGCGCGGTGTCGAGCGGCAGCTCCATGAACACCGGCTGATGCGCGCGCTGCGAGCAGGCCTGACGCGGGCACAGATGACAGTTGATGCCGATCTGGCTGAACCGCAACGTGTCGTCCAACTTGAAAGACGACGCGTAGCCGAGCTTGCTGGCATAACGGAATTCGCAGCCGAGCGAGACCGAGAGGCGGTGGTCCTGGGTGGCGAAATTGACCGCGGGACGATCGGCCGTGCGGCTGACGGTGAAGAAGCGGTCGCCGTCGGGCAATTCGACGAACTGCGGCAGGATCACGCCCGGCGAGCGGAAGGTCATATGAATGTTCCACACCGGGCAGGCGCCGCCGTATTCCGCAAGGTGAAAAGAGGTGGAGTTGAAGCGCTTGGTCACGTTGCCGGCCTTGTCGACGCGCAGGAAGAAGAAGGGCACCCCTTGCGCGCCCGGCCGCTGCAGCGTCGTTAGCCGGTGGCAGGCCTGCTCGAACGAAACGCCGAAACGCGCCGAGATGCGGTCGATGTCGTAAGCCGTGCCCTCGGCCGCCTGCAGGAACGGCTCGTAGGGCATGAGAAAGGCGGCGGCGAAATAGTTGGCGAGTTCGACCTTGCAGCGCGCCAGGCTGTTGCCCTCGGTAATGCCGCTTTCCGCCGTCAGCTCGTCCAGGAGGTGGGGCAGCTCGACTAGGCACAGCACGTGCGCGAGCTGGAACACTTGATTGACGTGGTCGAGCGCCTCCGAGAGATGGATGATGCGGGCGTGCCGGTTATAGACGCGCAGCGCCTGGGTCATTTCCTCGACCGGGCGCCGTTGCACCCGGATGTCATGGGCGTTGAACAGCCGCGCCTTGAGCTTGGCGTAGACGTCATCGGGTTCACAGCGCTCGGCGACGCGGAGCTTTTCGGCGGCGACCTCGAGTGCGTGGAAATAGTTGGAGTGGTCGCGGAAGAAGTCGTGAATGACGGCTTCCGCCGAAGTCGCCAGCAGGCCCTCGGGCTGGCCGCCGCCCTGGCGCATGATGCGCTCGAGGGTGGCGCGGTGGCTGCCGTAAAGCCGCAAGAACTGCTCGACCAGCCGCGGCGCGTGATCGATGGCCGCGCGCAATTCCGTCAGGTCGGGCGCCCCCTCGCCGAACATCGGGTCCTTCACGGCGCTGCGCAGCTCGGCCAGCAGGTTGGAGGCCTCGTCGGTGACGATGTCGCGCCAATCCACGCCGTAGATGTCGGCGAGCGCCATCAGCAGCCGCACCGACAGACTGCGCTGGTTGTTTTCCAACAGGTTCACATAGCCCGGGCTGACGCCCAGCGCCTTGGCCATCTCGGCCTGGGTCTGCCGCCGGTCGCGGCGGAGCTGCCTAAGCTGCGGACCAATAAAGGTTTTTGCCATTCGCCACCGGCCCCGTCAAATATTACAACACAACAATATATGCCATTTTGTATGCATACACGCAACACATAAACCATATTTGCAATGCAGCATCCCCTCTGTCGGTGTTATTCCGGGGTCACCGAAGCGGCGTGGCAGCCGGACCCGCCGCCAGGAGCAGGGATGAAACAGCATGGCACACCGCATTCTGATTCTCGGGGCCTCCTACGGCTCGCTGTTCGGGACCAAGTGCCTGATGGCGGGCCATGACGTCACCCTTGTGTGCCGCCAGGCTACCGCCAATCTCATCAACGCCGATGGCACGACCGTGCGCATCCGCCTCAAGGGTGAGGCGGCGCCGCGCGCGATCCGCTCCGCCGCGCTGCCCGGCCGCCTGCGCGCGGCCACGCCCGATGGCGTCGAGCCCGCCGGCTACGACCTTGTGGTGCTGGCGATGCAGGAGCCGCAATACCTCGACCGCGGGCTGCGCAAGCTGCTGGCGCGCATCGCGGCGGCGGGTGTGCCCTGCCTGTCGCTGATGAACATGCCGCCGCTGCCCTACCTCAAGCGCATCACGGCGATCGACGCCAAGGCCGCCGAAGCCGCCTATGCCGAAGCCGACGTGTGGCGCAGCTTCGACCCGCAATTGATGACCTTGTGCTCACCCGATCCGCAGGCGGCGCGCCCGGCCGACGAGCCGGCCAACGTGCTCAACGTCAACCTGGCGACCAACTTCAAGGCGGCGCGCTTTGCCGCGCCCGCGCACAACGCGCTGCTCACCTCGCTCGCCGACGACATCGACCGCGTCCGCCTCGACGGCCAGGACGTGCCGGTCAAGCTGCGCGTTTACGACTCGCTGTTCGTGCCCTTCGCCAAATGGGCGATGCTGCTCACCGGCAACTATCGCTGCATAACCGCCGGCGCGCCGATTTCCATCCGTGACGCCGTGTACGGCGATCTCGCGCTGTCGCGCGACATCTACGCCGCGGTGGAGGCGATCGTGCTGCGCCTCGGTGCCGAGCGCAACGACCTCGTGCCGTTCGATAAATACGCGGCGGCGGCCGAGCGGCTCATCAACCCGTCGTCGGCCGCGCGCGCCATCGCCGCCGGTGCGCCGCTCGCCGAGCGCGTCGACAAGCTGGTCCACCTGATCGGCCTGCAACATGGCATCGGCCATGCGGCCGTCGAGCGTACCGTGGCGCTGGTCGACAGCAAGATCGAGCAAAACCGCCGCGCCGCCGCCTGAGTCTCAAGACGAACAGGCCGGCGAACGGCGCGGGCAGGGCGGGGCGACCCGCACTGCCCGGGACGCGACCGCCGCCGGCATCCCGAACAAGCAAGCCATCAATGGAGGAATTCCCATGCCCGGTTACAAAGGCCTCTACGTCCCCGGTCCGACTAACATGCCGTTCGAGATCCGTCAGGCCATGGACGTGCCGCTCGAAGACCATCGCGCGCCGGACTATCCGCAGTTCCTGCTGCCGCTGCTCACCGACGTGAAGAAGGTGTTCCAGAGCCGCAACGGCCATGTCTTCATCTTCCCCGGCTCCGGCACGGGCGGCTGGGAATCGGCAATCTCCAATACGCTGTCGCCGGGCGACAAGGTGCTGACCGCGGTCTTCGGCCAGTTCTCCTTGCTGTGGGTCGACATGTGCCGGCGCTTCGGCCTCGCCGTCGACGCCATCGATGTGGAATGGGGCAAGGGCGTTCCGCTCGACGACTATCGCGCCAAGCTCGAAGCCGACAAGAAGCATGAGATCAAGGCCGTGCTGGTGACGCACAACGAGACCGCCACCGGCGTGACCTCGGATGTCGCCGGCGTGCGCCGCATTCTCGACGACCTCGACCATCCGGCGTTGCTGTTCGTCGACGGCGTCAGCTCGATCGCCTCCATCGATTTCCGCATGGACGAGTGGGGCGTCGACGTCGCCGTCGCCGGTTCGCAGAAGGGCTTCATGATGCCGACCGGCCTCACCATCGTCTGCGTGAGCGAGAAGGCACTCAAGGCCGGCGCCACGGCGACGCTGCCGCGCTGCTATTTCGACTACAAGGACATGGCCAAAAACAATGCGCTTGGCTACACGCCCTACACCCCGGCGGCGACGCTGCTGCGGGGCCTGCGCGCCTCGGTCGATCTTTTGATGAAGGAAGGGCTGCCCAACGTGTTCGCGCGCCATCGGCGGCTTGCCGGCGCGGTGCGCGCAGCCGTCGACGCCTGGGGCCTGCGCCCCTGTGCGCACGGGCCGGAATGGTATTCCGACACGGTGACCGCGGTGGTGGTGCCGGAAGGCGTCGACGCCAATGCCATCATCAAGACCGCGTATAACCGCTACGACCTCTCGCTCGGCGGCGGCCTTAATAAAGTGGCAGGCAAGGTGTTCCGCATCGGCCATCTCGGCTGGCTCAACGAGATCATGGTGCTGCAGGCGTTGGGCGGCGTCGAACTGGCGATGCACGACGTCGGCATCGCGTTCGAGCCGGGCGCGGGCGTCGGCGCGGCAGTGCGCCATCTTTCCAAGGCTGGCGAGGCGATGCGCGTCGCCGCCGAATAAGGAGCGGCGGGGCGGGGCGGCGGTAAGCCGCTTCCGCCTCACGGCCCCGACGGCGGCAACATGCCGAGGACGCCGACCACGGCCAGGATGGCGAGGCCGAGCGCCAGCTCGCAGGCGCTGTGCACCGCCATCCGCGCGGCGGCGCGCGGCCCGGCGGGGCCGCTTTGGCCGATCGCCGGCGTGAGCCGCAGGCGGTTCACCGCCGCGAAGGCGAGCATGACAACGAACAGCGCAATCTTGGCAAGCAGCAGCCGTCCGTAGAGCGTGTCGATCAACGCGGAAACGCTGCTGACCAGAAACAGCGTGTTCACGATCCCGCTGGCGAGCAGGACCAGAACGCTGACGACCGCGATTCCCGCAAAGCGGCGTGTCGCCTCGCGTGCGGCCTTTCCGTCCGTGCCACCGTGCCGCGTGCGCCATAGCAGCAGAGAAAGCGGCGCGAGCCCGCCGAGCCACAGGCTCGCGGCGATCAGATGCGCGATGTCGGCGACGAGATGCAGGACGCCGACGGGGCCGGGCGTGGCGGCGCCGTGGCCCGACCACGCGAGCGATCCCGCAAAGGCAAGCGCCGCGATGACGGCCAACGCGCTCTTCCAAGCAACGCCGGAACGGGCGCGCTCGGCGATGAAGAGCGTGGCAAGGACCAGCAGCGCCATCAAGCCGCGCAGTTGCCAGACCTGACCGAATTGCGTCTGTGCCAACAATGTGCGGTCGATGCCATGGTGGAGCGCCGCGAGCGGCGGCGTGCCGGCAATTTCGCCCGCAAGCAGGAAGACCCAGACCGCGCCCGACACGACAGCGGCGAGCCATGCGGCGATCGATGTGCGCCCGAGAAAGTCGCGCATCGCCGCGCGCAAGGCGTCGCGCTCAGCCGATCCGCGCGCAAGCACTCCAAACCGGAATACGACGCCGCCCGCCAACAACAGCGTGGCGGCGAAGTGCACCGATCGCGTCACGGCCAATGCGAGCATCGCCAGCGTGCTCCAAACATATCCGGGGACGGCCATCGGCCGCCCCCGGCGTTGGCACGGCTATTGGCCGCCGACCCCCTTCACCGGAAACGGCGCGGTGATCGAGCTGCCGCCGGCGAAAGTCAGTGTGACCGGCACCTCGTGGCCGACGATCATGTTGTCCTTCGGATTCATGCACATCAGGTGATAACTGCCGGGCTGGAATTCCAGCGTTCCGTGCGGCGGCACGGCGACGCTCTTGACCGGCAGCATCTTCTCGATGCCGTTCACCGTCTTGGTCTGGTGCAGCATCACCATGCCGCAGGCGCTCGACGAGGCGCCGGTAAGCTCCACCGCCTTGTCCGTGTTGTTGTGCAGCGTGAAGTAGCCGCCGGCCGGCCGCTCCTTGATGATGAAGCGCATCCAGGGCTTTTCGAGGGTGAGGCCGCCTGCCGCCCGCGACGGGGCGGCGCCGGCGAACACGGTGGCGAGCGCGAGCGCGCCCAGGGCCAACCAATGCATGGCGCGATGGTCCGCCGTCCGCGCGACCGAGGTCGTAATCAGCTTGTTCAAGGTTTGTCTCCGTTGATGGTTTGATGTGAAGGTGATGCGCCCGCCGGGCCCCGCCGGGCGGCAGGTCTCGGCGGCGCCTTATTGGCCGCCGACCGTGAAGCTGAAGCTGCCGTGGGTCTTGTGGGTGTCGGTCGACAGCGCGTGCCAGGACACCTTGTAGGTGCCGGGTGGCAGTGGCTTCAGGCCGATCTGCAATTCCGCCCGCTTGCCGCGGGCGAGGCGGGCTTTTCCGCGGGCGACGTTCGCACCCTCGGCATTGCGCACCGCGATCCCGCTGAACGCGGGTTCGACGTCTTCGGTGAACCACAGCGACAGTCGCGGCGGAGCGAGCCGGACCTTGCTGCCGACGGCCGGTGAAGCGCGTTTGAGGTGCGCGTGCGCGTAAGCGGCCGGAGCCGTGAGCAACGTAAGTGCGAACGTGAGCAGAATTCCGCCGAGCGGCATAGACGCGGTCGTCAGCGCCGGCGAACCGGCGCGCAGCCATGGACGTCCCATCGGGAGCCTCCTTTTCATGCGTGCGTGATCAATCGAATTGAGCGGTCACAGCGACGCGAAAGGAGGTCCTCGGATGATATTGGGATCGCAGGTCCGGCCGGCCTGCGCCGGCGCCGATACCGGCCGCAGTACATGCAGAACCCGGGCCGGTTCGAATGCGCTGAGAAAGGCGGTGTCGGGCGCCGGGGGCGGCGCGGCCGCGCCGCAGACGTTGCAGAAGTCGCCGGCCCGTCCCGGCACATACTTGATGGTGCCTTGCGGGGCCTTGCCCGGCGCCGTAGGCGGGCCAATCGTATGGCAGATGACCGCAAACGGATCGAGAGGGCCGACGTCAGCGGCGCTGACCGGCGAGAAGGCCAGCAGAATGACGTGCAAGGCCAGCGCGTACAGCGCCAGCAACGTCACGCCCTTCCGCCAAAATCGACCCATGCCAAGCCACCCGAAGCGTGGCGGGACCATAGGGGAACCGTAAAGGCGCGCAAAGCGGTTTGTTCTCGGGCGCCGCCGACGGCGTCGGAGCGCAATGGACGCGCAGGTGTCCGTCGGCCTCACAACGCCAACTCACTTTTGGCGCGTTGCATCGCCCTTTTTGACGCCCGCTTCCGGGAAGATCCACATCGCCACCACCATGAAGGCGGCGCTGGCCATGACGAAAGTGGAGAACTCCGGGCGGATCGGGGAGCCGCTCCAATAGGCCAGCACCGCGGCTACGACGAGCACGATGACCGACAACACTGTCTTCACGTCGTTCGGCACGAGCCTCTCCCTGATCGGTATCGCCCGCGGCACCCCGGTCGCGGGCGTTCTCAGTATGCCTGCAATGGCGCGGCCGCCGCCTCGTCGGGACGGCGCGGCTTGCCGCGCAGCGTCCTTTTCAGATGGCGCGTATCGTAGCCGTTGAGCAGGGTGCCGACCAGGCCGCGATCGAGATCGGAGGTCCCGAACAGCCAATCGGCGATGGGGAACGTCAAATTCATGTTCGTCTCCATCATCAGCCGCGCGTTGTGGTGCGCGGTGTGATGCCGCCGCAGGGTGTTGACGAAGGGGCAGTGGCGCACGAACCAGTTCTCGTCGACATGGCAGCAGAAGTGCATGAACTCGTAGATGAGGTACATCCCGCTCGTGACCGACATGAACAGCCAGCCGACGTTGGGGCTCAGCAGCGTGCCGAGGATTGCGGCCACCGGGATCGACATCAGAATGAACACCACCAGCGCGTAGGGCGGAAACAAAGTCACGCGCCAGTCCTTGTTGTCGCGAAAGCGCATCTCGTCGTCGGTGAAGAATTGATGGTGGTTCAGGGTGTGACGCTCGTAGACGGCGCGCAGCCCCTTGATGTTGACAGGCCTGTGCATGACGTATTTGTGTACGACCCATTCGAACAGATTGGTGAAGAGGAAGGTGGCGGGCACGGTCAGCCATTCGAGCCAGGTTACGTTCCGGATGTGCTCGACGTAGATGTAGAACGCCGCCGCGCCCATGGCATAGATGATCAGGACGTGCAGGTAGCCGTCGTACCAGCCGACGATGCGCGAGCGGTACTGCGCGCGGAAGTCGATTTGCCGTTGACCGATCATGGCGCTCCTCCTCGGACGGGGCCGGCGTCGCGGGTTTCCCTAAGTCGGCTCTGATATATTACAAATCTATCACCCTCAATCGCGCCCTGCAATGGTGCGTAAGGGTTTGATGAAACGATATATTCCGGCTCAGGCAGCTTCGGGCCGCGCCAGAAAGGCGTCGATATCCGCGCCCGTGAGCACCCAGTCGTTGTCGAGGTTCGCCACGACCGCTTGCATGAACGGCTTCGACAGGGCGAGCGCGCGCGCTTTGTCGCCGAGGTAGTCGTACAGAATCGCCAGCGCCAATTGCTGCGGGCTGTCGCCCTCGTAGGTCCATTCGAAGCCGTATTTGGTGAACTGCTTGACTTCGTAGTGCTCGTCGAGGCGTGCGCCGTCGACCGTTACCACCAGTCCGTCGATCGTCCGCTGGCCTTGATATGCTTTCATGGCTCACACCGAAATGGTTGCACGCGTGAACACTTCCACATAGTCCATGAGCTTGTCGCTGGCGCGGGCCGCCGCGTCCGCATTACCCTGCGCGATGGCGCGAGCCTGGTTGGCGTGGAGCCGCGCGCATAGCGGCAGGTCGGCGGCCTCACGATAGTGCATGTACCAGAAGCGGCGCGACTGCCCCTGCAGCAGCTTCATCGCGCGGGCGGCGTATTCGTTGTGGGCGGCGTCGAGCATCAGGTCGTTCATTTCGCGGTCGAGCCGCATGAAAGCGATGTCGTCGTCCGTCTTTGCCGCCTGATCCATGCCCTGGGCGATCTTCAGCAGTCGCTCCCGCTGCTCGCTGTTGGCGCGCTCGGCGCCCGTGCGGCTCAATAGGCGCTCGATCTCACGCCGCACCTCGAGCACCAGGAACTGGTTGCGCGGATTGATGTCGGAGACAAGGATGCCCTTGCGCGGCAGGATGATGACGAGCCCCTCGAGCGCCAGCCGTTGCAGGGCCTCGCGCACCGGCGTGCGGCCGAGTTTGAAGGAGCCGGCGAGCAGTTGCTCCGACAGCACGTCGCCGGGTTTGAGCCGCAAAGTGACAATCTGCTCCTCGACCAGCCGATAGGCGCGGTCCGTCAGCGTTTCGGGGCGCTCGACCCGGTAGCTCGGCGCCGGATCGGTCGCGGCGCGCGCCGTTTTGGCGCGCTTGCGCCGCGTCGCCGTTGAATGCATGGGCGCCATCGCGCGGTCTTCCTACAATTGCCGCCGCTTGGCGACCATGGATGCGAATTTGTCGTATTCGGATTCGTTGACCGTATAGGAGTGGTCGTCGTCGGGGAACGTGCCGCCTTTCACCTCGTCGATGTATTGGCGAATGCCGTTGACCGCGACTTCGGTGAGGTTGGCGTAGCGCTTGGTGAACTTCGGCTTGAAGTCGGTGAACGCGCCGAGCAGGTCGTAGCACAGCAGAATCTGCCCGTCGGTGCCGGCACCGGCGCCGATTCCGATGGTCGGGATTGTCAGCTGCTCGGAGATCAGCTTGGCGATCCGCGCTGGCACCGCCTCGAACTCGAGCATGAAGCAGCCGGCGTCTTCGATGGCGAGCGCGTCCTCCAGAATCTTCATGGCCGCATCGGCGGTGCGGCCCTGGATCTTGAAGCCCCCGAACATCGCGACGGTGTGCGGGGTGAGGCCGATGTGGGAAGCGGTCGGAATGCCGGCGTCGACCAATGCACGTAGGATGTGCGCTTGCGACTTCCCGCCCTGCGGCTTGACCGCGTCGCACTGCCCATCCTGCATGAACCGGGTGGCGTTGGTGAGCGCGCGTTCGAGCGTGTGGTAGCTCTGATACGGCATGCAGCCGAGCGAAAACGTGTTGGGCGCGCCGCGCCGCACCGCCTGCGCATGCAGGACCATCATGTCCATCGTTGCGGGCACGGTGCTGGCGTGGCCGTGCGCCACCATGGCGAGGCTGTCGCCGACGACGACCACGTCGACGCCGGCCGTCTCGGCCCACTTCGCCGACGCATAATCGGCGACCGACATGTAGACCATGCGCTCGCCGGTTTTCTTGGAGTCGCGTATCTCCGTGATCGTGCGCTTCTTGCGCGCGTCGGCGTCGCGCGCGTCGCCGCCGGATTGATTGGGGGCCGGTTTCGGCCCCGTGCGCGCTGACGCCATGACGTTCTCCGAGCAGCCCGTTTGGCATTGGTATTCAAATGATATATGTCTCATATATTACAGCCACAAACCTGCGGTCAAGGCGCGCAACCGAAGGTCATGCCCCATGTCACTTCAGCTCGTCGGTCCGCTCATTGTCTTCGCCGTGCTGTTTCTGCTTGTGACGATGTACGTGCTGTCGGCGAGCGGGCACTTTCCGCGACCGGCGCACGCCGCGCAGAATGCGACTGTGTCGCCGGTCCTGTTATGGGGTGCCAGTCTCGCGGCCGTGGTGGCGCTTGTGACCGGCATCGCCGCGGCGGGGTTGCTCATGCCGTGGTACGCGGACGTCATCGCAGGGGGTGCCGCCGTGCTGGCGGCGCCGCTGGTGCTGCAGCGCTTTTCCGATCGCTTCGTTGACGGCCGCGGCGCGCTTCTGACGTTCGCGGGCGGCGCGCTCATCGCGGCCGTGCCCCTGGCTTGGCTTGCTGCGGCGCACCTGCGGTAATGGCGATGCAGCCCGAGCCGATACAAGGGAGCTAGGGCAGGGGGTGGCGTGATCAGCCGAAGCCTACCGCCGCTTCGTGCAATGCGCTGGCACTGCCCTTTGATCGAAGCCCGTAGCTTTCGCCGGTCGATCTTGCCATGGCGTTGAGCGCTTGCATTTTTCTGCACCGTTCCCGCGCCCTCCATCGAAAGTTTATGGAGATTTTATTTCTGCGGCTTTCGTCGAGCCGTCGGCGCTGCGAATTGTCACCGCTGGGCAACAAATCCCAAAAACGTGGGAGAGCATGGGCCTGACAATTGTTCGCGGCGGTCGAATATGCTTTTTTCGGTAGTACAATAACGCTTCCCGGCGAAGAGCCTTTTTGGCGGACCCGAGGGAGCGTCCGGGGGATCAAGCATTTATTCGGGATCATGAGGCGCCTTCGTTTAATCTTCCTGACTGGGATTTTTGTCTGCGGCACCGCGTTTGCTGCTGCTGCTCAAACTCAGATGACGGCCGCGCCGACGATCCCGTTTCTCGGGGCCCCGGAAGCCACGTCGGGTGTTTCGGCGTCGGGAATATTTGACGACAACATCTACGCGACGCGCACCGACAAGAAGGCCGATTGGATCTCGGTTCTCAATCCCTTCGCCAACGTCAAATTTCGCGGCGAAAAGGGCGAACTCAACGTCGGTGGCGAGGCGTCGATCGGCCGATATGCGACCTATAGCGACGAGAACTACGACGACTACAGCGCTTACACGAACGGGCGCTACAACTTCTCGCCGATGCTGAGTGTGACGGGCGGCGCTGCCTACGATCACCAGCACGAGTCGCGCTCCTCTCCCGACGCGCGCCAGGGCGTGACCCCGACCACTTACAACGTGACTCGGGCCTTCGGCGCGATACTGCTTAAGCCGGACGACAAGAATTCGGTGCGTCTTGGCGCTACTTTCGACCATTTTGATTACAACAACGTCAGCAATTCCAGCGGTGGCACAATCAACAACGAGGACCGCGACCGCGACGTCTTCACGGTCGGCACCCGGGTCGGCCATTGGCTCGACGACCAGAACGAGTTGTTCGGGATATTCACCTACGACAATCGCAATTACCGCTTGCCGATGGACGATTACGGCTATCAGAAAGATTCCGACGGCGTGCGCTTTTCCGCTGGCCTGCATCACCGCGTGAGCGGCACGCTCGACGGCGAGGTCTATGCCGGCGGTATCTACCAGCGCTACGTGGATCCGCGCTTCGGTACCGTGTTCGTGCCGGATTTCGGCGGGCAAGTGAGGTGGACCGGCCTTCCCGGCACCACGGTCTCCAGCACGCTCGAGCGCACGGTTCAGGAAACCGACATCCAAGGCGCCTCGGGCTACGTGCAGACTGAGGGCAGTCTCAATATCCAGCACTGGATCCGGCCGGACCTCAGGGTCGACGGCCGCGTTTCCTACGCGTTGGACAAGTTCAACGACATCGACCGTACCGATCAGGTGCAGTCTTTCGGCATCGGCGTGCGCAAGTACGTGACGCCGCATTTCTACGTCGGGGCCGATTTCTCGCGCACGACGCGGGACTCCTCGGACCCGGATTACAGTTACGTCGACTCGCGCGCCATGCTTACTGCCGGGCTGGCGCAGGAGCCCGCCTACAAGGCGGAAGACTTCAAGAAGCCCGACGTGCCGCTCGGCGCTCAGGGCCGTTTCTTCGTTGGCCTTCAGACGGGCATTGGCAACCTGGAGACCAAGCTGCAGGGCTCGCGCGGCAACAATGGCACGCTGAAGGCCGATTTCGGCGACGACACCTGGGCGAGCAGCGTGTTCGGCGGCTACGGCGTCTATCTCGGCAATTGGTATCTTGCGCTCGAAGCCGACCTCGGCGACGCCAGCGGCGGCTGGAATCACGATCACTCGCCGAATGAGCGGGTTTATTCGGTCGAGCGCACTTGGGAATATGGCTTGTCCGGCGTAATCGGTCGCACGTTTGCCGGCGGCACTATGCTCTACGGCAAGGCGGGTGTGGTGGCGGCCGAGTTCAAGACCGATTATCAACTCAGGGACAAGGGTACCAACGACCGGCGCACCGAGGCCGGCATCCGCGTCGGCGTCGGCGCCACCGCACCGATCACGCCGAACCTGTCGGTGCGGATGGAGCACACCTATTCGGCCTTCTCGAGCTACAACATCGATTGTTGCATCGAGCCAGCGGCGACCGGGACCCCCGACAACTTCGCCAACGACGAGGTGATTAACTCGTTCGGGCTGGTCTACACCTTCGGCGGCGTGCCGGGGGCGATGACCTCGGCCAACATCAACTATCAAGGCTTTTACGTCGGCGGCCAGATCGGGCACGACGCGCTCTCGACCTGGATGACGGGGCCGCGCGATGGCGGCACCACGCGCACGGCCGATTTCGGCGATCTCGGCTACAGCGGCGGCGCCTTCGGCGGCTACGGCCTTCAGCTCGGCAATTTCTACGTCGGCGGCGAATTGGAGGCCGATCTCGGCAAGGTGCACAGCAATCAGGAGCGCGAAGGCGGCGGCCGCAGCTTCGTGACCGAGAAGCAGTGGAGCTACGGCGCCAGCGTGCGCGGTGGTTATGTGGTGAACAATACGGCGCTGCTTTATGCCCGCGTCGGCGTCGTGCAGACCCGCTTCAACGTCGACTTCGCCCGCGGCAATAATAGTCTTTCCGATCACTACGACGAGACCGGCCTGCGCTTCGGCGGCGGCATGGAATTCCCGGTGGCGGACGATTTCATCGTTCGGCTGGACTACACGCATACCAGCTATCCGCAATTTAAAATGGTTACGCCGCCGAGTGGCGAGGTCGAACAGTTTCGCCCGAAGGACGATCTGTTCCGCTTGGGACTGCTCCACCAGTTCGCCGTTCGATGAGCGCGCGCGACGTCGCGTGTTTACGCCGAATTTATTTTGAGCGTCGTCCAGCCTAGAAAATTCTTCCCCCGTTTGACGCACGTCAAACAACAGTTCCGGCAGTGTGGTTCGTTCATACCATGCAGATGTGGTCCGATCGTACCACGCCAACTTGATGGAGCTGAAAAATGCAATCCAATCGACTCAAGCGACCTGCACTGCTGGCCTCGGTTGGCGTTTTGGCCGCGGCGCTGAGCATCGGTCTCTCGCCAGCCTTTGCGCAGAAGCACAGCGGTGGCTCTGGCCACAGCGGGACCGAGCACAGCGATAGCGATCACGGCAGTAAGGGCGGTCAGCGTGGCGGCCAGGGTAAAGGCTTTGGCGGCGGCAGCAGCCAGTCGCTGCGTGACGTCTTCCACGACATGGAGTCCGGATCGGCGGCCGAAGCCGATCACGGGTCGGCGAGCAAGGGCGGTAAGAAGGGCTCGGCGAGCGCCGCGAAGAAGGGTTCGAGCACTGCCGGCAAGAAGACCGGCAAGACCACGCCAAAGGCGGCCGAGGAAGAAGATTCCGATCGTCCGGCGTGGGCTGGTACCCCCGGCCGCGAAAGTAAGCCGGGCCGCGGCAACACCGCCTCGGGCACCAAGAAGGGCGACGTCTACGGCGACATGTATGTGCTGCTGCGCGATGCGAACGGCGTGCCGATCCTCAAGCAGCTGGCTGACGGCACCTGGGTCGTGCAGCCGGTCGACAAGGACGGCAACGTGTTGCCGCTGGACGCAGAGGGCAACCTGATCAATCCGGAATTGGCCATCGCGGTCGAACTGGGCCGCCTTAACGTCGGCCGTTCGCCGTTGCAGGTGCTGAGTGCTCAGTATGAGGAGGCGTTGAAGTCGATCAATGCAGCCAACTCAGTGACACTCGACGCCAGCGGCCGTCTGGTGTTGACGACCAACGGTGTTTCGGCTGCGATCAACTCTCCGCTGGAAAATCTCGCGCTCTATGTCGAGTTGCTCAACAAGGGCACGATTACCGGCGTGACCGACACGTCTAAGTTCGCCACCAACATCCAGTATCTGGTGGATGGGACGAAGACGTCAGCCGACTTCGCATCGGCGGCATCGTTCCTTGCCGCGGCGTCCGACAAGTCCTCCACGCTGACGATCGACAAGGTCGTCGACATGAACACGATCCTGGGCGTCACCGGCACTTTGACCGATACGGCCGGCGCCACCTATGTCGACTTTTCGACCTATAGTTACGATCGCGCGGCCACATACAGCAGCACGACCGTCGAAGTCTTGGTCAAGCAGAGCGACGGCAGCTATGTGCCGAAGACCGTCAACGTCTATGACGCAGTCTTCAGCGGTACCGCCTACACCGGCAGCAACGTGTCCGGCTTCACCCAGGCGGCCGACGATGCGCTGAAGGTGATCTCGTACGTGCACGACAACTCGGTTCCTGAGAGCGAGTGATATCCGCAGCCGCGAGTGAGCGGCGGATCGCCAGACGTGCAAATCGACAGGCCGCGAGTGCGCGGCCTGTCTCTTTTTCGGTGATCGACGCAATGCGGACTGGCGTACCTTCTCGGAATCGGTCGCCAATCACATTCAATGCAGCAGCGCATTGCTGCGCTCCGATGCCGGCTTGCGACGTCCGCTTTAGTGTGCCGGGACGCCTTTTGGTCTTTTGAACAAACGACGACCCTAAGGGCCAAATCCCGCAACGAAAACGCCGGCCCCCGGGGCCGGCGCTCGTCACTGTCTGAAAGGGATGCGGCTATTGCCGGTATTGCTGAATGCGCGTCGTGCGCAGGCCCGCCAGGCCGTGCTGGTCGATCGAGTACTGCCAGGAGAGAAATTCCTCGACCGTCAACGTGTAGCGGGCGCAGGCTTCCTCAAGCGAGAGGAGGCCGCCGCGCACCGCGGCAACCACTTCCGCCTTGCGCCGGATGACCCAGCGCTTGGTGGTCGGCGGCGGGAGGTCCGCGATGGTCAGCGGACTGCCATCGGGCCCGATGACATACTTTACCCTCGGGCGATGGGGCTCGGTCATAGGGATATACTCACAACTCGACTGACGAATACTAGGCGGAAAATACCCGGCTCCGCTTAAAATTTGACTAAGCGGCGCGGCATAACCGTCCGAGGATTGCTCGGTTTCCGCTAACGTTTTGGTTACGGTTGGATCATGCGATCCATAGATCGTCGGCGCAAGCACCTTGCGGGCGACGGTAGAATACAAACGCTCCGTCGCGGTTGCGGACGAAAACCGCGCAAAATGCGGGTTCGAAGGCCTGCCTTCGCTGGTCAAGGGTCCTCGCGGCCTGGGGCGCGCGCCTGCGACGCGGGCCGCGCCTAGTTGATCACCTGCCGGATGTCGGTGAGCGCGTAGCTCTGTCCGTTGACCGAAATCACCGGCGGCGATTGGGTCATGTCGACGGAATCGACGGTGCCCTGCGCTTGGGTGGAGACCGCCACCGCCTGCTTGCTGGCGTCGGCCGCGGCGACGGCGATGGTGTAGCTGCCGTCGGGCTGCTGAACGCCGCTGTTGTTCTGGCCGTTCCAGGTGAAGCTCTGGGAGCCGGAATTGAGGGTGACGGTGCCCGAATAGACCTGCTGGCCGGAGGCATTGCTGATGGTCACCGAGCCGGTCGCCGGCTTGGTGGTGGTGAGCGTCCAGTTGGCGGCGCCGTTGGCGAGCGAGGCGGTGTTGCCGTTCACGACCACGTTCTTGCCGACATAGCCCAGCGCCTGCGTCGATTGCGCGGTCTGCTGCAGCGAGACCAGGCTGGCGAGTTGGTCGTTGCCCTTCATCTGCTGCTCGACCTGGGCGAACATGACGAGCTGCTGGGTGAACTGATTGGTGTCGAGCGGATCGAGCGGGTTCTGGTTCTGCAACTGCGTGGTGAGCAGCGTCAGGAAGGTGTTGAAGTTATCGGCGATGCCGGTGGTGGCGGTGGAGCTGCTGCTCGAGCTCGAACTCGAACTGGAGCTCGAACTGGAGCTCGAGGAGGTCGTCGAGGTGGGGGTGATGGCGTTTGCTGCCGAGGGCGAAATGGCCATGGCGGTGTGTCCTCAGACCCGGATGTCGACGCCGCCGGCGCGGCCGAGATAGCGGCCGTAACCCTCGGGGAGCGCACCCGCGGCGCCGGTGGTGCTGTCGTTGAGCACGATGTGACCGGCGGTGTTGCCGCCCGCCTGTTGCTGCTGTTGCTGCTGTTGCTGCTGCTGCCCCGGATCCCGCAGCGAAAATTGCAGTCCGTTGTCCGTCTTGAACCCGGCATCCTGTAGGGCGCGTTGCAGGCCCGAGGCGTCGCGCTGCAACAGCACGAGCGTGTCCTTGCGGTCGGCCATCAGGTGCGAGGTGACCTGGCCGTCCTTGTCGACCGACAGCTTGACGTCGACGCGGCCGAGCTCGGGCGGGTCGAGGCGGATCGAGAAGCTGTGATTGCCGGCTGACGCGCGCGTGGCGATGGCGACGGCGAGGCCGGGCACCGGAATCGTCGGCATCGCCGGCGCATTCGGCGTATTCGGCGCGGCCGCGGGCGCACTGGCGGCGGGCTGGGCGTTCGGACCGGCCATGGTCGCCGGCAGATTGTTGAGCGCCTGCGCGGTGTTAGCCGCCGACGAAGCCGGAGCGGCATGGCCGTGGCCGGCCGCCTCGGCGGCCGCGGCGAGCTGCTTGAACGAGGCATCGCTGCCGGTCTTGCCGGCACGATCGGCCGCGGCCTGATTCTGGTCGGCGACGAGCTGCTGATCGCCCGACCCCGTCACCGCCTGGGGATCGCCCTTGGCGTCAGCTTGAACTTTGACCTGCGCGCCAGCGGCGGCCTGCGCCGCCACCGCCAGTTGGGCGGGCGGACCGGCGGTCTGGCCGCTGGCGGCCTTATCGGCTGCCCCGGCCGCCAAAATGCTGCCCTGGCCGCCCGCGCCGGCCGAGGCCGCCGCGATGACCGCCTTGGCGTCCGACCCATTGCCTTTCGATGCCGCGTCCGCCTGGGCCGCGCCCGGCGCGGCGGCCGCAACGACGATGGCTTGCGGGGCCGGCTGCGGCGTTGCCGGGGCGGGGGTGGCGACGATTGCCCCGTCGGCGGCCTTGCCGGACGTGTCCGACTTGCCGGATTTGCCGGAGTCGTCCGACTTCTTGGCGTCGGCCGTCTTGCCGCTATCAGTCGTGTCGCTCTTCTTCTTAGTGCCGGCCACCAGCAGCGGGTTCTGCGCGGCCGCGGCACCCGTCGCCGCCGGGTTCTTGCTGGCGGCTTGAGCGCTATCCTGGCCGGCGCTCTGGCTGGTGTCCTTGCTCGCGTCTTTGGCGGCGTCCTTGCTGTCGTCCTTGGCGCTGCCGTCCTTTGCCTTCTGTCCGGCCGTTGCCGAGTCGGTGCCGCCTGCGGTCTTGTCCGAGGCGCCGGCGTCCGCCGGCTTTGCGGGCTTCTGATCGCTGTTTTGGCCGGCTTTGGAGTCCTGGCGGGCCGGCGGCGGGCTGTTGTCGGCCGGCGGCGGGCTGGCGTTCTGGTTCGCGGGCGCCGGGTCCCGGGGCGGCAGCGACTCGTCGACCATGCTGCCGAAGTCGGAGCCACCCGCCGTCGCCGGGTCGGGCCGCGCCGACGCGGTGCGGGCAGGGGGCGGGGCGCTGTAGCCCGATACGGCCGTATCCGACGCGACTTGCGGCACTGCTGGGAACCTCCGGAGATCCGGCTTCTCCGGTAGCAATCGCCGGGCCAAGCGCTGCATCAAAAAATAACAATTCCCGTCAATGGCTTAAATAAATAACGAAAATAATATGTGATTTAGATCGGCAGCCCCTGCACGCCTCACCCGGCAAGATTTGCCGATCACGCCCCATGCGGCTATCCAGCGCTGCCCGCGCGAATGCCGGTCTGCATTGCGCCACCTTCCCCGGCACCTATAGTAAGAAGCATCATGCTCAACAGCCTCGACCTTGCCGGCCGTCCCGCAGCCACCCGTGTCGTCGTCGCCATGTCCGGCGGCGTGGACTCGTCGGTGACCGCAGCCCTGCTCAAGGCCGAGGGCTATGACGTGGTCGGGGTGACGCTGCAGCTTTACGATCACGGCGCCGCCACCCACCGCAAGGGCGCCTGCTGCGCCGGCCAGGACATCTACGACGCCCGCCGCGTCGCCGAGCGGCTCGGCATTCCGCACTACGTGCTCGACTACGAGAGCCGCTTCAAGGAAGCGGTGATCGACCGTTTCGCCGAAAGTTACATCCACGGCGAGACCCCGGTGCCGTGCGTCGACTGCAACATGGCGATCAAGTTTCACGACCTGCTCGACACCGCGCGCGAACTGGGCGCTGCGGCGCTCGCCACCGGCCATTACGTGGCGTCGCGGGCGCTGCCGTCGGGCGGGCGCGGTCTCTTCCGCGCGCGCGAGGCCGAGCGCGACCAGAGCTATTTCCTGTTCGCCACAACGCGCGCGCAACTCGACCTGCTGCGCTTTCCGCTCGGCGAACGCACGAAGGCGGAGACGCGCGAGCTCGCGCGCGAATTCGGCCTCGCGGTCGCCGACAAGCACGACAGCCAGGACATCTGCTTCGTGCCGACCGGTCACTACGCCGAAGTGATCGAGCGGCTGAAGCCGGGTGCGGCGGAAGCCGGCTCCATCGTCGATCTCGACGGCCGTGTGCTGGGCGCGCACAACGGCATCATTCATTACACCGTCGGTCAGCGCCGCGGCTTGGGCGTCGCCACCGGCACGCCGCTATACGTCGTGCGGCTCGACGCCGAGCGCCGCCAGGTCGTGGTCGGCCCGCGCGAGGCGCTGCGCATGAGCCGCATCCTGCTGCGCGACATCAACTGGATCGGTGACGGCACGCTCGATGAGGCGCTCGCCGACGACCGCTTGGAAGTCTTCGTCAAGGTGCGCTCGACGCGGCCGCCGCAGGCCGCGTGGTTGCACCGCAGCAACGACGGCAGCCGCTATGAGGTCGAGCTTGTCGACGGCGAGCACGGCGTCTCGCCCGGGCAGGCCTGCGTCTTCTACGATGCGGCCGAGGGGCAGGCGCGCGTGCTCGGCGGCGGCTTTATCCGCAGCGCAATGCCGGCGGGCCAGGGATTGCCGGCGCCCGAGCTCGCAATTGCGACGGCGGGCTTGAGCGGCTGACACCTCGCCGTTGAGAGTTGCTATCCTGAATGGGTTGCCGAAGCTGTCTAATCCACAGAACAATGGAACCGAGGCGACAGCTCATCTGTTGGCATTGACAGATTTCAATTTGGAGTGATGGATCGGCGCCTTATGGGGACGGGGGCGGATATCGACCGGGAGGGCATCGAGCGCGCGTATGCGCGCTGGGCGCCCATCTATGACGTGGTCTTCGGCGCGGTGTTTGCGCCCGGGCGGCGCGCCGCCAGCAAGGCGGCGGAAGATTGCTGCGGGCCGCAAGGCGGCCGCATCCTGGAAGTCGGCGTCGGCACCGGCATTTCACTTCCAACCTACGCACCGCAAAATCGCCTCGTCGGGATCGATCTCTCGGCGCCGATGTTGAGTCAGGCGCAGGCGCGCGTCGAACAGCACCGCCTGCGAAACGTCGAAGCACTGGCCGTCATGGACGCCGAGCGGCTGGCGCTGCCCGATCGTTCCTTCGACGTGGTGGTGGCGCAGTTCGTCATCACGACCGTGCCGCATCCGGAAGCCGCGCTCGACGAGTTCTTCCGTGTGACGCGGCCGGGCGGCGAGATCATCCTGGTCAATCACATCTGCGCCGACGCCGGCCCGCGCCATCTGCTCGACAAGACCATTGCGCCGGTGGCGCGCTGGCTCGGGTGGCGCACCGAGTTTCCGTTCGCGGTGCTGTCGAACTGGGCGTCGCGCCACGGCGGCGTGCGGGTGATCGAGCGCCGCGCGATGCCGCCGCTCAATCATTTCACGCTGGTTCGCTTCGAGCGCCTCGCCGATCCGATCACCGCCGCCGCGGCGGAGTAGGTTACCCGGAACCGGGGCGGGCGGGCGGCGGTTATCCTCGCGTTAGGCGCAACACGCCGACGCGAAGGAGCACGCGATGCTGCCGACAACCCGTACGTTTGGTCTCGCCATTCTGGCAGGCGCGCTGTTGGGTCCGGGGCTTGCCGCCGCGCAGGCGCCGCCGAATGCGACGCCGCAGCCGGCGCCGCAGAAGAAGATGAGCGGGCCGAAGAAATGCGTTCACACCCGCACCACCACGGGCGAGGGGGCGCAAGCCGGTGTGGCGGCCAAGGACCCGAAAGGCCGTCCGCTCAGCCAGAAGCTCGCCCGCGCCGACGGGGTCATCTGCCCGCCGCCGCACACCGATCCGGAGATGACCAAGCCGGCGCCGGGCGGCGGCACCATGCCGGTCACCCGGCCGCCGGGTACCGGCAATGGGGGCAGCATCGAGCCCAAATAGCCGGCGAACGGGCGCCCCGGGTCCGCCGGGGCGGCCGAAGGGGCGGTTAAGTGACAGCCACGGGCTGGCTTGCTTGACAGGCTTCGCCCGCACTCCCTATATCGCCCCGTCCCGGCCTCGGCCGGACATCGGCGGCGGGGTAGCTCAGTTGGTTAGAGCAGCGGAATCATAATCCGCGTGTCGGGGGTTCAAATCCCTCCCCCGCTACCAAAAAATCAATAAAATCATAGACTTAGTTGGCGCGTTCGTGCGCCTCCGTGCGCCCGGGCGCATGACGGCATGACCGCCGGCGACCGACCGCGGCCGGCTTTCAGGCCGGCACGCCTGCGAGCGTCTTGTCGGACGGCGTCCCCGCGAACAAGCGCCCGAGCGGCAGCCCCCGCGTTTCCAGCCCGCATTCCGACAACGCCGCCCACAAGGTCGCCTGGTTGGAGGTCACGACCGGCACGCCGAGTTCGTCCTCGAGCGAAGCGATCAGCGGCAGCGTCGGAAAATCGGTGCAGCTGATCAGCAAGGCCTCGGAGCCGGGCGCGAAGGCCGCGACGGCATGGGCGCGCACCTTGTCCAGCGGAGTTTCGGCAATGCGCGGATAGTCGGACGGGCCATTGGCGCCGAAGCCAAGGCCCTCGATCGAGAGAACCTCGATGCCGGCGCCGGCGAGGAATGTCACCTCATGATCGTTGAGTGCGTCGTGATAGGGCGTTGCCACGGAGATCCGCCGCACGCGCAGCGCCTGCAAGGCATCGATAATCGCCGCCGCGGTGGTGACGACCGGAATATTCGTCGCCGTCGCCACGGCCTCGGCCACGGCGTGCGGCGGCGTCACCATGGAGCCGGCGGTGCAGGCATAGGCGGCAACGTCGACGCGGGCGGGCGCCAGCTCTTCGACCTTGCGGGCGATGTCGGCGATCAGCGCTTGCCGTTCTGCGTCGCTGTGCACGGCGCCGTGGATCGGCATGCGCACGGTGTGGAAGGTGACGCCCGCCGGCACCATGCGGCACCACTCGGCTTCATTGACCGTATTGGTCGGCGGCACGATGAGGCCGAGCTTGGCCTGCTGGCTGTAGGCGGAACGATGGCGTGGGGCGGTCATGGTCGCTCGCGTTGAAACGCCTCGGACGGTGTCGCCACCGCGGACGATAAAGATGCGCCTTCTGATTTGTCCAGACAAAAGCGGCGGGCGCGCCGCGCGCAGCCGGCATCGGGCGCCGGGGACGCAATCACGGGTTGGAGCGCGTGTGCGAGCTCGGTTCGGTAGCGGTGAATGGCGCGGGAGGCGCACCGGACATGTGGGCGCGGCGCCGCCTTCGCCGAACGCCGACGCCGCCCGTCAGGCGACCGCGTCAAGCGCCTTGCAATCGCTCGCCGCCCAGCCGATCTGCGCCATCTGGCCTTCGCGCAGATCGCGTTTCTGGCCGCGGTTACGGACCTTGGCGATGAAGTCGGGATTGCCGGCGACCGACATGCGAATGCGGATGTGGTCGCCGAGATAGATCAATTCCTCGATGCGCCCGCTGACGACGTTGTCGAGGCTTTCGGGGTTGTCGAACTCGACGCGCTCGGGCCTGAGCGAGAGCGTCGTCGAATCGCCGACGCCGTCGACGTTGACCTTCTCGGCCTTCAGCAGCGTGCCGTCCGCCAGGCGCACGTCGCAGGTCTTGCCGTTCATGGCTTCGATCTTGCCCGTCAGCTTGTTGTTCTCGCCGATGAACTGGGCGACGAACGAGTTCTGCGGGTCTTCGTAGAGCTCGTCGGGCGTCGACAACTGCTGCACGATGCCGTTGTTGAAGACCGCGACGCGGTCGGACATGGTCAGCGCCTCGGTCTGGTCGTGCGTGACGTAGATCGCGGTGACGCCGAGGTTCTGGTGGATGTGCTTGATCTCGTATTGCATCTGCTCGCGCAGCTGCTTGTCGAGCGCGCCCAGCGGCTCATCCATCAGCACGAGCTCGGGCTCGAACACCAGCGCGCGCGCGACGGCCACGCGCTGCTGCTGGCCGCCCGAGAGCTGGCCCGGGCGCCGGTTTCCGAACTGCGGCAGCTCCACCATCTCGAGCGCGCGCTGAATCTTCTTCTGCTGCGTCACCTTGTCGATGCCGCGCACCTGCAGCGGAAAGGCCAGGTTCTCCGCCACCGTCATGTGCGGGAAGAGCGCGTAGTTCTGAAAGACCATGCCGGCGCCGCGCTTGTGCGGCGGCACGTCGTTGATCGGCTTGCCGTTGAGATAGATTTCGCCCGATGTGACGGTCTCGAAGCCCGCGAGCATCATCAGGCACGTGGTCTTGCCGGAGCCCGACGGGCCCAGCATGGTGAGAAATTCACCGCGCCGGATATCGAGATTAAGTTCTTTTACGACGATCGTCTCGCCGTCATAACTTTTCTGTACTTTATCGAAGCGAACTTCTGCACCCCGTTCTTCTTCGCTCATAACTATTTTCCCCTCGAATTATTGCTTTTATAGCTGCCCGCACCGCACAAACGCCCGCGACGGCCCCTCCATCATAGACTGAGGCCGCATGGTTTGCGATGGCAGGCGCGATAGTCAACCATCTTCTCGCGTCTTCTCGCAACTCCGCGCTCATCCGGCAATTTTCTCGCAATTTTCGCGCCACACGGCGCCGCACGCGCGCATGCGAGCGTGCGTGCATGAAGCGCGGCGCTGCAACATGCGATGATGCAGCGCGCAGATTCTGCGCGCGATCGACGCGCTCATGCGGCTGTGACTCGTGCGTGAGACGGTAAGATGTGCTGCATCATGCGCTGCGCATCCAAATTTTTGTCTACATATGAGGTAGTTGGCTCCATCGCTGTCGCGATGTCGAATGAATCCAATCAATGGGTTGAAACAATCTGCCATACGGTGTGAAATGCGTTCCAGGAGACGTGGAGTTTTTCGTGAGGTGTTGTTTGAACATGTGATTGATGCGCAATTTGCGCTGATTTGACGCACCTTGCCTTGATCGAGTGTCGCTCTTTGGAGGATGCGGCGCGATCATTGGACTCCATTGACCTGCAACCGATTAAGCCAAGTTCACCCGGCGATGCCTGTTGCATCAAGGATAAGGGGAAGAGAGGAGTTCCGATGACAAAAAAATCTCATGACGACCGCGAGCATTTTCCACTGACCAGGCGCGATATGTTGAGTTTGGGAGCCACGACGGCGGGCATTGTGTCGCTGTCGTCGATCACCACGCTCTTGGAGACCCGCGCGGCCATGGCCGCCGACACCACGCTCAACCTCGTGTCGTGGGGCGGCGCCTATCAGATGAGCCAGATCAAGGGCTATGAGGAGCCGTACACCAAGAAGAAGGGCATCGGCTTCAACAACATCGAAAAATCGGGCAACGGCCCGGCGCTGCTGACGGCGCAGGAGCAGAGCGGCAACATCACCTGGGACATCGTCGACATGCTGCAGGCGCCGGCAGCCCGTCTCTACGACCAGGGCCTGCTGCAGGAAATCGACTTCGACAAGGATCTCGCCCCGGCGCCCGACGGGACGCCGGCCAGCAAGGACTTCATCGAGGGTTCGCTCAGCGGCGACGGCAAGAAGGGCGGCTTCGTCGCCGAGATTTCCTACAACACCATGTTCGGCTACAACAAAGAGGCCTTCAAGAACGGGGCCCCGCAGTCGATCAAGGACGTGTTCGACGTCAAGAAATTCCCCGGCAAGCGGGCGCTCGAGAAGATCCCGGCGGGCAATCTCGAATGGGCGCTCTACGCCGACGGCGTCTCGCGCGACAAGATCTACGACACGTTGAAGACCAAGGCAGGCGTCGACCGCGCGTTCAAGAAGCTCGACGAGCTCAAGCCGCACGCGATCTGGTGGAGCCAGGGCGCCCAGCCGCCGCAGATGCTGGCGCAGAAGGACGCGGTCATCGCGTCGGCCTATAACGGCCGTATCTTCAACGCCATCGCCGCCGACAACCAGCCGCTCGACTTCATCTGGGACGGCGGTCTCTACGAATGGGACGGCTGGGTGGTGCCGGCCGGGCTGCCGAAGGACCGGCTGGAGCGCGCGATGGCCTTCCTGAAGTTCTCGACCAACACCGAGAGCCTCGTGAACCAGGCGCGCTACATCGCCTATTCCCCGGCGCGCAAGTCGTCCTTCAAGCAGATGGCGAACCTGACCTACTACAAGAACAAAGATATCCACATGATGAAGTACATGCCGACTTCACCGGAGCATCTGAAGGTCGCCATTCCGAAGAACGTTGCCTTCTGGTCCAACTACGGGCCGCAGCTCAATCAGCGCTTCCAGGCCTGGCTCTCCAGCTAGGGCCGGTGCGGTGAGCGCTGCAGCCATTTCAGCCACGGAGGAGCCGATGGAAATCGGCTCCTCCACCCTGAAAGCCAGCCTGCGACGGGCAGAGCGGAAAAAGCGCCGCGGCGCCTTTCTTCTGACCGTGCCGCTGCTCCTTTTCATTGTGGTCATGTTTCTGGTTCCGCTCGCCAGCATGTTCTGGCTGAGCGTCTCGAACCTGACGATCCCGTCTTACATGCCGAAAACCGTCGCGGCCCTGTCGAACTGGGACGGCAAGGCGCTGCCGCCGGAGGCGGCCTACGCCGCCGTCGCCGCGGATTTGAAGACCGCCTTCAAGCACCATACGTTCGGCCGCATCGGCAAGCGGCTCAACGAAGAATCGCCCGGCTCGTTCGGTCTCATCAATAAGTCGACCTTCCGCACTGCGCATCTGGCGCCGCCGCCGTCGTGGAAAGCGACGCTGGAAAAGATCGACCCGGCCTGGGGCAAGCTGCCGGTCTGGCGGCTGCTCAAGCGCGAGAGTTCTTACTTCACCGCCGATTTCTATCTTGCCGCGCTCGACCTGCAATACGGCGATGACGGCAGCATCCAAAGGGTGCCGTCCTACGCGCGGGTCTATATACCGCTCTTCATCCGCACGATTTGGATGAGCCTGCTCGTCACCGTGCTGACGCTGGTGCTCGGCTATCCGCTCGCCTACTGGATCTCGCGCATGCCCGAGAGCAAGGCGAACATGATGATGATCGCCGTCCTGCTGCCGTTCTGGACGTCGCTGCTCGTGCGCATCACCGCCTGGATCGTGCTGCTGCAATCGCACGGTGTCATCAATTCGACGCTGGTGGCCTCCGGTATGATCGCGAGTGACAACCGGCCCCAGCTCATCAACAACGGGCTCGGCACCGTCATCGTGATGACGCAAGTGCTGCTGCCGTTCATGGTGCTGCCGCTCTACAGCGTCATGCGCGGCATCCCGGACTTCTACATGCGCGCGGCGGTTTCGCTGGGCTCGCACCCGTGGCGCGCTTTCTGGCGCGTGTTCGCCCCGCTCACATTGCCCGGCATCGGTGCCGGCGCACTGCTCGTCTTCATCCTGTCGATCGGCTACTACATCACGCCCGAGCTGGTGGGCGGCCAGAGCGGCCAGTTCATCAGCAACCGCATCGCCTATAACGTGCAGCAATCGCTGAATTGGGGCTTGGCGGCCGCGCTGGGCACCGTGCTGACGGGGCTGACCTTGGGGCTGTTTGCAATCTACAGCTTCATCGCCGGCGCGGGGAAGGTCTCATTCGGATGAGAAACAAACTCCCATCCTATTTGAGCCCCGCCGAGCACGGCTGGTTCTACGTATTCCGTTTTTACGGACTCGTCGTGCTGGTGTTCCTGGTGGTGCCGCTCGTCGTCATCGTGCCGCTGTCGTTCAACGCCACGCCGTATTTCACGTTCACCCATGAAATGCTGACGTTCAACCCGCACGGGTTTTCGACGCAGTGGTACGACAAGTTCTTCACCGATCCGGTCTGGATCCGGGCGGTCAAGAACAGCTTCATCATCGCGCCCATCGCGACCCTGGTCGCGACCACGCTCGGCACCTTGGCCGCGCTCGGATTGACGCGCCCCCATATGCCGTTTCGGACGGCGATCACCAGCATCCTCATCCTGCCGATGATCGTGCCGCTGATCATCACCGCGACGGCGTTGTTCTTCTACTTCTCATATCTTCACATCGTGAACACGTATGTGGGGATCATCATCGCGCATGCGATTCTCGGCACGCCGTTCGTCGTGATCACGGTCACGGCCACGCTCAGCGGTCTCGACGACCGGTTTTACCGCGCCGCCTTGAGTCTTGGCGCCACGCCCCGGACAGCGTTCTTCAAGGTCGTAATGCCGCTGATCCTGCCGGGCATCATCTCGGGCGCGCTCTTCGCCTTCATGACGTCCTTCGACGAAGTGGTGATCGTGCTGTTCATCGCGGGTCCGGAGCAGAAGACGCTGCCGCTGCAGATGTGGACCAATCTGCGCTACACCATCGATCCGACCATCCTGTCGGTCGCCACGTTGATCCTGGCGTTCGCGGTGAGCCTCCTGGGCAGCCTCGAATTCATGCGACGGCGGGCTGAAAAGCTGCGCGGTATATCCGCCTCCTAGGCACGCCGGACGTTCACCGTTTCATCGAGGCGGTGAACGCCCTGCCGGGCTGCCCGCTCTTATTGCGCTAACGGGCGGAGGCGGTCGGCGGCGCAGCCTGTGCGCCGGCGCGCAGGGGGCAGGGCGGCGTTGGACGGCGGTGCGCGCCGCGCGGTCGCGGTGACGCCGTCTGGAACCTTTCGGTCATGTCAAATGATGGACGGATAGTGCGCGGGCGTCGCCAGCGGCCGGGCCTCGCAGAGGTTTGCCCGGGCACCTCGCCTACTCATATCGCGCATAGTCCCCTGAATCCGCTTGGCACTCATTATAATATAGTCGGTGCCGGCTCGTAGGGCGGCGCCGGCGATCGATCGCGTGTCGGTCTCGAGCCAATTTCGACATATTTGACAACGGTATGACCGTGTCGCACGCGGCTCCGCCTTCAGCCTGCTGCGAAAGTTCCGCGGCCGCACCTATTGCGCTACCGCGTCTTGCTGATCACAAGCCCGTTGGTCCACAAGCGAGATCCGGGTTTGAGGTTGCTCCGGCGCAAGGGGAATGGAACAATCCGGCCGCTCGTTCGTCGTTACGGCGGGCGTTACACCATGTTCCTGACAGCAGCCACAGTCCCAAAACCGCCATTTCCCTGATGAGAGCAATGGAGGCCGTGATGGCGCGCACCGCAAGCTCTTCCCTTCCGCGCGAGACCGCCGGCGGCGGCGCGTCTCCGGCGGCGGCGCTCGACGCGGCGCGGGCGCACTGGCTGGCCGCATTCCGCCGCGTGCGCGGCGAGACCGAGGCGCGCGCGGCGCACCTCTCCGCGGAAGATCAGATCGTGCAGTCGATGGCCGACGCCAGCCCGACGAAGTGGCATCGCGCCCATGTCACCTGGTTCTTCGAGACCTTCCTGCTGGTGCCCAACGATCCCGCGTACAAGATCTACGACGAGCGCTTTCCGTTCCTGTTCAATTCCTATTACGTCGCCGCCGGTCCGCGCTATGCGCGTCCGCAGCGCGGGCTGATCACGCGGCCCAACCACTATGAGGTCACCGGCTATCGCGCCCACGTCGATGCCGCCGTGGGCAAGCTGATCGAGAGCGTACCGGCCGCACAGGCCGACGACGTCTTCCGCATCCTGGAGATCGGGCTGCACCACGAGCAGCAGCATCAGGAGCTGCTCATCACCGACATTCTGCACGCCTTCGCACAAAACCCGACCGATCCCGCCTACGATCCCGACTGGCGGCCGCCGCAACCGGCGCTGGGACCGCGCGGTTTCGTCGACGTGCCGGCGGGCATCCATCCGACCGGCCATGACGGCGACGGTTACTGCTTCGACAACGAGACCCCGCGCCACGACGAGCTGATCCCGCCGATGCGCATCAGCCGCCATCTGGTCACCAACGCGGAATGGCTCGAGTTTATCGATGCGGGCGGCTACGCCACGCCCTCGCTCTGGTTGTCCGACGGGTGGGCCACAGTGCAGGCGGAGGCCTGGGAGGCCCCGGGCTATTGGCGCCAGCAGGACGGGACCTGGTTTTCCATGACGCTCGCGGGCCTGAAACCGGTCGATCCAGCTGCGCCCGTGACGCATGTCAGCTATTACGAAGCCGATGCCTTCGCGCGTTTTGCGGGTAAACACCTGCCAAGCGAGGCGGAATGGGAGGTTTCGGCCCGATCCGGGCTGCTGGCCGACGCGTTCGGCACCGCTTGGCAATGGACGCGTAGCGCCTATCTACCGTATCCAGGATACTGCGCGGCGGAAGGCGCCCTCGGCGAGTACAACGGCAAATTCATGATCAATCAGATGGTCCTGCGCGGGTCGTCATTGGCGACGCCGGAGGGTCACGAGCGCGTGAGTTACCGCAACTTCTTCTATCCCCCAGCGCGTTGGCAATTCAGCGGCGTACGACTCGCCGCATTCGGCGCCTGATCCGGCCATCGGACAGTTACGCGGAAAGTCATATTCAGGAGGACCAATGGTCGCCCTTGCCCGTTCAACTCAGTCGCATTCGGACAGTGAGGAGGATTCGGCCTTCGCAGCCGATGTCCTGCGCGGTCTGAAAGCGACGCCCAAGCGCATTCCGGCGAAGTACTTCTACGATGACGCGGGTTCGCTGCTGTTCGATCGCATCACTGATCTGCCCGAGTATTACCCGACCCGTTGCGAGATGAGCATCCTCCAGGCGCACGCCGTGGAGATCTGCAAGCTGATCCCGGAAGGCGCGGCGCTCGTCGAGTTCGGTGCCGGCTCCAACAAGAAGGCGCGCATTCTGCTCAAGGCCGCGCCGCATGTGGGCATCTACGTGCCGGTCGATATCTGCGGCGAGATGATCGAACGCGAAGCCGTGGAGCTGCGCCACGATTTTGCGAAGCTGAAAGTGGTGCCGGTCACCGCCGATTTCACCAAGCCGTTCGAGCTGCCGCCGGCGGCGAGCCAGGCGCCCGCGCGCGTCGGCTTCTTCCCCGGTTCGACCATCGGCAACTTCGAACCGCACGAGGCGGCCGCCTTCCTCACCAACGTCGGCAAGATCCTCGGGCCCGGCGCCCTCCTCATCGTCGGCGTTGATCTGATCAAGCCAGTCGAAGTGCTCAAGGCCGCTTACAACGATCAGCAGGGCGTCACCGCCAAGTTCAATCTCAATCTGCTCAAGCGCATCAACCGCGAGCTCGGGGGCACGTTCGACCTCGGCGCCTTCGAGCATCACGCCATCTACAACCGCGAGCGCAACCGCATCGAGATGCATCTCGCCAGCCTCAAGCGGCAGAAGGTGAAGGCGGCGGGAGAGTGCTTCGATTTCCGCGCCGGCGAAACCATCCATACCGAGAACAGCTACAAGTACAGCGTGGAGTCGCTGTCGGCGCTGGCGCGCGGCGTCGGCTGGTCGCCGGTCAAGGTGTGGACCGACGCGGACAAATACTTCTCCATCCAGGCCTTCAAGCTCGAGGCCGACGCCGACAAGGCCGAAACGCGCAAGGCGTAGCTTCTCGGTCTCGTCATTCCGGGACGCGCACCGACAGGCGCGTGGGCCCGGAATCCAGGGCTCAATCGCAAAGGGCGGTCGCATGGCCCTGGATTCCGGGTTCGCACGCCGGCGCGTGCGCCCCGGAATGACATGCAACTCAGGCCGATGCGCCTCTTTTCGCGATCCCTGATCTCATCTTCCAGCCCCTGGATTCCCGTAAGTTCTCGCGCTAAGCCTTGCCGCTCATGCGCGGCGGGCGGTCCTGCGACCGGCCCCACGCGCCGCATTCGGATTTCGCAATCCGAATGATCTCGCTTCAGGACAAAGGCAGGCAGGAAACAGGCCCATGAAGATCGTGAGTTTTGAGGACCGCGGCCCGCATCTCGGCGTGGTCGAGGGCGACAACGTCATCGACCTGCAGGCGGCGAACTCAAGCGCGCCCACCGGGCTCGGCGACTGGCTGCGCCGCAGCAACGGCGACCTCAAGGCGCTCGCCGATCTCGCGGCCAAGGCGCCGGCAGCGGCGCGGCGGCCGCTGGCAGGCCTGAAGTTCGGCTTGCCGGTGCGCACGCCGGGCAAGATCATCTGCCTTGGGCTCAACTACCTCGACCACGTCAAGGAGGGCCCGCAGAAGGACAACATCCCGAAATTCCAGTCGATCTTCTTCCGCATGACGTCCTCGCTGACGCCGCACCTGCAGCCGCTGATGCGGCCGCAGAAGTCGATCCAGTTCGACTACGAAGGCGAGCTGGTCGTGATCATCGGCAAGCGCGCCAAGCATCTCACGCTCGAGAACGCCACCGACTGCGTCGCCGGCTATTGCTGCGGCATGGAGGGCTCCATCCGCGAGTATCAGCGCCACACCACGCAGTGGGGCATGGGCAAGAACTTCGACCAGACCGGCAGCGTCGGCCCCTGGATGGTGACCGCGGACGAGCTGCCGCGCGGCGCCGAGGGCCTCAAGATCGAGACGCGGCTCAACGGCAACACGATGCAGTCGTCCAACACCGACCATTTCATGTTCCCGGTGGCGGAGTCCTTGGTCTATCTGACCGAGGGCATCACGCTGGAGCCCGGCGATATCCTCTTCACCGGGACGCCCTCCGGCGTCGGCCATGCACGCAAGCCCAACCCGGTATGGATGAAGGCCGGCGACAAGGTCGAGGTCGAGATCCAGGGCGTCGGTACCCTGGTCAACCCGATCGAGGACGAGAAGGTCTGAAGGCGCGCGCCGGCGACGAACGGTTTCGGCGCGATTTGAACCGGCACCGCGGGGGCGGCGTTGCCGACACGTGGCTTGAGGTGATTTGAAAAGGGAGCGTTATGGCCGATAAACTCAACGTGCTCGTCATCTGCGGCTCGCTGCGCAAGAAGTCGTACAACGCGGCGCTCGCGCGCGCCTTGCCCGAGCTCGCGCCGCCGGAGATGACGTTCACCGACGCCCCCGATTACGAGGCCATGCCGCACTACAACCAGGACATCCAGGACACTTCCGGCTTTCCGCCGGCGGCGGAGGATCTGGCGCAGGCGATCCGCGCCGCCGACGGCGTGATCATCGTCTCGCCGGAGTACAACTGGACCATCCCCGGTACGCTCAAGAACGCCATCGACTGGGTTTCGCGCATGAAGGACCAGCCCTTCGCCGAAAAGCCGGTCGCGATCCAGTCCTGCTCGGGCGGTCCGTTGGGCGGCTCGCGCATGCAGTACCACCTGCGCCAATCAATGGTGTACCTGAAGGCCTTTACCTTCGGCACGCCGGAAGTGATCGTCGCCAATGCCCCGAGCAAGTTCGACGCCGACCTCAAGCTGACCGACGAAACCACGCGCGGCTTCGTCAAGCAGCAGCTCGAGGGCTTCGTCAAGTTCATCCGGCGCGTGCGGGCTTGAGGGCGCGGGGCGTCTCAAGCCGGCACGACGTGCGCCGGTATCACCCCGCCGCCGGCTTGTAGTTCGGGAAGATCATCGGGCGCAGCTTGGGATGCGCCGGCGTCATGCGCGGCACGATCGGCGGCTCGACACCGAGCTCCACCGCCGCGTGGATCGGCCAGCGCGGGTCGTACATTGCGCCGCGCCCGAGCGCGACCATGTCCGCCTTGCCGGACGCGACGATATCTTCCGCTTCCTTGGCGCCGGTGATGAGGCCGACCGACATGGTCGCCAACCCGGTTTCCTTCTTCACCCGTTCGCTGAACGGCACATTGAAGGCCGGCGCGAAGGGAATCTTCTGCCGCGAGTCGAGCTGACCCGAGGACACGTCCATGTAGTCGCAGCCGAGCGCCTTGAGCTCGTGCGCGAACTTGACGGTGTCCTCGATGGTGGTGCCTCCATCGACCCAATCGACCGCCGACACGCGAATGCCGAGCGGCTTGTCCTTCGGCCAGGCGGCGCGAATGGCGGCGAACACTTCCAGCGGATAGCGCATCCGCTTCTCGAGCGAGCCGCCGTATTCGTCGCTGCGCTGGTTCGACAGCGGCGACAGAAACTGATGCAGCAGATAGCCGTGCGCGGCGTGCAGTTCGAGCAGGTCGTAGCCGACCCGTTCGGCGCGCTGGACGTATGAGACATAGTCGTCGAGCGTCGCCTTCATCTCGTCCTTGGTCATGGCGCGCGGCACGTGCCAGCTCGGATCGTAGGGGATGGCGGACGGGGCCACGGTCTCCCAGGCGCCTTCGTCCTTGCCGAGCGGGGTGCCGCCGAGCGCCGGCACTTTGGTCGAACCTTTGCGCCCGGCGTGGCCGACCTGCAGACCGAGCTTGGAGTTGCCGTACTGGCGTGCGAAATCGACCACGCGCTTGAGCGCTTTCTCGTTGTCGTCGGAATAGAGCCCGGCACATTTGTGGGTGATGCGGCCGACCGGATTGACGTTCGTCATCTCGGCGATGATGAGGCCGAAACCGCCGAGCACGAACTGACCGATATGCATGAGGTGCCAATCATTGGCGCTGCCGTCCGTCGAGTTGTACTGGCACATCGGCGACACCGCGATCCGGTTCGGGATCGTCACGCCGCGCAGGCTGATGGGTGAGAGAAGTACGCTGGCCATTGTGAGTGAAGTCCTCTTGTTTTGTCGGTCTGACGGGTCCGGCGCCGCCGATCACCCGGATCAAGCAGCGGGTAAGCGCGCAGGTGGCCGCCGCGGCGACCATGAGGTGGCGCGCGGGCGGTTGAATTCATTCAACAGGTTGAATTTGTCGGCCGGCAACATGGCTTCCCCGCGTATCCCCCACCACGGCCGTTTGCGGCCTTTGGTTTGGCATCAAACTGACACGCTCCGTAGGCGCCGCCAAGGGTGGGCACAAACGTGTGACCGAGGGGCAGCGCGGGCAGTGGCGTTCGCCTCGCGGGCCGCGTGGGGAGGCGTCAGAGCGCCTCGCCCTGCAGCCACTTGGCGCCTTGCGCATAAAGCGCGTCGAGCGCTTCGCCTTCGAGACCGGGCAGGTCGCGCTTGACGTCGTAGCCGACCTTGGTCTGCAGATAGGCGAGGTGACGATAACCTTCCGGGAATTGCGCAAGCAGCGCGGGATCGAGCGTGAGCGTGACGCTGGGATCGACCGCGTCGAGCCGGTCCTTCTCGTAGATGTGCCGGCGCAGCACGATCCCCCAGCGTCCGTCGCGCTTCTCCAGGAAGTCGTAAGCGCGGCCCATGCACGCGACGTCGCACATGACGCCTTCGACCGGCGCGCGCTGACTGATGGTGAGCTTGGTCTGCGCGACGGCGCGCGTGCCCGCGATGTCCGCGGTGTGGCCGCCGAGCATATGAATGATGCGGGCGCCGCGGTCGAAGCCCTGCTGGCTCACGATGATAAAATCCTCGTAGCTGCCCTGAAACCAGGTCGCCCACATCGCCCCTTCCGGATGCCAGAGCGTGCGGAAGCGGTCCCACCGGCGGGCATCGCGCCACAGCACCCAGTTCTCGACGATATCGCGGATGGCGAGGCGGTCTTCGATATTGGACATGAGGAAAGCGCTCTCCATCGTCATGACCGGGCTTGTCCCGGCCATCCACGTCTTTATGGTCTCGAATTAACAAGACGTGGATGCTAACCGCAACTCGGGTTTACCCGAGATGCGACCTTAAAGGGCTTGCCACAAGTCGGGGATATCCGAGTTGTGGGACACGCCCGGCCATGACGCCGCACGGGGGAAATGAATGCCAAGGCTTACAGGAAAAGTCGCCATCGTCACCGGCGGCGCGCTCGGCATCGGCCGCCACTACGCGCTGGCGCTTGCGGCGGAAGGGGCCAAGGTGATGATCGCCGACATCGCCGACGGCACGCCGGTCGCCGCCGAGATCGCCGGACAGCACGGTCAGGACAGCGCCGCGAGCACCATCACCGACGTCAGCGACGAGAACGCGGTCAAGACGCTGGTGGCCGAGACGCTGAAACGCTTCGGCCAGATCGACATCCTGGTCAACAACGCCGCGCTCTACGCCAAGCTCAAGCCCCGCGACTACGATGAATGGGACATCGCCACCTGGGACAAGGTGTTCCAGGTCAACGTGCGCGGGTCCTGGCTGATGGTGAAATACGTGGCGCCGCACATGAAGGAGCGCCGCGCCGGCAAGATCATCAACATCGCTTCCGGCGCGCCCTACAAGGGCGTGCCGCGCATGCTGCCCTACGTCACCTCCAAGGGCGCCATCATCGCCTTCACGCGCGCGCTCTCGCGCGAACTCGGCGACTACGGCATCTGCGTCAATTCGCTCTCGCCCGGCTACATCCTCAGCGACACCGGGCTCGAAAACGCCACCCACGTCGAGGAGGAGCGCGAGCCGGTGCGCCGCTCGCGCGCCTTCAAGCGCGACGCCTATCCGGAGGACCTCACCGGCAGCCTGGTTTATCTCGCCTCCAGCGACAGCGATTTCGTCACCGGCCAGTCGCTCGTGGTGGACGGCGGCTCGGTCAATAATTAGCTTCAGGGCGGTCCGGCGCCCGCCATGCGGGACAAGCGGGGCCATTTCCGGCCGGCACAAAACCGGCTATGATGGTTGCAAATTCAACAAGCTCGTTCGAACGGAGGACGCCATGGCGGTCGCGGAAGCCACAGCTGACAAGAAGCACAACATCCAGGGCGCCCGGCAGGCCTATTACGACAAGATCTCCACCCACAACCTCGCGCCGCTCTGGGAAGTGCTCAAGGGCCTCGTCACGCCCGAGCCCAAGACCCAGATGGTGCCGGCCCTGTGGAAGTTCCCCGAGGTCGAGAAGTTCATGCTGGAGGCCGGCGACGTCATCACCGCCGAGGAGGCCGAGCGCGGCGTGCTGGTGCTGGAAAACCCCGGCGACCGCGGCCAGTCGCGCGTCACCAATTCGCTGTTCGCCGGCATCCAGCTCATCATGCCGGGAGAGATCGCCGAAGCGCACCAGCACGTCGCCTCCGCCATCCGCTTCGTGCTCAAGGGCAAGGGTGCCTACACGGCGGTCGAAGGCGAGAAATCGATGATGGACGCCGGCGACTCCGTCATCACCGCCAACTGGGCGCCGCGCGAGACAGCGGGCAAATGCGGCAACGAGCCAGAGTGATGTGGCTCGACGTGCTGGACATGCCGACCATCAACCACTTCCAGACCTCGTTCGCGCATCACTTCGACGAGAAGATGCAGAACGTCAATCACGAGGACGGCGACTCGTTCGAGCGCTACGCCATGGGCGTGCTGCCGGACGGCATGCCGGCGGTGACCAACCGCACGCCGGTGATCAACTACCCCTACAAGAAGATGAAGCCGATCCTCGAGCGGCTGAAGAAGACCGGCGACGTCGACAAGCGCCACGGCGCGCGCGTGCACTACGCCAACCCGATCAACGGCGGGCCGGTGCTGCCGACCATGGGTGCTTGGCTGTCGCTCTTGCCCAAGGGCTTCAAGGGCGAGCCCTACCGCTCGACCGACGGCACCGTGTTTGCGGTGGCCGAAGGCCAGGGCCGCACCGTCATCGACGGCAAGCCCTTCGACTGGGCGGTCAACGACGTGTTCGTGGTGCCGCCGTGGAAGCGCTATCACCATGAGACGGACGGCGAGGCGGTGCTGTTCTCGATCTCCGACAAGCCGGCGCAGCAGGCGCTCGGCATCTGGCGGGAAGGGGAGTGAGGCTTCCTCCCTCTCCCCGCGAGCGG
>CAVZAO010000003.1:0-65000 GCA_963773225.1 uncultured Pseudomonadota bacterium
ACCGATTATGTTCTCTAGTTCCGGGTCTATGTGTCAAGCTCTCCACGCAGTCCTTGCCGGGCCCACTGTTCTCTCCGCGGTAGGGGCATGCCCTCCGCATGATGGCGCAAGACGACGCAGGCGGATCAATGTTGAAAGCGCGGTTGCCCCTCTTGGGGGTGCACGCAAAAAATCGGACGATCTCACCAACGCCACCGTCCCGGCAGGGACGTCTCATGCCCGCTGTGCGCGGGGACCTACGATCTCCTGATGCACGTCATGCGGCGGCTGGATTACTCGACCAGTTGAACTCCGTCCCATCGATCCAGAGGCGGTGCAAGATGATTGCGAGCTTCCGCGCCACGGCGACCTTGGCCTTACGCAGCCCGCAACGCTTGGCGATCTTGGTCCCCCAGGCCTTCAAGGCGGACCACTTGGGTACCCGAGTCAGCAGCACGTTGGCCGCTTCGAACAGGTACATTCGCAGCATGGCGTCTCCGCATTTCGAGATACGGCCGGACCAATCGACTTCCCCTGACGCATGCCGGCGGGTCGTCAATCCGACATAAGCACCTACACTTCTCGATCGCTTGAAGCGCGTGGGATCGTCAATCGTTGCCTTGAAGCTGAGTGCGGTGATCGCGCCGACGCCAGGCACCGTCATGAACCGGCGGACCTGCGCATCCTCTCGCGCGAGCTTGAGAACCTTCCGGTCGAGGTCGCCGATCTGTTGCTCGATGGAGAGCCGCGCTGCGAGCAGCGGCCTGACCGCAGCGACCAGCTCAGGGCGATCAGCGATCAGCTCACCGGCCCGCACGGCAAAGACATTGAACTTGGCCCGGCCGATGACGAGGCCGAGATTCTTGAGGAGACCGCGGATCTGATTCTCAAGATCGCGCTTGATTTTGACGAGCAACGCGCGGCTGGTCAGCAGGGCTTTGATAGCGTGGCTGTCGAGGTTCTTTACGCGGACTTCCTTGAACCAACCGGTCTGCATTATGCGCGCAATGCCGGCTGCGTCGTTGCGGTCGCTCTTATTGATCTGCATCTTGAGCACCGCCTTGGCGTGACGCGCATCGATGCAGATCACCGGCAGGCCCAGCCGCTTGAGTTCAGTCCAAAGCCACGTGGTCGTCGGCCCTGTCTCAAGGCCGATCCGCACCACGCCCGGTGCTTGTGATCTCACAAATGCTGCTATTGCTTCGGGGTCAGAGTCGACCACACCCTCTCGCATAACTGATCCAGTCTGATTCACCACACAGATCGATGTCTGCTTCAATGATACATCTAGTCCAACATAGCGCTCCATCTCGGATCTCCATCGTTGCGGGCCACGCAAGCTTGCCCCATACGTCTCTGGAGAGCTGATTCGCCGCGCCTTCCTATGGCCCGGGCCCGGAATTATGCCATGTTGAAAAAGTCGGCAGTTGCGGCGCATCACGATTGCTGATTCAGTCACGGCTATAGCCATGACTGACGCTCATGATGGGACCTCGGCAAGTCGAGCAGGCTGCGTTGTTCTATGAGTTCTCGCTGGAGAAGCATGTTCCACCTGACCATCTGCTGCGCTCGATCGACAGGTTCGTCGAGCTGGATCAGGTCAGGCGCGAACTGGCAGGCTTCTATAGCCACCTCGGGCGGCCTTCGATCGATCCCGAACTGATGATCCGGATGCTGATTGTCGGGTATTGCTTTGGCGTCCGCTCGGAGCGGCGGCTCTGCGAGGAGGTCCACCTCAATCTGGCGTACCGCTGGTTCTGGTTCTGCCGGCTAGGGCTGGACGGCCAGGTGCCCGACCACTCGACGTTCTCCAAGAACAGGCATGGCCGCTTCCGGGAGAGCCACCTCTTCCGTCGCGTATTCGAGACGGTCTTGCGCCGCTGTATTCGCGAGCGGCTGGTCGGCGGTGAAGGCTTCGCAGTCGACGCCAGCCTGATCAAGGCGGATGCAAACCGGCAGAAGGGCGTCGAGGGCGGCAAGGGACTACCGCCGGACGCCAGCGGACGGGCCGTCGAGGAATATCTGGCCGTACTGGACGATGCGGCCTTCGGGGCGGCGACGGAGGTCACGCCCAAGTTCGTCTCACCGGCCGATCCGGCGGCGCGCTGGACCGGCGCCCATGGCGGACAGGCCTTCTTCGCTTACTCCACCAACTATCTGATCGATGTCGAGCATGCGGTCATTATCGATGTGGAGGCGACGACAGCCATCCGGCAGGCCGAAGTTCTGGCCGCCAAGCGCATGATAAAGCGCTCGATCGATCGCTTAGGCCTCTATCCCGCCCGACCCATGGGCGACAGCGCCTATGGCTCGGCCGAGATGCTGGGATGGCTGGTCTATGAGCACGGTATCGAGCCGCATGTGACGGTGTTCGACAAATCAGCTCGCAAGGACGGCTCTTTCTCACGCGACGACTTCACCTACGATCATGTTGGTGATGTCTACCGCTGTCCGGGCGACAAGATGTTGCCAACGACCGGAACGCTCGTGAACGACGGAGCAACGATGCTCTACCGCGCGAGCAAGTATGACTGCCAAGACTGTGCCTTGAAAGCACGCTGTTGCCCAAAAGAAGTTGTCCGCAAGGTGCCACGCTCAATCAATGAAGGGGCTCGCGATATGGCGCGGCAGATAGCCAGATCATGGGAGGACGGCAAGTCTCGACGGCTGCGTAAGAAGGTCGAGATGCTGTTCGCCCACCTCAAGCGCATCCTCAAGCTCGACCGTCTTAGATTAAGAGGGCCTACCGGCGCGCACGATGAGTTCATCCTCGCAGCCACCGTCCAGAACCTCAGGAAGCTGGCGAAGTTAATCCCGCTACCAAACCTCAAGCCAGCATGACGGCACGTCATAACCAATGTTGAGGCTGCGCCGAAAACACTGTCTCGATCTACTCAATCTACTTTCCGACTAAATCAATAGAATTGACCCAAAGCGGCAGTTTCTATCCCCGCGCGCTAACGCCGGCTATCTGGGTCACTGCGGACCGGTCTCGTACATCGCCGCACAGCCGCCCCTGACCCGACGCGGCTGTGCGCGCGCTTCGTGGAGCTGTGCCGCGAGATGGATCTTCTGGCGACGACGAGCGTCGCCATTGACGGCAGCAAGTTCAAGGCGGTCAACAACCGGGACAAGAACTTCACCCGTGCGAAGGTGGAGCGGCGGCGCGCCCAACTTGAGGAAAGCATCGCCCGCTACATGAGCCAACTCGACGCTGCCGGCCGGCAGGAGCTATCGGAAGCCCTGGCCACGAAGGTGACGAGACTCAGAGAAAAACTGGTAAAAGTAAAGGGGGCGATGGGCAAATTAACCGTTTATGAGCATCATATGCTTGCGTCGCCCGACCAGCAGATCTCCTTGACCGACCCGGACAGCCGCTCGATGGCGACGAGCGGCCGTGGCTCCGGGGTGGTCGGCTACAACGTTCAGGTCGCCGTCGAGACAGAACATCATCTGATAGTGGCGCATGAAGTCACGAACAGCGGCTCGGATCGTGCGCAGCTCGCCAATATGGGCCGGCAGGCCAAGGCTGTTCTGCAGACCGAAAGGCTCGAAGCCGTAGCCGACCGTGGGTACTTCAACAGCCCCGAGATTCTCAAGTGCCACAAAGCGGGCATCGTCGTGACCCTGCCGAAGCCATTGACGTCTGGAGCCAAGGCGGAAGGCCGCTTTGGCAAACAGGACTTCGCCTATCTGCCTGAGGAGGATGTCTATCGTTGCCCAGCCGGCGAGCGGCTATCGTACCGTTATACGAACGAAGAAGAAGGCAAGACGCTGCGGCGCTATTGGACGACCGCCTGCCCGGACTGCTCGCTCAAATCTCAATGTACCACCGGACGTGAGCGGCGGATCACACGATGGGAGCACGAGCATCTGCTCGATGCGGTGCAGGAGCGCCTCGATGCGAACCCGCAAGCGATGCGTCAGCGCCGAGAGACGGTCGAACATCCATTCGGCACGATCAAAGCGCGCATGGGAGCGACACACTTCCTGACCAAAACCTTGCCGAAAGTAGCAGCCGAAATGGCGCTTGCAGTGCTCGCCTACAATCTGACCAGGGTTATGAACATCGTTGGGACCAAGCAGTTGATCGCGGAGATCACCGCCTGAGCGGGGTGATCCAGTCTTCAGGCGCCACCGAGCTCTGCCTGCCACGTTTTTACACGACCAAGACCCATTCCTGACCTCGGCGCTTCGCGCTCTCCAGCCGCGGATCGGTCATGACGACAATTCGTACGAATTTCGCCAACCTATTGATTTTCATCAAAATCAGATTCGGATTGTGGGCAATACCCTGATCTCGCCTCGCCAGCGACCTCCAGCGGTACCGGCGACTCTGTTACGATTTCGAAACTTGAGGAAAATTGAAATGACACGAGATGAGGCACTCGAAAGGATAATTGAACGTGCAGTTCAATCGGCCTTCGTTGATTTTCCGGATGCCGGAAACGGGACGACATGGCCACAAAGTTACAAAGAGCCCGCCGAATGCAAGACCATCGCAATTGCCGTCCTCGCGGCGCTCGAAAAGGCAGGCTACAAAATTACACCGGAATCAAACTGATGCAGAATGTCAAGTTCGCCTGACGGCACTTCAGGGCGGAAGGAAAAAAACCGTTATCGTAGTTGATACAGACAGCAATGCTCCTGCCCGGCCGTGGTCCCCCTATCGGGTCTCCCAGCGGTAAATTGGGCTTATGGCAGAATGCGGTTGGAGGGCGCGATTCCGCTTGAAATGCGGGCGAGCTTCCCGCCTCTGAGCGCCTCGCTGAAACAAGAAAGCCTCTTCAGACCGGTGATCGCGTCCTAATCCGCACCTGCGGCCAACTCGTCAAGTCGCTCGACCAGGCCTTTAAGGTCCTCAACGCACTGCTCAATGTGAGCCCTAAGCGCGGTACGTTCATCGTGGCTGAGTGGCAACGACGTGAGATCAGCCCAATCACGATTGATGGTCGCCCTGATTGCGTTGATGTCGCGAATTAGCGCTTCCTTTTCGGTCATTTTAGTCGCAGCAACGTCGTTGCCTCACATTGTTTACACGCGCTGACGCTAATCGGCTTTTCTTGAATAATGTTCTGATCGTCAAAGGCTCAATATCTAGCCGATCATTCTATTCATCGGGCATTAAGACGAATTCAATACGCTAATACATTCGGGCCATCATTGCTCTTGCGCATTCACAGAAATGTAAAGTCCCTCGGATGCGTCATACACGGCGATTTGGAGTACCGGGAAGCGCCTATTCAATTTCGCGCGGCGGCAGTGGCGTCCTTCTCCGTTTCGCATCGCGTCTTCAATTTGCCGCCGCCCGTCAGAATATATCCTTCGGTCGGCTTCCTGTCTGCACGCAGATTTGCTGCCTTCGGTGCAAGTTCTCTCATGTGATATTCCTTGGTTGTGTCGTTGTGCGCGTCTCCATAACCGACCGTTGCATATCTCGTGCGGGACACTGCGTCTGTAATGTGTGATACTTGGTGGAGCTTGACTGACCAGTTTTGGTCGCATTGGCTGCTCATCGACGCGGCGCTCGCCGGCAGCCCGCGCACATAGGGGCACAGCCCGATGACAGTGCGCATCGATTCAATGCAGCTTGTGGTCCCGGATTGGGCGATCTATGCCATGATCGCGCTATGGTTGATTTCGACCATTCCTTATGTTGCCAGGCTAGTCGCGCGTTGGCGAAAGAAATAGCCTGCTGCAGGTAGTCAGCCGTCGCGGGTCTATTCCTCGTCATCTTCCCCGGCAATCCGCCCGGTCTTGGGATTGATAAGGTGCAGGCGACCGCACGCCGTGCAAGATACAGTTTCTAACGCCTGATCCAATTACCCGTGGTCGCAGTCCTCCGAACATGCCTGCACGGTCATGCCGGTTGGGCGGCCCATGACCCGATGCCCACGTCTTCTCTGAGTGAACTGCCACACTTGCCGACCAAGTTCAGCGATCGATCGATGTTTCCAGTCTGTCCCCATAGGCGCCGCGCGTAATGGCCTGTTTCGACTCTTACTGGCCTGTTTTGAAACTCGGAGTGGCCCGATTTGGCTTATGCGAACAAACGGGGGGGACGAATACCCGACATTGCCGCCTATCCGACTTTCCCGGTCCGTTCACCCTGAACGCTCGGGTTGATCTATCTCAAATGGTTTGCCCATAGGTCCCCTACGGTAGCTTACCCCGATGGGTGGATATACCCATCAGCGTCCATGGTGTCCCTGAAGGCCGCCCCCCCCCCGACGCAGCCTTCCCCCTATCGGTGCAGCATTTTGTGCGATTTGTGCAGCCTCGGGGGAATTATGCGATTGTTCGCGATCCTCATGTTTGCCGCCCTTGTTGGCGCTTCACGGCCAACCCTCGTGGCTAGCGCTTCTGCGAAAATCGACGAGGCGGTAGCCATGGCCAAACGGGTTGCGGCCACGTTTCAGAAAGATGGGCGCCAACGCACAACCTTTTGAGCCCCGCAAATGGCGTTGACCTAAGCATTTGATTTGAAGATCCGAACGGGGCGGTCGGCCAGGTCGTTCGTGGATAACTTTCCGCGCCACCCATCACAGGTGAATCCCTTATGGGAATTATCTGAATTTTGACTGGCGCGGCCAGCGTGTATTCCGCGATCATCAATTTTCGGGAGACCGCCTTGCAGAGCCCGCTCCTCGCCGTCCGCGCCACCACCCCTCAAACCATTCGCTCGGCTCGGGTCAGCCCGGCAGCGTTGGGCTCCTCTATCGAAATGATGGGGGCAGCCATGATGTACTCTCCAAACACTGAGATATACGGCGAAAGTGAGCCGGCCGAGTACATCTACAAGGTCATCAGCGGCGCCGTGCGCACCTACAAGGTGCTTAGCGACGGGCGTCGGCAGATTGGGGGCTTCTACCTCCCTGGCGATCTCTTTGGCCTGGAGCGCAGTGACGAGCACAGCTTCTCGGCGGAAGCCATCACGGGTTGCCGCCTACTGGTGGTCAGGCGCGCGAACCTAGTGTCGCTTGCGTCGCGCGACGGTGTTGTGGCCCGCCAGATTTGGGTCATGATCGCGAATGAACTTCGGCGCGCGCAAGATCACCTCATGTTGCTCATCAAGACGGCTCAGGAGCGAGTTGCCGGCTTCTTGTTGGAAATGGCCTCGCGCAGCGGTTCGACCAGCGAGGTCGAGTTGCCGATGTCGCGCCGGGACATCGCCGACTATCTTGGGCTCACCATCGAGACGGTGTCGCGCACACTGACGCAGCTTGCGAAGGCACAGGTAATCATAGTGCCGACCTCACGGCACATCACGTTGCGTAACCGCGCTGCGCTCGCCCGCATGAATGGCTGATTTCGGAGTTCCTTAGGCCGAACCGCGTTCCTCCCCGACATCGTTCGGCTAAACTCGCCCCGGCATTTCCCGATGCCGGGGCCTCTTTGTTCCCAGACGTCAGCCAATTTCTACAAAGGAATTTGCTGCCCGCGCAGAGGTCGACGAGCCAATACGCGCCGCGATTATGCAGCGACATCGCCAAGCGTGTTCCTACACTCTGAAAGCGGGAAGACCCCGGTATGATTGTGAACGCGCAGCCGCTTATGATGCTGTGGACGGCTCCTCCACCGGCACGTGAGTGCCATGAAAGTGGGGACTGTTGATGACTCCACGATTCGGAGGAGCCAATCATGCAAGCGGTAAAGACGATCGGACTGGATATCGCGAAATCGGTCTTTCAGGTTCACGGCATTGACGCCGACGGGCAATTGATTGTCCGACGGCAGTTAAAGCGACGCTATGTGCTGACCTTCTTTGCGAAGCTGCAACCCTGTCTGGTCGGTATTGAGGCATGTGCGAGCTCGCACTATTGGGCGCGCGCATTGCAGGCGCTCGGACACAGGGTGCGGTTGATGCCACCTGCCTATGTGAAGCCCTATGTCAAGCGGCAAAAAAATGACGCGACCGATGCGGAGGCCATCTGCGAAGCGGTCACCAGGCCGAACATGAGGTTCGTCGAAATCAAGACTGTCGAGCAACAGAGTTGCCTCGTGCTTCATCGTGTGCGCCACCTGTTCATTCGTCAGCAGACCTCGGTGATCAATGCGATCCGTGCACATCTCGCCGAGTTCGGGATTGTGGCGCCGGTCGGCCGCAATGGCGTTGAACAGCTTCTCAGAATCGTCGCGGACACAAGGGATGACCGGATTCCTGAAGTAGCGCGCGCGTGCCTCGCCGCGCTTGGCACTCAATTGCAGGCGTTAAAGGCGCAGATATTGGAGTTCGATCGACGGATCAGGGCTTGGCACCGCGCGAACGAGGCAAGCAAGCGGCTCGATGAGATCCCGGGGGTGGGCCCGGCACTCGCGACCGCCCTGGTGGCCAGTATCGCCGATCCCAAGGCGTTCCGATCCGGTCGGGACTTCTCGGCCTGGATCGGGCTGGTCCCGAAGCAGCATTCGAGCGGGGGAAAGGACCGGCTGGGCAGCATCAGCAAGCAAGGCGATCGCTATCTGCGCAGCCTATTCACTACAGGTGCGCTGGCCGTCATCCGGTACGCCAAGATCCGTGGCACCGGGCACCGTCCCTGGCTCGCGGCATTGCTGGCGCGGCGCCCCACGAAGGTTGCCGCTATCGCGCTTGCAAACAAACTTGCACGGATGGCCTGGGCCGTGATGACAAAGGGTGAGCGTTACAAAGAGCCCGTCGCGCTTGCGGCGTGAAACGAGACCGCGCCGGCTATCCGGCGTGGAGTGAACGGTTGGGAGGAGCGAACAGCACGTAATGCAGAGCCGGTCGATTCGGCGATCAGGACAACCCATTCGGGCCATAGCATCATCGAATGCGAGCTTTTGACCGGGACCTGATCCGCGGAGGGCATTATGGCCAGCGGCCCCCTGTGCCGCGCTGAAAGGCCGAACACATGGCTGCTCCGACCAATGCTGCAAACGTGAAAAAAGCTCTTGCCAACTCGGAGCCGTCCACACATGGCCCGAGCCTGCTACTCGCGGCCGTCGCCATTATTCCGGCTACCAGGCGAATAGCGGACAGCCCTCGGACATCGCCGTCACTGCCGCGCCTGACCCTGGCTGTGTGAAAACGTCTCCGCTGTTATGATTCTCTCGTGATTCTTTGGGGGAATCCGATGAAGCGCTTCGTTGAAGGGGCGGAAAGAGGACAGTCGAGCTTGCTGCCCGAATGCCTCGATGATTTCATTGACGAGAGCAATCCCGTACGCGCGATCGATGTGTTCGTCGACGCGCTCAATTGGGCCGAAATGGGCTTTGAAGGGATCGATCCGGCTAGGACGGGCCGACCGGCTTACCATCCCGCGATTCTCTTGAAGCTCTATATTTACGGCTATCTGAACCAGGTTCAGTCGAGCCGGCGGCTTGAGCGGGAAGCTGGCCGCAATATCGAAGTGATCTGGCTGCTGGGCCGGCTGGCGCCGGACCACAAGACGATCGCCGACTTCCGAAAAGACAACCGATTGGGGTTGCGGCGGGTGTGCGCGCGCTTCGTGGAGCTGTGCCGCGAGATGGATCTTCTGGAAGCCATTGACGTCTGGAGCCAAGGCGGAAGGCCGCTTTGGCAAACAGGACGCAATTTCAGATGATTACTAGAGAAGTTATGAAATCGATCGTCGCAAGTGAGTCCTGGCGTACGGAAGCCCTGGTGCGCGAGCACACGGCGAACGTGAAGTCGGCACTGCCAACGTCGTTGGCGCCCTCGTCGTGTTAGTGCGGATTAAATGAGAAAGAATTTATCGCGTGCAATCATTCGCAATGCAGAATTGGAGATCGCAGCATGAAATTTGACGGCTTCCACCATCTTGCAATTAGCAGAAAGAAAGCTGCGCAATGGTAATTGAAAGCCCGACCATCGCTTTTTGGTGATGTCGTCGTCCGGTTCCAAGGCGACCAGGCCGCCCTTGATGTTCGGCGAAATCCAGGCCAACCGCCAGTTCAGCATCGCCTACAACACTGAGGTTTTACCTGTTTCTGTAAGTCACGGCGCGCGCAGATATTACTGCGTTCGCTTGTCTGCCGCGTTTTTCCATGGCAACGCTGGGCTTGGTGATCCGATCGGCGGTAACGTCTCGATGGTCGAGGTATCTCCATCGAAACCCGGGTCGAGGCACCCAGCGATCACGGCGGAGTAGATGCTTGAGCCTGAGCGAATGTTGCTCATGCAGGTAAATGGCTTTTCGTGTTCGTTGAACGTGAAATCGCCGTCGGCGTCGCTTTTGGTCTTGTATTTGCCGTCGAGGGTGACGGATTGGTCTGGATCGGTCCGGCCGACGATGGTGAGGGTGCCGTTGCGGTAATGCGACTGGTCGATGCGGATACTAGCCGCAGCCGTGCCGATCCCGCCGAACAGCATCAGGACGGCGCACAAAAATCGCATTGCTTGTCTCCATGCGAAGAGAAGGCCGCCCGCTACCCATCACTTAGACCCGGGCGGGCGACGCCGCAAGTTAAGGATGGAAAATCTCGTCGGGACCTCAGCGGCGGGGATCCCCGGTTCGGCCGTGCTTTCGCACTATTGATAGCGTGTGGCGTGTCGATGGCGCTTACGCCATGATGTCGAGTAGAGAGGCCGTCATCTTATGGTCAGCCTTCACGAGCTGAGCGTTGACGGCAAAGCTGAGCCGGGCGGTTAGCTGCTGTACCATTTCACTGGCGAGGTCGAGGTTCGGCATACCAACCATGCCCTGGCCGTTGGCGAATGACGCCGCAGGAGCATAAGTCGAGACCGTTGCCGGCGATTGGGTGGTGACGGTTGCGTAGGTGCTGCCGTCGGCGTTGGCGGTCTGGTTGACCCGCTTGGCAGCAAAAGCCGCGGGGTAGCTGCCGCTTTGCGCCGAGCCGGGCAGCGGGCCTGAGGTTTCCGCGTTGGCGATGTTCTCAGCCGATACCTGCAATCGCAGGGAGGCCGCGTTGAGGCTGGATAGGGCAATGGTGCTGACGCTGCTCATGCTTTTGGGTTTTAGGGCGTCGAGCGTTAAGCGGGGGTTCGAGGACGGGGTTAGCGGAGGCTGAACAGGGACCTGCGGATTCGCGGCAATTTCCGGCGTCCTAGAGCCTATGTCCAAATTTAAGCGCGGTTTCGATGATCCAGGAGCGATAGGCCAGGAGTGGGGTCAGGCCGGTCAAACCACCGCAACCCTCGCTGTTGCCAGGGCCGGTGGTCCAGCTGATTACGCCGATGATGAGTGGCCCGAGGCCATCATAGGCCGGCCCGCCCGAGTTGCCGGTGCAGGCGCCGAGGCCTTTGCGGGTATTACGCGTCGCTGGGTCCATGAGGCGAATCTGCAGTGAGCCGGGCTTACCGGTGACGGTGAGGGTCGCCATGCGGGGAACGCCCAAGCCCCGGTCGGTAAAGTCAGCGGTGGTCCCGAAGCCGGCGATCGTGAGCGTCTCGCCGTCTTTGACCCGGCGCGCGGCGCCAAGCGCGGCCGGCACGACGATGGGCGGGAGGGGCTGGGCGAGCTTGACCAAGGCGAGGTCCGCGGTAGCGCGGCTTTCCGCATAAGCCATCGGGTTGAACCGGGGATGCGAGACGATCGTTTGGACCGCCATAGATTGGCCGGTTTGGAATTCCTTTACGCGGTACCTGAGAGATCGCATGACGCAATGTGCTGCTGTCAGCACCAGATCATGGGCCAACGCCGTACCGGTGCAGAGATCGCCGTTTTGATCAAGGATCATCACGATCGGTCGGCTTGCCCAGAGTGACGCCGGTGGGGCGCGGCCGGTGACGGCATAAGCGGATGAGCAGGACATTAAAATGGCAGCGGTCGCGGAACATAATTTAAGCATCAGTGACCTTCTTTACGAGGTTTGAACCACGATATTGGCGCGCCCATCGGCCTCATGCCGCTTGTGAGTCAATATCGATTTGCGTGCGGGCCACGCGATAAAAGGCCGATAGCGATTTAAGCCTATATTGCTTGAATGGCTTGATTGTCTCGTCCGTAAAACGAAAGCTAGGCTGTCGAAACATCCTGCGCGGCAATAGGTGATAGTCAAGAACCTGTTTCTTTCCCTTTATGATTCGCGCAAGAAGCAATGCGTTGCACGGCTCGATCCGGTCGAAATGCACCTTCCAACCCGGAAGGCCTGTGCGCTTGGGCCGCCAGAATGGGACCACCGCAACGGCAACGGACAACGTCCCGTCGACTTCCAAAACTTGATGGGGCTCGTCAAACAGCACAACGCCACCGTCGTTCCGGGGCGTCGTCAGGCTGCACACAATATCGCGGTGAAGGCGTCTGACAAAGATCTTGGCTCTTGAATAGCGGTAAGCGTGCGTCACCCGGTAGCCGATCATTTGATAGGCATTTAAGAGGCTACCAAACCGCTCCCTATAGGTGACAGCGTAGGGCAAAAATCGACTTCGGTTTATCAATGGCCCCGAAAGATAGCCAGCGTTGCACCAAGCTGCAGTTAGGTAGCTCAGCAGATCGTTGTCTGAGTATCGCCAGCCCAATTTTAAGCGGCGCTGGGCTGCGTTGAATGTACTGCGGTCTACGATGGGCGGGATGGCGTCCGCTACCCGGATCCAATCCGCGGGCGGATTGATCTTTGGCGTAGCTTGCAGGCGCCACTGCGAACGGCTGTAGATGAAGGTGCCTGCGTACTTCTCATTTTGGAGCATGTCGAGGATATTCCAGTTCGACCATGGATTGCCTCGGCGATTTCGCAACCCTCTCTTGTTCAGCTGACGAGCGATTTCCTTCTGTGACAAGCCATCCTCGGTGTAGAGCTGAAAGATTTCGCGCACCACGTCGGTTTCGAATTTGGGTCCCGGTACCAGGACAACCCGGTCGCCGTGGAGGTTCTTTTCTTGGCCATCGCCTAACTCCATTTTAGGTCGTCCGCCTGAATCAATCAGCATGCGACGTAAGCCATAATTGGGAGGGCCGCCTTGATGAAAGCCACGTTCGGCATAATAGCGGTGCGAGCGAACGATCTTATCGGATAGCTCGCGGCTGTATTCGGCCGCCATCGCCCGCTTCATCACTTTAGCGATTGTGGCCAGTATGCTGCCATCGTTTTCAAATAGTTCGGCGCAATAGACGATGGAAATGCCCGCCGACTTGCAGATAAATTCGTAATAAGCACTCTCGTCCACGTCTTGAAATCGGCCCCATCGGCTGATGTCATAGACTAAGATTGCTTTATAATCTGCGCGACCCCATACGACGTCGTCGATAAGCTCTTGCAGAGCCTCGCGGCGTTTAATTGTCAATCCGCTGCGGCCTTCGTCTGCGTAGGTGCGAACGATTCTGAAGCCATGAAGAAGTGCATATTCCGCGATGACGGATTTTTGGTTGGCGATTGAATAGCGTTGATGATCGGTCGACACGCGAACGTATTGAGCGGCGCGAGGCTGGCTTGATATAGCTCGGCGGCTACCGAACGCTAGTTCCACTCGGGTGGAGAGCGTCATTGCTTTTCATCTGCGATCGCCGAATGCACATATTTAAGAGATGTCAGGTAGCTATTAAATGAAGAATACACCGTCTCACAAGTTAATCAACCAAGGCAACTTCTTGCCCAAACAGGCGAAAGGGCGCCCCCGTCCCATGCGAATCCAGCGTTCGACCCGACTTGAGTAGGGAATGTGACTATTCCATATCTCAAATATAGCTCATCTACAAAGTGCGAGTGAGCAGAGGAGGCAGGGAGGTGATGAGTTCGGGTCAGTGTTATACAATGCTTATCGGTTCGGCTGCAGGCGCAAATCGGTCGAAAGAGCGCTGGTTGCATGGCAGTGCCGAATGCTGGTGGTGTGAGAGCTTGCGATCTGGTCAGCGCCTTTTGATGCGACCGAATCGCATAGTACAGCGCGCAATAGCGAAAACGCTGTCACCGCCAAGGCCTTGGAGCCGCATCGCTAAAACCGCATTGTATCCGACCCCGCCGCTTAGGAATTCGAGGCGTTCACCATGATTAGCCGCTTTAGAATCCCGACCTTGCTCCACTTGCGCTCGCGGGTCGACGTTTTTTGCCTCATGATAAGCATCACAAAGACCAACGTCGAGCACCTCTTGGGTGTCAAGAATTGGGGGATCCGGTTGCGCACCTCTCCTTGGGATGTCTGGCAGTCAATTAGGTCGTGGAGAATAAGGAAGCTATGCGGAATGCCGCCGCAGTATATCAAGATGGCATGAATTGCCGCGGTCGTCGGAGGATGCCGGCTCTTCGTCCGTGTATGGGCGATAACCTAATTGAGGCGGGAAAGTGAGGCAATTTAGCTTCTGGCCCGCGCCAGACCGATGCCGACTTGTCAGCGCAGCTGGGGGCTACAAATGCTGCTCGCGAATAGATGGGGATTGCTCATCTGCAGGCCTGCTGCGGTCTTAGCTGTCGCGAGGACGGCTGGTGCGCCACAGCATGGCTGCCGTCCTGAGCGGGTCAAGTCGATGATCGCTCCACCACTGCTGCTCGTTGCCCACCCCATGAAGGCCTTGGTGGTGCGCGCGACACAAGGGCACAGTAAATTCATCGCTTACTTTTCTCCCAATCGCTTGGGGTTGCGCAAACCGCAGGTGATGCGCGTCGCTCGGCTGGCGGCCGCAGACTAGACAGGGCTGCTGCGCCACAAATTTCAGATGGTCTTTATCGCGAATACGGCGGGGTTCTGGAAACGTTAGGACGCTCTTGTCGATTGGCTCCGATTGAGAGCGCCTTCGCTTCTCTCGCTTCTTGCCGGGGCTGGCGAGTCCGGTTGCTTTTGCGCGTTCGAAGTGTCGGGCTCCTCATTGGATTCCGATGGGGTGGGCGCCGGCCAAGGCAAATCTAAACTCGACTGCTGAGCAGAGGAGATGGCCGGTTCGCACTGGGCTGCGAGAGAGGCAGCTTTGGCCGCAAAGGCACCTTCCAATGATTTGGCATCGGCTGATAGAAGCGAGGCTTTGCAGGGCAAGGTGCGTTGAGCCCAACCCGTCAACTCCGTTTCTGAATGTAGACCCTCAAGCTCACGCAGTAACTTGTCGCGCGACAGAGCGGAATCTGCCGGTGAGGCGGCGGGGATGCTCGGAAGGCGCCCATTCGCTGTCGCCGGTGCAGAGGGCTTGATTTCCGGTCGCACCGCGGTCGCCGCTTGATCGGGTTCTGACGGCGCCAGGTCGGGCGCGTCCACGTCGTCCTCGCCGGCGATCCCGACCAGAGTGAACAGCGCATAGCGCCGAGCGTAGGTCAGCGCGGCACCCATCCGGCGCGGCGCCACCGTTTCTGAGACCGGACAGACCGGCCAGTCCGAGGAGACCCATTCCCCCGAGGCGTGGGCCAACATGGTGGTTAGCCGGATCAGGCCGCTTTCGGCGTCAATGGCTGTCGTCTGCACCGCCGCGATCTCGTGCTTGCCCAGGCATTTGCGCACGATCTCCAGGCCGCTCGACAGTGGCGCATAGCGGAAAATCCTGGCGTCTTCCCGAGGGAATGGCGACTGGATCGTCGCCGTGAGGGACTTTTCGGGGTTCGCCAGCTCAGCCTGGGCTTTGGCCAGCGCCGCGGCAATGGCGCCGATGGTCTCGCTACTGCGCTGCATCGGCCATCTCCTCCAGGACATCGAAGCTGACCGCACCGGCTTTCGAACGCTTAGCCCTGACGCCATGCCCAATCGCCTCTTTGGCATCCGCCGGCATGAGCTTTTTCAGCTCCGCCTTGGCCGCCTCGTGCTCCACAAAGGCAGGGCGTGTTCGGCAATAGACGGCGGCGGTGTCCGCCCAGGCGTTGGATGAACTCATATCCACCACCCTGAGGGCCTGGATGCGGGGGAGTGGTGCTTCGACCCCGAACAGTTGAGGGGCCTCGCCGCTCTCGATGCAGCGCCAGAACTTGCGCTCGGCGGTCAGCAACAGGTGTTGGTAGAGCGGATCGGCATCGATCCGGATCTCCACCCATTTCCCGCCCCCCGTGATGATCGAGAGCACTGCCTGCTTGGCGTCGGTGACCCACATATTGTGCTGCAGCTGGGCCATGTGCTTTGCTGCCGCTGCCTCCTCGGAGAAGGACCAGGGCAGCATGAATTTGGCCTCGTAGACCGCCCCTGTGGCCCCGACGACCCCGTCCAGGGTGGCACCCATCCACCGGTTCACAGGATGCAGTACCCGGCGCTGGATGTTCATGAGCTTGTGGCCGGTATTGGCCTCGAACCAGCGCTGGTTCAGCTCCTCGGTCACCACCCCGAGCTGGACGATGAGGTTGCCGGAGAGGTCCTCGGGCTCGATCTCCCCCCGCTTTTCACGCCAGAGCCGCACCAGGGCTTTGTCGTCCTGGCCCATAATGATCCGGGCGTCCGAGCCGCCGATGTAATGGCGACGGTCAGGGTGGATTCGGCTCAGCGTTTCAGACATTGTGGGCTCCGTTTGGCGTATCAACATTTTATGTTGGTACGCCTTGCCTCGTTGTCTGTCAACATAAAATGTTGATCCATGATTTCGCCTTCTCAATGCAGAGCAGGAAGGGCACTGCTGGACATCACGCAGCCGCAACTTGCCCGTGCCTCAAACCTGGGGCTCTCTACAGTCGTGGACTTTGAAAGGGAGCGCCGCCAAGTTTCCGGCGCGGCGGTTAGGGCATTGAAAATTGCGCTTGAAGACGCTGGTGTCGAGTTTATCGCCGAGAATGGTGGAGGCGCAGGCGTCCGCCTGCGCAAGAATGCTCAAGCCGACAAATAGGATAGGATCGGCATTTGGCGATCTGAGCGTCGGCGCCATGCTCTTCTCAGTAACGGCGCGTATGGCAATACTGCCGGCCGTGGCCAAGGATTTTGGCAGAACAAACCCAAATAGTTCCAGCAGTCGTCACGCCGAATTTGGCAAAACGAACCCAATGCATATCGATTAGCACTTCCTGTGCTCGAACAGGAGAAATGCCCAAAGAAGAGACTTGCTGCGGTTCAGCATACGAGACTAGCGACACATCAAAAGATTCTCTGCGTCACGCGGCGGCCGCCGTCGCCTCGCTGATTTTCACTTGCGGCAGCGGGCGCTGCACGTCTTCCTCGCGGCAGAGCTCGGTGCCCGGGCTCATGACCGCGGCGGAGCCGGCGGCGACGCCCATGCGGAAGGCATCCTCCATCGGCTGGCCTTGCGCGAGCGCGGCCATCATGGCGTGCGCGTGCTCGGCGCCGACGGCAAGGCGATCTGGGCGTTGACGGCGAAGTGCTACTGACGGCGGCCGTCAGCCCGCGATATCGGCGACGGCCTTCTGCAGCATGGCGCGAACGGTCGTCGCGACGTCACCGAGCTTGGGGTTGTCGATGGCTTGCATCGAGGCCACCGGATCCACGGCGGAGATTTCGGTGCGCCCCGCCTCGCGTTCCTGCAGGATCACGTTGCACGGCAGCATGGTGCCGATCTTGTCCTCGGCTTGCAGCGCCTGCAGCGCCATCTTCGGATTGCAGGCGCCGAGGATGCGATAGGGATAAAGATCGGCGTCGAGCTTCTTCTTCATGGTCTGCTGCACGTCGATCTCGGTCAGCACGCCGAAGCCGTTCTTCTGCAGGGCGGCCCGCGTCGCCGCCTCGGCGCGGTCGATGGGCATGTCGACGGTCTTGGAGAAATGGTAGCTCATGGGGCGTCCTGTCTTTTGCTGACGATGCCGTCGGTCGCATGTGCCGCTCACGCGGCGGCGGCCGTCGCCTCGCTGACCTTCACCTGCGGCAGCAGGCGCTGCACGTCTTCCTCGCGGCAGAGCTCGGTGCCCGGGCTCATGACCGCGGCGGAGCCGGCGGCGACGCCCATGCGGAAGGCGTCCTCCATCGGCTGGCCTTGCGCGAGCGCGGCCATCATGCCGCCGAGGAAGCTGTCGCCGGCGCCGACGGTGCTGGCGACTTCGATCGCTAGCGCCTCGGCGCGCCAGGCATGCTTGGCGGTGACCAGCAGCGCGCCTTCTTCGCCGAGCGTCAGCGCCACCGCCTCGGCACGGCCGGCCACGATCAGCTCGCGGCTGGCGGCGATGTAGTCCGGCTCGCGGTCGAGACGCTTGCCGACGAAGTCGCTGAGCTCGGCCTGGTTCGGCTTGATGAGCGCGACGCCCTCGTCGAGCGCCGGCGCCAGCGAGCGCCCGGAGGTGTCGAGCACCATCTTGGCGCCGAGCTTCTTGGCGTGGCGCGCGACGTGGGCATAGAAATCGCCGGGCACGCCGGGTGGGATGCTGCCGCTGGCGACTACGAATTTCGGCGTCTCGGGCAGGGTGGCGAGCTTGTCGAGGCAGGCCTCCCATTCGGCGCGGTGCAGGGCCGAGCCCGGCAGCACGAAGCGGAATTGCTCGCCGCTGTTCTCTTCGAAGGCGGTGAAGTTCTCGCGCGTCTCCACGTGCGAAGGCGTTACCACGCTGTCGATGCCTTCGCGTTCGACCAGGCGCTGCAAGAGCCGGCCGATCTGGCCGCCGATCGGGTAGATCGCCGCCACGTTGGCGCCGAGCCGATGAGCGGCGCGCGCGACGTTGATACCGCCGCCGCCGGGATCGCGCTTGGGCGCCGAGCAGCGCATCTTCTTGGTCGGCTCGACATGCGGCACGTTGACGAAGATGTCGACCGCCGGGTTGATGGTCAAAGTCACGATGTCTGGCACGTCGGGAACATCCATATTCGGCGCGGCCGAGAACGGCGCGCGCGGTGTGCCGGCAAAATTTTTCGCTTCAAGGCGTCATGTCGCAGAAGAAACATGTCGCAGGAGAAATAGGTATTTTTGCGCCGCGATCAGCCCCCGCGGGCAACAAAATCGGGGAAAAAACATCCACGTCCGGCGCGACATGTCGCCGGTTCTTCGAACCCGCCGGCGTCGCGTGGACGCCGTGGCGTCAGCGCGTTGTCAGCGTGGGCCTAGGAGCTGCGAGCCCAGGAGCACCAGAGCCCACGTCGCGACCAGCGCGCCGCCGGCGATTGCCAAGACCATCATGACGTCGTCCTCCCCGTGTGCGGAATTCCCGGCCGCGGGCGGTGGACGTCGGACTGATATGGGTCGTGCATGAATCCGTCCCCGGCGGACAGGCATTCCACGAGGCCGCCACTATAGCCGGATTCGGGAACCGCCGCGCGGACGAAGTGTTGTGCGCTGCAATCGCGACGCTGCGGTGCGATCAGCCGGCGAGACGGATGATCTTGGCGCCCTTGGGCGTGCGACCGACCATCTCGGCGTATTGCTCGATCGGCTGCGGGCGGCCGGTGAAGAAGCCCTGCACCTCGTCGCAGCCGCCGCGCTTGAGGATCGCGAGCTGCTCGGCGCTCTCCACGCCTTCCGCCAGGATCGGCACGTTGAGGCTGTGGCCGAGGTCGATGACCGCGCGCACGATCGCCATCGAATGGCGGTTATCCTCCAGATCGCCGACGAAGGCCCGGTCGATCTTGATCTTGTCGAACGGGAACGAGTGCAGATACGACATCGACGAATAGCCGGTGCCGAAGTCGTCGAGCGCGATGTGCACGCCCAGCGCCTTGAGCCGGCACAGGATCGAGATGGCGCGCGAGAAGTCGTCGATCAGCACGCCCTCGGTGACTTCGAGCTCGAGCCGCTCGGCCGGCAATCCGGTCTCCATCAGCACCGCGTGCACGAAGCCGGGGAAGTCGCCGGTGCGGAACTGGGTCGGCGAGATGTTGACGGCGACGGTCAAAGGCTGCGGCCACGAGGCGGCTTCGTGGCAGGCCGCGCGCAGCACCCATTCGTCGATCTGCACGATCAGGCCGCTTTCTTCCGCGAGTGGGATGAACACGTCCGGGGGCACCAGGCCGCGCTTGGGGCATTGCCAGCGCAGCAGCGCCTCGAAGCCGATGGGATCGCCGTCGATGGTCACCTGCGGCTGGAAGTGCAGGAACAGCTCTTCGTTCTCGGTCGCCGCCCGCAGGTCGGCCTGCAGCGCGCGGCGCTCGCGCATCTGCTCGCCCATTTCAGTTTCGTAGAACAGCACCGTGCCGCGCACCGCCGCCTTGGCGCGATAGAGCGCAACGTCGGCGTTGATCATCAGCGTCTTGGCGTCGGTGCCGTTGTCGGGGTAGATCGCGCCGCCGATGGTGGCGCCGACGACGAGCGTGCGGTCCTCGATCTTGAACTCGCCGATGAAGGCGCGCAGCAGCCGCTCGGCCACCGCCGAGGCGGCTTCCGGCTGCTTGCCGCCGCTGACGATCAGCATGAACTCGTCGCCGCCGATGCGGGCGAGGAAGGCGCCGTCGGCCGCGGCCTGCAGGCGCTGGGCCACGGCGCGCAGGAGCGCGTCGCCGACCGCGTGGCCAAAGGTATCGTTGGCGTCCTTGAAGCCGTCGAGATCGAGCGACAGCACCGCGAACTGCTCACCGTCGCGCTTGGCCTGATCGAGGGCGGCCTCCATGGCGTCGTTGAAGGTGGCGCGGTTGGGCAGATCGGTGAGGTTGTCGAAATGCGCCATGCGCGAGATGCGCTGTTCCGCGCGGTTGCGGTCGGTGACGTCCTCCAGCACGGTGACGAGGTATTGCGGCGTGCCGTCGTCGTCGCGCACCGCGACGTTGCGGGCGGACGTCATGCGCGTGCCGTTTCCGGGCGTCTGGATCTCGTGGTCGGCGATCAGGACGGCGTTCTTCGAGCGCAGCGCCACGTTGTTTTCCGCGATCACGTAGGCCGCGTGGTCCTTGGGATAGACCTCGCTCAGCGTCTTCCCGATGATGTCGGCGCGCCGCACGCCCAGCAACTCTTCGCCGGCGCGGTTGATCAGCGAGAACGGGCAGTCGGCCGCGTCGCTGTCGCTCGATGGCACGTCCTTCACGAGGATCGGGAGCGGCACGTGCTCGACGATGGTGTTGAGGAATTTCTGCGTCTGGCGAAGCCGCTCCTCCGCGCGCCGCCGCTCGACGACATCCTCGAGCACGGTGAGCAGGTAGCGCGGGCGGCCATCGTCGTCGCGCACGGCGACGCTCTTGCCGGCCGCCAGTTGCGGCGCCCCGTCGAACGTGACGAGGGCGCGGTCGGTCAGGATGACCGGCCCAGTGGACCGCAGCGTCTCGTTGTTCTCGGCCACGATGGCGTCGGCCTGCTCCTTCGGGTACACTTCGTGGACGGTCTTGCCGATCATCGCTTCGCGCGACACCGAGAACAGCTTTTCGAAGGCGCGGTTGACCAGGCTGTAGCGGCAGCCGTCGGCATCGGTGGCGCCGGCAGGAATGTCCTTGACCAGGATCGCCGCCGGCACGCTTTCGATGATGGCGTCGAGGAATTTCTGGCTGTCGTGCAGCCGCGCTTCCGCCCGCCTTCGGTCGGTAGTGTCGTTCACCGCGACGAGGCTGGCGCGGCGACCGCGGTAGTTGAGCGCGCGCGCGAAGATGTCGGCTTCGAACACGGTGCCATCCGCCTTCATGTGTCGGAACGGCTGTGCCGAGCGGTGATCGCCATTGTAATCGCGCATGAATTCGGCGAATGACGCGCGCTCTTCAGGTGGCCGGATATCGAACACGTTCAGCGTCATGAATTGTTCGCGGCTATAGCCGTAGTGAGCGACCGCCGCGTCGTTGGCAGCGATGATATCGGTCGTGTCGAGATCGTAGACGAGCATCGGGATCGGGTTGTCGTCGAACAGAAGCTGGAACGAAGCTTCCCGCCGCCGCGTCTCGGTGATGTCGTCGAAGGTCGTGACCCAGCCGCCGCCCGGAATAGGCTGCCGGGTGATCGAAAGCACACGGCCATCCTTCAGCGTCGACTCCTGTGAAATTGCGCGGCCTTCCTTGGCCTCTGCGATCACCTCGGCGGCGCGCTCGTGGGGCTCCCCAAGTGCGTAGCGGTCATAGTTGTCGCGGAGGCTTCGTTGGAACAGCAGGTCGCCCAGCGTGCAGCCGGGCCTTGCCGCCTCGGGCGGCAGGTTGAACATCTCGCGGTAGCGCTCGTTGCACACGATCAGATGCCCGGAGGCATCGAACATGGTCAGCCCCTGCGACATGTTGTTGAGCGCGGCGTCGAGTTGCTGGTTCTGCGCCTTCAGGCGGCCGGCGATGCGGCGCGTGAGCAGGAATGCCGCCGCAGCGATCATGAGCACGATGACGCCGGCGGCGCCTGCGATATAAATAACGGTGTCACGCCAGCCGGCGAGCACGTTGTCGACCGTCTTGGTCACCACCACGGACATCGGGTAGTGCATGAGGTTGTGGCCGGAGATCAGCAGGTTCTTTCCGTTGACGACGCTCGCCTGCTGGACCGAGCCGGAACGACCTTTGAGCAGGACGTTCTTGAAGATGTCACGGTTGGCGAACGAGCGTCCGCGCAGACTTTCGTTGAGCGGATAGCGGGCGACCAGCACGCCGGCGTGCGTGAACAGCGCGATCGAACGGTCCTGGTCGCGCGCAACCGACTTGAACAGAGTTTCGAAGTAGCTCAGCCGTATGGTGCCGATCACCATGCCGACAAAGGCGCCATCGGTGCTGGTGACCTTGCGCACGATCGGCAGCACCCATGCCCCGTTTTCAGGGCTGCGCACCGGCGCGCCGATAAACGAATTGCGGTTCGTCTTTTCGAAAATCCCGAGACGGTCGCTGATAACGGGGGCGAGGGCCGGGATCGGCCAGCGGTGCGAGAAGTTGATGAGCTTGTCGTCCGGGGTCTTCAGTACGAGCGCGTCGATATAGGGCATCGCCTCGATGCGGTCGCGGAAACGCTGGTAGGTATCGCGGGCCGACATCGTGCGCGCCAGTGCGGTCGGCGTGGCGATGCCGAAGGAACGGACGCGCTCGATCACGCCGCTCTGCACCAGTTCGATCGACTGGAAACTGCGGTCGATCTGCTCGGCGAGCAGGGTCGCGAGGCTTTGCAGGTCACGCTCGCTCTTGGCGATCTGCTCGCTGCGCAGGTTCGCGAGCAGCATGCCGGCGGCCAGGATGATGGCGACGATCAGCGCCGCGCAGACGGTAATAACCAGCCGCAGCGGATGCGAGTCCCAGAGCGACGCCGGCGCAGCCGCACCCGTGGTTGCGCCGGCCCGCGCGGGCCGGCGTCCCCTCAGCGCCCTGAAAAGATGAAAAGACGGACTCCACATGACGTACAGCTTTACCGATGGCGACTTAGCCAACTCTTTGAATCGCATTGGGAGGGCGTGGTTTTTGGCAAGGCGGTGTACGGCCCGTTAACGGGTAAAGCGGGTGTTAACGTCCGGCCGCGGGGTGGCTTTACCGGCCACGGCGAAGGCGCTTTTCAGCGCCGGCACACCGGCTTAGCGTGATAAGTCGAGGCCGGGAGGGGTCCTATGAACTGCAAGCGCGTCGTCGCCGTGGCCGCTCTGGCCTGGCTCAGTGCCGTGGGGTCCGCGGCTGCGGCGCCGCCGAGACCGGCCGCCTACGACTGCCAGGCCCGCATGGCGCATCCGGCGCCGGCGCCGCCCGCGCCGGCCGGCGACGCCGACCCCTGGCAGTGCACCGCGCCCAAGAACCAGAAGCTTTCCAGCGCGCTGCATTGGTTCCGGGACTCGCTGGAATATTGCCGCATCGCCACCAGCGCATACGAGGCCGCCTTGCGCGCCGCCTACCGTCAGGCGGTCCGCCACGGCCCCAATGGCTGGATCGTGTTCATGGATGCCGACGAGACCGTGCTCGACAACTCGCTTTACGAGTATGAGCGCGAGCGCTGCGGCGCCGGCTTCAGCGCGCCGACCTGGGCCAAGTGGATCAAGGCGGGCATCGCCGGCGCCGTTCCCGGTGCGGCCGCCTTCACCCAGACGGTGCACGCGCTTGGCGGCCTCATCGCGATCGTCACCAATCGCGACGAGGCCAATGACGCGGTCACGCGTGCCAACCTGAAGGCGCTCGGCATCTGGTTCGATTACGAGATCGGCCGTAAGCATGGCGCACCGAGCGATAAGGCGCAGCGCTGGCGCGACGCCGCCACGATCCTCGCGCAACGCGTCGGCGGCGCGCCCCGGCCGGTGATGTGGCTCGGCGACCAGGTCACCGATTTTCCCATCCTTGACGCGCAGGGTCATATCGTCGGTGCCATGTCGCAGCACGACGCCGGCAGCCGTATTGGCAGGCGCTATTTCCTTATTCCCAACCCGATCTATGGCGGCTGGAGCAAGAACCCGGAGAACTGAGCGGGGGGCCGCCGCGCGCGCCAACGTCAGTTGGCGTTGCGGTGCAGCTTGTGGCGCCGGCTTTCCAATGCCGTGCCGAACACGTGGTCCCAGAAACTGGTGGTGACGCCGAAATTGCCTTCGTCGGCGAAGTGGTGATGCAGAGCGTGCCAGCGCCGGACGCGGGCGAGATAACTGCCGGGGCGCGGTTGCCAGTGATGGATCGCATAGTGGATGAAGACGTAGAACAGATATCCGCCGACCATGCCCGCCGTCACCGCCGTCGCCAGGTCGAATCCGAGCATGGCCCACAACGGGCCGGCGACGGCGATCGCGCCGAGCGAAACGCTCACCCAGGCCGGCGTGCCGATCAGCGCCAGCGGTTCGTCGTGGTGACGCGCGTGCATGCGCGCCAGGACCGGGGCGTGATGAAAGACGAAACGGTGCAGCAGGTACTCGATCAGCGTCCAGGCGGAGAGGCCGGCGAGGCAGGCGAGCGCCCAGCTGGCCAGCCGCGGCGGCGTCGCTCCGTGGAATGCGAAGGCCGTGAAAAGCAGGACGAAAGGCGGAAAGACGAGGAATTCGGCGAAATAAGCGAGCCTGCCCATCTTCATGCCAGCACCCTCAGGCCACTACGGCCGGCGGCCATCGCCGCCCCATTTCGCGCCGCCCCCTGCTCAGCGCCGCCTTATTCCGATAAGGCCATTGTCAACACGGTACCATGGACCTGACTCGGCTTCGAGCGCCAGTCCCCGGGGCCAGCGCGCCGCAAAAAAAAGGCCGCGCGGGGGCATCCGCGCGGCCGTCTCGTTTGAAAGTTCAAGTTATTGCGGTCAGTTGTTGACCGGGCCGCTGATGGTCTTGATCACGCTCGACATCGGTTTGGCGTTGGCGAGGCCGCCGCCCATCTCCTTGAGCACGATCTGCTTGTACTCCGGCAACGGCTCGACCGGTGTCTTGCCGACGATCTGCACCACCTTGTAGCCGCCCTCCTTCAGTTTCTTGAGCAGCTCGGGCAGCGCCTCGGCGGTAGCGCGCTGGAAGTCATGCATCAGAATGATGCCCTTGTGATGCTTCTCGAGCTTGGTCATCACCGAATGGACCACCTGGCTCGCATGACGCATCTTGAAGTCGAACGAGTCGAAATCGCAGGAGAAGATGCCGACGTTGCGCGTGCCGACGTATTTCACCATCTCCGGCGGATGCTTCAGCGCCGGGAAGCGGAAGAAAGGATCGACCGGCTTGTTGCCGAGCGCGATGCTCACCGCCGCGACGCCCTTTTCGAACTCGGCCTTGGCTTCTTCCGGCGGCAGAGTCGATAGATCCTTGTGCGACCAGGTGTGCGAGCCGACGGTCATGCCCGCGGCCTTCACCTCTTTGAGTATCTCGGGGTGATAGCTGGCGTGCAGGCCGATCGGGAAGAACATGGCCTTGGTGCACTGATCGGCGAGCGCCTTCAGAATGTGCTCGGTGTTCCACGGCCAGGGGCCGTCATCGAAGGTGAGCACGACTTCCTTGTCGCGCAGGAAGTCGTAGGCCTTGAAGTGCTCGAAGCCGAAGCCGGGTCCGCCGGTGGTGTCGATTTGCACCACGCGCTCCACGCCCAGGGCGTTGGGATTGTTGCATTTGGCTTTGGCCGCGGCCGGGGCATCTTCGGCCCAGGCGCTGGTGCCTGCCAGCAGGATGGCGACAATTGCCGCCAGAGCGGTACGCATGATCATGACCCCCGTGAACCGCAAAGAGCTTTCCGTCTTGTTCCATTCAGCCCGAGTTTAACCCGGCGAGTCAATGTGAGGCCGGAAAAAGCCCGTCAAACTTGGCTTTCTTGCATTTCTATGGTTAACGGAGCGGCAGAAATTCTGTAACAATCCGGGACATGGTTGCCGGGTGCGGCCGGCCGTCTTATCTGGGTCCTGTCCGGTTCGAAAAGGAAGTCCGGGGTCCGCCAGGCTGCGTCCGGCGGCTTCGTCCAGCGGGCGCCAGAACGCGCCGGAACCGGCACACGAGGAGCGATGCCAATGTCTGCCTCGGCCCCTACGGCTAGCCGTTCCCGGCCGCTCCTGGTGCTGCTCGCTCTCGCGATCGCCCTGCTGCTGGCGCTGACCGGCGCGCTGTGGGCCTGGTACGGTTCGACCGTGTTTTTCGAGATCGTGCGCACCGGCTGGGTGTCCTGCTTCTGACATGAACGAACCGTCCCCCAACGCTCCGCGGACAACCCGCGCCTCCCACATTCTTGTCGTCGTCGGCGCCTTCGTCGCAGGCCTCGCCATTTTCCTGGGCGTGTTTCTCTACGCGACCGGTTATTTCGGCGGGCGGGTGAGTTCGGCCGTCGGCGGGCCGTATGAGCTCGTCGGCGACAACGGCAAGCCGATCTCCGACGCGACCTTCAAGGGCAAGCCCTATCTCATCTTCTTCGGCTACACCCATTGCCCGGACGTGTGCCCGACCACCCTGTTCGAGATTTCGCAGGTGATGCATGCGCTCGGCAAGGACGCCGACCGCACCGCGGCGCTGTTCGTCACCGTCGATCCGGAACGCGACACGCCGGCGGTGATGAAGGACTACCTGGCGAACTTCGACCCGCATCTTTTCGGCGCCACCGGCGACCTCAAGACCATCGAGCAGGTGGAGCGCGAGTTCCGCGTCTACGCCAAGAAGGTGCCGGAGAAGAACGGCGACTACAGCATGAACCACAGCGCGGTGGTTTATCTGATGGACAAGCAGGGCCGTTTCGTCGCGCCTTTCACTCTCAAGCGCAAGCCGGCCGAAAGCGCCGCGGTGCTGCGGAAGTATATGTAGCGCGCGGCCGTGGCGTGTTCATGGGGCGGGCCGTTTGTGTCGGTGCCGGCGGGCAGTGCCGGATGATGGGCGATCCACCAGTTCCGGCAGCTCCCCGCGCTGCTCGAGCTCGCTGAGATGGCGCTCGAGCTTGATGAGGGCGCGCGTCGTCGCGTCGTTGCGGCGAGAATGACGGGCGAGCCCGTGTTCGGTCTTTTCCCAGCGGTAGGGCGCGGCGATGAGCTGATAGAGCGCGCGCCAGGCCGCCGTTGAGATCAGGAGCCAGTGCACGGGCGTTAGCAACAGCACCCAGGTGCTGGTGTTGAGGCCGCGCCGCGCCAGCCCGAGCCAGCCGAGTCCGACCGAGACCAGATAGCCGAGCGTCGCGGTCGAGATATAGATCGACGGCAGGATCACGCCCGTGAGCGTGTCGGGCGTCCACAGCGGCACCGGCGTCAGCGCAATGGTGGCAAGCCCGATCAGAAACAGGGGATGCACCAGCGCGGCCAGCGCATTGCCGCCGACGATGAGCTGGAAGCAGAGAAAGCCCGTCCAGCCGAGCTCGCGCTTAAGGCGCAGCGGATGGCGCATGTGCGCCCGCCATGTTTGCATCCACCCCTTGAACCAGCGCGTGCGCTGACGCAGCCAGGGCTTCAGGCGCGCGGGCGCCTCCTCGTAGGTCGTGGAGTCGATCATGGCGGTGCGGTAGCCAAGCCGCGCCAGCCGCATGCCGAGGTCGGCATCCTCGGTGACGTTATAAGGGTCCCAGCCGCCGACGGCGCGCAACGTCGCGGTGTGGAAATGGTTGGACGATCCGCCCAGCGGCAGCGGCAGATGCCCAACGGCGAGGCCCGGCAAGAAGGCGTCGAACTGGCCCGCGTATTCCGCCGTGAAATAGCGCGCGAGCCAGCCGTCCGCGGTGTTGTCGATGGAGAGGCGGGCCTGCACGCAGGCGAGTTTCTGACCTCCGGTCATGAAGGCCTGCAGGGCGCGGCGGAGCTGGTCGGGCTCCGGCCGGTCCTCGGCGTCGTAGACGACGGTGAAGGCGCCGCGCGCGAACGGCAGCGCGGCGTTGAGCGCCTTCGGCTTGGTGCGCGGCCCGCCCGTGGGCACGGTGATAACCGTGACCGGCACGCGGGTGCGGCGCGCCGCGATGGCCGCGTGGGTTTCGCGGTCGTCGGCTTCGAGCGCGATGACGACATCGACCTTCTCGGGCGGATAGTCGAGCCGCTCGATCGCGTGCAGCAGGCCGTCGACCGAGGCCGCCTCGTCGTAGAGCGCGGCGATGACGCTGTAGAGCGGCAGCGCATCGTCGGAAATCGCGGCCGGTGGCGGCGTCGCCGGCACCGGGATGAAGGCGGCGGCAAAGCGCAGACCGAGCCAGGCCAGGAACAGCGCGGCAAGCGCGGTCGCCAATCCCAGCAGTGCGATCATCGGCGCGGCGACAACGCCGGCGATCATCGCGAGCGCGATGAGTGCCTGCGCAAGCGAAATGGCGTGCGCGGGGCGTGGGCCGGCGGACAGGTCGGGATAAGACTTGCGCAGCCGATCGGTGGCGCGCGCGGCGAGCGCCCCGCCGGCATGGCGCAACACAAACCGGTTGAAGCGCTCGGCGCTGGTGAAACGGAAGCGGCGCGCCAAGGCCGGATCGTTCTGCAGCAATGCGATCAGGCGCCGCACCGCGAACCCGCGCGGCGCTACCACCAGCGCCGGTTCGTCGTCGTCGGATAACGGCAACAGCCCGGTCGCCGCGCTGTCGATCAGGGCGTCATCGGCAAGCGGGCACTGTGTGCGCGCGACCCTGTCGAGGGGCTCGAAGGCCACGCCGAGCCGCGTGCCCAGGGCCTCGAGATAGGCCTCTTCGCTCAGATGGCCGGCGACCGCCAGCACCCGGCCGGCGCCGACGCCCACCGCCGCAGCGCGTGCACGGGCTGCGGCGAGGGTCATGGGCGGCAGCCGCTCCGCCAGGCAGTCGAACTCCGGGTCCGCGCCGGGCGCGACCGCCCCAGTGCGGGTGCCGATCCCCGCCCAGGCAATGGTTGTTGCGCCGCCCGATACCCCGGTCCGGCCGCCACGGAGGGCCGGAACGACGCGCACGACGGCGCCGGCCCGGCGGCCAGCTTCCATGCTTCCCACCCCGCTTTTCGCGCAACAGGATACATGAGAACACTAACGCACCACTATCTTAAAGAGCATTTTAATAGAATTCGCGCTTTAGGAGCGCGACGCGGCCTGACCCAGGCCCTCACATTCGGCCGTGGCCCCAACGGGCGGCCGGTGCTAAAAGCCGCCCGATGTCCCATTTCATGTCGTTCTACCTGGTCCCGGCGGCCATCATCGCGGTCGCGATCGTGCTCCTGCTGGGCCTCGTCAACATGATGCGCGGTGGTAATCCGAACCGCTCGCAGAAGCTGATGCGGCTGCGCGTCTTGCTGCAATTCGTCGCCATCGTCGTCATCATGGCGACGATTTGGGTGATGGGCCGTTAGGCCCGCGCCATCCCCGCACGAGGCCGATTTCCATGGTGGCGCTGAACCGCATCTACACCCGCTCCGGCGACGACGGCACGACCGCGCTTGGCAGTGGCGACCGGCGTAAGAAATACGATCTCAGGGTCGACGCCTACGGCACGCTCGACGAGGTCAACGCTGTGATCGGGCTGGCGCGCCTGCACACGGGTGGCGATGCGGCACTCGACAAGGCCCTGGGGCGTATCCAGAACGACCTGTTCGACGTCGAGGCCGACCTGTGCCTGGCCGAAAAGGGCCCTGGCGGCGCCCGTCTGACGGTCACCGACGCCCAGGTGGCGTGGCTCGAGGGTGAGATCGACCGGCTCAACGAAGGACTCGCGCCGCTCAAGTCCTTCATTCTGCCCGGCGGCAGCGCGGCGTCGGCCTGGCTGCATCTCGCGCGCACCGTGTGCCGGCGCGCCGAGCGCATCATGGTGCAACTCATGGACCAGCCGGGGGAAGAGGTGTCGGCGCCCTCGCTCAAATACGTCAACCGGCTGTCGGACTATCTCTTCGTCGCCGGCCGCCACGCCAATGGGCAAGGTGCTTCCGACGTCCTGTGGGCGCCGGGGGAGAACCGCTGAGCGCCGGAACCGAGCCACGGGCGGCTTTTGGCGTCGCAGCATAAGCGTTGACTGCCCATGCCCCTGCCTTTAGCTTCCGCCCGCATTCTATGACACGTGCCCATCCGGGATGGGGGATCATGAAAATTCTGGTGCCCGTGAAACGGGTTGTCGATTACAACGTCAAAATCCGCGTGAAGCCCGATGGCTCCGGCGTGGAACTCGCCAACATCAAGATGTCGATGAACCCCTTCGACGAGATTGCCGTCGAAGAAGCGATCCGCCTCAAGGAAGCCGGCAAGGCCACTGAAATCGTGGCGGTGTCTATCGGCCCGCAGCAGGCTTCCGAAACCATCCGCACCGCGCTCGCCATGGGCGCCGATCGCGGCATTTTGGTGAAGACCGATGGCGCGGCGGTGGAGCCGCTTGCCGTCGCGAAGATTTTGAAGGGTGTGGTCGAGGCGGAAGCGCCCGGCCTCGTCATCCTCGGCAAGCAGGCGATCGACGACGACTGCAATCAGACCGGCCAGATGCTGGCCGCGCTGCTCGGCTGGGCGCAGGGGACGTTCGCCTCCAAGCTCGAAATCGACGGCGACAGTGTCAACGTCACGCGCGAAGTCGATGGCGGCTTGCAGACGGTGAAGCTGAAGGCGCCGGCAATCGTAACGACCGACTTGCGCCTCAACGAGCCGCGCTACGCCTCGTTGCCGAACATCATGAAGGCGAAGAAGAAGCCGATCGACGAGAAGGCGCCGGGCGACTACGGCGTCGACACCGCGCCGCGCCTGCAGGTCGTGAAGACCGCGGAGCCGAGCGGCCGCCAGGCCGGCGTCAAGGTCGGCTCTGTCGCCGAACTCGTGAGCAAGCTCAAAGACGAAGCGGGGGTGCTGTAACCATGACCACGCTTCTGATTGCCGAGCACGACAACAAGAGCCTGCGCGACGCCACCACCAAGGCGCTGACCGCGGCCAAGCAACTGGGCGGCGACGTGCACGTGCTGGTCGCCGGCCAGGACGCCAAGGCTGCGGCGGATGCTGCCGCCAAGCTCGACGGCGTCGCCAAGGTACTGCTCGCCGACGGTGCGGCTTACGCGCATCAACTGGCCGAGCCATTGGCCGCGCTCATCGTCTCGCTCGCCGGCTCGTACGACGCGATCGTCGCGCCGGCCACTACAACGGCCAAGAACGTCATGCCGCGCGTTGCCGCGCTGCTCGACGTGATGCAGATCTCCGACATCACCAAGGTGGTCGCGCCCGATACCTTCGAACGGCCGATCTACGCCGGCAACGCCATCCAGACGGTGAAGTCGTCCGACGCCAAGAAGATCATCACCGTGCGCACGTCGACCTTCCAGGCGACGGGCGAGGGCGGTTCGGCCCCGGTCGATACCGTCAACGCGGCCGACGATCCGGCTCTTTCCTCCTTCGTCGGCGAGGAATTGTCGAAGTCGGACCGGCCCGAGCTGACGTCCGCCAAGATCATCATCTCGGGCGGCCGCGCCATGCAGAGCCGCGAGAACTTCACCAAATACATCGAGCCGGTGGCCGACAAGCTCGGTGCCGCCATGGGCGCTTCGCGCGCGGCGGTCGACGCCGGCTACGCGCCCAACGACTGGCAGGTCGGGCAGACCGGCAAGGTTGTGGCGCCCGAACTCTATATCGCCGTGGGTATTTCCGGCGCGATCCAGCATCTCGCCGGCATGAAGGATTCCAAGGTGATCGTTGCCATCAACAAGGACGAGGAGGCGCCGATCTTCCAGGTCGCCGACTACGGGCTGGTGGCAGACCTTTACCAGGCGCTGCCCGAGCTCGCGAGCGAACTCGACAAGGTCAAGCGTTGAGGGGCTAATATTGTCGCGCCGCCGGTGGTGTCATCGGGCGGTTCGTCGTAAGACTAGATAGACTAACGGCCGGCCGCGTACCGCCTTCGGCGGCACATTAGACGACGCGGACCGAGACCAGCATCGATCGGATGAGAGCATGGTGGCCAGCATTAAGAGTGTCGGGGTGATCGGCGCCGGACAGATGGGCAACGGTATCGCCCATGTCTGCGCGCTGGCGGGCGTGCCAGTGCTGCTCAACGATGTGTCGAGCGATCGCATCAAGGCCGGGATGGCGACCATCAACGGCAACATGACGCGCCAGGTTTCGCGCAATGCGATCAGCGAAGACCAGCGCAAGGCCGCGCTCGATCTCATCAAGCCGGCCGAGAAATACGACGCGCTGGCCAGTTGCGATCTGGTGATCGAGAGCGCGACCGAAAAGGAAGAGGTCAAGCGCAAGATTTTCGCCGACCTGTGCGCCTCGCTCAAACCCGACGGCATCATCGCGACCAACACCTCGTCGATCTCGATCACGCGGCTGGCGTCGTCGACCGACCGGCCCGAGCGCTTCATCGGCATTCACTTCATGAATCCGGTGCCGCTGATGGAGCTCGTCGAGCTGATCCGCGGCATCGCCACCGATGACGAGACGTTTGAGGCAAGCAAGGAATTCATCAGCAGGCTCGGCAAGACCATCGCGGTGGCCGAGGATTTCCCGGCCTTCATCGTCAACCGCATCCTGCTGCCGATGATCAACGAGGCGATCTACACGCTCTACGAAGGCGTCGGCAACGTGGAGTCGATCGACACCGCCATGCGGCTCGGAGCGCATCACCCGATGGGGCCGCTCGAGCTCGCCGACTTCATCGGCTTGGACACGTGCCTGTCGGTGATGCAGGTGCTGTACGAAGGGCTGGCCGATTCCAAGTACCGGCCGTGCCCGCTCTTGGTGAAGTACGTCGAGGCCGGCTGGCTCGGCCGCAAGGCGCAGCGCGGCTTCTACGACTACCGCGGCGAAAAGCCGGTGCCGACGCGCTGAGGCGCGGCCTTATTGCGTTCGCCGGCGCTAGGGCGAGAAGTACTGCTTAAAGCCCTCAAATATGCCGCTGTAGATTCCATCGAAACGCGCGACGACCGCGTCCGCGTCGACGTCCGGCGCAACATCGAACCACGACGAAATGTGCAATCGGGACTTTTGGCCGTCGAGTTCGTCGACGTAACTGCTCGCGACATATCCAACCGTTCCGAAGGCATCATTCTTCCGGTAATAGATGCGCTGGGTCTCGTCGTTCTGGTAAACGAGCTCTTCGTCGATCGCCGCGCCGGAAGCGAGAATCATCCGCCGCGTGCGCGGCACCTTGTCGTGCTCTCCTATCAGTTCACATTTGACCAGCCTGCCGAGCGGGCCCTCGCGTTTGGCGCTCGTGCTCCAGCGCAACATACCGGCCCAGTCGGTCAACAGCATCCAGACCTCTTGCGCTGACGCCGGGATTTCCTCGGATTTGTGCAGATGTCCTCGTCGAACTGACGCCATCGGTTTGCCTTGTGCCGGAGCGATTGAGCGAATTCTTTCTCTTCACGCGGTCGCGGCCAGCCGAGATGCCTAGGCCGCCGCGGCGGTGAACTGCGGCGCCGTCTCCTGCCAGCACGGCAGCGCCGCGACGCGGGCGAACCACGCCTGCACGTTGGGGTACGACGCCAGCGGCAACTGGGCGCGCTCGGCGTAGAACAGGACCACCGCCACCGAGAAGTCGGCGAGCGTCACGGTGTCGCCGGCGAGATAAGGCTGCTTGGCGAAATGCGCCTCGAGGATCGCGGCGTCGCGCGCGAAGCAGGTCTCGGCCTTGGTGCAGATCGCGCGGTCGGGCGGGCCGAGCTTGAGGATCTGCTTGACGATGCGCTCGATCAGCAGCGGCTCGCAGGCTTCCTTGCCCCAGTGCGCGAGCTGCCAGCTCTGCCAGCGCACGATGTCGGCGCGCATATGGGCATCGTCGGGCCACAGCGTATTGGGCTTCTGGTCGGCGAGATACTGCATGATCGCGGTCGATTCCCAGAGCGTGAAGTCGCCGTCGATAAGCGTCGGCGCGCGCCCCGTCGGGTTGAGCGCCAGATAGTCCGGCGTGTGCGAGTGGCCCTTGGTCAGATCCACGAACTCGAAGTCGAGCGGGAGGCCGAGATGGGCGGCGACCGCGCGCACCTTCCAGGTGTTGGGGGAGGCCGGAAAACCGATGAGTTTCATGGCAAGACTCCTTCTGGGGGATGAAGCGGAATTCAGGACGCCGGCGTCATCCAGCCGATGCCGGCGCCGCCCGGCTCGCGCAGGATCGCGATGCGCCCGACGCCGGGCACATCGAAGATCGGCTTCATCAGGACAGCGCCGCAACTCTGAGCCTTCTTGACGCGCGAATCGACGTTGTCGACGGCGATGTAACTCATCCAGCCGACTGTCACGCCATCGAACCGCGGCGCGCTGATGTCGAAGACTCCGCCGACCGACCGCTCGCCGACCATCGCGACCCAATAGGTGTCGCCATCTGGCGTTGGCATGCCGGTGAAGGTCCAACCGAGCGTGTCCGTGTAGAATTTCTTGTCTCGCTCGGTATCGCGCGACATCAATTCGTTCCAGCAGAAGCTGCCGTGCGTCCAAGGCTGTGGCATGGTTGTCTCCGGGGTCAGGCCAGGAATTTCTCGAGCTTCTCGAGCGTGCCGCTCCAGCCGGCGTTGTGGCGCGCGCGCATGTCCTCGTCGCCGAACTGCTCGTGATGAAGCGTCATCAAAGTGCCGTCGCCGTCGGGCTTGAAGGTGAGCGTCACCAGCGTTTCGGTATCCGCCGCGTGCCGCCAGGTCCAGGTGAAGACCAGCTTTTCGTGCGGCACGATCTCGCGATAGACGCCGGAGACGTCGTGCTCCGCGCCGTCGGCGTTGCGCATGATGATGCGATAGCGCCCGCCGGCGCGCAGGTCGCATTCGACGAGGGGCACGGTGACGTTGGCCGGCCCCATCCAGCGGCTCATTTTTTCCGGGTCGGTCCACGCGGCGAAGACTTGCGCCGGCGACGCCTTGAAGCGGCGCTTGATGGTGAGGCTTGGTTTGGTGACGACGGCGGCCATGGGTCTTCCTCCAGGAATGCGGCGAGGCGGTCGAGGCGTTCGCCCCAGAAGCGCTGATAGCGATTGAGCCAGTCGTTGGCTTCGCGCATGGGCTCGGCGCGCAAGGTGCAGGCGACGGTGCGGCCGGTCTTTTCGCGCGTGACGAGGCCGGCCTCGGTCAGGACGTCGAGGTGCTTCATCACCGCCGGCAGCGACATGGCGAAGGGCTTGGCGAGCTCGCTCACGGCGACGCTCTCGTGCTCGCTCAACTGTGCCAGCAGCGCGCGCCGCGTGGGGTCGGCGAGCGCGGCGAAGGTGCGGTCGAGGGTCTTCTCGGTGGCGGTCGAATAGTAAACCATTTGGTTAAGTATTGGCGCGCACGGCGCGGAAGTCAAGCGCGCCAAAGATATTTGCAAATTAACTAAACTTGGTAGGAGTTTGTTGACCGTGACCGGCGAGGCTTCAGGCCATGGATCCCGCCAGTATCGCCGCCGCCATGACCGGCGCCCAGGCCAGCAATGCGCAGATGGCGCTCGCCGCCAAGATGCTGCGCATGAACGCCGATTCCGCCGGCATGATCGCCAAGATCGTCGAAGCCGCGCAGCAGAACCTGAAGAGCCTCGCCAACGTGGCGAACGGCGTCGGCCAGAACGTCAATATCGTGGCGTGAGCGCCGCGCCCCGCGTGGGCTCAGCTTTTCCCGATCACCGACTTGATCAGCTTGAGCGCGTCGTTGCTCGCCCAATCGGCGGGGCCGGCGATGGTGCCGATCTCGCAGCCCTTGGGATCGACCAGCATGGTGGTCGGCATGCCGAAGGCGCGGCCGATGTCCTTGAGCTTCTGAAACGCGTCGGCGCTGGGGTCGGCGTAGTAGGTCAGGTGTTTGACGCCGATCTGCTTCAAGAAGTCCTTGGGGTGCTGCGGGTTGCGGGTGTCGATATTGACCGCCACCACCTGGAAATCGGGGCCGCCCAGCTTGCCCTCGAGCGCGTCCAGCGTCGGCATCTCCATGCGGCAGGGCACGCACCAGGTGGCCCACAGGTTGAGCAGAACGGTGCGGCCGTGGAAGTCGGCGAGCGTCACCGGCTTGCCGTCGCGGTTCCGGAAGCTGAGGTCGGGCACCTTGAGCGGGCTCTTGGCGACGTTGACGGCGGCCACTTGACCGGTCGCCAAGGGCGCGATCTTGCCCGCCAGCGCCACCGCCGGCTTGCATTCCGGGGCCCCGCCCGCATTGCCTGCCAGGGTCCCGATCCCGTATACCGCCGCAGCGATCACGGCCACGGCGGCGACGCCGGCGGCCAAAAGCTTGGGAAATCGGTTCTTTTTGCCAGGGTTGGGCGAAGGCTGGTCGGTCACGGGCGGCGGAACCTCGGATAACGGTGCCAAAGGCGGCAGGACGATGAGCAACAAAATGTGGGGCGGGCGCTTCGCGTCTGGCCCGGATGCCATCATGGAGGAGATCAACGCCTCCATCGACTTCGACCGGCATCTCTACCGCCAGGACATCGCCGCGTCCAAGGCCCATGCCGAAATGCTGGCCAAGCAAGGCATCATTACGGCGGAAGATGCGGCAAATATCGCGCGCGGGCTCGACACGGTGCTCGGCGAGATCGACGCGGGCAAATTCTCCTTCCAGCGGGCGCTGGAAGACATCCATATGAACGTGGAAAGCCGGCTCTCCGAGCTGATCGGCCCGGCCGCGGGGCGGCTGCACACCGCGCGCTCGCGCAACGACCAGGTGGCGACCGATTTCCGCCTCTGGATGCGCGACACCGTCGATACCATCGATATGGCGCTTGCCGCCTATCAGCGCGTCCTCGCCGAAAAGGCGCTCGAGCACGCCGGCACCGTCATGCCGGGCTTCACACATTTGCAGACCGCGCAACCAGTGACCTTCGGCCATCATCTGCTCGCTTACGTCGAGATGGCGGCGCGCGACCGCGGCCGCTTCAAGGATTCCAGGAAGCGAATGAACGAGCTGCCGCTCGGCTCGGCGGCGCTCGCCGGCACGTCGTTTCCGCTCGACCGCGACATGACCGCGAAGGCGCTCGGCTTCGACCGGCCGACGGCCAATTCGCTCGACGCCGTCTCCGACCGTGATTTCGTCATGGAGACTTTGGCCGCGGCGTCGATCACGGCGGTGCATCTGTCGCGCTTCGCCGAAGAGATCGTGATCTGGACCTCGCCGCTCGTCGGGCTCGTCAAGCTCACCGATAAGTTCACCACCGGCTCCTCGATCATGCCGCAGAAGCGCAACCCGGACGCCGCCGAACTGGTGCGCGCCAAGACCGGGCGCATCATCGGGGCGCTCAACGGCATTCTCGTCGTCATGAAGGGCCTCCCGCTCGCCTACGCCAAGGACATGCAGGAGGATAAGGAAGGCGCCATGGACGCGCTCTCGGCGATATCGCTTGCCGTCGCGGCCATGACCGGCATGGTCGGCGACCTCGTTCCCGACACCGCGCGCATGAAGAAAGCGGCGGGCGAGGGGTACGCAACGGCCACCGATCTCGCCGATTGGCTGGTGCGCAGCTTGAAGATGCCGTTCCGCGAGGCGCACCACGTCACCGGCCGTATCGTGGCCAAGGCGGCGGCAGACGGCGTGCCGCTGCATCGGTTGACGCTCGATGCCATGCGCGAGATCGAGCCGCGCATCAGCGACGAGGTGTTCGGGGTGCTCTCGGTCGACAAATCGGTAAAGAGCCGCGAAAGCTACGGCGGCACCGCGCCCAAGAACGTACGCGCGCAGGCCAGGAAGTGGCTTCGCACGCTGGAAAAAGAGAAATCCTGACTTCGCCTTGATCGGCGGCTTTGCTAGACTACGGCTTGAAAAGGAGCGCGGTTCGTGGGCGATTTTTCGGAGCGACTGTTTTTGCGCCTGGCGCTGGCCGGCGCGCTCGCGGCCGCGCTCGCCCTCGGGGCTTGCGGCCGTAAGGGCGCGCTCGATCCGCCGCCGAGCGCCGTTTCTGCGACCGGCAAGCAGGAGCCGGCCAATACGGCGTTGATCCGCTCGCCGTTCGAGAAACCGGCCGAGACGCCGCAAGGCGCCAAGACGCCGAACAAGCCCTTCTTCCTCGATCCTCTGCTCAACTGAGCGTCCGGATGAATCATTTCGCCTATCGTGACGGCGTACTCTGCGCCGAGGCGGTGCCGCTGGACACCATCGCGGCAGCCGTCGGCACGCCGTTCTATTGCTATTCAAGCGCGACGCTGACGCGGCACTACCAAGTGTTTGCCGGTGCCTTTGCCGGCATGGACGCGCTCGTCTGCTACGCCATGAAGGCGAATTCCAATCAGGCGGTGATCCGGACCCTGGCGAAGCTCGGCGCCGGCGCCGACGTGGTCTCCGGCGGCGAATTGAAGCGCGCGCGTGCCGCCGGAATCCCAGCGGACAGGATCGTGTTCTCCGGCGTCGGCAAGACGGAGGCGGAGCTTTCATTGGCGCTCGATGAAGGCATCCTCTGCATCAACGTCGAATCGGAGCCCGAGCTCGATCTGCTGTCGGCGATCGCGGTGGCGAAGGGCGTGAAGGCGCCGGTGTCGATCCGCGTCAATCCGGACGTCGACGCCAAGACCCACCACAAGATCGCCACCGGCAAGGCCGAGAACAAGTTCGGCATTCCCATCAGCCACGCCCGTGACGTCTACGCGCGCGCGGCCAAGCTCAAAGGCATCAAGGTCGCCGGCGTCGACATGCACATCGGCAGCCAGATCGTCGATCTCGAACCGTTCGAGAACGCCTTCACGCTGCTGGCCGAGTTCGTGCAGAGCTTGCGCGCCGACGGCCACGCCATCTCGCACGTCGATCTCGGCGGCGGCCTCGGGATTCCCTACACCGAGAGCAATGAGCCGCCACCCTTGCCCGACGCCTATGCCGAGGTGGTCAAGCGCACGATGCGCAATGTCGGCTGCCGGCTGATTTTCGAACCGGGACGGCTGCTCGTCGGCAACGCGGGTATCTTGGTAACGCAGGTGCTCTACGTGAAGCACGGCGAGGCCAAGAACTTCGTCATCGTCGATGCGGCCATGAACGACCTGATCCGGCCGACGCTCTATGACGCCCATCACGACATCAAGCCGGTCGCGGCGCCGGCCGCCGCGGCATGGCGTATCCGCGCCGACGTGGTCGGGCCGGTGTGCGAAAGCGGCGATTACCTGGCGCGCGACCGTGAGATGGCTGAGCCCAAGCCTGGCGATCTGATGGCGGTGATGACCGCCGGCGCCTATGGCGCGGTGCAGGCCGGCACCTACAACACCCGGGCTCTGGTGCCGGAAGTGCTGGTGAACGGCGCCGACTGGGCCGTCGTGCGCCCCCGCGTCGAAGTCGAGGAACTCATTGCCCTCGATTGCCTGCCGGATTGGCTCTAAAGCGTTTCCAGGCGAGGACGTTCTCGAGGTCTTTCGCTACGCCGATTGAGATCGGTTCAAGATTATGGCGGCATTTCGAGCGCCTTTTCCGTCATCCTGAGGTGCCTGGCCAAGAGGCCGAGCCTCGAAGGATGATCGACCGCGTTCGGGCCGTCGCCCTTCGAGGCGCGGCTTCGCCGCGCACTCAGGGTAATGGCGCAGGCCTGGTCAGCGCGTGCCGCAAATAACCGCCATCAAACCGGCCCAATCATTGCATCCGATGATGGCTGTATCGGCAGGCTGGCGCAGGCTGTGGGCGCGTAAAATGCCCGCATGACGTGGGAAATGAGCCCGTGCTAGCGTGCCAGTGGACCTGAGGGATTCTCGGGTCCGGGCGACGGAGCAGTTTTTGGACAGCGACGACCTCACTCCCCACCGGGAGGTGCCCATCCGGGTGTTGCTCGCCCGGGCCGTCCAGCGCGCCCGCGGTAGTCTGCTGTGGGAGCGGCTGTGGCCGGCGCTCGCCACCTTCGCCGTCGCGGTCGGTCTTTTCCTCATCTTTTCCTGGGCCGGCCTATGGCTGGTGCTGCCGCCGCTTGGCCGCGTCATCGGCCTCGCGATTTTCGGCCTCATCATCGTTGCCGCCGCGTTCCCGCTCATCCGCACGCGCATGCCGAGCGTGCAGGATGGCCTGCTGCGGCTCGACCGCATGAGCGGCGCGCCGCACCGGCCCGCCACCACCGTCGTGGACCGCATTGCTGCCAACGACCACGATCCGGTGGCGCAGGCGCTGTGGCAGGCTCACGTCGAGCGCGCGCTGATGGCGGCGCGCCGGCTTAAGGCCGGATGGCCGGCGCCGCGGCTGGCGTTGCGCGATCCGATGGCGCTGCGCGCGCTGATGCTGCTGCTGGTGGTCGCGAGCTTCTTCGGTGCCAGCGGCGAACGTTTCAGGCGCATCGCCGCCGCCTTCGACTGGCAAGGCGTGGTGACGCCGGCGAATTTCCGCATCGATGCCTGGGTCAACCCGCCCGCCTACACCGGCCGCCCGCCGGTGATGCTGTCGGGCCTGCGGCCGGGCCAGACGCCCGTGCCCGAAGGTGGACCGGTGGCGGTACCGGTCGGCAGCGTGCTGGTGGTGCGCTCGACCGGCGACGTGCAGTTCGACATCACGCGCAAAGGCGGCGTCGACATCGCCAAAGCGGAGTCAGCCAAGGACGATGCAAACAAGACCGGTTCCGGCAAGCTCGCCGACGGCAACGCCGACAGCGGATCGCCGCTGCCCAAGGGTAGCGAGCAGCGCACCTTTGTCATCAAGAGCGACGGCGCCGCGGTGCTGCAGGCCGCCGGCAGCAACCTGACCTGGGCCTTCACCGCCATTCCCGACCGCCCGCCCACCATCGCCTTCGTCAAGGATCCGGAGCGGCAATTGAGCGGCGCGCTGCGTCTCGACTACAAGATGAGCGACGACTACGGCGTCGTCGGCGCCAAGGCGGAATTCACGCTCAAGCAGGCGCAGGACGAGGAGGCGGACGGTAAGCCGGCGCATCCGCTGTTTGGCGCGCCGGAGATGAAATTGAGCCTGCCGCAGGCGCGCACGCGCGCCGGCAGCGCGCAGACGACGACCGACCTCACCGCGCACCCCTGGGCCGGGGCTCAAGTCTCCGTGCAGCTCGTCGCGCGCGACGAGGCCGGCAATATCGGGCGCAGCAAGGCAATCGACTTCACGCTGCCCGAGCGCGTCTTCACCAAGCCAGTCGCGCGCGCGCTCGTCGAACAGCGCCGGATCCTCGCGCTCGACGCCAACAAGAAGCCGCTGGTGCTGACCGCGCTCGACGCGCTCACCATCGCGCCGCAAAAATTCACGCCCGAGGCCAGCGTCTATCTCGGCCTGCGCTCGATCTACTACGACCTCAAGCAGGCGCGCACCGATCCGCAATTGCGTGAGGTGGTGGCGCGCATGTGGGACATGGCCGTCCGCCTCGAGGGCGGCAACGTCAGCGACGCCGAGCAGGCGCTGCGGCAGGCGCAGGATGCCCTGCGCCAGGCGCTCGAGCGCGGCGCCAGCGATCAGGAATTGCAGAAGCTGATGAACGATCTGCGCGCCGCCATGGACAAGTTCATGCAGGCGCTCGCCGAGCAGATGCGCAAGAACGCGCAGCAGCAGCCCACGCGCCCGCTCGACCGCAATACGCGCATGTTGAGCCAGCAGGACCTCAACAGGATGCTCGATCGCATGGAGCGGCTCGCGCGCAACGGCCAGCGCGATGCGGCGCGCCGACTGCTCGACCAGATGCAGGCGATGCTCGAAAACCTGCAAATGGCGCAGCCCGGCCAGATGGACCAGGGCGACCAGCAGATGGACCAAGCGCTCAACGAGCTCGGCGACCTGATCCGCAAGCAGCAGCAGTTGCGCGACCGTACCTTCCAGCAGGGCCAGCAACGCGATGGCCAGCAACGCGGCCGGCAGCAGTACGGCGATCTGCAGCGCGACCAGCAGGCCCTGCGTCAGCGGTTGAACAAGCTGCTCGAGCAGTTGCGCAAGAACGGTCTCGGCCAGATGCAGCAAGGCCAGCAGGGTCAAAAAGGCCAACAGGGCCAAAAGGGCCAGCAGGGCAACCAGCTCGGCCAGGCCGGCAAGGAGATGGGCAACGCGCAAGGCGAACTCGGCCAGGGCGACGCCGAGGGCGCCGTCGGCTCACAGGGGCGCGCGTTGGAAGCGCTGCGCAAGGGCGCGCAGAGCCTCGCGCAGTCGATGCAGCAGAACGGCTACGGTCAGGGTCAGGGCCAACCCGGCCCGCGCGGTCGGGCCCGCGCTCAGCAGGACACCGATCCGCTGGGACGGCCAATGCGCGGCCGCGAATACACAGACGATTCCAGCGTCAGGGTGCCGGGCGAGATCGACGCCCAGCGCGCGCGCCGTATCCTGCGCGAATTGCGCAAGCGCTATGGCGAAAGCTATCGGCCGCAGATGGAGCTCGATTACATCGAGCGCCTGCTCAAGGGTTATTGATCGCGTTACTGATTGAGTTGTTGATCGGCCGCGCCATCCTGCAGGTTGGGGGCCGAATTCATCTGGCTCGCCGCCTTATCGGCGCGCATGGCGGCGGCCTCCTGCGGCGTCACGAAACGAACCAGCACGTCCTTGGCGTCGGGCGGCGGTGACGCAAGCTCGCTGTAGAATTGGAGCTTGGCGCCGGGGTCGAGCATCTGCTGCGCGGGCTTCATGACCCAGGTGTAGATTTCCTGCCCGGCCGCGTTGCGCACGGCGAAGCGCAGATCCGGCACGGTGATCGCCTTGGGGGCGACGCTCACAATGGTGCCTTCTACCGTCAGTCCCTCGCTGCCCTTGGGCACGATGGTGACGTTCTCGAATTTCAGATGCTTCAGGTTGACCGGCAGGCCGATGGCCGCGAACAGCGAGGCCGTCTGCGGCAGGTAGCGCACTACATCGTCGCGGCCCCCGATCAGCGCCACGTTGAAGGCGAACAACACCAGGATGGCGGCGGTCCAGCGCGAGGAGCGCTTGGCTTGCTTGCGGCGCGTCTTCATGCGCCGGCGGCGGGCGGCGAAGGTCTCGACGTCGTCGTCGTGCCAAGGCTCCGCCTCTTCCGCCGCCTGCTCCATCGGCGGGACAAGCGAAGGAGCGTCCTCGATCGATTGAGGTGCCTCCACGGCGGCGGAATCGTGAGCCTCCGGGGCGGCAAAGGCGTCTGGAAAGGCGTGCGCGGCGAAGTCCGGCGTCGCCGCTTCGGCCGGGGCCGGCTCGGGAGCGTGAGTATCTTCGCTGTCCGTCGGCGGCTGATCGCCGAAATGCACAGTCGGCGTCGGCGTCGACGGCCCGGCCGGGGCGCGCAGGAAGGGTTCCGGCTCGGCCAATTCGGCTTCCGCCTCGGCGATGACGTCATTGACGAAGGCGGAGACCTGCTGCTGCGTCTCCTCCGGTCCCCCCGCAAACCAGGTGGCCCGGCACCGCGCGCACCGCACCGTGCGGCCGCCCCGGCCCAGGGCGGCCTCGTCGATCATGTAAGAGGTTGCGCAGCTCGGACAGACGATCAGCATGATTCTGCGATAATTTGTTCCGTGACCCTAGCAGCACTTTCGTTAACGGATCGGAAACCATGGGGGCCGGAGTTTCGCCCCTGCGACCGCATAATTGAGGCCGGATATGGTCTGGCGGCGCGGCGATAATCTTGTAAAAGCGACCTCAGGGGCGTTTTTGTGGGATCCCGGCCACCGCGCGCGTGGCGCCCAGCCTTCAGGCGGGGTCCGAAGCGGGCTTAAGCGGAGAGGGGTGTGGTTCGATTCGAGAACGTCGGTTTGCGTTACGGTCTGGGGCCGGAGGTCCTGCGCGACCTGACGTTCCGCATCGAGCCGCATTCGTTCCAGTTCCTCACCGGCCCCTCGGGCGCCGGCAAGACCTCGCTGCTGCGCCTTCTGTTCCTGTCGCTCAAACCCACGCGCGGTCTGATCACGCAATTCGGTCATGACGTCGCCACGCTCTCCAAGGACGCGGTCGCGACCTTGCGCCGGCGCATCGGCATCGTGTTCCAGGATTTCCGGCTGCTCGATCATATGACCACCTACGAGAACGTCGCGCTGCCGCTGCGCGTCATGGGCCGGCCGGAGGAGAGCTACCGCGACGAGGTGGTGGAGCTGTTGAACTGGGTGGGCCTCGGCGAGCGCATGTGGGCGCTGCCGCCGGTGCTGTCGGGCGGCGAGAAGCAGCGCGCCGCGATTGCGCGCGCGGTGATCGCGCGGCCGCAGTTGCTGCTCGCCGACGAGCCTACCGGCAACGTCGACCCCAGCCTCGGCCAGCGCCTGCTGCGGCTGTTCATCGAGCTCAACAAATCCGGCACCTCGGTCATCATCGCCACCCACGACATCGCCTTGATGGACCAGTACGATGCGCGCCGGCTGGTGCTGCACGACGGTCGGCTGCACATCTACGATTGAAACATAAGTAAAGGTGCTCGTGAACGAAGCCTGGCCCATGCTCGACACCGGACCCTCGGTCATGAACGAGGCCCCGCGCGCGTTCGGCGCCGGCAAGCCGCGTTTCGAGACCCCGCTGGTGCCGCGCCAGTCGATCGCCGGCCGCGCGCTGGTTGCCGTGGTGGCGATCATGGCGTTCCTGGCCGCGCTGACGCTCGGCGGCGTCATCCTGGTCGGCGGCTCGGCGAGCGCCTGGGAATCCGACGTCGCGCGCGAGGTCACGATCCAGGTCATCCCCAAGCCCGGCATGGACGTCGACGCCACCGTGCAGAAGGCGGCGCGGCTCGCCCGCGCCTTCCCGGGCATCGCGGCGGTCAGGCCCTACACGAAGGCCGAATCCGGCCAACTGCTGCAGCCCTGGCTCGGCACCGGGCTCAGCCTCGACGACCTGCCGATCCCGCGCCTGATCGTGGTCAAGCTCACCCCCGGCGCCGGCGCCGACCTCGCCAGGCTGCACCGCGAACTCGCGCAAGCGGCGCCGGGCGCCGTGCTCGACGACCACCGCGGCTGGATCGCGCGCATGCGCACCATGGCCGGCACCGCGGTCGGCACCGGCGTCGCCCTGCTGCTCTTGATGCTCGCCGCCACCATGCTGTCGGTGTCGTTCGCGACCCGCGGCGCCATGGCCAGCAACAAGATCGTCATCGAGGTGCTGCACCTGGTCGGCGCCAAGAACGCCTTCATCGCGCGCCATTTCCAGCGCCACTTCCTGCTGCTCGGGCTCGAGGGCGGCGCCATCGGCGGCGCCGCGGCGATGGCGCTGTTCGCGCTCGCGAGCCTGATCAGCGGCTGGCTTTCCGGCAGCGCGGTGGGCCAGCAGACCGCGGCGCTGTTCGGGTCGTTCTCGATCGGCTTCTGGGGCTATATGGGGGTCATCGCGCTTGTGGTGTTGATCGCCCTGGTGACGGCCTGGACCTCGCGCGTGACCGTGAACCGCACGCTGGAGACGATCGATTGATGTTGCTTCGCGTGGGATCGACTGGCGTGCCGCAAGCTCGGCTTACCTCTCCCCTGGTGGGAGAGGTCGGCGCACCAAGAGCGCGTTCACGCGCGTCTTCGACGCGCTATGGTGCGCCGGGTGAGGGGGAGCGGACACCTGCGATTCACCTGCCCCCTCACCCCACCCCTCTCCCACGCCGAAGTCGGATGTTTCCGACTTCGGCCATGTTGGATTGCCCGAACTCGGGTATACCCGAGTTCGGGTGGGAGAGGGAGCCGGCCGCGTTCTCGGCGCCGCCTCGGCCAAATAGAATCAACTAGCATGTTCCGCCGTCTCGCCCGTTTCATCGGTGTTCTCACGATGGCGGTGGGCGCGCTCGCCGTCGTGGCCTTCTTCGCCGGGTTCCTCTGGTTCGTCGGCCAGATCCCGGAATCCGAGCCCGCGCTCGCCGGCAAGGCCGACGGCATCGTGGTGCTCACCGGCGCGGCCGCGCGCATCCCCGACGCCATCCACCTGCTCGCCAACGCGCGCGGGCAGCGCCTGCTCATCACCGGCGTCTACCGCAACACGCGCGCGCGCGAGATCGCGCGGCTGACCCCGCTCTACAGCGGCTTCTTCTCCTGCTGCATCGACCTCGACCGCGACGCGCTCAACACCTACGGCAACGCCATCCAGGCGCGGCGCTGGGCGCACGAGCACAAGTTCAAGTCGCTCATCGTGGTGACCTCGAACTGGCACATCCCGCGCGCCATGGTCGAGATGTCGCACCAGCTGCCGGACATGACGCTGATCCCCTATCCGGTGATCTCGGAGCGGCTGAAGCAGAGCCCCTGGTGGCGCGACCCGGAAAGCGCCCGTTTCCTCCTGGCCGAATACGTGAAATACCTGTTCGCGCTGGTGCGCTTCCACGTCGACCCCGATCTCGCGCAGTAAGGAGCGCTCATCGTGCTCGTCGTCCGCTCCGTCCTTTTCAACGTCGCGTTCTACCTCAACACGACGGTATGGGTGCTCGCGGGGCTGCCGACGTTCCTGCTGCCTTATCGCGCCATCATCTGGATCGCCAAGAGCTGGGGCCTCGTCAATCTCTGGCTGCTGCGCGTCATCGCCGGCATTGACGTCGAGATCAGGGGCGCTGAGAAAATTCCGGCGGGCCCGCTCATCGTCGCCGGCAAACATCAGTCGGCGTGGGAGACCTTCGCGCTGCTGACGCTGTTCGACAACCCGCTCTTCATCGTCAAGCGCGAGCTCGAATGGATCCCGCTGTTCGGCTGGCTGATGATCAAGGGCCGCATGGTGCCGGTCGATCGCAAGCGCGGGCGCGAGGCGCTGGCGCTGATGACCGAGCGCGCGCGCGTGGAGCTCGGGCGCGGGCGCCAGCTCATCATCTTTCCCGAGGGCACGCGGCGGCCGGTTGGCGCCGAGCCGCGCTACCGCTTCGGCATCGCGCATCTCTACGAGGCCGAGGGCGTGCCTTGTCTGCCGGTGGCGCTCAATTCAGGGCTGTTCTGGCCGCGCCGCACGTTTCTGCGTCGCCCCGGGCAGGTGGTCGTGGAAATCCTCGATCCCATCCCGCCCGGGCTGACGAAGGAAGCGTTCTTCGAGCGCATGAGCGGGGAGATCGAGGCGGCGAGTGTGAGGTTGATCGCCGAAGCGCAGGGGCAGGGTGCGCGCTAGCGCGGGGACGAACGGGGAGGGTGGCGCTCACCGCTAACCGGCTCGCGCGCCGGCCTCAGGCGGCCTGGGTCACCTCGAGCGCGGCGACCGCGCGGCGCAAGGCGTCGAAGCAGCTCGCATCGATCGCCGTGCCGACCATCTCGTCCATGATGCCGAGCGCTTTCGATATCGGCATCGCCGCGCGGTAGGGCCGGTCGGCGGTCAAGGCGTCGAAAATGTCGGCGGTGGTGATGATGCGGGTATCGTAGCCGATGGCGTCGCCGCGCAGACCGCGCGGGTAGCCTTTGCCGTCCAGCCGCTCGTGATGCGCGGCCGCGACCGGCGCCAGCTCGCGGAACGCGGCGATGCGCGACAGGATCTGCTCGGAATAGACCGCGTGCATCTTCATCGCGGCCCATTCGTCCTCGTCGAGCTTGCCGGGCTTGTCGAGCACCGAATTACTGACGCCGAGCTTGCCGATGTCGTGCAGCAGCGCGGCGCGCTTGAGCCAGCGCCGCCGCTCCGGCGCGAGGTTGAGCTGCTCGGCGATCAGGTCGGTGAAGAGCGTGACCCGGCGGCTGTGGCCGCTGGTAAAGGGGCTCTTGGAATCGATGACGTCGGCGAACGCTTCCGCGATGTCGTCGAGGTAGTCGTCGTCGACGGCCTTGGTTTCCTGCGCCGGTTCAAGGGCGTACAGCGCCTCCTGCAGGCTGTCGGCGCGCAGCATGTCCCAGAATTCCGCGCGGGCGGCCACGCGTTCGAACGCGGCGACGAGCGCCGGATCGAACCAGCCGCCGGCGCGGTTGCGCGCCTCTTGCCGTGCCGCCGCGACGCCGCTGCTGGTCTGGAAGACGTCGACCACCTGCGCGAGCAGCGCGATGCGCGAATAGACCGGGATGGCATCGCCCGTCACCGCGAGCGGCAAGCCGGTGCCGTCCCAATGCTCGTCCAGATATTCGATGCCCTGCGCGACGTCCTCGGAGAACCGCATCTTGCGGGCGATCTCGGCGCCGCGGTGGCAGCGCGTTTCGACCAGCTCCTTGGGCGCGGTGCCGGCGGTTTGAAAGGCCTGGATCAGGCCGCGCATGCGCTCGGCGAGTCCGGCGCCCATGCCGGTATGGCTGAGGACGAACCGGAGCGCCTGCGGCAGGCTGCCGTCGATCTGCTTGATGTCGCGTTTGAAGACGATGTCGTCGGTGAGATAGAGCTGACAGATGCGGGCGGCGTTGCTGCTGCACCCGAGGTCCTTCAGTAGGAGCGTGTAGTAAAGCTCCCAGAGCTGCCGTTCATTCAAGCCGATCTCGCGGCCGATATGAATGCCGATCCAGCAGCAGCGCACGCAATGGCCCGCCGGCTGTCCCTCGACCAGGTCCAGCGCGTGACTGAGCGCGCCCAAGAGTTCCGCAAGGCGAACTTTCTGCATGCGGCTGAGACAAGCACGGTTGGCTTAAGCCTTGGTTTATGATGCGCCGCACGCGGGATTTATGGTCCCGGTTGCATCAATTCCCGGGGTGCGATGCATCGCGCGCCGCCGCAATCGGCAAAGCGCTCGACACGGGTAGGGGCGCTTGGCATGATCGCGCTCGGGGGAAACGCGCGAGTCGCTTACTGCAAAAAATGGAAGCGATCGAAGAGCAAATAAAGGAGCCTGCGCTTCGCGGGCTCTATCGATATTGGCGCAGCATTTTGATCGACAGCTCGGGTTTGCCGGACGTTGCGCGCTTTGATTTCGGCGCGCTCGACGACCAGGCGTTCCTGGCCGAAGTCCAGGCTGGCGGGTTCTATTTTCTCAAAATAGGCGAAAGCCTGAGACGCCGGCTCGGCTATTCGCTCGAGCACGAACTGTTGCCGAACGACGCCGTCGAACTGTTCGGCTCGGCAACGGCCGCCTACCGCAACTGCGTTGCGCTGAGCGTGCCCTGTTATGACACCGCGCGCTACGATCTCGGCGACGGGCCGCCGCTGCTGTTCGAGCGGCTGATCCTTCCGCTGTTCGATGCCGACGAGAAAGTCTCACACATCGCCGGCGCGGTGATCTTCAGCGAACAACCCCACGCCGCGGAGTGCTAATGCTTTCATTCGAGGTTTCCGATCTGGCCGCCCACATCGAGAGGCTCGCGCCGGAGCAGCTCGATGCGCTGCCGTTCGGCGCCATCAAGCTCGACCGCGACGGCCGCGTTGTCGTGTATAGCGAATCCGAACGGGCCTTGTCGGGCTACGGCACCCGTCCGACGATCGGCAAGGTCTTCTTCACGGAGATTGCGCCGTGCATGAGCGATCCCGGCTTTCGGGGACGCATCGAGGCGGCCCGCGAACGGGGCACGTTGAACCTCGAATTCGCGTGGGTCGGCGATTTCGCCGATGCCAGCCGTCGGGTTCGCGTGCGGGTTCTTTCCGCGTCCGATGGTGGGATCTGGATATTTATTCAGCGGCCCACGGCGACGGCGGCGTGACCCCTTCCTCCCCGCTTTCGCGGGGACGAACGGAAAGGGCGGCCTAGCATCAGGAGGCGGGCCTACTCCGCCGCTTCGCTGCGCGGTGCCGGTTTCTTCTTGTTGGCGGGCTTCGCGGCCGCCGGCTTAGTTGCCGATTTCGCGGCCAATTTTGGCGCTGCCGATTTGGCCGACGCCGGCGTCGTGCGTCCGGTTTGCGCACCCGCGCTCTCACGCGCCTCGCGCTGCGCGCGCAGCCGCAACATGTTGGCGTGGGCGATGCGCTTCTCAGCCTCGTAGTCGCGCATGGCCTGCGCCGCGTCACGCTCGCGCTCGGCCTTTTTGGCCGCGGCCTGCGCCAATTGCTGTTCACTCTTCAAGGTCGGCATGGTCTCCTCCTTTAAAGTGCCCAGAAAGGGTGAATGCCCCGCGACCGACGGATCGGCCACGGGACAAACCAGCCACGCGCGCTCTACCAGTACATCCGTGGTCAGAGCGCTGTGGCAGCAGCGCGCCGGATTTACGCGGCGCGCAGATTCTCGGCAGACGATTTGCCGGAACGGCGGTCGGCGACGATCTCGTAGGAGATGCGCTGGCCCTCGTTCAGGGAGCCCATGCCGGCGCGTTCGACCGCGCTGATATGGACGAAAACGTCCTTGCTGCCGTCCTCCGGCTGAATGAAGCCGAAGCCTTTCTGGCTGTTAAACCACTTAACAACACCGGTGCTCATGAATTTTCCTTTCACTGACGGTGTGCACGTGGGCCTTGGCGCGCGATCGCTCGCGGGCCGCGTCCCGGTTCGTCGATTTTGGAGAAGGGTCTGAAACGTGCTCGCCGTCAGCAACGAGGCGAAGCGGCCCAGTCGTTCGGCCAACTATCGATGAAAGCGATATGGGGATGGATGCAGGCCTTTTCAAGGCGCAGCGGTCATTTAGCCCAATACCGGCCTATATCCGACGAAAACGGCGCTCTTATTGCGCAAATTCTGCAAAAACAGCACTTTCCGCGAAAACGGTGCTTTCCCGCCGTTCCTTTGGATGAGGGGGGAGTAAAGTCACCCCGCCTCGTGCGGCCCCTTCAGGCGCTCCGCCAAGAGATGCAGCGGCGCGTCGCGGTAGCCCTGGCGCTCGATCTCGGCGACCGTGTCGAGCACGTAATCGCGGTTGATGCCGGAGCGGCCGTGGCCCTGGCGCACGTAATGAAGCTGCTGGTCGAGCGAAAGCCTGCCGGCATATTGCTCGTGGCCGCGATCCACCATGTAGGTGAGCGCGGTGACGCGCTGTTGCGGATCGTCGTCGAGCCATACGGCGCGGTGGGCCTCGCGGTAGACCATGGTCACCTGCTCGCGCCCGCGCAGGTATTCGACAGTCTCCGCGCGCCGCGCCGCCGCCACCCGGTAGGCAATTCCGCGGCAATTGCCGCCGCGGTCGAGGCCGAGCACCAGGCCGGGCTTTTCAGGCGTGCCGCGGTGCACGAAGGAATAAACGCAGAGCGCGCGGTGGGCGCCGATCAGCCGCGCCGGCCGCCGCTCCAGGTAGTCGAAGCCCGGCCGCCACATCAGCGAGCCGTAGCCGAACACCCACAGGTCGCCGGCGGGAAGGTCTGGGGGCGGGGTCATGTGCCTGAAATCGGGCCGGAAAATTGGCGGAACGCGAGGCCGGCGTTGACAGCGCGCGGCGAATGCGGTTCGCGTAACAGGCTGGGTGCGCGCGCGCAACGGCCAAAGTCTCCGCGCGTCCCCGCAGAAACGCCGTAATCGGCAGGTGTCTGATACCGCATGGCCACACCGGAGAGCGTGCGCCGGCGCAAGCGGCGCTTCATCGGCTTGATCGTTTTGCTGCTGGCGCTCGCCGGCGGCTGGAGTGCGTTCTGGTTCTACGCCGCGCACAAGGCCGAGCTGGCGATCGCCGGCTGGCGCGCGCGCGAGGCCGCGGCCGGCCGCGTCTATACCTGCGGCAAGCAGACCTTGAACGGATTCCCGTTCCGCATCGAGGTCGACTGCGCGCCGGCGGCGGCGCATTTCAAGAGCGGCGGCGTGCCGATTGCGGTTACGGCCAAGCGCACCCTGGTGGTGGCGCAGATCTATTCGCCCGACCTGTTGATCGCGGAGGTCACGGGCCCGCTCACCGTGGCCGAGGGCGGCAAGGCGCCCGAGCTCGTCGCCACCTGGAAGCAGGCCTACGCCAGCGTCGGCGGCAATCCGCTGGCGCCGCAGCGGGTGGCGATGGTGTTCGATAATCCGACGCTGGCGCGCGCCGGCGGCGCGGGCGCGGGCGCGGGCACGGCGCCGCAGCCGCAGGACACGCTGCTCAAGGCCGACCACATGGAACTGCACGGGCGCATCGTCGGCGGCTCGGTCTGGCACAATCCAGTGATCGAGCTCGCGCTCTCCATGCAGCAGGCGTCGCTGGCGGCCCTGCCGGCCGCGGCGGCGGCGACGCCGGTGGACGGCGAGATCGTTGCGACGCTGCACGGGCTCGACGACTTCTCGCCCAAGCCGTGGGCGGAGCGCTTCCGCGAGATCCAGAAGAACAACGGCTATATCGAAATCAATCGCTCGCGGGTGACGCAAGGCGAAACGCTTGCGGTCGGTGCCGGTAAGCTGTCGCTGACGCCGGACGGCTATCTGCAAGGCAAGCTGACGGTGACGGCGGCCGGGCTCGAGCATTTCCTCAATGCCATCGGGGCCAACATGGCGGTGCAAAAGTCGCCTGAGATGGACAAGGTCGCCGGCTTCCTCGACAAGCTGTCGCCAGGGCTCGGGCAGGTGGCGCGCGAGCAGGTGGGCTCGCACTTGACCTTCGGCGTCAAAGCGATCGAGGGCAATTCCAAGCTCGAAGGCAAGCCGGCAGTGACGCTGCCGCTCAACCTCGAGCACGGTGCGGTCTCGCTCGGGCCGATCCCATTCGGGCAGACGCCGAAGCTGTTCTAGACGTTGCCGGTCAGGCGAAGCACCGCCTCGATCACGGTGTTGGCCGCGATCGAAATGAAATGCGACACGAAGCCGAGGTCGAGATTGAATTGCGCGCCGATGAGCGGCAGCAGAATGAACAGCGCCAGCAGAATGGCCATGCCGTAGGGCTCGAGCCGCGCCAGACGCGCGGCCAGCGCCGCGGGCAAGATACCGACCGCGATGCGGCCGCCATCGAGCGGCGGGACCGGAAACAGGTTGAATACTGCCAGCACGACGTTGAGGATGAGCGCGTTTTTCAGGTTGAGCGCCACCCACGCGGCCGCGGTCGGCGGCAGGTAGACCAGCAGGTGAAAGCCGAACGCGGCGACGATCGCCAGCGCGATATTCATGGCGGGGCCGGCGGCGGCCACCAGCACCATGCCGCTGCGCGGGTGGCGCAGCGCGCGGAAATTCACCGGCACCGGCTTGGCGTAGCCGAACAGGAACGGTGCCTGCGCGAGCAGCAGCAGCGCCGGCAGGATGACCGTGCCGAAGGGATCGATGTGCCGGATCGGGTTGAGGGTGACGCGGCCAAGCCGTGACGCCGTCGGATCCCCGAGCATTCGGGCGACAAAGCCGTGCGCGGCTTCATGGAAGGTGACGGCGATCAGGACCGGCAGCAGCCAGATCGAAACGAGATAGAGGAAGTCCATTCGATCGCGTGTCTCGGGAAACCGATTTGCGTAACTGGCGCTGTCGGCGGGCCGCCACCTCAGTCAACAGAGCACGGCGGCAAATTCGTGACAAGGCGAAAGGCAATGCCGTTCCGGCCCTGGCGCGCAAACGCCGTTTCGACCGCAGCGTCGGGCGCGCCACTTGCAGCAACGGTATGCTGCTGCGACTGTGTTTCAATTGCGTGCTTGGGGACGGCTGAGGGAGTTTCTCGTGGCGGGGTTTCTGCCAATTCTCGGTGGCGGCTTTCTGATGGGGTGGTCGGTCGCATGGCCCCCAGGTCCGATCAACACCGAAATCGCCCGGCGCTGCATCGCGCGCGGGTTCTGGGCCGGATTCGGTCTGTTGCTCGGCGCTTGCAGCGGCGACGCCATCTGGGCCGTTCTGGTCGCGCTCGGGGTCGGTGTGTTGTTCACCACGCCGCTCTCGAAGATGATCATGGGCGTTGTCAGTATTCTCCTGCTGGTCATGCTGATGCTGACGTTTTTGCGCCGGGCATGGCGGGCTTGGTTCACGCCGGGAAACCTCGATCACGCCGTTCGCTTCGATAGCGCGAAGGCGAGCTATCTGCTCGGGTTCACCATGGCGGCGACGAGCCCCTGGAATGTCACGTTCTGGCTCGCCGCGGTCGGGCGCCCGCAGATGGCGCATCTCGGCGTCACAGCCTTGCTGTTGACCGTTGCCGCGATCATCGCCGGCGCCGCGGCCTGGGGCCTGGTTTGGTCAGGCACCGTGGTGCTCACGCACCGGCGCATCGGCCTCGCAACAGGCCGATGGGGCGGCATTCTCATGAACGGCGCCACCGCGCTTCTGATGCTTTACTTCATCGTCACGGCCGCCATCAAACTGACTGGCGGCTGATGCCGGCTTGTTTGCGTGAGGCAACCGACGGCCTGTGCCGCTTCAGTCCGCGGCGTAGGGCTTGGGCAGCGGCGCCGGCCGCAGCCCGGCGTGCTGGCGGCCGAAGTCGGGGGTCGGCGAATCCTGGCCGATCTGCACGATGCCCTTGCGGATGGCGCGGGTGCGCGCGAAATGGTCGTAGAGCGTCTTGCCGTCGCCGTTGCGGATCGCCTTGGTGAGCAGCGCGATGTCTTCGTTGAAGCGCCCGAGCATTTCCAGCACCGCGTCCTTGTTGGCGACGAAGATGTCGCGCCACATGGTCGGGTCGGAGGCGGCGATGCGCGTGAAGTCTCGGAAGCCGCCGGCGGAGAACTTCAGCACTTCCGAGCGTGTCACGGCTTCGAGCTCGTCGGCGGTGCCGACGATGGTATAGGCGATCAGGTGCGGCAGATGGCTGGTCACCGCCAGCACCAGGTCGTGATGATCGGGCGCCATGGTCTCGACGTTGGCGCCGAGCAGCGTCCAGAATCGGCTGAGCTTCTCGGTTGCGGCCGGGTCGGTGCCCTCCGGCGGCGTCAGGATGCACCAGCGGTTGACGAATAATTCTGCAAAGCCGGCGTCGGGCCCGGAATATTCGGTGCCGGCGACCGGATGCGCCGGCACGAAGTGGATGTTAGCCGGCAGATGCGGAGACATGTCGCGCACCACCGTGCCCTTTACCGAGCCGACATCGGAGACGATTGAACCCGGCGCGAGCTGCGGGGCGATTTCTTGTGCCACCGCGCCGCAGGCGCCGACCGGCACGCAGACGATGACGAGATCGGCGCCTTCCACCGCGGCGGCGTTGGTCTCGACCACCTGATCGGCGAGCCCGAGCTCGGCGACGCGCCGGCGCGTTTCGGGCGAGCGCGCGCTGGCGACGATCGAGCCAACCGCATTCTGCGCCTTCGCCGCGCGCGCGATCGACGAGCCGATCAGGCCGACGCCGATCAGCGCGAGGCGGTTGAAGAGGGGTTTGGATGGATTGTTCACGCTAACCTCGCCGCGGGCACTGCATGCTTCCTCCCCCGCAAGGGGGAGGGAGCGCCGGCGCCGCAGCGTCCTGAATTGGGATATGTGAGTGTAGTTCGCTAATCCGCTCTCGCAACAGACCTATGTCCCCATGAATTCCTTGAGCGCCTCGACCACCAGATAGTTCGCCTCTTCCGTGCCGACGCTCATGCGCAGCGCGTTGGGCAGGTGGTAGGCGCCGACCTGGCGCAGGATGAGACCGCGCTTCGAAAGGAAGGCGTCGGCATCCTTGGCGGTCTTGCCCGCGGTGCCGGGGAAATGGATGAGGAGGAAGTTCGCCACGCTCGGCGTCACCGTGAGGCCGAGCTTGCCGATCTCTTCCGTCAGCCACGGCAGCCAACGCGCGTTGTGCGCGCGCGAATACTCGACATGCGCGGTGTCGCGGATGGCGGCAATGCCAGCGGCGATCGCCGGCGCGTTGACGTTGAATGGCCCGCGGATGCGGTTGATGGCGTCGATGACGTGCGCCGGCCCATACATCCAGCCGAGCCGCAGCGCGGCAAGCCCGTGGATCTTGGAGAAGGTCCGGCACATGACGACGTTTTCAGAGGTCGCCACCAGCTCGATGCCGGACTCGTAGTCGTTGCGCTGGACGTATTCGGCATAGGCTGCGTCGAGCACCAGGAGCACGTGCGGCGGCAGGCCGTTATGCAGGCGCTTGACCTCGTCGAACGGAATGTAGGTGCCTGTCGGATTGTTCGGGTTGGCCAGGAACACGATCTTCGTCTTCGGCGTGACCGCGGCGAGCAGCGCGTCGACATTGGCGGTGTAGTTCGTTTCCGGCGCGACGACAGGCTTGGCGCCGGCGCCGATGGTCGCGATCGGATAGACCAGGAAGCCATGGGTGGCGTGCACTGCCTCGTCGCCGTCTTTGAGGTAGGCGCGCGCGATGAGGTTAAGCAGGTCGTCGGAGCCGGCGCCGCAGACGATGCGTGCCGGATCAAGACCGTAGACCGCGGCGATCGCTTCGCGTAGCGCCGTGGAGGCGCCGTCCGGATAGTCCTCCAGATGCTCGCCGATGCGGCGATACGCCTCGATGGCATGCGGGCTCGGCCCCAGCGGGCTTTCGTTGGACGAGAGCTTGAAGATCTTGTCGACGCCGGGGGCGCTGCTCTTGCCCGGGATATAGGGGGCGATGTCGAGCACGCCGGGGCGTGGTTGCGGACGGGTCGTGGTCATTTCAATTCGTTCCGGTCAGACGCTTCGTTGCTTGCCGCGATTGACCCCAACCCCAACCCTCCCCTTTCAGCGGGAGGGAGGACGCTGCCGCACAGTCACCCTCCCCCTGGAAGGGGGAGGAATGAGGAGGGGTCCTCTCAGCTGTTCTTCTCGGCGGCCACGGTATAGCGGGTTGCGTGGCTGCCGACGAGAGCCGAGGCGCGCACCGTGGCGCCGGCGTTGACCAGGGCTTCGCTGACCCGCTCGAGCCCGACGTCGCGGGGCAGGGTCACCAGCAGCGCGGCGCCATCGAAGGCGCGGTCCGGCACCGCCAGGAATTCGGCCTGCATCGACAGCGCCTGGGCCGCTTTCGCGCCCCACCCAGCCACCCGCACGCTCCAGACCGCGGCCTCGGTCGCCATGGCGTCGGGCGGGACCCGCGACAGCACGAAAACGGGCAGCGCCGCTGGATGGTCGGGGCGCTCTACGAAGGGCAGGCGGGCGATAATCTTGGGCGCGGCGTCGAATTCGAGCGCGCTCCACCAGGCGCCGGCGCCTGGCACGGCGAGCGCCGGCACCAGGCCGAGATCGCCCTTCGACTCGGACACCGCCGCCACCACGCCGGAAGCGCCCATGTGACCGACGAAGGGGACGGTGAAGCCGAAATGGAAGCGGGCGGAATCCCGCATCAGCGCGTCGCCGGCCGACAGGTCGGCGTGAACGGAGAACGGCGCCTGCACGTAGGTGAAGGTGGAGATGATGACGCGCCAGATACTCTCGGCGGTGTCGAGGGGCAGGATGCCGCGATGACGCTGCACGAGCCGGCGCATCATGGCGGCCTCGCGCGCAGGCCGGAAGGCCGAGCCGGTATCCTGCCCGCCTTTGATCTCGATCAGCCGGTCGATGATCTCGCTGCGCTCGATCAAGAGTTGGTGCATCGCTTCATCGATGCGGTCGATTTCCTGACGCAGGTCGTCCAGCGCGGGCTTGTCGGGGAGTTTTGCCATGGCCGCATTGATAGGGGCGGCAGGGTCTGAAATCAAAGAACATGAAAGGCGATGGGCGCGAAATTCAACCAAAGAGAGTTACCAAGGATATTTACCGCGCCTTGTTGGCCATGAAATTGCGGGGTGGCCCGCATCGCGGCTGCCCAATTTAGCATAGCAGCTATTTTTTCGAAGTATTGAGGCACCGCCTCTGCATATTTCGGCACCACACAAGGTATTGAGATGTATAAGGAGCCGCTCAAGCGCAGCGTCCGCATACAATCACCTTCACATTATCACCATATTGCCACGCTGCTTGTGACTCTACGCTCCGTCCGGCATAGCGGAATCTGCCCGGTACGCCGACAAAGCTAACGATAAAGGGGACCTGATTAGATGAGACCTGGATACCGACGTGCAACAGTTCTGGCGTGTTCGGCCCTGGTGGCCGGCGTGATCGCCAGCCCCGCGTACGCACGTCATCATCATCGCCACCACACGCTTCATCATCACTACCATCACCGTCATCACGCCAAGCCGGTCGAGGCGAGCGAGCCGGAACGCGTGAGGCCGGGCCCCTCCGACCTCTACGCCTTCATGCGCGCCGACTACGCGCGCAAGCACGCGGCCAGCCGGCACCTCTCACGTAAGCAAGAGGCGCGCGCGAACAGCCGACGGTTCCATACAGCGCGGCGCCATGCGCGCGGCGAGGCGCTGCTTGCCGAGGCGAAGGCGAGCGGCGGTTTCTTCGACGATTTGGTGGCGGATGCGCGCCGCTATATCGGCACCAATCCGACCAGCCGTCGCACCCTGTGGTGCGGTGCTTTCGTCGACAAGATCCTGCGCGACACCGGCCATAAGGGCGGCGGCAATCTCGCGCTCGGTTATCTGCACTACGGGCGGCGCGTGTCCGGCCCACAGGTCGGCTCGATCGCGGTGATGCGCCGGCGCGGCGGCGGTCATGTGGGCGTCGTGGCGGGAGTCGACTCCAACGGCAACCCGATCATCATTTCCGGCAATCATAATCATACCACACAGGCGGCGGTCTATCCGCGGCGTCGCATCATCGCCTACGTGGTGCCGACCAACTGATCCGGCCGGCGATAGTCTCGAAAATGACGCCTCGCGCTGTTACGGCGCGGGACGTTTTTCATTTCTGCGCCGCGCTTTGCAATTTTCATCGCGCTAGTCGGCGCGTCGAGCGCGACGCAACGTGCCGCCTTTAAAGTTAGCGGGCGCGCGTAAACCATTTCACCGTTAATTCAATTCGCGCATTACAGCGAACATCGTCGTGATAATTTTGGACGTCCAAATGGCGTGCGCGTATGTGGGACGACGCGCCGCCGCATCTGTAAGACTTTTGGGTAGTGGGGACCCTCATGTGCTTCAGGTTTCGTAACGCGCTCTTTGACGGCTGTGCCGCAATCCTCATCGGCTCTTTGGCCGTATCGATGTTGAGCGCATCCGCCTTCGCCAGCCCGACCGCGCGAGAGGCCAGCAAGATTTCGGACCGCAGGACTCTGGATATTGAGACCTGGCACGGACGGCGGACGATCGGCGTACTGCCCAGGCCGCGACCGCACGGCGCGCATCCGCGCAGTATGATCTATCGCGTGCCGTCCTACCTGCAGCGGCTGGTGCAGGCCTCCGAGCCTGCAATGGGTTGGCCCGCGCTGGTTCTGGAAGCGCGCAAATATCTCGGCACCAATCCCACCGACCGCAAGCGGCTGTGGTGCGCGACCTTCATGAATTTCATTCTGGCAAAGCTCGGCTATAGCGGCACGCATTCCGACGCCGCCCGCTCCTTTGCATATTACGGCAAGCGCATTCCGCGGCCGGAGGTCGGCGCCGTTGCCGTGCTCACGCGCGGCCGCCGCGGTGGCCATGTCGGCGTCGTCACGGGCGTCGATCCGAATGGCAACCCGATTATCATTTCGGGCAACCACAACAAGCGCGTGGGCGAAGGGCTCTATCCGCGTTCGCGCGTGATCGCCTATGTGATGCCGACGCGGCGCCGGGCGCTTTACCGCCCCGTGCGTGCGAGCCGCGTCGCCGCGCTAAGGCCGAACCGCACGCTCGATTCCCCGATCGACGAACTGATCGCGACCATCGAGGCCGACGGCGCGCACGTGCGCGCAGGCGCGCCGGCGCCTGCGCGGCACCGCTCCGCTCCGCGGCTCCGCCGGCAGGCGCGCTGGCCGGGTCGTCTGGTGCAGCAGGCGCCGGACTGACGCCAAGCGCCCGGAGCACATTTTTGAGTTTCACGGTTGCGCGTCGCGTGGCGCGCTAGCGGCGGGCGGATTGGTGGCCGGCAGCGTATTGCGTATCGCCGGCCCCGGTCCCGCCCGTCGCGACTCTTGCATCGACATGGATGAGGAAACGACGGGGCCGCTTCGCCGTTTCGACTAACATGATCTACAGGCGTGCCGCGCTTACGCGAAGCCGCTCAGGAACGCCGCGCAGACGATGACCCCGGCGGCCATGCAGTAATAGGCGAACGGGTCCAGCGCCTCGAACTCGTGCTTGCGGAAAAAGCGCATGAGAAACGCCACGCTGGCGAAGGCCGTGATGCCGGCGACTAGGCCACCAAGCGCCGACACGCCGAGGCCAATGCCGCCGGCCGCGGCCGCGCCGTGCAGCAGCTTGGGGACTTCCAGCACCGCCGCGCCGGTAATGATCGGCGCCGCCAGCAGGAACGAGAACCGCGCGGCCTCTACATGGGTCAACCCGACGCCGAGCCCCGCGCCGATAGTCAGGCCCGAGCGCGAGAGGCCCGGAATGAGCGCACCGGCCTGGAACGTGCCGATCAGGGCGGCGTGGCCGTAGCTGAAGCCGTTACCACCGGCCGCCTGCTTGCTACGCCGGCGCAGCCGCTCCGCGATCCAGAGGATGACGCCGTTGACGGCGAGCACCGCGGCGACAATGGCCGGGTCGCCGAACAACGCCCGAAGCGGCTTTTCCAGCACGAAGCCGATGATCACCGCCGGGATGGTGCCAACGAGGATGAGCAGGAACAGGCGCCGCCCCGCGGCCACCTGCGATTCCGTTCCCCGCCCGAGAAGCGCGAGCAGGATACCGATCCAATCACGCCAGAAGTAGATCAACAGCGCGGCGGCGGTGCCCACGTGCAGCATCACCAGAAAGGGCAGGAACCCAGGCGCGTGCTGATCGATCCCCCAGCCGAACAGCCGCGGCAGGATGACGGCGTGGCCGAGGCTGCTGACCGGGAAGAGCTCGGTCACGCCTTGGATGGCGGCCAGAACGATCGCTTGTACCAGTGTCATCGAAACCCTGCCTCGAACGGTGCGTGATTGTCGGGAGCCGGCGCGGCTCAGGTGAATAGCCCAGGAGTGGCTGTGAAAACATTAAATGGCAGAAAGGAGACCGGGTGAGACCGGTTCGCGCGTGTAGTCCCCGCAATCTTCTCCATCCGGTGTGTGCCCCGGCCTGTATTGTTGATGGCGCGGGAACGCGGGGGGGCGCGGAGGTCGTGGCTCTGTAAGAGCCGACAGCTCCGCGATTTGACCCGCCGCCAATCGCAGCGGGGCATCCGTGTCCAGACAGCGACGCGTCGATGCACGGCGCATGCGGCCGCGTGCGCGGGCAGCGCCCCGCATAATTGGGCGCTCTTTGATTCACCCAAGGGAGGACGGCAATGCGGATGGTGTTGAAATGGTCGGTGCCGGTCGAAAAGGGAAACCAAGCCTTCAGCGATGGATCGCTTGCGAAGACAGTTGCCGCCATGATGGACAAGCTCAAGCCGGAGGCCGCTTATTTCGCGCCAATGGGCGGCCAGCGCGGCGGCATGATGTTTTTCGACATGGCCGACCCGTCGCAGATCGTCGAAGTCGTCGAGCCGCTGTTCTTGGGGTTCAACGCCGAGGCTGAGATCATTCCGGTCATGGCGATCGACGACCTGCGGAAGGGTTTCGAGAAGGTCACTCAGAAATAACCGGATCGCCGGCCGCGATCTCGCCGCCTTCGAGCACCTCAGCATAGACGCCGCAGTCGGCATGGCCGAGGTTCTGCTGCAGCGTCTGGGGAATGGTGAGATCGCGGATGCCGGTCGCCGGATCGACGTTGGTGGCGGCGCAGCGGACGATGCGCTTGACCACCTTCAGCCGCACGTCGTTACCGACCTTAAGTTCCTTATTGAGGAGGCCGAACTCATGCCAAGCCGGCCAACCACTGACATACAGATTGCCGCGAAAACGTAACGGATCGACGGCAGCGCCAGTCAGTGTCTCGACCTGGGCGACCGAGGCGAGGTTGATGATCGAGACCACTTTCTTGGCGACGTCCGAAAAGCTGAAGGCTCCGCCGGTGGCGCCTTCGCCGGACAGCACCTTGGGGGCCCCGCGCAACTCGTCGGCGCAATAGGTCGCGAAGAAGGCTTCGATCGCGGCGCGGCCCTCGGCTGTCCGCAGGTTGCCGCGGGCGGCCTCGGCACCGTCCTTCGCAATGGTCAGGGTGTGGCGTTCCTCGTCGTAGTCGGTGCGCAAGGCGGCCAGCCGTTCGTTGCGCATCAGCATCAGGAAGCGCTGTTTCGGGAAATGCATCGGATTTGCCGGGTCGAAGCCGATGGGGCCGTTTTCGATAGCGTAAAGCCGGTCGGCGGCAATCGTCCGGCCCGGAACAAGCGTCGTACGGGGCAGCGGCTGGGGCGAGAGGCCCTTAACGGGATAGCGGTAAATGCCCTTTAGCATTGCCTCGGCCATGGCCTGAATTCCGTCGTCCGGTGGCGGGAAAGCTGACCTATATCAAGCCGGCGCCCTCTTCAAAGCGGCAATATTCGATCCCATATAGGGCCTGTGGCGGGCCGCCTCACTGGGACCCGCCCCTTTTCCGGTGCCAATTGGGCCGAGGGAGTCAAAACGATGAATTTCGAGAAGTACACCGACCGCGCCCGCGGTTTCGTGCAATCTGCGCAATCGCGGGCCCTGCGCGAGGGCCACCAGCAATTCGCCCCCGAACATCTCTTGAAAGTCCTGCTCGACGACCCCGAGGGGCTCGCCGCGGGGTTGATCGACCGTTCCGGCGGCAATTCCCGCCAGGCGCTGCAGCAGACCGAAGCCGCGCTCGCCAAGCGTCCCAGCGTGTCGGGCGGCGGCGCCGGGCAGATCTATCTCGATCCGGCGCTGGCGCGCGTGTTCGACGCCGCCGAGAAGGCTGGCGAGAAGGCGGGCGATAGCTTCGTGACCGTCGAGCGCCTGTTGCTCGCGCTGGCCATCGAGAAGGACAGCGAGGCCGGCAAGATCTTGGCCAAGGCCGGCGTCACCCCGCAGAATTTGAATTCCGCCATCGAGGCGCTACGCAAGGGCCGCACGGCGGATTCCGCCTCGGCCGAGAACGCCTATGACGCGCTCAAGAAATACGCCCGCGATCTGACGCAAGCCGCGCGCGACGGCAAGATCGATCCGGTCATCGGCCGCGACGAGGAAATCCGTCGTACGATTCAAGTGCTGTCGCGCCGTACCAAGAACAATCCTGTGCTGATCGGGGAGCCCGGCGTCGGTAAGACGGCGATCGTCGAAGGGTTGGCCAAACGCATTGTCGATGGTGACGTGCCGGAGAGTCTCAACGACAAGAAGCTGCTCGCGCTCGACATGGGCGCGTTGATCGCCGGCGCGAAGTATCGCGGTGAGTTCGAGGAGCGGCTGAAGGCCGTTCTGAATGAGGTCACCGCCGCGGAAGGCGGCATCATCCTGTTCATCGATGAGATGCATACGCTGATCGGCGCCGGCAAAGCCGACGGCGCCATGGACGCGTCCAATCTACTGAAGCCGGCGTTGGCGCGCGGCGAGTTGCACTGCATCGGCGCTACCACGCTCGATGAGTACAAGAAGCACGTCGAGAAGGACGCCGCCTTGGCGCGACGCTTCCAACCGGTGTTCGTCTCCGAGCCGACGGTCGAGGATACGATCTCGATCCTGCGTGGCTTGAAGGATAAATACGAGCAGCATCACGGCGTGCGCATCGCCAACTCGGCGATCGTTTCCGCCGCGACGCTGTCGAACCGCTACATCACCGACCGCTTCCTGCCCGACAAGGCCATCGACCTTGTCGACGAGGCGGCAGCGCGGCTGAAGATGCAGGTCGATTCCAAGCCGGAAGAGCTCGACTCCATCGACCGCGAGATCGTACGGTTGAAGATCGAGCAGGAAGCGCTCAAGAAGGAGAGCGATCCCGGCTCCAAGGACCGACTGCAGAAGCTCGAGACCGAACTGAAGGACCTCGAGAAGCAATCGGCCGATCTCACCAGCCGTTGGAAGTCCGAGCGCGAGAAGCTGGGCTCGGCGACTGAGCTGAAGAAGCAGCTCGACGAAGCCCGCAACGAACTCGCGACCGCCCAGCGCAAGGGCGAGTACCAGAAGGCCGGCGAACTGGCTTATGGCCGTATCCCCGAGCTGGAGAAGAAGCTGAAGGAGACCGAAGCCAGCGAAGGCAAGGGCGCCATGGTCGAGGAGACCGTCACCGCCGACCAGATCGCGCAGGTGGTCTCGCGCTGGACCGGCGTGCCGGTCGACAAGATGCTGGAGGGCGAGAAGGAAAAGCTCTTACGCATGGAGGAGGAGATCGGCCGCCGCGTCGTCGGCCAGGCCGAGGCCGTCAAGGCCGTCTCCACCGCGGTGCGCCGCGCGCGCGCGGGCCTGCAGGACCCGAACCGGCCGATCGGCTCGTTCATGTTCTTAGGGCCGACCGGCGTCGGCAAGACCGAGCTGACCAAGGCGTTGGCCGAGTATCTGTTCGACGACGAGAACGCGCTCGTGCGCATCGACATGTCGGAGTACATGGAAAAGCACGCAGTCGCCCGCCTGATCGGCGCGCCTCCGGGCTATGTCGGCTACGAAGAAGGTGGCGCGCTCACCGAAGCGGTGCGGCGCCGGCCCTATCAGGTCATCCTGTTCGACGAGATCGAGAAGGCGCATCCGGACGTGTTCAACGTCCTGTTGCAGGTGCTCGACGACGGGCGGCTGACGGACGGGCAGGGCCACACGGTCGACTTCCGCAACACGCTGATCATCATGACGTCGAACCTGGGCGCCGAATTCCTGGTCAACCAGCCGGAAGGCGAGGACACCGACAAGGTGCGCGACCAGGTGATGGCGGTGGTGCGTTCGGCGTTCCGCCCCGAATTCCTCAACCGCGTGGATGAGATCATACTGTTCCACCGGCTGAAGAAGGCGGAGATGGGCCGCATCGTCGACATCCAGATGAAGCGGCTGGCCCGGCTGCTGGAAGACCGTAAGATCGTCGTGTCGCTTCAGCCGAGGGCGCGCGAGTGGCTCTCCGACAAGGGCTGGGACCCGGCCTATGGCGCCCGGCCGTTGAAGCGGGTGATCCAGAAGTCGGTGCAGGACCCGCTCGCCGAGATGATCCTGGCGGGCACGGTGAAGGACGGCGATACGGTCGACATCTCCGCCGGCCCGCAGGGGCTCACCTTCAACGGCCAGGCCGTGGCGCAGGCGGCGTAATGGCCGCTCATCAATGACGTCATAGCCGGGCTCGTCCCGGCCATCCACGTCGTTCTTGATTGTAAATGTCAGAGGCGTGGATGCCCGGCACAAGGCCGGGCATGACGGACTCCTTGCTTGGGACCGGTGATGCTCGCGCGCCGGAATGACTTTCGAGAAAAACCTACTGCCCCGACGCCACGCGCGTGGGCTTGCGGGCGACGATCTTGTCGATGCGTCCGCGTTCCTGCTCGAACGCGGTGAGGACACCACCCTTGAGCTCACGCCCGTGCGGCAGGCGGATGCGCATGGGATCGACGAAACGGCCATTGATGCGGATCTCGAAGTGCAGGTGCGAGCCGGTCGACAGGCCTGTCGAACCGACGAAGCCGATCACTTCGCCCTGGCGCACGTGCTCGCCCTCATGGGTGCCCTTGGCATAGGCGCTCATGTGGCCGTAGGCGGTCTCGTAGCCGTTGTGGTGGCGGATCAGCATGAAGCGGCCGTAGCCCGACTCCCAGCCCTTCTTCTCGATCACGCCGTTGCCCGCGGCGTAGATCGGCGTGCCGGTGGGCGCGGCCCAGTCGACGCCTGTGTGCATCTTGACGTAGCCGAGCAGCGGATGCCGGCGCAGGCCGAAGCCCGAGGTCACGTGGCCGCTCAGCACCGGCTTGCGCACCAGGAACTTCTTGGCGCTCTTGCCCATCGGGTCGTAGTAGTCGGTGACGCCGTCGTCGGGCGACTGGAAGCGATAGAGCCGCTTGGTGTCGCCGCCGACGGTG
>CAVZAO010000003.1:75000-225898 GCA_963773225.1 uncultured Pseudomonadota bacterium
AAGGAATACGAGATCATCACCGAAGGCCAGCGTAGCCCCTTGTGGGTCCGGGGCCACAAGGATCGTCTGCGGCTTCATCTTGTGCCCTTCTTCGGTGACCTCGGCCTGTCCGAGGTGACGCCGGGCAAGGTTCAGGAATACCGAATTCACCGGATCAGTACGTCTCCCAAAGGGAAGCCCCCGGCTCGCAGCACGATCCACAATGAGATCGTCACCCTGCGGCAGGTCCTCAAGACGGCCACCCGGCACGGCTGGCTGACCTATCTGCCGGACCTGTCTCCGCCCTACCGGACGCAGGGAAAGATCGTGCACCGGCCGTGGTTCTCACCAGAAGAATACAAGCAGCTCTACACAGCGACGCGCGAATACGCCCGCGAAGCGCGGAAGCGCGACAGATGGAGTGCAGAACAAGTGCACGACTACGTGCTCTTCATGGCCAATACGGGCATGCGGCCCGACGAAGCCAGACATTTGCAACACCGCGACGTAACGATTGTCGAAGATGAATCGACCGGCGAACGGATTTTGGAGATTGAAGTTCGCGGCAAACGCGGCGTCGGCTTTTGCAAGAGCATGCCGAATGCCGTGCTGCCGTACGAACGCCTCTTGGCCCGGCCTAAGCCAAACCATACCAAGAAAAAGAAAGGAAAACGAGGGGACGACCCGCCAGAGGATGACGATCCGCCGGCGTTGCCCGAGCCGACAGACCTTGTCTTCCCCGGCAATCACATCAAGTTGTTCAATAACCTTCTCACCCGTCAAAAGCTCAAGCTGGACCGCGACGGCAAGAAGCGAACCGCGTACAGCTTACGTCATACCTATATCTGTATGCGCCTGATGGAAGGCGCCGACATTTATGCCCTTGCAAAAAACTGCCGCACCAGCGTCGAAATGATTTAAAAATTCTATGCCGCTCACATCAAAGATTTGCTCGATGCTTCGGCTATCAACGTCCGACGACCGAAACGCATCAAGAAGAATAACAAATCAAGCGATAAACACGACAATCCTCAGCACCCCCATTAATCAGACCGCCTGAAAGATGGCTGATGCGAGAGCTGCCCGACCTCATCCCTTCCGAGACGTTCAGCGGATCGGTATAGCGCACAGCCCGGCTAGTGCGCCCCGCCGGGTTTAGCCCCATTTGCGGCAATCGCGAAGGCGATCTAATGAGGTCAGGCAAAACCTTCGAATTTCGAAAAACTAAAAAGAAATGGGAGACAAAGAGAAAATCAGTTTAGCTCAAGGTATGCAATCAACTCGGCTGAGTAGCTTCCAGCGCCGTCCGCTGCATTCCTATGTTTGAGCTCTCTTTGCAGGCTTGGCTCGACAACGTCAGCAAATAGCCTGATCCTTTGTTCCTCACTGAATGCAGGCTGGCTGGGTGGCAGGCTGAAATATTGCTCCAGTTGCTTTTCTGCAGTCGGAACACGCGTCCCATCCGCCTTGACGCCTATTACTTGGATGGCAACCCGCTTTTCCCCGCTCTGCGCCTTTGACTCAATCTGCCAGCTTGTCAGCAAGATTGGTTCTCCGAAGTTTGATTTCAAAGCAACCCCAAGGGACTCTGGCGGCAACGACCGCCATCGGGCAATCTCTGCCGTCATAAGCTCCTGATCGAGTCCCAACAGTTCAAAATCATCGCTAGTAGTGGCCTGGTCACGATTAGTAGAAAATCTGGCAACCAGGCCGCCATCTTCTCTCACCAGATCAAACGTCGTATCGTCTTTTCTTGCGATGCGCTCACCACGCTCACCCACCGCGCAAGCAAAAAACTTGACCAACCGATTCATGCCTTCCGATAGATCGGAGAACGGCTGGTAATCGTCGAGGCTGAACCCTTCAAGGTCCTGAAACAAGTCGAATACAACCTCCCGGGCTTCACGGGAATTCGCCAGCGCCGCTTCGAGCTCAACCCGGGTTCGCTTAAGTTCAGGATCGGAGAGGGCTTCCTGATATAGCCGATCGTAATTAAGTCGCTCGGAAAGCTGTCCAAGGATTTGAGCGCGAAGGTCCTCGGCGACATTGCCCTCCTCATCTACTTTTCCCACCGTGCGCGCTATCTCGGTGAGCTTTTCATCCAGCAGCAGGAATATCCGTCCTTCGATCGTATCTGATAGAACGAGGTTATATACTTGAGCTGTATGACTCTGTCCGTACCGATGAATCCTACCGATCCTTTGTTCTATATCCATCGGGTTCCAAGGAAGGTCGAAATTAAAAAGCACGCGAGCAAACTGAAGATTTATGCCCTCGCGACCGGCTGCCGTGCATACCAGTACGCGGGGGCCGTCCTTCTGGCGAAAGCGTCGTTCTGCCGCGAGCTTCGCACCGTGATCCCCTCCTCTGAGGACAACAACACCTTGCCCCGGATAGGCGGCCTCAATCTCTCGACCTAAGAGATCGACTGTCCCGAGGTAGGTCGCGAATATGACAATTTTCTCCTGCGGGTTCTGGCGCCAGAGTGTTCCGAGACCATCGAGCAATTTCTGCACTTTGGTCTCCCGAGCTTGCGGGAATGCCGCCAGCAGTTCGCGAATGCGCAGACGCTCTTCAGGCAGATGCAAATTAACTACCGTGGACGCGGCCTCTTCGGCGTGCGCTGACGAAAATTCGCTACCGTACGGATCAGAGGCCATTTCCAAGGCCTCTTCATCCAGTTTTTTCGCAAGGCGGTACTTAAGGTCGGCAAGAATGCGATCGACATCGCTGCGACCAACGCTGTCACGCGGCAAAGCATATTCTTCATGCACGAGGTCTCTTGCCTCATTCATGAGTTGCTCCCGGCCGTCAATGTCGAGATCGCGGTCACGAAGAAGTGCCTCATGCAGCGTCAACATCAGCATCCTGCGCTTCAGCGTCCTGCGAACGGCCGCGAAGCTCGACGCTGCAATCTTCTGAAATATTGCCATGAGAAACCCAAGCGCACGTCCTTGGTTTCCCTGTCGGCGCGCAATGTCAAAGCCTTCTTCCAGGTAGTCGCGAAGCTTTGCGTAGAAGCTCCGCTCTCCATCGCTCATAAGGAACGACTCTGTATGTACCCATCGCCGCGCAAATAACGGCGATCCGTCGGGTTGACAGGCATCGGCCTTGGTCCGCCTGAACATCACTGTGTTTAGTCGGTGCCGCTGTTCGACCATTTCCTCGGGGCTAGCGAATAATGTCGGGTTCAGAAGCTGGATTAGCATCCAGAACTGAAAGTGGTTGCCCTGATGCGGAGTTGCAGAGAGAATGAGTAGGTCTCGGGCATGGCCCTTGAGCGATTCAGCCAATTTATAATTCTCTGTCTTTCTGACCTTGCCTCCACTGCGATAGGCGGTCAAATGGTGGGCCTCATCGAACACAATAAGATCCCAACGAGGCGCTTCCAGCAGCCGTTTAATGCGCGCAGGCCGCTTAAGAGTGTCGATGCTTGCAATCAGGCGATCATGTTTTGCAAAGGCGTTTGATTTGCGGTCCGTAATATCGCCTTCCGAGCCGAACACCTCAAAATTAAGGTTGAAAACCTCATTGAGCTCGCGGTGCCAATTATTGACAAGGCCAGCGGGAACGACCATCAGCGCCCGATCAAGCTCTCCGCGACTAGCAAGTTCGCGCAGTATTAGGGCGGTCTCAATCGTCTTCCCGAGCCCCACCTCATCGGCGATCAGAAAACGCCGGGGTGACGCGGTCGCGACGCGATGCGTCAAAACAACCTGATGCGGGAGCAGGTCTATTTTTGCTGAGGTTAGTGCGGATGCACTTTCCATGATGGGTAGCGCGTGTGCCTCATAACAAAGCCAAGCCTGCCGCGTGCGCTCTTCGCCGCTCGCGACATTACGCAGGATACGCTCAGTGCGCGTGAGCTCGTGCTGCACGGAATTGACGGGAACTCTACGCTCGCCAACACTGAAGAATGCCCGCAAGTATCCGTCGCTAGGCGAATCCAGAATAACGCCAGAGCCAAATTCCCGATGCTGGATGCGCTGTCCTGGCGAGAGAGTCTGTTCTGCTGTCATTCCACCCCCGTCATGTGATCCTCAGGTGGAACAACCCGGCTGGTTCCCCGGAAATTGGCAGCATGATCTCCTGCGGATACTCGCGCGCCTCTCCCCATAGTAGCCGCCCGAAATCCAGCTCAGAATTGCTGTTCGGAGCCGCACATCGCCACGTCACAACATCGCTCGCAGTATGGAGATGAATTCGGCGCTTCCCTTCTGGAAGCCAGAAGATCAATGCGGCATCGCTATCGTAAAAATCTTGAAACGAGAGAATCGTCTCCTTGACCTCGTTACCGAGCCAACTATCGGCATCCTCTGGCGCTAATAGGTCAAGTCCGCCGTCGAGACCCGCGACTACCACCGTACTACCGTTGCAGCTCGGCAGTTCCTCTTCCCATTTCCCAGGCATACGCAGCCACTGGCGCAAGCTAACTACCTCAGACGGCTTCGAGACAACCGCCAGCGCGTCGCCACTCCAGATCCAGCTTATGCCGCGGCGCTGCCAGACCGTGTCCCTCATCTGCTTCATGCGGCTTCCTCTTCGTTGAAGAAGAAGCTCATCTGCTCGATTTCGGCTCTGTGCGTTGCCGCCCAGTTGTTGTAAATCGTCAATGCTCGCGACGCGGCGTTCTGCGTCGCCTGATTTGCTCCGCGTTTTGCGTACCACCCCAGCAAATCTTTCAACGCTGGATGCGGCTTGAAGTTTTCATTCTTCAGGGTGTCGGCAGCATTTACGCCGCTTCCGTCGAAGCATGCGCCAACCAAAACAAGAGCCTGATCGAGGTCCGCCGTAAGTTTGCGCCGGTGACGTCCTTGCCAATCGCGTGCAAACTCTACTGGCTCAACATGAACAAAAATTTTCTTTTTCTCAGCGCACCAGCCCTGTCGCTCGAAATCATCGGGCGCCATACCGGAGCCTCGCAGAAACTTTTGCATCTGGTCGCGAGGGACGGAGGTTTGCCCATCAAACATCCGTAGGAACTGTCTCGTAATCGGCTCGGCGTTGACGGGCGGCGGATCCTTCGCCCCCGTCGCATCTTCGTCAAGAATTTGGTTGATGCCGACAAGCGCCTCCTTGACGGAGATTGCCTCACCATCTGACTTAAAGACCTTACCATAGTGCCGGGAAAAATATTCGAGCGCCTTCCCCCGCCTGATCACTTGTAGATCCGCGGCCGGCAGGCCTTCCTTCGCGTGGTTCTCCAACATTGATTGGAGCTGCTTCACGTCAGCTAAAACTTCGCGGCGCATGCGGCCCCAACTTACGGGCGTAGGCTCCTCCGTTTGCTTGCGGCAGACATGAACGATGTCAAATTCTATCTGTTGCGATCCAAAAGTTCCCGGTTTGCTGCCCTCTCCCTTGGTCTCGTCACTGCGGATCGGGTACGCTGCCTCTAAATAGAAACCTGCATCAAATAGTGACTCGAGCACTGCCACCCAGGGCTTGTCTTCGCTGTGATGGAAGGTGAAGGCGAGCATGCCACTGGGCTTGAGAATGCGGTGAGCTTCTTTCCAGCACTCTGTCAACAAGCGCTGATAATACCCATCGGGGTCTTCGGGCTCGCGCGCCCGGTTGGCCACCGCCTCCATCGATTTAGGCGTGTATTCGGGTCCGAATTCCTTCGGATAGCGGTCCATCAGCGCAAGGCGCAGCCACACATAGAAAAAGTCCGAAAGCTCGGAGTAGTGCAGCAGACCGCCGAAAGGCGGGTCGGTAATTACAAGGTCGAATTCTTTGTCCCCAAGCGTGCTGAGTTCTGTGGCTGATTCTTGCTCGACTTCGCGCGGTTAAGACCGGATCACCCAATTCCGTCTTCATACTCTTACCCGTCGCCCCATTGAGAGTACCCGCCATCAATTGTTTTAGGCGCTCCATACTGATTACTTCCCATGGCGTCTCGGCCCACTCCCTTCCTTCAATGATACCTTGGCTGGAAGAGCGCCAATTTCCTCGCCCAAGGGGGCCGAACACGCTATTCTCGACAACGGTAGACTTGGGATGGAAATTGCTGTTGGAAAACATTGGCTCCAACTTGTCAGCGGTAGTATTCCAGATCGTAAACAAGCTCTGATTTCTGAGATACTGTTGGAATCCGCCGAGTACAAATTCGCGTACCTCCCATCTGTAATTGCCAACCGTGAGGATGGCTCGTAACAATTGGCTATGAACAAGCATCTGTCGTGAATTAAACATGGTCCACCAATGTGTGAACCCGTGCCCCAATCTTATGTCGCCGTTGTTTAGGGCTGTCATGAAGCCGAAAGGTACCTCCGAAGTCGGCCAGTATGGTTTAAGGTCAGAGTCTTTCCGACGCTCCCATTCTTCGTCAGCGGCATTAATCTGCTTTGCGCATTGCGCTCCAAAAACTCCAAAAAACCGTCCGCCATAACTTGAGCCTGCTTTTTCCGCTCTATTGGAATACCCTTGAATTGCATAACCTCCCATCGGCCCGGTTTTTCTCGTCGCTTTAACGGACGCAAGCACATCTTGCGTCGTGCCGCAGGCCCCGCACGCAAAATTCGATCTTTTCGGAACTGTGCCTCCTTCTTTCCCCGTCTTGAACGTTGCGCCGGTTTCAGGACACGTGACGGTGTCGGGAAGTATCCCTCGCACTTCGAGCAATCGTCCATTTTTTGCTCGCTCAATATTCCATCGCGCCGTTGAAGCTGCGTCGTCCTGCGCAGACCCGCCGTAAGGCTGGGCTTTCTCGTCTGTGCCGGGGCTGCCGGCTAGCCAGTCTGGGTGTATGAGCAAGGATAGTTCGATCTTTTTATTTGCGCCCTTCCCGAGACTTGCCGTGAAGGCCTCGCCACATTGCGGGCACGTGATTCCCTTCCTGAGGTCGAGGATACAATAGGGCTTCTCAGTGGGCGCGACGTAGAGTGGTACGTCTGGTGCCATCCGCGCTTCACGCTCTTCGACATCGAATTTCGCGTGGCAGGTTTTGCAGGTGCAAGGCCAGTGCTTGACGGTCAGCGTCTTCACCGCAATCACCGGACTGCTCATGATTGGCGTCCGGTGACCACACCCCGTGACCTGGCAAGGGCCGTGCTTGGCCCAGAAAGTATAAATGATCTCAGGTCCGTCGTATTTGTAGTCCTTGCGTTGTTCGGGTGTGAGCGCAAGCGGGTCAAAATCCGGTCCTTCGGTCCGACCCGTCGGCAAATGCGTCCACTTGCCCTTTTCTCCGTTCGGGCCGTCGCAATAGTAGAACGGCATGATCTGCGGCTTGACCTCAGTTTCGATATCAGCGAGCAGCCGCTTTACCTCGTCTATATCGACATTGGCGAACTCCTGTTTAACCACGAACCATGCAACCGGGTTCAGGTCATTGCCGAACATCTCCATACCGAGACGTGAGCCCTCGACGAGGGTAGTGCCACCTCCCATGAAGATGTCAGCAACCTTCAGGTGCTTGAACGCGCCCTTCTTCTGATGGTTCGCGTAATAGTTCTCCCATACCAGTTTCGCTGCCTGTGCCGGGTCGTCGGGCGCTTTCGTCGCCGCCGCAATCAGCATTGAGCGGAATACACTTGAACGCCGCCGTGCCCACCACTTAGACATCTGATATATCGGCTTTCCGGCATTACCCTCGATGCTCGCAACCTGGTTCACCGGAAGGATCGGGAAATCGACCTCAAGACAGGTCTTCGGCCGGTTCGGATCACTGAAATCCACCGTCTCCATAGCCACGGGCTTGCCCGCGCCGACGGCTTTGGCCACTTCCCTTGCGATTTCTTCTTTCTTCGAGGCCATCAGCGCTATCCTTGCTTGCTTAATTCAACGTGCGGACAGAGCACCTCCAGTACCGAAAGCCCGCCATGGGTGAGCGTCGGATATCCGCCTTGGCTTTTCCATTTCCAGCGCCCGAGGGCCAGAAGGTGTGGTCCGTGCGGGCTATCGATCGCGAGCGCAACCGGTGGCACAAACGGCCCCGGGTCGAGTTCGGTCAGCGTTTTCCCAGCGCGGCTCCGCCCGCTGCGAAACGTTTCCTTGAGGTACTGAGCCTGATCGCCTGCCGCGTCGTAAAACAACCCGGTCGCAGCGTACCCGTGATCGGAGGTAATCACCACGCGACGGCCTTGTGCGAGCTTGGATACAAAATTCCAAAAGTCATCGCTCGTCAGTTGCTCCGCGACGTTGCGTGTCAGTTGGTCAAGTCCTTGCCCTGCGCCAGCGCCATCATGAACCTTGTTGTCAGGCCACTCATGCCAGAATATCCAGTTGGGGCTCGCGTCGATTAACTTCGCACAATCGGCCCATGGCAGCGCCACACACTCGGTACGCATCGGCGCGAGTTTGTGCCCTTTACCACCGCCATTATTTTGCAGTTGACTGCGCGACGAGAAACCGAGAGCAGCTGCAAATTCATTGGTTTCGGGCGGCAGTTCGGAACCGAAGGCCCCCACATTGTGTACGGTATAGCCCCGCGCCTTTGCGCCCTCCACGATCCACGGGATCTCGCGCAGGCTAAGACCATCGAGGATCAGGAGTGCTTTCGCATTGTAAGGCTGTGACCACCAGGTCAGCAGCCGGCTTGCGTTCCGCTCAACCGCGCTGCCAAAATCAATCCACAAATCCCAACCGCTCGTCGAAAGAAAATGGTCGAGCTTTCCAATTTCGCGGTCGCGCTGCGTGACTTCCCGCGTCGCCGCATCCTCGCCAATCGGCTCGGCGCAGACTGAAAGCGCATGCCCCACAATCGCATGCCATGCCTCATCTGGCTCTGAGGTCATGTCCTCCAGCAGACTGAGCGGGAGAGTCATCATTGATTCTCCTTCTCAAGGGAGAGCTCGAACGTCATCCCGTCTGGCAATTTTCGAAGGATATCTTTGAGTTGCGCTCCGTTTGCAGCCGATACTTTTATTGTCACGTCGCTAACCTGCGTCGCGGGTCCGACGCCCCAACTTTCCAGCTTGCCTATTAGGTTCAGCGGCGACGTTGGAGGATTGGCGAGATACACCTTCGGCGCTCCGCTTGAAGGAGCGCCAAAAATTCCGCCCGCTATTGGCCCCGATGGCGGTTCACTTGACGGAGTTTGTGATGTGCCGGTGATGCCCGGCGAGGCCGATATCCCCGGAGAAGCCGGAGAAGACGGTGACCCGAAAAGACCGCCCGAAGGTGCCGTGGGTGCCGGCACCGGTGTCGCTGGTGACGCGCCGGTTGCCGGTACAGCGCCGGGTCTGTGCAGGTAGATTTCATCCAGATGGCGGCCGGTGTATGCCAACTTCGAGCGCAACCGCTTCCAAGCCGCGGCCTCATCCTCGCTCGCGGCCGCTTGCAAATACTCAAGGTTACGGACATTGATCGCGATGGCGCCGCGCGCGCACAAGCGCAGAACGCGCTCTTTCATAAGTGTCTCACCTAGCCACGGTATGCAATCCTTGCCACCTGGTCTGGGCTCCTGAAGCTCCCGAAGCACCTTGCCCAAAGGTGCGCTGTTATCCGCTGCCTCTAGGATAAAGTCGTCGAAATCCTCAGGTACGAACAAATCTTCGGCGATCACCTGTTCGATGCGGTCGGGCACCTGGGCTCCTTGCGCATTGATCCGTTCAATCCGGAACTGGCATAGCGCCGGGTCGCCGTAGTTCCAGCTTTGCAGGATCGCAAACCGGTCGAACCGCTGCTTCAGCAGATCACGAAGCTCGCCCTGGCACTTTTTTTGAAGCCGGCCGTATTCGGGGCTTTGGGCACTCCATTCCTGCGCTTTCATCTCGGCCCGTGCGAGGATCAGCAGATCCCTGTCACTGAATATATTGTCCGATCCGCTCCGCGGTATGATGAATCGCACCGTGTTACGCCGCTTCTGAAGGTGATCTTTCAACCACCGGCCAAGCCGTTCATGTAAGCGGTCCGGTCCCTCGGGCAGGATCAACAGCGGTAACCGATCGTCCCATCTATCCGGATGGTCTCCTTCCTCTAGTCCTGACCATGGATCGGTTACCCATGACAACGGGAGGGAGATGATGTGAAAGCGGCTCGCGGCGCCATCTGAGCCACCGATCACATAACGGACCTCCTTCGCCAGCTGTGCAAAATCCGAGCGATCTGCGAACAGCCGATCGTTCCGCGCGCAAGCCATGAGCTTCGCCTGCGGGTTTTCTTCCTCACGAAATACAAGACGCGGGCCGTCGTTGTGAATATTGAAGCTGTTGCTGACAATCGTTGCAAGCTCAGCCTGAAAGGCATTGTCATCCACACGGCGGTCACGCGTGATGTCGGTCTGAAGCATGGCCGGCTCTGCGCCGGCAAGATTCCCAACCGCGATAGAACGCAACCAAAGGGCTCCGACAATCTCCTGCAAGTGCGGCAATGTGCGTTCATAGTCCGAAACGGCTTCACGCACCGCCGCGACGTTGCGCATCGCCTTCTCACGCAGCGTCCGATAGTGTTCCTTGGCAACCGAGTTCGAGTAGCGCCCCAATGCCCGATGCGTCGTCGTCCAGCCGAAAATCAGCGGCCGTCAGTACAGGGACACTTTCGCCTTGTGCCTTGAACAGACTCGCGAGAATCCGGATCAGATCGCGAGTTTCCTGTGCGTCCGTCGCAATCAACACCTGATCTTCCAGCAATTGAAGCAGATTCGGGGAAAAGGGCCAGCAGTCGATAAATTCACGCCGCTTACGATCGTGCTCCGAAGGCGGGACGTCGAGCAGTCGCAGGTACTCGGCCGTGTGCCGAGATTCGAGGTCTACGATGGCGCTTTCAGAAATTTGCAGACGATTCTGGAAAAGCCGGTGCAGCAGCATTCGCCTCCGATCCTGCTGCATCCGCTCCGGGCTACCCCCTGCTTTGAAATCAATAGCGACAGGATTGACCCGATGGATTTGTTGGTACGCATCCGACGCCCCGTTGCGGACGGACACAACAAGAACCAGCAGGTCGGGGTGTTCCTTAGCAATCTCCGAAAGGATTTGAATGAAGTTAAACGCCCAGTTTTTCCACGGGTACTGCTTCGTGTTCGTTAGGCCGTCATACCATGTTTGGAATTCGTCAAGTAGCAATACAACAGGCTTGTTGCGCAGCAGTTCGAGGATCAACTCATCGGACGGAATATCTGTCTTCGCGGCCCCCATGCCCTCCCATTTGCCACGTATATACTTCCCATGAGGATGCCGATCGAACAGAATGTCCCACAGGTACTTGTATCGCTGCCGATGAAGGCTTTCGCCGATCACCAGCATGTTGCTGCGCAATGGCAGTTCACCAATTTTCGGCTCTTCTAAAATTCCAGCCCAATATTTTAGCCAGGCACTCGTCGCTGCGGAGTTGCTCACGGCATGAAAGAGCGCCGCAAGAAGGTGCGATTTGCCAAGCCCCCGCTCGCCAATGACGACAATTGGCCGACCCTGTCCCGGTCCTGCGGCCTCGATAGCCTTCAGTAGATCTCGCGTTGGATAAGTAATATCAAGAAATTCTGACGCAGAAATCTGCGTCGCGCCAGTATTCGCTTCGTTCGAGAGTTCAATGGCCGTGCCCTTCAGGCGCCTGCCTTTGAATTCATCACGCAACTGAAGGCCTAACATTTCAAGACTCCTCGCTCACCTAGTGATAATTGTTAGTATAATTTGGCGTGCCGATGCCAGAAGTTTTGATACTTTTCAGAATACTGGCAGCGATAGCATTTGAGCGACTCGCTCGGGTAGAGAAAGAGTAGCAGCCAAAAATTTCTCTACCAGCCGCAAGCAGCGGCTCCCTCTTAGTGGCCGCCAGAGCCCTCGATCAGGAGTGTACGGCGCGTAAGCTACCACGGACGCGGCGCCGGAGCGGGTCGCGCCAGCGCCCGGCGGATGGCTTGCAGGTTGGCGTGTGCGGTGCGCAGCTCCTGCGAATTCTCCGGCAGCTCCGGCAGCATCTCGGCGATCTTGCACAGCAGCGCGTGAAGCTCGGCTTTCGTGCAACGCGACAGTTCGGTTTGGCTCAGCACTCTCATAATTACCTCCATCGTTTTTGACCGCGGCCATCGCGGCCTTCATGAGGCCTGTGACCTGCGCGTTCGGCGCGGGCTGCACCGCTTGCGGCCGGAACGTCAGAGGAGGAGTGCTGTGAAACACACTTGCGGCCTGATAGCCGCCGAATGTGCGAAAAGGACGGACAAAGAAGGCACGCTGGCCGTGGACAGCGATGGATGGAAATTTGTGCTGATACGAAACCGGGAGGCGTCTTGCAGGAGGCAGGCTTTGCCGCTGAAGCATGGAGCGCCAAAGCCGGGGCTGATGGAATTCAGGCCAAGCTCGCTGTACCCGATACCTGCAAACATCGATGGCAGGGCGCGTGCGGCGCAGCCGCACCGGGCTCTCGTGAACCGAGCCGCCTGGGATCCCGCCGGTCTAAAGAATTCGCCGTGCAATGCGCGGCGCGGGGGATGCGGCGTCTCGGCCATCCGGCTTCGATCCCTCGCGCAAGAGCCTTTGAACCCCTCGCCGGGAGCAGTCGGTCCCGCGTCCCGCCATCACATTGATGGCGGCGCTATGCTGACGCTCCTGCGGCTACTCTCCTAACCGGTCTGCGGGGCTGGCGAACGGTCGTCGTTTCACTTTCGCCCGTATGCCCTCTTTTTTTGTTTGGCTTTCAGCACCGTGATGCCTGCATCGCGCATCTCGCGCTTGCCGCCCTGTGTCTGCACCTGCGGCGGTTTTCTCAATTCATGACGCTCAGCCTGGCCGGGGGCGCCGCCCCGTCAATGCCCGGCCCGCTCCAAAAATCCGTGTTGGGCATGTGACCGGGCGGCTTTCACCCCCGGCCGTCTTCTTTCGCGTCGTTGAGCAAACCGCGAACGCAAAGGAGACAGACATGACAAGCAAGAACGACACGAACCATCACGATAAGACCCCGCGCCGGGACGTTTACAGTCGCATCACCAATCAGATCATCGAAGCGCTGGAACAGGGCGTGAAACCCTGGACGCAGCCGTGGAACGCCGCACATGCCGCAGGCCACGTTTCGCGTCCGCTGCGTCATAACGGCCAGCCCTATGCCGGGATTAACGTGCTGACCCTCTGGGCTTCGGCGATGAGCCGTCACTATGCGGCGCCGATCTGGATGACCTTCAAGCAGGCGCTGGAGCTTGGCGGATGCGTGCGCAAAGGTGAGAAAGGCTCACCCGTCGTTTACGCGAACACCGTCGTTCGCAGCGAGGTTGATGAAGCGACTGGCGATGACGTTGATCGTGCGATCCCGTTCCTGAAGGCCTACACGGTCTTCAATATCGAGCAGATCGACGGCTTGCCCGCGCATTACTACGCCCGCGCGGAAACCACCGAGAATCCGGACCAGCGTATTGCGCAGGCGGAAAGCTTCTTCGCCGCGACCCGCGCTGAAATCCGGCACGGCGGCGATTGCGCCTATTACAGCCCCGCGCTCGATTACATCCAGATGCCGGAATTCGCTTCGTTCCGCGATGCGCAGGGCTACTACGCAACGCTCGCGCACGAATGCACGCACTGGACCCGCCACAAATCACGCCTTGACCGCGATTTCGGGCGTAAGCGCATGGGCGATGAAGGCTACGCCCGCGAAGAGCTCGTGGCGGAGCTTGGCGCGGCGTTCCTGTGCGCCGATCTCGGCTTGCGCCTCGAAGACCGCGCCGACCACGCTGCCTATATCGCCTCATGGCTGCGCGTCCTGAAGGACGACAAGCGCGCTGTCTTCAGCGCCGCCGCCCATGCCCAGCGCGCTTCGGATTTCCTGCACGGCTTCCAAAAGCCAGCCGATATGCCGGCGGAGGCCGCATAGGCGGGCCACCAAGAAGGGCCGTCATTGCTGGATTTCATACCGCATCGCACAACCGCCCATAGGGGTTGAGCGGCCGGAACAACCCGCTATCATGGCCACTTCGGGGGCGCATTTGGGGGGCTTATGGACGACCTATTCGGTCTCATAGGTCTTATCCTCTTCGGGCTGGCGCTGTACGTTTTGAGCTTCGCCGCCATTCTCACGATTTTGCCTTTGCTCGCCGCGACAGTTTTATTCTTCGTTTCGCTGCCGTTCTGGATCGGGCGGAAGCTGCGCACCGATCCTGCGTTTCGGGACGGGGTCGATCTCAGCGTTACACTTCCTAACTTTCGCTATCGCTTTGAAGTCGCGTGGGAGAAGGCCGCTTTTTTTGACGTGCCGCTCGCCTTGGCGACGGCGGCCTCGCTTGCCGTTTTCACTATCGAATTTCCGCGCCTTGGGCCGCAATACCTCTCGACCAATCAATATTTTTGGGATGCGGAGTTTGCGGCGGCGCTCGCTATAACCGGATTTACCCCGGGAGCAGCCGCGTTCCTGCTTCCCAATCGACTCAACCAATTTATGGCGTGGTGCACTGCGCGTTACCTCAATGCAAAGTTCTCCGGCGCGACTCATTTACTCAATTCAATTGTTATAGCCGAGCAGGACCTGCGCGCTCAGTACGAAGCGGTGGGCGTTCATCTTCCGGTCACGCCGAGCGAGTCGTGCCGCAACTACGTTCTTGACCACGTTGCCGCTCGCAAAGCCGAGGTCAAGACTTTGCTGGCGGACCGCCTCGATGCGCTTCAGTACGGCTCCCACGAAATGCAACGCTGCGCTGGGTTGCGCGACGAAGTGCAGGACGCCTTCGAAGGGGCCAAAGCGGCCGTCATTGAAAGAGGCAGCCCAACCTTGCTTACTGAGCTGGACCGCATTTTGCACGGCCTTGAATCCGACATGCTCGCTGACCTGTACAGGCGTCACGAGTGGGACGAAATCCGCGAAGTGTTCCGGCTGATGATGGCAGAACTCGATACGATCCGCACCGCCGCCGAACGCGGGGAGGCGGAGCCCACCGCTGAAAGTGCGGCCGGAGCTGACGGTTATGCCGTTCAAATGCCGCACTCGCTGGAAGATGCGTACCGCGTCCTCGGCGTACATGCGGGCGCGCGGAAAGAAGCGATCAAAAAGGTGGTCGATGGCTGGCGGCTGACATGGCACCCGGACCTCGCCTCCGATCCCGCCGAGCGCGAGAAGTGCACGGAGCGCATTCAGTGCATCAACGCAGCGTGGGACATCATCGAAGGACGCCGTGCCTCAAATTGACCGGCGTAATCAGGGGAGGTGCTTATGTCCGGAATTGCAAAACGGCCGCCGGCCCCGGCACCGTCGTGGCAAAAGAAGTTAGAGCGGGCGAGCGGCGGCCGGTCGCTCGCTAGCGAACGGAAGAAGGCTCTCGCCGAGCCGCCTATCGTTGTCCTTGCTGTCGATTGTTCGAGCAGCATGGACGGCGACAAGATCAAGCAGGCCCGGCGCGGCGCGCTGGAGTTCGGGCAGAACGCCGTGCAGCGCGGCTATCAGGTCGGCGTCATCAAATTTTCCTCGCCGGAAGCAACCAAGGTCGTTGCGCCGGCATCATCCGCGCTCGAATCCTTCCGGGTTTCCCTTGAGCAGCTAAAGGCGAACGGCAGCACCGCGATGGCGCGGGGAATCGACCTTGCCGCAGTGCAGATCGGGGCGCGCCCCGGCAGCGTGATTTGCATCGTCACCGACGGCGAGCCGAACAGTCAGAAAGAGACGCTGGCCAGTGCCACGAAGGCGCGCGCGAAGGGCATTGAGATCATGGCTGTGGGAACTGACGATGCGGACTGGAAATTTCTTGCGCAGATCGTCAGCCGTAAGGAGCTTGCGACGAAGGTCGAGAGGCCGCAGCTCGGGACGCAGATCGCCAGCATGGCGAAAAAGCTGCCCCAGCTTCCGGCGGCATCGAAGAGCCGGATATTGCTGCCCGGCAAATAAATTCACAGCTCAAAGCGATTGATCGGAGCTCAAAATGCCGGGATCGCGCCCCAAATGGCTTCAGAAACTCGAACAGGCCAGCGGCGGTTCCGTAAGCCGACCGATGGCCGCTCCACTCCCAAGTCTTGCCCGCCGTCACGACGGAAACATTATCGGCATCCACTTTGGAGACGCGCATTGTTCAGCCGCGATCATGCAAGACGCGGCGCCCGCACTGATCGCCGGCCCCGACGGGGCGGTTATCATTCCCCCGCTCGTGTCGTTTACCCGCGAGGGCACGCCTCTGGTCGGCCCAGCCGCCAAACGGCGAATGGTTACCGATCCCGAGAGAACCATCTACGGGATCAGGTCTCTGATCGGCCGCCGCTACGACGATCCCGTCGTGGCGAAGATCAAGAACCTTGTTCCCTACAGGATTGTCGAAGCAACGAACGGCGACGCTTGCATAGAGCTTGAAGGCGCGCAGCATTCACCGCGCCAGATCGCGGCGCTCATTCTGCAAGCGCTCAAGAATGCCGTAGAATCCAGCCTCGACCGGGCGATCGAGCAGGCCGTCATCACCGTTCCCGCGCGTTTCGACGATACGAGCCGTCAAGCTGTTAAGGACGCCGGAAAAGCCGCCGGATTCGACGCTGTGCATATCATCGACGAGCCGGTGGCAGCGGCGCTCGCTTATGGTCTCGGCAAGCAGAAGGCAGGACCTATTGCTGTTTACGACCTTGGCGGCACCTCGTTCGATATTTCAATTCTTGAAATCGCCGATGGGCAATTCACGGTGAAGGCTACGGGCGGCGATTTGTTCTTGGGTGGTGAGGACTTCGACAAACGCCTCGTCGATTATCTCGCCGATACGTTCCGGAAGGAACACGGCATCGATTTGCGCGACGATCCGATTGCTTTACAGCGACTCAAAGAAGCCGCCGAAAAAGCGAAGATCGATCTTTCGTCGGGTACGCAAACCGAGATTGATTTGCAATATATCAGTGCCGTCGCTTCCGGACCGCTTCATCTTACGATGACCATTACCCGCGCCGCGTTTGAAAAATTGACCGGCAACCTCATCCAAAAAACGATCCGCTCTTGTCAGCAGACATTTGACCGCGCTGGCATAGAACCCGCCTCAGTCAGCGACGTTGTTCTTACGAGCGGGATGACACGCATGCCAAAGGTGCGCGCAGTAGTGAAAGACCTATTTGGCAAAGAACCGCTCACGGTAATCGACCCTGCCACAGCGGTTGTTGCCGGAGCGGCGATCTTCGCCGTCACAAGCGGCAATATTGCAATAAAGTGATGGTACATTTCTTCCGCGTCGTTTTCTGAATCGTATCCGGGCGCGCCTTCGCCTCAATTCCATAGATTGTTTCGTTCCGGGTTTCCCTCCGCATGTCCGGTCAGGACATGCGGTTCCTTTCAGGAATCGGGACCCTCCCGCAACGAAGACAATCTTGGATGACCCGTGCGGCTCAACCGCCCGGATGGCTCTCTCCCCGTTCACGGAAACCAAACAGAAAGGAGAAAGCCATGAACAACAACGTAAACAACATCATCACAATCGCTATTAACAAACTGACCGCATGGGAGGGCAACGTCCGCAAGACCGATGCCGATTCCGGCATTGACGAGCTGGCAGCCTCGATTGCCTCGCACGGCTTGCTGCAATCGCTTGTCGTGACCAAAGGCAAGCGCGGAAAATACCTGGTTATCGCAGGCCGCAGGCGGTACCTGGCGCTCAAGGCGCTGGCGAAATCGGGCGCCATCGAGTCCGACATGCCGGTGCCGTGCAGCGTTGCGGCTACTGATATCGATCCCGCTGAACTGAGCCTTGCCGAGAACATCGTGCGCATGAAGATGCACCCGGCCGACCAGTTCGAAGCGTTCCGCGAGCTGATCGACAAGGGTGCCAGCGTCACCGAAGTGGCGGCGCGGTTCAGCATAGCCGAATCCGTCGTGACAAAGCGCCTGAAGCTCGGCAGGCTGAGCCCTGCGATCCTTGCGGCCTACCGTGGCGGCGATATCGGACTTGAGCAGGCGCAGGCCTTCGCGCTGTCCGATGACCATGCCGAGCAGGAGAAGGTGCTGGATTGCCTGTCAGGCGGGCACGTCTCCCCGGCGGCGATCCGCCGGGCGCTCACCGAAGGCGAGGTTCCGGTAACCGACTCCCGCGTGCGCTTTATCGGGCTTGAGGCCTATATCGAAGCGGGCGGCGCGGTGCGGCGCGACCTGTTCGATCAAGAGAACAGCGGATTTGTGCTCAATGAAGCCTTGTTAGAGCAGCTTGTCGTTGCCAAGCTCGAAATCAAAGCCGAGCCCGTACGCGCCGAAGGCTGGCGCTGGGTCGAAATCGTCCCCGATCTTGACTACGCCACGCTCTCGCAATTCTCACGGCGCTATCCCGGCCACGAGGACCTACCGGAAGATGCGCAGGCCGAGCTTGATGCGCTCACAGCCGAATACGAGGAGCTGTCCGAGGACGATATCCAGCTTGACCGGCTTGAGCAGATCGACCGACGCATAGACGAGCTGAACGTACAGGCGCAAACCTGGCCTGCTGACACGTTGGCGATGGCAGGCGTTATCGTTGGGCTGCGTTATGATGGCAGCGTGCGCATCGAGCGCGGGCTTGTCCGCAAGGAGGACGAGCGCGCCGCGAAAGCCGCCGCCAAGGCGGCCGCCGGTGAAACCGCCGAAACGGGCGGGATCATCTTGTCCGCTCCGCTCACAGCGGACCTCACCGCGCAGAAGACGGCAGCGATCCGCACCGTACTGGCCGGGCAGCCGGATATTGCGCTGGCCTGCATCGTCCATACGCTCGCCGGTCAATTGCTGTACCGGGGCTACGGCGCACAGACCTGCCTTGAAATCACCGTTCGGGATACGGACCTACGATCCGTAATTGCGAAACCGGACGGTTGCCGGGCGCTGATATCCTTCGAGCAGGAATGCGAGCGCTGGGCAGCCCTGCTACCCGGCAATCCCGCGGACCTGTGGAGCTGGTGCCTTGCACAGCCATCTGAAACGCTGCTGTCGCTTCTCGCACTGTGCACCGCGCTATCGGTCGATGCCGTCCAACGCAAGAGCGACCATTCCCGGTCGGATCGCTTGCGTCATGCCGACGCGCTCGCCCGCGCGCTCACGCTCGATATGAGCGCGTGGTTCACGCCCGATGCGGAGAACTTCTTCGGGCGGATCAATCGCACCGGCATCCTTGCGGCGATCCGCGAAGCCAAAGGCGTTGAACCGGCTCCGGGCTGGACGAAGCTCAAGAAAGCCGAGCTTGCGCAGATTGCCGCGCAGCAGGTCGCCGATACCGGCTGGCTGCCCGCGCCGCTGCGCATTGCCGATGGCCCATTGGGAAGCGATGACATAATCTCAGGCGAGGACGATGTTGTCAGCGATGACAAGGTTCAATCCGAAGCGGCATAAGCCGCTTTGCTCCGGTCGCGTTGTCACGAGCGCGGCCGGAGTTTTCAGTTGAAACCGCTTTGCTATGTAAACGACGATCCCGGCAAAAAACATTTTCGACATCGCTCGTCTGCGCTGCTATAATTTCATTATTTTAATATGATTATGAAAGAAAGTAGTTGTTCAGTGCGGTTTTGGATTTTGATTTCCGTTTTCATTGCGATCGGCGCAGGCGCGATAGCCTGCCTGTCATGCGCCCTGGCTAAAGGCCCGCCCGTCTTCGCAGCCGGCCCGCCGATATTGCGCGACGCAAGCCATCAGCTTCTTCCGTCGCGCGTGATCTGCCGCGATAGCAAGACGGGGCGCGAAACGGCGCGGCCGGTTCAGCCCACCGAAGACCTTGAAAAGGCGTGCCCGCGCACGGCGCATGCTTATTTTTATTATGGCCTTGCCGCGCAAACCGGCGGTAAGGCCGCGCCGCCTCTTTCTGCCCCAACCCACAAGGGCGACTCGTCCGATACGCGCTAGGTGAGAGAAACGAGTTGATTAGGCTCCGGCGGTGAATTGAAGTTTTTGAATTGTTTATTTGGAAAGAGAGTGTTGATGCGTTTGCCCCTGCGTTTTATTCCGTTTGTGTTGCTGCTTTGTTTGTTCGCCGCGCCAGCCTATGCCGCCTGTTCCAACCCTTCCGGCAATGAAGGCGCCATGATCTACAACGCCGACTATCATACGGTTCAGTTCTGCAACGGCACGGACTGGATTCAGGCCGGCGGCGGCACAACGGCGCTCTCGGGTCTATCGGACGTGAATGTCTCCGGCGTCACGGGCGGCCAGGCCCTTGTCTACGATTCCGCCAGCAGCAAGTGGGTCCCGGGCAATGGCGATAACCTCGGCAACCATACGGCGACGCAAGACCTGAACATGAGCGGGTACAATATCGCAGGCGCGGCGGATGTCGGTGCTACGACGGGCACATTTAGCAGCGGCGTGAAGATCGGCCCGGTAACGACCTGCGATGCGGCACACGAAGGCACGATCAGATATAGCAGCGACACGGTCGAATACTGCGCTGACAATTCCGGCTCGCCTGCCTGGACGGCGATGGGATCGGGCGGCGGCACGATCGGGCAGAGCATTCTTAGCGGCTGGCCGGACGCGATTTACTGTGATGCAGGGAACGGATACGTCCAACCGTTCTATCTAGCCAATAAGGACAAATCGTCCGCTGCCGTAACATATTTGTTTCCATCAAGCGGCGCATCGTACAGCATTACATATGATAGTACAGGAGCCTATTCTTCGAACAGCAACGAGGCGAGCTCCGATTGCGTTAGCAATGCGTGGTCGATTTCTTATCTTGTTGCGAACGGGAAAGCTTTCAACTTTGTCAATGGCGGCAGCTCTGCCGGTTCGATGAGCGATGGCACGGCAGGCGCTCCGGGATTATATTTTGCCGCCAACACCAATACCGGAATCTATCGCCCCGCCTCGAACACGCTCGCCATTGCTACGGGCGGCACTGAAAAACTGCGCGTCGATGCAAGCGGCAATGTCGGCATCGGGACGGCGAGTCCGGTCGAGGCGCTGGATGTGAACGGCGCGGTGCGGATCGGCACGAATGCGACCTGCGATGCGAGTCACGAAGGCGCGATCCGTTACGACACCGATACCATTCAGTATTGCGCCGCCAATTCCGGTTCGCCTGCGTGGACAAACGTCGGCGGTACCGTCACCGGCGGGGCGACAGCGCTTTCGGGGCTCTCCGATGTGAGCCTGAGCAGCCCGGCCAATAACGACGTGCTGCAATATAACGGCACCAACTGGGTCAATACCCCCGCGCAAACCGCGATGGGCACCACGACGATGGTGTCCAACTGGCCGGATGCGTTAATGTGCACAGTCACAAGTACCGGCGCGCACAAGGTCCTGTACCATGCGGGCGACATGGTCAACGGGGGGTCGACGATCGGATACGATCACTATTTTGACGGAGATAACATAGGCCGGTGGATTTCATTCAATGCGGACGGGAGCTTTAACACATCGGATTCGACTACAAACGGGTCTACATTTGATCAAGACTTTAGCAATAATTGCTGGGGTAAATCCATTTCCCAGCTTTATGCATCGGGCCAGGCCTTCAACTTCATCGGCTCCTCGCTGGCGAGTGCGGCAAGCCCGTCGGGCGGCGTGCAGTTCAACAACGGCTCCGGCGTCCTTGCCGCCGACAGCAACCTTTACTGGGACAACACCAACAAACGCCTCGGCATCGGGACGACGAGTCCTCAGACGGCTCTTGACGTAAACGGAGGGATCAAACCGGGCAGCGCAACGACCGGCGGCGCTTGCAGTCCCGAGGGCGCTTTCGGCTACGACAGCACGGCTCATGCCCCGGTCTATTGCAATTCTTCCGCAGTATGGGCGGCGGTCGGCAGCGGCGTCCCTTCCGGAGCCGTGATGGCCTTCAATCTTTCGTCTTGCCCGTCAGGCTGGAGCGAATACACGCCGGCCTACGGGCGCTTTATACGAGGTATTGATAAGTCAGGCACAAGCATCGATCCTGATGGTCAGCGCGCGCCCGGCAGCACGCAGGCGGACGCGTTTCAGGGGCACCATCATAGTCTCTATTACTCGGATCAATCCGGTTCGGTGGCGGCAACCGATATGGAGCGCTTTAATAACACTTCCAATTTATTAGGAAATGATTTTGTTGGTGATCCGGTTTCCGACGGCGTAAACGGAACGCCGCGTACGGCCAACGAGACCCGCCCGAAAAACGTTGCGCTGCTTTATTGCGAAAAAAATTAGTCGGACCCTCTTTCGTTTTACGCCTTCATGGAACGAAGCTCGTAATGTAGTGGACTTCCCGGTATGGCGTGCAAGGGCCGCGCGAAGAAACGAATACTCCCTTGGATAAAAAGCTACGGGTACATCCGCATGATGTTAAGATCGGCAATGCATCCATAATCGCCGGGAGCGCTTGCTAAATAACTGCTCACATACCATCCGGGGGGCACCACAATTGACGTGTTGATCCGGCCTCCGCCTGTGGCGATTGAATCAGGGTTGCCATCTTGTCCCGCAGCCAGCGGCGCAGCCGATATCGCGGTTACCAAATCCCGCGTGGGGCCTCCGCCGGCGCAAGCCGATGCCGTGGCAAAGACGGTGCGGCCGGTATCGTTATGATAGGTCGTGCCGAAGCCATTCCCCGAGCTTGTCGTCACGGGAGTATCGAGCCGCGCCGTATAAAAGACGGGCGAGGAGGTATCGACACACTGAAATCCACTCCCGCTAAAATAGGAGAGTTGCTGACCGGCGACGCATGATTTGCCCACGCTTGCTGCATAGGCGGCAAAATCATCGAAATGATTTGCTCCACCGGCATAGTTCCGGTTGTCATCTATAGTGAATGTCCCGCCGTTATGCAGGCAGTTCGTCTGATCGAGCCCCGGCTGCGCATTGCACGCCATGAACAGGCCGCCCTGCAAACCGTAGGCGCCCTTGCCGTCAAGCCCGGCGCTGATCACCGCGTAATGCGCATACGGTAAATTGCTGGATGGATCGCCCGCGACGATATGGTCGCTTGTGTCCTTGACCGTGATCGCGCCCTGATCGCTGTGAAAGTGCGCCGCCGATTGCGCGAGATTGACCGTGACCGCGTAGGTAAAACGATGATCCCAGCCGTCGGCGCTATAGCTATCCGCAAGGCCGAGCATGCGCACCGGCACCGCGCCGATCCGTACCTTGCGCCCCGCCGCGCCGGTCACTTCGGTGACGCCGGAGACCGCGCCCGCGTTGCAGTCGGTCGCCTTGGCGTAACCGGCATCGCTTGGCGGTGCATTCGCCGGCGCGGGACACGGATAATAACCGTTACTCTGCACGTAATCGCTCAAGGCGGTCTGAATTTGCTCCAGCCGGTCGTTTGTTACATCGACCCCACGCTGGTCGAGATAATGCTGATAGGCTCTCAGGCCCGCCGACAACAAAAGCCCCGAGATAATCGTCACGATGCACAGCTCGATCAGCGAAAATCCTGATCTTTGTGAAAAATATTTCCTTGAAAAAATTGCCCCATTCATTTCGCCCCCAAAAAATCAGAAATCGAAAAATCAAAACAAGAAACAATAATGCACTTTAATTGTACAACCTGTTTATGAAGATCAGTTTAAGACGCTAGTGGTCCGATCCGGATAAAAGACACGCATTTTATTATGGGCATCTTTTTCTGATGAATCGGCCCACCAAATATTCGCTGTAACAGAACAAAAACATAAAGCTGTTTGCCGCGCCTTCGCTTCACATCATTTCATTTTTCGAATCCGGAATGCAAAAATCCGGGACCTGTCAGCCGCACCCAATCGCGTCGCTCGCGCGTTTGGCGGTGTTCGCAATCTCTTTGCTCGACTGATCCAGAACCCAGTGATCAAAAGCCCGAAGCCGTATGCGAATGCGTTGTGTGTCCATTTAAGTCACCTTCTCCTACATCATCCTGCCTAATTTTTGATCTATGAACCGGCGTGCGCCCTCAACATAATTACGCACCAGATCCCGGTGAAAATCCGCTTTTGTGCCCACAACACACCAAGACATGTCGTCTGCTGTTTTGTGCACAATATGGCCATCAAAGCCCTTGCATGACAGCAAAAAGGCTTCTGCCAGACAAACAGTTTTCCTGTCCGTATAAGTCTGAACGCCGTAACCGTCTCTCATGAAACGACGCGACACGTTCAACATCTGGCCTCTTCCAGTGTCTGTTTTTGTTGCCTTACTCATCTCAATAATCCTCCAGTAACTGATTGCGAAAATTGATTACGCAAAAGCGTTAAATTACCACACCGCTCAATATGCGATGCGACCAAGTGCATTGTACAGAATCGCGTTCTTGTAAATCAAACTTATTCTATAATTCACTGTAATAGAACGAAGACTTGCATGTCCGCGCACCCATCACTGCTCCCGCACATTTCATTTCCGAATCCGGAATGCAAAAATCCGGGACCTGCCCGCACGCCGCCTTCCCCCACGCACCGCCAATCCCGCGTCCCCATCACCGCAGCACCGCCGGCCAGCCCGCGATTTTCCCTATCATTCCACGACCTTTCCCCCATCGGCTCCGCGCGCGCCGCAAACCTGATCCCCGTCCGCCCCGCCCGCATAATTTCGCCGCCCGTGCCAATATCCGGTACCTGTCGCGCAAAGACTCGGGACCCGCAGCCAGCGCGAATTCCACCGCGCCAACTCAATCTCCGCATTGTGATTATGACAAACAACAACGGAATTTCTTTCCGCCCCTGCGCGAAGGACGTTACAATGAATAAAGATGCGTGAAGAGTTTTCAATTCATACGACAAAGCCTGTTGAGAGCTGTCCTTATTGCCACGGCACAAAAATCATCCGCAAGGGCCTGCGCAAGAACAAGTACGGCGACGTTCAGCGTTTCTATTGCCGGCGCTGCAAACGCAAATTCACGCCGCTCGTTACCAAGAACAAGACTTTCCCGCTGCGTGTCATACTTGAGGCGATCACGCTCTATAATCGCCTTTATTCGCTTGAAGAATCTGCTGCCGCCGTCACCGAAAAATTCGGCCTGCCGGTCAGCCGCCAGAATATCAGCAACTGGCTTGCGGATTTCGTGTCCTACCTGACCATCAAGCGCCTGCGTCCCGCGATTGCCCGCCGACACGACAAATACAGCCTCATCACAGAGGCGCAGCTTTTGCATGGCCAGTCTATGCCTTCAAATATCATCAGGCCAAGACCGACCTGATCCTGCGCCGCCTGCCTGCCCGCCATCCGTTCCGCGCTCTGGCAACATATCTCGAAAACGTCCCGCACGAATGCCCGCATGGCCTGTTCCGCGAGAACAGGCCATGCGCTTCATCCCACAAGGGCCGCTTTGACGTTGACGGCTTGATGATCACGCCGCGCCGCAATGCCGCCGTCAGCACGGCGCATTTTGCGTTACAGGCTGTTGCCAATAACAAGCTGCGGCACGAAACGCTCCAGAACTTCATGCTCTCGAACGATTCCGTGACGGTTGCTGTCGAAGTCCCGGTCTATCTGACCCCTGCCGATCTCGCCGCATACCGCAACGAAGGGCGCGATCTTCCCGTCACGCTGGCCCGCGGCGAGGTTCTGACCGGTCACATCGATATCGTGCAGCTCCGCTATGGGCTGATCCACATTCTCGATTACAAGCCCGGCGCAAAGCGCATCAAGCCGATCGAGCAGCTCACCATCTATGCGCTCGCCCTTTCGCGCCTGACCGGCATCGCGCTTTATCATTTCAAATGCGCATGGTTCGATGACGAAGACTACTTCGACTTCTTTCCCCGCACCGTGATCCGGAACAAGCGCAGCTAGCTCGTCTTCATTACCTCAACGCCGCCGGGCGGGATCTCCTCTTGCCGGTCTTTCTGCTGCTTTCCGATCGTATCCAGGCGCGCCTTCGCGTCAATTCCAGGGATTGTTTCGTTCCGGCTTCCCGTCCCGGGACCCTCCGCAACGAAGACAATCCTGGATGACCCGTGCGGCTCAATCGCCCGGATTTCTCTCTCCGCGTTCGCAAAAACCAACGAAAGGAGAGACGAACATGAATCTACTGACAAACGAAATCCGCGAGCAGCTCCTGCGCAACGGCAGGCTGATGCGTCAATTTCAGGAAGAAGGCGTTGCCGAACCGGACTTCTTCCCGGTCGTTAAGTTGTTCACGCCGGATGCGGCGTGCACGTGGCTTTTGAGCGAGATCGACCCTGACGAGCCTGATATAGCTTTCGGTCTTTGCGATCTTGGTATGGGATACCCCGAACTCGGCAGTGTACGGATTTCCGAGCTTGAGTCTGTCCGCGGCAGGCTGGGGCTTCCCGTTGAGCGCGATCTGCACTTTGCGGCAAACAAAACGCTTGCGGAATACGCCGACGAAGCTCGCGTGCACCGCTGTATCAAAGCGTAGGGGAGGCGGTCATGGCTACAAACATCACCGCCGACCAGCGCGCCGTCTTCAAGGCGCTGACTTCAGGCAAATACGACAACTTTGCCCTGTTTTCATGCTTCGTGAATGGCGTTCCCGCCACGGCTATCGTTGCCGTCGAATGGGAGGGCGATGAATTGTCCGTTGCCCCGCTTTTTGTCAGTCTAACGCCCGACATGATTCTCACCGACCATGACGGCGTGCCGTGCCGCCCGTGCGGAGGTGCATGATGATGGATGATCCTGTTGATGTGCATACCCTCGTATGGAACGGCATTCAGATCGAAGTGCGCTGGTGCCGGAGCTGGTCGGAAGCCTATGAACGGATTTACGGCTACCCGCTTTCCCATCTCGAAATCCAATCCATTGCCCCTGAAAATGCACCGCTGCCGATGACCGGTACCGGTTATCGTTCGCATTTCACAAACCTGGATGAGGTTGAAGCGCAAGGAGGCCCTGTCTCCTTCGTCCGCGCATGGCTTGCCGAAGCCGCGAAGGACCCGAAATGGACTGCGGCTGAAGCGGAACGGAAACAACTTTCGCTATTCTAACGGCAGCCCTGCCGTCTGTGCTTCCAATCGGCTGCATGCGGTCGTATGCACATACATGTCCACTGCGGCGGCGCATGTGATGGCGATTTTCGTTTCGCCGGAAGGGTTACGCGTGATCGTCACGCCGGTGTGCTGATAACTGCCGTGCCGTGTCTCTCCGTTTTTGTCCGGCTTGGCTCAATTGACCGCCACCGTGGCCGGGCGCGCCGCCAACTCAAGGCATCCCAACGTTTCCACAAGCGGACCCTCGTAGGGAGCCCTCCTTGATTTGGCGGCTTGTTCCCCCGGCCTGATCCGGGAGCGTTCGAGCCAACCCAAACAAAGGAGAGACACAATGGCACGCAACAGCACCTACGGACGTAACGAAAAGAAACGCGAACCCAAGGCTCCGTCCTTGATCGCCTATCACGTGGCCGACCGCGGCGAGGACAAGTCCTTCTGGACCCGCATCGGCGCAGCCTGGGAACACGAGGACGGCAAGGGTCTTAACTTGCACCTCGATCTGGTTCCGGTCTCCGCCGGCCGCATCGTTCTTCGGGTTCCTTCCGATAACGCGGACGAAGGTAAGGGCGCGCAATAAGCGCCCGAAGCGGCGGAGCCGCGTGGGCGCAAGGCTCACGCGGTTCCCGCTTCGAGCCAGTAGAGCGCCCTTCTTACTTATCCGCAGCGAAAAGCGCCCTCGCGGGCGCTTTTTGTTTTGCGTCGTCGGCGCGTCCGGTACAATTCCGGCATGGCTAAACCGTATGGAAAGATAAAACGCAAAACCAAACGCTCATCGACGAAGAAGCCCGATGGCGAGCCGTTCAAGATCAAACTTCGCGGAAAAGACAACGCGCCCTTGAGCATGACCGAAATCAAGCAGGGGCTTTACGACATCGCCCGCAAGCTAAAGCCCCTTGAACAGTATCGCGCTAAATGGGTCACGCTGTACCTCACCATGATCGACGAGGACGGCAACGAAATCCGGCCCGATCCCAAAGGCGAGTGGATCTTGTATCCGTACAAAAGCGCCGCCGACGAGCATGGCGTTTAGCGGCCGCAGGCACACTTCTCATCCTTTTTGGCGAATCCGGCCCGATTCAAGCCCGTACAGCGGCTTTGGCGGATTTTCTTATGGAAATTACCCTCAAGATCAGAACGCATCAGCGGCGCTTAAATCGCCAAAAAGGAAATCGCTCAAGCTTCGGGAATATCGCTTTCGACAAGCGTATGGCGCGCGGCCGTATCCGCCGCGGGCTCCTGTGCCAGCCGCAATTCCTGCCTTTGCAGACAGCGCGCGAACAGATCGCGGATTTGCTGCTCTGTACTGCCGTTACCGCCCGGCTTTTCTGTCAGATTCACGATCACATCGACCAGCTTGTCTTCCGCCTCATCGGTCAGCGTCAGATTTTTCTCATCGCACAGCATCGCAAACAACTCGACCGGATCGGGGACAGCCGCTTCCGCGAGTCCTGCTTCCTCTGTTTCCGGTGCGGGCGCTGCGCTGACCGGCTCCGGCAACGGCGCCGGGGCGGCGCCTGCCGGAGCCAAAAGCGGCGGCGCAGGCGCAACGGGCAGGACGGTCCCTATATGCTTTTCGTAGTCGGGATCGGGGTTGTACTGCGATATATCGAACGTCTTGTCGTAGCGCAGGCGGCGCAGCAGCAGCGGATAGTCGCCGCTGCGGAATATGATTTGACGCTGGCGCTGACGGCCGACATCGAGCTCGAATTCTTCCGGCTCGCGTAGTTGCGAGACCACGCGCGTCATCTGCTCGCCGATTTTTTCCTTATTGGCGCGTTTGCCCAACCTGTTCGCAAGGTACTGGGTGGTTGTCTGGTCCGCCGTGCTGAATACTTGCACCACGCCCGCGTTGGCGATGAAGGTTTCCCAATTCTTCGGGTACAATTGCTGCAACTGGCTCAGGTTTTGCACGATCGGCCACAGCCGCATGCCGTAACCGGCCATCAGGCCCGCGGCCTTTTCCAGCAGGGTGATCTTGCCGAGGCTGTAGAATTCATCGAGCAGGAACAGCACCGGCACTTTGCCTCTTGCACCCTGCGAAAGGCCGCGGATCGCCATGTTGACGAACAGCCGCATGAAGCGCTTGTGCTCATCGAGCAGATGGGGCGGCAGGACGACATAGACCGTCATCGGCCGGTCTTTGAGCGCGTCGATCGCAAAATCCGAGCGCCCGAGAATGCCCTGGATCGCCACGCTATCGAGCCAGCGGATATTGCGCATGATCGTGGTCATGAAGCTGCCGCGCTCGTTCTGCCCGGCATTGAGCATGACCGTCGCGGCGCTCGCCGGCAGGCCGCCTGCGCTCATGTCCTGCGCCATTTCGGCGAACAGGGCATCGAGGCCCTCTTCATCCTTACGCAGCGCATTGCGCAGATCGACAAGTGTCTTGCCTTTCCCGGTTGCCAGCAGATGCGCAATCAGCCCCGCGATGATGGTGCGGGCGCTCTCATCCCAGTGCGAATCCTGATCGCCGCCCGGCACCACCAGCGCGTCTGCTACAAGGCCGATGTCCTCGGTCGCCTGATTGCTGGAAAGATCAATGCCCGCGAGCGGGTTGAAGCAGGCACTTTGCGCCCCCGGCACGATGCGGAACGGATCGACGATATGCACTTCCTGGCCGAGGAAATCCGTCACCCGGCCGCCGCCATGCCCGCGCCGCGCGGCGGTCACGGCGGCATTCGTGCCTTTGGGATCGATCACAAGCGCCGATCCCGGCCACAGGATTAGGTTCGGGATAATGGCGCTGCGCCCTTTGCCGCCGCGCGAAGCCGCGATCGTCAAAAGGCCGCGGTCATCGGCGCTGCCGACCCGCCACCGCGGATCATAGAAGGAGCTGCCGAGCAGGATTGCGCCCGGCTTGTAGTGCATGCGCCATTCTTCAAGCAGGCCGCCAAAGGCGGCCGAGCCGCCTTTGCCGAACTTTGTCATGCGCCCAAGGTCGATAACCGGCTTGCCGAAACGGCCCGCATATTCCTTGACGCGCGGTAATAGAAAAAAGACGCCGCCTAAAATCACCCCCATAAAAACCAGATACCCAGGCCACGAATCGAAAACCCCGAGGGGCTTTTCGATGTCCGTCATCACGGTCCCGAGCGTGAACATCAGCACTACGGCCAGCACGCCCCTACACACTAACCCGACGAAGCGGCGAGCTATCCAAAGGCCAGGAGCGGCACCAGAGTATTCGACGGCCTTTTGCATGACGAAGGCCGCGGGCAAAGTCCCCAGCCAGATCACGATGCGTGCCTGTTCCCAATCGAAGCCGGGGTGCCGCGCTTCCAAGGCCGGCGGTGGCGGCAAGCCCATGACCCAGCCGAGGTAAATCCCGAAGGCGAGCGTCAGAAACCCAGCGACAGCAGACATGCTGCTGCTCCCCCGCTATGTGGCCGCCCCCGGCCCGGGCGGAAGCGGCTCGCATGCTGCGGTGCGCAACGCCCGGCATAAAGTTGTAAACTTTAGGTTAATACACGTTAAGGTAATATGGAAAGTAGGGAGGTTAGGTGAAGGGGCCTAAGTGCGCGGCTTTGCGGGGTAGCAAGATATGTTTTTATGGCCAGAAAACCCTGCGGATTTTCCGTCATAAAAACGATCTTGCCAGCGTTGCGCCGCTGGACCACGCGCGCGCCTGACGGCGCTGTCATAGGGGGCTGCCGCCCCCTCCGAACCTCCCCGGTCCCGCGCCGCATGCGGCGCGGCTTGGTCACGACGGGAGAAAGGACCGGGCATGGCGCGCCCGCGCAAGCCTGCACACGAGCTGCGAAGCGAGACGGTGAAGTTCACCGTCAAGCCTTCTGAATACCTGCGCATTCAGCAGGCCGCAGCCGCAGCAGGCGAATCGTTATCCGATTATGCCCGATCCATGATCCTCAAAGGGCGCGTTGTGGTGCAACAAACGCGCGCTGTGGATCATGCCGTCTTTGACCAAGTGCGGCGCATCGGCGTGAATTTGAACCAGGCGGTTCGCAAATTGCACGCCACTGGCCGCCTGCCACCCGAGCTCGCGCGCGCCGCCGCCACCATTGAACGGCTCCTCACCAAAATCATGGCTGATGATGGGTGAGGTGTCATGGTTCCGAAGGTGGCCGGTAAGGGGCGGAGCTTTGAGGGCGCGGCGCTCTATTATCTGCACGATAAAGGCGCTTTGACTTCCGGTCGTGTGGCCTTTGTCCTGACGGAAAACCTCCCCACCGACGACGCGGAAAAGGCCATCAAATGCATGGCCTGGACCGCGATGCATCAGTCTGAAATCAAAGCGCGCGCGGGCGGCAGCGCCAAGGGCCGCAGGCTCGAATATCCAGTCTATACCTACAGCCTGTCATGGGCGCCCGATGAAAGCCCCGATCCCGAGGAGATGATCGCGGCGGCGCGCGAGAGCCTGCAAGCCCTTGGCCTTAATGGGCATGAGACGCTGTTCGTTTCGCACAACGACGAGCCTCATCCCCATATTCATGTGATCGTGAACCGCGTCCATCCGGAGACAGGCATCGCGGCCAAGCTGTCCAACGATCACCTGAAGCTTTCGGCTTGGGCCGAAAGCTATGAGAAGCGCCAAGGCAAAATCCGCTGCGAGCAGCGCGTTGAAAACAACGCTCGCCGCCGCGAAAAGCAGTTCGTCAAGGACCGCGAGAGCCAGAAGGCTGCCGAATTCCACCGCTGGCGCAAACTGCGGCTACTGGAGGAATTCCAGCGCCGGCAGCAGGACCAGAAGAACCTGTCTCTGGCGCACCGCATGCAGCGCGAATTCCTGTACCGGCAGAAAGAGCGGGAAATCCGCAAAAAGGCCGCGGCCTTTCGCGAGGCCAACAAGACGCGCTGGCGCATCGTCTATGTTGACCAGCAGGACCAGCGCAACAAATTGCTGCTTGCCCAGCGCACGGCCTGGTCGCGCCTGCGCTATTTCCTGCAAAAGAAGGCGCGGGAGTATTTTCATGCCGACCGCGCCCAGCGCACCGGCTTTCTGTCCGGCGCTTTTGCCGCCATATCGGGCGGCCCGCGCCAGTTCGCCGACCTCGATAAAAAGCAGCGGGCGCACCGCACCAAACTGGCGGATGCGATCCACCGGCAACGGCGTGAGGCTTTCAATCAGATCAATGCCGCCTACCGCGCTGACCTCGACAAGCTCAAAGCCCAGCAGGGCCGGCAGCGGGACACGCTCGGCAAACAACAATCCGAGGAAAGCCAGCAGCGCGCCCGCGAGATCAAGCAGGGGCTCGACAAGGAGGAATTCACCCGCGAGCGCACAGCGAAGCTACTGAAAGACGCCGCGCACAAAGTAAAGAATCCGCCCGGCAAGCTGCTCAAAGACTTTGACAAGACAAAAGGGCAGCTCCCGCCCAAAGAGCTATCGCCTGAGGAAAAGCTGCACGAGCGATTGAAACGCAAGATTAAGCGGAAACGTCGGCAGGAAATCGAGCAAACCAAGGAAGAAATTACCAAGGAAAAGCCGCGCCCGGCGCGGGATTTCGAGAAAGCCAGCAAGCCTCCGTCAAAAGGCGTGCCCCTCGAAAAAGCCACCGAACGGCTCAAGAAAAAGATTGCCGAACGCCGCCGCGAGATATTGAAGGAGGAAATCGAGGAAATCACCCGCGACAAAAAGAAACGCACCCAAAACTCTAAAACCTTCCGCATGCTGCGCCAACGCGAACGAGAACGGAAAAAGGACAAAGGCCCAAATAACGGGTTGTGACCACTGCCGTTGCCAGTTGCGCGACATCTGGCTGGTACCACTAGTGTATTACGATATTGAGGATGACTCACTGAACGTTAGCACCCGTCGTGAGTTACCGGCCCTTACCTGCAAATGCGCCGCAGTCCTTCAAGATGGTCCTTATCAACCTGGTCCATGACCGCGAGCAACGCATTGGTAGCGTCCTTCGTTTCCTCAAGCGTCATGGACGAAAAGGAGATCAAATCATCTAAACTATCCGAGTGCGATTCAACCTGTGCCAGCCGTTCCAAAGCGACGATGCGATCCTTGTCGAGACCTTTGTAAGCCTTGCAGAGCTGTTCAATCTTTCCTGGCAATGGGGCGCTGCCGGGACACCGGAACGCCAAAAAGACATCAAGCACACGCCGTAGTACATTCGGCATCATGTAGGCATAGTCATACTGCCCCTGCGCTTTCGCAAACTTAAGAACGTGATGAAACAGATAATGGTATTCAGAATCATATTCACGAAGTAACGCCGGCATATCGATAATCTTGGACGTTCGGGTCTTGCCGTCTGGCATTGACACATCCAAGAACAATAGTGTGGCGGTTGGACTCTTTCCATCTACGGCCCGGGCCTTTCCCTTCCATGCTTTGCGAAATTCATTCACGCAATTCAAATTATGCGTGAGAACAAATAACTGCGCCGCATCCGAAAGCCTGCTCTTGATAAGTGAACAAGCGAAATTAAGCGATCGCGAATCGAGGCTCGATACCGGGTCGTCGATAACAACAATCAGATTGTCCGTTTTTCGACCGTCAGATTCCAGCATTGACAGGAAATAGCAAAGTGCAATCGCGGTTTTCTCGCCTTCGCTCGGCAAGCCGACGATAACTTGGCCATGCCTGTGAATTTCATATCCTTTTTCTACAGCCGCAATCGATATTTCAGAATGCCCCAGATATGAACTCAGCATCCGGTTTATTACATCGGCAGCGGGACCGTGTTCGCGCACCTGATTTTCAAGATTTTGAATTTTATCAGTGAGTGTGTTATGGGCCAATTCGGCCTTGGTGGCCTCGCTCGCAGCCTGGCCTTCTGCATCCTGAAGCGCCCGGTATTCGGCGGCGCCTTCAGCGATGTAATGTTTACGAATTGCTTCGCGTGCTTCAGCTTGAAGCTGTACGAAATCATCAACGTCTTGATTGTGAGCTTTGATCAGCTGGTTGACAGACACAACTGCCGCATTGAGCCTTGAGATCGTCCCATCGGCCCGTTCACGGTCCGGCAATGCGCTCAATTTTGGCATTGAGCCTGGACTACGTTTCTTATCAGCTAGCAACTCCTCCGCTATCTCGATGAGAGCCTGTACCGGAGCAAGGCTTACTTCTAGCTCAGTCTTTGCCGCTTTGTACTTGTCGCGGCTTTTTGCAGTGAATGCATTTTCGCTGGGGACTGACGCCTTATCCAGTGCCATTTTTAGCCCCGCGACTTCGTCGCGTCGTTCATCGATATTTGCCAGCAATCGATCGATACCGCTATCAAGGGCTTTCCTGATAGCTTCCAGACGACCGGCCGGAATTTGACTGCTGCAAAGCAAGCAGTGTGAAAGGCTCTGGGCAGTGTGGTATTCGGCGCCCTCCTTGACCCAGACCAGCATCGAGGGATGCGCTTCCAGTTCAGTTAACGCAGCCGTGGACGGCAATTCATTACAGATGCCCCGGACATCAACTAAATCTGACACTCCTTCCAATGCGATTTCAATTTCAGAGATCTTTGCGGGAGGTTCTTCAAGGCGGCATGTCGCACCATAAGCTTCGAGCGCAGAGTCATCAAGGACGCATGATGCGTCAGCAGCTAGTTTCTCAAAATCATTCGTTAGTTGCGGCGCTTCATACTTACGCCCGCGAAGCCGCAACTTATCGGCAACTTGCCGGGCACGTTCTCGTCGGAATACCTGAAGAGATTTTTCGGCGGCGGCAACACCGCTGGCTGCGGTGGCCCGCCGCGTTTCCGAAGACGGAATCCGGTCGCGGAAAGCGGCGAGCTCGTCCGCAAACTTCGCTTGTTCCTTACCGATGTAAAAGACAGGCTTTGCGCGACCACTTGACCACTGAACGTTTTCCTCAATGAAGTCGCTGTTAAAGACGAGGATGCGCTGCTCAAGCCCCGACAATTTGGTCGGAGAGGAGAAGACCGAACCGTCATTCAACTCAATATCGAAAGCACAATTGGCTGGAAGGCGTGGACTCTGCGTACCTGCTTGCAGGCTTCCCAATACCCGAGAAAGGGTAGTTTTCCCCGATCCATTAAATCCGTAGACGAGATTCAGATGCCGCAACTGAAGGCTAGCGGTCTTCGAGTTGCGATCAGCGAGAATTCCCATTTCGCTCATCGACCGGATATTTTGAATTATCGCTACCATTAATCCGCCTCCCGTAGGCGTCGTTAAACCCAATCCACCTTGTTATCCCGCAACCAGAAATGACTCCCGCAACGGTCAGCCGGCACCCATAACGAAGGATACAAGGTTGCCTTCCCGTCTTTGACAGACAATGACCAGCAAGGCTTTCGCGATTTCATCAAATTCACGTCGATTACTTCCCCGCACCCACAAGGACATTGCAGGACCACCCATTTCGGCGGAGTGCCGACTACGTACAATGCAGCGCCCAAACGCCGCGGAAGCTCACTCCTACTTTCAATATGGATGGCGCGGCTGACAGACTGCCGCCGCCAAAAGGAACGCAAAAACGATTTGAGCCACGCAATAAATCTCATTCTGGCCGCCACGTCGTATCGAGAAAGGGTCTTACATCGGCTCGCGCCCAATATTTCTTATCGCCGCAAAAACAATCCTCGCGAGGAGAGACGCGGTTTGTCCGCACCTTCGTATCGTCAATCAGGTGCAGCACTTCGGTACTTTGGCGATCTGGCCCCATGAAGCCTGTCAGCCGATTCAGAAATTCGGTGACCGCGCTCGCGGCTATGGTCGTCGTAAAGGCTACGACCGCAGGCGCGCGCTCGGCAAGTTCGGGGATGTATCCCTCTTTTTTGAGTTCAGCCGCCGCATTCGGGTCGATAGACCACTTCGATTCCGCGTGGATAATATCGGGACGCAACCGGCCACGGCAGTTAAGACATGCTGCGCCTGGCATCAAAGTTGTCACGCGTCCCTGTATCGACCGTATCTGACTGCCCTCGGAGTCAATTTTTACGCCCATGTCAAAAACAGGAACGATGTAGTACACGGCGAACCGCGTGAGCAGCGAACGCCCCAGCTCGTCATCCGTGCAACCGAATATAACGTCGCAGTCGCGGAAGACTTTCATTGCCAATTCATAGGATATCGGGCGTGCAATCATCCGCACCCTTGTTCCGAGGCCAACATCTGCCGCAAGACGTTCTATGATTTTCACCTTCTTTATTCCAGCATCGATGACCCGAGAACCGTAGACGCGGTTCACGTTCGACGCCTCGAATTCTTCCCCGTCGGCAATCAGGATTGATCCGACACCGAGTCGCACGAGTTGCTCGGCGACGCAGGAGCCTGTTCCACCAACGCCAACGATCCCCACCCGGAGATGACGAAGAAGACGCTGAATATCGTGACCAAAGGCGCGGACCTGCCTATCAAAGAATTCTGGAATTGCGTCTTGCGCGGAATTACCGAACCAAAACTTGAAACGAGCGCCGATAATGCGCACACGTTTGACCTGCTGTATTGTGAGATCGGGCAACCACACGCGCGCGCTCGAAATGCCCCCGGGAGTAAAGATCAGCGACGCGTGAATGCCGGGCGTCCGAATCCGAATATATGCTGTCGCGAAAAGCTTAGCTTCCTCTATATCGTCCTGCTCTGAATGGTCCGGATAACCGTTCGGGTGAGAATGGACGAAGACAAAGCAGGATTTTGTGTCGTTCGCCCGCTTCATAGCGCGCGTGTATGCGGCGGGCGCAATCTTCATATGGATGGCCGACTGCTCGATAACGTCGGGCGGCAGAACCGGCACGATTTCACGGACGAGAAGCCGGATTTCGCCGTCTGTTTCAGACGGGCGGCAAATTAAAAACGCGGCCTGCTCGACGCTTACATCAAAATCCAAATGGGCCTGAAGCGTAGCGTAATCCTCTTCTGTGAAAGTCAATGAATAACGCATCAGATACCTTTTGCGATTTCATGTTTGACAGCGGCAAGATAGTTGCGGAGCCCATCTATACCGGCCCGCCATTTTCCTTGATAATGCCGCGACCAGCGCTGCCAGTTCCGCTCACCGTAGACATGGTGCGCGTCGCCCGCTTTCGGCCAGCCGCCAGCCGCCAACTTCACGTCCGGATATGTCCAAAACATATCTGGATTAGCGTTCGGATAGCCGTTTGGGAGAACAATAAGCAGGTCGGAAACTCGGGGCGTGTACGCCGCCGGAAAATCAAAATCGCGCAACACGACGTGTACTTCGCCGCCTACTTTACTCACGGAAAAGCTGTAGCCCTTCTCCGTCAGAAGTTCACGGTCAATCTCGGGCAGTAATTCTTCGGGGTCACCATCAACCACGAGCACGTCCAGGGTTGAGACTGGATTGGGCCGTATAAAAGTGATCGCCGTTTTTCAGTTCAATGGGAGTGCCATTATTGGCAATTTGTTCGTCGTCGCCCTTGCCATGCACCTCACGCCACAAGTCGTAACCGCTGGCGACATGACCGAGATTGTAGAGCGCCGCGCCCGTTGTTGGATTCGGCGACTTGTATTCTTTCTTATCGATATGAATCGAGACTTCTTTGTCCTTGTCGCCGCCACCTTTGCCTTGGTTACCGTTGCTACCCTGAGCCATAAATTGATCCCTTCTGTTGTATAAATGTTATTCTACCATGCTTCGGTTGCAGCCATAAACGGAATCTATTCCGAGCTCTAACGATGGGCCGTTTTCTGCTTGTTCGCTCCCGTTGGCTGTACCGAACTTTATGTTGAGTGAATCGCTTGAAGGGGGTGTTGCTGGAACTCAGGTAAAGAAAGCTGAGAAATATGGATATTTGTCTGGACGCGCGCGCTACGAAACTTTCGTGTTCACTTTCCGTTCCCGTTTGTGCTACTCTGGCGCGCGGCTGGCTAGATAGGCCTCTTTTTGCGCTGTCGGCTGGTTCGAATGAGGAAGCTCCGGTCCGCTGTTTCGCGCACCGGTTGAGAACGGGGAGATGATGAAGTTCCGTTTCATTCACACAGGTGACATTCACCTCGATAGCCCCTTAAGGGGGCTAGCCGGTCAGGACAGCCTTGCCGCCGAACGCATCCGTACTGCTACGCGCACCGCCTTCGCCAATCTCATCGGTGAGGCCATCGACGAAAAGGTCAACTTCTTCATCATCGCGGGCGATCTGTATGATGGTGACTGGCGGGACTATCAGACCGGGTTGTTTTTTGTCGCGCAGATGGGTCGGCTGGCGAAGGCAGATATCCCAGTGTTTCTGCTCTACGGCAATCATGACGCCGAAAGTCAGATCACCAAGCGCCTAACGTTACCCGATAATGTCAAGGTATTCTCTTCCAGAAAGCCGGAGACGTTTGAACTCGAAGACCTTCGCGTGGCGCTGCACGGTCAGAGCTTCCGGCAGCGAGATGTGAGCGAAAATCTTGCGTTGGCATATCCGGCTCCTGTCGATGGCGCGTTCAATATCGGCGTCCTTCATACCGGACTTGGCGGTATGGGTGGTCATGCGAATTACGCGCCGTGCAGCCTCGATGATCTCGTTAATAAGGGGTACGATTATTGGGCGCTCGCACACGTGCATCAGGGTGACGTGCTTCACCAGCACCCGCATGTTGTGTTCTGCGGCAATCTGCAAGGCCGCCATATCCGCGAGACCGGTCCGAAAAGCGCCTGCCTTGTCACCGTAGAGGATAACGAAATTTCAGACATCACATCCATCGAGGCGGATGTTGTCCGCTGGGCACACGTTTCCGTTCCGGTAGATGGCAGCAATACCCCCGCCGACCTTGTCAACAGAATCGGCCGCGCCATTGAAAAGACCAAGGCTGACGAGAGCGGTGGACAACTTCTCGCCTGCCGCATTCAGCTGACCGGCCGCACTGGACTGCATGATTATATTATCTCGTCGCGCGAGCAACTGAACGCCGAAGCGCGCGCGGCGGCGCTTGCCCTTGGCGACGAAGCGGCCTGGGTCGAACGGCTTGTTATCAGCACGGAACCGCTCACGGAAAAGTCCTCTCGTCCTAGTCACAGCGCGCCCGATGACCTTACCGCAATTCTTGGCGAGGCTGCGAACGATCCTGGCTTGCGCACGCAGATTGAGTCGGAGATCGGCGAACTTGTGCGCAAACTTCCGCACGAAATTCGTGCGGATGCCGAAGAAGGAATTCTCAAAGCCGCTGCCGATGGCGACCTTCCTGAAGTAATCAGCGAAGCGTCGCGCTATCTGGCGGCACAACTTGCAGCCGAGGGAGGGTAACCCTTGCGTATCCGCCGCCTCGATCTGCTAGCCTACGGGCACTTCACTGACGCTGGCTTTGACCTGCCCGCAAAGCAGCCAGACATTCATTTCGTATACGGCCTTAATGAGGCCGGAAAGTCCACAGCGCTCGCCGGGGTAGGAGACCTACTCTTCGGAATCCCGCATAATTCCAGTCGTAATTTTCTCCATGATTACACCAGCATGCGTCTGGGCGCCGTCGTGGAAGGCAAGGCGGCAGAGTTGGAGTTCAAGCGCCGCAAAGGTACCAAAGAGACGTTACTAAATAAAGATGAACTGCCGTTTCCGGCCGGAGAGTCTGTGCTTGCACCGTTCCTTAACGGCGCAGACCGCACCTTCTATGAGCGGATGTTTTGCCTTGATCACGAACGACTGCGGCAAGGCGGTCGTGATATCCTCGACGCTCAGGACGATATTGGCCAGATTTTGTTTTCTGCGGGTGCCGGGATTGCTGGCCTCCGCGAGCGATTAAAGAAATTACATGCGGACGCCGATGCCCTCTGGGGCAATCGGCGGGCGGGGCGCCGTAAATATTTCCAGGTTGAGGATAGGCTGAAAGAGGCTGAAAGTGCATTGCGTGAGCACACCGTCACAGCAAAACGGTGGCACGAATTGCACACAGCGCTTGATAAAGCGAATGAAGACTATGAGCGTCTTGAAGCCGAGACCGAGGCCAAAACGGCGGAGCAGCGCAAGCTCAGTCGTATCCGGCGGGTTTACCGCAATGTCCAAAAGCATTCTGAGGCAAGCAAGCGCATTGAAGAACTGGGGGAGGTTATTCCGCTCCCCGAAGACGCCTCTCGGCAGTTTGAAGAGGCCGCCACCAACGATGCGCATGCGCAAACCCGTCTGTCGGCTTTGACCGACCAGATCGAAGCGCTGCGCGCGGAACGATCGGCTCTGACCTTTGACGAAAACCTATTGTCCCGCGGCGAGGACATCAACCAACTCCACGAACGGCGCATTCAGGTCCGAAATGGGAAGTCGGATCTTCCTAAAAGACGTGCTGAACTCGCCGCCGCCGAGGCCGAATTAAAATTACTTGCCGCAGAGCTTGACTGGCAAGCAGATGACAGCAGTCAGGTTCTTACGCGAACCCCGACACGTTCGAAACTGACAACGACCCGCAGCCTTTCCAAGCGGGGCGCGGAACTCGTCACCGCGGAAAACAATGCTCGCGCGGCATGCGGTGAAGCGGACGAACGTGTCTCGGAACTTACGCAAGACCTCAAGGACGAAGGAGCGCTGACTGACATCTCCAGCCTGACAGCCACCATTGGCGTTGTTCACGAGATCGGCGATATCGGCGCAAACCTTTCCGCCGCTGCAAAGGAAGTGCAAGCAGCCGCCGATTCCGTTCAAAGGCTTCTGAAATCAATGAGGCCGACGCTTGCCGGCGAGCATGACCTCGACTCTCTTCCTGTTCCCCAGAAAAACGCCGTTGAAAATTATCGTGATAGGCGTCGCGAACTCGCGCAGTACGTCAATACATGCCGGGAGAAAATTCGGAGCACTGAACTGCTCCTCGCGCGCCACCGCAAGGAATACAAACGTACGGCCAGTGACGAGCACGCCGTTCCCGCAGAGGAACTGCAACGTCTGCGGGCACACCGCGACACCGGCTGGTCGATCATACGCCGCAAATACATAGAAAACGCGGCTGTTCCTGATGCCGAAATTGAGGCATTCGATGCCGGAGGCTCCCTGCCGGATGCTTATGAAAGCGCGATCGGTAGTGCCGATACTGCGGCCGACTTGCGCTTTGAAAAAGCGCAGGCCACCGCGCGGCTTGCGGAAATTGCACGCCAGATTGCGGAACAGGAGGAGTATTTAGAGCAGTTGCGCGGCCAGGATCAGGGCTACATCAATGATGAAGCGGAATTTTCCGCCGAATGGCTGGCGCTTTGGAATGGTGTGCCGCTAACGCCGCTCGGCCCAGATGAAATGCTCATCTGGATTGATGCGCGCTCGCAAGTTCTACAAGCCCTCGAAACCAAAGCTGCCGCCGAGCGGGAAACTGCCTCCCTGCGCGAGGAAGAATCCCGTGCAAAGGAGCTGCTCATCAACGAGCTTAGTGCGCTTGGCATTGATACCGATCCGCTTGCCGACCGGCCCCTGCGGATCGTGCTTGAAAGGGCAGCCGATATCCAGCGGCAACATCAAAACCGCGAAGAGAGCCGACGCAGGCTTGAAGGTGAGCTGAAGAAGGCGGCGGCAGAATCCGCTCGCAAACGCAAAAGCCTAGAGAGCGCCGAAAAATCCCTCATCGAATGGAAAGATCAGTGGTCTGCCGCCATTGTTCAGCTTGGCCTCAATCCAGAAGCAGCGCCCGAAACGCTGGATGTGCAGATCGACGCGATAGACAGGCTGCGCGAGATCGCGGGCCGGATAAATGATTTGAAGCATGATCGCATCGAGAAAATTGAACGCGATATCGAAGCATTCGAGGGAGAGGTTGCCGGGTTGGTCACGTCAATTGCCCCGCAATTAGCTGATATGGACCGGGAAGATGCGGCCCTTCAGCTTGAACGTCTTCTGACAGAAGCAACGCGCGCGCAGGAGCTCGCCAATGCGGCGGATACCAGAATTTCCGCGGAAGAGAAGAAGGCTGAGGAATACGAGCAAACTCACCGGGACGCGAGCGACGTAATCGAGTACCTGCAACGGGCGGCGTCCGTTGTCTCCATCGAGGGCCTACGTAAGGCCATCGAGCGTTCCGACGAATTACGCTCCCTGCAAGCCGAACAGGAGGAAGTCTCGAACGCTCTTGCCCAGGATGGAGACGGCATGTCTCTTGGCGATCTCACAGAGGAGTTTGCTGCTGCCGATCTCGATCAGATTGCGGCGCGTGAGGAAACAATAAATCTGGAGCTGTCGGACCTTCGAGCCAGGCAAATGGAAGCGGGTGAGGCGCGTTCTACCGCGCGGCGGGAATTCGAGGCCATCGGCGGCGATGATCGCGCCGCCAGAGCGGCAGCCGACAAGCAGGCAGCCCTGGCCGAAATGAGCGATATTGCGGAAGAATATGTGCGGTTACGCTCTGCCGGACTCTTGCTTCAATGGGCCATAGATCGCTACCGCCGTGAGAAGCAGGCCCCGCTCCTTAAGCGTGCCGGCGAACTGTTCGCCATATTGACCGGCGGCTCTTTCACGGGGTTACAGCTCGACTTCGATGAAAACGATAACGCGCGGCTTGCTGGCATCCGCGAAGACGGAAGCAAGGTCACCGTATCGGGCATGAGCGACGGTAGCGCCGACCAGCTTTACCTCGCACTACGCGTGGCCGCAGTTGAGGATTTCCTCAGCCACTCCGCGCCGCTGCCCTTTATTGCCGATGATCTCTTTATCAATTTTGACGATGAACGTGCCGCTGCTGGATTTAAGGTGCTGGCGCAACTTGCGAAAAAAACTCAGGTGATCTTCTTCACTCACCATCAGCATTTGCTTGAGGTTGCTAACGCCGCGCTTGGGACCACAGTATCGACTATTTCTTTGTCGCCGCAGGTCGTACATCTCGATGCTAGCGCATCGGAACGCAAGAAGCCCGTATCATCCCCCGTCGGCAGGGCTGCTTCTGCATGATCCTTGCCGCATGACAACTTGATGAGCCGCTGTGATCACTAATCAATAATGTGTTCTACCAAATCAAATTTTAAAATGAACGATTGTTTGTGTGGTGTTTACACTGGTCCTTAAGTCACGTGATATTCCATGCGGATTTTATTCTTGTAATTCACCCTGACATGGGCCATATATATTACTGATTGTATTAGCGCGGGGTGGAGCAGCCCGGTAGCTCGACAGGCTCATAACCTGTAGGTCAGAGGTTCAAATCCTCTCCCCGCAACCAATCTCCTTCTCGATTTTTTCACGAATCTTATGCATAATCCGCCCGTTCGATTTGAGCGGTTGATTTGCGAATTTTAGCACATTTTTTAACACACAATTTTTTTTACAAGCAGTTTTGTCTGTTAAATCAATGCGTTACAACTCTGGCATTAGGTCTCATAACCTGAAGGTCGCAGGTTCAAATCCTGCCCCCGCAACCAAATTCGAAAAGGGCTCGCCGCAAGGCGGGCCCTTTTTGAATTTTGGGTACCACCTGATGATTGCACCCCCCAGGGGGGCGTGCCGGTCTTGGAACGGGCGCGATCCTCCCCTTAAATGAATCCTTGAAACGAGAGGGCTGGGCGCCAGGCTAAAATTGGCTCAGCGGCGTCAACCCGCATCGGGAGGCCTCATGAAGCGATTGCTGCTGCTCGCCGCCTCGCTTGCCATCCTCGCACCCGCCTTCTCGGACGCGCGACCGCGCGCCGTTGTGCGTCACGGCCATGCGCTGGTGAAGGAGTTCTGCGCGCGCTGTCATGCGATCGGTCGCAGCGGTAAGAGCCCGCATGCGGGCGCGCCGCCGTTTCGCCGCGTCGGGCGCAGCTACGATTTGGACCGCTTCGCCACGCGCCTCGAGCACGGCATCTCAGCCGGCCATCCCGATATGCCGGAATTCGTCTTCACGCACGCCGACGCGCGCGCGGTGCAGGCTTATCTCAGATCGATCCAGCGCTAGCGCGGCAGAAGATTTACTCCGCTGCCAGCGCCGGCCGGTTCTTCGGCAGCTGCAGGCGCTCCCACACGTCCACGAGGGCTTCCGCCAGCCGGTCGACCAGCGCGTCGTCGTGATAGGGCGAGGGCGTGATGCGCAAGCGCTCGGCGCCGCGCGGCACGGTGGGGTAGTTGATCGGCTGGATATAGATGCCGTGGTCGGCAAGCAGCATATCGCTCGCGGTCTTCACCTTTTCCGGATCGCCGACGAACACCGGCACGATGTGGGTCGAAGACGGCATCACCGGCAGGCCGGCGGCGTTGAGCACGGCCTTCACGCGCGCGGCGCGGTCCTGGTGGCGCTCGCGCTCCCAGTTCGAGGTCTTCAAGTGCTTGATCGCAGCGGTGGCCGCGGCGCAGATCGCCGGCGGCAGTGCAGTGGTGAAAATGAAGCCCGGGGCGTAGGAGCGCACCGCGTCGCACATCTCGGCGGTGCCCGCGATATAGCCGCCGAGGCAGCCGAACGCCTTCGCGAGCGTGCCTTCCAGCACGTCGACGCGCGCCATCGCGGCGTCGCGCTCGCAGATGCCGCCGCCGTGCGCGCCGTACATGCCGACCGCGTGCACCTCGTCGCAATAGGTCATGGCGCCGTACTTCTCGGCGAGATCGCAGATCGCGTGCACCGGGGCGACGTCGCCGTCCATGGAGTAGAGGCTCTCGAAGGCGATCAGCTTCGGCCGCGTGGGATCCGCCGCCTTCAGCAACTCTTCGAGGTGTTCGACGTCGTTGTGCCGCCAGATCTGCTTGTCGCAGCCGGCCTGGCGCACGCCTTCGATCATGGAATTGTGGTTGAGCGCGTCCGACAGGATCAGGCAGTTCGGCAACAGCTTGGCGATTGTGGAGATGCCGGTCTGGTTCGACACGTAGCCGGAGGTGAACACCAGCGCGGCCGGCTTCTTGTGCAGGTCGGCGAGTTCGCGCTCGAGCTCGACCAGCGGATGGTTGGTGCCGGCGATGTTGCGGGTGCCGCCGGCGCCGGTGCCCATGCGGGTGGCGGTCTCCACCATGGCCCCGATCACCTTGGGGTGCTGGGCCATGCCAAGGTAGTCGTTGGAACACCAGATCACGACTTCGCGCGGGCCCTCGGGCGCGTGCCAGACGGCGTGGGGAAAGCGTCCGGCGATGCGCTCCAGGTCGGCGAAAACCCGGTAGCGGCGCTCGTCCCGCAGGCGGTCTAAGGCCGATGCGAAAAAGTCGTTATAATTCATGGGGATATTGTTCCAGCAGGGGGCGCCCCAAAACTCTCTTTACTTAGAAGAGTTCGAGGGGGCTTGTCGAGGCAGGATTCTTCGCATTTAGGGGCTGTTCCGGCCTTGATCGAGGTCAAGCGGGGCGGCTTTACGGGTGGCCAGAAGGCCGACCCCCCGCTTGCGCCCAGGTCGACGCCCCGTCACAAAATACCCCATGACAAATATTACCGGCATTGCCCACGGCCTCACCAACTACGGCGACCGCGATTTCTCGCTCTACCTGCGCCGCTCCTTCGCCCAGTCCATGGGCTATTCGCGCGAGATGCTGAAGAAGCCCGTGGTCGGCATCGCCTTCACGCCCTCCGGCTTCAACAACTGCCACCGGCACTTCCCGGAGCTGCTGAGCGCGGTGAAACGCGGCGTGCTGGCCGCCGGCGCGCTGCCGATCGAGTTTCCAACGATCTCGCTCGGCGAGGTGTTCCTCAATCCTACCAGCCTCAAATTCCGCAACCTCATGTCCATGGACACCGAGGAGATGATCCGCGCCCAGCCCATGGACGCGGTTGTCCTCATGGGCGGCTGCGACAAGACCGTGCCGGCGCAGCTCATGGGTGCGGTGTCGGCCAACCGGCCGGCCATCGGCCTCGTCGGCGGCCCAATGATGACCGGCCGCTATCACGGCGAACGGCTCGGCGCCTGCACCGACTGCCGCCGTTACTGGGCGCAGTACCGCGCCGGCAAGGTGAGCGACGAGGAGATCAACATCGTCGAGGGCAACCTCGCCACCACCGCCGGCACCTGCGCGGTGATGGGCACCGCCTCGACCATGGCCTGCATCGCCGAAGCGCTCGGCATAATCCTGCCGGGCACCGCCGCCATTCCCGCCGTGCACGCGGATCGTCTGCGGGCGGCGGAGGCGACCGGCGCCGCCGCCGTGAAGCTGATCGGCTCGGGGCTCACCCCCGACCGCATCGTCACGCAGAAGTCAGTCGAGAATGCGCTGCGCGTGCTGATGGCGATCGGCGGCTCCACCAACGCGGTGATCCATCTGACCGCGATCGCCGGCCGCGCTGGATTTCCGATCTCGCTCGAATGCCTGAACGAACTCTCCGACACCACGCCGGTGCTGGTGAACCTGAAGCCGGTCGGCAACGGTTACATGGAAGACTTCTATGCCGCCGGCGGCGTCGGTGCGCTGTTGCGCGAGCTTAAAGACCTGCTGCATCTCGACGTCATGACCGTCACCGGCGAGACGCTTGATCAACGCTTGTCGCAAGCCGAAGGCGACGGCTGGGTCGACCGCACCATTATCGCTGAGCGTGGCAAACCGCTGGAGCCGCAGGGCGGCTTGGTGGCGCTGTTCGGGAATCTCGCGCCGCAGGGCGCGATCCTCAAACGCTCGGCGGCGGACTCCAACCTGTTCGAAAAAGAGGGCCGGGCGGTGGTGTTCACCTCGCTCGAGGATCTCGCCGCCCGCGTCGACGACCCTAAGCTCGATGTTACCGCCGACGACATTCTCGTGTTGCAGAATGCGGGGCCGCATTCCGCCGCCGCGATGCCGGAAGCCGGCTATCTGCCGATCCCGAAGAAGCTCGCGGCCGCCGGCGTCAAGGATATGATCCGCGTGTCGGACGCGCGCATGAGCGGCACCGCCTTCGGCACCATCGTTCTGCACGTCACGCCCGACAGCGCCTCCGGCGGTCCGCTGGCGCTGGTGCGCAACGGCGACCGCATCGAGCTATCGGTGAAAGACCGCCGCATCGATCTTTTGGTCGACGACGCTGAATTGAAGCGCCGCGCCGCCGCGCTCCCGAAAGCCGAAGCGGCGCCGGCGCGCGGCTATGCGGCTCTCTACGCCCGCGAAATCTTGGGCGCCGACCAGGGTTGCGATTTTGCATTCCTAAAGCCGCGTTAACCAGTCTCGGGCATTGGTCGCCGCGCACAGGCAAGCCCGGCGTCGCCGGGCGGACCGTTACCCCACACCCCCGCACCGATTTGCAGGCGTTTGTTGACGGGTTCGTAGCCCTAACAGTCGATTTACTGCTCGACCCCACCCGAATTAACTTGCGGAGAAAAATACCCCCGTACGGTTCAAAAAGCAGGCGTCGCACGGGCCATTCCGACGTCTCTTCGAGCGAACCGGGACCGCGGAATGTTTCACGCGATCAACAGTCTCAGTCTTCCGCATGATTGGCGGCTGGTCGTGCTGGCGGTGGCGGTGTGCGCGCTCGCGAGCCTTTCCGCCGTCAATCTGTTCCAGCGCGCTTCGGCGCTTACGGGCCGCCCTCGTCTCGCTTGGCTGCTGGTCGCCGGTGTTGCCACCGGTTGCGGCGTCTGGGCTACCCATTTCATTGCCATGCTGGCGCTGCGGCCCGGCTTTTCGATCAATTTCGATCTCGACCTCACCGTGCTCTCGCTAGTTATCGCCGTCGCGGCGAGCGCGCTCGGCCTCGCCTTCGCGGTCTACGCGCCGTTGCACCAACGCGCGGCCATAGGGGGCGCCATCATAGGTTTCGGCGCTTCAGCGATGCATTTCATCGGCATGGCCGGCCTGCAGATTGCCGGCTATGTGGTGTGGTCGCCGATCTTGGTGGCGGCTTCGGTGCTGCTCGCCGTGTTCTTCAGCGCTCTCGCGCTGAATAGCGCCGCCGCGGGCGACGGCGCCTACGATCTCGGAGGCGGCGCCGTGCTGCTCGCCACCGGCATCCTGACATTGCACTACACCGGCATGGGCGCGGCCAGCTTCGTGCATGATCCGACCTTCCATTTCATGGCCAAACCGACCCTGTCTCCGGAATCGATGGCCGTTGCGCTCGCCGCGGTCGTCGGCTCCGTGCTCGCGACCTGCTTTGCCGGTTCGGTGTCGGACCGCAGCACGCGCCGCAAGCTAGACGCGCAGAACATGCGGCTCGACAGCGCCCTCAACAACATGAACCAGGGCCTGTGCATGTTCGACAAAGAAGGTCGCGTGATGGTCTGGAACCAGCGCTACATCGACATGTATCGCATGGATCCGGCGCGCGTCCGTCCCGGCTGCACGCTGATCGACGTCCTCGAGGCGCGAGTCGCCGCCGGGACCTTCGTGCACGATCCCAAGAGCTACGAGGAAGAACTGCGTGCCGCCATCAAGCATGGAAAGTCGTTCATCATCGACACCGAGCTTGCCGATGGCCGGGTCATCGCCGTGGTCAACCAGCCCTCGCCGGACGGCAGCTGGGTCGCCACCCACGAAGACATCACCGAGCGCCGGCGCGCCGAGCGCGAGCTCGATCGCACCCGCGCCTTCCTCGACACTATCATCGAGAGCGTGCCGTCGCCGATCCTGGTGAAGGATCTGCCCGGCATGCACTACATCTACGTCAACCGCGCCGCTGAAAGCTTCCTCGGCATTTCGCGCGAAGACATCTTGGGTAAGACCTCTCAGGACGTGATGCCCGATGCCGGTGCGCGCGCCATCGCCGCCGAAGACCGCAAGCTGATCGACGGCGGCGACACGATTTTTATCGGCGAACACGCACTCGAGACTCCGGCCAACGGCACTCGTATCGTCACGGCCACCCGCCACATCGTGCGCGGGCCCGACTCCAACGAGCAGTACCAGATCACCCTGGTGCGCGATCTCACCGACCGCAAGCGCGATGAGCAGCGCATTGCCCATATGGCGCATCACGATGCGCTGACGGAGCTGCCCAACCGTGCCGCCTTCAACGAGTGCATCGGCGCCACCATCGACCTTGCGGCGGTGGCGAGCGACAGCTTCGCCGTGCTCTCGGTTGACATCGATCGCTTCAAGGCGGTCAACGATGTGTTCGGTCATCACGTCGGGGACGCCTTGCTGCGCGAGACCGGCCAGCGCCTGATGGTCGCCTGCGAGGGCGCCTTCCTGGCCCGCACGGGGGCCGACGAATTCGTCGTCATTTCACCCGCCGGTCCGCAGCCCGCGACGGCCGCAGCGCTCGCGCACCGCCTGCAGGAGGCGTTCGCGACCGAGATCGAAATCGGTGACCACACCATCAAGGTCGCGATCAGCGTGGGCATCGCGCTCTACCCCCAGGACGGCGCCGACGCCGCCGCGTTGGTCGCCAACGCCAACGCCGCGCTCTACCGCGCCAAGGGGGAACTGGGCGGCGCGGTGCGCTTCTTCGACCGTGCGATGGACAAGCAGTTGCGCGATCAGCGCGCGTTGCAGCAGGATCTCCTCAGCGCCCTCGCGCGCGACGAACTCACGCTCTACTACCAGCCGCAGGCGCGCATCGACGGCGACATCATCGGCTTCGAGGCGCTGGCGCGCTGGCAGCATCCGCGCCATGGCATGGTGCCGCCTTCAACCTTCATTCCGCTCGCAGAGGAGAGCGGCAGCATCCTGGCGCTCGGCGAATGGGCGCTGCGCACAGCCTGCCGCGAGGCTGCGAGCTGGCCGAAGCCGCTCACCGTCGCCATCAACCTGTCGCCGGTTCAGTTCCGCGATGCCGACCTACCCAAGCTGGTACACGAGGTGCTGCTGGAAACCGGGCTTGCGCCGTCCCGCCTCGAACTCGAGATCACCGAGGGCGTGCTGATCGGCGATTTCACCCGCGCGGTCGGAACCTTGCGCCGGCTGAAGGCGCTGGGGGTGCGCATCGCTATGGACGATTTCGGCACCGGCTATTCCTCGCTCAGCTACCTGCAGTCGTTCCCGTTCGACAAGATCAAGATCGACAAGGCCTTCATCGCCAACGCCAGCAACAGCGAGCAATCCGCCACGATCGTGCGCGCGGTCATCGCGCTTGGCCGCGGGCTGGAGCTGCCGGTCATGGCCGAGGGCGTTGAGACGCGCGAGCAGCTTCGCTTCCTGGCGGAGGAAAACTGCGACGAGGTGCAGGGCTACCTGATCGGCCGCCCCATGCCGATCGCCGACTATGCCGAGCTGATCGGCCGCGCGCCGTTCGGTCGGAAACGCCGCAAGCACAAGGCGCGTATCGCGATCGCGGGGTGAAGCCCGCAAATCGCGGGATTCACCACCCGCGCAAGTCGATGATCGCCGCCGGCAGCGCCCGCAAGTCGATGATTATGGCGTGGGCGCCGGCCGCGCGGAGGTGGCTGCCGAGCGCGGGCCCGGCGTGGCTCCCGCCTGCGAAGCCAAGTACCTTCATCCCGGCGGCGGCAGCGGCGGCGACACCGACCACCGAATCCTCGACCACCACGCAATCGCGTGGATCGACCTGCATGCGTGCGGCGGCGTGCAGGAAAAGGTCGGGCGCCGGCTTGCCGTTGCGCACTTCGCTCGCCGAGAAGAGGTTGGGCTCGAAGAAGCGCAGAAGGTCCGTGGTTTGCAGGCTGACACGGATGCGGTCGGGCGAGGATGAGGAGGCCACACATTTGCGTCCGCGCAGCCAGCTCAGTGCGTGAGCGGCGTAGCGCGTGGCGCGCAGCTCGGCGCGGAAGCGCCGCAGTGTCGCGCTGGCCACCATGCCGGCGAAGCCCTCCGGGAGCTTGCGGCCAGCGGCCATCTCGACCTCGACGAACATGTCCGAGGGGCGGCGGCCGGTGAAATAGTGTGCCACCACGTCCGGCGTGAGCGCGAAGCCGGCGCGCATGAATTCCTGCGAAACGACTGCCGTTGCCAGCGGCTCGCTGTCGACGAGCACGCCGTTGCAATCGAAGATGACCATCGGTCCTCCGAATGCCGTAGCCGGACTGTCCGGCGGCTGACGAACTGTGGGAATACGAACTCGCGCGACTGGCGCTTCTGCCGACTGTGAAAGCGAATGGTTAGAGCGAGGTTAACGCGCGCCAAAGCGCGTCTGCAAATCTGAGTTGCATCTTCGCGCGATCAATTTCGTTATTTAATTCAAGAGGATGGTTGGACTTCGCGGCATCCCGGTGGGGCTGACGCATGCAAACGTCCGATGCCCGGGTTGTAAACCCGCGCACCGGCCAATGCCGTCTTCGCAAATCAGATTTTTGTTAGTTCAGCCGCTTGCCGAGATCGGCGATACCCTTGGCGATCAGATCGTCGCCGAGCTTGCCCTTGGCTTCCTTGGCGAGGATCTTCTCGGCGGCGGCGATGGCGGCTTCCGCCGCGGCCGCGCGCACGTCGGCGGCGGCCTGCGCCTCGGCTTGCGCGATCTTGGTCTCCGCCATCTTGGTGCGGCGGGCGACGAACTCCTCGACCTTCGCCTTGGCCTCGGCGGCCATGCGCTCGGCCTCGGCCTGGGCGCCGGCGACGATGCCCTGCGCCTCGCTCTCGGCCTCCTGCCGCTTGCGCTCGTAGTCCTTGAGCAGCTGGGCGGCGTCTTCGCGCAGCTTGCGCGCCTCTTCGAGCTCGTCCTTGATGCGTCCGGCGCGGTCGTCGAGCGACTTCGCCATGGTCTTGAGGGCGCCGGCGTAGAGAATGCCGCCCACGAACACCAGGAAGCCCAGCAGGACCCAGAATTCGGCTTCATGGATCATGATGCGCCCTCCTTACCGCTTCAGCACGTCGGCGACCGCAGACGAGACCGCCTGGTCGCTCGGCGCGCTGCCGATCAGCCGCTCGACGATTGCGCGGGTAGCGTCCTCGGCGATCGAGCGGACATTGCCCATGGCCGTCTGCTTGGTGGCAGCGATGGTCTTCTCGGCATCGGCGAGCTTGCCGTTGAGCTCGTCTTCGAGCTTCTTGCGGGCGGCCTCGGCTTCGGCCGCCTGCTTCTCGTGCGTGTCGTGGGCGATGGCCTGCGCGCGGGCGCGGGCATCGGCTAGCGCCTTCTCGTAGGCAGCCACCGCCGCGTCCGACTGACCCTTGAGCCGGTCGGCCTCGGCGAAGTCATCGGCGATCTGCTTCTGGCGCCGGTCGATGACGGCGCCGACCTTCGGCAGCGCCCACTTCGACATCAGCGCGTAGAGCAGGACGAAGGCGATCACCAGCCAGAAGAGTTGCGACGGGAAGGTCGACGTGTTGAACGGCGGAAAGCCGTTGCCGCCCCCTTCGTGCCCGGTGCTTGTCGTGGTTTCGGTTGCCATCGTCGGATCCGCCTACGCGCCCCTGATTATTTCAGCGCGAACAGGAGCAGCAGCGCGATCAGCAGCGAGAAGATGCCGAGCGCTTCGGCGATCGCGAAGCCGAAAATCAGGTTGCCGAACTGGCCCTGCGCGGCCGACGGATTGCGGATGGCGGCGGACAGGTAGTTGCCGAAGATGTGGCCGACGCCGATAGCGGCGGTGCCCATGCCGATCGCGGCGATACCGGCGCCGAGATACTTGGCCGCCGTCATCAAGGCGACCGCTGTTGCTTGATCCATGAGTTCACTCCTCTGATGGTCTGATTGGCTTGTATTCCGCCGGACCTAGTGGCCCGGGTGGATTGCGTCGTTGAGATAAATGCAGGTGAGAATGGCGAAGACGTAGGCCTGGATCACCGCGACCAGCGTTTCCAGGGCGAACAGCGCCACGATCATCCCGAAGGGGACCACGCCGCCGGCCCAGCCGATGGCGCCGAGCCCGCCGCCCAGAAGGATGATGAAGCCCGCGAAAACCTGCAGCGCGATGTGGCCCGCCAGCATGTTGCCGAACAATCGGATGCTGTGGGAAATCGGCCGCGAGAAGAACGACAGCACCTCGATCGCGACGATCATCGGCAGGATGTAGCCCGGGACGCCCTTGGGCACGAACAGGTTCAGGAAGTGGAAGCCGTGGCGGAACAGCCCGTAGCCGAGAACGGTGAAGAACACCAGGAGCGCCAGAACGGAGGTGACGATGACGTGGCTGGTGACCGTGAACGAGTAGGGGATGAGCCCGAAGATGTTCAGCGTCAGCACGAACATGAAGATGCAGAACACGAAGGGGAAGAAGCGCATGCCCTCGTGGCCAGCGGTCTCGCGGATCGTGGTGGCGACGAACTCGTAGGTGAGCTCGGCCATCGACTGCAGCCGCGTCGGCACCAGCCGGCCGCCGGCCGTGCCGCCGACCAGGAACAGCGTCAGCAGGACGATCGCGCCCAGCATCAGGGCTGCGGAGTTGGTGAAGTAGATCTCGTGTCCGCCGATATGGCCGAGCGAGAAGAAATTGACGATTTCGAATTGTTCGATCGGGTGCATGACGCCGTCTTAGTCGTTCAAGCTTCTCTTGCGCACCACGCCGGCCGCGCGCATCAGGTTGAGAACCCCGGCGGCGAAGCCGAGTAGTACAAATACAATCAGGCCCCAGGGCGTGGTTCCGAGCCAGTAATCGAGACCCCAGCCGATCCCCGCGCCCACCACCACTCCGCCCACCAACTCGCTGGAGAGCTGGAAGCCCCTCGCGAAGCCCGACATGCGGGAATTGTCGCGAGGACCGGAGGCGTTTTCGGATGGTCGGTTCGCGGATGCGAGCCGTTCGCCGAGACGTTGCAGCCTCGCGGAGAGTTGAGCCTCTTCGTTCGGCGGTTCTCGGCGATTGCCCGTGTCTCGCGTGCCGTCAGCCATGCCTTCGACCCGCGTAAATCAAGGCATCCGCCTGCCCCGCCGCCCTCAAAGCCGCGCGGACCATACTGATGCGGTTTGCCCGAGTCAAGAAAGCGGCAATATATGCCAAGCGATTGAAACCGCTTATGAAATGTTCTGTTTGCGGCGGCTGTGGAAGCCGCTTAAGTGCGCTGCGGCAGCTCATGCGTCGCGAACAGCGTTTTAAGGCCGGCGTGGGGCGGTGCTAAGCTGCGCCGACGTGCATATGGGCCGTGGACCGGGGCACCGGCATCGGAGGAGAAGCTGATTTGCGGATCGTAACCCTCGTTCTCGCCGGCCTGCTTGGCTGCGCCGCCACCGCGGCGTCGGGGCAGGGAATTGGGGTGCAGGGAACAGGGGCAAATGGCCAAACCGCTGCGCAAGCCCCCGCCCCAGCGCCGTTGCTGTCGTCCGCGCCGCCGGCGCCGGACGCACGCTGGAGCTTCCGGCGCGTCGACGACGGCTTCGTCCGCCTCGACAATAGTACCGGCCAGGTCGCCCATTGCACCCCGGTGCACTCCAGCTGGGCCTGTCAGGCGGTGCCGCAAAATCCCGCCGCGCTGGAAAAGCAGGTCGCCGCGCTCAGGGCCGAGGTCGAATCGCTGAAGCAGGAGATCGCCCGCCTGCAGGCCGCGCCGCCACCGCCGCCTGCGCCGCCGCCACCGGCCCCGCAGGGCCCGGCGGTCTCGCTGCGCATGCCGACCCATGAGGAACTCGCGCGCGCCGGCACGTACGTCGCGGATACGCTCTCGGCCTCTTGGCACCGGCTGGTCGAGATGATCATGCATTTCCAGCACGACGTGCTGCGCAAAGACAGCTGAGCTCATGCCCGGCCGTCTGTCCGCCGTCACCAAGGCCGATGCCACGCTGGTGGCCCACGCCAGCCTGTGGCTCGACACCCACGGACCGGGCCTGATCGAGATCACGCAAGAAGCCCGTCGATTCGTGGCCGAACTTGAGGCCAGCGAGGGCGCCTTTTTCGCGTTCCTGCGGCACACCTCGGCCTCGCTCACCATCCAGGAAAACGCCGACCCCGACGTGCAGACCGATCTGGTCACGGCGCTCGACCGGCTGGCGCCCGAAGGGCCGCATTGGGTGCACGACACCGAAGGGCCCGACGACATGCCGGCCCACGTCAAGGCTATGCTCAATGGCGTGTCGCTGCACGTACCGGTGATCGGCGGCGCGCTGGCGCTGGGCACCTGGCAGGGCCTCTACGTGGTGGAACACCGCGCCCGCCCGCACACCCGTGAGGTGATCTTCCAGTTTATCGGCAGCCGCCACTGATGGTGCTCTACGGCGTTGTAAAGCTTGACATTTCTACCCAGGCCCGACGGGATCCGGGGCGAAGCCAAGGCGCGGCGCGGGATATTCGCCGAGGCCGATGGACTGTCCTAAAGTATAGTACATTGCCTGCCTGACCGGCGCGCGTCGGGACGCGTCCGGCGGGATTGGGAGGGGGTCACGGCGTTGAATGGCAGTTCGAACTACCGGCTGGTGATTGCCGACGACCACCCCTTGTTCAGAGGGGCGCTACGCGAGGCGGTCTCCGGTCTGCTGGAACAGGCAGCCATCGCCGAGGCCGGCACGTTCGACCAGGTCGCGGAACTGCTCGAGCAGGGCGGCGACGTCGACCTCATCCTGCTCGATCTCGCCATGCCCGGCGCCCGCGGCTTTTCCGGCCTGATGTATTTGCGCGCGCAATACCCGGGCGCGCCGGTTATCGTGGTCTCGGCCAACGACGACCCCGCCGCCATCCGCCGCTGCATGGAATTCGGCGCCTCCGGCTTCATTCCCAAGACTGTCGGGGTCGAGGCGATGCGCGCGGCGATCGCGCGCGTGCTCGGCGGCGGCGTATGGACGCCGCCCGACGTCGATCTCAGCGATGGCGGGGACGCCGAGACCGCCGAGCTGATCGCGCGCATGGCGACGCTGACGCCGCAGCAGGTGCGTGTGTTGATGATGCTGTCGGAAGGCTTGCTCAACAAGCAGATCGCCTTCCAGCTCGGCGTCTCGGAGGCGACGGTGAAGGCGCATGTTTCGGCCATCCTGCAGAAGCTGCACGTCGAAAGCCGCACTCAGGCCGTGATCGCCGCCGCCAAGATCGAGGGCGGCCATTGGCCGCAAAACGCGACGGCGGAGGGGTGACGCAGCGTATTGCTGCCGGCGGTGGACGTGCGTTCGTACGCGGTGCCCGGATCGTCGCGGCTACTTTTGCGGCTTCATCTCTGCAAGTACGCCCTTAAGCCCGTGGTCCGGCATGCCCTGCACGACCAGCCATTGCCCGGCGCCATTCTTGTAGAGCAACGTGGGCGTCGCCTCGTCGCCGCTCTGCGCCAGCACATGCGTGTTGGCCGTGACGTCCTGCTTGATCGCCGCCGGGATCGTCTTGGCCGGCGTGATGCCGCCTTCCTCGTGCTTCACGTCGAAGTTCTTTTCGTCGGTGGCGAGCGCCTGGGCATGATCGGACGCGATCAGCACGGCGGCGGATTTCGCGAAGCTGGTGGGTTTGAGAAAGCCGACCATAACGATACGCAGGCGCAGCTGACCGGCGTTGAGCAGCGGCTGCGCCTGGTCGTAGATCTCGTGACAGAAGATGCAGTTGGGATCGACGAACACGGTCACTTCGGGACCCTTGGCCCCGATGACAAAGGTGTTGAGCTTGGTGACGGCGGCGGCGACGGCCGCGGGTTTGATCGGCTTCGGCATCAGGTCCATGCGGATCGCCATTTGCTTGGTGAGGTTATCACCCTGGGCGTCTCGAATGTCGCCGAGCACGACGGCGGAATCGTCGCCGACGACCCACACGATGCCCTTGTGACCGCCGGCCGAGATCAGCACCGCCGTCAGCCCCGCCGGCCCGGGCTCGGTCTTGAGAACCTTGATCGGGGCGGACAGGTGCAACGCCTTCTGCAGGAACTTTGTCGAGACGTCCGGGCTCGCTGCCGACGCGGCGCTCATCGGGGCGAGCAGCATCGCGCCCGCGAACAAGAGCGACGTGGTACGCAGACATTTCATGGATGATCCTGTTGCGTGCGGGGCGGTATGGGCGGATTTGCCATGCCGGATGACGCCTTGGACCAAGCGCCGGGCATGCGTAGCGGCACCCTGGCTCGGAATGCCGCGGGACACACGTTAAATATTGGTCAGGCGCGGCAGCCGGTGCACGTTGATTGGCGGCGGTACTGCGGTCCCTCAATGGGGGTCTTGCCGCAATCCGCTTCATCACTGCGCGCGACCGGGATCACCGCGCGGTCCGTGGGTTTTTGGCGGCGCCTGCGTCAAAGACAGCCAGGCTCCTGCGGAACGATTTCGGAACCTTGCGCGCATCCGTCTGTTTCATCCGGTAGCTTTTCTAAATGCGGAGTTTACCGGATATGAGCAGTGGCAAGAACGGTCCGCCAACCACCAACGATGCGGGTATCCGCGTTCAAAGCGACGAGCATTCGCTCACCGTTGGTCGCGACGGACCGATCGTGCTCTCTGATCACTATCTGCTCGAGCAGATGGCAAACTTCAACCGCGAGCGCATTCCGGAACGGCAGCCGCACGCAAAAGGCGCCGGCGCCTTCGGCACGTTCGAGACGACCAAGGACGTCTCGAAATACACCAAGGCCAAGATCTTCCAGCCCGGCGCCAAGGCCGACGTGCTGGTTCGCTTCTCGACGGTGGCAGGCGAGCGCGGCAGTCCCGACACCTGGCGCGACCCCCGCGGTTTTTCGGTCAAGATGTACACCGAGGACGGTAACTTCGACATGGTCGGCAACAACACGCCGATCTTCTTCGTGCGCGATCCGATCAAGTTCCAGCAGTTCATTCGCAGCCAGAAGCGGCGCGCCGACAACGATATGCGCGACCACGACATGCAGTGGGATTTCTGGACGCTGTCGCCGGAAAGCGCGCACCAGGTCACCTATCTGATGGGCGACCGCGGAATCCCGAAAAACTGGCGCGAGATGAACGGCTATTCCAGCCACACCTACTCGCTGGTCAACGTCAAGGGCGAGCGGTTCTGGGTCAAGTTCCACTTCCACACCGATCAGGGCGACGGCAACGCCTATCTGAGCCAGGAGGAAGCCGACAAGCTCGCCGGCGCCGATGGAGACTACCATCGCCGCGATCTGTTCAGTGCCATCCGCGACGGCAACTTTCCGAGCTGGACGCTGAAGTGGCAGATCATGCCCTACGAGGATGCCAAGACCTACCGCATCAACCCGTTCGACCTGACCAAGATCTGGCCGCACAAGGACTATCCGCTGATCGAAGTCGGCAAGATGGTGCTCAACCGCAACCCGACCGACTTCCACAGCGAGATCGAGCAGGCCGCTTTCGAACCGAACAACATGGTGCCGGGCGTCGGCCTCTCGCCCGACAAGATGCTGCTGGCGCGCGGCTTCTCCTACGCCGACGCGCACCGCGCGCGGCTCGGCGTCAATTACAAGCAGATCCCAGTCAACAAGCCGGTGGTGCCGGTACACAGCTATTCAAAGGATGGCGCCATGCGGGTCGAGAAGGTGTCGGACCCGGTCTATGCGCCCAATTCCTATGGCGGGCCCTCGGCCCAGCCGGTGCAAGGCGAAGCGGGCCTCTGGCACGCCGATGGCGACATGGTGCGCGAGGCCTATACCCCACGCAAGGACGACGACGACTTCAATCAGCCGCGCGCGCTCATCCAGAAGGTGATGGATGACGCCGCGCGCCAGCGTCTCGTCCACAACATCGTCGGCCACCTGAGTGACGGCGTCAGCGAGAAGGTGCTGCAACGCGCCTTCGAATACTGGCGCAAGATCGACAAGGACACTGGCGACAAGGTCGAAAAAGGCGTGCGCGAGAAGCTCGGCGGCAGCTCCGATCAGCCCGGCATGGCGTCGGCCGAGAGCATCCGGCAGGAAGCCGCCGAGTAAAGGACTAAGAGCGCCATCGGTTATGCGAACCGGCCGCCCAGGTTTGCATAATCATTTGGCTTGGCGGCTTGCGCGGTAACGCGGGTCGAAGCCTGTGACCTAGCTGAAATATCGCTCAAGGATCTTGCGGAAGATCGTCGTCAGCGCGCGCAGATCGCCGATCGGTACGCGCTCGTCGACCGCGTGCATGGTCTGGCCGACCAGGCCGAATTCCACCACCGGGCAATATTGCGAGATGAAGCGCGCGTCCGAGGTGCCGCCGGTCGTGGAGAGTTCCGGCTTGCGACCGACCACGTCGGACACCGCCGTCGCCACCAACTCGGTGAACGGGCCGGGCGCGGTGACGAACACGTTGGCGTTCGACGGCTGCCAGTCGAAGGCGAAAGTGACGCTGTTGCCGGCCGCCTTGGCTGCGCGCGCTTCGATCAGCGCTTTCAGCGACTCTTGCGTATGACAGTCGTTGAAGCGGATGTTGAAGCGCGCGCGCGCTTCCGCCGGAATGAGGTTCACCGTCTTGTTGTTGGTGTCGATCGAGGTGAACTCGAGGTTTGACGGCTGGAAGCTGGCGCTGCCCTCATCGAGCGGCTCCGATTGCAGCGCTTCGATCAGCTTCACAAGTCCACGCACCGGGTTCACCGCGCGCTGCGGGTAGGCGACGTGGCCTTGCTTGCCGGTTACGATCAGCGTGCCGTTGAGTGAGCCGCGGCGGCCGACCTTGATGGTGTCGCCGAGCTCTTCCTGGTTGCTTGGCTCGGCCAGAATGCAGTGATCGAATGTCTCGCCGTGCTCGGCCGTCCATTGCAGCAGCTTGGGCGTGCCGTTGACCGCGATGCTTTCCTCGTCGCCGGTAATCAGGAACGAGATCGAGCCTTTGGGCTTGCCGTGCTTCTCGACATGATCGAGCACGGCGGCGACCGCGCAGGCGATGCCGCCCTTCATGTCGACCGCGCCGCGCCCGTACAGCTCGCCGTTGTCGATCTCGCCGGCAAACGGCGGATGGCGCCAGGCCTTCTCGTCGCCCGGCGGCACCACGTCGGTGTGGCCGGCGATGACGAGGTTGGGCGCCTCGGTGCCGAGCCGCGCGTAAAGGTTCTCGACGTCGTCGGTGCCCGGTTCGCTGAAGGTCATGCGGTGCACGATGAAGCCGGCGGCGGTCAGCGTTTTTTCGAGATAGGCCAAAGCGCCACCTTCCGCCGGCGTCACCGACGGACAGCGCAAGAGCTCGCGGGCAATAGCAACGGGATCAGCGGTCATGAGCTTCGCGCTCTCAATCCCTCAACAGCTCATTGATGCTGGTTTTGGAACGGGTGCGCTCGTCCACGCGCTTGACGATCACCACGCAATAAAGTCCCGCCCCGCCGTTCTTGCCCGGCAGCGTGCCCGGCACCACCACCGAATAAGCCGGCACTTCGCCTTGCGTGATCACCCCGGTCTCGCGGTCGACGATCTTGGTCGAGGCGCCGAGATAGACGCCCATGGACAGCACCGAGCCCTCGCGCACGATCACGCCCTCGGCCACTTCCGAGCGCGCGCCGATGAAGCAGTTGTCCTCGATGACCACGGGGCCGGCCTGCAGCGGTTCCAGCACGCCGCCGATGCCGATGCCGCCGGAGAGATGACAGTTCTTGCCGATCTGCGCGCAGGAGCCGACGGTCGCCCAGGTGTCGACCATGGTGCCGCTGTCCACGTAAGCGCCGAGGTTGACGAAAGACGGCATCAGCACCACGCCGGGCGCAACGTAAGCCGAGCGCCGCACGATGCAGTTCGGCACCGCGCGGAAACCCGCCGCCTTGAATTCGCTGTCGCCCCAGCCCTCGAACTTCGAGGGCACCTTGTCCCACCACGTCGCCTTGCCGGGGCCGTTGCCGATGGTGGTCATGTCGTTGAGACGGAACGACAGCAGCACCGCCTTCTTCAGCCACTGGTTGACCTGCCAGGCGCCGTCGGGCTTGCGCTCGGCGACGCGCGCCTTGCCGCTGTCGAGTAGATCGAGCGCGGCGTCGACCGCCTCGCGCACGGCGCCCTTGGTCGCGGGGCCGATGCCTTCGCGGTTCTCGAAGGCATCATCGATGGTCTTGGCGAGGTCTTGATGAGACATGGCGGCGCTTCCCGGCGGATGGTTCAAATTCGCCGCGTTTTGTCGGGGGAACCCGGTGCCCTGTCAAGCGCTTGCGGTGGGGCAAGGGGCGGTACCGGCCTCGGCCGCTATGGGTTAGAAATCGGGTGAATCGGGCGGGCAAGGCGAAAGGAGCGACGGATGACGGTGAATGTTTCGCAATTGAGCGGCGAAGTCACGACCTTTGCGACGGCGGCCGTGGCCTGGGCGACGGTGGCGCTGCCGCGCTTCATCGGTGCGATTGCGCTACTGGTCGGCGGCTGGTGGCTCGCCAGCCGCGCCCAGAGCGGCACCGCGCGCATCCTCGACGGCCAACGCCACGTCGACCCAACTCTGCGCACCGTGCTCGCCTCGCTCGTGCGCTATTCAATTCTTATTATAGTGCTGATTGCGGTGTTGTCGCAGATCGGCATCCAGACCACCAGCATCCTCGCAACGCTGGGCGCCGCCGGCCTCGCTATCGGCCTCGCGCTGCAAGGCACGCTGTCGAACATCGCCGCCGGGATGATGCTGTTGTGGTTGCGTCCGTTCCGGATCGGCGACTACATCGATTCCGGTTCGGCCGCCGGTACCGTGAAGGAGCTCGGCCTGTTCGCCACCGAGCTGCATTCTTGGGACGGTATCTACCAGTTCGTGCCGAACTCCGAACTCTGGAACAAGAAGCTGATCAATTATTCGCGCCTGCCGACGCGGCTCAACGACCTCGCCTTCGGCGTCGCCTATGACGACGATCTCGACAAAGGTCTGGAAACGCTGCTGGCGCTTGCCGGCGCCGACAAACGCGTCCTGCCCGAACCTGCGCCGGTCGTCTTCGTCGATCAACTGGGCGACAGCGCGGTCGTTTTGCGCCTGCGCGTGTGGTCGTCGAACGCCGATTACTGGGACCTGCGCCGCGCGCTCACCAAGGCCGGCAAGGCGGAGCTGGAAGCCGCGGGCCTGTCGATCCCGTTCCCGCAGCGCGACCTGCACATCAAGGATGCGCCGCCGGACATGCTCGGCAAGGCGGCAGCGTGATGGCGAACGCGTTGATCGAGATCCCGGCGCGGCACGGCCGCGCGCTGCGTCTCAAGGCGGGGCAGGCGGTCCGCCTCATCAATACGCATGGCACCCAAGTGGTCGACTGCTGGGCCTGGAATGCGGCGGACCTCACCGACCACATGTGCATGGAGGCCTCGCGGGTGTGGACACAGCGGCTCAATCCGCTCGTCGGAGACACCTTCGTTACCACCCGCCGCCTGCCGATCCTCACGCTGGTGGAGGACACCTCGCCCGGCGTTCACGACACCTTCATGGCGGCCTGTGACCGCCATCGTTACGAACGGCTCGGTGTGCGCGCGTATCACCGCAACTGCCTCGACAATATGATCGAAGCCATGCGCGCGCTCGGGCTCGAGCCGCCGGTGCCGATCCTCGCCTCGTTCAACGTCTTCATGAACATCGCGGTGCAGGCGGACGGCCGCTCGCTGCTGACCGGCCCCACCGTAACCAAGGCGGGCGATTACATCACCTTGCGCGCCGACATGGACTGTGTGGTCGCATTTTCCGCCTGCCCGCAGGACATCGTGCCGATACAAGGCGAAGCCGGCACCCCCAAGGCGGCGCATTACGAGGTCCTCGACAGCGGCTTCCCCAATCTGCCGACTTACGCGCCGTGGGTGCCATGAATTCGGTTATTTGAATTCGATGCCGTAAGCCGGTCGGCGCATTCCGCGTTGTTCGCACGCGAATGATGGCACACCGATTGCTTCTTCTCTGAGCAATTCAAATGAATGCTCGTGAGGAGTGATTGATATGCCCAAAATTCGGACATTGCTTGCCGCTTTTCTAGCCCTTGCCTTTGTCGGTTCGGTGGGCGCCGCCCGCGCCGACGAACTCGCCGCCATCATGAAGGCGAAGGTGATCAAAATCGCGGTGCCGCAGGATTTCGCGCCCTTCGGCTCGGCCGGCCCCGACCTGAAGCCGCAAGGCCTCGACGTCGATATGGCCAATCTGATCGGCAAGAAGCTCGGCGTGAAGGTCGAGATCGTGGCGGTCACCAGCGCCAACCGCATCCCTTACCTGCAGACCAAGAAGGTCGATCTCGTCATCTCCAGCCTCGGCAAGAACGCCGAGCGTGCCAAGGTGATCGACTTCTCGGATGCTTACGCGCCGTTCTTCTCGGGCGTCTTCGGCGTCAAATCGCTGAAGGTGACGAAGATGGCGGACCTCGCCGGCAAGACGGTGGGCGCGACCCGTGGCGCCATCGAGGAGCAGCAGCTCAGCAAGATGGCGCCCAAGTCCACGACCGTGAAGCGCTTCGAGGACAACAGCGCCACCATTTCGGCTTTCGTCTCGGGCCAGGTCGATCTGATCGCCACCGGTAACGTGGTGGCGGCCGCGATCAGCGCCAAGAACCCGTCGCGGCCGGCCGCGCTCAAATTCCTGATCCACAACAGCCCCTGCTACGTCGGCATGAACAAGGGCGAGCCGCAACTGATGGCCAAGGTCAACGCCATCATCGCTTCAGCGAAGAAGGACGGCGACCTCAACAAGCTGTCGGAGAAGTGGCTGCACAATCCGCTGCCGCCCGGCTTTTGATGTGCGCGCGCGGGGACGAACGGGATATGTCTGAGCCCGCGCCATGACCTACCACCTGAACTTCAGCTCCCTGCTGCCCTACTGGCAGGTGCTGGCCCAGGGTCTGGTCTTCACCATCGTACTGACCGTGGTGTCGACCATCGTCGGCATCGCCGTCGGCACCGCGGGCGCGTCGGCGCGCACGTTCGGCCCGGTGTGGCTCGGCGCGCTGGTGCGGATTTACGTCGAATTGATCCGCAACACGCCGTTCATCGTGCAACTGTTCTTCATCTTCTTCGGGTTGCCGGCGCTCGGCCTGCGGTTGTCGGAAACGACCGCGGCGTTCCTCGCCATGGTGATCAATCTCGGTGCCTATTCGACCGAGATCATCCGCGCCGGCATCGAGGCGGTGCCGAAAGGTCATCTCGAAGCCGGCGCCAGCCTCGCCATGAGCAAGCTTGAAGTGCTGCGCTACATCGTCCTGCGTCAGGCGCTGGCCAAGATCTGGCCGGCGCTATCGTCGCAAGTGATCATCGTTATGCTGGGCTCGGCGGTGGTCTCGCAGATTTCCGCGCCCGATCTCACCTACGCGGCGAACTTCATCCAGTCGCGCAACTTCCGCGCCTTCGAGGTCTACTTCGTCTCGACGCTGCTCTACCTGCTGCTGGCGATCGTCGCGCGCGCGCTGCTGCGCGTGCTCGGCAACCGCTACTTCGCGGTGAGGTAGCGCGATGTCCGATTTCAGCGTCTGGATCATCCTGAAGAACCTCTTGTGGGCGACGCAGTGGACCGTCGTGTTGTCGCTGATCGCCTTCGTCAGCGGCGGCATCGTCGCCCTGATCCTGCTCTTCATGCGCACCTCGCATATCGGCCTGCTGGCCTGGCCGACGCGCGTCTACATCGAGCTGTTCCAGGGTACGCCGCTCCTGATGCAGCTCTTCCTGTTCTTCTTCGGCGCCGCGCTGTTCGGCATCGAGGTCAGCCCATGGATCGCCGCCTGGCTGGCGCTGATGTTCTGGACTAGCGCGTTTCTTATCGAAATCTGGCGCGGTTGCGTCGAGGCGATCCCGCGCGGGCAATGGGAAGCCTCCGGCAGTCTCGGCCTCTCCTATATCGAGCAGATGCGCTACGTGATCCTGCCGCAGGCGATGCGCATTGCGGTTGCGCCGACGGTGGGCTTCTCGGTGCAGGTGATCAAGGGCACGGCGCTCGCGTCCATCATCGGCTTCGTCGAACTGACCAAGGCCGGCACCATGCTCAACAACGCGACCTTCCGGCCGTTCCTGGTCTATTCGCTGGTCGCGGCGATCTATTTCTGCCTCTGCTTCCCGCTGTCCTGGTGCGCCAAGAGACTGGAAGGACGCCTCAATGTCGCTCGTTAGCATCCGTGACGTGAGAAAGAGCTTCGGCGATCTCGAAGTCCTGAAAGGCGTCTCGCTCGAGGTGGCCAAGGGCGACGTGGTCGCCATCATCGGCCGTTCCGGCTCCGGCAAGAGCACGCTGCTTCGCTGCGTCAACGGACTGGAGACCTATCAGGCCGGCGCCATCCTTGCCGACGGCATCGAGGTCGGCGGCCTGCGCACCAACATGCGCGAACTGCGCCGCCATGTCGGCATGGTGTTCCAGCAGTTCAACCTGTTCCCGCACTTGACCGCGGCGGGCAACGTGATGCTGGCGCCGACGGTGGTCAATAAAGTCTCGAAGAAGGAAGCGCGCGAGCTTGCCGCCGAGATGCTGGCCAAGGTGGGCCTGTCGGACAAGATCGACTCTTATCCGAGCCAGCTCTCCGGCGGCCAGCAGCAGCGCGTCGCCATTGCGCGCGCGCTCGCCATGCGGCCGAAGGTGCTGCTCTGCGACGAGATCACCTCGGCGCTCGATCCCGAACTCGTGAACGAGGTGCTGCGCGTGGTCGAGCAGCTCGCGCGCGACGGCATGACGCTGATCCTGGTCACCCACGAAATGCGCTTTGCGCGCGACGTCGGCACCCATCTCGTCTTCATGCACCACGGCAAGGTGCATGAATCCGGCGCACCGAAAGACGTTTTTGCGGCTCCGCGGACGCCGGAATTGCAGCAGTTCGTCAGCGGCATTGGGTAGAGCGACCCTGAAACGAAACAGGGCCCCTCATCGGGGCCCTGCCGCATCGCGTCGACAACGTCGGAGCGGATCACTCCGCCGGCACCAGCCTGGCCGCGGCGCTGGTCATGCCGTGCCGCATCGGCTTGAGCACGAACAGCGCGAGCGCGACCACGACCAGGTTCATCAGCGCCGTGACCACGAACACCGCGTGCCAGCTTCCGGTCGAGCCCTTGATCATGTTGGCGACCGGCACCAGGAAGGCCGATGCGCCCTTCGCGGTATAGAGCAGGCTCAGGTTCACCGTGGCGAACTTCGGGCCGAACGTGTCGGTGCAGGTCGACGGGAACAGGCTGAAGATCTCGCCCCAGGTCAGGAAGATCAGGGCCGCGAACAGGATGAAGGCCCAGGGCGCGCCGCCTGCCGAGCCGAGCAGCCAATACGCGACCGCGCCGAGACCGAACGCGATGGCCATCGTGTATTCGCGCCCGATGTGGTCGGACACCCAGCCGAACATGGGCCGTGCGGCGCCGTTGGCGAGGTTGTCGATGATCAGTGCGACCGATAGCGCCGTGGCGCCGCCGAGGATGGCGACGTTGGCGATGTGGAAATCGCGCGCGATCAGCGCGATCTGCGCGGTCGCCATGAGCCCGCTCGCCGACACCATCACGAACATGATGTAGAGCAGCCAGAACACCGGGGTCTTCAGCGTCTCGGCCGGCGTGTAGCTGCGCGCGGACTGCGGCACCTTGGGCGCCGCAAGCCCGGCGAGTTCGCCGGCCTCGGGGCCGCGCAGCAGCCAGGCCAGCACGAACACGATGCCGCCCTGCACCAGGCCGAACCAGAAGAATGCCGCCTGGTAGCCGCTCGCCGCAATCACCTCGCGGATCGGCACGACGGTAATCGCCGCGCCGGCGCCGAAGCCCGCCGCCGTCAGACCGACGGCAAGGCCGCGGCGGTCCGGAAACCACTTCACCGCCAGCCCAACGCAAGTGGCGTAGATCGCGCCGCCGCCGATGCCAGCCAGCACCGCGCCGGCGTACAGCATGCCGAGCGTGTCAGCCTTGGCGTTGACGATCCAGCCGGCGGCGATGAGCACGCCGCCGAACGCGACCATCAGCTTGGGACCGCGCTGCGGGCCGAGGTGGTCGACGATCCAGCCTTCGACCGGGGTCAGCCACGTTTCCAGCGCCACGAAGATACTGAAGGCGACCTGGATCGCGGTCACCGACCAGCCGTGCGCCTGACTGATCGGATGGACGAACAGCGTCCAGCCGTATTGCAGGTTGGCGATCATCACCATGCAGACGACGCCGGCGACGAGCTGCGTCCAGCGCGTCCGGTTGAGCGCTTGCGCCGCTTGGGGGGTGGGCATCTCTTCTTCTCCTTGGTGTTCCTGTCCGAGTTTGTTCTTGCATCAAAAATCACGTCTGGGCGGCATGCGGGCGCGCGCCGGCAAGCGATAGAAGCCGTACCGGGCAAACGGTGTTTGCCGGCAATTGCCTCGCGTTGGGTGATGTTCTTGAGAAGCGCGTCGTCTTGACGCCGCGAATGGTCGTCGCCGCCTTTGGCGACCACTTTCGTGTTTTACGCCGCGCGGCCCTTGACCGCATTGATCGACCGATACGAAAACGCCTCCGCCTTTGCGGCGCAGATGTCGCGCTCAAATGGTGTGGCGGTCAAGCGACGCGGAATAACTTTGGCGTAAATATTGAAGTGGATGCCGGGCGACTACCGTGAGGCCGGCAGCGTGCCGCTCAGCGCGGCAACGAACGCGGTCAAATCGTCGGTCACGTGATCGACGTGGGCCGCATCGCGGCCCTCGAGTTCCCAGCCCTCGCGGAACACTTCGCGCGTGCCTTCCGGCACCACCAGCACCGTGGTCATGCCGAGCGCGTGCGGCTCCTTCAGATTGCGGGCGAGATCCTCGAACATGGCGGCGCGCGTCGGATCGACGTCGTGGCGATCGAGGAAGCGCGCATAGGTCTGCGGCGACGGCTTCGGCTCGAGCTCGGCGGCGACGATATCGAACACGTCCTCGAAATGATGGTGCACGTCGAGCCGGCGCGTCACCGCCTCGGCGTGCTTGCGGGTGCCGTTGGTGAGGATGAGCTTGCGCCCCGGCAGCTTTTCGAGCGCCGCGCCGAGCGCCGGGTTGGGCTCGAGCGGCGAGTGGTCGATTTTGTGCACGAAGTCGAGATAGTCGTCCGGCGCCATGCCGTGCTCGCTCATCAGCCCGCGCATCGTCGTGCCGTAGCGCTTGTAATAGTCCTTCTGCACGCGAAAGGCTTCGTCGGGCGGCACTTTCAGATACTGCGCGATGTAGTCGCGGATGCGCACGTCCACCTGCTGCCACAGGTTCAGGTGGAAGGGGTAAAGCGTGTTGTCGAGATCGAACACCCAGGTTTCGACGTGGCCGAACCCGCGTGTGGCGGGAGGGGTGGGGGTCGCGGCATTCGTTTCAGTCATCTTTGCGGAAGCCATGACCCTATATGGGATTGCCGGGCGCCGGATAAAGCCACCGCCGCGGGTGTCAGGCCGGCCATCACTTATGGATCAGCGTGCCGACGCCGTGGTCGGTGAGGAGCTCCAGGAGCACCGCGTGCGGCACCTTGCCATCCATGATCACCACGCCTTCGACGCCCTGGTCGAGCGCGTAGATGCAGGTCTCGACCTTGGGGATCATGCCGCCGGAGATGGTGCCGTCGGCGATCAACTTGCGGGCGTCGGTGACCGACAATTGTTCGATCAGCTTCTTCGACTTGTCGAGCACGCCCGGCACGTCGGTGAGGAGCAGGAGGCGCTTGGCCTTGAGCGCGCCCGCGATAGCGCCGGCAAAGGTATCGGCGTTGACGTTGAAGGTGCCGCCCTCGGCCGACGTCGCTACCGGCGCCAGCACCGGGATCAATTCGCGGCCCATCACCTGTTCGAGGATGGTGGTGTCGACCTTGTCGGGGTCGCCGACGAAGCCGAGATCGACCACCTTCTCGATATTGGAATCGGGATCGACGACGGTGCGCGTCACCTTCTTGGCTTGCACCATGTTGCCGTCCTTGCCGCACAGGCCGATGGCTTTGCCGCCGGCGGCGTTGACGTAGCCGACGATCTGTTTGTTGATCGATCCCGCCAGCACCATCTCGACGATCTCGATGGTCTTGGCGTCGGTGATGCGCAGCCCCGCGGCGAATTCCGACTTGATGCCGAGTTTGGTCAGCATGGCCTGGATCTGCGGGCCGCCGCCGTGGACGACCACGGGGTTGATGGCGGTCTGCTCTAGGAGGACCACGTCGCGGGCGAAGTCGCGCGCGGCCTGCTCGTCGCCCATGGCGTGGCCGCCGTATTTGATGACCACGGTTTCCTCGTCGTACTGCTGCATATGCGGCAGCGCTTCGATCAAGGTGCGGGCCTTGTCCTGGGCCGAAATGGTCATCGGGATATCTCGGGGAGTTCTCGGGGCGGTCGGGGGCTTGGCAGCCGGGTTCCGCGCCCTTTTAGCGGCGCGCGGGCGCGAGCGAAAGAGGTCAGCCGGCGCGGGAGGCCATCAGCGCCGCTGGGATCAGCGCCACCCAGGACAGGATCAGGATCATGCCGCCGCTCGGGGCCGCGAACGGAAACAGCCGTGTGCCGGCATAGGCGCGCAGCGTCACATCGGCGGCGAACAGGCCGGCGCCCACCACGAAGCCCCAGACCACGGCAAGCCCCAGCGGGCGCAGCAGCAGCCCCTGACGCGCGGCCACGACGCCGGCAATGACGCCGAGCGCGTGCAGCACCAGGAGATAGCCGGCGCTGTCGAGGCCGACGCCCGGCTTGCTGTGGGCGCCCGCTGCCGTGAGCATGATGCCGGCGGCGCCCATGACGCCAGCGAGCGCAATCAGAATCTGTTCCATGGCCTTTCTTCTAGCTGGCGCAGCGGGCGGAGAAAAGCGCGGGCCGTGCTAATGTTCCGCCTGCCATTTGGAGAGATTCGGGGGGACCGAGGGGCATGGGCAAGGACCGGCTGACCGCCTTCAGCGATGGCGTCATCGCCATCATCATCACCATCATGGTGCTGGAGTTGAAGATTCCGCACGGCGCCGGCTGGCCGGCGCTCGCCGAGGTGGCGCCGCAATTCGTGGTCTATGTGCTGAGCTTCATCTATCTCGCCATCTATTGGAACAACCACCATCATATGCTGCACACGGTCACGCGCGTAGACGGCTTGATCCTGTGGGCCAATTCGAACCTGCTGTTCTGGCTCTCGCTCGTTCCCATTTCGACTGGCTGGCTCGGTGAGCACCTGCTGGCGCCGGTGCCCACCGCCACGTATGGCGCCGCGCTGCTGATGCCGGCGATCGCCTACTATCTGTTGGCGCGATCGATCGTGCACCGGCAGGGGCCGCATTCGGTGCTGGCGCGCGCGCTCGGCCGCGATCTCAAGGGCAAGCTGTCGCCGCTGCTCTATCTTACCGGCATTGGGCTCGCCTTCGTGCTGCCGTGGGTCTCGATCGCGCTCTATGTTGCCGTCGCGATCATGTGGTTGGTCCCCGACCGGCGCATCGAGAAGGCGCTGCGCGAAGCCTGAATGTGCCCTTTCGGCACTCACATACCCCCGCGTTCACAACACCTTCACATTTTCGGCCAGCTTACGGCCCATTAATGCCAGGCCGTTCCGGTCATCTTTCCGCCGCCGCCCGGCGCAGGGGAGACCAGTCATGAGTGATTCCGAGTTCGATGCGCGTGAGTTGCATGATGGCGTTTCACGTTTCGCGCCGCGCCGCCGCCGCACGCCCTCCGATGACACGACCATCCGTCGGGTGCCCGAACGGTTGAGCCGCGGCGAGCATGACGACGCGTCGCGTGCGCGCGCGCCTCAGCCGGCGCCGCTGGCCGAGCCGATCCGCGCACGCGCCGCCGCGCCCGTGGGACCGCGCTTGCCGCTGTCGGCGACCGGCCGTGTAGCGGTCGCCATCGCGATGCTGCTGGCGGTGACGGCGGTATCGGCCGCGCTGCTGCGTTCGAAGGCCGAGCGCCCGGCGGCGGCCAAGGCCAGTTCGGAAGCGGCCCAAGCGCCGCGTGCCAAGCCGGTCAAGCTGCAGGCCCGGGCGCAGTCGCGCGACCTGCCGCGACCGGTGCAGACGGTGGAGATTCGCCCGCAAACGGCGGCGCCCCTGGCGGCGTTGAAAGACGCACCGTCGGCCGCGGACGCTCAAGACGCGCAGGCCATGCCTTCGGCCCTGAAGTCATGGGCGATGTTCCCGGATACGGCGGTCGCGTCGCACAGCGTCGCGACCGACGGTGCCAATCCGGCGGATACCAAGGAAGCCGCGGCAAAGCCCTCAGGTCACGAAGCGAAAACGTCTCACGAAGCTAAGACCACGCACGAGACCAAGACGGCGCACAAGGCTAAGCCGACGCGCACCGCGCGCCGCGCGCGCCATCACCATCACGTCCGCCATCGCATCGCACGGCGCCATCATCGCAGCCGCCATCGCGTGCGCACCGCCGCCACGCCGCAGCCCGTGCAGCAGGCGCAAGCTGCCGCGCCGCCTGCGCCGATCAAGAAGACGCCGATCCAGGCGGCCATCGATTCGATCTTCCACGGCAACGGCGGCGGTGGGGATGGCAGCAGCGGCGGTTCCTTCGGTGGCGGCGGCGCGCCCGCACCCGTCGGCGCCGCGTTCCAATAGGCGCACGCGGTCTAGCTAACGCCGCGTTCCGCCAAGAGCCGCGCCACTGCGGCGCGCAGCTCGGCAATGCCGATGCCTTTTTCCGATGACGTCGCCAGCACCTTCGGGTACGCGGCTGGCCGCTTGGCGATGGCCGCCTCGACCTCCGCGATACGTGCTTGCAGCTCGGAGGCTTTCACTGCGTCGGCCTTGGTCAGCACCACCTGATGGCTGACTGCGGCGCGGCCCAATTCATCGAGCGTCGGTTGGTCGGTATCTTTCAGCCCGTGGCGGGCATCCACCAGAACATAGACGCGCGCGAGATTGGCGCGCCCGCGCAGGTAGGCGTGAATCAGCTCGGTCCAGGCCGCCACCTTGCTCTTGGCGGCGGCGGCGTAGCCGTAGCCCGGCATGTCGACGATGCGCAGCTCCCTGCCCGAGGAAAAGAAGATCAGTTCCTGCGTGCGCCCCGGCGTGCGCGAGGTGCGCGCCAGGCTGTTGTGGTTGGTGAGCGCGTTGATCAGGCTCGACTTACCAACGTTGGAGCGCCCGGCGAAGGCGATCTCGGTGCCGCGCATCGCCGGCAGCGAGGCTTCGCTCGCGGCGGCGGCGGCGAAATTCCATTGCGTGACGAACAGCCGGCGGCCGGCCTCGATTTCCTGCGCGGTAAAGTCGGTGGTCTCGTCCATGTGGGCTCTCTTGCCCGGATCGCCCGCCGGGGGCAAGGGGCGGCCCGCGCCCATGCCGGCTCGCCGCCCGCACCGACGACCTCGTGGTGGTCTGGCGGGTCGAGATCGCCTCGCCCCGCGCACGCGGCGCCGTTATCGAGACGCGGGGATCAGCTGGCTCGGGCCGTGATGCGTAGCGCCGGGTCGCGGAGCGGCACGTACGACCGGCTCGGTACCTCCTGCATAGGCGAGGGGCGGCCGAACAGCATTCGCCGCTCAAAATAGGTCGAGCGGAAGAACGGATAGCGGCGGTGCACGCTCTCCATGACGTCCCGGTAGTCGACCGTCATCAAGGTGATCGGCTTCGAGAGCAGCGGATAGTCGCGCGCGTCGCAGATAACCTGATGACCGAACAGGCGCTTGTAGAACGCCTGGTGTTCGGCGCGGACCGCGGCGAGCAGATGGGTGGCGTCGAAATGCTCGGCCGCCATCCAACACAGGCGCACGGTGGCGTGGGGCAGGCCGGTATAGAGCCGCGACAGGCGCGCGTCGGTGACGAAGCGCGTGGGATCGATGATGGTCGCGCCCATCTCCAGGGCCGGTTCCAGGAGATCGCCGAACACCGACAGGCTTGGAAAGACCGGGCTGTAGCGGTCCGCGACGTGGATGCGCACAGAGCTTGCCAGCTCGTCGCCGATGTAGAGCCCGAAAATCCAGCAGTTGCCCTTGTCGTCGTAAGGGTCGGCGAAGGTTCCGGAGTCGTTGGGCGCAATCGCGCCTTCGCGGCGATAGGAGTCGTAGCGCAGGCGCGCCACCGCTTCCCGTTCTTCCGGCAACTCCATCAGGCGGAAGTCGATGACGTCCAGGAGATGCGAAACGCGCCCGGTGAAGCCGACCTGCCACGAGGGCGCCGATGCATAAGCCAGTGCTTCACCACTCATCACGCATTCCTCGTCGAACACAAACGTCGTCCGGCGAAGATGAAGTTAACAATGCGTTAACCGCGTGGCAACGTATTAAGATTCTATTGTGGTTAACAGAATGCGATTTTCGCGTTTTGACGCGCAATGCGGGTGAATTGATTTTGCAAAGACGCGTGTGGACGCGCCTCAGCGCCGCAAAGCGCCGGTACGATCAACGAAGCATGCATTGGAGTGGTGTCGCATGTGACGCGCAACGCGCCGTCATCATGCAGGCGGTATCATGCGGTAGGGTAATTAAGCGACCTTGCCGATATGCAGCGGCGCCGACGTAAACAGAAGCGTGCGTAGCGCCGCGGCCGCCGCCGGACGCCCGAACAGATAGCCTTGCACCTCGTGGATATTGGGCTCCGGTGCGATCAGTGCGAACTGTTCTTCGGTCTCGATGCCCTCGACCGTGACGCGCAGGCCCAGCTCCGCGCTCATGCGCGCAATGCCCCGCAACAGGGTCATCATGCGGCCCTCGCTCAGACCGCGCACGAAAGACTGGTCGATCTTCACCTTGTGCAACGGGAAGCTGTGCAGATAGCTCAGGCCCGAATACTCGGTGCCGAAGTCGTCGAGCGATACGGTGACTCCCATGCGGCGCAGGTCGTGCAGGGCTTTGCGGCTCTTGTCGGTGTCCTGCAGCAGGATGGTTTCCGTGATTTCGATTTCCAGGCGATGCGGCGCCAGCCCGGTCGCGGCCAGGGCCTGCGCGACGACCGCGGGCACGTCGCTGTCGGCAAACTGCGCCGGCGACAGATTGACCGCGACCCGCACGTCATCCGGCCACGTCCGGCACTCGGCACAGGCGTTGCGCAGCACCCATTGGTCGATTTCGCCGATGATGCCGATCTCTTCCGCCAGCGGAATGAATTCGGACGGCGGGACCATGCCGCGTTCCGGGTGCGGCCATCGAAGCAGCGCCTCGCAGGTTCGGATGCGCCGCGTCTTCAGGTCGATGATCGGCTGATAATAGATCTCGAACGCGTCCTCGGCGAGCGCTTGGCGCAGGTCGCCCTCCAATTGGCGCCGGGACATCGCCGCCCGTTCCATCTCGGGTTCGAAGAAGCAGGCGGCGTCACGGCCGGCGGCCTTGGCGGCATAAAGCGCCATGTCGGCGTCGCGCAGGACGCGCTCCACGTTGCGGTCATCGCCGCTGGCGACCTCGATGCCGATGCTGGCGCTGGCCCGGATCAGGTTGCCGCCGATGTTGTAGGGCATGCGCAGGGTCTGCAGCAGCCGCTCCGCGAAGGCGCCGGCATCGGCCCGGCCGTCAACCCGCGCCTGCAGCACCACGAACTCGTCGCCGCCGAAGCGCGCCACGACATCGAGCGGCCCCGCCGTCTTACGCAACCGTTCGGCGGCGATCTTCAGCAACTGGTCGCCGCGCGAGTGTCCGAGGGTGTCGTTCACCTGCTTGAATTGGTCGATGTCGATGAAATGGACTGCGAAAGCGTCGCCGTTGCGGCGGGATATCGCTTCGCGCAGGTGATCCTGCAGGACCATGCGGTTGAGCAGTCCGGTCAGCGCGTCGTAGCGCGCCATGTGGTTGACCTTGGCCTCGGTGCGCTTGCGCTCGGTGACGTCCTCGATCAGCACGACCATGCCGCGGTCCGGCATCAGTTCGACCGCGAACTCGAGCGTGCGGTCGTCGCGTGTCGTCACCGCGAATTTGCCGGCCGCGCTGCCCGCAAACCGTGCCGCGACGCATTCGCAGAGCCAAATGCCGTTCGACCGCGAAAGCGTGCCGGCGTCCTCGCAGCGCGCTGCCAGGTCGGTCAGCGCCAGGGCCTTGAGGTCGAGCGCCGCCGGCAGGCCGAGCAGCTCGTTGAGCTTCTGATTGCTGACCACGATGCGGAACGCGGCGTCGAGCATGCAAAGCCCGTGCGGCATATTGCTGAGCGCGGTGTCGAAGCGCTCTGCCAGCCGCGAGAACTCGAGCCCCGAGATGACCGCGTCGAGCAGGTTGCGCCGCAGCCGCTCGCACACCAGCGACACCGCCAGGAAGAACAGGAACAGCGCCAGCGCGAAGGCGCGGTAATAGATGTCGCCGTAGATCATCAGCGCGGCGATCATCGGCGTCGCGACGCTGGCGATCTGGATGTTGACCAGGCGGCCGCTGGCGAAGTTTCGTCCGGTGATGCCGATGACGTAGGCGATGGTGATGGAGAAGCTGACGAGCTGGGCGTAGCCGTCGTCGAGGCGTGCCAGCGTCAGGAAGCACCACATGCCGAGGGTGGCGAGCGAGGACGCCGCGCCGATGCCGTACCAGTTTTCCCAGCGCCGCGCCGCCTCGACTGTCTTGATGTTGTGCTTGGCGCGCACGTAGGCGCGCATGCCGACGGCGCGCAGGGCCGCGATCGCCGTGAAGAGCACCGCGGTGCCGACCAGCGCGACGTCGCCGGCCCTCCAGAAAGTCAGCAGCATGGAGCCGACAACCGTGACGTAGCCGACCAGAAGGGTACGCCCTTCCTGGAACATCGAGTCCACCTGCGCCAGGTAGATCTCGGCCGGAACGGCAGGTCGGGGGGGCGTCTTGGTGGTCTGCCTTGTCATCGTTTCGATTCGGATTGTCCGCGTGCGCTGCCGCCGGAGCCTTCGCGTCACACATCCGATGCCGCGTGCGCATGAGGCCCTTCGAGCGACGCTTCCATCATGAAGACAAAGTGTTAGCGCAACGTGGTTTTTCAAAACCGCCGTGCTGCCGTTTGAACGCTTAGGGTTAAGGCGAGCATAAGAGCGCGCTGTCGAATTGAATCATGCGCGCCGTTGCGGGGCGTGCGCCGATGCCCGCGGTATCGCGGTGTGTTGCAATCGGCAGGCGGGCAGCGCGGCCGCGTCGAAGTTCCGTGATGTCAAATCGGCGATGCAAGGCGCCGCCGCCGGTGTGCGGCTAGTCCGGGGCGTTCGCGTCCGGCACGGCTTCGCCGTCCATGGCGTCCGCCGCCTGGTCGGCCTCGCGCTGCGCGGCTTCACGCTGCGCGGCTTCGCGGTTTTCGATGAAAGCCCTGATCCGCCGCGCCAGTTCGAAGCGCATTTCGTCGGGGTCCTTGGGCACGGGATCGTCATTGGCCGCGTGCGCCGGATGGTCGCGCAGAAGCGTGTTCAGTTCGCGCAAGGTGCGCATGAGCGCGCCGAGGGTGCGCGCGACCTGCTCCATCTCGCGCGGCGGCAGCGGCCCGGCGGTGAGCCGCGTCAGCGCGGCCTCGACGGCCGGCAGCACGCGTGCGATCGCGCCTTGCAGCCGCGGCACGATTGTCGCGGGATCGATGTCGGCTTCCGCGGCAGATGCGGGCACGATAGGCGTGCCGGGCTCTGCCTGCTCTCCTCCCCACGCGGGCCGCGCTTGCGCCCGCCCGGGCGCAGGCTCTTGCGCGGAGGGAGTGGGGGTCAAGGCGTCGAGCGTCATCTCCACCGGCGGCATGATCGCCGGCGGTCCCCGGCGCGGGATGGGCGGGCGCCGCCGCGTCCAGGCCCAGCGCCGCACGCGGTCGCGCAGCGTGGTGTCGCTGATCCTGTATTCGGCGCAGATGTCGTAGATGGGCCGGTCCGTGTGCTCGTAGTCATAGCGGACCTGCGCCCAGGCTTCGGGCGTGAGGGAAGGGGCCATCTCGGGTTCCTCTGTCTTTGACCTATGCGTCCGCGGTCGGGGCGTCGCCTCTCGCCGCTGTGGGAGAGGGCGGCACCGACGTTCTGCGGAAGAGAAAGAATGGGTGAGGGGGCCGGTTCACCCCAGCCGCGCACGCAGACACGCCAATGAGGCGCTCTCCCACGGTGGGGAAAGGGCGCAATAACGAGCGCCGCGCTTCGCGGCGCGGGCCTCGCAATGTCAATTGTCGGATGTTGAGGGAAAGCTAGCGGAGCAGCGTCACGCTGTCAAGGAATTTTTTCCGTCCCTTGCGCGGCTGTCGCCCGTGAGGCGGAGCGCCCGCAGCGAAATCCGAGGCACGCCTGGACACCCTTCGTGCCAAGCGGGCGTGTGAGGATTCCGAGCGGGGAACTTGTGTGATTGTGCCGGGGGGGGAGTGCCGCAACCAGGTAGCGCTCACACCGTCCGTTGAGCGGGCCCGCGCGGACAAAGCCGCGTCCGGGGCCCAAGCCGGGGGCGCCCCCGCCGGGATATCCAGCCAATAGCCGGTGCCCGGCGCGCTGTCACTCCGTACGATTACGGACGGCGCTAAAAGCAAAGCCGACCGGAAAAAGCAACGTTGCGCGGGGGCGACGGATGCGCTCGGCTGCCGATTCCGGTCGGCCACTGTTTATCGCCGGTTCGCGGACCGATTGCACGTTAAGCTTTGGCAATGTGTTTCATTCCGTCGCATGCGAAAGCGCGCGCGCCAAGGACGATGCCCCGCGCTTTCGCAGCACGCGCTGCAACGTCAATTGCCGGCGGATGCGGCAACAGCCGGCGAAGCCCGCGCCGGCTCTCAAGGAATTTGGTCCACACGCCGTCGTGGCGATGCGGCAGTGCTTCGCCGGATATTTCCGGCTACCGTCACGGCCGCACTGTCACACGCTTGGGTTTCGAGACGTTCTTGCGATCCGTGGCGGGCTCAACAGGCGCGCTCGCACCGCAAGCCGCCGAACGACGGAGACCAACGTGCGCATCCTGTTGCTGAATCCGAACATGACCCAATCGGTTACCGACCGCATGGCTGAAGCCGGCCGTTCGGTCATGGGCGCGGGTACACAACTCATTGCAGCGACCGCCGACAGGGGCGTGCCCTACATCTCTAATCGCGCCGAAGCTCAGATCGGCGGCGTGATCGTTCTGGAAATGCTCGCCGATCGGATCGGCGCGGTTGACGCGGCCATTGTGGCGGCATTCGGCGACCCTGGCGTGCCGGCCGCTCGCGAGCTTTTCGATTTCCCGGTCGTTGGCGTGTCCGAGGCCGCGATGCTGACGGCATGCATGCTCGGCCATCGCTTCGCGATCGTCTCGTTCTCGCAGCATCTCGTCGGCTGGTATCGCGACTGCGTCGAACTGAACGGCATGCTGGGGCGATGCGCCGGCGTTCACACGCTGGACTTGTCGTTTTCCGATGTCGACAGCGATATCGAACGCAATGAAAGCCTTCTGGTGACGTTCGCCGAACGCGTCGTGAGGGAGAGTGGAGCGGACTGCTTGATTTTCGGCGGGGCGCCCCTTGCCGGGCTTGCCAACCGGGCGGCCGATCGCATTCCGGTTTCGATTATCGACCCGGTCGCGGCCGCCGTGAAGCAGGCGGAGGCATTGGTGGCGCTGGGGCCGCGCAAGTCGGTCTTGGGGTCGTTCCGGCGGCCACCGCCGAAGCCGACGCGCGGCTTGGCACCCGCACTCGCCGCCCGCATCGAGCATCGAGACTAGCTTCGAATTGACCGGCGCGGGCCACCTTCAATCATCCTTCGGTGCCGGTCGCGTCGGCCAAAACCTCTAAAACGCAAATGGCCGGGCTTTCGCCCGGCCGTTCCATCTCGATCTCGCGCTGAAGCGAATCCGCGCTAGCTCTGCGTCCTCTTGCCCACCCCAAACAATCGCAAGATCCCGCGTCCGAGCCCCTTGATGTTGTCCATCAGCTCGATCTTGGCGCCGTGCTTCTTCATGATGATCGACTGCTGCGTCACCGAGAGCGTGTTGTTCCAGGCCCAGTAGATCACCAGGCCGGCCGGGAAGCTGCCGAGCATGAAGGTGAAGATCACCGGCATCCAGTTGAACAGCATCGCCTGCGTCGCGTCCGGCGGCGAGGGGTTGAGCTTCATCTGCGCCCACATGGTCACGCCCATGATCAGCGGCCAGATGCCCAGATGCAGGAAGTGCCCGATCATCGGCAGCGCGGTCGGGTCCCAGTGGATGAGACCGAACAGCGTGAACACGTTGGTCGGGTCCGGCGCCGACAGGTCGCGGATCCAGCCGAAGAACGGCGCGTGCCGCATTTCGATGGTGATGAACAGCACCTTGTAGAGCGAGAAGAACACCGGGATCTGGATCGCGATCGGCAGACAGCCGGCGATCGGGTTGATCTTCTCCTTCTTGTAGAGCTCCATCAGCTCCTGTTGCTGCTTGGCCTTGTCGTCCGGATAGCGCTCTTTCAGCGCGGCCATCTGCGGCTGCACCGCCTTCATCTTCGCCATCGAGGCGTAGGACTTGTTGGCGAGCGGGAAGAACGCGGCCTTGATCAGCACGGTGACGATCAGGATAGCGACGCCGAAGTTGCCGACCAGGCGGTAGAACCAGTCGATCACCGTGAACATCGGCTTGGTGATGAAGTAGAACCAGCCCCAGTCGATCAGCAGATCGAAGTGGTTGAGCTTGTACTGGCTCTCGTAGGCGTTGAGGACGTGCACCTCCTTGGCGCCGGCGAAGAGATGCGTGGTCACGCTGGTGCTGGCGCCCGGCGCGACCGTGTGCGCGTCGAGCAGGTAGTCGGCCTGGTAGGTCGTCTCCTTGCCGGCGGTGCCGGTCGAGAAGCGCGCCTTCAGGTGCGCGTTCGTGCTCGGCACGAGGGTCGCGGCCCAGTACTTGTCGGTGATGCCGAGCCAGCCGTCCTTGACGTCGTAGTCGAAGGCCTTCTTGTCCTCGAGCTTCTTGTAGGTGACTTCCTGCAGGCCGTTGAGGTAGCCGATCATGCCCTCGTGCAGGATGTAGTAGCCGGCGGTCTTGGGCGTGCCGTGGCGCGAGATCAGGCCGTAGGGATAGAGCGTGGCCGGCTGCCCGCCCTTGTTCACCACGTCTTCCTTGACGGTGAACATGTACTTGTCGTCGACCGAGATGGTGCGGCGGAAGGTCAGCCCCTGGCCGTTGTCCCAGGTCAGCGTCACCGGGTGGCTGACCGTGAGGGCGCCGGAGCCTTCCTGCTTCCACAGCGTGTCGTCGCCCGGCACCTTCACGTTGCTGCCGCTGGCGGCGGTCCAGCCGAACTGGGCGTAGAACGGCTCAGGGCTGCCGGAGGGGGAGAGGAGCTGGATCGGCGGCGAGCTCTTGTTGACGGTCTCGTGGAACTTGGTGAGCGAGAGGTCGTCGAGGCGGGCGCCTTTGAGCGCGATCGAGCCGGCGAGGCTGTCGGTCTCGATCGGCACGCGCGGCGAGGTCGCCAGCGCCTGGGCGCGGGTTTGCGGCGCGGCGGCCGGGGCCGCGCTCTGGCCGCCCGGCACCTGCGGGCCGTTGGCGGCGCTGTTGGGGGCTGTCGTCGTGCCGCCCGCGGCGGGCGTCGTCGTTTTCTGCTGCTGCTGGACGACCTGGTGCTGCTGCTGTTGCTTCTGCTTCAGCGCCTCTTCCCGCGCCTTCTGCTGAGGCATCCCGATAAAATATTGCCAGGCGATCAGCACCACAGCCGAGAGCACGATGGCGAGGATAGTGTTCTTATTGTCGGTCATTCCGGTCCTGCCTCAGCGCCCCGCATGCACGCGCCGCAGCGCGCCTTCGAAGTCCTGCGCCATCCGCTCGAACGGCACGCGCAACGCGCTACGCCGGCCGATCAACACATAGTCGTGACCGGCCCGCATGCGCTCCGCCGGTGACAGCCGCACCATCTCCCGCAACCGGCGGCGGACCCGGTTGCGCTCGACGGCATTGCCAACCTTCTTCGACACGGTAAAGCCGAAGCGAACGGGCCCGCCGTCAATTCTTTCGCGTGCTTGAAGCACAAAAGCAGCAGAAGCGGCCTTGCGTCCCGTCGCCGCCGCCGCCAGGAAGTCCGCCCGTTGCTTCAGCCGTTCCATGGACATCGGGGCAGGCCAGAGATGTCGAGGGCGCCCAAGCAACCGCGGGCCGCGTCAGGCGCCGGAATCGATCCGGTCCCGCTGGTTAGGCCGAAAGCCGCTTGCGCCCACGTCCGCGCCGTGCCGAAACCACCTTGCGTCCGCCCTTGGTGGCCATGCGCGCGCGGAAACCGTGACGACGCTTGCGTACGAGCTTGCTCGGTTGATAGGTCCGCTTCACGATCAAATTCTCCGCTGGTCGCGCCGTGATGGCCGGGCGCGGCCAATTCGCGCCCCAAACCACCATGAAAACCCGCAATTCGGGCGGGATCGGCACGGGATTTGGCGCGGCTTATAAGGGAGGGGCGCTGGCCCGTCAATGCGACCGCGCAGCCATCGGCCATCGGTCCCTTGAGCGGTCAAATAGGCTCACAAGCCGGTGATGCCACCCCGCGCTACGCATTTCGTCATGTATATAGCGCCCATGTCCGCGCCGGCCCCAGGAACGACCGAGGCAGCCCCAAAAACCCGCGGTTTTGCCCGCCGTCTGCTGCCTTTGCTCGTCATTTTGGTGGCCGCGGCGGCGGTCTACCTGACGCTCGGTCAGGGCATGATTTCGCTTGAATCCCTGGTGCAGCACCGCGCCGCCATCGACAGGTTCGTCATGGGCCACCGGGCCCTGGCGGTGCTGGCTTATATTGCTCTTTATATGGCGGCGGTGGCGCTCTCCCTGCCGGGCGCGACCTTCCTGACGGTCGCCGGCGGGTTCCTGTTCGGGTTGGCGCTCGGGGCCGGCGCGGCCGTCGTCGGGGCGACCGCCGGCGCCACGGTCATCTTCCTGGTGGCGCGCACGGCGCTCGGCGAGCCGCTCCTCAAGCGGGCCGGCCCGCGTGCGCTGAAACTGGCGGAAAACTTCCGCGAGGACGCCTTCAGCTACCTTCTTTTCCTGCGGCTGGTGCCTGCCTTCCCGTTCTTCCTGGTCAATCTGGTGCCGGCCTTCGCGGGCGTCGGGCTCTTGCCTTTCATCGCCGCCACCGCGCTCGGCATCATTCCCGGCGCCGTCGCCTATGCCTTTGCCGGCACCGGGCTCGACAGCGTCATCGCCGCACAGACCCATGCCTATGAAGCCTGTGAAGCGGCGGGGCACGCCGGCTGTCATCTCACATTTGACGCCACCGCCATCCTGACACCACGGCTCCTGGGTGCGCTGGCGGTGTTGGCACTGCTGGCGTTGGTGCCGGTGGCGGTGAAACGCCTTCGTGGCCGTGCCGGCGCGCCGTCGCGTGATTTTTGAGTTATTGTGGCGAGGAAAGCTCGAGGGGCATGGTCGAAGTCCTCAAACCCGATATCTGCGTGATCGGCGCCGGCTCCGGCGGCCTCTCGGTGGCAGCCGCCGCCGCGGCCTTCGGCGTGCCGACCGTGCTCATCGAGCGCCACGCCATGGGCGGCGACTGCCTCAACACCGGCTGCGTGCCTTCAAAGGCCCTGCTGGCGGCGGCCAAGCGCGCGGAACACATGCGCCATTCAAGCGCGTTCGGGGTGAGCGCGTCTGGGGTACAAGTCGATTTCGCGAAAACGCACGACCACGTGCACGCGGTCATCGATGAGATCGCGCCGGTCGATTCCGCTGAGCGTTTTACCGGCCTCGGCGTCAAGGTGATCAAGGGCTCGGCCAAATTCACAGACAAGCGCACGGTCGCGGTCGGCGACGTGGAAGTGCGCGCTCGCCGCTTCGTGATCGCCACCGGCTCGGCGCCGGCGGTGCCGCCGATCCCCGGCCTCGACAGCGGGCCCTATCTCACCAACGAGTCGATCTTCACGCTCACCGAGCGCCCCGGCCACCTCATTATCGTCGGTGCCGGCCCCATCGGGCTGGAGATGGCGCAAGCCTTCTGCCGCCTCGGCAGCCGCGTCACGGTGCTGGAGGCGGCCAAGCCCTTCGCCAAGGACGATGCGGAGGCCGCAGGCGTGGTGCTTGCGCAGCTTGCGCGCGAGGGCGTTACGGTGCGCGTCGGCGTCAAGGTCATGAAGGTCGCGCACGCGCGCGGCCAGGTCGCCGTGACTGTCGAAGCGAACGATGAGCAGGAAACCGTCGAGGGCACGCATCTGCTCATCGCCACCGGGCGCAAGGCAACCGTCGACGGCCTGAACCTGGAAGCCGCCGGCGTGCGCTACGATCGCGCCGGCATCAAGGTCAATCGACGGCTGAAGACCTCCAACGGCCGCATCTACGCCATCGGCGACGTCGCGGCCGGACAGCCGCAGTTCACCCACGCCGCCAACTATCACGCCGGCCTGGTGATAAGGAACGCGCTGTTCCGGCTGCCGGTGAAAGCGAACGTGCACGCCATTCCGTGGGTGACCTATACCGAGCCGGAGCTGGCGCAGACGGGGCTGACGGAAGCCCAGGCGCGCGCGCAGCGCTACAGGAAGTTGCGCATTCTGCGCTGGCCTTATCACGACAACGATCGCGCGGTGGCCGAGCGCACCCCGCACGGGCACATCAAGGTGGTCGCGACGGCCAAGGGCAAGATTTTGGGCGTCACCATCGTGGGTGCCCAGGCCGGCGAGCTGATCACGCCGTGGACGCTGGCGATCGCGCAGAAACTGAACATCCGCGCCATGACCGGCATCGTGCTGCCGTATCCGACCTTGTCGGAGATCGGCAAGCGCGCGGCCATCGACTTCTTTGCGCCGAGTTTGACGCGGCCGATGTTGCGCCGCATCATCGCTTGGCTGCGACTGTTCGGTTGAGGCCCGTGTTGCCGATGACCAGCGAACCCGCAAAGGAACCCCTTGCCGAAAGCGCGCCGGAGCCCGGGCGCCGCGCGCGCTTCGGGATGTCGAGCAAGCTGCTACTGCTCACGATCCTGTTCGTGATGGTGGCGGAAGTGCTGATCTACGTGCCCTCGGTCGCCAACTTCCGGCTCAACTGGCTGAACGACCGGCTGGCCGCCGCCCACACCGCCGGTCTCGTGTTGAGCGCGGCGCCGAGCGGCATGGTGCCCGAGAGTCTCGCCAAGGAAATCCTGTCCAGCATCGGAGCCCGGGCCCTGGCGATCAAGATGGGCGACGAGCGGCGCATGCTTGCCGCCTACAACGTGCCGAACCATATCGACCAGAATGTCGACATGCGTCATGTGACCTGGTGGCACGCCATCATGGACGCCTTCGATACGCTGGTGTTGTCCAAGCCGCAGGACGTTATCCGCCTGGTCGGCCCGGCGCCGATGGCACATGGCGATTTCCTCGAGATCGTTCTCGACGAGGCGCCGTTGCGCAAGGCGATGCTGACCTTCTCCGTCAACATCCTGCTGCTGTCGCTGGCGATCTCGGGCATCACCGCCACGCTGGTCTACTTCGCGCTGCATTATCTGCTGGTGCGGCCGATGTGGCGCATCACCAGCAACATGGTGGCGTTCCGGGCCGACCCTGAGAACCCCGCGCGCATCATCGCGGAAACGGGCCGCCGCGACGAACTCGGCACCGCCGAGGGTGAGCTTGCCGCCATGCAGCGCGAGCTCGCTTCCATGCTGCACCAGAAGAACCGTCTGGCGGCGCTGGGTTTGGCGGTGTCGAAGATCAACCACGACCTGCGCAACCTGTTGTCGTCGGCGCAGCTCTTCTCCGACCAGCTATCCACCTTGGACGATCCCAAGGTACAGCGCTTTGCGCCCAAGCTGATGCGCACGCTCGAACGCGCGATCGCGTTCTGCCAGTCGACGCTGTCCTATGGCGCGGCGCAGGAGTTGGCGCCCGAGCGCAGGACCGTCGAGATCGAACCGCTGATCGAGGAAGTGCACGAGGCGCTCGGGCTCGGCCTCGATGTGCCGATCCGGTGGATTGTCGCCGTGGAGCGCGGGCTCACCGTGCAGGCGGATCATGACCAGCTGTTCCGGATCCTGGCCAACGTCGCGCGCAACGCCATGCAGGCGCTGGAGACGCGCGGGACGGGGGACCCGGCACGCGACCAGATCCGTATCACCGGCCGGCGCGAGGGCAGCGTCGTGGTGCTGGAGGTCTCCGACACCGGGCCCGGTGTGCCGGAAAAGGCGCGCGCTCATATGTTCCAGGCCTTCCAGGGTTCCGCCCGCGCCGGCGGCACCGGATTGGGTCTGGCCATTGCCGCCGAATTGGCGCGCGCGCACGGCGGCGATATCGCCCTGGTGCCCGGCACCCTCGGCGCCACCTTCCGCATCACGATTCCCGACCGCGCCATCGACTTCCGGGCGCATCAGAACGAGCGGGTGAGGGCCTGACGGGCGGCCCGAGCGTGATGGGGCGAGGCCGGCGGCGCCCCGACCGCTTGGGCCGAAACTGTCTTCCGCAACCCTTGCCAACGGGGAGCCGAGGCGATAGCTAAGGCCCGGTCTCGCGGTCCGATGCGGTCCGTCGAGCCAAAAGCGCCCGTAGCTCAGCTGGATAGAGCACCAGACTACGAATCTGGGGGTCAGAGGTTCGAATCCTTTCGGGCGCGCCATTCTCCGGCTGTTCCACGGCCGTCATTCGAAATATGACGCGAAGATAACTTCCGGCGGGCTGCTGCGGCGCAGGCCCGGTTCGGCGCTCACGCCAGCATGCCGGCCAGGCGTCGGCTGATGATCGCCTCCGCCTCCGCCATGATGCGTTCGATCAACTCGGCCACCGTCGGCACGTCGTGGATGAGCCCGGCCACCATGCCGCAGGACCAAGCGCCGGCCTCCACGTCGCCCTCGATCATGACCCGAGGATAGATGCCGGCGACTTCGGTGGCGATGTCCTTGAATTCGAGGCGGTCGCCGAGCGCGCGCTCCTTCTCGAGAAGCCGGTCGACGGCGGCGTTGGCCAGCACGCGCTCGGTATTGCGCAAGGGCCGCATGACCAGGCGTGTATCGAGCTCCGAGGCGTTGACCAGCGCCGCTTTGACCTTGTCGTGAACCGGCGCCTCCTCGGTGGCGATGAAGCGCGTGCCCATGTTGATGCCGTCGGCGCCGAGCGCCAGCGACGCGACGAGGGACCGGCCGTCCGCCTGTCCGCCCGAGGCGACGAACGGAATTTCGAGCGCGTCGGCCGCGCGCGGCAGCAGAACGAAATTGGGCACGTCGTCTTCGCCGGGGTGACCGCCGCACTCGAAGCCGTCGACGGAGACCGCGTCGCAGCCGATCGCCTGTGCCTTGAGCGCGTGCCGCACCGAGGTGCACTTGTGGATCACCTTGATGCCGGCATCCTTGAGTTGCGGCATCCATTTCTGCGGATTGTTGCCGGCGGTCTCGACAATTTTGACGCCGCCGTCGATGATCGTCTGGATCAGCCCCGGATAGTCCGGCGCGCTGAGGGCGGGAAGAAAGGTCAAGTTGACGCCGAATGGCTTGTTCGTCATCGCCTTGCAGCGCGTAATCTCCGCCGCCAGCCGTTCAGGCGTTCCTTGAGTCAACGCCGTAATGATGCCGAGACCCCCGGCATTGGAAACGGCGGCCGCCAGCTCGGCGAGGCCGACGAAGTGCATGCCGCCCTGGATGATGGGGTGATCGATGCCGAACAGCTCGGTTATGCGCGTCTTCATGGCAGTGGGTCCGCGATCCTTCAAAGGGGCCGGTGGCTTGCGATAGCACTTCAGCGCGAAATGCGCCGCTCTTCAATGAGCCGCCGGTAGAAGGCGTGTGTTTCTCAATATTCCCACTGCATGCCGACGCCGACCGCGCTTTGGCCGTTGCGATCGACCTCGCCCTGGGCCCGGATGTGGCGGGTCACGTCGATATCGACCGAGACGCCGCTGTCCTCGGGCTGGCGGCCGCCCTTCACGCCCACGCTGATGCGCCGGTTAATGGCGCGCGATATGCCGACCTTGGGGTCGCCGCTGCTGCCAACCGAGACGTCGATGCTGCTGACGCCGAGCGCCCGGCGCACGCGCTCGAACACGTCGCTGCCGCCGCCGCCGGAAAACTGAGCGGCCACCTGCGCCACTTGTAGCGCCTGCGCCGGCGACAGGCCGCCGCTCGCCTTATCGAACAGGAGGCGCGAGAGGATTTCGTCCGGCGGCAACGCGGGGCTCGAGCTGAAGGCGAAGCGCGGGGCGTCGGCCGGACCACTGATGGTGATGGTGGCGGTGACGTCGGTCGTCTGCGTCTGCGCGACCAGATCGAGTTGCGGCGTCAGGCTGCCGGCGAAGCTGATGCGCCCTTGCGTGAAATCGAGCCGGGTGCCGGCGACCGACATGCGCCCGCGCCGCAGGTCGAAGCCGCCGATGGTCACCGGATTCGACAGCCGCCCCCGCAGCTGAAGTTGGCCGCCGAGCTCGGCGTCGATGCCGCGGCCGTGCACGAATACGTGATTGGGTGCGCTGACCGCGAGATCGAGCGCCGCGTCGAAAGCGGGCTTCATGCCCGCGCGCGCCCTCGCCTTCGCCTGCATGGCGAGGCGCGCCGCCGCCTCCGGCGTCGCATCGACATGGCGCGTGCCGGCGAGCGGCTGCAAGGTCGTCGGCAGGCGTTCGGGGATACTGATGTCCATGGAGACGATGTCGACGCTGCCGCCGATCTTCGGGTCGCGCGTGAGCGGGCCCGACAAGGTCAGGCCGAGATTGGCGACCGCCGTCACCACGTCGTTGGCGACCAGCTTGGCGTTGCGGCTGGTGATGCGGATGTTGCCGGGGAAGCCGGCGTCGGGGGCGACGCGCACACTGCCTTGCGCCGAGATGGTGCCGGCATCCCAGGTCTGCGCGGTCAGCCGGTCGATGCGAAGGGTGTCGCCATGGGCGCTCAGCCGGCCCTCGATGTGGCGCAAGCGCACGCCGAGGCTGGCGTCCTGGTAGCCGCCGTTGCTGATCGTGGCCGTGCCCTCGACGCGCGGCCGCGTCAGGCTGCCGCGCAGCCGCATATCGATGGCCGCCTTGCCGGTGAGTTGGCGTCCACTTGCGGACAGCGTTTGATTGATGGCGCCGAGATCGATCGGTCCGCGCAAGGTCAGGTCCAAGCCGTCGCCGGCGAGCGGCACCGTCCCCTTGGCCGTGATCGTACCGGCGCCCGCCGCGCGAAGGGTGGCGTCGAGGCTGGTACGCTGATGGGCGAGCCGGCCCGAAGCGGCAATGCTGATCGGCGGTAGGCCATTGTCCTTCGTCCGGGGTGTGACGAGCCGGTCGATGCGTAACCGCCAGGTGCCCGCCGGCGCCTTGGCCGTGCCGGTAAGCTTGGCCTCGCCGTTCAATGTGCCGGACAGACCCAGTTTCGGCACCAGCGCTTCCGACGCCGACAACGGTACCGATTGCGCCCGCAGCGACACATCGAGGGTCTTGCCGAGACGGCCGTGGATCGAAAGCCGGCCGCGGTCGAGCGCGAGCAGCAGCGATTTGGCTTCGACGGAGCCGGCGTCGAAGGTGATCGTGGTGGGATGCGCAAGCGCGATGCGGTGCGGGCCGCGCCGCGCTTCGAAAGCGGCGAGGTCGAAGCGTACCGGCGACGAGGCGTGCAACTTGCCGCGGGCGTCGATGGCGAAGCCGCGCGCCCGCGCAGTCAGCGTGATGGCGCTCGCCGCGCCGGCGGCCTTCGCGCTCAATCGTATCCGCGAAATATCTTCGCCGGCGAAGCGGGCGCGGTCGACGTTCATGTGGCCGTCGATGATCGGGCGGCGGTAGAGATCGTCGGCGCGGATGTTGGCGTCCAGCCGGTCGAGCGCCGTCGTCCCGATCTTGATGGCGCGCGCTTGCGCGGAGAGCGCAGCGCTTTGGCCGCCGTCGGCAATGGTGAGCGTTGTATCGGCGTGGAGTGCGCCTGACAGCTTGGTGAGCACCAGCGGCGAGATGTCGTCGAGATCTTTGGCATCGAGCGTCAGCCTGCCGGCCGCGAGATTGTCGGCGTTCAGCGTCACGTTGCCCTTGGCGGAAACCGAGCCGACGTGCAGGTCGAGATCGCTCAGGCGCCAGCCGCCGTGGGCCTGCTTGGCGAGATCGAGTGTGCCGTCAGCCGGTTTGCCGCCGACCGAGCCGGCGAGCTTGGCGCTGGCGGCGAGCTGACCGGTCAAGTCGGTCGCGGTTGCCTGCAAAGTCAGATGCGGGATCGAACGCCCGAGCGCACTGGCGTCGGTGACGGTGATATTAATGCCGGCATCCGGCTTCGTCGCTGAGCCGGTCAGCCGCAACTTGCCATCTGCGCGACCGGTTAGCCGCTTATCGGCGTATTTGAGGTCTGGAATCGCGAGTTGGACATCGATGCCGGCGGTCTGGGTCGTGGCCTCGCCGTCGGCGCGCGCGCTGACGTGGCGGCCGATGAGGCGCAGTTGGCCGAAGCCGTAGCCGCCATGCGGCAGCTTGCGGATGCTGCCGTCGAGCGTCAGCCGGCCGCCGGTGAGGCCGTCGATCGACTTGATGCCGGTGGCGAACCGGTCGGCGCGTCCGTCGAGGACGGCTTCGATATGGCCTTCCTTGGGCACGCCGTTGAGCGCGGCCGAAAGATCGAGGACGCCGGCGAGCTTCAGCCCAGCGAGATCGCCGAAGCGGCTGAGGTCGTCGGCGTGCACGGTGAGCCGGCCGTTGAGTTCAGGCTCGCCGATGCGGCCGGTGAAGGCGATTGCGGCGGTCGGCGTCGTTACATGCGCGTTCTCGACGTCGGCAACCCCTTTGTGCGCTGTGCCCTTGGCCGTGAGCGTGAACGCGTCCCCGAGCGCGCGGGCGAGCGCCGGGTCGGTTGGGACAACGCCAGTTGCCTGGGCCTGGGCCGAGAACGGGATCGGCGCTGCCTTGTCCGCGGATCTGGCGCCATCGTCGGCGGGAGTGGTGGCGAAGCGTGCGGTGAGCGTTTTGAGCCTGCCTTGCGGCGCGTCGATGTCCGCCGCGTCCAGATGGGCGTCGACGCTCGGGCGCAGGATCGGCCCCTTGACGCTGGCGTCGAAGGCGAGCTTGCCAATCGAGACTTTGTCCGCGTGCGTCTTGCCGCCGCCGGTGTCGAGCGCCTTCGCCGAGACCGTCAGGTCGGCGACCTGCTCCGGCGACAGCGTGCCCTGCACGGTGAGGCGCGCGGTCTGCGAGGCAACCGCCACTGGTTTGATGGCAATGGCGCCGCTGTCGTTAAAATCGATGGTGCCGTTGAGGCTGGTGGTGCCGGCAAAGACCGGGGCTGCGGGCGCTGGCAGCAATCCGGCGATGCGCGCTTTGAGATCCAAGCTCAGTTGCCGCGTGTCGGCGATCCTCCGCACATTGGCCGAGCCGGTGGCGCCGATATCCTTGCCGGCGTCGAAGGTCAGTTGCGCGGTAAAGGCATCGAGCGTCCCGGAACCGGACAGATCGAGCGAGAGCGGCGGCAGGTTCGGCACCTTCAGCGCGTGCACCACCAGCCCGCCGGCGGGCTCGTTGGCGGCGAGCTTGAGGGTGAGCGCTTGCGTCTTCGGCACCAGCGCGAGCTGCGCGGTCAGACTGCCCGGCGCGTCGAGCCGGTGCGCCTCGAAATGCAGGTTCAGCCCTTGCGACGGACTGCCGAGGCTGGCGCTGCCGCTGGCGCTGAGCTGCGCGGCCTCGCCCACCACCGGAGCGCCGAGCGCCAGTTGCTTCAGCGCGAAGGCCTTGATCTGAACGCTGACCGGCAGTTGCGGCAGGATCGGCTGGTTGCTCGTGGCGGTATCCTGGTCCGCCGGCAGCGGCCGTCGCAGGATGTCGAGATCGCCGATCTCGAGCTTGTCGACCTCGAGCCGCTGGTGCAGCAGGAGCGCCGTGCGGCTCCAGACGATGCGCGCTTTGTCGAGCTTCAGCCACACGCCGTCGCGGTCGGCGATGGTGATGTGGTGGATGATAGCATCGGACGATAGCGCACCATCGACCGCGCCGATCGAGACCCGCGTCGTTGGCGTTGACAGCACGCGCGAGAGCAGGCTCGCCAATATGCCTTTTTCATCGTCGGCGCTGCGGCCGGCGAGCGTCGAGGCAAGCATCAGCGTGCCCGCGACCGCCAAAACCGCGAGCAATCCGAATATTGTCGATTGCCGCAAGCGCCGCATGTCAGAACGCCTGTCCGATGCCAAAATAGATGCCGTAGCCGGCATCGCCCGGCCGCGGATTGAGCGGCAAGGCCACGTCGACGCGGATCGGGCCGATGGCGGTGTAGTAGCGGAAGCCGAGACCGGCGGCGTAGCGCAGCGGCTCGCTGAAGTCCGGGTATTCCGAGCGGAATGCCTCGCCCATGTCGAGGAACGGCACCAGGCCGAACGTGTCGGTCACCCGCCAGCGCGCCTCGAACGAGGCCGTGAACAGGCTGCGGCCGCCGATGACCTGGCCATTAGCATCGAGCGGGCTCAGGCTCTGGTAGCGATAGCCGCGCACCGAGCCGCCGCCGCCGGCATAGAAGCGATGGTTAGCCGGAATGGCATCAAGCGCCGCACCCGACACCGAACCGACGGTGGCACGTGCCGCCAGCACCAGCCGGGCGTCGTCATCGACGGCGTAATAGGTCGAGCCCTGCAGCTTGGTTTCGACCAGCCCGACGGACGAGCCGAAGAAGGTCGGATAGGCGGCGAGCGATGCGGTGGCGCGAATGCCGCGAGTCGGGTCGAGCCGACGGTCGGTGGAGTCGTAGGTCGCCGCAATCGGAATGCCGAAAAGGTGATAGTCGATGGTGCCGAGTGTGTCGGAGGTCTCGCCCTTCTCGCCGACGAAACCGATCTGCACCGACGCGGTGTCGCTGAAACGGTGACGGATCGCAGCGCTGGCGAGGCTGCGCTTGGCGGTGTAGCCGCCGTATTGGTCGCCGCCGGTACGGTCCTTTTCGACCAGCGCGTTGAGCAGCAGGTCATTGCGCGAGCCGGCGAGCGCCGGTTTGACGAAGCTTGCCTTGAAGCGGCCGCCGAGATCAGACCAGCCGAAATTGTCGAGGCTGTCGACGAAGGACGAGTAGGTCTGCGGCGGCAGGAAGGCTTCGCCTTCGAAGCGCAGGCTTTCGCCGCCGCCGAACAGGTTGCGATCCTGCCAATATGCCTTCACGTCGGGACCGTCGAGGGTCGAATAGCGCGCGGCGAAGCCGACGACGTGGCGCTTACGATCGGTGACGTCGACGTCGATTGGCAGTTGGCCGTTAGCGTCGAGCGTCTTGGCCTCGCGGATGCGCACCGAGCTGATGGCGGGAAGACCGCCGAGAATTGATTGGCGCGACTCGGCGAGCTTGCGCGGCGAATAGAGTTCGCCGGGCTCGATGTAGACGTGCGAGCGCACCACGCGCGGGTCTACTTGCGATTGGCCGGTGACGCGGACGCGGCCAAACTCCGCGCGTGGCCCGGGATCGATGGCGATCGCGACGTCCATTACGTGCTTATCGTGATAGACGACAGGCTTGGTGGCGGTCGCCTTGGCGAGCGGATGCGCTTCGCCGCGAAACCAGTCGATCAGGGCGGCGCGGGCGGCGCGGATGGCGGCTGCCTTGGCGGGATCGGCTGGAGCAATTTTGAGCGCGCGCGGCGGCAGCACGGCGGGCGGAAACGGCCGGCCGGTGCGGGCGTCGGTGATGCGGATATGGCGCAGACGGAACATCGGCCCCGGCCGCACCGCCACCTGGATCGGTACCAGCTTACGTCCGCGATACGCTTCCGCGGCGGCGGCGGTTCCCGCCGGCGGCGCCTGGCCGAGCCGCAAATGGTGACCGGCGATTTCGATCTCGATCCGAGCGTTGTAATAGCCGGCGCCCCAGAGCGCATCGAGCATGGGCGCAAGGTCGCCGGCCGCGCGCTGCACCAAGCTCGCCCCGCTGATCGGGGCATTCTGCCGCAGCTTGTAGAGACTGGAGGCTTCCTGCAGCGGTTCCACAAGCTCTGACGCGCCGGTCCACGTTGTCGGCCCGCCCGAGACGTCGAATTTCAGCGAATAGGGCAGAGACTTCTGCGAAACGGCCGGCGGTTCATCGCCGAACAGGCCGAAAAAGTCGAATGCCCGGGCGCGATGCGGCCCGAGCAGAATGCCGCCAGCAAGGCAGAGAGCAAAACACCGCCATATGTGCCGCCGTGCGGCCAACCTCATTCCGAACCCTTACCCGACGCCACGCCATGAAGATGATGGGGATGGCCCCCACCATAACCGCAGACGGCCGGCTTGTCATAGGCTCGCTGAGGATTATTGCGTCGACGGAGCAATGGGTTAGTGCGGGGCGCGGCATGCGCGCCGGCGGCTCAGCGTTTGGGATCGAGGTCCGCGAAACGGCCGTTGCGTGCGGCCAGTTCGACCAGCAACGGGGCGGGCTCGGAGCCCCAACCGGAACGCAGGTGCACGTCCCGCATGTCGGCGAAGATGGCGGGCGTGCCGATCTCATCCGCTTCGAACATGGGCCCGCCACGCCAGGCCGGATAGCCGTAGCCGTTGATCTTGACCACGTCGATGTCGAGCGCGCGCGCGGCGATGCCTTCGGCCAGGATCTTGGCGCCTTCGTTGATCATCACGGCGCGCACGCGGCGCGCCAGCGCCTCGCCGTCGGGAGCCACGTGCTGTGTGCCGCGCTCCCGCCAGTATGCCTCGATCATGGCGGTGACCTCGGGGTCGATCTGCCGCTTGCCGCCTTCGTATCGATACCAGCCGGCGCCGGTCTTCTGTCCGAAGCGGCCAAGCTCGCAGATCCGGTCGGCGAGCGTATTGACGTAGCGCAGCCGCGGGTCGCGCGTCGGCGCCAGCCGCTTGCGGCGCGCGAGCCCGATGTCGAGCCCGGCTAGATCGGAGACCGCGAACGGCCCCATCGGGAAGCCGAAGGCCTCCATGGCAGCGTCGATCTCGTGCGGGAACGCGCCGTCTTCCAGCGCGCTATCGGTCACGTAGCGGGAGGCCGACAGAATGCGGTTGCCGATGAAGCCGTCGCAAACGCCGCAGGCCACGCCGATCTTGCCGAGCGCTTGCGCGACCGCCATGCCGGTCGCGACCGCGTCGGGCGCGCTGGCCTTGCCCTCGACCACCTCGACAAGCTTCATGATGTGTGCCGGCGAGAAGAAGTGCAAGCCGATGACGTCGCCGGCCCGCCCGCTTTCCGCAGCGATGACATTGATGTCCAGATAGGACGTGTTGGTGGCCAGCACCGCGCCAGGCTTGGCGATCGGCCCGAGCCGCGCGAACACGCTCTTCTTGATGTCCATTTCCTCGAAGATGGCTTCGATGACGAGATCGCAGCTTGAAAGCGCCGCGAAGTCCGCCGTCACGGTCAGCCTCGCGAGCCGCTCGGCCTTGGTCGCCTCGCTCATGCGCCCGGAGCGGATCGAGCGGTCGTAGAGACCGCCGATACGCGCGCGTCCGGCCTCGGCGGCCGCATCGGAATTTTCGACCACCGTCACCGGGCGGCCGGCGTCGAGAAGCGCAACGGTGATGCCGGCGCCCATGGTGCCGGCGCCGATCACGCCGACGGTCGCGAAGGGACGCGCCTGCACGCCCTTGAGATGCGGCACGCGCGCGACCTCGCGCTCGGCAAAGAATACATGGCGCAGGGCCTTGGCCTGCGGCGAAGGTAAGAGCTCCAGGAACATCGCGCGCTCGCGCGGCAGCGCCTGCGCGATCGGCAGCGTTGCCGCCATGGCCACCGCGTCGGCCGCCCGCACCGGCGAGATCTGTCCGCGCGCCTTGGCTGCGACCGCGGCGCGCGCCTTTTCGAAGGCGCCGGCGTCGAAGGTCGGGATCGGCAGCTCGCCGGAGCGTCGCAACGGCTTGCCGACCAGGCCGCGGGCGTAGGCGGCGGCCTCGGCGCGAAGATCGCCGTCTGTCACGAGATCGACAAGGCCGAGCTTCTGGGCTTCGTCGGCTTTGACCTGCCGGCCGCTCGTCACCAGATCGAGCGCCGCCAGCATGCCGGCGAGCCGCGGCGTTCGCTGGGTGCCGCCGGCGCCCGGCAGAACCCCGAGCTTGACTTCGGGCAGGCCGACCTTGGCGCCGCGCGCCATGACCCGGGCATGGCAGGCGAGTGCCAATTCGAAGCCGCCGCCCAGCGCCGTGCCGTGGATCGCGGCCACCACCGGCTTCGGGCCGTTCTCGATCACCTGCAGGACGTCGGTCAAGAATGGTGCCAGCGGCGTCTTGCCGAACTCGCGGATATCGGCGCCTGCGACGAACGTGCGGCCCTCGCAGGCGATGACGATCGCCTCGACGCTCGCATCTTCGAAGGCGTCTTTGACGGCCGCGGCGAGCCCGGCGCGGACCGCCTGCGACGAAGCATTCACCGGCGGATTGTCGATAAGGACGAATGCGACCGCGCCATCCCGCGTCAAGCTAACCGGCTCTGCCGTCATCGGCGTCGTTCCTTCTCACTCATGCCGTCTCAACCTCGAACACGCATGCACCGGGCAGGCGTCGCTGTCCAGAGCGAGGCGGCCAGGAAGGCCGATCAGCGTCCGATGAGGTTTGGCTTGCGGTTGTCGTCCATTGCGTTCAGGGCGGCGGCGCGTTCAGGGCTCGATCGTGCAGGGCTGTGGCAGGGCCACGTCCTCGAAGTCACGGGTATTGGTGTCTTCGTTCTCGAGATTGAGAAACAGACACTCGTCGTGGGTGAAATGAGGACCGGCGTGCCAGGTGCCCACGTGCAGCTTGACGATGCGGTCGCCGGGAATGCGAAACGCGGTGATGGCGGCCGGGTCCGGCGCGGACTTGCCGGGGGTAGGGGCCGCAAACGCCATGAACCATTCCTTGCCCTGCAGCGAGCCGAGACACTGGCTGACGCGAAGGTGACGCGCCATGCCCGAAAAGACCAGGCCGCGATGCTTCTGGTGCATGATGCGCAGCACCGGCTCACCATTCGTCAGCACGAGCTTGACGTGCGGCTCCGTCTTGGCGGGGTCATTGGTGTGCGAGCGATCGAACTGGTTGCCGCTGCGCCGCGGCTCGATGATGTCGCCATAGGGCGCGAATGCGTCGTCGCTCAGCGGTTGAGCGCGGACCGACCATGGCACCTTCGCATCCACCGCGGTGATCCTTTCCGGGTTGGCACCGCCGCCCGGTCGGCGGCGTGCCCGCGACTATACCACGGTCTTGAGACGCTCGATGCAGGTGCCGATCACTTCGTCCATCGGCCGGTCCCACCAGCGCTGCGAGAAGATCTCGACCTCGACGTACCCGCTATAGCCCAGCGCCTCGACGGCGCCGCGCACGCGCGGTATGTCGATGACGCCGTCGCCCATCATGCCGCGGTCGTTGAGCATGTCGGCGGTGGGCACCATCCAATCGCAGACGTGGAATGCGAGCAGGCGCTCGGGGCCGCAGCGCTCGATCTGCTTGAACAGCTCGAAGTCCCACCAGGTGTGATAGACGTCGAGAGCGACGCCGACGGTGCCGCTGCGCGCCGGATCGAGTTGGTCGCAGAGATCGAGCGCGTGGCGCAGCGTATTTACGCAGGCGCGGTCGGCGGCGTACATCGGATGCAGCGGCTCGATCGCGAGCTTCATGCCGACCGAGAACGCATAGTCCATCATCTCGCTAATGCCGTCGGCGACCTGGGCCTGGGCAGCAGCGAGGTCCTTGCTGGGCGCGCTGCCGGGCCGCGAATATTGCGGCAGGCCGCCGACCACCAGGACGACGCAAGGCGCGCCCAGCGCCTTGGCCTCGTCGACCGCGCGCCGGTTATCGTCGCGCGCGTCTGCGCGGTGGGCCTCGTCGGCGGTGAACATGCCGCCGCGGCAATATCCCGACAGTTCGAGCCCGGCGTCGCGCACAGCTTTCACCGCACGCTCGAGGCCGACCGCCGCCACCTGGTCGCGCCAGGGATCGATGGCGCGGATGCCGTGACGGGCGCAGGCCTCCACAATGTCGATGAGCGATCCCTGCTTGCGCACGGTCGCGGTGTTGAGCGACAGCAGGCTGTGGTCGCGGCTCAGGTCTCGCATCGGGTCCCTCTAAATCATGCGTCGATGCCGCGGCTCGCCATCACCGTGCGCATGCGTGTGGCGGCAAGCTCGGGATCGTGCAGCAAGCCGGCGGCGTCGGCGAGACGGAAGATGTCGGCAAGATGCAGTGTGGAGCGGGCGCTTTCCTGCCCGCCGACGAGCGTGAAATGGTCCTGGTGGCCGTTGAGATAGGCCATAAACACGACACCGGTCTTATAGAAGCGGGTGGGGCTGCGGAAGATGTGGCGCGACAGCGGCACAGTCGGCGCCAGGATGTCGTGGAAGGTCTTGGTGTCGTTCGCTGCCAACTGCACGAGCGCGGCGGAGGCCGCCGGGGCGATGACGTCGAAGATGCCGAGGAGAGCGTGCGAATAGCCCTGGTCGTCGCCGGCAATGAGTTCGGCGTAGTTGAAATCGTCGCCGGTATACATGAGCACGCCGTCCTTCAGCCGGCGGCGCATGGCGATCTCGCGGTCCTTGTCGAGCAGCGAGACTTTGACGCCGTCGACCTTGGCGGCGTTGTCGTTGATGATGGCGACGGCGGTATCGGTGGCGCGGTCGAGGTCGGCTGCGCCCCAGTAGCCGGCGAGCGCCGGGTCGAACATGTCGCCGAGCCAGTGAATGATGACCGGTTCGCGCGTGGCTGAAAGAATGCGGTTGTAGACCTTGGCGTAGTCGTCGCCCGAGCGGGCGACGCGGGCGAGCGCGCGCGAGGCCATCAGCACGATGCGGCCGCCCACGGCCTCAATCGCCTCGATCTGCTCCTCGTAGGCGCGGATGACGTCATCGAGCGTCTTGGCGTCGTTGGGATCGAGCTGGTCGGTGCCGCAGCCGGAGAACACGATGCCGTCTGAGCGGCGCGCGGCCTCGACCGAGCGGCGGATGAGCTCGAGCGAGGTCGGCCAGTCGACGCCCATGCCGCGTTGCGCGGTGTCCATGGCTTCCGCGACGCCGAGACCGAGGCCCCAGAGATGCTCGCGGAACGCGATGGTGCGGTCCCAGTCGATGGCGCAGCCGAGCCAAGGGTCGTTGTCGGCCAGCGGATCGGCCACCACATGCGCGGCGGCAAAGGCGATGCGGTTGAGCTTGCCCTTGACGCGCGCCGGAAAGTCGCGCGGCGGCGACAGGCGGAACGTCTCCAGCGTGCGGTCGGCGCGCGGCAGGGTGACGGCGAGCGCCTGCGTCGGTCGGTCGATGCGATTCATGGGGACGGTCCTCCCGCGAAAGTCAGAACGGTAACGCCGGGATGTCGACCCAGCGGCGTTCCTGCCAGCTTTGGGCGGCGAGCTCGACGAGCTGCAGGCCCTTGGCGCCCTCGCGCAAGGTGTACTTGTAGGGCGCGTCTTCCGCGATGTGGCGGATGAACATCTCCCACTGCACCTTGAAGCCGTTGTCGAAGGCAGCGAATTCCGGCACTGGCTGCCAGGCGGCGTAGAGATCGAGCGTCTGCTTTTCGTCCGGGTTCCACACCGGGCGCGGCGTCGCCTGGCGCGCCTGCATCATGCAGTCGTGAAGGCCGGCGATGGCCGAGCCGTGGGTGCCGTCGACCTGGAAGGTGACGAGGTCGTCGCGATAGGGCCGCACGCACCAGGACGAATTGATGTTGGCGATGACGCCGCCCTCGAGCTGGAAGGTGGCGTAAGCCGCGTCGTCGGCGTCGGCCTTGTAGCCCTTGCCGTTCTCGTCCCAGCGCTCCGGAATATGCGTGGTGCCGAGGCAGGTGACAGCCTTGACCTCGCCGAACACGTTGTCGAGCACGTAGCGCCAGTGGCACAGCATGTCGAGGATGATGCCGCCGCCTTCGGCGGTCTTGTAGTTCCAGGACGGGCGTTGCGCGCTCTGCCAGTCGCCCTCGAAGACCCAGTAGCCGAACTCGCCGCGCACCGAGAGCATGCGGCCGAAGAAGCCGGACTCCCGCAGCATCTTGAGCTTGAGCAGGCCGGGCAGGAAGAGCTTGTCCTGCACCACGCCGTTCTTCACGCCGGCCTTTTCCGCCGCCTTGCAGGCCTTCATGGCCTCGTCGAGGGTGGTCGCGATCGGCTTTTCGCAATAGATGTGCTTGCCGGCGGCGATGGCCTGCTCGAGCAGCGCGGGCCGCATCTGCGTCGTGGCAGCGTCGAAGAACAGCTCGTCGTCCTTGTTGGCCATCGCCTTGTCGAGGTCGGTGGTCCAGCGTTCCACGCCGGCGCGCTCGGCTAGCGCCTTGAGCTTGTCGGCGTTGCGGCCGACCAGGATCGGGTCCGGCATGACCCGGTCGCCATTGGCCAACGCCACCCCGCCCTGGCGGCGGATAGCGGCGACGGACCGCATCAGGTGCTGGTTGGTACCCATGCGGCCGGTGACGCCGTTCATGATGATGCCGAGACGGCGGACGGTCATCGCTTTCTCCCCTAAGTAACCTTATAGTTACTTATAGGCGGCTCCGGCGGCGCCGTCAACCGAGACGGGGCGGGCGCCGCGGTGCGCCGCGAAATCCCGAAAACGTCAGGCTTTTACGTAGGTTACGACGACATCGGTGATGTGGTCGCCCCAGTCCTTGAGCTCGGTTTTGTCCATCACGTCGCGGTCGAAGATGGTGGACAGGGTGTAGCGGTTGGACAGATAGAACCAGCCGAGCGACGCGATCGTGATGTAGAGCGCTACCGGATCCAGCCCCTTGCGGAAGGCGCCGGCGGCGGTGCCGCGCTTGATGATCGCCGAGATGAGCGAAATCAGCGGGGTGTGCAAACCGAAGATCACCTTCGACTTCTTCAGGTGCTTGGCCCTGAGCAGGTTCTCGGTCGCGAGCAGGCTCAAAAACTCGGGGTGCTTCAGGAAATAGTCCCAAGTGAAATGCACGAGCTTGCGCACCGCCTCGATAGGGTCGTCGTTTTCGAGGTTGAGGCCGAGCTCGGCGGTGCGGATTTCGACATAAGTGGTTTCGAGCACCGCGAGATAAAGCGCGTTCTTGTCCCCGAAGTAATGATAGAGGAGCCGTTTGTTGAGACCGGCGCGTGCGGCGATGTTGTCGATGCGCGCGCCGCCGAAGCCCTTTTCGGTGAATTCGCGCATGGCGGCGCTGAGAAGCCTTTTGCGCGTGCGCTCGGGATCGCGCGTGTTGTCCTTCCTTTTGGGCAACTTCCGCTGGCTCTCGCTCAAGGTGTCGCTCAAATTGGCCGCCTCGTCTGATTGCACCACGGACGCCGACGGCGTGGCGCAATGCGGCGGCGGGGCGAATCTGGGAGTGAAAATAGTCGCAGAGAAGCGCCCCCAGGACAATCGCCCGTCGCGAGGCGGGCTGCGGCGGCGGTGGGGCTTAGCGAGTCGCGGGTTATTTGCCCAGCTTCTTGAGCCGGGTGAAGCTCATTGAAATGTGCGAGCGGCGGATATGGCCGGCCGCCTCCAGGTCGCCGATCTCGACGGCGGCGAGGATGTCGGCGATCTCGCGTGAGAAGAAGGCGACCTCGTCGGGCAGCTCCCGGGGCGAGGTGAGCTTGAGCCAGATACGTGAGGTCTGAAGATACAGCCGCTCGGAAATCTCGCGCAGCGGCTCGTTGCCTGTGATCGACAGCAGCACCTGGAAGAAGTCCATGTTGAGCCGGGCAAAGGTGCGGGCGTCGGGATGAACGACGAGGTCGAGGCTGCGCTTGTGGATGTCGCGGTAGCGCACCAGCGTGGCGGCGTCCGGCATCACGGGCGACAGCTTGCCGAGGAGTTCGGCGAGCTCCATGCGCAGCTGGTAGACTTGCGTCAGTTCCTCGATGTCGACGTCGGTGACGATGGTGCCGACGCCTTGCACCGACTTGAGCAGGCCCTGCGACTCGAGCCAGCCGAGCACGCGCCGCAACGGCGTGCGGCTGACGCCGAATTCCTCGGCGAGCGCTTCCTCGGAGAGTCGCGTGCCGGGTGGATAGTCGAGCAGGCAGATGCGGTCGCGCAGGGTCGCATACAGACGCTCGAAGCGCTCGCGCGCCGCGCTCGCCTTGCGCTCGTCCAGTTCGCGCACCATGCTCATGCGATGTCTATCCTTAGGCACTCAGCCGATCGGCCAAACCGGATAGCATATCGAGGCAGGCTTGCAATTGATCGATGGTAACGAACTCGTCGGCCTTGTGCGCCTGCGCGATCGAGCCGGGTCCGCAGATGACCGCCGACATGCCGGCGGCCTGAAACAGGCCGGCCTCGGTGCCGAAAGCCACTACGTCGCATTGGTCCTGGCCGGTGAGCGCCGATACGATCTCGCGGGCCTCGTTGTCGCTCGCGGGCTCCAGCCCCGCGACCTCACCGATCACCTCGGTTTCGATGCGCGCGTCCCCTGAAACCGCGCGCATGGCCGGTAGCAGAATCTCCTGGCAATAGAGCGCGAGTGAGCGCTTGACGTGCTCGGCATCGCTGACGCGCACCGGGCGCATTTCCCACTCGACCCGGCAGTTATGCGCGATGACGTTGCGCGCTGTGCCGCCCTCGATGCGCCCGACCTGCAAAGTAGTCCAGGGCGGCTGGAAGCGGTTGCCCTTCGGCGCCATGTGCTTGAGTTCTTCGGCGAGCGCCATCATGCGGTTGACGTAGCGCACGGCGTATTCGACGGCGTTGACGCCGGCGTCGGGATCGGAGCCGTGGCCGTTGAGGCCGTGGAATTCGGTCGTGTATTCGTAGCAGCCCTTGTGACCCTCGATGATGCGCATCATCGTCGGCTCACCGACAATCGCGACGGACGGCTGAAGGCCGGCGTTGGCGAGATCGCCGACCAGTTGCCGCCCGCCGAGGCAGCCGACTTCCTCGTCATATGTGAGGGCAAAATGCACCGGTCGGCGTAGATCCACCTCCGCGAAGCGGGGCGCCATCGCCAGCGCGGCGGCGATGAAGCCCTTCATGTCGCAACTGCCGCGGCCGTACAGGCGCCCGTCGGCCTCGCGCATGACGAAAGGATCGGCGCTCCATTCGTTGTCGTCCGCCGGCACCACGTCGGTGTGGCCCGAGAGCACGATGCCGCCGTCGCCGGCCGGCCCGATGGTCGCCAGCAGATTGGCCTTGGTGCCGCTCGCGTCGCGGAACAGGGAGACCGACGCCCCACAGTCCGTGAGGCGGTCGGCGGCATAGACGATCAGATCGAGATTGCTGTCGGCCGAGACCGTCGGGTAGCCGATCAGCGTGGCGAGAATGTCGCGGGTATCGTCGATCAGTGCCACGGGCGCTTCAATCCTTGACGAACAGCTTGCGGGGCCGGTGGCAGAAGGTTTCGGCCGGTCCCTGCTCGGCGACCAGGATGCTTTCGGTGATCTCCAGCCCCCAGTCCTTCATCCAGAGGCCAGGCATGAAGTGGAAGGTCATGCCCGGCTTGAGTTCGGTCTGGTCCTCGGCGCGGATCGAGATCGTGCGCTCGCCCCAGTCCGGCGGATAGGACAGGCCGATGGGATAGCCGGCGCGGGCGCCGCGGTCGATGCCCGCGCGCGCGAGCGGCACGGCGAGCGCATTGTAGATGTCGCAGGCGCGGTTGCCGGCGCGCGCGGCGTCGAGCCCGGCTTCGAGGCCCTCGACAAGCGCCGCCTCGGCGTCGCGTAAGGTCTTCGGTGGCTTGCCCAGAAACACGGTGCGGCAGAACGGCGTGTGATAGCGGCGGTAGCAGCCGGCGATTTCGAAAAAGGTCGCGTGCCCGGTCTCGAACGGGCGTCCGTCCCAGGTCAGATGCGGTGCGGCGGCGTCCGGCCCGCTCGGCAGCAGTGGCACGATCGCAGCATAGTCGCCCCAGTCATCGCCGACGCCCCGAACCGCCGTCGCGAGAATGTCCGCCACCAGTTCATTTTTGGCGAGCCCGGGCTCGCAGCGCTCGACGACCAAGTCGACGATCGCTTCCGAGATGCGCGCGGCCTTGCGCATGAAGGCGATTTCCTCGGCGCTCTTCACGCCGCGCTGCCAGTTGACCAGCGCGGTGGCGTCGACGAGCTTCGCGTTCGGCAATTCGGCTTGCAGCGTCAGGTAAGCTTTGGCTGAGAAATAGTAGTTCTCCAATTCCAGCCCGATGCGCTTGGTGCCGTAGCCGCGGTCGCGCAACATGCCGGCGAGCACCTGCATCGGATGGCGCTCGGTGGATTGCACGTAATTGTCCGCGTAGCTGGTGACGTGGGCATCATCCATCCATACCGTGCGCGACGCGCCGTTGCCGTCCTGCGTGCGTCCCCACCAGACCGGGTCGTCATCGTGAAATATGAGGACGCCCTGGTGCACGTAGAACGACCAGCCGTCGTAGCCGGTGATCCAGGCCATGTTGGAAGGATCCTCGACGAACAGGACGTCGATCTCGCGCTTGGCCATGGCGGCGCGAACCGCGGCGAGCCGGCGCTGATATTCGGCAGGCGAAAAGGGCAGTTGGGAGGCGGACATGGAATCTCCGACGCGCTCGAAAGCTAAGCTTCACCCCAGGCATGTTGTGCACATTTTGAGCATGCATTCAAAGCCGGTAAGGGCTTATGGCCCTATCATACGGCTACTTTTGCATTGACAGCGTCAAGATCGTCGTGGTGTTGTACACAACAACCGAGCATGACGGAGTTTCGGCGCCAAATCAATCGGCAACGCTTTGTGAGTTCGGGAAGTCTTCGGTTCCCGGCTGGGTCGGCCGTCGTGCTGCGGCGCCGCTGCAAACGCGGTGACGAAACGCCCGGTGACTGGGACCGGGAATAAAGCGATCCGGGCCCCAGGGCCCGATCCGAGTTCGGGAGGATTGGAAGCGGCGCCTGCTTCCTGGGTGGCCTCGCGATGACCGGGCCAATCCGGAAACGGGGATCGCGCCAGCCGCGCACCGTACGACCATCACAGAGGCGGGCCTTGAGATCGGCCGCAGTAACCGGTTCATCCAGCAGTGGGAGAGAGAAGATGAAGACGACGTTCCTGGGCGTATGCAAACTCGCCATCGCGGCGACCGCCGTGGCGGCAATGGCCTCGACGACGGCCGGCGCCGTGACGCTGAAGCAGATCAAGAAGCGCGGCTATATCCGCATCGCCGTCGCCAACGAGATCCCCTACGGCTATGTCGATCCCACCGGAGCGGCCAAGGGCGCCGGGCCCGACGTCGCCAAGGCCGTTCTCAAGAAACTCGGGATCGACTCGAAGAACATCCAGTGGGTGGTGACCAACTTCTCGTCGCTGATCCCGGGCCTGCAGGCCAACCGCTTCGACATGACCGCTTCCGAGATGGCCATCCGTCCCGAGCGCTGCAAGAAGGTCATCTACTCGGAGCCCAACACCTCGTACGGTGACGGTCTTCTGGTCAAAAACGGCGATCCCAAGAAGCTAACCTCTTATTCAGATTTCAAGAAGCCCGGCACCAAGGTCGCGGTGATGGCGGGCGCGGATACGCTGGGCGTGCTGCAGAAGCTCGGCGTTCCCGAATCCAACATCGTCACCATCGCGTCGAACTCCGACGCCATATCGACGGTGGCGACCGGCCGCGCCGACGCTTACGCGGCCACGGGCCTGACGGCGAGCCAGCTCGCCAACAAGAGCAAGAAGGTCGCGGTAGTCGAAGACTTCAAGGATCCGGTCGTCGACGGCAAGACCGTGCGCGATTGGGGCGGGTTCAACTTCAACTCCTCGTCCAAGTCGTTGCGCGATGCTTTCAACAAGGCATTGGTCGACTTCAAGAAGACCGACGCGTGGAAGAAGATCCTCACCGGGTACGGCTTCACCGAGGCCGACATCAAGGGCTCGATGGAGAAGACCACGGCGCAGCTCTGCAAGTAAGCTGACGCCTCCCGCGGCCGGCCGGAATATCCCGTTTCCGGCCGGCTGCGCCTTTTGACGATTTGATCGCCGCGCCGGGCGGCTCGCGCATCGTGGGAAGGTGGAACCGATGCAGTGGACCAGCTATCTGGGCCCGCTTTGGCAGGGCGCCTGGGTCACGATCGAACTGACCGTCCTGTCGACAATCCTGGGTGGCGTGATGTCGTTCGCCGCCGGCATCGGCAAGCTGTCGCCGAACTGGTTCGTGAAGGGCCTCTCCGTCGTCTACATCGAAATCTTCCGCGGCACCTCGCTGCTGGTGCAGTTGTTCTGGCTCTATTTCGCGCTGCCGATCGCCGGCGACATGATCGGCGTCAATCTGCGGCTGCCGCCGGTGCTCGCCGGCGTGCTCGCGCTCGGCCTCAACATCGGCTCCTACGGCGCCGAGGTGGTGCGCGGCGCCATCCAGGCCGTCAGCCATCATCAATACGAGGCGGCCAAGGCGATGAACTTCACGCCGCGGCAGGCGCTGTGGCGGGTCGCGCTGCCGCAGGCCATCCCCGAGATGATGCCGAGCTTCTCCAACCTCGCCGTGCAGAACCTCAAGGACACGGCGCTCGCTTCCCTCATCAGCCTGGGCGATCTCGCGCTCAAGGCCGAGCAATTGCGCAACTTCTACCAGGACAGCACCAGCATCTACACCATCGTTCTCTTCATGTATTTCGGCATGGCGCTGGTGCTCAGCCTCATCATGCGCTTGCTGGAGCGCTCGGTGGGGCGCTGGCGCGTCGTGAGGAGATAGCGCCATGCTGTTCGGCTTTCATTGGGACACCAATCACGGCGAGCTGATGTTCGCGTGGTCGATCCTGCCCATTCTGCTGATCGGCATGGTGGTCACCATCGAGGCCTCGATCGTCGGCTTCTTCGTCGCCATGGTGATCGGGCTGGTGCTCGCCGTGCTCAAGGGCGCGCGCTCGCGGCTGATTTCGTGGCCCGCGATCTTCGTGACCGAATTTATCCGCGACACGCCGCTGCTCGTGCAGCTCTTCTTTCTGTTCTACGTCTTGCCCGACTACGGCATCGTATTGCCCGCTTTTCTGACGGGCGCGCTGGCGCTCGGCATCCAGTACAGCGCCTACACCTCCGAGGTCTATCGCGCCGGCATCGAGGCCGTCGACCGCGGCCAGCACGAAGCGGCCAAGGCGCTCGACTTCCCGCCGGCGCGCACCTTCACCCACGTCGTGCTGCCGCAGGCGGTGCCGCGCGTCGTGCCCGCGCTCGGCAATTATCTCGTCTCGATCATGAAGGACGTGCCGGTGCTGTCGGTCGTGACCGTGCTGGAAATGCTGAACGTCGCCAAGATCATCGGGGACCAGACGTTCGACTACCTCGTGCCGCTGTCGATGGTGGGTGCGCTCTATCTCATCCTCACGCTCGTCGCCTCCACCATCGTGCGCTACGTCGACGTCAAACTGCCAAAGAGGGGGCTGGCATTGCGATGAGCGAACCGATCGTCGTCTTCGACAAAGTCGAAAAGCGCTTTGGCAGCGTCGTCGTGCTCAAGGATCTCGACTTCGAGGTCAACCAGGGCGAGAAGGTCACCATCATCGGGCCGTCCGGCTCCGGCAAGTCGACGGTGCTGCGCATCCTGATGACGCTGGAAACCATTTCCAGCGGCGTCGTCTATGTCGGCGGCGAGCCGCTTTGGCACGAGCGCAAGAACGACAAGCTGGTGCCGGCGGGCGAAAAGCACCTGCGCAAGATGCGCAAGGAGCTCGGCATGGTGTTCCAGCAGTTCAATCTGTTCCCGCACATGACCGTGATGCGCAACCTGACCGAGGCGCCGCGCGTGGTGCTCGGCCTGTCGAAGGAAGAGGCGCGCGCGCGCGCCGCCGACCTGCTCAAGCTGGTCGGGCTGTCCGACCACGCCAACAAGTTTCCGGGTCAGCTATCCGGCGGCCAGCAGCAGCGCGTCGGCATCGCGCGCGCGCTCGCCATGCGCCCGCGCGTCATGCTGTTCGACGAGCCGACCTCGGCGCTCGACCCGGAACTGGTCGGTGAGGTGCTCAACGTCATCCGCGCGCTGTCGGCAGAGCACGACCTGACCATGCTGATGGTCACCCACGAAATGCGTTTCGCGCGCGAGATTTCCGACCGGGTCTGCTTCTTCGACAAAGGCAAGATCCAGGAGCAGGGCACGCCCGAGCAGATCTTCGGAAACCCGCAACTGGAGCGCACCCAGCAATTCCTGCACGCGGTCACGGAGGCCAACTGAGTTGTCACATGTAGCGTTGGGGGCGCTGACGCTGGCCGATGTCTATCAAGCGCGCCGGTCGATCGCCGGAACGGCGGTGCGCACGCCGCTCGTGCCCTCGCAGCACATGAGCGCGCTGAGCGGCCGCGACTTCCTGCTCAAGCTCGAGCTGGCGCAGCCGACAGGCGCCTTCAAGCTGCGCGGCGCGGCCAACGCCGTGTTCAATCTGCCCGCCGATACCGCCGGCGTCGTCTGCTGCTCTACCGGCAATCACGGCCGCGGAGTCGCCTATGCCGCCAAAGCGCGCGGGCTGAAGGCGGTGGTGTGCATGTCGTCGCTGGTGCCGCGGACCAAGGTCGACGGCATCAAGGCGCTGGGGGCCGATATCCTCATCGCCGGCCGCAGCCAGGACGACGCCTTGGCCGAAAGCGAGCGCCTGCGCGACAGCGAGGGCCTGGCCGAGATATCGCCGTTCGACGACCCGTTGGTCATTGCGGGACAGGGCACCATCGGGCTCGAACTCCTGGAGGAGCGGCCGGACATCGCCACCATCCTGGTGCCACTGTCGGGCGGCGGGCTTGCCGCCGGCATCGCGCTCGCCGCCAAGGCGATCAAGCCGCAGGTCAAGGTCATCGGCATTTCCATGGATCGCGGCGCGGCCATGCGCGCCTCGATCGCGGCCGGCCGTCCGGTAGAAGTCGAAGAAGTTGCGAGCCTGGCCAACTCGCTCGGCGGCGGCATCGGGCTCAACAACCGCCTGTCGTTCCCGCTCTGCCGTGAGTTGCTCGACGGCACGGTGCTCGTCACCGAGGCCGAAATCTACCGCGCCATGCAGACGCTTTATTACGAGGACCGGCTGGTGGCTGAAGGCGCGAGCGTCGTCGGCATCGCGGCGGTGCAGTCCGGCAAGCTTCGGCTGACGGAAGATGGCGCGGTGGCGACCATCGTCACCGGGCGCAACGTGGACATGACCGTGTTCACGCGCATCGTCACCGGCGCCGACGTCGATCTCAACGGCTATGTCGTGGAAGGCGCGCGCTATGCCGCATGAGGTGCTGGTCGTGACCGAAGCGGACCTGCGCAAGACGGTCTCGCTCGACCTGACCGCGGTCGCCGTGGTCGAGCGCGGCTTTGCGGCCCTGGCGGGCGGCGAGGTGGTGATGCCGCCGATCCTGTCCATGGCGCTTCCCGCCGCGCACGGTGAGGTCGACGTGAAGACGGCCTACATTCCGGGCTTCGAGGGTTTCGCCATCAAGGTCAGCCCCGGCTTTTTCGACAACCCCAAGATCGGCTTGCCGAGCCTGAACGGACTGATGATCCTTTTGTCCGCCGCGACCGGCCTGGTGCAGGCGCTGTTCCTCGACAACGGCTATCTGACCGACGTGCGCACGGCTGCCGCCGGCGCGGTGGCCGCCAAGTGGCTGGCGCCGGAAACGGTCGACACCGCCGGCGTCATCGGCACCGGCGTGCAGGCGCGGCTGCAGATCGAAGCCGCGCATCTGGTGCGGCCGTTCAGGCGCGTGCGGGTGTGGGGCCGCGATCAGGACAAAGCCGCGGCTTGCGCGCGCGACATTGCCGCCGCGCTCGGCGTCGAGGCGCGTGCCGAGGCCGATCCCGCGCGGGTCGTCGCCGACAGCCAACTCGTCGTCACCACCACGCCGGCGCGCGAACCCGTGTTGAAGGCCGAATGGCTGCATCCGGGTCTGCACATCACCGCCATGGGCTCGGACCAAGAGGGCAAGAACGAAATCGATCCGGCCGTGTTGGCCGCCGCCGACCTCTATGTCTGCGACCGTGTCAGCCAAGCTGAAAAGCTCGGCGAGCTGCGCGCGGCGATCGAAGCCGGCCTGTGGAAGAAGGGCACGCCGGCCGAATTGGGCGACGTCGTTGCGGGCAAAGCTGCCGGCCGCACGGCCGCGAACGACATCACGCTTTGCGATCTCACGGGAACGGGGGCGCAGGATACGGCGATCGCCACGCACACGCTGGCCGCCTGCCGCGCGGCAGGAACGGGAGCGGTGATCGCTACTTAACAGGCAGGGGCGTAAGCCCCACACGTCAGACGTCCGGGAACCATGACTGATACCGACGATATCGCCGCGCTCGAGCGGGCCGGCCTTTCCGATCGCGATCTTTTCCGCCAGCGCGCCTCTGTCGGCGGTGCCTGGGTCGGGGCCGCCAACGGCGCTGTCATCGAGGTCACCGATCCGGCGACCGGCGACCGCATCGGCGACATCGCCGCGCTCTCGTCGGATGAAAGCCGCGCCGCGGTGGATGCCGCCGACGCCGCCTTTCCGGCCTGGTCGGGGCTGTTGCCGCAGCAGCGCGGCGCCATTCTGCGGCGCTGGTTCGAGTTGATCGTGGCCAGCAAGAACGATCTGGCGCTGATCATGACCTTGGAGCAGGGCAAGCCGCTCTCGGAATCGCGCGGCGAGATCGACTACGGCGCGTCCTTCGTCGAGTTCTATGCCGAGGAGGCCAAGCGTCCCAACATCGAGAGCGTGACTTCGCATCTGCCGGACGCTGAGGTCGAGGTGTGGCTGGAGCCGGTCGGTGTCGCCGCGCTCATCACGCCGTGGAATTTTCCCAACGCCATGCTGACCCGCAAGGCCGCCGCCGCGCTCGCCGCCGGCTGCACAGTTGTCGCGCATCCCTCGCACGAGACGCCGTATTCGGCGTTGGCGCTGGCCGAACTTGCCGATCGTGCCGGCTTTCCGCCGGGCGTCTTCAATGTCGTCACGGGCGAGCCGCCGACCGTGGTCGGCCCCTGGATGACCGACCGGCGGGTGCGCGCCGTGTCGTTCACCGGCTCGACCGAGGTCGGCAAGCTGCTCTATCGTCAGTCGGCCGACACCATCAAGCGCATCGTCATGGAGCTCGGCGGGCACGCGCCGTTCCTCATGTTCGCCGACGCCGACATGACGCAGGCCGTGGACGAGGCGATCAAGGCGAAGTTCGCGACCTCCGGGCAGGACTGCCTGGGCGCCAACCGCTTCCTCATCGAGCGCAGCGTCTATGCCGCATTCTGTGAGCGCTTCGCCGCGCGTAGCGCCGCCTTGCGCATCGGCGCGGGGATCGACGATCCCGACATTGGCCCGCTGATGAACGAGAGCGCGGTGCGCAAGCAGGAAGAACACGTTGCCGATGCGCTCGCCAAGGGCGCCAAGCTGCTGGCTGGCGGCAAGCGCGTGAAGCCCGGTTCGCTCTTCTTCGCGCCGACGGTGCTCGCCGATGTGCCGGCCGACGCGCTCATCATGCGCGAGGAAACCTTCGGACCGGTGGCGGCGGTAGCGCCGTTCGACGACGAAACCGAGGCGCTCGAACGCGCCAACGACACCGAATACGGTCTCGTCGCCTATCTGCACACGAACGACGCGCGCCGCATCTACCGCGCAAGCCGCGCATTGCAATACGGCATGGTGGCCGTGAACCGCACCAAAGTGACCGGCGCGCCGATCCCGTTCGGCGGGATGAAGCAGTCGGGCTTGGGACGCGAAGGCGCCCGTCTCGGGATGGAAGCCTTCATGGACGTCAAATATGTCTGCCGCGATTGGGCATGACGGAAGAACCGCGAACGAGAAGGAAGACTGACATGCTGACAAACGACCAACTGGACAAATGGGATCGCGAGAACTTCTTTCATCCCTCCACGCACCTCGCCCAGCACGCGCGCGGCGAAAGCCCCAACCGCATCGTCACCGGCGGCTCGGGCGTGCACATCCAGGACCGCGACGGCAATAAGCTGCTCGACGCCTTCGCTGGCCTCTACTGCGTCAACGTCGGGTACGGCCGCAAGGAGATCATCGAGGCGATCGCCGCGCAGGCCAAGGAGCTCGCCTACTACCATGCCTATGTCGGCCACGGCACCGAGGCGTCGATCACGCTCGCCAAGATGGTGGTCGAGCGCGCGCCCAAGAACATGTCCAAGGTCTATTTCGGCCTCGGCGGTTCGGACGCCAACGAAACCAACATCAAGCTGGTCTGGTACTACAACAACATCATCGGCCGGCCCGAGAAGAAGAAGATCATCTCGCGCATGCGCGGCTATCATGGCTCCGGTCTGATGACGGGCTCGCTGACCGGGCTCGAACTCTTTCACAAGAAGTTCGACCTGCCGCTCGACCGCGTGTTCCATACGCAAGCGCCGTTCTATTTCCGCCGTGACGACCTCGCCATGAGCGAAGCCGATTTTGTCGCATCTTGCGTCGACGATCTCGAGAAGCTGATCGCGCGCGAAGGCGCCGACACGATCGCTGCCTTCATCGGCGAGCCCGCGCTCGGCACCGGCGGTCTCGTGCCGCCGCCCGCCGGCTACTGGGCGGCGATCCAAAAGGTGCTGAAGAAGCACGACATCCTGGTGATCGCCGACGAGGTGGTCACCGGCTTCGGCCGCCTCGGCTCCATGTTCGGGTCCGACCATTACGGCATCGAGGCCGACATCATCACCATCGCCAAGGGACTGACCTCGGCCTATGCGCCCCTGTCGGGCTCCATCGTGTCCGACAAGGTGTGGAAGGTGCTGGAGCAGGGCACCGACGAGTTCGGCGCCATCGGTCACGGCTGGACCTATTCGGCGCACCCGATCGGTGCGGCGGCGGGCGTCGCCAACCTGAAGCTGGTCGACAGCCTCGGCCTCGTGGACAACGCGCGTCAGACCGGCGGTTATTTCAACAAGGCCATGGCCGACGCTTTGGGCGGCCATGCTCGTGTCGGTGACGTGCGCGGCGAGGGGCTTCTCTGTGCCGTCGAGTTCGTCGAGGACAAGGCCAAGCGGACGTTCTACGATCCGGGCAAGAAGGTCGGCGCCGGCATTGCCGCCGCGCTGCTCAAGCGCGGCGTCATTGGCCGCGCCATGCCGCAGGGCGACATCCTGGGCTTCGCCCCGCCGCTATGCCTGTCGCGCCCCGAGGCCGACGAGATCGTCGGCAAGACGCAAGAGGCCGTGAAGGAGGTTCTCGGTTAAGCGGGCTCAGAAAATCTGACGTGGAGGATACGCATCATGCTGATAGGCGTGCCAAAGGAAATCAAGGACCACGAGGATCGGGTCGGGCTCGTTCCCGGTTCCGTCGGCGAACTAAAGGCGCATGGCCATAACGTCATCGTCGAACGGGGCGCCGGGGATGGCGCGGGCTTCGAGGACGCCGACTACACGCAGGTCGGCGCGGAAATTGTGCCCAGCGCCGACGATATCTGGGGGCGCGCCGACCTGATCGTGAAGGTGAAGGAGCCGCTGGCGTCGGAGCGCAAGAAATTGCGAGCGGAGCAGGTGTTGTTCACCTATCTGCATCTGGCGCCGGATTCCGAACAGACCAACGACCTGTTGCGTTCGGGTGCGACTTGCATCGCCTACGAAACGGTGACCGGCGCGAACGGCGGCTTGCCGCTGCTCACGCCGATGTCGGAGGTTGCCGGCCGCATGGCGGTGCAGGTGGGTGCCCATTGCCTGGAGAACGCGCAAGGCGGGCGCGGCATGCTGCTCGGCGGCGTGCCGGGCGTGGCGCCGGCCAACGTGCTGGTGCTGGGCGGCGGCGTCGCCGGCACCAACGCCACGCTGATGGCGGTCGGTGCCGGCGCCGACGTCACGGTCGTGGACCGCTCCCCCGACGCGCTGCGTCGGCTGGTGGCGCAGTTCGGCACCCGCATCAAGACCATCTTCTCGACACAGAAGGCGGTGGCGCAGCTTGCGGCGCACGCCGATCTGATCATCGGCACCGTGCTGATCCCCGGCGCGGCCGCGCCCAAGCTGATCACGCGCGCGATGCTCGGCACCATGAAGAAGGGCTCGGCCATCGTCGACGTCGCGATCGATCAAGGCGGCTGCACGGAAACCTCGAAGGCCACGACACATTCGAACCCGATCTACGTGGTCGACGGTGTCGTGCACTACTGCGTCGCCAACATGCCGGGCGGTGTCGCGCGTACCTCCACCTTCGCGCTCAACAACGTGACGCTGCCGTTCGTCCTGGCGCTGGCGGACAAAGGCTGGCGGCAGGCGCTGCGCGACGATCCGCACCTGCGCAACGGGCTCAACGTCCAGGCGGGACGCGTGACGCATCGGGCGGTGGCGGAGGCGCTCGGCTGCGACCTGGTAGAGCCGGAGGCCTTGCTCGCCGCCTGATCTCAATGCGGCGACGATCTCCGACCCATTTGACGCGGCTCTTTCGGCCGGCGGTTTCGGTGCTGTTTGACGCAGCGCCGCAGCCGCCGGCCGCCACGCAATGGGTGCCGCGCCAGACGAGGCGGACGGGCTTTTAACGGCCCATTAAGCCGGCCGGTTCAAGTTGGTGGGGATGGCTCATGCTGCCGTGTTGTGCAACCGGCGAGCAGCATCGCTCGCGGCCGATTTGCCGCGGCCTCTCGAAAATCCAACTCCGGAGCTCATCGATGACATCGCCCTCGCTCTCAACCGCCACGGCCGATATCGCGCATGCGGTGCAACGCGCGTCTGGCGCCGAGGCGGTGGCCGGTTCGGTGGAGATCATCAGCTTCGCCATCGGCGACGACCAGTACGGCGTCGACATCATGGCGGTGCGCGAGATCAAGGAATGGTCGGACGTTACCCATTTGCCGCGGCAGCCGGAGTATATGCGCGGGGTGCGCAACCTGCGCGGCGTCGTCGTACCGATCATCGATCTGCGCTGCCGCTTCGGTCAGGGCCTCACGGATTGCACGCCGCTGCACGTCATCATCATCGTGCAGATGGAAGGCCGTCAGGTCGGACTGTTGGCCGACCGCGTGCTCGACATCGTCAGCTTCGAGCAGAGTGCCGTGCAGCCGGTGCCGAACGTGGCGCGCTCGTCGCGCCAGCGCTTCCTCGCCGGGCTGGTGACGGCCGAGGACTCGATGATCGCACTGATCGAAATGTCGCACCTGCTTTCGGGCGACGACGACGAGCCCGCCGCCGGGCAGCGCCTCGACGCCTGACGCAAGAGCCGCCTTACGCCGAGCGCGCTGGTCGCTGATCGCCGAAGCCGGCGATGAGCTCCAGGAACGCCTGCGCCGCCTTCGACTGATAACGGTCGCGATGGTGCAGCACCAGGAACGGCCGCGCCGGCAGTGGGTATGCCAGCGCTACCAGGGTGCCGGCGCGCAGGCCCGCCTCCACCACCAACTCCGAGATCGCGGTGACGCCGGCGCCGGCTTCGACGGCGGCGCGCACCGCTTCGTTGGTTGGGAGTTCGAGCACGACCTTCAACTTGTCCATGGGCACGCCCTGGCTCGCGAGCGCCGCCTCGAATTCCGAGCGCGTGCCCGAGCCCGACTCGCGCAGCACCCAGTCGCCGGCGAGCAGGTCCTGCTTGGTGAGCGACTTCTTCTTCGCCCAAGGGTGTCCGGCGCCGGCGACGATGGTCAACCGATCCTTGTCGATCGGGCTCTGCTCGAGCGCGGCGTCCTCGACCCGGCCCTCGACGAAGCCGAGCTCGGCAGTGCCGTCGATGATGGCCTTGGCGGTCTGTGCCGTGTTGCCGACTGCGAGCTTCACCTCGATCTGCGGGTAGGCTCCGCGGAAGGCGACCAGCCGCGGCGACAGCCAATAGCTGGCAATGGTCTGGCTCGAATGGACACTGAGCGTGCCGCGCTTCAGTCCGCTCATCTCCGAGAGCGCGAGTTCGGCCGCGGCGGCGCGGGCGAGCACGGCGCGGGCCTCGCCCAGGAACAGCCGGCCCGCCTCGTTGAGTTCGATGCGGCGGCCGACCCGATCGAACAGCGCCACGTTGTAACGGTTTTCAAGCGCCGAAATGGCGGCGCTGACGGCTGACTGGGTCAGCCGCAGCGATTCCGCCGCGCGGGTGACGTGCTCACATTCGGCAACCGCAACGAAGATACGAAGCTGTTCAAGCGTCATACCTCAAGAATAGGCGGTAAGCTTGACCAGGGCGAGCGCGAAAACGGCGATGAAGATCCAGGCCGCCGCGGCCAACGCCAGGGGCTTCAGCCCCTCGGCCTTGAGCTTGCGGAAGTCGGTTTCGATGCCCATGGCCGCCAGCGCCATCGACAGCAGGAAGGTGGTGGTCAGGGTAATGGCGGCCTTCGGCGCGGCCGGGATGGCGACAAAGCTGTTGAGGATCACCATGCCGATGAAGCCGAGCACGAACCACGGCATGGGCGGGGCGGCCCGGGACGCGGACGAGTCGGCGCTGTGGGCGGCGCGCCGCACGGCCATGAAGCCGAGGGTGAAGACGACCGGCGCCAGCATCATGACGCGGGTGAGCTTGGCGACGGTGGCGACTTCGCCGGCGTGGGCGCCGTCCTGGAAAGCGGCTGCCACCACCTGCGCGATCTCGTGAATCGACGCGCCGCTCCAGAGGCCGAAGGCGCTGGGGGACAGATGCAGCAGCCCCGGCAGCAGCGGATAAATCAGCATCGACAGCGAGCCGAACACGGTGACACAGGCGACCGCGTAGGCGACGTCCTCGTCGCTGCCGTCGGTCACGGTGTTGGTGGCGATGACGGCCGATGCACCGCAGATCGAGGTACCGGCGCCGATCAGTTCGGCGAGCTTGGCGTCGACGCCGATGACGCGGCCGAGCCACTTGGTGAAGACGAAGGTGCCGGCAAGGGTGGCGGCAATAACGGCGACGCCGGTCATGCCGACCTGGGCGACTTGCGAGGCCATCAATTGCAGCCCGAGCAGGATGATGCCGAGCCGCAGGATGCGCTTCAGGCTGAATTTGACGCCGGGGGTTGCCCAGGCCGGTGTGCCGAACACGTTGTGCAGGGTCATGCCGATCACGGTCGCCAGGATCATGGGGCTCAGGATGCCGACGCCTGGAATGCGCCGGAGCGCGAAGGCGAGCCCCGCCACGCCGGCCGTCAGCAGGAGGCCGGGAATAAGTGGGAGGAGACCGCCGCGGGCGCGCTGGAGAGCGGCTTCATCGACCGGCGTCTGGGGGGCGAGGGTAGTTTCACTCATGATGGGGCTCCGTTTTCGGCGCCACCACCATGGTGCAGTGCAATCAATAAGTCCAATTGATTGTTAATGTAGTATCGTTCAGCTAAACAGATTAATCAGGCGAGCACCTTTGGGCGCCCGCCCCTTTACCGGGTCCGGCTCGGTTCAGCGATGCCGTGCCGCCACCACGGCGTCGCGCAGGACATGGATCTCGGCCTCCGACTCCTGCAGGCGCAGCGCCTGGGTATCGCGGATCGACAGCATGCCCACCACGCGCTCCGCATCGACGACCGGGACGTGGCGGAAGTGGTGCTGCCGCATCAACAGGTCGGCGTCGTGCAGCTCGTCGTCGGGGTGGCAGCTCTTTACCTGCGTCGACATGATATCGCGCACACGCAAGTGCCCCAGCTCGGCGCTGCCGTGCGTGGCGAAGGTACGCACGAGGTCGCGCTCCGACACGATGCCCACCATGCGCACGCCGACTTCGCAGACGGGGAGGGCGCCGATGCCGTTGGTGTGCATGAGCTTGGCGACCGCCTCCAAGGTGTCGTTCGGGCGGCACGTGACCAGCCGTTGATGCTTGCGCTCGAGAAACGCGGCGATGTTCATGGCACTGCTTCCTTGGCTCTGATGCTGTTGTTGCTTCAGCCAGTGACGCGTGCGCTGGCTTCCGCCTGCCGCCCATCACTAAAGCTAAGGCGCTGCGCCGCGCTTTGCTACGCGCTCGGCCACGACGAAATCAGAAATTTATTCGAACAAAACGTTCGCTTGAATGAATAGTCTTTCGTCGAATGATTGATTTGTAGAATAGAACGATTGTCAGCATTCGATCTGTCCGCTATCGTCACATTCAAAATGAAAAATACAAATACTGCGGAGGACATGTCGCGCGATGTTCACCACCAATCCGTTCGCTGAGCTTTCGGCGTCTGTGCCTGTCGCCGTCATGCAAGGCTACGTCGCCTTGATGGCGTTCCTGGTTGTCGCGGGCACCTTGTTCGACGTCGTCCATAAGAAGAGCGCGGCGTATTTCTTCGCGAATATGCGTGCCTCCAAGGCGCAGGCGAAGAAGTCCGTCGGCGGCGGCGAAAAGATCGGCATCGCAGTGCAGACCGCTGTGGTCGACGTCGCGGCCTCGGGCGAGTTCTGCAATCAGCGCCGCCGCGTCGCGCATCTCTTAGGGATGTACGGCTTCGTCATCTATGTCGCCACCACGGCCATCATGGTGTTCGGCTATCCGACCCCGGCGACGCCCACGCCCACCGCGGTCGCGACTCTTTGGTACGTCGGCGCTTTGATGATCTGCCTCGGCGGTTACTGGTTCTGGTTCTTCATCCGCGTCGACGTTGCCGCCGAAGGCTCGTCGCCGCTGCGCCTCATGCGCGCCGATCTCTTCGTCACGACGCTGGTTTTGGGCGCGACCTTCGGCCTGATCTGGGCGTGGCTCGAAACAGCGGGTGCGACCGGCTGGTCCTATTTCTTCCTGGCGCTCTATCTGATCGCCACCACCGCGCTATTTGCGGGCATTCCGTGGTCGAAGTTCTCGCACATGTTCTTCAAGCCGGCGGCGGCATTCGAAAAGCGCGTCTCCAAGGCCAACGGCTCGGCGCTCAACCTCCCGACGCTGACCCGCGACGATCCCGCGCAGCAGAAGCGGCACTCCATGGAGCTATTGCAGAAGGCGCCGATGAACATGGGCCTCGGCATCAAGCGCGAAGCGCCCCGTCATTACTGAGAAGCAGCCCGCTCGTTTCGAGGCAACAGCTTAAGGAGCCGGATACATGCCTACCTTCGTCTACATGACAAGGTGCGACGGATGCGGCCACTGCGTCGACATCTGTCCCTCGGACATCATGCACATCGATAAGACCTATCGGCGCGCCTACAACATCGAGCCGAACATGTGCTGGGAGTGCTACTCCTGCGTCAAGGCGTGCCCGCAGAACGCCATCGACGTGCGCGGCTATGCCGACTTCGCGCCGCTCGGCCACAGCGTCCGCGTCATCCGCGACGAGGAGAAGGGCACGATCGCCTGGCGTATCAAGTTCCGCAACGGCACGGAAAAGAACTTCCTCTCGCCCATCACCACCAAGCCCTGGGGCACCGCGATCCCCAAGCTCGCGGAGGTGCCCGCGCCGAGCAAGGACATGCGCGACAGCCAGCTTCTGTACAACGAGCCGAAATACATCCGCATGGATGAAGGCGGGTTGCACACCCTTGAGTCCAACGGCCTCAAGATGAAGAAAGGCGTGTATTACTGATGGCGCACCAAACGATCGTCGAAGACGGCATCGATATCCTGGTCGTCGGCGCGGGCCTGGGCGGCACCGGCGCGGCGTGGGAGGCCCGCTTCTGGGGTCAGGACAAGAAGATCGTTATTGCCGAGAAGGCCAACATCGACCGCTCCGGTGCGGTGGCGCAGGGGCTCTACGCCATCAACTGCTACATGGGCACGCGCTGGGGCGAGAATAACCCGGAAGATCACGTCCGCTACGCGCGCATCGACCTCATGGGGTTGGTGCGCGAAGACCTACTTTTCGACATGGCGCGTCACGTCGATTCGACGGTGCACCAGTTCGAGGAGTGGGGCCTGCCGATCATGAAGAACCCGAAGACCGGGCGCTATCTGCGCGAGGGCCGCTGGCAGATCATGATCCACGGCGAATCCTACAAGCCGATCGTGGCCGAGGCGGCGAAGAAGTCGGCCGACAAGGTCTTCAACCGCATCTGCGTCACCCACCTGCTGATGGATGACGCCAAAGAGAACCGCGTTGCCGGCGCCGTCGGGTTCAACGTGCGCACCGGCAACTACCACGTCTTCAAGTCCAAGACCGTGATCTGCGGCGCCGGTGGTGCCTCCAACATCTTCAAGCCGCGATCGGTCGGCGAAGGCTCGGGCCGCACCTGGTACGCGCCCTGGTCGTCGGCCTCGGCCTACGGCCTGATGATCAATGCCGGCGCCAAGATGACGCAGATGGAAAATCGCATCGTGCTGGCGCGCTTCAAGGACGGTTACGGCCCGGTCGGCGCCTACTTCCTGCACTTGAAGACCTACACGCAGAACGGCCTGGGCGAGGAATACGAATCGAAGTGGTTCCCTGAACTGCAAAAGATGGTCGGCAAGGAATATCTCGATCCCGAAGCCTCGCACCTGACGCATCGGCCGATCCCGACCTGCCTTCGAAACCATGCGCTGATCAGCGAGGTGAACGCCGGCCGCGGTCCCATTCACATGGTGACCATGCATGCCTTCCAGGACCCGCATCTGGAGGAGGTCGGCTGGGAGAACTTCCTCGGCATGACCGTCGGGCAGGCGGTGCTGTGGGCCTCGACCGACGTCGACCCCAAGAACGAGAATCCCGAGCTTACGACTTCCGAGCCCTACGTGATGGGCTCGCACGCGACCTGCTCGGGCGCCTGGTGCTCGGGGCCGGAGGACGTGTCGCCGCCTGAGTATTTCTGGGGCTACAACCGCATGACCACGATCGAAGGCCTGTTCGGCGCCGGCGACGCGGTCGGCGGCACGCCGCACGCCTTCTCGTCCGGCTCGTTCACGGAAGGGCGTCTCGCCGCCAAGGCCGCGTGCAAATACATCGACGACGGCAAGGCCGAGGGCATTCGGGTTTCCAACGAGCAGATCGAGCGCCGCAAAAAGGAAATCTACAAGCCGCTCGAGCATTACAAGATCTACCGCAACGCCATCGTGGCCGGCGACGTCAACCCGCACTACATCAACCCCAAACAGGGGCTCGACCGCCTGCAGAAGCTGATGGACGAGTACTGCGGCGGCGTGACCGTCAGCTACATGACCAACGAGAAGCTGCTGAATATCGGACTCAAGAAGCTCAAGGTCATGGAAGAGGACCTGGAGAGCCTGGCGGCCAAGGATCTCCACGAGTTGCTGCGGGCGTGGGAGCTGAAGCACCGTCATCGCGCCGCCGAATGCGTCACCCAGCACACCTTGTTCCGCAAGGAGACGCGCTGGCCGGGCTACTACTACCGCGGCGACGCAATGAAGGTGGACGACGCCAACTGGCACGTGCTGACGGTATCGCGCCGCGATCCGAAGACCGGTGAATACACCATGGAGAAGGCGCCCTGCTACCATCTGGTGGACGCCGACGACTAACCGTCGCCACGGATGGCGGGTCAGCGCGAGCTCTCGCCCGGGTGCAAAGAGAACCGAGATGTCACGTTCAAGCATTTGCAGGTGTAGTTCATGATGCTGGCCGCAGAAACGCTCGCTGAGCCGCGCGTGAACATCGTCGAGAAGTCCGACGCGGAGATACGGGCGATCGCCGATCCGCTTTGGCGCGAGTTGGTGAAGAATTCCAACGAGGGCAAATACGGGGAATTCGCACGGAATTTCTCCAGCGGCTTCGCGCTCGCCATGAACCAGGTCGTGGCGGGCCACCAGTTCGCCAACAGCGAGCTGGCGCGAAATCTCTCCGAGGACGCCGACTTTCTCGGCACCATCCGCCGCGGCGAGCACGTGACGGTGCTGTACCGGCAACGCAGCACCAAGAAGGCGGGCGAGTGGCTGGGCCGGCTGGTGCTCGGCTACGAGGACGGCAAGGTCAAGATTTTCGGGGCATCCATCTTTTGAGCGATCGGTTCGGGTAAGACATGAGCGACACCATCCAGGACGGAAAATTCGTCGAGCTCACCTACAAGGTGACCGACCGAAAGTACGGGCACATCCTCACCGCGGTCGAATTCCCGCTCGGTTACGTCCACGGCCACAACGAAATCCTGGCGCCGTCCGTCCACATGCAGCTCGCGGGCAAGGCCGCTGGCGATGTCATCGCGGTGCCGATCGATGGCAACCAGATATTCGGCGTGCGCGACGAGTCGCTGGTCTTCACCGACCGCATCGAGAACGTGCCGGAGGAATACCGGCAGGTCGGCACCTCCATCCTGATGGAAAACGACCGGGGCGAAACCCGCAGCTTCCTGGTTACGCGGCTCGACGACGAAACGTTGACCGTCGACGGCAACAATCCGCTTTGCGGGCGCGAGGTGGTGTTCACGCTTGAGATTCTGACAGTGCGCGACGCGACCGACGAAGAAATGAAGGCGGGCGGCGCGATTCCGGCCGGCCCTGATGTCGATCCCGCGCTCGTGCGGCCGCTTTGAGCGTGCGCAACGCGACCCGGCAATTCCAGTTTCACGGCAAAGGTGACTTATGAGCGACGAGAAAAAGCCTGCCCCCAAGGTACCCGACGGCAAGTCGCGCTTCCTGACGACGCGGCAGATGGCGCCGAACGAAAAAGGCTTCGTCGGCTACGAGACGGTCTGGGAGCCGATGCAGAAGGAAGTCGAATACAAGACCCCGAAGCGACCCTAGTCCGCGGCGCTAAACCCGTTCGTTCCCGCGGGCGCGGGAATGAACGGAGGTTTCAGCTTCGATTTCAATAAGGACTCGTCATGTCGCAACTCGTGCCGCCGCACCATTCGGCGCAGGTCAAGCCGCTGCTGCTGCCGGAGAGTGAGCGTGCCGACGAGCGCAAGCGGGCCGACAAGCTGCGTAAGGTGCCTCTCGATTCGCGCGCGGTGTCCGACGTGTTCATGCTGGCGATGGGCGCCTATACGCCGCTCGACGGCTTCATGGGCCACGACGACTGGCTCGGCGTGTGCCGCGACATGAAGCTGACGAACGGGGTTTTCTGGCCGATCCCGATCACGCTCGCGGTCGACAAGGCGCTCGGCGACAGCATCCGCGAAGAGGAAGAGATCGCGCTGGTCGACGGCGAAAGCGGCGAAATCCTCGCGGTCATGGGCGTGCACGAGAAATATTCGATCGACAAGACGCTCGAAGCCGAACACGTTTATCGGACCGCCGATCCCAAGCACCCGGGCGTCGCCAAGGTGTTCGCGCAAGGGGACATCAATCTCGCCGGCCCGGTGATGGTGCTGAGCGAAGGCGAATACCCGAGCAAGTATCCGGACCTCTATATTCGCCCGGCCGAGTCACGCGCCATGTTCGCCGAGCGCGGCTGGTCGGTGGTCGCCGCTTTCCAGACCCGCAACCCCATGCACCGCAGCCACGAGCACCTGGTGAAGATCGCGGCCGAAGTGTCGGACGGCGTCTTTATCCATCAGGTGCTCGGCAAGCTGAAGCCCGGCGACATCCCGGCCGACGTGCGCACGCGCGCCATCCAGGCCATGATCGACAATTATTTCCGCGCCGGCACGGTGATCCAGGCCGGCTACCCGATCGAGATGCGTTACGCGGGCCCGCGCGAGGCGCTGCTGCACGCGCTCATCCGCCAGAACTTCGGCTGCTCGCACCTCATTGTCGGCCGCGATCACGCCGGCGTCGGCGACTATTACGGGCCCTTCGACGCGCACCACATCTTCGACCAGCTTTGGCCCGGGGCGCTGATCTGCAAGCCCTTGAAGATCGACATCACCTTCTACTGCAAGAAATGCTACGGCATGGCGACCGCCAAGACTTGCCCGCACGATCCGAAGGACCATATCTCGATTTCCGGCACTCAGCAGCGGGCCATGCTGTCGTCCAACGCGGAAATCCCGCCGGAGTTCAGCCGGCCGGAAGTGGTGGCGATTTTGAGGGAGTACTACGCGGGCCTGAAAGCCGCGAGTTAAGCAACCGGCACCATGATTATTGCGCAGATTTCCGACACCCACATTGCCCTGGACACGCCTGACTCGGATCAGCGCATCCGCGACTTCGAACGCACCATCGCCGATATCAACGTCCTCAATCCGGCCCCCGATGTCATCGTTCACACCGGCGATATCGTTCATAACGGGCGGCCGGACGAGTACGCCGAAGCAGCGCGCATTCTCGATGCGGCGCGGGCGCCGGTCTACGTCATTCCCGGCAACAAGGATGACTGGAGCAACCTGCGCGCGGCCTTCGCGCCGAAGGGTTATCTCATGCCCGGATCGGATTTCGTCATGTATGCAGTCGAGGATTATCCGATCCGGCTGATCGCGATCGATACCAAGAACGCGAACCATAACAGGGGCGACTTCTGCCCCGAACGCGCTAAGCACCTGATCGATCTGATCGACGCGGAGACGACGAAGTCGGTCGCGGTGTTCGCGCATCATCCCCCATTCATGGTGCCGGTCGGGCCCCACCCGCTCAATTTCGAAACGCCGGAGATGATGGAACGCCTGCGCGCGGCCTTGCAACATTCGGACCGGGTCAAAGCCGTATTCTGCGGCCACGTTCATCGTCAGACCGAGGGCCACGTTGGGCGCATCCCGGTGCATGTCGCGACCGCCGTGGCGACGCCGCTGCGCAAGGGCGAGTATCCGCCGGAAGCCAAGGGCCGGCCGATCTATTATCTGCACCGTTTCGACAAGGCCGGCCATGTCGTCACCGAAACGCGCATCGCCGGAGTGCCGGCGATGGCCGTGGACACCTGAGGGCGCAGCCGCCCGGGTTCCGCCGGCCGCGCGCCGCGGTATGGCCGAGGCCGACATCTCTCTGATATACCGCGCTTGCGACGCCATCCGCGCGGCGGGCGTGCGACCGGACCCAGAGACGAGTGTGACAGCCCCCATGAATCAGCCTTTCAGCCCCCCGCCGGCGCCTGACCTGCTGGCGCGCTTCGCTGCAATCGTCGGCGACAGATACGCCGTCACCGATCCGGCCGATCTGGCGCCGCATCTCGTCGAGCGCCGCGATCTCTATCAGGGCCGCACGCCCATGCTGCTCCGGCCCGGCTCGGTGGACGAGGTGGCCGCGATCCTCAAGCTCGCCAACGAGACCCGCACCGCGGTCGTGCCGCAGGGCGGCAATACCGGCCTCGTCGGCGGCCAGGTCCCGTTCGACAGCGAACTGCTGATCTCGCTCACGCGGCTCGACAAGATTCGCGAGGTCGACCCATCCTCCAACACCATGACCTGCGAATCCGGCGTGGTGCTGCAGAAAGCGCAGGAGGCCGCCGCGGCCGCAGGCCGGCTGTTCCCGCTCTCGCTCGGAGCCGAGGGCAGTTGCACCATCGGCGGCAATCTCTCCACCAACGCCGGCGGCACCGGCGCGCTCGCCTACGGCATCGCGCGTGACCTTATGCTCGGCGTGGAGGTAGCGCTGCCGGACGGGCGCGTGCTCAACCTGCTGCGCAAGCTGAAGAAAGACAACACCGGCTACGACCTGCGCCATCTCTTCGTCGGCGCCGAAGGCACGCTCGGCATCATCACCGCCGCAGTGTTGAAGCTGTTCCCGCGCCCGCGCGCGGTGGAAACCGCGTTCGTCGGCCTGCCGTCGCCGGACGCCGCCTTGAAGCTCCTGAACGCCGCGCAGGCGCGCGCCGCCGGCACCGTCACCAGTTTCGAATTGATCTGCCGCGGCATCGTCGAGTTCGCGCTGCGTCACGGCCATGGCGTGCGCGACCCGCTTGCGAGCGTGCATCCATGGTACGTGCTGCTGGAGGTTTCCTCGCAGCAGAAAGAGGGCTTGCGCGACAGCGTCGAGGGCCTGCTCGGCGAAGCGATCGAAGAGGGGATCGTCACCGATGCCACGCTAGCGGCCAATATGGAGCAGGCCAAGGCGTTCTGGCACATGCGCCACACGCTCACCGAGGTGCAGAAGCCGGAAGGCGGCTCGATCAAGCACGACGTGTCGGTACCGGTCGCCGCGGTGCCGCAGTTCATCGCCGAGGCCGACGCGGTGGTGGCGGCGCTCGTTCCCGGCGCGCGCCCGGTGCCCTTCGGCCATCTCGGCGACGGCAACATTCATTACAACGTCAGCCAGCCGGTCGGCGCCGACCGCGCCGCATTCCTGGCGCGCTGGGGCGAGGTCAACAGCGCGGTCGACAAGGTCGTGCTCAAGCTCGGCGGCTCGATTTCCGCCGAGCACGGCATCGGCCGCTTGAAGCGCGAGTCGCTGGTGAAGGTGAAGGACCCAGTGGCGCTCGATCTCATGCGCGGGGTCAAGCAGATGCTGGACCCGAAAGGGATCATGAACCCGGGCAAGGTGCTGTAGCGGGAACGAACGGAGGATAGGCAAGCGCCGGGGGCGATCTCTAGCCCTTCTTCCCCGCCACCAGCCCCGCGAACACGCGGTCCGGCTTCAGCGGCAGCGCGTAGAACCGCACGCCGGTGGCGTCGCGCACGGCATTGGCGAGTGCGGCGCCGACCGGATTGTAGGGGCTCTCGCTCATCGACTTGGCGCCGAACGGGCCTAAAGCGTCGCGGGTCTCGGCGAACAGCACCTCGGTGCGCGGCAGGTCGGGGAAGGCTGGCAGGTGATAGTTGCGGAACTGCGCGTTCGTCACGCGGCCCTCGCCATCGATCACCATCTCCTCGTAGAGCGCGGCGCCGAGCGCCTGCGCCACGCCGCCTTCGACCTGCGCGCGGCACTGCATCGGATTGATGACGGTGCCGGCGTCCGCCGCCTGCACGCTCTTGAGGATGCGGATTTCGCCGCTCACCGGGTTCACCGCCACGCGGAAGCCGTGCACGTTGAAGGCAACCGAACGCGGCGTCCCGTTGGTCGAGCCGGTGGCGGCGAGATCATCGTCGCTTCCCCGGTGCAGATCGCTCAAGGCCACGCTCTTGCCATTGCCGGTCACCGCGCCGGCTTGCAGCGTGCACGCATCATGCCTCGCGCCGAGCGCCTTCGCGCCGGCGGCGAGGATCATGTCGCGCAAAGCCCGCGCCGCCCTCTCGGTGGCGCGGCCGGCGACCACGGTGCCGGTCGAGCCGAAGGCGCCGGTGTCATGGCCGCCGTGGCCGGTGTCGGATGAACGCAGATGGATAGCGTCCGGCGTGGTGGCGAGCACCGAAGCCGCGATCTGCCGGTGAACGTTGGTGGTGCCATTGCCGAATTCGGCGGTGCCGACGGTCAACTCATACGTGCCGTCGGCGCGCAGTGAAATGAACGAATCGGAGAAGTGCCCGCCGGGCGGAATCGTATTGGCGAGGCAGAGCGCATAGCCGTCGCCCGTGAGCCAGCCCTCGGGCGCGGCATCGCCGCCGTCTTCGAAGGCCTTCGCAACCAGATCGAAGCACTGATCGAGGCCGTAGCTGCCGTAGATCACGTCGCCGTGCGTTTCGCCGGTCGAGCGCATGGCGTCGCCTTCCCGGATCGCGTTGATCCGCCGGATTTCAAGCCCGTCCATGCCGATCAGGCGCGCGACTTCGTCAAGCGCGCTCTCCATCGCGAAGTTGGTCTGCGGCAGACCGTAGCCGCGGAAGCCGCCCGCCGGCACGGTGTTGGTATAGACGGCATAGCCGTCGACCTTCTTGTTCGGGCAGGTGTAGATCGCGATCGACTCCGAGCAGGCGTGCTCCAGCACCGCGGGCCCGTGATTGCCATAGGCGCCGGTGTTGGAAACGACGCGCATCGCGATTGCGGTGAGGGTGCCGTCGCGCCTGGCGCCGAGCTTGATATGCACGCGCATGGGATGGCGCGTGGTGGCGGCGGTGAACTGCTCCGTCCGCGTGAATTCGATCTGCACCGGCCGCTTCAGGCGCAGGGCGGCCAACGCCACGATGTCCTCCACCAGCATTTCCTGCTTGCCGCCGAAGCCGCCCCCGACGCGCTCGCAGAAGACGCGCACCTTGCGCGGCTCCAGCCCGAACACGCGCGCCAGCTCCTTGCGCGTCAGGAAAGGCACCTGCGTGCTCGAGCGCAAGTTCAGGACACCGCTGTCGTCGACCCAGCCGATGGCCGCGTGCGTTTCCAGGTGCGCGTGCTGGGTGCGTGGCGTGAAATAGGTGCCTTCGTGGATGACGTCGGCCTGCGCAAAACCGGCTTCGATGTCGCCGATGCCGCCGTGGACCTCGCCGGCGATGTTGTGCTGCGGGTCGCGGATGCGCGCCTCCGGGCCCTTATCGTGGATGACCGGCGCACCGTCCTGCATGGCGTCTTCCGGTTCGAACACCGCCGGGAGTATCTCGTAGTCGATGACGAGCTTGCGGCAGCCTTCCTCGGCCGCCGCTTCGCTCTCGGCCACCACGGCGGCCACGCGCTGGCCGACGAAACGCACGATATTGTCGAGCACCAGGGTGTCGTCGGGATCGATGGAGCGGTCCTCGTGGCGGCCGCTTGAGTAGGCGGTCTGCGGCGCGTCCGCATGCGTGAACACCGCGACCACGCCCGGCACTGCCAGCGCCGCGCTTGTCTCAATGGAGCGGATGCGCGCATGCGCGTGCGGCGACCGCGCCAGCTTCATATGCAGCAGGCCATCGACCTTCACATCGAGCGTATAGCGCGCGCGGCCGTGCACGATGTCGGGCCCGGCCGGCGCCGGCACGTTGCGCCCGCAGGCGTCGCCGTCTGCCTCCTCGACGTCGCGGACCCCGGCGAGTGCGTCGTCGATGGCGCGGTAGCCGGTGCAGCGGCAGAGGTTGCCCTTGAGCGCGCGGCCGAGATCGGCGCGCTGCGCCTGGTTGAGGGAAGCCGCGGTCATGATCATGCCGGCGGTACAGAAGCCGCACTGGAAGCCTTGCGCGTCGAGGAAAGCGCGCTGCATCGGATGCAGGTCGTTGCCGGCGCTCAAGCCCTCGATGGTGGTGATCTCGCGGCCCTCGGCACGGAATGCCGGCATCAGGCAGCTGTGCACCGGCTCGCCGTCGAGATAGACCGTGCAGGCGCCGCAGTCGCCGGCGTCGCAGCCCTTCTTGACGCCGAACCAGCCGAGCTCGCGCAAGTAAGTGCGCAGGCACTGGCCGGGCCTGGGCGCTTGCGCGAAGTCTTGGCCGTTGACCTTGACGTTCTTCTTGACATTCATGGCGCGCGCTCCGCGCCGAGCTCGCGGCGGATCTCTTCGGCGAAGGTGAGGCTCATGTGCCGGCGCCAAGCCGGGCTCCCATGCACGTCGTCGTACCAGCCGTCCGCCGGCACGGCGCCGTCGATGGCGGCGCGTAAGGCTTCGGCGCTGGGAATCGAATCGAACGAGAGCTTCACTGGCCTTGGCGTCGACGCCGAGATGGTGAGCGCGAAGCGCCCGTCGCGCGCGAGCGTGCCGATCACGAGCGCGCCGGAACGCCCGAGCGGCGCCAGCGAAATCTGCCGGAAGGTGGTGCGGCGTGCGAGCGCTTCAGCGGGGAGCGCAATGCTGCGCAGGACTTCACCCGGCTTCAACGCATTGTCGAGCGGCCCGCGTACGAAATCAGTCACCGCCACTTGCCGCTCGCTGCCGTCTGCCGTCCACACCGTGCATAAGCCATCGAGCGCGGCGGTGAGCGAGATCATCGGCCCGGCCGGCAGCGCCATGCACAAATTGCCGCCGACCGTCGCCGCGTTCCAGATCTTGAACGAAGCCAGGAACGCCCGCGCGCATTGGCCGATCAACGGCGCTGCCGGCCAGGGCGCGGAGGCGCCGAAGGCGTCGAGTTGCGCGATGGTGCAGGTGGCGGCAATCGCGAGCCCGCCGTCGCCGGCCTGCAGCGGCGTCCACACGAGCGACCCGAGATCGATCAGGCGCGTCGTCTCCACTTGCGGCTCGGAGAACAGCCAGGTGCCGCCGCCGAGAAAGGCATCGCCCTCACGCCACGCCGGCAGCGCCTCGCGCGTTTTCGGCCGCTCCACCGTCTGAATGGTGTTCAGATCCATGCGGCACCATTCACAGCAGCGGTGCAAACTTCTCCGTTCATTCCCGCGCAAGCAAGAATCCAGCGCGACGTGCTCGGAGCTTGCCGCTCCTGGGTCCCCGATTTCGCGGGGACGAACGGCGAGGGTGGCTGGTCCCGCTCTTGCAAGACCCTGTAGGATGCTTGCGAAGAGGTGCGAGGATGACCGAACCCATCTGGATCAAGGACCCGCTGGCGATTCTGGCGGACGGCGCCGCGCGCGGTGTGGTCGTAAGAGACGGAGAGATCGTCGAACTGGTCGCGGCCGGTGAGGCACCGCGAACCGCCGGCGCGAAGGCGTTCGATGCGGGCGGCCACGTCGTGCTGCCGGGCCTCATCAACACCCACCATCATTTCTACCAGACACTCACCCGCGCGCTGCCGGCGGCGCTCGACCGCGAGCTGTTCCCCTGGCTGAAGGCGCTTTATCCGGTGTGGGCGCGGCTCACCCCCGAAGCCCTCGATCTTGCCGTCACCGTGGCGATGGCCGAGCTGATGCTCTCCGGCTGCACGACAACCACCGACCACCATTATGTCTTTCCGGCCGGCCTCGAGGATGGCATCGACATCGAAGTCGCCGCCGCGCAGCGGCTGGGCTTGCGCGTGCTGCTCACGCGCGGCTCCATGAATCTCTCCGAGCGCGACGGCGGGCTGCCGCCGGACAGTGTGGTGCAGGACGAGGACGCGATCCTGGCCGACAGCGAGCGGCTGATCGGCCGCTACCATCAGCGCGGGGAGGGGGCGATGACCCAGGTCGCGCTGGCGCCTTGTTCGCCGTTCTCCGTCACGACCTCCCTGATGCGCGCCACCGCCGATCTTGCGCGCAAGCACGACGTCCGCCTGCACACGCATCTTGCCGAAACCGAGGACGAAAACGACTTCTGCCATCAGCTCTACGGCTGCCGGCCGCTCGACTATCTCGAGCAATGCGGCTGGCTCGACGACCGCGTCTGGCTCGCCCACGGCATCCACTTCAAGGCCGAGGAGATGCCGCGCCTCGCCAAGGCCGGCGTTTCCGTCAGCCACTGCGCCTGCTCGAACCAGGTGCTCGGCTCTGGCCATTGCCCGGTGTGCGAGCTCGAAGCCGTCGGTGTGCATGTCGGCATCGGCGTCGACGGCTCGGCCTCGAACGACGGCTCCAACCTGATGCAGGAGGTGCGCGCCGCCTTCCTGATCCAGCGCGCGCGCTACGGCGTCACCAAGGTCAGCCACAAGGACGCGCTGCGCTGGGCGACGGAAGGCTCGGCGGCTTGCGTCGGCCGGCGCGAGCTCGGCCGCATCGCCGTCGGCAAGCGCGCCGACCTGGCGCTGTTCAAGCTCGATGAATTGCGGTTTTCCGGCCACGGCGATCCGCTCGCGGCGCTGGTCTTGTGCGGGGCGCATCGCGCCGACCACGTGATGGTCGATGGCCGGTGGACGGTCGAGAATGGCGCCATTCCCGGCCTCGATCTCGCCGATCTCATGCGCCGGCACCAGGCGGCGGCGAAGGCGCTGCAGGGCTGATTGAGACCGCATGACGCGCAGCATTCGGTTCGCTGCCGTGGCCGGGACAAGCCCGGCCACGACAACTGTTCCGCTTACTTCCCAGGGAACTTGGCGTCGATGCCTTTGACGTAGAAGTTCATGCCCAAGATCTGCCCGTCGGAGAGGCTCTTGCCGCCCTTGCACGGCACTTCCTTGCCGTCCTGCGCGTAGACCGGGCACTTGAAGGGCAGGATCGAGCCGTCCTTGATGCCGGCTTCGGTTTTCTCCGCCAGCGCTTTTACGTCAGCCGGCATGTTGGTGAACGGCGCCATCACCACCATGTCCGACTTCAGCCCGCCCCAGGTGTCCTGCGACTTCCAGGTGCCGTCCATCACCGCCTTGGCACGCGCGATGTAGTATGGCGCCCAATTGTCGACGATCGAGGTGAGCTGCGCGTGCGGCCCGAACTTGATCATGTCGGAGTCCTGGCCGAAGGCGAGCACGTGGCGCTGTTCGGCGATCTGCATGGCGGCCGGGCTGTCGGTATGCTGCATCAGCACGTCGGCGCCCTGGTCGACCAGCGCCTTGGCGGCGTCGGCTTCCTTGCCGGGATCGAACCAGGTGTTGACCCAGATGATCTTGACCTTGATCGAGGGGTCGACCGACCAGGCGCCCAGCATGGTGGCGTTAATGCCGGAGATCACTTCGGGAATCGGGAACGAGGCGATGTAGCCCAGCACCTTCTTCTTCGACATCTTGGCGGCGATCACGCCCTGGATATAGCGGCCTTCGTAGAAGCGGCCGGAATAGGTGCTCAGGTTCTTCAGCCGCTTGTAGCCGGTGGCGTGCTCGAAATAGATGTCGGGATGGCGCTTGGCCACCTTCACCGTGGCGTCCATGTAGCCGAACGAGGTGGTGAAGATCAGCTTGTGGCCGGTGCGCGCGAGCTGCTCGATCGAGCGCTCGGCGTCGGGGCCCTCGTTGACGTTCTCGAGATAGTCGGACTCGACCTTGCCGGCGAGCGCTTTCATCATCTCCTTGCGGGCGACCTCGTGCTGGTAGGTCCAGCCGTAGTCGCCGATCGGGCCGAGATAGATGAAGCCGACCTTCAGCTTGCCGGCGGCCGAGGCGCCGAAGGTGGTCGCGGTCAGCGCCAGGGCGGCGGCCGCGGCGGTGGCAATAAATCTCTTCATGGTCTGCACTCCGGTTCCAGACGGGTTGTCATAGCTTTCCCCAAGCGCGCGCTCCCCGTCCGTGCGCGCCCGGGGACTTAGAAGGTCAACGGTCCGGCACGAACACCAGGCCGAGCGAAGCGGGCGCGGCCGAGCCGGCGGTGCCGCGCGTCCGCGAAATCAGGACCAGCACGATGATGCAGGCGAGGTAGGGCAGCGACGTCATCAGCTGCGGCGGCAGCGAAAGCCCGGCGCCTTGCGCCTGCAATTGCAGGATGGTGACCGCGCCGAAGAGATAGGCGCCGCCGACGAGCCGCAACGGCCGCCAGGACGAGAACACCACCAGCGCCAGCGCGATCCAGCCGCGGCCGGCGGTCATTTCCGGCACGAAGAACGGCGTATAGGCGAGCGGCAGATAGGCGCCGCCGAGCCCCGCGCAGCCGCCGCCGAACAGCACCGCCAGCCAGCGCACCTTCAGCACCGGATAGCCGAGCGCGTGCGCCGAGACGTGGTTGTCGCCGACCGCGCGCAGGATAAGCCCGGCGCGGGTGCGGTAGAGGAACCACCAAATGCCGGCGACCAGCACCACGGAGAAATAGACGAAGGCGTCCTCGCCGAACAAAATCCTGCCGATGTAGGGCAGCGTAGTAAGCCCAGGAATATAGAGATGCGGCGCCACCGCGATGCGCTGGCCGACGAAGCCGGCGCCGATCAGGCCGGAGAGCCCGATGCCGAAGATCGTCAGCGCGAGCCCGGTTGCCACCTGGTTGACGGCGAGCCCCAGCGTCAGCGCCGCGAAAACGGCAGCGAGCGCCGCGCCCGCGACGATGCCGATGAGCGCGCCGGCGAGCGTCGAGCCGGTCAGATGCGCGCCGGCAAAACCGCAGGCCGCGCCCATGATCATCATACCCTCGACGCCGAGGTTCAGAACGCCCGAGCGCTCGACCACAAGTTCGCCCGCCGCCGCCAGCAGGAGCGGCGTCGAAGCGGCGATCACCGACAGGATGATGGCTTCAAGCAGACCCATGCGCCGGCTTTCCGTGAGAGCGCAGGAGGCGGATGCGGTGGACGATCATTGAGTTGCACGCGAGCACGTAGAACAGCAGAATCCCCTGGAACACCTTGGTGAGGTCGAGCGGGATCTTCATCGAAATCTGCGCGCCTTCGCCGCCGATGAAGGTCAGCGCCAGGAACAACCCTGCAATCAGGATGCCAACCGGGTTCAACCGGCCGAGGAAGGCGACGATGATTGCGGTGAAGCCGTAGCCCGGCGAGATGCCCGGCTGCAGATGCCCGATCGGCCCGGCGACCTCGATGATGCCGGCAAGCCCCGCGAGCGCCCCTGACACCATGAAGGTGAAGATGGTGAGCTGGTCGGCGTTGAAGCCGGCAAAGCGCGCCGCCTTGGGCGCGGCGCCGACCACGCGGATCTCGAAGCCCTTGATGGTGCGTCCCAGCATCACCGCCGCGATGGCGACCACGGCGAGCGTGATCAGGCAGCCGACGTGCACGCGGCTGCCGTTGAACAGCACCGGCACCGTGGCGTTGGGATCGAAATCGGCGGTGGTCGGGAAGTTGAAGCCGTGCGGGTCGCGCCACGGCCCGCGCACCACGTAGTCGAGCACGAGGTCGGCGACATAGACCAGCATCAAACTCGTCAGGATCTCGCTCGCGCCGAACTTCACCTTGCACAGCGCCGGGATCAGTGCGTAGAGCGCGCCGCCGAGCGTGCCGAGGATCAGCATCGCCGGCAGCACCCATGGGCCGGCGTTGGTGCCTTGCGTCGCGACCGCGAGCCAGCTGCCGCAGACGGCGCCGATGACGAACTGGCCTTCGGCGCCGATGTTCCAGATGTTCGCCATGTAGCACAGCGACAGGCCCACGCCGATCATCACCAAGGGCGAGGCCTTCACCGCGATTTCCGACAGCGAATAGAGGTCGACCAGCGGAGCGATGAAATAGACGCCGAGCGCGTGGATCGGGTTCTTGCCCAGTATCGCGAACAGGATCGAGATGGTGATAAGCGTCAGCGCGATGGCGACCAGCGGCGAGGCAATCGCGATCCAGGTCGAGCGCTCGGCGCGCCTTTCAAGCACCAACTGCATGGCTCGCCTCTTCGCTCGACGTCGCTTCGCCGCCCTTGCTGCCGCCCATCAGCAGGCCGAGTTTCTCGCGCGTGGCCGCCGCGGCATCGAGCGGTTCCGACAGCGTGCCGTGGAACATCACCGCGATGCGGTCGGCGATCTCGAACAGTTCGTCTAGGTCCTGGCTGATCACCAGCACGGCGCTGCCGCGCGCGGCGAGGTCGATCAGCGCCTGGCGGATCACCGCCGCCGCGCCGGCATCGACGCCCCAGGTCGGCTGACTCACCACCAGCACGCCGGGCTCGCGCAGGATTTCGCGCCCGACCACGAATTTCTGCAGATTGCCGCCGGAGAGGCTGACCGCTTCGGGATCGCGCCGTCCCTTGCGCACGTCGAAGACTTCCGTGGTCTTGTCGACGCTCGCCAGCATCGCCAGCCGGTTGATGAAGCCGTGCTTGACCATGCCGCTCGCCGCGTGGCCGGTGAGCAGGGCGTTTTCCGAGAGCTTCATGCGCGGCGCGGTGCCGTGGCCGAGGCGTTCTTCCGGCACGAAGGCGGCGCCGAGCTTGCGGCGCTGGGTGACCGATAAGTGGCCGGCGCCACGGCCATCGATGATGACACTGTCCGATTGAAGCGTCGGGTGCTCGCCCGACAGCGCGGCGAAGAACTCATCCTGGCCGTTGCCGGCCACGCCGGCGATGCCGACGATCTCGCCGCCGCGCACCTCCAGGCTCATGGACTTGAGCCGCACGCCATGCGGGTCGTCGGGCTCGAGCGACAGGTCGCGGATGACGAGGCGCGGCACGCCCGGCTTGCGGCCGCTTGCCGCCTTCACCTCACCAATATCGGCGCCCACCATCATGCGCGCCATCGAGGCCGCCGTCTCCTTGCGCGGGTCGCAAGTTTCGACCTTCTTGCCGCCGCGCAGAATGGTGGCGGTGTCACAGAGCCGCTTCACCTCGTCGAGCTTGTGCGAAATGTAGAGCACCGCCCGGCCTTCGTTCTTGAGCCGCTCGAGCACGACGAAGAGCTGATCGGCCTCCTGCGGGGTGAGCACCGCGGTCGGCTCGTCGAGGATCAGAAGCTTCGGGTTCTGCATCAACAGGCGCACGATCTCGATGCGCTGGCGCTCGCCCACCGACAGCCGCCAGACCTCGCGCTTGGGGTCGAGCGGCAGGCCGTAGTCGCGCGAGACCTGCGCCAGCCGCGCCGACATGGCGTTGAAGGCTTCCTTGCCGTCGAGACCGAGTGCGACGTTCTCGGCGACCGTCAGATTCTCGAACAGCGAGAAGTGTTGGAACACCATGCCGATGCCCAGCGCGCGCGCTTCCGACGGTCCGTTCAGCACGATCTTCTCACCCATCCAGCGCAGTTCGCCGGAGGTCGGCTGGATCAGCCCGTAGATGATCTTGACCAGGGTCGACTTGCCGGCGCCGTTCTCGCCGAGCAGGGCGTGAATCTCGTTGCGGTAGAGATCGAGGTCGACCGTATCGTTGGCGAGCAGAGGGCCGTAGGCCTTGGTGATGCCGATGGCCTGCAGCAGCGGGCCTTCTCCCGGGGTCTCGGGCGCAGGAGTCAACATCGCTGGACGCTTACCCTCGAACAATTCAACGGAGCCCGCCGCGGCCCGTCCCCATCCCGGGCCCCGTCCACAAAACTGGCAAGGCGATTGTGTGCCAAATTCGACGGCAATTGAAGGCAACAATTTGCGGCATGCACTGCTTAAATCGGCGGCAGGCCTGGGGTTTTGGAACCACCCCGGTCATGCCGAGGCGCGAGGCCGGAATCCAGGGCTGCGTGCGAGGGCCGACCCTGTCGCTCTGGATTCCGGGCTCGCTCGCTCTTGCTCGCGCCCCGGCATGACCGGGCGTGAGGAGCGCCACCGCCACCCTCACTTCGTCGGGGCGCCGGCGGCGATCCAGGCCGCCAGCATCTGGCGGTCCTGCGGCGCGAGCAGGGTGATGTTGCCCGGTGGCATGGCGTTGGAATCGACCGCGTTGATGGCGATCATGTGCGCGTGCAGCTTGATCATGTCGGCGGTGTCGAGCCGCACGCCCATGGGCGGCGCCGCGATGCCGGGCCAGAGCGGCTGCTTCGCATGGCACATGCTGCAATGGGCGAACACGACGTTCTGCACGTCCTCGAAGCTCGGCGTCTTTTTCAGCGCAGCCATCTTCGGCCCCGGAGGGCCCGCCGCCGACAGCCAGGCGATCGCCGCCATGCCCGCCGCCGCCACGGCCCAGGTCCACCACGGGCTGCCCTTGCCGGCGTGGCGCGAATTGAAGAAGTGCCGGATCACCGGGCCGATGGCGAGCACGATCGCGACGATCACCCAGTTGTAGCGGGTGGCGAAGAACAGCGGGTAGTGGTTGCTCAGCATCAGGAAGACGACCGGCAGCGTCAGGTAGTTGTTGTGCACCGAGCGCTGCTTGCCGTACTCGCCCCAGCGCGGATCGGGCGCCTCGCCCTTGAGCAGCGCCGCCACGGTCTTCTTCTGGTAGGGGATGATGATGACGAACACGTTCGCCACCATGATGGTGCCGATCAGCGCGCCGATCTGGGTGAAGGCGCCACGGCCGCTGAACACGTGGGTGAAGAGATAGGTGAGCGCCACCAGGAACACGTAGCCGGTAAGCGCGAGCGCCACCTCGTGCTTGCCGAGTGGCGAGCGGCACAAGCCTTCATAGCAGAGCCAAGCCGCCACCAGGCTGAAGAAGGCGATCGCCGCGGCCTGCGTCGCGGTCATGTCCAGCACCGCCTTGTCCACCAGGAACAGGTCGGCGTGGAAATAATAGACCAGCATCAGCAGCCCGAAGCCGGAGAGCCACGTCGTGTAGGCTTCCCATTTGAACCAGGTGAGCTCGTCCGGGATTTCTGCCGGCGCCACCATGTATTTGAGCATGTGGTAGAAGCCGCCGCCGTGCACCTGCCAGGCCTCGCCCTTGACGCCGGCGGGCAGCGCTTTCTGGTGCTTCAGGCTGAGATCGAGATGGATGAAGTAGAACGACGAGCCGATCCAGGCCATAGCGGCGATGACGTGCAGCCAGCGGAAGATCGCGCTCGCCCATTCGATGGCAATGTCCACAGCAACGCACCCTTTATCAGCCGGCGCGAATACTTTGACAGCGCGTGTGCGTCAGTTCAAGGCGTCGTTCCCCTCCACCCACGAGCGAAGTGAGTGGCGGGGAGGGGTTAGGGGTGGGGGGACGAAGGTGGCAAGAAGTTCAGCCGTCCGATGACGGCAAGAAAGTCCCCCCACCCCGACGTGCTTCGCTGACGCGACGCACGTCGACCTCCCCGCCGCTCCGCCGAGGAGGGTACGCCGCCGCGATGCTTCACTTGATTTAAGAAGCGTAAGCCTTACGCCGCCTCGATGCGGATCGGCTTGGCGCCTTCCCACAACACTTTGCGACCCAGCTCGGCGAGCTTGTCGAGATCGGAGGTGATGGTGAGGAAGTGGTTGCCCGCGAGCTGACCCATCTTGCTGGCGAAGTGCACGCCGCCGTAGGCAAGCAGGATCTCGGTTTCGCTGATGCCGCCGGGATAGACGATCATCTGGCCGGGCGCCGGATAGCTGGTGTGGTTCTCGTAAGTGAGCCCGAAGTCGTGCTCGCCAAGCGGGATCCACACGCCTTCGCCGCTCCAGCGCACATGGATAACCTTGTTCTCGTAGGGCAGGAGCTTCTTGAACACCGCGCATGTCTTGGGCGCGGCCGCCGTCTCGAAGCGTGCATCGAACGTGTAACCGCCTGCCGTGATCCGAAGCTTGTCCATGCTGTGCCGTCCTGTTTCGCGCTTTGGCCCGTTATGCGCGAATTCGCGGGCGTCGTGAACGGTTATTTTACGCCCCCGGCAGCGGCAGGCTTGAGCCGCGCGCGCCCTTGACGCATCCTCGTTTCATGTCGGATGCCCCCTATCCCCGCGACCTCCTCGGCTACGGCCGCAATCCGCCCGATCCGCAATGGCCCGGGCGCGCCCGCGTCGCGGTGCAGATCGTGGTCAACTACGAGGAGGGCGGCGAGCGCTCGATCCTGCACGGCGACCCTGAGTCCGAAGCCTTCCTGTCCGATGTGCTCGGCGCGGTGCCTTGGCCCGGCCAGCGCCACATGAATGTCGAGTCCATGTACGAATACGGCTCCCGCGCCGGTTTCTGGCGCTTGTGGCGGTCTTTCAAGGAACGCGGGCTGCCGGTCACCGTGTTCGGCGTGGCCGGGGCGCTGGCGCGCAACCCGGAGGCGGTTGCCGCCATGCGCGAGGCGGACTGGGAGATCGCCAGCCACGGCCTCAAGTGGATCGACTACAAGGACATCGGCGAGGCCGAAGAGCGTCAGCACATGGCGGAAGCCATTCGCATCCACGAGAAGGCGACGGGGCAGCGGCCACTCGGCTGGTACACCGGCCGCAATTCGGTCAACACGCTCAAGGCCGTGCTCGACGACGGCGGTTTCGTCTATTCGTCGGATAGCTACGCCGACGATCTGCCCTATTGGGTGAAGGGCGCGAACGGGCCGCATGTCGTCGTCCCCTATACCCTCGACAACAACGATATGCGCTTCATCAACCCGCAGGGGTTCGGCGACGGCGATCAGTTTTTCACCTATCTGCGCGATGCCTTCGAGGTGCTCTACGAAGAAGGCGCGGAGAGGCCGAAGATGATGTCGGTCGGCCTGCATTGCCGGTTGGCCGGCCGGCCCGGCCGCGCGGCGGGGCTGATCCGCTTTCTCGATCATGTCGCGAGCCGCGAGCGCGTCTGGGTGGCGACCCGGCTCGCTATCGCCCGTCACTGGCAGACGGTGCACAAGACGCTCGCCGCAAACGCCACGGTGGTGGCATGAGCGCGGTGACACTCGATCAACTCAACGCCTGCGAGCCGCACCAGTTCGTCGCGGCGCTCGGCGCCATCTACGAGCATTCGCCCTGGGTGGCGGAGGCGGTCGCGGCCAAGCGGCCGTTCGCTTCGCTCGCCGCGCTGCACGAAGCCATGAGCGCGGTGCTGCACACCGCCGGCGACGAGAGCAAGCGCGCGCTGCTCATCGCGCATCCCGATCTCGCCGGCAAGGCGGCGCGCGCCGATGCGCTCACCGCCGACTCGAAGAGCGAGCAGCACAGCGCCGGCCTCGACCGCCTGAGCGACGAGGAGTTCGACGCCTTCCACCGCCTCAACGCCGCCTACCACGCCAAGTTCGGCTTTCCCTTCATCGTCTGCGTGCGCCGCCACGGCAAGGAGTCGATCTTCCGCCAGTTCGAGGCGCGCCTGCGTAACGATGTCGCCACCGAGTTCGACACCGCGCTCACGGAAGTCGTGCGCATCGCCGCGCTCAGGCTCGATCAGCACGTCAGCGGCCCCGACAAGCTGCCGGTGTACGGGCGGCTGTCCACCCACGTGCTCGACACCCATCGCGGCAAGCCGGCCGAGGGCGTCATGTTCGAGCTCTCCATGCTGTCGGGCGCGCGCGCCGATCTCGTCATCGCCGGCGTCACCAACGCCGACGGCCGCACCGATCAACCGCTGATCGCCGGGCGGCCGCTGCCGATCGGCACGTACGAACTGCGCTTTGCCGTCGGCGACTACTTCAAGGCGCGCGGCGTGCCGCTTACCACCCCGCCGTTCCTCGACGTGGTGCCGCTGCGGTTTTCCATCGCCGAGCCGGAAGGCCATTATCACGTGCCGCTGGTGGTCACGCCCTGGAGCTATTCGACCTACCGCGGAAGTTGAACCTTCAAGGATCCTCAATGCCCATCAAACCCGACCGTCTCATCGGCGACCTGCGTGCGCTTGCGAAAATCGGCAAATACCAGACCGGCGTGCACCGCCCCGCCTTCAGCGCCGAGGACATCGCCGCGCGCGAATGGCTGCGCGGCAAGCTGGTCGAGGCCGGGCTTGCCGCCGAAATCGACAATGTCGGCACCGTTTACGGGCGCATGACGTCGGCCGCGAAGGCCGTCATCGTCGGCTCGCACAGCGACACGGTCCCCTACGGCGGCTGGCTCGACGGCGCGCTCGGCGTCATCTACGGCCTCGAGGTCGCGCGCTGCATCGCCGAGCGCGGCTCCCCCCAACTCGGCGTCGACGTGGTCTCGTTCCAGGACGAGGAGGCGAGCTATCTCGGCTTCCTGGGCTCGCGTCTGTTCTGCGGCGAGGACGTGAGCCAAGAGATGGCGGCGGCGGTCGGCCGCGACGGCACCACGCTTGCCAGCGCCATCGCGGCCGCCAAGCTGCCGGCCGGCCCGCCCGCGCGTCTCGATCCCGCCCGTCACGTCGCCTTCCTGGAGGCGCACATCGAGCAGGGCCCGCGCCTGGAAACGAGCGGCATCAAGGTCGGTGTCGTCAGCGCCATCGTCGGCATCAAGACGCTGCGGATCACCTTCCACGGTGAGGCCAATCACGCCGGCACCACGCCCATGGACATGCGCCACGACGCCGGCGCCGCCGCGCTGGTGTTCGGCGCGGATATCCAGGGCAAACTGCGCGCCGTCGCCGGTCCGGATTCGGTATGGAACGTCGGCAGTGCGCGCTTTGCCCCCGGCGCTTCCAATGTGGTGCCGGAGGAGGCCGAACTCGTGGTGCAGATGCGCGATACCGACGCCGGCATTCTGGCGAAGATGGATGCGATCGTGCGCGCGGCGGCTGAGGCAGCCGCCCGCCATTACAAAGTCACCGTCGACATCGTGCAGGCGATGGAGACGGCGCCGTCGGCCATGGACCCGAAGCTCGCCGGTCTGATCGAGCGCGCCGCCCAGGAACTCGGCATTTCCCATGTCACGCTGCCGAGCGGCGCCGGCCACGACGCCATGATCATGGCGCGCCATTTGCCGTCGGCGATGTTGTTCGTGCCCTCGATCGGCGGGCGCAGCCATCACGTCTCGGAAGACACCAGCGAGGCCGACATCGTCATGGGCGCGGAGGTGATGCTGCGCGCGGTCGAACTGTTGATCGCCACGCGCGCCTGACGCAGGCCCTCGGCCGCGCCCTCGACCGGCTCTGCAACGCGCGCTGTTGCGTCCCGTCGGGCGCCGCCGGACGCCGCATCGGCGTCGTTTGATGCCGAAAATCTGAGCAAGTTTGGTGAATTGTATGCAATTGGCCGACGGGCTTCGTCGTACGCCGTCGCCGCCTGTTTTGCGATAAGCGCTGCAAATCAACCGCTTAAGCCGCTCCGCGCCGCCCTCCCGCATTTGGCACGGGCCTTGCGAACTCTCTGCCAACACAGTTTGGGCAACGGAGGGGTTCGATGAAGCGTAACGGTGGAATGAAGCGTCGCGATTTTCTCAAGTCGACCGCCGCGGTGGCGGCGGGCAGCGCGTTCGGCATGCCGGCGGTGTTCTCGGCGCAAGCCGCGTCGCGCAAGGAGACGCTGCTGCTCATTACCGAGAACGGTCCCAACAATCTCGACATCCACGGCGTCGGCACCAACCGTCCCGGCTACGAAGCCTCGTGGAACTGCTACGACCGCCTCATCACGCATCCGACCAAGACGCTTGCGGACGGCTCGCTGTCTTACGATAAGACCAAGTTCGAGCCCGAGCTCGCCGAGGACATGAACGTCGGTGACATGTCGGTCACCTTCAAGCTGAAGAAGAGCGCCACCTTCCAGGATGGCACGCCGGTGACAGCGAAGGACGTCAAGTGGTCGTTCGACCGCGCCATCGGCGTCGGCGGCTTCCCGCGCGTGCAGATGAAGGCCGGCTCGCTCGAAAAGCCCGAGCAGTTCGTCGCCGTCGACGATCACACCTTCCGCGTCGACTTCATTAAGAAGAACAACCTCACCATCCCCGATCTCGCGGTGATCGTGCCGGGCGTCTACAATTCCGGCCTGCTCAAGAAGCACGCCAACGAGAAGGATCCGTGGGCGCTCGCCTACACCAAGAGCAACACCGCCGGCTCGGGCGCCTACAAAGTGGTGAGCTGGAAGCCCGGCGTCGAGACCATCTACGAGCGCAACGACAAATGGGTCGGCGGCAAGCTCCCTGAGCTCAAGCGCGTGATCTGGCGCACGATTCCCTCGGCCGGTAACCGCCGCGCGCTCATGGAACGCGGCGACGCCGATATCTCCTTCGACCTGCCGGCGAAGGATTTCGTCGAGATGAAGAAAGAGGGCAAGCTCAAGCTGATCTCTAACACGATCGGCAACGGCATGTACTCGCTCGAGCTGAACGTCGCGCACCCGCCGTTCAACAACGAGAAGGTCCGCCAAGCCATCGCCTACGCGATGCCCTACGACAAGATTATCGAAGCGGCGATGTTCGGCCATGCGCGGCCGCTCTTCGGCGGCCCGTCGAACACCGTGACCAGCACCGAATGGCCGCAGCCCACGGGCTACAAGACCGACCTCGCTAAGGCCAAGGCCTTGATGAAGGAATCGGGCGCCGGCCCGATCGAATCGGTGATTTCGTTCGACCTCGGCGACGCCGTGACCTCCGAGCCGATGGCCGTCCTGATCCAGGAAAGCCTCGCCAAGATCGGCATCAAGCTGTCCATCCGCAAGGTGCCGGGCGCCAACTGGCGCAGCGAAATGGCCAAGAAGTCGATGCCGATGATGGTCAACTTCTTCTCCGGCTGGCTGGACTATCCGGAATACTTCTTCTTCTGGTGCTACTCCGGCCAGAACGCCATCTTCAACACGCCGAGCTACGTCAACAAGAACATGGACGCCTTCATCAATGGCGCCTATGCCGCGGCCGCAGCCGGCGACAAGGCGAAGTACGCAACCGACGTGGAGGGCTTCATCTCTATGGCCTACCAAGATGTTCCGCGCGTGCCGATCTTCCAGCCCTACCTCAACGTGGCGACGCAGAAGAACATCTCCGGCTACCAGTACTGGTTCCACCGGCAGGTCGACTACCGCAAGATCGTCAAGGCCTGACGCATGCGCGGCGGCGCCACGGGGCGCCGCCGTCCTCTCCTCTTGGAGTCTCTAACGCTTCACCTCAACGCCGTTCGTTCCCGCGGAAGCGGGGACACGAGGGGCCAAGAATTTTGAAGGACTGGGTTCCCGCTTGTGCGGGGACGAACGATGGCAGGCTTAGGTGCCCATGTTCGCGACCATCGGCAAGCGGCTGCTCACCGTGATCCCGACGCTGATCGGTGTCGTGATCGTCACCTTTCTGCTGACGCGCGTGTTGCCGGGTGATCCGGCGGTCTATTTCGCGGGCCCGGCGGCGACGCCGCAATCGATCGCCGACGTGCGCAAGACGCTCGGCCTCGACCAGCCGCTGCCCACGCAGTTCGTGCGCTACGTCGACGACCTGGCGCACGGCGATTTCGGCAATTCGCTGTCGACGGGGCGGCCGGTGGCGCGCGAGATCGTCAGCCGCCTGCCGGCCTCGGCCGAACTCACGCTTAGCGGTCTTCTGTTGTCGATCCTCATTGCCGTGCCGCTTGGGGTGCTGGCGGCGGTCAAGCAGGGCTCATGGATCGACCATACCTGCCGTATCGTCGCGACCGCCGGCGTCTCGTTGCCGGTGTTTTTCACCGGCCTGCTGCTGGTCTATGTCTTCTATTTTAAGCTTGGCTGGTCGCCGGCCCCGGTCGGACGGCTCGACGCCTTTTCGAGCCCGCCGGCGCAGGTTACCGGTTTCTATCTGATCGACAGCCTGCTCGCCGGCGACTTCGGCACCTTCATCGCCGCCTTCGGTCAGCTCATCCTGCCGGCGTTGACGCTCAGCATCTTCGCGCTGGCGCCGATCGCGCGCATGACGCGGGCCTCCATGCTGCAGGTGCTGGCGTCCGAGTTCGTGCGCACGGCGCGCGCCTCGGGCCTGAACACCCGCACGGTCATTCTCACCTATGCCTTCCGCAACGCCATGCTGCCGGTGGTGACCACCCTCGGCATGGTGTTTTCGTTTCTTCTCGGGGCCAACGTGCTGGTCGAGAAGGTGTTCGCCTGGCCTGGCATCGGCTCCTATGCGGTGGAAGCGCTGCTGCAATCCGACTTCGCGCCGGTGCAGGGCTTCGTGCTCACCATGGCGGTGCTCTACGTCGCGCTCAATCTCATGATCGACATGCTCTACGGCGTCATCGACCCGCGCGTGAGGCTTGAAGGATGACCGACACCGCCATGGCCGCACCGGGCGCCAAACCGGGCCTGAAACCGGAACCGAAGCGCGAGAAGAATTCGATCTGGCGCCACGCCCGCTACGTGATGTCGGAAAATCCCGTGACCGGCTTCGCCTTCGCGCTGTTCGCGTTGCTCGCGCTCTGTGCGCTCATCGGCCCGTCCATCGTGCCCTACGATCCGCTGGCGAGCGATACGGCACTCACTTTGCATCCGCCGTCGTTCGAGCACTGGTTCGGCACCGACCAGCTCGGCCGCGATATCCTGAGCCGGGTGGTGGTGGCAACGCGGCTCGACTTCGTCATCGCACTCACTTCCGTGGCGCTGGTCTTCGTCATGGGCGGGCTTGCCGGCATCGCCGCCGGCTACTTCGGCGGCTGGACCGATCGCCTCATCAGCCGGCTCTCCGACACCATCATGGCGTTTCCACTGTTCGTGCTCGCCATGGGCATCGTCGCGGCGCTCGGCAACACCGTGACCAACATCGTCATCGCCACCGCGATCATCAACTTTCCGCTCTATGTGCGCGTCGCGCGCGCGGAAGCCAACGTGCGGCGCGATGCCGGCTTCGTGCAAGCGGCGCGGCTGTCCGGCAACGGCGACCTGCGCATTCTGCTGGGACACATCCTGCCGAACATCATGCCGATCATGATGGTGCAGGTGTCCCTGACCATGGGCTACGCCATCCTCAACGCCGCCGGCCTGTCGTTCATCGGGCTCGGGGTGAAACCGCCGACCCCAGAGTGGGGGATCATGGTGGCGGAGGGCGCCACCAACATCATTTCCGGCGAATGGTGGATCGCGCTCTTTCCCGGCGTCGCGCTTATGCTGGCGGTGTTCTGCTTCAACCTGCTCGGGGACGGCCTGCGCGACCTGGTCGATCCGCAGCGGAGGACGTGATGCGCATGATCCCGAAAAGTGGGAACCGGTTTTCGGACAAGATCATGCGCAAACAAGAGGCTTGATCATGGATGCCGTTGCCGAACTTGCAAGCGACGCCGGCCACGCACAGCCGCTGCTCGATGTGCACGAGCTCACGGTCGAGTTCGCGACCCGCCGCGGCGCCGTGCGCGCCGTGGAGCATGTCAATCTCAGCGTCGCCAAGGGTGAGACCGTCGGTATCGTTGGGGAGTCCGGTTCCGGCAAATCGGTGACCTCCTACGCGGTGATGCGCATTCTCGACCGCGCCGGCCGCATTGCCGACGGCACCATCACCTTTTCGGGGGTCGACGTGCGCGCGGCGCCGGAAAGGGACATGCGCGACCTGCGCGGGCGCGAGATCTCCATGATCTTCCAGAACCCGCGCGCCGCGCTCAATCCGATCCGCAAGGTCGGGCATCAGATCGAGGACGTGCTGCGCCGCCACGCGCAGGCGGACGGTGCGGTCCTGGCCGACAAGGCGGTGGAGATGCTCGAGCACGTGCGCATCGCGCGGCCGCGGGAGCGCTACCACGCCTATCCGTTCGAATTGTCCGGCGGCATGTGCCAGCGCGTTGTGATCGCGCTGGCGCTCGCCTGCCGGCCGCAGCTTTTGATCGCCGACGAGCCCACCACCGGCCTCGATGTCACCACCCAGAAGGCGGTGATGGATCTCGCGGTCGAGCTCACGCGCGAGCGCGGCATGTCGATGATCCTCATCACCCACGACCTCGGGCTCGCCGCCGCCTATTGCGACCGGGTGGTGGTGATGGAAATGGGCCACGTGGTCGAAACCGCCCAATCGGCGGATATCTTCAAGCGCCCGGCCCACGCCTATACGCGCAAGCTGATGCGCGCGACCCCGCGCCCCGGCATGGCGCTGCGCGACCTGCTGCCGGAGGGCGAGGCGCCGCCGGCGCCGGTCCGCGCGCCGGCCGCCAAGCCCGATACAGCGCCGCTGCTCACCGTGGAGTCGCTGGTGAAGGAATATCCGCGCAACGACGCGGCCGGCGGCTTCAAGCTGTTCAAGACCGGGCCGACGCCGGAACCGCCGGTGTTCCGCGCCGTCGACGGCATCAGCTTCTCGATCGCGCGCGGCGAAAGCGTCGGCCTCGTCGGCGAATCCGGCTGTGGGAAGTCCACCACCTCGATGATGGTCATGCGGCTGATCGACAAGACCGCCGGGCGCATTGTGTTCGACGGTGAGGACATCGGCGAGATGCCGGCGCGCCGCTTCGCCAAGCTGCCGCTGCGCCGGCGCATCCAGATGGTGTTCCAGGACCCGACTGACAGCCTCAACCCGCGCTTCACCGCCGCGCGCGCCATCGCCGATCCGATCCTGCGTATGAGCGATCTGCCGCGCGGGGCGGTGCGCGCGCGCTGCGAGGAGCTGGCGCGCCAGGTCGGTCTGCCGGTCGAGCTGCTGGACCGTTTCCCGCATCAGCTTTCCGGCGGGCAGAAGGCGCGCGTCGGCATCGCGCGCGCCATCGCGCTCAAGCCCGAACTCGTCATCCTCGACGAGCCGACCGCCGCGCTCGACGTCTCGGTGCAGGCGGTGGTGCTCAATCTGCTGGAGGACCTGAAGGCCGAGCTCGGGATGAGCTACCTGTTCGTGTCGCACGACCTCAACGTGGTGCGCCTGCTGTGCGATCGCGTGGTGGTGATGCGCGCCGGCCGGATCGTCGAGCAGGGTCCGACCGAGGACGTGCTGGTCGCGCCCAAGGCCGAGTACACCCGCGACCTCCTGACCGCGATCCCGCACCCGCCGGTTTGAGCCTTAGCCTCAGTGCAGCGCGGGCAGCGTCCCGTGCAGGTCGTCAATCGTGCGCGGCTCGTCGCCGCCGTCGAGCGTCTGCCAGGGCAGCGTTTCCTGCCGCCGCGTCTCATGGTGGTAGGCGGGCGCGTTCTGGTCCGCCTGCGCGTTCAGGTAGACCGGCGCGTTCTGGTGGGCGGGCGCGTTCTGGTGGGCGGGCGCGTTCTCGTACACCGGCGCGTTCTGGTGGAGGTTAGCCGGTGCGCGCATCATGCGCGGCCGCGCCCGCGGCAGAGCGACGAGCTGGGTTTCCGGCATGGCCGGGGTGTGCCGCTTGGCACCCTTCGTGTGTGCAGCTCTCGTGGCTTTCGTGGCCTTCATCGGCTTCTCAGGCGTGGGCTGCGGCTCGGCCGGGATCGATGCTGTCGATGATGGTGCCGGTTGGTGCGTTGCCGCCGGCTCCACATGCTTGACCGGCGTCGGTTCCGTCTTATGCAGCGCCTGCGTCCGGTGCGCTGGCGGCGGGGCCGGCTCAGCGTCGGGCAGATAACGCTGCAACACGCTCGGATCGATACTGGCTTCGTCCTGGTCCGGCAGCCGCTGCCACACCTGGTCCATGCCGAACATAGGAATGCCGAGATAGCCGCGCACGGTCAGCTTCTGCCCGTCGGGGCTGATCTTCATCTGCGCGTGATAGATGTCGCCGTTGCGCGGATCGAGGATATTGCCTTTGCTGTATTTGAGCCCGTCGCGCTCCATGCCGCGGATCAACTCGATGCCGAGCACCGGCTGGTTGTGCCGGTCGTCGGTGCACTGGTGGCAGACCGGATGCGGCTTATCGAACGGCCGCGGAAACATCTTCGCGACCACGCCCTTGTAGATGCCGTCCTGCTTGACGAACAGGCACCACAGGATCGGCTTGCCTTCGTCGCTGGTCATTTGCCAGAGCCCGAGCACGCTGGGCTGTGGCTCCGGTGCGGCCTGCGTCCCGGGGGCCGGCGGCCCTCCCGCCTGCGGCGCCTGTGCCTGCGCCTGACTTGCCGCCAGACCGAGTGCCGTGAACGCTGCCAGCACCAGCGTCGCCAACCGTGCTGTCAAGATCGTCTCCCGTCGTCCGCGATTCCCGACCGCATAACTCTATGGGGAATATGGCCGTTTCGCGAAAGTGGCCAGGCCGGGATTTGGCATCTTCGTGGAGACGTCTTGAAGGCTCAGGTTGAAGGTTCGGGGCGGATTGCAGATCCTGGTGAACCGTGCGTGGTCGGACAAACACCCCGAAAACCCCGAGTTCCCTTTGCCCGGCGACCGATTATACTGCTCGAGGTGGCGTTCCCGCGCTTCCGGACGGCCATGAGGGGGAACTTCGCCATCAATTCCAGCGTTGCTGCAGGGGAGCTGCCCATAGCTGCCCGCCGGGGAGGCCGCATCGTCATGTCTAAACCCAACGTCGCCCTCAATAATCTTCGGGCCGTTGTGATTATTATTGTGTTGGCGTTCCATTCCGCGCTCGCCTACCTGGCCTCGGTGCCGGCGCAAACCTCCCCTTTCGGCGAGGCGCCGTTTACCTGGCAGGCCTTTCCCGTGGTCGATCCGCAGCGTTGGATGGGCTTCGATGTCTTCTGTGCCTGGCAGGACGTCAGCCTGATGTCTCTGATGTTCTTTCTGTCCGGCCTGCTGGCGGCTGGAAGCCTGCGGCGCAAGGGAACGTGGACTTATGTTTCCGATCGGCTCTGGCGCATCGGCGTACCGTTTGTCGCCGCGATCATCTTCCTGAGTCCGCTCGCGTTCTATCCCGCCTATCTGGCGCGCACCGCGCAGCCGAGCTTCACCGGCTTTTGGCATCAGTGGTTTTCACTGCCGTTCTGGCCGAGCGGGCCGGAATGGTTCCTGTGGCAGCTCTTGATCGCCAACGTGCTCGCGGCCGTGGTTTACGCGGTGATGCCGCGCGTGCTCGACATTTTCAGCCGGCTCGCCGCCTGGGCCGGTGAGCATCCGATCCGCTTCTTCTGTCTCTTGGCGGGTGTTTCAGCCGTCGCCTATGTGCCGCTCGCGCTCATCTACTCGCCATGGAACTGGACCGCATTCGGGCCTTTCTCTATGCAGCTCAGCCGGCCGGCGCACTATCTTGTCTATTTCTTCGCTGGCTTCGTGCTGGGCGCCTACGCGCTCGATCGTGGCCTGCTGGCGAGCGATGGGCCGCTGGCGCGGCACTGGCTGGCATGGTGGGGCGCCGCGCTTGGCGGTTTCGCGCTATGGGCGGGGCTCACCGCGTTGACCCGCCCCGAATGGTCGGCAGCCAACCCGATCATCCAATTAGCGTCGGCACTAGCATTCCCGGTCGCTTGCGCCGGCGGCGGTATCTTCTTGCTGGCCGCCAGCCTGCGCTTTAGCCGCCGCCGATATTCGGTGCTCGACAGCCTGTCGGCCAACGCTTACAGCATGTATCTGATCCACTATGTGTTCGTGGTGTGGCTGCAATACGCCCTGGTCGGCTCAGGCCTGTTCATCATCGTCAAATACGCCATCGTGTTGACTGGAACGCTGGTCATGAGTTGGGCCAGCAGCGTCGCTTTCGAGCGTGTCTTCGGCGCTCAACTGGTCGCGGTCCGGCGCGCAGTTTCGACTGTGCCACATTGAGGCGCCAATCGTCCGCCACTGAAGGCGCGTCATGTCACGGGACTCGTCGTTTCACTTGCCACTGAATTTCACTCTCGCATCGCGCAATCTTTTCCAGGACCGCCTCCGCTTTGCCGCCACCACGGTCGGCATCGTGTTCTCGGTCGTGCTGGTGATGGTGCAGATGGGCCTCTATCTCGGCTTCGGCCGCATGGTCACCACCATGATCGAGCACGCCCACGGCGACCTCTGGGTCATGCGCCAGGGCACCAAATGCTTCGAGGACCCCTCGCTGCTCGGCGACATGCAGAAGGACATTCTTTCCGTCAACGGCGTCGCTTCGGCATCGCCGCTCGTCATCGGCTTTTCCGACTGGCGGCTGCCGAGCGGCGAGATGACGCCGGTGTTCCTGGTCGGCTCCAACCTGAAGCAGGACGACCTCAAGCCGTGGGGCGTGGTCGCGGGTTCGGCCAACGCGCTCGACGAACCGGGCGCGGTCGCGGTCGATGCCACTTATGACAAGCGCCTAGGCCTTAACGGCATCGGCAGCCAAGCCAATATTCGCGGCCAGAAGGTGCACGTCGTCGCACTCACGAGCGGCATCCGCTCGTTCACCACCACCCCCTACGTCTTCGCCGACATCGACCATGCCCGCAAATACATCGGCCTGCCCAAGAGCGTCGCCAGCTACTACCTCGTCAAGGTCAAGCCCGGCGCCGACCTGAAAACCGTGCAGCAGGACCTGAAGGCGCACCTGTCCAAGGTCGACGTGCTGACTACCGCGCAGTTCGCCGAGCGCAGCCGTCATTTCTGGCTTTTCACCACCGGCGCCGGCGCGGCCTTGTTCGCGGGCGCTTTGCTCGGTCTCATCGTCGGCACCGTGATCGTGGCGCAAACGCTCTATTCCAGCACCAAGGACCACCTGCCCGAGTTCGCCACCTTGCGCGCCATGGGGTCGTCCAACCGCTACATCTACAGCGTCATCATGTATCAGGCTCTGCTCAACGCGGTGATCGGCTTCTGTCTCGCGAGCGCCATCGGATTCATTGTCGTCGCCATCACCACCAACGGCGCGCTACCGGTCACCATTACGCCGACGCTGATGGGCGGGATCTTCGCGCTCACCCTGGTCATGTGCGTGCTGTCGGCCTTCGCGGCGATCGCGCGGGTGGTGCGTATCGACCCTGTCGTGGTCTTCAGCCAATGAGCGAAGTCGTCCTCGAGGCGCTCGGCGTCAACAAGATCCTCGGCAACGGGCCGGCCCAGGTGCACGCGCTCAAGGACGTCGATCTGGCGCTGCATGGCGGCGAGCTCACCATGCTGATGGGGCCGTCCGGCAGCGGGAAGACCACGCTGCTGTCGGTGCTCGGCCTGATGCTGGCGCCGACGGCGGGTCATGTGCGCGTCGCCGGCGCGTCGACCGAGGGCGCTTCCGCCGAGATGCTCGCCGAGCTGCGCCGCAAGCACGTCGGTTACATTTTCCAGAGCTATCATTTGTTTCCGACGCTCACCGCGTCTGAAAACGTGCAACTCGCCCTCGACGTACGCGGCGAGCACGGTGAGGCGGCGCGCCGGCGCGCTCAAGAGGCGCTGGTGCGGGTCGGGCTCGCGCACAAGCGCGGATCCTACCCGCGCGAGCTCAGCGGCGGCGAGCAGCAGCGCGTCGCGATCGCGCGGGCCATCGTCTCGGACCCTTCCTACGTACTCGCCGATGAGCCGACGGCGGCCCTCGATGGCAAGAATGGTCAAGCCATCATGGCTATCCTGGCGGCCATCGCCAAGGATCCCGGCCGTGGCGTGCTGGTGGTGACGCACGATTCCCGCCTGACGTCCTTTGCCGACCGTACCGTCGACATCGAGGACGGCCGCCTGGTCGACGACCGGCGCAATGGCGCCTCCACGCCGCTGGCGGTCACGCACGACGGCGGATGAGCCGCATGCTTGCGCGTCCGATCACCTTGCGCGCGAGGATCGTTCGTCTCGGCACGCGTTGCTTCATCAAGCGGCGCAGCCGCGGCCTGGCGCTCGCTGAATCGCGCGAAAAATTCCGCGCCATGGAGCGCCTGGTGCCGCGGCCGCCGCGCGGCACCGAGACGGTGCGCGTCGACGCCGGCGGTGTCGCGGCCGACGTTATCACGCGGCCGGCTTCGCGCGCCGACCGGCACGTGCTCTACCTGCACGGCGGGGGCTACCGCGTCGGCAGCGCGGTGACCTACCGTCATTTCACCTGGCGCATGGCGGACGCCGCGCGCGCCCGGGTCTTGATCATCGATTACCGGCTGGCGCCCGAACATCCGTTTCCCGCCGCGCTCGACGACGCGCTTGCCGCTTACCGTTGGCTGCTCGCAAACGGTGCGCGGGAGATCGTCGTCATGGGGGATTCAGCCGGTGGCGGCTTGAGCCTGGCGCTGCTGATGCGGTTGCGCGACGCAGGCCTGCCGCTACCACAAGCGGCGGTGGCGCTGTCGCCCTGGACTGATCTCGCGCTCAGCGGCCCATCGCTCACGGAAAATGCGGCGCGCGATCCGATGATCAATGCCGGAGATATGCCGCAGGCCGCCGCCGACTACCTTGCAGGCGCCGATCCGCGCGACCCCTATGCCTCGCCGCTCTACGGCGATACGGCCGGCCTGCCGCCGGTCCTGGTCCAGGTCGGGAGCGACGAGGTCCTGCGTGACGACGCCGTGCGCATGGCCGATAAGCTGTGCGCGGCCAACCCGCGCAGCGAATTGCAGATATGGCCGCTGATGCCGCACGTCTTCCAGGCCTATGCGCCCGTGATGCCGGAAGCCCGCCGTGCCATCGCGGAAATAGCCGCCTTCTTGCAGCGCGTGCTGGACCCTGAGAAGGGCGCCTGAGCGGGAGGGCACAGCCGGTTTACGATGTCGCGCCGGAAAAGGGCCAGGGCCGGTGGCAAAAGTTCTAGAAGGCCTGAATTGACAAAGCGAAGGCGGGAATGCAACGCATTGCGCGCTGCAACAAGGCGGCTAAGGTGTGGTCTGTCGATTCCCGCGCCGGCACTTTCCCTGTAGGGTGGCCGTGGCCTGGCAATTGCTTGGCATTTCCTAGAACCTTCGTGCGGGCGAGGCGTTTTCGTGGGTAGAACTGCGTTGTGCGGGGCACGTTCTGGGGCGCCATCGGGCGGGAATTCGGATAGGGGCAGACCCGGGCAATGATTGTGGTCGTTGGCTTGGCATTCGAGGCGCGCATCGCGGCGGGCAGCGGGTTGCCCATTGTCTGCGCGGGCGATGGCCGCACCCTGACGCCCGACCTCAAGCGGGCGATCGCGACCGGATGTAGCGGCCTCATCAGCTTCGGCGTGGCCGGCGGGCTCGACCCGCGGCTGGCACCGGGCACCTGCGTGGTCGGCGCGGCGGTCGTGACCGATGACGGTCACCACGAGACCGACCGGCCCTGGTCGCAACGGCTGCTGGAAGCGATGCCGGGCGCGGTGCACGGCGCCTTGGCCGGCGCCGACAGTCCGGTCTGTACGCCGGCCGAAAAACGCGCGCTCAACCGCCGTACTGGCGCGCTCGCCGTCGATACCGAATCCCATGTGGTGGCGCGCGCCGCCGCGGCGCACGGGCTGCCGATGGCGGTGATCCGCGTGGTCGCCGATCCCGCGCATCGCGGGCTGCCGCACGCCGCGCTTACCGCCATCCGCGCCGACGGCACGACCGATGTGCTGGCCGTGCTGCGCTCGGTCGCGCGCCGGCCGCATCAACTGCCGGCGCTGCTGCGCACCGCACTCGACGCGCGCGCCGCGCGCGCGACGTTGTTGCGCGGCCGTCGCCTGTTGGAGCCGTTGCACGTCGGCGGCAGCTTCCGTCCCGTGCGCGCGCCCGAGCCTGCCGCGATCGCGGAGCCGGTGCCGGGCGACCTCAGCTCGGCCGTGAGCGGATAAAACCTTTCCACCGAACAGGTTTCCCCCGCGCGTGAAAACGTTTTAGAAGGGCGCGGACGTCGCGCGGCGCCGGTAGCTCAGCTGGATAGAGCACCAGACTTCGAATTTGGGGGTCAGGGGTTCGAATCCCTTC
>CAVZAO010000004.1:0-315406 GCA_963773225.1 uncultured Pseudomonadota bacterium
TCATCCCGGCCCTTTAAGAGAGGGGCCCTCAAGGAAAGCTTCGGCTGCCTCTCGCAATGTCGATAGCGCTAGCTGCCCGTCCCGCGCTGCATTTCTCAAGGTCCCGCTTTAAGAGAGGGGGGCATGGGAGGCTTTAACGTTCTCCAATGCTCCACATACGAAGGCCTCACGCGAGGGGTCCCATCTGTCATGCACAGCCCGATCACTTCGCGCCAGCAATGAAACCCGGGGGCTGAGTTACCAGGGGGAGCATGGAGGGGTCAGCGGTAGCGCGCTTTCTTTGTTGCCTCGGTGTGATCGAGAAGCGGGGTCCCATGAAGGGGCTCATTGGGGTCTGACAACCGCACCGTTCCATGATGGGCTACTTCATGCATTCCGTTGGTCGGTGAATGGAGGGAGGACAAACCTATGTGCCATGCACCTCACCATGGAGGCAGCATGATGGGGACCGCCATGACACCCATGATTGAGACCAGGACGGCGACCATGGTGACGATCCGGCGTGGGTTCCTTCATGGAGATGATGACGACACGGGACCTGCACACACGTTGATGGCCCCATGGTGATGACCGTCGTGACGGCTGGCCCCATGGTGATGTCAGGGCGGGCTTCATGGGTCCACTGCGGCCATGCTCGGCTTGTCACCCCGGAGTGATTGGGCAACAGGCGCCTCCGTACCTAAGGGCTCCTTCAAGGACATCAGCATGTGCCCGTCACGGGCACGTTCACCGGAGATCATAGCGGGGAAGCTTTTCGACCTCCGCCACCTGCGCCAGGATGGGCATTTCCCCATAGCGCTCCCCGACAGTCCGTGCTGAGTGACCCTGGATGTAGTCGCGAACCTCAGGATCAACACGAACTTCACGACACACAGTCTTAAAGCGGTGGCGCCACCCGTGGTTTGGGTCCACTGCCGTATCAGTTACCACCTCACGGACAAACTCTCGCAGGCGGTTCTTCAGGGCCTTGAGGGGTCCTCTAACGTCAGCGCCGGGACGTATGCGGAGGAAGAGAGGACCACCGTTCGCCCCTTCCACGAATTGAGGGAAGCCCAAATCAAGCAGGTGAGGGTGCAGCACAATGGCTCGCGCCTTGTCGGTCTTTACAGGGCCCGCTTCGGGGGTGATGGTCAACACCCAATGCTCACCAACACGCTTGATGTCCTCCTTGCGAAGCTGGCCGATTTCCCCAACACGTGCGCCCGTATAGGCGAGCAACCAAGGCACCCACCGTTTCGCCGCCAGGGTTTCTGGATGCTCGCGGCCCGCTGCTACGTGTGAGGCCGCCTGAAGGATCGCCTTTGCTTCGCTGTCGCTGAAGCCCCGTCGCGGCGTTCGAGACCTGATCCTCTGGATGCTAACCCCTTGCGCCGGATTAGACGCGAGCTTGCCATTGGTGACCGCCCATCCGAACACCGACTTAAGCGCGGCGAGATCGGTGTCCTTCACGGTCCTTGGCGAAATAAGTCGCCCGGTGCGCTGATTTGTTGCCGCAAGACGGTGATCCTTGAAGCGCACCACGTCGTCACGGCTCACGAGGCTGGCGTCGTTATGGCCCAAGAATTCACCGAATACGTCTAGGGTCCGGCTGTAGCTTTCATGGGTGCTCGGCTTCCGCCCGGTCGCCTTAGCCTCAATCCACCATGCCTCCATGAGCCCCTTAAGCGAGACAGCCGGGGCAATCGCGGGCTTCGCGTCCTTGGTGCGCTCCCAATCTGGGAAGCGTGCGGCAGTCGGGTCTGGCGAATAATTGCCCTCTGAATTTCGCTTGCGCTGCTCAAAGGCATCCCTCAGGGCTGCCCAGAGTTCAGCCAGCACCATTTCCCGCGACGGCTGGTCAATCCGGAAGATGCCCTTGGAGAGCAATAGGCGGTCCAGGAGAACGCCAAATGGTCTTTCGAGGTCCGAGGGTAGCCGCCGCAATTCCACGCCCGCTGGCAGCCCCGCAAGCACGACTGGACGGGTTCCGTTCAGGCGCTCCAGCGCTTCGATTACCCCTGCCCATTCCTCCGGCTCGATACGCAGCACCTTGACGCGGCGCCAAGCGCTCAATTCAGGGGTGCCGTTCGGGCCCAGCTTTGTGACGTGCTCAGCGGGAAACAGAAACTCCGGATCATGCTCCAGGGCGGTCGGCCGCTCTCTGATGCTCGTGATTTGCCCAGGCGCGATAAAGCTCACCTGCGAGGGCCACAGCTTGACGATGCGTCAGCGTCAACGGTGCATCTTGCCGGATGGCCTGCCAAATCGTTTCCAGGTAAGCCGCAACGGCGGCATGGCGCACCTTGACCTGGGTCGGATCGGTGGCCCGCAGCGAGAAGCGCACGTCCGGTCGCCCGGCCCGCAGGATCACCGTCTGGGTCTGGTCACCAAGGGGAACCTCAAGGCGCACGTCGCACGGTAAGCCGAGACCTAACATCGGCTGGGACGCGCTGGACGAAATACGGGACGCGCGAGCTTTTTCTTCGCACTGGACGAACGAGCCGAAACAGCAATGTTGCGCACCCTTGTTGATCAGTCGGGTCAGCGCAACCTCTTAGGGGCTCTTAACATATTGGCGTTGCTAGCGCTCGCCAAGGAATGGTGCCCAGGAGAGGACTCGAACCTCCACGGCTCTCACCGCTAGTACCTGAAACTAGTGCGTCTACCAATTCCGCCACCTGGGCACGTCGCGACTTGGTATTGAGCCGCTTTCCCGTTGTCAATTGAGAGGATGGGCCATCCTCGCCCCTGTACAGGCCCCGGCCGATCCTGTAAGTCGCCGGACACCCCCATTTCCTGCCGCGGGATGCGGAAAATGACCGTCAGAAGCCCTTCCGAGACCCTAGTCACCGTTTATGGCGGATCCGGCTTTTTGGGCCGCCATGTGGTGCGGGCGCTGGCCCGCCGCGACTACCGCATCCGCGTGGCCGTGCGCCGGCCCGAGTTGGCGGGACACCTGCAGCCTCTCGGCAAGGTCGGCCAGATCAACCCGGTCCAGGCCAACGTCCGCAATGCCGCCTCGGTGTCCGCGGCCGCCCGCGACGCCCATGTGCTGATCAACTTGGTCGGCATCCTCTTCGAGCACGGCCGGCAGCGTTTCGACGCCGTCCACACCGTCGGCGCTGAGCAGGTGGCGCTGGCCGCGGCCAACCAGGGCGCCCGCGTCATACACGTCTCGGCCATCGGTGCCGACCCCGATTCACCGAGCCACTATGCCCGCTCCAAGGCCGAGGCCGAGCGGCTGGTGCTGGCAGCGCAGCCGGAGGCCACGATTTTCCGCCCGTCGATTGTGTTCGGGCCCGAAGACGACTTTTTCAACCGCTTCGCGGCGCTCGCCCGCATGTCCCCGGTGCTGCCGCTGATTGGCGGCGGCCACACCCGCTTCCAGCCGGTGTTTGTCGGCGACGTCGCTTCGGCCATCGCCGACGCTGTTGCCGGCAAGGCGCGAGCCGGAACGATCTACGAGCTGGGCGGGCCGGACGTGCACACGTTCAAGGAGCTGATGGAGTTCGTCCTCAAGACCATCGAGCGTCGGCGGTTCCTGGTGCCGGTGCCGTTCTTTGTGGCCTCCATGAAGGCCATGTTCCTGCAATTCATGCCGAAGCCGCTCTTGACCCCAGACCAGGTGGAACTGCTGAAGGTGGACAACGTCGTCTCCGAGGCGGCAATCGCGGAAGGCCGCACGCTTAAGGCGTTCGGCATCGAGCCCGAGCCGATTGAGGCGATCGTGCCGTCCTATCTGTGGCGCTTCCGCAAGACCGGCCAGTTCCGTACCCAGCCGACGCAATAGATCCGCTCTTCAGCAGATCCGCTCTTCAGCCGCGTTTGCGAAAGACAGCGTCCGGATATTGAGCGCCTTCCACCAGCCGGCTGTCGGGACCGAAAAGCGGCAGGTCGCCATTGTAGTCGAGGCGGAGCAGCGTTTCGAATTGCGCGCCCACGGGCGCGTCGCTTAGGCGAAAGTTGCTGTATCGGATCGCCAGCAAGCCGCCGGGCTTGAGGCAACGGTGCAGATCGGCAACCGCCGCGGCGAAATCCTCGAATCGGATCAGGTGATCGCAGCGCGTGATCCCCGGCCGTTTCAAGCCTCCGTGATGCAGCACCGCCAAGCAGAAAACGCGTCATACGCGGCATCCGGCTCGCCCGCCGTCGACCCCGCGCGCACGAATGCAAGGCCGGGATCCGGCACGCTTGCAAGCCGCCTTCTGGCGGCGGCAACGTTCGCAGCATTGATGTCGATGCCCTTGATGATGGCGCGTGGGAAATAGCGACGCAGCGTAAACACCTCCTCGCCTGTGGAGCAGCCGAAAGAGAGGATGTGAACCGCAGTCTCGCCGCCGAGCTGCGCCTGCACGAATGCGAATATTCGCGGGTAGCGATCCTCAGCGGTATCATTGAACGGCTGAAATAAACCGCTCGGCCGCTGCCATCGCAGCCAGGTCACAGTGCGGTAGGTGCGGTCGGTCGCCAATTGCCACAACACGCGCGCCAGCCGCAAGGCAAACGGCCGTCTGGCGCCTGACGTCGGCTGGGCGGTGCCGGAACCGGACATGCTTTTACGGGCTCGCTGCCTGCTTGATCCCGTAGAAGCCCAATCGGAGAGGAAAGCTCTCGCGGCGTCAATGACGCCTGACGCCTAAAGGAAATACAGCGCAAAGATACCGAAGGTGCCGAGGACGATTCGCCACCAGGCGAACAGGTCGAACGAGTGGCGCTGGACGTAGCCCAAAAACGTCTTCACCACGATCCAGCCGAAAATAAACGAGAACACGAACCCGACAGCGATGGCGGTGATATCGCCGTGGGCGAGTTCGTGACGGTTCTTGAAGGCTTCGAACGCGAAGGCGCCGACCATGGTCGGCATCGCCAGCCAGAACGAGAATTCGGCCGCCGAGCGGCGGTCGGCGCCGTAGAGCATGGCGCCGACGATGGTCGCGCCGGCCCGAGACGTGCCGGGGATCATCGAGAAGCACTGAAAAATGCCAATGATCAAATACATGTAGAGCGGGAAATCCATCGCATCGCGGTAGCGCGGCTTGAGGTCGAGCCGCTCGATCCAGAGCAGGATGAAGCCACCGACGATAAGCGATATGCAGACCACGCGCACGTCGAACAGGTACGTCTTGATGAAGTGGTAGCTGAGGGCGCCGATCACCGCTGCCGGCAGGAACGCCAGCAGAATGCCGATGACGAAGCGCGCCGCTGGCCAGCTCGTGAACATGTGGGTTGCGAGCCCCCACAACCGGCCGAAATAAATGGTCAGCAGCGCCAGGATGGCGCCGAGCTGGATCAGCACCGTGAACGACTTGCCGAAGTTGTCGCCACCCCACCCCAGCACCCGCTCTATCAGCAGCAGGTGACCGGTCGATGATACCGGCAGGAACTCGGTCAGGCCCTCAACGATGCCGAGAACGGCGGCCTTGACCAAATCGACGGGCGACGTGGTCAGGCCGAGGCTGACCATCTGCATGGTGTCAATTGTCATGATCGGGACTGGAGCTCCGGGATGGGCGCTGCGCGTGAACCGCGGCGCGAATCGGGCGGCTCATCGGTTTTGGCCCAGTTCTCGGCGCCGGACAACTGTCACCGGGGCGTGCCCAGCGCGTCCCCGGTGGGGAAGTTGCGTCGCGCAGTGGATTTCGATAGTGCGGCAGCCGGTTTCCGCCTAAGCAGCGGCAAGGCTCCAAGTCCAGGTGCTCATGCTGACACTGTTTCATCATCCGCTCTGCCCGCGCTCGCGCTACGTGCGTCTGATCATGGGCGAATACGGCATCGAGCCACGGCTGGTGGAGGAGCGCTTCTGGGAGCGGCGGGAGGAATTCCTCGTGCTCAATCCCGCTGGCGAGACCCCGGTGGCGGTCATCGAGGGCGAACCGGCGATTGCCGGCGCCAGCGTCCTCGCCGAATTCCTGGAGGAGACCCATGCCGCCCAGCACGGCACCAACGGCCTGCTGCCGCCGCGGCCGGGCCAGCGCGTGGAGGTACGGCGTCTGGCGGGCTGGTTCAACGACAAGTTCTACGAAGAAGTCAGCCGTCCGCTCACGACCGAGCGCGTGTTCAAGCGCTATATGACGAAGGAGCAGGGCGGCGGACCGCCCGATACCGATGCGCTGCGCGCCGGACGTCACAATATCCGCTATCATCTGGCCTATATCGGCTGGCTGGCACGCACGCGCGACTGGCTCGCCGGCGACCGGCTGACGCTCGCCGATCTCGCCGCCGCGGCGCATCTGTCGGTCGTCGACTACCTCGGCGAGGTCCCGTGGCACGAAGACGAAGCCGCCAAGCATTGGTACGCCCGCATCAAGTCGCGGCCCTCGTTCCGTCCGCTGCTGACGGAGACCCAGGGCGGCGTGCCCCCGGCGCCCCACTACGCCGATCTCGACTTCTGACGACGCCTTCCGAATTGCAAGCCGCGATCATCGAGCAGGCGCAGGCGCTCGGTTTTGCCGTTACCGGCATCACCCGGCCCGACGCGGTGCCGCGCGCGCCGGAGCGCCTCGCGCAATTCCTCGCCGACGGCATGCACGGCGACATGGACTGGCTCAATACCACCGCGAAACGGCGCGGCGCGCCGACCGCCCTTTGGCCGGACGTGCGCTCGGTCATCATGCTCGGCCTGAACTACGGCCCCGACCGCGATCCGCTCGCGGTGCTGGCGCAGAAGGACCGCGCAGCGATCTCGGTCTACGCGCAGGGCGACGACTATCACGACCTGATCAAGAAGCGGTTGAAGGAGCTGGCGCGCTGGATGGTGGCGCAAGCCGGCGGCGACGTGAAGGTGTTCGTCGATACCGCTGCGGTGATGGAAAAGCCGCTCGCCGAAGCCGCCGGCATGGGTTGGCAGGGCAAGCACACGAATTTGGTGTCGCGCGAATATGGGTCTTGGCTGTTTCTGGGCGCGATTTTCACCACGCTCGACTTGGCGGCCGACGAGCCCGAGCCCGACCATTGCGGCTCATGCCGCGCCTGCCTCGACGTCTGTCCGACGGCGGCGTTCCCCGCGCCCTATCGACTAGATGCGCGGCGCTGCATCTCGTATCTCACCATCGAGCACAAGGGCCCGATCCCGCGCGAGCTGCGCTCCCTCATTGGCAATCGAATCTACGGCTGCGACGATTGTCTGGCCGTATGCCCCTGGAACAAGTTCGCGCAACAGGGGCGCGAAGCGAAGCTCGCGGCGCGCGAGGCCTTGCGCGCGCCCGCCCTCAGAGAGTTAGCGCGCCTCGACGATACGCAATTCCGCGCGCTGTTCAGCAAGAGCCCGGTCAAGCGGATCGGCCGCGATCGCTTCATCCGCAACGTGCTGATCGCCATCGGCAACTCCGGTGATGCATCGCTAGCTGACGAAGCAAAGCGCTTGCTCGACAATTCTTCGCCCTTGGTGCGCGGCGCGGCGGTTTGGGCGCTGGCGCGGTTGCTGCCGCGTGAAAAAGTCGCCGCCTTTAGGAACGAAGAAGAAGCAGAAGAAGAAGAAGCGTCGGTGAAAGACGAGTGGCGCGCGGCGCTCAGCTGACGCTCAATACTCCGCCACCGCCGCGATCAGCCGTTCGATGTCTTCCGGCCGCGACAGGCGGTGATCGCCGTCCTTGATCAGCGTCAGCACCACGTCGTCGCGCGCAAAGCGCGACACCAGCTCCACCGCGTGCTCCCAGGGCACGTCGGGGTCCTGTACACCCTGCAATATGTGCACCGGGCAGCGGCACTCGATCAGCCCATGCATCATCAGGTGATTGCGGCCCTCCTCGATCAACCCCTTGGTGATCGCATAGCCCCCTTCATCGTAGTCAGAGGGCCGGGTCCAGACGCCCTTCTCCTCGATCGCCTTCTTGATGTCGGCCGGAAAGCGCTTCCACATCAGCTCTTCGGTGAAGTCCACCGCCGGCGCGATCAGAACCATGCCGGCCATGGGGGCGGCATCCTTGTGCCCGGTCAGCGCGCGCGCGAGCAGCAGCGCGAGCCAGCCGCCCATGGACGACCCCACCACCACCTGCGGGCCCTTGGCGAACGCCAGGTACACAGCGAGGCTCTCGGCCAGCCAGCGGCCGATGGTGCCGTCGGTGAATGCACCGCCCGATTCTCCGTGGCCGGAATAGTCGAAGCGCACGCACGCACGGCCTTGTGATTCAGCCCAGGCGTCCAACGCCGCGGCCTTGGTGCCCTGCATGTCGGACTTGAAGCCGCCCAGCCAGAAAACTGCCGGCCGGTCATGAACCCCGCCAGAACTCTTGCCCTCGCGCACGCGCACGGCGATGGTCCGTGCAGGTGGCAGTGATTCGACGTCTATCGAGGTGAGGCGGGAATCAGTCATGCGGGCTTCAGGCAGGATGGCGGCAGCGGCCGGGCTGGCCAGGGTCGATGACGGCCGGCGTCCGTTCTCGCCGCAAGCGGACCCCCGGCGCAAGGGGGGCCAGGAACGCCCCGCCGGAACAGCCGAGCCCCTCCCGCAGCAGACGCCCCGTGCCACGCCCCTCCGGGCCGGGCGGACAGGTCCGCGCTCGCTGGCGGGCGCTACCATCCTGCAACTGGTGCCGGCGCTGTCCGACGACCCGGCCGGCCAGGCGGTGGCCGATATCGCGCTCACTTTGCTGCAATCTGGCGCCCGCGCGCTGGTGGCGGGCGGAGACGGCCCCTTGGTCGACGAATTACGCACGTTCGGCGGCGAATGGCTGCCGCTGCCGGCGGACACCCTCAATCCCCTGCGCATCGCCCGCAACACCCGCGCCATCGGCGAGCTGATCGCGCGCGAGCGCATCGACATCGTGCACGCCCATTGCGCCGCAGCCGCCTGGAGCGCACTGCGCGCGGTGAGCCGGCAGCAGCCGGTCTATCTCGTCACCTCGTTCCCCGACCGCCTGGCGCCGCACTCGCTGCCGAGCAATGCCTTGCGCGCCTCGCTCGCGCGCGGCGACCGGGTAATCGCGCCCTCGAGCTACATCTCGCGCGCTATGATCGAGCGCTACCAGATTGCGCCCGAGCGCGTCGCCGTGATCCCGCGCGCCATCGACACTGAGACCTTCAGCCCGGCGGCGGTGAGCGATGACCGCGTCGGCCAGCTGCGCCGGGCCTGGGGCGTGCTGCCGGAATCCCGCATCGTGCTGGTGCCGGGCCGCGTCGCGCCCTGGAACGGCCAGATGAGCGTGGTCGACGCCGCCCGCTTCATCGTCGCCAACAGCGGGCGCAATGTCGCCTTCGTGTTCGCCGGCGACGACCGCGGACAGCTGCGTTATCTCAACGACTTGCGCGAGCGCGCCGCCGCCCATGGCGTCGATACGCTCTGCCGCTTCGTCGGCCACTGCCCCGACATGCCGGCCGCCTTGCGCGCCGCCGACGTAGTGGTGGTGCCGTCGCTCGAGCCGCCGCTTACTGGCCGCACGGTAGCGGAAGCGCAGGCCATGGGCCGGCCGGTCGTGACCACGACCGTCGGCATGCTGCCGGAGAACGTGCTGTGCCCGCCGCGCATGCGCGAGGCTTTGCGCACCGGCTGGCTGGTGCGGCCGGGTCATGCCGGTCAGATCGCGCGCGCGGTTGATGACGTCCTCAAGCTCAACGAGACGGCCTATGAGGCATTGGGCGCGCGCGCGCGCCAGTTCGCCGAATTCATGTTTTCTCCGCAGAGCGTTGCCGAGGCGATCCGCGGCGTTTACACCTCGTTGTTGTCGCGCGAGCCCTGAAAAGGCTCCGTCCCCTTGCGTTTTTGAGCCTCGGCCTATAGGGCGGACGCTCAAGGGGCTTGCCGCATTGCCGGCACAAAGTGCGAGAATAGTTCCGGCGCAAATGCCGGATTCGTTGGTTCGCAAGGTCGAGACCTCATGTCGAGTTTGCCCGCGGCCGAACTTCCGGTCGCCGACAACCGCCCAGTAGAGATAGCCCGCCTGTCGCCCGCCTCCGGCGAGCGCGCCCGCGTGGCGCGTGAGCCGCTGACCATCCTCATTGTCGTGCCGAGCCTCGACAGCGGCGCCGCCGACGCCGGCGCGGTCGAAATCACGCGCGCGCTCACGCAGGCCGGCCACCACGCCGTGGTGGTTTCGCGCGCGGGCCGCCTGGTTGCCGAGGTCACCGCGGCCGGCGGGGAGTTCGTGCCGCTCGATGTCGCCAGCACCAACCCGGCGGTGATGCTGCGCAACATGGCGGTGTTGATGCGGCTCGTACGCGAGCGGCAATGCGATGCCATCCACGCGCTCGGGCGCGCCGCCGCCTGGAGCGCCTATCTCGCCGCCCGGCTCAGCCACGTTCCCTTTATCGCAAGTTGGTACAAGGGCTTCCGCGAGCAGAACCTGTTCAAGCACCTCTACAACGGCATCATGACGCGCGGCGACCGCGTGGTCGCCGTCAGCGAGCAGATCGCTCAGCTCATCCACGACCGCTATGGCACGCCCTGGCAGCGCATCGCGGTGGTGCCCAACAGCATCGACTTCGCACGCTTCGACCCAGAGGCGGTGACGCGCGAGCGGATCGAAGCGGTGCGCCGCGCCTGGGGCGTTACGCGCGACACCAAGGTGATCCTCATCACCGGCCGCATCGTACGTCGCAAGGGCCATCACGTGGTGGTGCGCGCGGTGCAGCGGCTGAAGGAAATGGGGCTGAAGGACTTCCTGTGCGTCTTCGTAGGCGAGGACCACGGCCGCACCCACTACACTGGCGAGCTATGGGATCTGGTGCTGGCCACCGAGGGCATGGATGTCGTGCGCCTGTCGGCGGCGATCGCCGACATGCCCGCCGCCTATGCCGCGGCCTCGGTCGTGGTCTCGGCGGCCGTGCAGCCGGAGGGCGTGCAGCGCGCCATTCTGGAGGCGCAGGCCATGGGCCGGCCGGTGATCGTGTCGGACCTCGCCGCCGGGCCGGACGTGGTCTTGAGCCCGCCGGCGGTGCCGGAGAGCCGGATCACGGGCTTGCGCTTTCCCGCCGGCGACGACGCGGCGCTCGCCGGCACGCTGCTGCGGCTGTTTTCCATGCCGGAGCCGACCCGCCGCGCCATGGGCAATCGCGGCCGCGCCTGGGTCGTCGACCATTTCGACAGCGCCACCGTGGCCGCCCAGGCGCTGCAGGTCTACGCGGATGCCGGCGCCGGCAACGAAACAGCACTGGACGTGCCGGAAACGCGGCAAATTTGAAACATCGTGATAATTTGTCCGAGTTCCGGGGATTTTTGTCGACCATGCCCTGGGAACCGCGTTGACTTATTCGCCATTTGTACCAATCTTTCTGTGTCCAGGAGAGTGCCCGGCGCTCCCCGGGTTTATCGCTCCGTTCAACAATTCGCCGTCCCGTTCAACAGCATGAGGAGAGCTTAGCCATTCGTCGTCCGATGAAAGCCGCGCTGCCCGTCCAGAAGGAAGGCCCGCGCATTAACGAGGAGATCCGCTCCCGCGAGGTACAGCTGATCGATAGTACTGGCGACAACAAAGGCGTCGTCGAAACGCAGACCGCCCTGGGGCTCGCCCAGGCGGCGGGGCTCGATCTGGTTGAGATCGCCCCTAATTCCAGTCCGCCGGTCGCGAAGATCCTGGATTACGGCAAGTACAAGTACCAGGCGCAGAAGAAGGCGGCGGAAGCCCGCAAGAAACAGAAAGTCGTCGAGGTCAAGGAGATCAAGCTCCGGCCCATGATCGACGACCACGACTACGACGTGAAGATGCGCTCCATGCGGCGCTTCTTCGAGGAAGGCGACAAGGTCAAGATCACCTTGCGCTTCCGCGGCCGCGAGATGGCGCACCAGGAGCTGGGTTCCAAGCTGCTCAACCGCGTCAAGGCAGATGTCGAGCCCATCGCCAAGGTCGAATCCGAGCCCCGTTTCGAGGGCCGCCAGATGATCATGATCCTGGCGCCGCGCTAAAGCGACGCCGTCGGTCTTTCAAGGTTTGTAACGCGCCGCCCGTCGCCGAACGGACGGCGCGTTTTGTTTTGACAGCCGGCGCGACATCCTTTTGCGTTTCCGGCCGGCGAACCGGTTTCCACCGTCAGTGGAATCGCTCTAGCGATCCCAGTTCATGGCAGCGATCCTCGGATCGTTCGCAAACGCCGTTCTATCGACATCGAGGATCAGCTTCGGAAATTCACAAATGAGGCGGGCGCCGCGCGCGCTCAACTGGACGTGCCAGGTTTCCCGGCCGGTCGGCGCATCGTGAGCAAAGGCACGGCAGGAAAGCAGCGCGATGTTGGTGCCCTGGCCGGGATCGCGCGCCGAGCGATATCTGATCAGGTCTATTGCCGCCGTTCTGGCGGCGTCGGCGAGCGCCTGACATGCGTCATAGTCCGTCGGATGCGTCCAAATGGCCATATGACTTGAGAACGGCAGCCGCGTCAGATCGAGCGCGCGGCCCACGGCGTATTCGGCGGAAAATGCGGTGTATTCCGCGGCCTCCGCCGGCCAGCGCGTGGCGGGCGACTCGGCATAGAAGAGCAAGCGATAGAAGGCCAATTCGGTGACGGCGGTTCGCGACAGAACGGAGCTATAAAAGACACCGGGCGACAGGCCCGCGCGGCGGAATCGCGATCCGTGCGGATACGGCGCGCCATATCTGAATGGCGTGAAAAGCAGATAGTGCAGATGCCGGCATTCTTCCGGAACGGCCGGCTTACTCGCTTCGATAAGCGACTCGAGCCTCTCCTGCTCTTCTGCGGTGTCGGTCAGTTTCGCGGTCGAGATATAGTGCTGCGCTTCCACGACGCGCCAGCAAGTCCCCTTGTCCGCACGCGCGTTAGACGACAGCGCGCCGGGTGTCCAAATACTGGATGACATTGGTCAGGCCGGAAATCGTCTGAATCATTTCGAGTGGCTTGGCACGCAGAGCCGTGTTCTCGTTTGCCAACCAGTCGCTCGCCACGGAATCGTCGCCGCCAATCACGGCATCGAGCGAGCGGTAGAGCCGCACGAACAGGACGGCCAATTCGAAGGACTTCTGCCCCGGCTCCAAGGGATGACCGCCTTGCTTCATGCGGGTGACGGTGGACTCGGAAACGCCGATGATCCGGGCCAGCACCTTGTTTTTGATCTTGAGCCGGTCGGCGGCGCGAATGGCCGCTTTGGTGACCACCGCGAAGTCGGACACGGCTGCGTCCCGGTTCGGCTTAAGGGCCATGGCAACCTCGGCTATTTCTCAGGGAATCTTAGCATTGATTTATTTCTGAGGAAATAAAATTCAAGGGCCGCCCCTCCATCGTATTGAAATAGTTATAGAATTTATTTCATAGACCTCGAAGTGCCGCTTCGAGGACGGCGCAGCGACGCGACGCGGCGTTTCTCGCGCCCGCCGAGCCGGTGCGGACGGCCCGCTGCGGGCCCTCTCGCGCCTGTTGAAAACCGCGCTGCGCTCTGCCATAACCCGCCCCGCTCGTCGCCCGGCCGAAAGGGCTGCCGTGGCGGCGACATTTCGCTCAATCCCGAGCACCGGCTCCCGAAGCCTCCGAGGCTTCGCGTGGGCCTATTTCGGCCGGGGCCCCGCGCCCACGGCCGCATTGGAGAGCCAAATGCCCAAGATGAAGACCAAGTCGGGCGCTAAAAAGCGCTTCAAGATTACCGGCACTGGCAAGGTGAAGTACCAGCAGTCCGGCAAACGCCACGGCATGATCAAGCGGACCACCAAGACCATCCGCGAGCATCGCGGCACCGCGGTGCTGTTCAAGACCGACGGCGACAACATCAAGAAATACTGGATGCCGAACGGCTGATCCGGATTTCCGTCGCCCCTCACTCGTTTGCCTAGACTGATAGGAGATTTCCCATGGCCCGCGTCAAACGTGGCGTCACGTCCCACGCCAAGCACAAGAAAGTCTACAAGGCCGCCAAGGGCTATTACGGCCGCCGCAAGAACACCATCCGCGTCGCCAAGCAGGCGGTGGAGAAGGCCAACCAGTACGCCTTCCGCGACCGCAAGCGCCGCAAGCGCACCTTCCGCGCGCTCTGGATCCAGCGCCTGAACGCCGCCGTGCGTCCGTTCGGTCTCAACTACTCGAAGTTTATCGACGGCCTCGCCAAGGCGGGCGTCGAGGTCGACCGCAAGGTGCTGTCGGACCTCGCGATCCATGAGCCGGCGGCGTTCGAGGTGATCGTCGAGAAGGCCAAGGCCGCGCTGCCGGCGTAAGTTTCAGCCGTCATGCCCGGCCTCCAAGCCGGGCATCCACGCCTTACTTTCTGCCAGCAAGACGTGGATGGCCGGGACGAGCCCGGCCATGACGAGGCATAGGATTGCCTTGCCATGTCCGATATCGCGCAGCTTGAAAACGAAATCCTCTCCGCCGTCGCCGGCGCGCAAGACGAAGCGGCGCTGGAGACGGTGCGCGTTTCCGCGCTCGGCAAAAGCGGATCGGTGTCGGCGCTGTTGAAGACGCTCGGCTCCATGACGCCGGACGAGCGCAAGGCGCAGGGGCCGGCGATCAACGGCCTCAAGGAGCGCGTCGGTTCGGCGCTCGCCGCGCGCAAGGACGAGCTCGCTGCCGCCGCGCTCGACGCACGGCTGAACACCGAGACCGTCGACGTCACGCTGCCGGTGCGGGAGCCCTCGGCAGAGACCGGCCGCGTGCATCCGATCACCCAGGTGATCGACGAGCTCACCGCCATCTTCGCCGACATGGGCTTCGCGATCGCGGAAGGGCCCGATATCGAGACCGACGACTACAACTTCACCAAGCTTAATTTCCCGGAAGGCCATCCGGCCCGGGACATGCACGACACTTTCTATTTCCCGCAGAAGGCCGACGGCTCGCGGCTCCTGCTGCGCACGCACACCTCGCCGGTGCAGGTGCGCACCATGCTCGCGCAGAAGCCGCCGATCCGCGTCATCTGCCCGGGCCGCACCTATCGCTCCGACTCGGACCAGACCCACACGCCCATGTTCCACCAGGTCGAGGGCCTGGTGATCGACAAGTCGTCGCACCTCGGCCACCTCAAGTGGATCCTGCAGGAATTCTGCAAGGCCTTCTTCGAGGTCGACAACGTCAACATGCGCTTCCGGCCGTCGTTCTTCCCGTTCACCGAGCCGTCGCTGGAAGTCGACATCCAGTGCAAGCGCGGCAAGGACGACATCCGCTTCGGCGAGGGCGAGGACTGGCTGGAGATTCTGGGCTGCGGCATGGTGCACCCGAACGTGCTGAAGAATTGCGGGCTCGATCCGGACGTCTACCAGGGCTTCGCCTGGGGCATGGGCATCGACCGCATCGCCATGCTGAAATACGGCATGCACGACCTGCGCGCCTTCTTCGAGGCCGACGTGCGTTGGCTCAATCATTACGGTTTCCGCCCGCTCGACTTCCCGACGCTCGCCGGAGGCTTGAGCGCATGAAATTCACTCTCTCCTGGCTGAAGGACCATCTCGACACCACGGCGCCGCTCGCCGACATCGTCGACAAGCTCACCATGATCGGGCTCGAGGTCGAGGCCGTCGAGGACAAGGCGGCGCAGCTGAAGCCGTTCGTCATCGCCGATGTGATCTCGGCCGAGAAGCATCCGAACGCCGACCGGCTCAAGGTCTGCATGGTCGATATCGGCCAGGTGGCGAAAGGCGAAAAGCCGATCCAGGTCGTCTGCGGCGCGCCCAACGCGCGCGGCGGCATGAAGGGCGTGTTCTCGCCGCCCGGCACCTACATCCCCGGCAAGGATCTCACGCTCTCGGTCGGCACCATTCGCGGCGTCGAAAGCCACGGCATGCTGTGCTCGGAAGCCGAGATGCTGATCTCCGACGACCATGACGGCATCATCGAATTGCCGGCCGACGCGCCGGTCGGCCAAGCTTACGCCGAATGGGCGGGGCTGGGCGATCCGATGATCGAGATCAACCTGACGCCGAACCGGCCGGACTGCACCGCCGTCAACGGCATCGCGCGCGATCTCGGCGCCACCTATATCGGCGACTACAAGGAAAACACGCCCACGCCGGTAAAGGGCACGTTCCCCTGCCCGGTCGAAGTCAAGATCGACGCCCCGGAACTGTGCCCGGCCTTCGGTCTCAGGCTGGTGGGCGGCGTGAAGAACGGGTCGTCGCCGGATTGGCTGCAGAAACGGCTGATCGCGATCGGGCTGCGCCCCATCAACGCGCTGGTCGACATCACCAACTACATCACCTACGACCGCGGCCGCCCGCTGCACGTGTTCGACGCCGGCAAGGTCAAGGGAAACCTCACCGTGCGCCGCGCCAAGAACGGCGAGCAGCTGCTGGCGCTCGACGGGCGCACCTACACGCTCGACGAAGCCATGTGCGTGATCGCCGACGAGCGCGCGGTCGAATCGCTTGCGGGCATCATGGGCGGCGAGGAGTCCGGCTGCGACGAGAACACCACGGACGTGCTGATCGAGTCGGCGCTGTGGAACGAACTCAACATCGCGCAGACCGGCCGCCAGCTCGGCATCAACACCGACGCGCGCTACCGCTTCGAGCGCGGCGTCGACCCCAATTTCATGGTGCCGGGCCTGGAACTCGCGACGCGCATGGTGCTCGACTTCTGCGGCGGCGAGCCGTCGGAGATATTGGTCGCGGGCAACCCGGCGCCGAAGCACGAAAAGCTCGTCGACTTCCCGATGAGCGAACTGCCGCGGCTCGCCGGCCTGAAGCTGCCGTTGCCCGACATCCGGCGCGTCCTGGAGAAGCTCGGCTTCTTCGCCGCTGGTCAGGGCGAGCGCGTCAAGGTCGCGGTGCCGTCGTGGCGGCCGGACGTGCATGGCCGCGCCGATATCGTGGAAGAAATCGTGCGCATCGTCGGCGTCGACAAGGTGCGGCCCACCCCCTTCCCGCGCGGCGACTTCGCGCGCAAGCCGGTGCTGACGCCGATCCAGCTGCGCACCCGCAAGGCCAAGCGCGCGCTCGCGGCGCGCGGCCTGACCGAAGCCGTGACCTGGTCGTTCATTTCAAAGCGCGAGGCCGAGCTGTTCGGCGGCGGCAGCCCTGAGTTGGCGCTCGCCAATCCGATCGCGGCCGAACTTTCCGACATGCGCCCGAGCCTGATGCCGGGCCTCGTCACCTCGGCGCAGCGCAACGCCGACCGCGGCTCGCCCGACGTCGGCCTGTTCGAGGTCGGGCAGGTCTTCCGCGGCGACAAGCCGGACGACCAGTTCACGGCGGCGACCGGCCTGCGTCGTGCGCTCGCCAAACCCGACGGCGTCGGCCGCCATTGGCAGAGCGCCAACAAGCCGGTCGACACCTTCGATGCCAAGGCCGATGCCTTCGCCGTACTGGCGGCGGCCGGCGCGCCTATGCAGGCGCTGCAGATCGTGCCGGGGGGCCCAAGCTGGCTGCATCCGGGCCGCAGCGGCACCATCCAGATGGGGCCGAAGAACGTCATCGGCCATTTCGGCGAACTGCATCCGCGCACGCTGACCGCACTGGGCGCCGAAGGGCCGCTGGTCGGCTTCGAAGTGATCCTCGACAACATTCCCGAGCCGAAGGCGAAAGCGACGCGCGCCAAGCCGCTCATCGAGCTGTCGGCGTTCCAGCCGGTCGAACGCGACTTCGCCTTCGTGGTCGCACGCGACGTCAAGGCTGCCGACATCGTGCGCGCGGCGCAGAACGCCGACAAGAAGCTGATCAGCGCCGTCAGCGTCTTCGACGTCTACGAGGGCAAGGGCATCGACCCTGACAAGAAGTCGATCGCGATTTCGGTCACCCTGCAGCCGCGCGAGAAGACCATGACCGACGAGGAGATCGAGGCACTGGCGGCCAAGATCGTCGGCGAGGTCACGAAACGCACGGGCGGGGTGTTGAGGGGGTAGTTATTTTGCGGCGACCCCTCCGCGGTCATTGCCGGGCTTGACCCGGCAATCCATGAGGCCGTTCCCCACCTCCGGCCGAACGTAATGCTCTGATCTGTCGAGAGTCATCATGGATGCTCGGGTCAAACCCGGGCATGACGCCGAGTCTGTTGCGTCGCCGCAGACAGTGTTTACACCGCCAGCAAATCCGCGAACGCGAAACCATCCCGCTCCACCGTCTCGCCGACGCGCACGTCGATCCTGCGCTTGAGCATCGGCCCCGCCGACACGAACGAGTGGAACTCGCCATTCTCGCCGCAAGGGTCGATCTCCGCCGACAGCTCGGTGAGCAGATCCGCCGCAAAGCGCCGCCCGGCGAACGAGGCCGGCAGCTTCTTCAGATCGACGACAGCGAGATGCGCCTCGACGCCGGCGTCGATCATCTCGCGCGCGAGCGCATCGGTGGGCTTCAGCCAGATCGGAAACACCGGCGTGATGCCGGTGCCCGCGAGCTGCCTTTCGCGATAGGCGCGGATATCTTCCAGATAGAGATCGCCGAAGATGATATGCGTGATGCCGCGCGCTTTCGAATCTTCAATCGCCTTGCCCATCTCGCGCTCGTAGATTTCGTTCGGGCACGGGTAGGGAATGCGCACGATGATCGGCGCCAAACCCGCCGCTTCAATCTGCGCCATCAGCAGCTCCTCGCGCACGCCATGCATGCTGACGCGGCCGAACGAGTTGGTGACGGTCGTGAGCGCGCCGACGATGTCGTAGTCGCCGCCCTTGCGCGCCTCGTGCAGGGCCCAGGCCGAGTCCTTGCCGCTCGACCAGGCGATGAGGGCTTTGGGTTTAGCTGACGACATGGTGACTGAGTCCTTGATGCTATTCTGTCATTCCGGGGCCCGACCGCCAGGTCGCGAACCCGGGATCCAGGGGCGACACGTAATGCCGCTCTGGATTCCGGGCCCGCGCCACCGATCTCGGGTTTACCCGAGATCGGCATCTAAAGCGCCAAAGTCGGCTAAAGCTGACCTTGGGGGCGCGTCCCGGAATGACGGCGAACAGAGTGCTTCGCTCGTGCGCCTATGGTTCATACTCCGTAACCGAGAGGCCGCCGTCAATGAACCAAATTGCAATGAGTCCGCGCTAGGGTCGCACACCAAAGACGCTCGGGCAGTGTACCCGCGCGCCGGGAGGAAACTGCGTTGCAGGCGCCAGTCAGCGGCGCCACGGACCTTGACCCATGGGGTGGATGGCCGAACGCGTCGGGCGCGTGATCGCCCGCTATCTGGAAGAGCCGGAGCGCGGCTTCTTGCCGTTCACTCCGAGCGATGCCGGTGCATTGCGCGCGGCGCTCAAGCCCGGCGACGTGCTGCTGGTCGAAGGCAACAATCATATCTCCGGCATCATCAAGTATCTCACCCAGTCGACCTGGTCGCATGCCGCACTCTATGTAGGCCCCATCGGCGACCGCGTCACCGCCGACGGCGAGCCGCTGGTGCTGGTGGAGGCCAATATCGGTCAGGGCGTGGTGGCGGCGCCGCTGTCGAAATACGCGCGCTTCCACACCCGCATCTGCCGTCCGACCGGGCTCAGCGCCGACGACTGCGCGCGCGTGTGCAATTTTGCCGCCGAGCGCATCGGCTTCGATTACGACGTCAAGAACATCATCGACCTGATGCGCTATCTGATCCCGCTCCCGGTGCCGCAGCGCTTCCGGCGACGCATGATCGCGCTCGGCTCGGGCCACCCCACGCGCATCATCTGCTCGGCGCTGATCGCGCAGGCCTTCGAATACGTGCGCTTTCCGATTCTGCCCAAGGTGATCCTGACCGACAACGAAGACGCGCGCCAGGAGCTCCTGGAGATCCGACATTCCTCGCTCTATGCGCCGCGCGACTTCGACATCTCGCCCTATTTCGAGGTGGTCAAGCCGACGCTGCGCAACGGCTTCGACTACAAGGCCGTGGCCTGGGCCGATCTCGAGACCGCCGATGCCGACGGCGCCCCGCTGGTGCCGGTGGCGGCGGAGGACGAGGCGCTGGCAGCGACGGGGTAGGCACAAGGCTAGCAGCGTGCACCCTCCCCCTCTCCCCTTGTGGGAGAGTGTGCCCGAGTGGAGGCGAAGCCGAACGAGGGCGGGTGAAGGGTCAGCGTTCGACGTCAGACACCGCCCCCCTCACCCAGCTCGCGCTCGCTATCGCTCCGCGCTCGCCACCCTCTCCCACAAGGGGAGAGGGAAGAGTGGATGCCGCACGGCCTTGCCCAATTCTCCAGCGCGCCTTACCTGTCTTTCCCATGCTCAACGCCGCGGCCAAAGCTATCGCCCAGATGCTCACCCCTGCGCTGCGCGGGGTGCTGTTGAAAGCCGTCGGCCTGGCACTGGCGCTCATCGTGATCGCCGGCATTCTGCTGCAGCGGTTCCTGGCCTCGCTCGCCGACAACGGCGCCACCTGGGCCGAGCACTCGGCCGGCTTCGCCCCGCATGCGCTCTGGTCCACCATGGCCTGGCTGCTGTCGTTCGCCGCCGGTCTCGGCATCATCACCGGCGCGTTGTTCCTGATGCCGGCGGTGACCGCCTTCGTCGGCAGCTTCTTCGTCGACGAGACGGCGGAGGCGGTGGAGCGCGAATATTACCCGGCCGAGCCGCTCGGCCACGCTCTGCCGATCTGGCGCGGCATCGTCGAAGGCCTCAAGATCGCCTTTGTCTCACTCGTCGTCTATTTCTTCGCGCTACCGTTCGTGCTGTTCGCCGGCTTCGGCGTGGTGATCCTGTTCCTGGCGAACGCGTACCTGCTCGGCCGCGAATATTTCGAGCTTGCCGCCATGCGTTTCCGCCCGCCCTACGAAGCGAAAGCCATGCGCAAGGCCAACGCGGCTTACGTCTTCCTCGCCGGCATGGTGATCGCGGTGTTCGTGTCGATCCCGATCGTCAATCTGGCGACACCGATCTTCGCCATGGCGTTCATGGTGCACATCCACAAGCGCATGAGCGACAAGCGCGCGGAGCTGATCGAGCCACGGCGCTGATGGCTTTCAAGGCGACCTGTCAGGCTACCAAGTTGGTGATCAGCGTGCCCGCGCCAGCAAGAATAAACGCCAGAATGGTCAGGATATAGGCCTGGCCGAGCGCCCAGCTGCGCAGGAATGGCGCGTGGTCTTGCCCCGCGCGCGGCTTGGCCGCCACGATCATGCCGGCCGCGACCAACAGGAATGCAATGCCGACGATTTGGTTCATGCGCAGACCCCGGCTGCAAGGAAGCCGGCTATTAGCGCCACGCTCGGGCAAAGGCGTAGGAGACGCGGCGTAAATTGTCGCGCGGCGGAAATAACGCCGGAATAATTATTGAGCTTTGGCTGCGGCAGCGATCACGCCGCTACCGTCTTTTCCGGCCATTTGCACAGATCGGCGATGATGCACACCTGGCAGCGCGGCTTGCGCGCCAGACACGTGTAGCGCCCGTGCAAGATCAACCAGTGATGGGCGTGGCGCAGGAATTCCGCCGGCACCACCTGCTCGAGCTTCTGCTCCACCTCGAGCGGCGTCTTGCCGGGCGCCATGCCGGTGCGGTTGCCGACGCGGAAGATGTGCGTGTCGACCGCGATCGTCGGCTGGTCGAAGGCGACGTTGAGCACCACGTTGGCGGTCTTGCGTCCGACGCCGGGCAACGCCTCCAGCGCCTCGCGCGTGCGCGGCACCTCGCCGCCGTATTGCGCCACCAGGATCTGCGACAGCGCCACCACGTTCTTGGCCTTGGTGCGGAAGAGCCCGATGGTCTTGATCAGGTCGCGCACCTTGTCCTCGCCCAGCGCCGCCATCTTGGCCGGGGTGTCGGCGGCGGCGAACAGGGCGGGCGTCGCCTTGTTGACGCCGGCGTCGGTCGCCTGCGCCGACAGCACCACCGCGACCAGCAGCGTGAACGGATTGACGTGCCGGAGCTCGGTCTGGGGTTCGGGATTGGCGTCGCGCAGGCGGCGGAACGCTTCCGTGATTTCCGCCGTTGTCCATTTGGGCACCGCAACCGCGACAGGCTTGGTCACGGACTTCGCCTTTTGGGCTTTTTTACCCTTCGCGGGCGGCTTGACCGCAATCTTAGCGGGCTTGGCCGCCTTGGCCTTGCGGACCGGCTTCTTGGCCGCCGATTTGGCCGCGGTCTTGCTCAACTTCTTGCGGGATGCCCGTTTTGCCATGATTTCGGGTATACTGGCCGCCATGACCGCCGACAACGACGACGAACTCGAACCCACCATCTTTTCCGCGGTGATCACCCCACACCGCTCGCTGAGTGCGCGCGGCTTCTTTCTGGTGATGGCGGCCTACGGCCTGCTCAGCTTCGTCGCCGGGCTCGCGTGCATGATGGCGGGTGCCTGGCCGGTGGTCGGCTTCCTCGGCCTCGACGTGCTGCTGCTGTACTGGGCGTTCAAGGTCAATTATCGCCGCGCGGCGGCCTACGAAGAGGTCAAGGTCACGCCGGCGACGCTGACGGTGCGCAAGGTCAGCCATCTCGGGGCGTCACGCGAATGGCAGCTCAACCCGCTCTGGGTTCGGCTGGAAAAGACCGTGCACGAGGAATTCGGCATCGAGCGCCTGTTCCTCACCTCGCGCGGCAAGCAACTGATCATCGCCAGCTTCCTGGGCCCGGGCGAAAAGGAGAGCTTCGCCAAGGCGCTCGGCAACGCGCTGAATGAGGCCAAGCGCGGGGTGACGCGGACGGTGGTGAGCTGAACCGCCGCTCCCTATTCCTCCCCCTGGAAGGAGGAGGGATGAAGCCTCATCAGAAATCGGGTGGCTTCGTTCGCGCCCGGGTCCAATATGCCGGGCATGAGCATGACCCTCACCCAACCCATCCCGGCGAACCGCATCCCCGGCCTCGCCCGGCTCACCACGGCGGCAGCCGACTACGACGTCGTGCGCCGCGCCATCGCCCACATCCGCGGCAACTGGCGCCGGCAACCCGAGATCGACACCATCGCCGAAGCCGCCGGCGTCACGCCGACCGATCTGCACCATCTCTTCCGGCGCTGGTGCGGGCTGACGCCGAAGGCCTTTCTGCAGGCGCTGACGCTGCATAGCGCGCGCGACCTGCTGCGCTCGTCGGCAAGCGTGCTCGACACCGCTTATGAGGTCGGCCTCTCCGGTCCCGGCCGCCTGCACGATCTCTTCGTCACCCACGAAGCGATGTCGCCCGGCGAATGGAAAGCCGGCGGCGAAGGCCTGACCGTGACCTACGGCTTCCACCCGTCTCCGTTCGGCACCGCGCTGGTGATGACGACACCGCGGGGCTTGGCCGGTCTCGCCCTCGCCGATGCCGGCAAGGAAAAGGCCGCACTCAAAGACATGCGCTCGCGCTGGCCGAAGGCGAAATACGTCGAAGACGCCGCCGCCACCGCGCCGGTCGCGCAACGCATCTTCGACAGCAGGCTATGGCGGCCCGAGCAGCCACTGCGTGTGGTCTTGATCGGCACCGATTTCGAAGTACGCGTTTGGGAGAAGCTGCTCACCATTCCGATGGGCAAGCTCACCACCTATTCCGATCTCGCCAAACAAGCCGGCAACCCGAAGGCCGCGCGCGCGGTCGGCGCCGCCGTCGGCAAGAACCCGATCTGCTTCGTGGTGCCGTGTCACCGTGTGGTCGGCAAGAGCGGCGACATCACCGGCTATCATTGGGGCCTCACGCGCAAGCGCGCAATGCTCGGCTGGGAAGCGGGCATGGCGGAAGCCTGACGCGGTACCTCTTTCCCGCTCTTCCAAAACGCAACACATCGTGCGCGCACGATTGTCGGTTCCACAACAATGGAACTGGAACGCACCTCCGCATTCGACGTTGTCTGGGCGTTGAATCGCACGAGAGGAGGCATTCATGCGAGTTCGTTTTGCTGTAGCGCTTTTGGCTGCGGCTGCCATGACGCCAGCAGCGGCGCTGGCGCAGACCCATCACACGACCCAGGACGCCGCGGGCGGCGCCGCCGCGGGTGCGGCGGTTGCGGGTCCGGTCGGTGCCGCGGTCGGCGCAGCCGTAGGCGGGACCGTCGGCGCTGCCGGCGATGTTGCGCACGCCGTGTTGGCGCCGCCGCCCCCGCCGGTGGTGACTTACGTCGAAAGCGCGGACGAACCCACAGTGACCGTCGAGAAGGACGTGGTGGTCGGTCAACCGCTGCCGCCGCACGTCAAGGTTTACGTCGTTCCGCATCACGAGCGTTATGCCTATGCGGTCGTCAATCACGAGCGTGTCATCGTCAATCCGCGCACGCACACCGTGATCAAGGTCATCCACGCCGATTAATCTAACGAAAGTGGGCGACGGGAAAAGCTCCGCCGGTGACCGGCGGGGCTTTTTACTTTGCGGCAAATCCTTGGCGCCGGCGGCGTAACAGTGCGGCGGCGCCGAGTTGACGATCTCGGGGCGATCCTTCAAAACCCTTTCAGTTTTGGCTGAAAACCCGGGACAAATGGAATGCAAGAGCGCCGGCCTGTGATGCTCGTGGTGCTGGATGGATGGGGCTGGCGCGATGATCCGGCCGACAACGCTGTCCGCCAGGCCAACACGCCCACCTTCGACCGGTTCTGGGCTGAATGCCCGCATGCCTTCCTGCGCACCGACGGCGAGAACGTCGGCCTGCCGGACGGGCAGATGGGCAACTCCGAAGTCGGCCATCTCAACATCGGCGCCGGCCGCGTGGTGATGCAGGATTTGCCGCGCATCGGCGCCGCCATTGCGTCCGGCGAGATTGCCGGGAGGCCTGCGCTCACCGGCCTTATCGCCAAGCTCAAGCAGAGCGGCGGCACCTGCCATCTCATCGGTCTGGTCTCGCCGGGCGGCGTGCATTCGCACGAGGATCATGCCATCGCGCTCGCCAAGATTCTCACCGACGCCGGCGTGCCCACGGTGCTCCACGCCATTACCGACGGACGCGATACGCCGCCGCAGTCGGCGGCCGAGGACCTGAAGCGCGTCTCCGGCAAGCTGCCGCCGTCGGTGACGATCGCCACCGTGCTCGGACGTTATTACGCCATGGACCGCGACAAGCGCTGGGACCGCGTGGCGAAGGCGTATAACGCCGTGGTCGAGGCGCAAGGCGCACACTTTGCGGACCCGCAAGCGGCCATCGCCGACGCTTACGCCAACAAGGTGTACGACGAGTTCGTCTTGCCGGCGGTGATCGGCGACTTTGCCGGCGTCAAGGACGGCGACGGCGTGCTCTGCTTCAACTTCCGTGCCGACCGCGTGCGCGAAATCCTCGGCGCCATGCTCGACCCGTCATTCTCCGGCTTCGAGCGCAAGCGCACGGTCAAATTCGCCGCTGCCGTCGGCATGGCCGAATACAGCAGCGAGCTCGACACGCTGATGCAGACGATCTTCCCGCCGCAGACGTTCCCACACATCCTCGGCGAAGTCGTCGCCGAAGCCGGCCGCACCCAGTTGCGCATGGCGGAGACCGAGAAATATCCGCACGTCACGTACTTCCTTAACGGCGGGCGCGAAGAGCCTTATCCGGGCGAGGATCGCATCATGGTGCCCTCGCCCAAGGTCGCGACCTACGACCTGCAGCCGGAAATGTCGGCGCCCGAGCTGACCGACAAGGCGGTGGCGGCGATCAACTCCGGCAAATACGACATGATCATCCTGAATTTCGCCAACCCGGACATGGTCGGTCACACCGGCAGCCTCAAGGCCGCGATCAAGGCGGTGGAGACCGTCGACACGGGCTTAGGCAAGATCGCCGCCGCGGTCACGCGGGCCGGCGGGGCACTCCTGTTCACCGCCGACCACGGCAACTGCGAGATGATGCGCGATCCCGTTACCGGCGGCCCGCACACGGCGCACACCACCAACCCGGTGCCGGTGGTCGTTGTCGGCGCCGGCAAGATCACGCTGCACGACGGCCGCCTCGCCGACATCGCGCCGACCTTGCTGCAGCTGATGGGCCTGCCGCAGCCCAAAGAGATGACCGGCAAGTCGCTGATCGACGGTTGAGCCGAGCGCATTGACGGGCCGAAGCCTGCAGTCGATCCTGCGCCGCGGTCGGCATAGTGGCCGGCGCGGGAGGTGTGCATGGCCGGTGAACCATCCGTAGGCGGCGGCGTGGAACGGTTGTGGCCGACTGTAATGCTGCGCCAGACGCTGCCGGGGGCCGACGCCGCCAATCAGGTGCTGGCCGAATTGGTGATGGAGCTGGAGGCGGGCAACGCGCAGCTCACCACCGACTACCGCAACGACAACCTGCTCGTCGCCGATCATCCGGCGGTGCATTGGCTGCGTGACTGCGTAAATCGTACGATCATCGAATACTTGCGCCAGATCGGCATCGACTACCAGGTCGACTGGACGCTGCACGGCTGGGCCAATATCAACCGGCTCGGCGATTACCACGACCCGCACAATCATCCGCATTCATATCTGTCGGGCACGTACTACGTGCAGGTACCCAGCGATCGCGCGCCTTTGCGCAGCCGCAAGGACGTCAGGCCGGGATGCATCACCTTCTACGATCCGCGCGGGCCGGCGGTGAACATGGGTGCGATCCGGGGCGACCCTTACGTCAATCCCGAGCACACCGTGCAGCCGAAGCCGGGCGACATTCTGCTATGGCCGGCGTTCCTGACGCACTTCGTGCATCCGAACTTGAGCGAGACGCCACGCATCTCGATCAGCTTCAACGTGATGCTGAAGTGGTCGGACGTGTATTTGCCGAATCAGGAGTAATTCGCAAGGCTCGTGCCGCGTTCTCTTCCGCCGTCATCCCCGTCGCCGCATCAAAAATCTGCCAGGCCGAGCACATCCATCATCGAGTAAAGCCCGGGCTTCTGGCCGCGCGCCCAAAGCGCCGCGTGCAAGGCACCGCGCGCGAAGATCATGCGGTCTTCGGCCTTGTGCGTGAGCTCGATGCGCTCGGCGGGGCCGGCGAATATCACGGTATGCTCACCGACGACCGTGCCACCGCGCAAAGACGCAAAACCGATGTCGCCGGGCGTGCGGGCACCAGTGTGGCCGTCGCGGCCGCGCTCGGAGCGTTGCGCCAGGTCGATTCCGCGTCCTTGCGCCGCCGCCTCGCCGAGCAGCAGCGCGGTGCCGGAGGGTGCGTCCACTTTCTTGTTGTGGTGCATCTCGACGATCTCGATATCGAAGGCTTCGTCGAGCGTCGCCGCCACGCGCTTGGTGAGCGCGCCGAGCAGATTGACGCCGAGGCTCATGTTGCCGGACTTCACGATGATCGCCTTGGCCGCCGCCTGCTTCACCTTTGCGTCGTCATCGGCGCTCAGGCCGGTGGTGCCGATGATGTGCACTTTGCCGTTCTGCGCAGCGGCCGCGGCGAAGGCGACTGTCGCCGCCGGCGCAGTAAAGTCGATGATGCCGTCTGCGTTGGCCAGGAGCGCGGCGGCGTCGCTCGTCACTTTGATACCATTGTCGCCGAGGCCTGCCAGCATGCCGGCATCCTGGCCGATGAAGGGCGAGCCGGCGCCCTCGAGCGCGCCCGCTAGCGCCAGGTCCTTATGCTCGGCGATCGCCTTTACGAGCGTACGCCCCATGCGCCCGCCGGCGCCCGCCACGATCAAACGCATCTCGGCCATGTGTCAGCTCCTTTGGGCCCCGGATATAGCGGGCTGAAATATGGTTGTCATTCCGGGACGCAAGCAAAAGCAAGCGGTCCCGGAATCAAGGGACCCCAGCGCCGCGCAACTCTGGATTCCGGGTTCGCGGCCTGAAGACCGCGCCCCGGAATGACGCTCAGGGCTGCGGGCCGTCGTAGCCCTCGATGACGACGAGGTCCGCGTCCGAATGCGGCTGCCGCACCTTGATGTTCGCCTGGTATTCCGGCGAATTGTAGCAGGCGAGCGCGGTCTCGTAGTCGGGGAATTCGATCACCACATTGCGCGAACGGCTCTTGCCTTCGGGGCAAGTGAACTTGCCGGCGCGCACCACGAAGCGCCCGCCGAACTTCTTGAAGATTGCGGCGTTGTCCGCCGCATATGGCTTGTAGCCGTCGTCATTGTGGACGTCGACGCGCGCGATCCAATAACCTTTCGCCATTCTTACCCTCCCGTTCCTTATTATGTCATGCCGGGGCGCGTACTCAGCACGCGTACCCGGAATCCGGAAACACATCCCGCCCCAGCTTCTGCATTCCGGGTTCGGCGCTTTCGCGCCGCCCCGGCATCACGGGGTCGCTCACGCCCCCGTCGCATGCTCGATCTCGGCGACGATGTCGTCGGCCGCGCGCTTGGGATCGGGCGCCGCCACCACCGGGCGGCCGACCACCAGGTAATCGGCGCCGGCCTCGATCGCACGACCCGGCGTCATCACCCGCTTCTGCTCGCCGATGGCGCTGCCGGCCGGGCGGATGCCGGGCGTCACCAGCGCCATGCCGGGTCCGACGATGCCGCGCAGGCGCGGCACTTCCTCGCCCGAACAAATGAGCCCGTCGACGCCGATATCGCGCGCCTGCTGGGCGCGCGCGGCGGCGAGTTCGGAGACGCTCATGTCGTAGCCGGCCGCGGCCAGATCGCCGTCGTCATACGACGTGAGCACGGTAACGCCAAGGATGCGCAAGCGTGAGCCGCGCTTTCCTTCCACCGCCGCCTTCATGGTCTGCGGATAGGCATGCACGGTGAGGAAGGTCGCGCCGAGTCCGGCGACGCTCTCGACGCCTTTCTGCACCGTATTGGGAATGTCATGGAGCTTGAAGTCGAGGAACATCTGCTTGCCCGCTGCGATCAAGCCGGCGGCAAACGGCAGGCCGCCCGCGTAAGCGAGCTGATAGCCGATCTTGTAGAAGCAAACGCTGTCGCCCAGCCGCGTCACCAGCGCTTCGGCCTCGCTCACCGAGGGCACATCGAGAGCGACGATCAGCCGTTCGCGCGCGTTCAAAGCCATGCTTGTCCTTTCTCTTGTCACATCATCAGCCGCGCCATCTCCACCAGGCGGTCGAGCTGGGCGTGAAACAGATTGGCGGTGTGCAGATCGACGATGTTGTCCATGTCGTCGAACGCAAGTTCGGCGCGCGGGATCGCGACGACCTCGGGGATCACCAGCGCGCCGCAGCCGAGTTCGAGGATCTGGCGCAGCGCCATGATGGAGCGCAGGCCCCCGGCCGGGCCGACCGAGGCGGAGCTGACCGCGAAGACGCGGTTCTTGAACGCGGCGTAGCTCGGATCGCCCCTCTCGCGCACACGCGACACCCAATCGATGGCGTTCTTGAGGATCGGCGTCACCGAAGCCGAGTATTCGGCGCTGGCGATGAAGATGCCGTGATGCGCCATGATCATCTGCTTGAGGCGGAGCGCGTTGGCGGGCTGGCCGGTGCGGGCGTCGAGGTCGGCCTCGTAGAGTGGCAGGGAATAGTCGGCGAGGGAGATGCGGGTGACGTCGATATCGGCCAGCGTCAGATATTTCGCCGCCAGCGCTGCCAGCTTGGTGTTGTGGGAGCCGGTGCGGGTCGAGCTGGAAAAGACGAGGATCTTAAGCGTGGCCATCGGCGGCTCCGTCGCGTTCGGCCTTTGCTTAGCATGCGAGCCCCGAGGCGTCATTCCGGGGCGCGCACAGGGTGCGCTAGCCCGAAATCCAGGGCGGCGGGCTCCGAACGTGGAGCTCCGGATTCCGGGCCCGCTCGCTTGCGCTCGCGTCCCGGAATGACAAGGCTGAGAAGCTCGTGATTACCGCGCGCTGCGGTAGACCCACACGCGCGCCGGCGGCAGGTTCATCCAGATCACGTTGGACGCTTCCGCGGTGAGGCCGGCGAGCGACTTCGGGATCGGCGGCAGCATGCCGTAGGTGAACTGCACGAAGGGCGCGTTCGGCTTGGTCAGCGCCATCACGTCAGCGGTGAGCCGCAGGCGCGTGCGCAGCGGCTTGGTGAGCAGCGGCAAGCTCGAGACGACGGCGGCGGCCGGCTCGTTGAGCGCGCTCTGCACCAGCTTGCGCAGCCGATAGGCATCGCCCATCAGGACCGTCGCCGCCGGATAGCGGTTGCGCAGCAGCCGGCAGAAATCGGGATTGAACTCGACCAGCACCAGCCGCGCGGGATCGACGCCATGGGCGACCAGCGCTTCGGTCACCGGGCCGGTGCCCGGCCCAAGCTCGATCACGGGACCGGTGCCTTTCGGATCGACGTAGCGCGCCATGGTGCGCGCCAGCGCCTTGCTCGACGGCATCACCGCGCCGGTGCGCAGCGGCTTCTCGATCCAGGAACGGATGAATTGCACCTCGTCGTCGAGGCGCAGGGGTTTTTTGACAGTGGCAGTCTGTGGGGCCATCGGGGTCACGCCAGGGGGCGCCGAAGTCCCGCCCCGACCCAACCGGTACAGAGCGGCAGGCGGGGGGTCAAGGTACTAGCCGGTATGGCTTCCGCGTGCGCCCAATCCGTCGAGGAACTCGCGGACACGGCTGAAGAATCCGACCGACTCGGGCTGGGTATTATCAGAGGAAAGGGTTTCGAATTCGGAAAGCAGCTCGCGCTGGCGTTTGGTGAGGTTTTGGGGGGTTTCGACCACGACCTGCACGTACATATCGCCCGTCTGCTTAGACCGCAGTACCGGCATACCCTTGTTCGACAAGCGGAACCGGCGGCCGGTCTGGGTGCCGGCCGGCACCTTCACCCGCGCCTTGGTGCCGTCAATGGACGGCACCTCGAACTCGCCGCCGAGCGCTGCCGTCACCATGGAAACCGGCACCCGGCAGTGCAGGTCGGCGCCGTCGCGCTGGAAGAACTCGTGCGGGGTGATGGAGAGGAAAATATAGAGATCGCCCGGGGGCCCGCCGCGCAAGCCGGCCTCGCCCTCGCCGGCGAGCCGGATACGGGTGCCGTCCTCGACGCCGGGCGGGATGTTGACTGAGAGCGTGCGCTCGCGCGTGACGCGGCCGGCGCCCGAACAGCTCGGGCAGGGATCGTCGATCACCTGGCCGCGGCCCTGACAGGCCGGGCAGGTGCGCTCGAGCGTGAAGAAACCTTGCGCGTGGCGCACGCGGCCGGCGCCGCCGCAGGTCGAACAGGTCTTGGGCTTGGTGCCGGCCTTGGCGCCGGTGCCGGAGCAGGCCTCGCAGGTGACCGAGGTCGGCAGCCGCAGTTGCGCGGTCTTGCCGGCGAAAGCCTCGTCGAGGTCGATCTCCATGTTGTAGCGCAGGTCGGAGCCGCGCTCGCGGCCCGACGCGCGGCCGCCGCCGCCAGCGCGACCGCCGCCCATGCCAAAGATGCCTTCGAAGATGTCGGCGAAGGTGGTGCCGAAATCGGCGCCGAAGCCGGCGCCGCTACCCATGCCGCCCTGCTCGAAAGCGGCGTGACCGAAACGGTCATAGGCGGCGCGCTTGTCGCCGTCCTTGAGGACGTCGTAGGCCTCGTTGATTTCCTTGAATTTGTGCTCGCACTCGGTGTCGCCGGGATTGCGATCCGGATGATGCTTCATGGCGAGCTTGCGGAATGCCGCCTTCAGCTCGACTTCGGTGCACTCACGGGTGACACCGAGGACCTCGTAGTAGTCGCGCTTGGACATGCCGCTTCCGCTGATCCCTTCCCCTCGTCCCGCGGCGCGATCCTCAAGGATGATCGCAACTCGAAGGACGAAAGCCCCCTCAAGTCATCGCGCAAATGCAATGGCCCTCATCCTGAGGAGGCCGAAGGCCATCTCGAAGGATGAGGGCCATGCTGTGGCTCCGACCGTTAGGCCGACTTCTTGTTTTCGTCGTCGACTTCGGTGAACTCGGCGTCGACGACGTCTTCCTTCTTCTCCTGGGCGCCGCCTTCGGCGGCGCCGCCGGCAGCCGCTTCCTGCTGCTGCTTGTACATGGCCTCGCCGAGCTTCATGGAAGCCTGCGCCAGCGCGTTGGACTTCTGCTGGATCGCGTCGGCGTCGTCGCCCTTGAGAGCTTCCTTGAGGTCCGACATGGCGTTCTCGATCGCGGTGCGCTCGGTCTCGCTGACCTTGTCGCCGTGCTCGGAAAGCGCCTTTTCGGTCGAGTGCACCAGCGCCTCGGCGTGGTTCTTGGCTTCCACCGCCGCTTTACGCTTCTTGTCCTCTTCGGCGTGGCTCTCGGCGTCCTTCACCATCTTCTCGATGTCGGCTTCCGACAGACCGCCAGAGGCCTGGATGCGGATCTGCTGCTCCTTGCCGGTGGCCTTGTCCTTGGCCGACACGTTGACGATGCCGTTGGCGTCGATGTCGAAGGCAACCTCGATCTGCGGCACGCCGCGCGGGGCCGGCGGAATGCCCATCAGGTCGAACTGACCGAGCATCTTGTTGTCGGCCGCCATCTCACGCTCGCCCTGGAAGACGCGGATGGTCACCGCGTTCTGGCTGTCCTCGGCGGTGGAGAACACCTGGCTCTTCTTGGTCGGGATCGTGGTGTTGCGGTCGATGATGCGGGTGAACACGCCGCCCAAAGTCTCGATGCCGAGCGAGAGCGGGGTCACGTCGAGCAGCAGCACGTCCTTGACGTCGCCCTGCAGCACGCCCGCCTGGATGGCAGCGCCGATGGCGACCACCTCGTCCGGGTTGACGCCCTTGTGGGGCTCCTTTCCGAAGAACTGCTTCACGACTTCCTGCACCTTCGGCATGCGCGTCATGCCGCCGACCAGGACCACCTCGTTGATCTCGCCCGCCGACACGCCAGCGTCCTTGAGCGCCTTGCGGCAGGGCTCGACGGTCTTCTGGATGAGGTCGTCAACCAGCGCCTCGAACTTGGCGCGGGTGAGCTTCATGGTCAGATGCTTCGGACCGGAGGCGTCCGCCGTGATGAACGGCAGGTTGATCTCGGTCTGGGTGGTGGACGACAGCTCGATCTTGGCCTTCTCGGCGGCTTCCTTCAGCCGCTGCAGCGCGAGCTTGTCCTTGCGCAGGTCGATGCCCTGCTCCTTCTGGAACTCGTCGGCGAGATAGCTGACCAGACGCATGTCGAAGTCTTCGCCGCCCAGGAACGTGTCGCCGTTCGTGGACTTCACTTCGAACACGCCGTCGCCGATCTCGAGGATCGAAATATCGAAGGTGCCGCCGCCCAGGTCATAGACCGCGATGGTGCCGGTCTTCTGCTTGTCGAGACCGTAGGCGAGCGCGGCTGCCGTCGGCTCGTTGATGATGCGCAGCACCTCGAGGCCGGCGATCTTGCCGGCGTCCTTGGTGGCCTGGCGCTGGGCGTCGTTGAAGTAGGCGGGAACGGTGATGACGGCCTGCTCGACCTTCTGCCCGAGATAGGCTTCCGCCGTTTCCTTCATCTTCTGCAGAGTGAAGGCGGAAATCTGCGAGGGCGAATACTGCTTGCCGTCGGCTTCGACCCAAGCGTCGCCGTTGCCGGCCTTGGAAATCTTGTACGGGACGAGGGCTTTGTCCTTGTCCACGGTCGGGTCGTCATAGCGCCGCCCGATCAGGCGCTTGACCGCGAAGATGGTCTTTTCCGGATTGGTGACCGCCTGGCGCTTGGCCGGCTGGCCAACAAGCCGCTCGCCGTCGTCGGTGAACGCGACGATCGAGGGCGTAGTGCGCATGCCTTCGGCGTTCTCGATAACTTTCGGCGAAGTACCTTCCATAACGGCGACGCACGAATTCGTGGTCCCGAGGTCGATGCCGATGACCTTGCCCATAGTTGTTCCTCTCAAAATTGCGGCAGGCCGGCCGGGCCACTTGGGCCTTCTCTCAAGGCCTCTCGGCGCCCGAAGGTTTGTCCGCGGCTCGTCCGCTGACCCCCTTGATCCAGCCCCCTGGATACGCAATTCGCCGCCTTGCGCGGCTCAATGGCTCATATAGGAGGGCGGCTAGGGGCCGCAAGACAGCCGCTCACGAATTCGCGAGGTGGTTGAGGAGGCTAAGTTGCCGTAGTCAGGTCGCAAACCCGTGTTGGGTTGCCGCCCTGTCTCGAGTTCCGCACCGGCCATCCTGGCCCGGATCGTCACGCCCGTTAAGGATAAGCCGGAAATTGCCCATGTCGCGCCGATTGTTGATCGCCCTCCAGGTTCCCGCCCTCGCCGTGATGGCCGTGTTGACCGCCTTGGCGCTCACCGCGCCGGCGACCGCCGCGCCTGTGTTTCCGACCGGGCTCCGCGTCGGACTTGCCTTACCGCCGGACCTGACTGCCAGCCACCGCCTGCCCGGCTTCGAGGACCCCACGCACCATGTCATCGTGGCCATTTTCGAATTCCCGGGCGGCGCCTACGACCAGCTCATGAACGCCGGCTTTCAAAAGGAAACCCGCGGCATGAGCGATGTCAGCAAGACCGACTTCGCGATTGCTGGCGGCAAGGGCTACCTGATCGGCGGCACCACCACCGTGAAGGATCACAAAGAGCATCGCTGGCTGCTGCTGGCCAAGCCCGAGGGCGCCGGCAAGGGCGCGCCCATGACCGCCATCATCCGAGTCGACGTGCCGGACACCGCGCGTCGCGTCTACACCGACGCGGTCGTGCACAAAATGCTGGCGAGCGCCGACTTCCGCCCGACCCCGACCCAAGAATTGCTCGGCATGTTGCCGTTCAAGATCAGCGATCTCGCCGGCTTTACGGTGGCGCACGTTATTCCGGCCGGCGCCATCCTCACTGACGCCCCAGTCGACCAGACCGGCAAGATCAACCCGCCATACGTCATCGTCGCCGTGGGACGCGGCGGCCCCAGCGATCCCGAACTGCAGGGGACGTTCGCCCGTGACATGCTGCGCAACGGACCCTTAAGCGAAGTGCGCGTGACCTCCGCCGACCGGATGCGTCTGCACCGCTCGCCCACACTCGAGCTGCGCGCCGACGCCACCGACCCGGCTGGCAAACCCGTGAGCGTGGTGCAGTGGCTGCGCTTCGGCACAGGTGGCTTCATGCGCATCGTCGGCGTCGCGCCCAAGAACGACTGGGACAAGCTTTTCACGCGTTTCCGCGCCGTGCGCGACGGCATCAAGGCGCGATGATGAGTGGCAGAGACCCCTCCGCCGTCATGGCCGGGACAAGCCCGGCCATGACGTTGTATCGGTCAGCACATCAAAACGTAATCGTGCTGCGCAGTCCCACCAGGACGGCATGGTCGAAACCTTGCGTCCCGTCATTCGGGTTCTGCCCACCGTTCGGATGCACGATGTACTGCAAGTCCGGCTGCACCACCCACCACGGCGCGATCTGCGCGGCGTAGCTCGCCTCGAACACGATCTCGTGGTCGCGCGCCACGTTGCCGGCGTCCTGATCGGCGGCCACCACGTCACCGCTGATCTTGGCGTAGGAGACGCCGAGGGTGAACGTGTCGTCAGCCCGTCCGGGGACGATGCCTTTGAAGCCGGCACCGCCGTCGATGTACCACGTGACCAGGTTGCGGTCCGCCGGCGAATAGCCGCCGCGCAGGAACAGGTTGATGCTGCGCGCCGCGCCGCGCCACACCATCTGGTCGGCGACACCGTAGATGCCCCAGTTGCCGCCGTGGTTGAGCGGATCGGTGATGGCCGGATCCGAGAGCAGCACCGTCGTGCCCGCGCCGTCGAGGCCGAAGCGCTGGTCGGCATAGTCCGCGGTCGCGTACCAGGCGCCGACCTTGTAGACGCCGGGCAGGCCCATGGCGTTCTTGCCCTTGTTGACCGCGTATTGCGCCTCACCCATCCACAACGTGCCGCCCGATGTCGAGAAGGTGACGCCGTGCCGGTTACACTTCTGCGGATCGTCGGTGCAGTTGGCGCCGGCGGGATCGCCGGCGAACACGCCGCCCAGCAAAGTGAGGTTCTCTATGGCGTTCACCTGCAGGCGGGCGCCGGGTGTAGCTAATGGATAGGCTGGGCCGCCGTTCGTGATGTTGGCGGCGAGATTGTTGCCCCAGCCAAAGGTGCCGTTGAGCAGGCCGCCCGCGGTCTCGCTGGTGAAGAATTCGTCGTCGGCCGCCAGTTGACCGACGCGCAGCGAGGCGATCCCGTTGAAGTCCTGCTGGAACCAGGCGGTGAACAGCCGCGTCGTCGGCAGCGCGTCGATGTTGCTGGGGTCGGCGATGCCACCGGTGATGTCGGCGGCGTTGCGGCCTGCGTTGTGGATCTGGAACACGGTGACGTGGGTGCTGGCGCCTTTCCAGCCGACCAGCTTCTCCAGATCGGCATCGACGGTAAATTCCAGCCGGCCCTCGTAGGTCGCGCGCCGCTCCAGGCCCCCCGCCAGCACACCGAAGGTTTCGGCGACGTAGTTCAGCGTGATGTCGATGCCCTTGCCGTGCAAGTCGGTGCGGGCCCCGCCCCAGTCGCCGGTGAGCTTTTCCTGCTCCCAAATCGACGGCGCCGCCGCCGGCGGCTTGGCTTTCGGGGTCATGTCGGCAGCCTGCGCCGCGCCTGCCGCCAAGATGATGCCCAGGATGGCCCCTAAAAGGGCCCACCGGGCGGCCACCATTCCCAAAGCGTCCAGCCGCTCCGCCGTTCGCCGCACCGTCACCGCTCGGACATTCGCGTCCCACTCACTAAAGCACATGCCGCCCCCTTTTCAGTCCTCTGCTTGAATAGAAATGTAATGTTATAACATCACGGACTGGCCCCGGCTCATCGCGCCAGGGCCGCCAATTGTCCGAGTGCGCGGAAGTGCGCCTCCCGCACCACCGGATTGAACAGCGACCAGCGCGCCGCGGCTTTCAGAGCCGGTGCCGCCGACGCCACCTGGCGGCGGTAGTCGCCGTAGGCCTGCGCCGCGCCGGCGAAGTCATCGCGCGCCGCCGCCATGGCGATGCGCCGCAGGTTCAACACCAGACCGCGCACGGCGCCGCGCGCCTTGTGCCGCTCGGCAACGCCGCCCTGCACGCTGGTGTCGGAGCTTTCGGGGAAGTTCTCGCCGAGCTCGCGCCATTCGTTGCCGACCGAGTCGACGGCAAGCGCGATCACAGCCTGGTCGTGAGCGGGAATGGCGGTGTCGAGGACGCTGGCAAACGCGCCGATCTCATCAAGCTCCGCCGTAACGGTGCCGTTCGTGTAGGGGGTATCGGCGTCACCAACCGCATCGAGATAAGCGACGAGGTCGGCTTTGTCGTTGTCCGAGAGGCCGAGCTCGAAATGGCGGTCGAAATAGGCGACAACCTGTCCGTAGGTGTCGTAGCGCCCGTCGTGGAAATAGGGCGCGTTGAAATCGGCATTGATCAGCGTCGGCGTCTTGAAGAGACCGCCGGTGCCAACGTCGTGTACCTGGTGATCGACGAAAGCGCTGGTCGGCTGATGACAGCTTGCGCAGCTCAGCGCCGCGTTTGAGCGAAACGGCTTGTTGAACAGCACCTCACCGCGGCGTGCGGCTGCAGACGCCTTGCCGCTCAGGCGGCCGCCGGCGGCGAGCTTCGCGTTGGGCAGGAACGAGATCTCGCGCACATAGGTCACGAGCGCGTCGAGCACCTGCGGCGACGGCTCCGGCCCGGCGAACTCGCCGACGATCACGTGACGCACGAAATCGCGCAGACTGCCGAAACGGCCGTCGTGGCCGTAGGGCGCAAGATACTTGGCGCCGCGCAGGCTCGGCGGCGTCACCGCGTCAAGCACATGATTGTCGGTTTTTGGATTGAACAGCGCGTTGGTGGCGTCGAACGTCCCCGGCCGGCTCGACAGCCCCGGGATATAAAGCTTGGCGTTGCCCGCGCCCTGCTGGTGGCAGGTGTTGCAGCTCATACCGGCCTTGCGCGCCGCGCCGCCGAAGATCGCCGGCGACGAGAACAGCATGTCGCCGAGATTGAGCAGGTACGAGCGCTTGCCGCCCGCGCGCTCGGAGTCAAATAGTTCGGTCGGCTGCCGGAGCGCCTGGTCGTTGAGGTCGCTGCCGTAGGGCAGCACACCCTCCTTGGTCTGGACCGGCGTCGCGGCCGCCGCGCCCGCGCCCAGCAGCACTGCTGCCAGGCACAGGCCCATTACGGACAATCGCATGGTCAGCCGCCCAGGTCCGGGGCCTTGAGGCCGAGCTTGGGCGCCGCGCTCTGCATCAGCACGGCCAGTTCCTCGGCCGCCTTCTGCAAGGCCGGCTGGTCGATCTTCTTGAGGTCCTTGACCTCCACCAGCTTCTCGACGTCCTCGATCTTCTCGTCGATCTCGTGAGCGAGCTTCTTGTCCTTGGCCTTGAGCGCGTCCTCGAAAACGAGTTTCCACACCGCTTCGATGCCCTCGACGTTCTCGTGCATGTCGATGAGCGACGTGCCGGCGTAGGGCGACTCACCGCCCTTCGACTTGTTCTCGCCGATCTCGTAGGCAAGGCCGGTGGCACCGTTGAGCAGCCCCTGCGGCGTGAACGCGAAGCCGTCGGCCTCGAGCTTCTTCTCGAATGTGCCGAGATTGCCGACCAGTTCGTCCACCGGCGCGGACACGTCGTTCAGTTTGCCGGCGAACACGGCGGCTTCGATGGCGTGATAGCCGTGCTTGGCGTCGGGCCAGGCGTCGATTGCCTTGTCGAGATCGGGGAAGAACTCGCCGGTGATGGGCTCGATCGCCTCCCAGCCCTTTCGCGACTTGATCCAGGCCGCTTGCGCCTTCTTGACGTCATTGGCCCTGACAGCGGCCTGCAAGGCCTTGGCGCCCGCGAGCGCCTCGCCGATGTGCTCGACCGCGAACGGCTTGTAGTTCTTGGCGCCGGTCGTCAGCGCGTCGGCGTGCGCCGCGCCGCTGCCGACGAAGGCCAGCAAGGCGCCACACAGGATGCCCGCACGCGCCACCGTGCGCAGACGTGAGGACTTGGTCTCGATCGAAAGCATGTCGCGCTCCCCAGGGGTTCAAGGAATGTCGCGGCGACATTTGTCGGGAGCGCTGTTGCCGTCAACGGTAAAATCCAATGAAATCAATAGCTTATAATTGGTCTAATGTAATTTTGGGGTGACCGAAGACGGCCGCCACGTGCTGCTTCACATCATTCCAATGAAGAAATCGCGATCAAGGTGCTGAATGCGTTCCCGAATGAAATAGCCGCGAAAGCGTGCGTGGATTTAGCTTTCAAAAAGAAAAAATCGCGACGGCGCGGAAAGGCGCCGTCGCGACAAAAGCGCACAGGTTGCGGTGAGAGAACGCCGCGTCAGTTCGCGCCGTCGGCGCCCGCGTCGTCGTTGGCGGGAGCGGCGGCCGGCTTCGGCGCCGCCTTCACCACGCCCACCATGGCCGGGCGCAGCACGCGCTCGCCGATCGTGTAGCCGGCCTGCATGACCTGCGCGACATGACCGGGGGGCAGGTCTGGGTGCGGCATCTCGAACATCGCCTGATGGAAATTGGGATCGAACTTCTGGCCCTCCGGCGAGAACTTCTTCACGCCGTGCTTTTCCAGCGTCTTGAGCAGTTCGCGCTCGGTCAGATCGACGCCTTCGATCAGGCTCTTCACTTTGGCATCAGCACTCTCGCGCAACGCGGGATCGATGGCTTCCAGTGCACGGCGCATGTTGTCGGCGACACCCAGCACGTCGCGGGCAAAGCCGGCGATGCCGTAGCTGCGCGCGTCGGCGATCTCGCGTTCGGTACGCTTACGTAAGTTCTCCATCTCGGCCAGCGTGCGCAGCAGCTTATCGCGATAGTCGGCAGCTTCGCGCCGGGCCTCGGCAAGCGGGTCCGCGGCACTCTCGGTGGACTTGGCCTGCGAATTCGCTCCGGCAGAAGCAGAAGCAGAAGCAGCGGAAGCAGCAAACTCAGCATCCATGTCGGCTTGCGCGGCGGCGGCGGCCGCGTCCTCGGCCTTGCGCGCGGTCGGGTCCGTCATCGTCAATCAATCCCCTCGAATTGTTCCAATATGGTGCGATTGCCCCGGATATCAGGGCTCGGAGGCCAAAAATCAAGAATCATTGTTTCGCCCGGTCGTAGCGGTTTTGCGCCTTCTGGACCTCGCCGATATGGGTTTCAGCCCAGATCCGCAGGCCCGACACGGTTTCGGCCAGCGACTGTCCCAGGGGCGTGATGGAGTACTCCACCGTCACCGGAACAGTCGCAAAGGCGCGCCGGCGCACCAGGCCGTCGCGCTCGAGACTTTTCAGCGTCTGCGACAGCACCTTCTGCGACACGCCCTCAATCGCGCGGCGGAGCTGATTGAAGCGCGTCGGTTCCTCGGCCAGCAGCCCGAGCACAAGCACGGCCCACTTATCGCCGATGCGGTCGAGCACCAACCGCGTGGCGCAGCGGGCGGAATAAGGATTGGGCGCGAGAACGGTTTCTCGCCGGTGACCAGGTGACTTCATAGTGCCTTCTTACCATCAATAGACATTTTTGCCATCTAGTTTCTTCTAGAAACCACCTACAGCGGGAGGCCCTCCATGAAAGTCGCCCTTGTCGGCGCCAGCGGCAACGTCGGCGCGCGTATCCTCAACGAACTTGTGACCCGCGGTCATGACGTCACCGCCATCGTCCGCCACCCCGAAAGGGTGCCGGCCGGCCCCCACGTCACCGCAAAGAAGGGTGACGCGGCCGATCAGACCGACCTCGCCAACCTGCTCAAAGGCCACGACGCGGCCATCAGCGCTGTCCGCTTCGCGGACAGCGATCCGCATACGCTGATCGAGGCCGTGCGCGCCTCGGGCGTGAAACGCTACCTGGTGGTCGGCGGTGCCGGCAGCCTCGAGGTCGCGCCCGGCAAGAAGCTGATCGATACGCCAGAGTTTCCGGCGGCCTATAAGGCCGAAGCCGCCGCCGGCGCCGCGTTCCTCGACATGCTCCGCTCAGAGAAAGACCTCGACTGGACGTTCCTGTCGCCGTCGGCACTGTTCGCGGCCGGCGCGCGCACCAGCAAATTCCGTCTCGGCAAGGATCAATTGCTGACCACCGAAAAAGGCAGCAGCATCTCGTTCGAGGACTACGCCATCGCGCTGGTCGATGAGCTGGAAAAGCCGCGGCATTCGCGGCAACGCTTCACCGTCGGCTACTAACGCATTCAGCCGGACAGCAGCCGGCTCACCACCCGCGCGGTGTAATCGACCATCGGGATGACCCGGGCGTAGTTCAGCCGGGTCGGCCCGATCACCCCGAGAACGCCCACGATGCTGCCCTTGCTGTCGCGATAGGGCGCGATGATGGTGGAGGAGCCCGAAAGCGAGAACAGCTTGTTTTCCGAGCCGATAAAGATGCGCACGCCGTCGCCGCGCTCGGCGCGGCCGAGCAGATCGATCACGCCGCGTTTGGTCTCCAGCGCGTCGAACAACGAGCGCACGCGCTCGAGGTCGTCGAGCGCGTGCAGGTCCTCGAGCAGGTTGGCGTGGCCGCGCACGATCAGCTTGCGCTCCTCGCTCTCGCCGCCCGACCAGCTTGCGAGCCCCGCGGCGATGATCTTCTGCGTGAGCTGATCGATCTCGGCCTGGCTCTGCTGCGCGGCGGTTTCCATGTCGGCGCGCAGATCAGCCAAGGTCTTGCCGCTGATACGCGCGTTCAGGAAGTTGCCGGCCTCCACCAGAACGTTGCTCGGCAGCCCGGCGGGAATGTTGAGAATGCGGTTTTCGACCTGACCGTCCTCGCCCACCAGGACCGCGAGCGCGCGCTCCGGCTCCAGCCGCACGAACTCGATGTGCTTGAGGCGCACGTTGTTCTTGGTGGTGAGCACGATCGAGGCCGAGCGCGTCAGCCCCGAGAGCATCTGCGAAGCCTCGGTGAGAACCGATTCCAGCGACTGGCTGCGGCCGGCGCCGGCGACCTGTGCCTCGATCGAGCGGCGGTCGTCCTCGGTGAGGTCGCCGATCTCCATCAACGCGTCGACGAAAAAGCGCAGGCCCAACTCCGTCGGCAGCCGCCCGGCCGAGGTGTGCGGAGCGTAGATGAGGCCGAGGTGTTCCAGGTCCGACATCACGTTGCGCACCGAAGCGGGCGACAACGGGATGGGCAGGATGCGGGCGAGGTTACGTGAGCCCACCGGCTCGCCGGTGGCGAGATAGCTCTCCACCAGCTGCCGGAAAATCTCGCGCGAGCGCTCGTTGAGCGCCGCCAGACTCACCTGGGCCGAACCGATCGGGACGTCGTGCGAGGCCACCTGCCTAACTCCTTGAGACCGATTTCAAATTTGACCATTCTCGCGCCCTTGTTCAAGCCGGACGTATCGGTATGGTGGCCGCCTCCAGGGGACATGTGGCCGCGCCGGGATGCGCCGGCCCCGAATGTGAAGGGATGAGCCCGATGCGGCCGAGCCGCCGAGAAGTCGATGAATTGCGCCCGGTTTCGCTCGAACGCGGGGTGGTGAAATACGCCGAAGGCTCCTGTTTCGTGAAATTCGGCGACACCCACGTGCTGGTCACCGCCAGCCTGGAGGAGCGCCTGCCGCCCTGGCTCAAGGGGCAAGGGCGCGGGTGGGTCACCGCCGAATACGGCATGCTGCCGCGGGCAACTTCAGAGCGCACCCGCCGCGAGGCCTCGGCCGGCAAGCAGGGCGGCCGCACGGTCGAAATCCAGCGCCTCATCGGGCGCTCCTTGCGGGCGGTGGTCGACCTGCAGGCGCTGGGCGAGCGCCAGATCACCATCGACTGCGACGTCATCCAGGCCGACGGCGGCACCCGCACCGCGTCCATCACCGGCGCATGGGTGGCGCTCTCGGACTGCCTCGGCTGGATGAAGGCGCGCGACATGTTCAAGGGTGGCGAGGTGCTGCGCGATCACATCGCGGCGGTGTCGTGCGGCGTCTACCGCAACACGGCGGTGCTCGATCTCGATTACGCCGAGGACTCGGAAGCCGAAACCGACGCCAATTTCGTGATGACCGGCGCCGGCAACATCGTCGAGATTCAGGCCACCGCCGAGAAGATCGCGTTCAGCGAGGATCAGTTCATGGCGCTGTTGGGCCTCGCGCGCAAAGGCATCGGCAAGCTCGTCGATCTGCAGAAGCTGGCGGTTGCGTAAAGATGCGTTGTGAGGCGTCATGCCCGCGCTTGTCGCGGGCATCCACGTCTTACGGCATACCCAATCAAGCAAGACGTGGATGGCCGGGACGCGCCCGGCCGTGACAAGTGAATGGCACGAAAACTCACCGGCCCCGTCGTCATCGCCACCCACAATCCCGGCAAGCTACGCGAGATGCGCGAGTTGCTGGCGCCCTTCGGCATCGAGGCGGAGTCGGCCGGCGACCTCGGCCTGCACGAGCCGGACGAGACCGGCTCGACCTTTGCCGCCAACGCCCGCATCAAGGCGGAAGCTGCGGCGCAAGCGACCGGCAAGGTGTCCTTCGCAGACGACTCCGGCCTGGTGGTCGACGCGCTCGGCGGCGATCCCGGCATCTATTCGGCGCGCTGGGCCGGGCCGGACAAAGATTTTCGCGCGGCCATGAATCGCATCCAGACGCTGCTCGTCGAGCGCGGCGCGAAGGAACCCGAACAGAGGCGCTGCCATTTCGTTGCCGCCTTATGCCTCGCCTGGCCCGACGGGCACGTGGAGGAATTCGAAGGCCGCGTCGACGGCGTGGTGGCTTGGCCGCCGCGGGGCGAGAAGGGCTTCGGCTACGATCCGCTTTTCAAGCCGGACGGCTTCGACATCACGTTCGGCGAAATGGACGCCGACGAAAAACACGGCCTGCCGCCCAAGGGCATGGGCCTGTCACACCGCGCGCGGGCGTTCGTGAAGCTCGCGGATGCGTGTTTGAAGAGCCGCTAATTCTTGCTGTCATTCCGGAGCGTACGATGCGCGAAGCCGGAATCTAGGGCCAAGCACGAGCGCGTCGCTCTGGATTCCGGGCCCGGCGCTAGCGCGCCGCCCCGGAATGGCAGGAGGCCTTGCGCCGGCACCCGATCGTTACAATTTTAATCATCTCTCACAGGCAACACATTTTCACGCTAGCCGCCGGCGGATGGCACAGTCATACTGCTTAACATGTCATTAACCACACCATCTGCGCTCTCCGCCACGCAACCTTTCGCGGTATACGTCCATTGGCCGTTCTGCCTGTCGAAGTGCCCCTATTGCGACTTCAACAGCCATGTCCGTCATGGTGGCGTCGATGAAGCGCGCTTCGTGCGCGCCATCGAGACCGAGATTGCGAATACCGCCGCGCGCGTGCCCGGTCGCACCGTTTCCACGGTCTTCTTCGGCGGCGGCACGCCGTCGCTGATGCAGCCGTCGTCGGTGCAGGCCGTTCTCGACGCCATCGCTAAGCATTGGAGCATGGCGCCCGACGTCGAAGTCACGCTCGAAGCCAATCCGACGAGCGTCGAGGCCACGCGTTTCCGCGGCTATCGCGCCGCGGGCGTCAATCGCGTGTCGCTCGGTGTGCAATCGCTCGACGATGCGGTGCTGAAGGAACTCGGTCGCCTTCATTCCGCGCAGGAAGCGCTCGACGCGGTCGCGATCGCACGCGCCAACTTCGAGCGCTATTCCTTCGATCTCATCTATGCGCGCCCGCGCCAGACGCTTGCCTCATGGGACGCCGAGCTCAAGCGCGCCATTGCCGAAGCCGCCGAACATCTGTCGCTCTATCAGCTCACCATCGAGGAAGGCACGCCGTTCTTCGGCCTCGCCAAGGCCGGCAAACTGATCGTGCCGGACGATGATCTCGGGCGCGATCTCTACGACCTCACGCAACAGGTTTGCGCCGATGCCGGCCTGCCGGCCTATGAGATTTCCAACCACGCGCGGCCCGGTGCGGAATGCCGGCACAATCTGGTCTACTGGCGCGGGCACGATTACGCCGGCGTCGGACCCGGCGCGCATGGCCGGCTGACGATCGACGGCCGCCGTGTCGCCACCGAAACCGAGAAGCGGCCCGAAAGCTGGCTGATGCGCGTGGAAGCGAGCGGCACCGGCCTTACCGTCGACGAAGCGCTCACGCCGGGCGAGGCAGCCGACGAATACCTGCTGATGGGCCTGCGCACGACCGAAGGCATCGAGACGAGCCGCTATACCGCGCTCTGCGGGCGTTCGATCGATCCCCGGCGCGTGGCGATCCTGAGCCAGGAAGGCGCGGTGGAAGCCACCGCCGACGGCCGCCTGCGCGTCACGCAAAGTGGATTCCCGGTGTTGGACGCGGTGGTGGCCGATCTGGCCGCCTGATGCTTTTCCGTCATTCCGGATTGGCGCGCTTCGCACGCGCCCCGGAATGACGATGCGGCTTTACGTCCCCGGCTTGAACGACGTCGGCGACGGACTCACGACCTGGCCGCCGCTCGGCGTTACCCGCATCACCGCCAGGCCGCGGTCGTTGGTGCCGTCGCGGTTGAAGCGGAAGATACCGTCGATGCCGGCAAAGCCCGATTGGTTGGTCAGGATCTGCGTGCTGAAGCGCTGAACCCCTTGCGTCTTCACCAAGGCGGCGATCAGCGCCACCGCGTCATACGACAGCGTGGCGGTGCGCACCGGCTCCTGGCCGAAACGAGCGCGGTAACGGTTGGCGAAACTTCGGAAGCCGCTGGTCTGCGGCGCGGCGTAAAGCCCACCCTGCAATTGCTTGTCGGCGAAAACCGCCTGGTCTTCCCATAAGCCGGTGCCGAGCAACGTCACCCGCCGCAGGTTGACGTGGTCGGCGGCAAGCGCCTGCACGTCTTTCGCCACCTGGTCGCCGTTGTCGGGAATGAAGATGCTGTCGACCCGGTGCGCCACCTGCGCCACGCGATGCGCGGCCTGCGACAGGCTGCCAGGATCGCTGCCATATTTCTCGATCGCCAGGACGCGGCCGCCGCGGCGAGACACTTCCTGTTGGAACGCCGCCTGCACCACCGAGCCATAGGCGTTGTCCGGCAGCAGCGCCGCGAACGAGCGCTTGCCGCGCCGGATCTGGTAGTCGACGATGCGCTTGACGTCGGTCTCCGGCAGGAAGCTCAGGAGATAGACGCCGGGGCTGGCGACGCTGGAGTCGGTGGAAAAGGCGATCACCGGCACGTTGCGCTGGCGCGTCACCGAGCCGACCGCGCGCACGGCCTGCGCGAACAGCGGGCCGACGATGATCTCCGCACCCTCGTTCAGCGCCTGCTGCGCGGCGGCCTGGGCCGACTGGGGATTGCCGGCGTCGTCCTTCACCAGCAACTGGATGTTCGGGTTCTTGAACTCGTCGAGCGCCATCTGGGCGGCGTTCTTCATCGACTGCGCGGCTACGCCGGCATTGCCCTGGGCCGACAGCGGCAGAATGAGACCGACGCGGATCTGCCCGGTGCCAATGGTGGCCTGCGGCTGCGGTGGCGGCGCGGCCGCCGGGCTGGTCCCGACCTGATTGAGCTGCGTGCTGGAACAGGACGACAGAACCGCCGCCGCTGCGGCGACACACAAAGCCGCGGTAAAGCCGCGCAATCGGCGCATCAGCAGTCCCTCATGGTTTTCGCGGCGTCCCCAAAAATCCACCGCTCCCCAGCGATTAATTTCCTGGGGCTTTCGTAACCATACTTTCGCATAATGTCCCCCAAAAGTTAAGGCAATGAAAAAGAAAGGGAATTTGGCATCAGGATGGCGCCGGTGACGGACCTCGGGTTAAACTGCGCGCATGGTCAGGGAAACCAGCTCGCAAGATCAGGCCGCGGAGACGGCGGCGCCGCGTCATGAAGACGGGCGCGGCGTCAACGTCAAGGCGTCGAAGCCGGCGCCGGGCCTCTATCTGGTCGCCACGCCGATCGGGAACCTGGGCGATATCGGCCTGCGGGCACTCGATGTCTTGAGCGGTTGCGATGTCATCGCCTGCGAAGATACCCGCGTTACCCGCAGGCTCACCGAGCGCTACGGCATCATCACACCGCTCACGCCCTATCACGAGCACAACGCAGCCGAGGCGCGGCCGCGGCTGCTGGCGCGGCTCGCCGCGGGCCAAGCGGTGGCGCTCGTGTCCGATGCGGGCACGCCCCTCATATCCGATCCGGGCTACAAGCTCGCACGGGAGGCGCGCGAGGCCGGTCATCCCGTGACCGCGGTACCGGGCGCCTCGGCGCTGCTGGCGGCGCTTTCGGTCGCCGGACTGCCGACCGATCGGTTCCTGTTCGAAGGATTTCTGCCGCCCAAGCAGGTGGCGCGGCAGAAGCGCATCGCCCAGCTCGCGGCGGTGCCGGCGACCCTCGTGTTCTACGAAAGCGGTGGACGCGTTGCTGCCACGCTCGCCGATCTTGCCGCCGGCCTGGGCGCGCGCGCGGCCGCCGTCTGCCGCGAACTCACCAAGCTGCACGAGGAAGTGCGCCGCGGCGATCTCGCCACGCTCGCCCACGACTATGCGCATGGGGCCGAGACGCGCGGCGAGATCGTTGTCGTGGTGGCGCCGCCGGGCGAAGACGACGATGCCGCCGGTGACATCGATCAGCTCTTACGCGATGCGCTCGCGCGCGTATCGGTCAAGGACGCCGTCGGCGAAGTGGCGCTGGCGACCGGCCGCCCGCGCCGCGAGGTCTATCAGCGCGCGCTCGCGCTGAGCAAAGAGGCCGGCGATGCCGTATGACCCGAAACCGCCGCGCCCGAAGCCATCGGCGCTAGGACAAAAGCGCGAAGCGCGTCCTGAAAAAATTGCGGCGTTCCGCGTCGGCCTCTCGGCGGAAAGCCGCGCCGCGGCGCTCCTGGTCGCCAAGGGTTTCCGCATCCTGGCGCGGCGCTGGCGCAGCCCAGCCGGTGAGATCGACATCGTGGCGCGGCGCAAGCATCTTTTGATCTTCGTCGAGGTGAAGGCACGCGCCGACTTCGACGCCGCTGCGGAATCGGTGAGCCCGCGCCAGCAGCAACGCATCGCGGCGGCGGCGGAAGCTTGGCTCGCCGCCTATGGTCCGGGAAACTTGAGCGACTTCCGCTTCGACGTGATCCTGGTGGTGCCGGGCAAGATGCCGCGGCACCTTCCCGGCGCCTTCGGGATGTAACCTCTCAAGCGCTCAGCCGGTCGAAGAACTCGTCCACCTGGCTGCGGATACGCCCTGCAACAGCGCCGAGCTCGTCGGCCACGCGCTTTACGCTCCCGGCGCTGTCGCGCGTGCCGTCCGTGGCGGTGCCCACGAAGCTGACTTCGTCGGCGGTCTCCCGGGTGCGTTGGGCGGCGATATCGACGCTGCGGGCGATCTCCTGGGTGGCCGCGCCCTGCTCGGTGACCGCAGCCGCGATTGCACCGCTGATTTCGCCGATCTCGCGGATGATGGTCTCGATCGCGGTGATGGCCTCGATCGAGCGGCCGGTGGCGCGCTGCATGCCGGCGATCTGGGCCGCAATTTCCTCGGTGGCGCGGCTGGTCTGGCCGGCGAGCGCCTTCACTTCGCCGGCGACCACCGCGAAACCGCGGCCGGCATCGCCGGCTCGCGCTGCCTCGATGGTGGCGTTGAGCGCGAGCAGATTGGTTTGCTCGGCGATGTCTGTGATTAACTTGATGACGTCACCGATGCGCGCCGCCGCATCGCTCAGCTCCTTAACCGCGACGTTGCTGCGCGCCGCCTCGCTCACCGCCTTGCTCGCGATCGTGTTGGACTGCGCCACTTGGCGGTCGATCTCGTTGACCGAGGCCGACAATTCATCGGCCGCGGAGGCGATGTCGCGGACGTTACTGGAGGCTTCCGCCGACGCCGCCGCCGCGCGCATGGTTTTGTTGGCAGCGTCATCCGCCACGCTGGCGAGCTGGGCGGACGCCGACAGCATCTGATCGCTAATACGCCCGAGCGATACCAACGTTTCCTCGACCTCGCCTGAAAAGCGCGCGATCTCTGACGATGTCGCCTGCTGGCGCTGCGCCCTGGCTTCGGCGTCTTCAAGCACCGTATGATTGAGCTCGGCGTTATGGGTAATGGCGTGCTGGAACACGGCAATCGAGCGGGCCAGGGCGCCGATCTCGTCGCTACGATTGCTGTAGGGGATAGCGACTTCGCCCTCGCCCGCGGCCACCCGTTCGGTGACGCGGGTGATAGCGGCGAGCGGGCGGGCGATGTCCCGCGCGATCACCAAGGCGCCGGCCACCGCCAGCGCGACCACGACAACAGCAAAGGCGGCCAATTCGACATTGCCCGCGCCGTCCCGGTCCATGCCGCCGGCGAGCAGCAGCGTCCCGGCGAGCGCCAGACTCGCCATCGCTGTGAAGATGGCATAGAGCTTGGCGGCTATCGAAAGCTTCGGCAAAGTCAACAAACGGCCCCTGTCAGGGTGACAACCATCCCCTCCGCCAGTCTGCGCGACAAACCTTAACGGTTTGTTTTTCTTAAGACTTCTTCAAGCGTGCCCATCATGAAACTGAATGTTGCGGTCCAGATGGACCCGATCGAACGCATCAACATCAAGGGCAATTCCACCTTCGCCCTGTTGCTGGAGGCCGAGAAACGCGGCCACGCCCTGAGCTACTACACCCCCGACCGGCTGGCGCTGCTCGACGCTGCGGTGTTCGCCAGCGTGCAGCCTTTGAACGTGCGCGACGTCGTCGGCGACCATTTCACGCTTGGGCAACCGCAGCGGGTGGCACTCTCCCAATTCGACGTGGTGCTTCTGCGTCAGGACCCCCCCTTCGATCTCGCTTACGTGACCTCGACCCACCTGCTGGAGCGCATCCACCCGAAGACTTTGGTGGTCAACGATCCCGCCAGCGTGCGCAACGCGCCGGAGAAGGTGATGGTCACCGAGTTTCCGCAGCTGATGCCGCCGACGCTGATCACCCGCGACCTCGCGGAGATCAAAGCGTTCCGCGCCCAGCACCGCGACATCGTCATGAAGCCGCTCTACGGCCATGGCGGCGGCGCCGTCTTCCGTCTGACCCACGACGATCTCAATTTCGGCTCGCTCTACGACATGTTCGCCAATTCGTTCCGCGAGCAGTGGGTGGTGCAGGCGTTCCTGCCCAACATCAAGCATGGCGACAAACGCATTATCCTGGTCGACGGCGAGTACGCTGGCGCCGTTAACCGCATCCCGGCGGCCGACGACCTGCGCTCCAACATGGTGCGCGGCGGCTCGCCAGCCGATACCAAGCTGACGCCGCGGGAGCGTGAAATCTGCGACACCATCGGGCCGACGTTGAAAGCGCGCGGGCTGCTGTTCGTCGGCATCGACGTGATCGACGGCAATCTTACCGAGATCAACGTCACCTCGCCGACGGGAATTCGCGCCATCCGCAATCTCGGCGGGGCCGACATCGCGGCCATGATATGGGACAAGATCGAGGAGAAGCGCCGCAGTTAGGCGCGCCGCTGCCGTGGCGCGATCTTGGCGAGGTCCGCGGACGTGCCGGCGCGCGCGCGTAGCAGCGGCGTGATCGCGGCGAAATCGAGCGGACGCGAATAGAGGTAGCCTTGCCCGGCGCTGCAGCCCAGCTCCCGCAGGCGGGCAGCCTGGGCTTCCGTCTCGATGCCTTCGGCAACGATACGCAGGCCAAGCTTGTGCGACAGCTCGATCAGCGCCTCGACGATGAACTGACTGTCGCGGTCGGTCAGCAAGCGATCGACGAAGGATTTGTCGATCTTGATGATGTCGACCGGGAAGGTCAGCAGGTGCGTCAACGAGGCGTAGCCGGTACCGAAATCATCGAGTGCAACCACCATGCCGCGTCGGCGCAGGCGCTTTATCGCGCCCACGACGGTGTCATTCGATCCGTTCATGAGCACGGTTTCCGTGATCTCGAGCAACAGGTGACTGAGCGGCACGCCCTCGCGGTCGAATTGCTGGGACAGCCTTTGCTCGAGATCATCACGCAGGAAGTCGGCCGTCGACAAATTGACGCCGACGTGTGGGATGGAAAGGCCCATGTCCAGCCAGCGGCGCAGATCGGCCGCGACTTTGGCGATCATGCGATCAGTGGTGCGGCGCGCGACGTTCGAGTCCGAGAACGCCGCCAGGAAATCGCCGGCCGCGATGATTTGGCCGCTTGGTGTGCGCATCCGCGCCAGCGCTTCCAGGCCGGCGATGCGGTTGGTCTCCATGTGCATGATAGGCTGATAGAACGGGACGAGGCGGTCCTCGATGAGCGCGAGATCGAGATCCTTAATGGCCGCAGCCCGGCGGCCGATCGAGGTCCTGAGTTCCGGTTCGAACGGGACGTAGCCGCCGCGATTGGTTTCCTTCGCATGATAGAGGGCGAAGTCGGCGTTCTGCCTTAGCGCGCTCGCGGTTTCACCGTCGGGGCCGTAGAGCACGCCACCGATCGTGACACGCGGGATCACCATGTTGCCGTTGCATTCGAAGGGCGTTTTCATCAAGGCGCCGAGACGCTCGGCGAGCACGCGTAGCGCGTCCGGATTATCGAAGCCGTCCGCGAAGGCCGCGAACTCGTCGCCGCCGAGGCGGCAAGCCAGGAGCGGCGGATCGACCTCGGCAAACCGTTTGGCGACTTCGACAAGAAGGCTGTCGCCAACCACGTGGCCCATGCTGTCGTTGACGACCTTCATGTTGTCGATATCGACGAGCAGCAGGCCGAAGCACGGCGCCGCCGACTGGACGCGGCCCTCGATCAGGTCGTCGAAGCAGCGTCGATTCGGCAGGCTGGTCAGTTGATCGTAGTAGGCGAGCTCGAAACTCCGCCGTTGCGCGTCGTCATGTTCGATAGCGATGCTGCAAAGGTGGACGCAGGCCTCGACGATACGTCGCTCGAACGCGGTCGGTCCGCGCTTGCTGCGATAGTAGAACGCGAAGGTGGCGATGACACGCCCGTCGCTGGACTTGATCGGGCTCGACCAGCACGCTTTCAGCCCGAGCGGCAGCGGCAGTTCCTTGTAGGGGGCCCACAACGGATCGGTGGCGATGTCCGTTACCAAGACCGGCTCGCCGCGGTGGGCCGCGGTTCCACACGAACCGACGCATGGCCCGATTTCCAGGCCGTCGAGGGCCTGCGAATAATGCGCCGGCAAACTGGGGGCGGAAATCGGCTTTATGCGTCCGTCCTCGACACGCAGGATGGAGCATGTCGCGGCTGGCGCCATCGTTTCGACCCGCCCGCACAGGAGGTCAGCCACGGACTTGAAGGGCCGGCCAATCGCTATCGCCTCCAATATCTCGGATTGGAGCGCGTGAATTTTCGATTTGATGCCGTGCATCGCGACGTCGCCCTTGGGTGCGCCCATTGAAACGCACCAGGCGTTAACATCGCCAAAATTCAGTTGTGCATTAAAAACATCGTAGTTGAGTTAGTTAACGGCGGGCCCGCGGGCAGCCCCGCCGCTCAGGCCGCGAGTGCCAGGATTGCGGACTCGGGCCGGACCAGACGCTCGGGCGCTTCGACCAAAAGCCGCACTTCGTCACCGCCTTCGGCCAGGGCCAGCCGCCGCCAGACAGCGGGACCGCGCTGCATTTCACCCAGCAATTCCTCAACATCGCTACAGGCCGCCTCCGCCGCCAAGCGGATGGAGCGAGCGTGCGCGAGCTCTTGCGCCACCGTCATCGCATCAATCATCGGGACCTCCGCGTCCAGGCCGTCAAAAACATCCTAGCCCACAAAATTTTGTTCTGCAATTGTTCTTGTTGTTTTCCCCAGCGTCAGCTATTTTGCTGCCCAGGGTTGGGTTCGAATCCAGGGACACGCCATGGTGCAGCGAGTCATGACGGTCGCCTTCGAGGGCATTGAGGCGCGCGCCGTCGACGTGCAGGTGCAGGTCGCGCCCGGATTGCCGGCCTTCAACATCGTCGGCCTGCCCGACAAAGCCGTGTCTGAAGCCAAGGAGAGGGTGCGGGCGGCACTGATCGCCTCCGGGCTGGCGCTGCCGGCGCGCCGCATCACGATCAACCTCGCGCCCGCCGACCTGCCCAAGGAAGGCAGCCACTACGATTTGCCTATCGCGCTCGGCCTTATGGCGGCGATCGGGGCTATCCCGCAGGACGCCATCGCCGGCTTCTCGGTGCTCGGCGAACTCGGCCTCGACGGCTCCATCGCCGCGGTTGCCGGTGTGCTGCCGGCGGCGATCGGCGCCAACGCACGCAACATGGGGCTGATCTGCCCGGCGGTCTGCGGCGCGGAGGCCGCCTGGGCTAGCCCCGAGATCGAGATCGTTGCCGCCCAATCGCTGATCCAGCTCGCCAATCATTTCCGCGGCACGCAAGCGCTCTCGCGCCCGACACCAAAGGTCCAGGCGTTCGAGGGCGCGCCGCTCGATCTAGCCGACATCAAGGGCCAGGAAAGCGCCAAGCGCGCACTCGAAGTAGCCGCCGCCGGCGGCCATAACCTGTTGCCGGTGTGGCACATTTCGGCCTGTCTTCCCGGCCGCCGAGGGGCGGAAATGTAGCCGACGATCCTGATGGGTTGGTACATTTGCAGAGCCCAAAAATCGAGGTTTTCTGAATTGGGTGCGCGAAGCGCCTCGCTGTGTTCGGCCCCAGCGGGAGGGGCCGACAACGCGTTTTGGCACGGACCGGAGCGTGGCCTATGGGCGGAGCGGACTACGGCAGGCGTGGCTCGCGGTCGTCCCTTCGAGGGCAAGGGGTGAGCCGGCAAGCCTCGGCGACCCCACGCGGGCGGTGGCGGCGGTGGCGGTGGGGTTGCCGCCCCCGTATCGTCGCGGCTGGCGGCGCTGGCAGGCAAGGGGCGCTATCCTCGCAGGCCCGGGCCCGTCGATCGCCCTTGAGGGCCCTACGCGGTCCGGCTGCCGTCTAGACGCCGGCATCGCCGCATCGCCGCCATCGCCAACGCGGGGTGCGGCAGAGTACGGGATTCGTACGTCCGCGAGCCGTCGCGACCGGGGTTTCACTGATCTGAATACCACCGAGCCGCCCCGAACCGCCTTGGCGCGTCTTGGTTTTTCAATGGCTTAGCGACCCGCCCGATATACAACATAAGCTACGCTTTTTGGTTCGTTGTAGATCGCCTGCGTAATATTCCATGCGGGGATTACACCATAATCGACGATAGTCCCTATGAAAAAGAAGAAAAGGGCAACCAGGCCAAGACCGAGTAAGACCGTAGCGATATGCCTTCCGGTGCGCCCAAACCGCTCCTCGCTCATATCGAGGACCTGTTTGATGAGTTCGAGCGGCACGTCAGCCATTGAAAGCCTCGCTGTCCAATACAGCGAAGCGTAAGCGCAGCATCCGATCTCCACAATCTTCGCGCTTCCATGCCGAGTTCTCCTCGGCATCAGGTCGCCACTTCTGCCCAATTTTGAAGGCTTTTCAGCCCTCAGCATCAGGTGAGTTTGCTACCTAATGCCGGAGCTGCTGGAAGTCTCGATGATCGGCTCGGTCGCAGGCGAGATCGAAGGCGGCGCGCTCACTAACCGCCGTCCGTTCCGTTCGCCGCATCACTCCGCTTCGATGCCGGCGCTGGTCGGCGGTGGCTTGCGCGCGCGGCCCGGAGAGATTTCGCTGTCGCATAACGGCGTGCTGTTTCTCGACGAACTGCCAGAGTTCGCGGGCCAAGTGCTCGATTCGCTGCGCCAGCCGCTGGAGACCGGCGAGGTGGCGATCGCGCGCGCGAACCACCGCATTACCTATCCCGCCCGCTTCATGCTGGTCGCCGCCATGAATCCGTGCCGCTGCGGGCACGCGAGCGATCCCGGCTACATCTGCCGGCGCGGCGCCAGCACGCGCTGCGCCGCCGATTACCAGGCCCGGCTGTCGGGTCCGCTCATCGACCGCATCGACCTGCACATCGAGGTGCCGGCGGTGACCGCGTCCGATCTCATTTTGCCGCCGCCGTCGGAAGGCAGCCGCGAGATCGCCGCCCGCGTGGCGCGCGCTCGCGACGTGCAGCTCGAGCGTTACGCCGCGATGGGGCTGAGCGGCGTGCGCACCAACGCGCAGGCCGCAGGGCCGGTGCTGGAGGAGGTCGCCGCCTGCGACAAGGCGGCGTTGTCGCTCATGCGCGATGCCGCCGACGCCATGCAGCTGTCCGCGCGCGGCTATCACCGCGTGCTGCGGGTTGCACGCACCCTCGCCGACCTGGACGGCGCGGACCATGTCGGCCGCGTGCATCTCGCCGAGGCGCTGTCCTACCGCGCGCTTACCGACGCCATGCAGCGGGCCGCTTAAGGCTTCGTCTGCCGCGCGTCGATTGATCGCGGCACCTCAAAGTCATTTTACCATCAATTAAGCATACCGGGCCTAGCCTATCGTCGCGCGAGAAACTGTCGCGCGGGGATCGAGGAGCTCGTCATGACGCGCAGGCGTCTCGTCTCGCTGCTGGCGTGGGCGGTGGTCACACCCATCGCCGCCGTCGCGGCCCTTTCGTTTTTTACGTCATCGTCCGCGATGCCCTGCTTCATCGCCGGCGCCCACGCCTACCGCATCGACGACAGCCGCCACGCCGCGGTAACCGTGCGCGTGGACGAGAGCGCGCAGCATCCCGACATGCGCATGCAGATCGTCGACAATCCGGCGACTGCCGATTTCGTGCTGGTCGACGACAGCAACGGCGCCACGGCCTGCCGCGGCATCGGTGCGATCAAGACCATTCGCCTCGACGCCGGCGCCGCTAGTCCCGACCTGACGGTAGCATTGTCGCACGAACCGGCGCCGTACAAGATTTTCGTGCGCTCGTCGCATTACACGCCGCAGGATGCCGCCGCCCTGTTCGCGGTGATGCGGCGCGACTCCCACGGCATGGAACTCGCGGCGCGAAATTAGATCGCGCCTTAACGCGGCCTTCACCATGCCGGCTCGCAAGACGCCGGCGCCGCGTCTTCGGGAATGGAATCGCAATAAAAACGGCGCCAAATGCGCCCCGCGCATGCGCGCAACCGCGCGCCGCGGGGACATCGAGGGTTATGCGTTCGAAGGCGGATTCCATCACCGCGGCTCAGCGCAAGCGTGCGCGCGATCGCGCCGCGCTAGTCCTGTTCGGCCGTTCGGTGGTCGTCACGTTGTCTGTGATTTCCGCTCTCATCGGCTTTCTCGCCGGCACGCGCGTGCAGGCGGACAACTACGATCCGAACACCTACGCCATCGGCGTAGCCGCTTTACTCGCGGTGGCCTGCATGGCGATCGCCTATCTGCTCATCCGGCGGAGGGCGATGCGACGCAAGTTGCGCCAGCTGGCTATCCACCTCGAGGAACTCTCCGACGAGCAATGGGAGCTGCGCGAGGCGGAAGAGCGCGCCCGCAGCCTGCTCGACGCGCAAGGCGACCTGATCGTGCGCCGCGACGGCCAGGGCCGCATCACCTACGCCAACGACGCCTATTGTGCCCTGGCGGGGCGCCGGCGCGATGCCTTGATCGGCAAGGTAAGCTCGTTGCCCGCGCAGGCGCAGGGCGCCGTGACCGTGCTCGCCGACGGCAGCCGCACGCACGATCAACGCATCGACGGCCCGGCGGGACCGCGCTGGATCGCCTGGCGCGAAACCCCCGTGCGCACCGAGAACGGCAGCGAAGTGCAGGGCGTCGGCCGCGACGTCACCGCACGCGTCGAGGCCGAGCAGGCGCTGGCGCAGGCGCGCGACCAGGCGGAAGCCGCCAACCGCGCCAAGTCGCGCTTCCTCGCCACCGTCAGCCACGAGATCCGCACCCCGCTCAACGGCCTGCTCGGCATGGCCGACCTGCTGCTCGACACTTCGCTCAGTCCCGAGCAGCTCACTTACGTCAAGGCCGCCAAGACCTCCGGCGAAACGCTGCTGGCGCTGATCGAAGAAATCCTCGATTTCTCCAAGATCGAAGCCGGCAAGCTCGACGTCGTGGCACGCCCGTTCGCGCTGTTGCCGCTGATCGAGGAGACCGTCGAGCTGCTGGCGCCGCGCGCGCAGGCCAAAGGCATCGAGATTGCCTCCTTCGTCGACGACCGGCTGCCGGCGAGCCTGCTCGGCGACGCCGGGCGCATCCGCCAGGTGCTACTCAATCTCGCCGGCAACGCTATCAAGTTCACGCAGGCCGGTGGCGTCGCCGTCATCGCCGAAACGGATGCGGTCGAAAACGCTGTGCGCTTCACGGTGCGCGACACCGGCATCGGCATTGCGCTTGAAGATCAGCAGCGCATCTTCCGAGACTTCGAACAGGCCGACGGCTCCACGACCCGCAAGTTCGGTGGCACGGGGCTCGGGCTTGCCATCTCCAAGCGCATCGTCGAGCGCATGGGCGGCGCCATTGCGGTCGAAAGCGAACCCGGTATCGGCGCCGACTTCAGCTTCACGGTGCCGCTCACCGCAGCCGAAGGCGACGACAAAACCTTCACAGCGCCCGATCTCAACGGCCGGTCGATGCTGATCGTGTCACCGTCCGAGGTGCAAGCCTCGTTGTTGGCGCGCCGGCTCGGCGGCTGGGGCGCGCATGTCACCATCGCACCCGACGCCAATGCCGCTTCGGCGCAGCTCGCCGAACGGCCGCGCGACGCGGTACTGGTCGACGTCTCGTGCGCGGCGGCGCTGGCGGCGACCATTCAGGACGTGCCGCGCCGCATCGTGCTGATCGCGCCGAGCGAGCGCCATGAACTCCCGGCGCTGAAGACGGCCGGGTTCACGGGCTATCTGGTTAAGCCGGTGCGCGCGGTCTCACTGGACGTGCGCCTGCGTGACGGAATATTCGAACCCGCGCCATCGCTCGTTCCCGAAGCAAATGCCGCTACCGCCGAGCCAGCGCCGGCAACATCGCTTTCGATCCTGGTCGCCGAGGACAACGAGATCAACGCACTGCTCGCCAGCGCGCTGCTGAACCGGCTCGGCCACCGCACGACCATCGCCGGTGACGGAGCTGCTGCGCTCGCCGCCTGGTCCAACGCGCGTGACGCCGGTGCACCCTTCGATCTCATCCTCATGGACGTGCAGATGCCCGGCATGGACGGGCTCGAGGCCGCCCGCCGCATCCGCGCCGCGGAGGCGGAATCTGCCAAAGATCAAAAGATTCATCGGCGCACGCCCATGCTCGCGCTCACCGCCAACGCCAGCGAGGATGACCGCGTCGCATGTCTCGGCGCCGGCATGGACGCGTTGCTGGTCAAGCCGCTCGCCCGCGAACGGCTGATCGAAGCAATCGCGAACCGTCCACAGCCCACCGCCGCCGCGGAAGCTGCGGCTTGAGGCCCACTTTCCTACGCTGTCATAATTCCGTATCCAGGCCATGGTGTAGGGGGGCGGCGGTACTCATGTGCTGAGTCGCTGGCCTAACTCGATGAGCAGAGTTCCCGCGCTCCGCCGCAAAGGATTCTCGATGGTAAGCCGACTTTCTTCAGAGCCGCCGCGTCGCCTGCTGGAGCGTTTCCGTCCGGCTGCGCCGGGCGCTAGCCGGCAGGGCTTCATCTCCTCGCTACAGGCCTATAGTGGCTTCCAGGCTGGCGCCGCGCGCGCGCGCCGCCCCTCGCAGAGCCTTGGCCGCGTCGGCTCGCTGGAGGTGCGGCTGGCGCAGAGCGCGGCCGAAGTCCGGCAAGCGCAGAAATTGCGCTACCGCATTTTCTACCAGGAGGGCTCGGCCATCCCGAACCCGGGCCGCCTGTTCGCGCGCCGTGACGTCGACGGCTACGACCCGATCTGCGACCACCTGCTGGTGATCGACCACGCTGCGCTCGGCGCCAGCCCCGGCAAGCCGGCAGTGGTCGGCACCTATCGGCTGCTGCGGCAATCGCTGGCGGAAGACAACGGCGGCTTCTACACGGCGGGCGAGTTCGACATTGCCGGTCTCATCGAGCGCCACGACAACTTGCAATTCCTCGAGCTCGGACGCTCCTGCGTGCTGGCGCCCTACCGCAACAAGCGCACCGTCGAGCTGCTCTGGCATGGCATCCACGCCTATCTCATGCAGCATCGCTGCGACGTCATGATCGGCTGCGCCAGCATCGAGGGCACCGAGCCACGGCAACTGGCGTTGCCGCTGTCGTTCCTGCATCACTATGCCCGCGCACCGGAAGAATGGCGCGCGCGCGCGCTGCCTGAGCGCTACGTCGAGATGAACCGGCTGTCGAAGCAGGCGATAGACCCCAAGGCCGCGCTTCGCGAGCTGCCACCGCTGATCAAGGGCTATCTGCGGCTCGGCGCCTATATCGGAGACGGCGCGGTCATCGACTACGAGTTCGGCACCACCGACGTGCTGGTGGTGCTGCCGGTGTCGGTGATCCAGAAGCGCTATTTCGAGCACTTCGACCTGAGCCGCCGCGCGGCGTAAGCGATCTCGTTTAGCGAAGGGTCGCCGTCGCCGGGCTTGTCCCGGCGATTCCGCTTATGGGCGCTCATTGCCCACCTAAGCGAGATGCCCGGCACAAGGCCGGGCATGACAGCGAGGAAATGTAACGCCGCTCTGGACTCCGGACTCGCTCGCGCCGCGAACGCCCCGGACCGACCGGCTCGCTACAGCTTCCTAAGCGAAACCTCTTCGACCAAGTGGTCTTCGCGCTTCTTCAGGATCAGGTCGGAGCGCTGGCGCGTCGGCAGGATGTTCTCGTGCAGATTCACGAGGTTGATGCGCTCCCAGATGCTCGTCGCCGTCTCCGCCGCTTCCTCGTCCGACAGTCTGGAATAACGATGGAAGTACGACTTCGGGTCGCGGAACGCGGTCCCGCGCAAAGTGAGGAAACGATCGACGTACCAGGACTTCAGGACCTCCTCGTCGGCGTCGAGATAGACCGAGAAATCGAAGAAGTCGGACACGAACGGAATGGCCTTGCCGTCGCGCGGCAGTCGCCCGGTCTGCAAGACGTTCAGCCCTTCGACGATGAGGATGTCGGGCCGGTCCACTTCGACCCACTGGTTGGGGATGACGTCGTAGATAAGGTGCGAATAGATCGGCGCCCGCGCCGGCCGCTTGCCCGCCTTTACCTCGGTGAGGAAGCGCAACAATGCGGGCAGATCGTAGCTTTCGGGAAAGCCCTTCTTTTCCATCAGGCCTTCGCGCTCGAGCACGGCGTTGGGATAGAGGAAGCCGTCAGTGGTGATGAGGTCGACCTTGGGCACGTTAGGCCAGCGTGCCAGCATCGCCTGGAGCACGCGCGCGGTGGTCGATTTGCCGACGGCCACCGAGCCGGCAACCCCGATGACGTAAGGCATCTTGACGTCTTCGGTGGCCAGGAAGCGCTGCTGCGCGAAGAACAGCCGTTGGGTGGCCGCCACATACATCGACAGCAAGCGCGAGAGCGGCAGATAGATTTCCGCCACCTCGGTCATGTCGAGGCGATCGTGCAGCGAGCGCAGGCGCGTGACCTCGTCCGAGGTCAGCGTCATCGGCGTGTCCTGCCGGAGCGCCGCCCATGCCGCGCGCGAGAAGGTGCGGAAGGGCGATATGGCTTCTTCGGTACGTTGTTCCATTAGAAGGTCCGTTCAGCCGCGCGCGCGGCGAGCATCGTCTCGAAAAGTGGCAACCGGCTTTCGGACAAAGATCACGCTCGACCCTTTGATCTTGAAGCCTTTTCCTCGTGGCCGCTTTGTGCCGTGCGCTTGGCCAGTTCAGCCTCAACCTCGGCGAGGGTCACACCGCGCGCCTTGAGCAGCACCATCAGATGGTAGAGCAGATCGGCGGTCTCCGAGACCAGCCGGCCCTTGTCTTCCTGCACGGCGGCGATGGCGGTCTCGAACGCCTCCTCGCCCATTTTCTTGGCACAATGGGAGACGCCCTTGTCGATCAACGCGCGGGTGTAGGATTCGGTCGCGCTCGCCGCGGCGCGCGCCGCCACGCGTTTTTCCAGGTCCGACAGGGTGAAATCGCTCATCCGGTATTCCTTTCGGGCGGGTTTAGCATTCCTCGCCGCCCGCGTCATTCGGCGCCTCTCCCGGCCTCATGGTGAGGAGCGCGGCGCAGCCGCGGGTCTCGAACCATGGGGCCGCCTCGTCCTTCGAGAGGCCCGCTACGCGGGCTCCTCGGGATGAAGGCGGGGTTCACGCATCCAGCCGCATGGGCAGCCCGGCCTTGGCCATGTATTCCTTGGCCTCGCGCACCGAATGCTGACCGAAATGAAAGATCGAAGCGGCCAGCACCGCGGTGGCGTGGCCGTCGCGAATGCCCTCGACCATGTGCTGGAGGGTGCCGACGCCGCCCGAGGCGATCACCGGCACAGTGACGGCATCGGCCACCGCGCGGGTGAGCGCGATGTCGAAGCCCGACTTGGTGCCGTCGCGGTCCATGGACGTCAGCAGGATCTCGCCGGCGCCGAGCGAGACGACCTCGCGCGCATAATCCACCACCTCGATGCCCGTCGGGTTGCGGCCGCCATGGGTGAAGATTTCCCATTTATCGGGCGCCCCGGCCGCCGACACTTTCTTGGCGTCGATCGCGACCACGATGCACTGGTCGCCGAACTTCTCGGCCGCCTCCTTCACGAACTGCCGCCGCGCCACCGCAGCGGTGTTGATCGACACCTTGTCGGCGCCGCAGGTGAGCAGCTTGCGGATGTCCTCGACCGTGCGCACGCCGCCGCCGACGGTGAGCGGCATGAAGCAGGCTTCCGCGGTGCGGGTCACCACGTCAAAGATGGTGTCGCGGTTCTCGTGGCTCGCGGTGATGTCGAGGAAGGTGAGTTCGTCGGCGCCGGCCTCGTCGTAGGCGATGGCGGCCTGCACTGGGTCGCCGGCGTCGCGCAGGTCGACGAAGTTGACGCCCTTGACCACGCGGCCGTCCTTGACGTCGAGGCAGGGAATGACGCGGACTTTGAACATCGTTCTTTCTACACCGTTTGGCGCCGGCGCCAGCGGCGCAACGCCAGTAAGATCAATGCGACGACGACCCAGACTACGAACGCCGCCGCCGCGCCCGGGATCGTCATATAGGCGAACCAGTGGCTGACGAACACCATCCCGAGCGCGCCGCCGATATCGTGCCCGAACAACACACAGACGTGCGCGGCGCCCTCAGTCAACGAGCAGCCGAGCGCGCCGGCGAGGGCCGATGCCGTCAGGGTGGCGAGCACCGGCAGCGCCGCGAACAGCACGATCAGCACCAGCGCCAGGATCATCAGCCGTTTGATCAAGCGCCCCCCTCGTCTCCTCCGCTAGCGGCTGCCGGCCGCCGGCATTGTGCCGCGCGATTGCCAGATCAGCGTCAGCGCCTCAGCCGGATCGAGGCGGCCGTCATAGAGCGCGCGGCCGGCGATGGCACCTTCGAGCCGCGCCGCACGCGGCTCCAGCATCGCTTTGATGTCGTCGATGGACGCCAGGCCGCCCGAGGCGATCACCGGAATTGAGATGGCGTCGGCGAGCGCAATGGTGGCGTCGAGGTTCAGGCCCTGCAGCATGCCGTCGCGCGAGATGTCGGTGTAGATGATGGCGGCAACGCCCGCGTCTTCGAAGCGCTTGGCGATGTCGAGCGCCGACAGTTCCGACGCCGCCGCCCAGCCTTCCACCGCCACCTTACCGTCGCGCGCGTCGAGGCCGACCGCGACGCGGTTGGGAAATTCGCGCGCGGCTTCCTTGACCAGGTCCGGATCGCGCACCGCTGCGGTGCCGATGATGACGCGCGTCACGCCCTTGCCGAGCCAGCCCTCGACGGTCGCCATGTCGCGCACGCCGCCGCCGAGCTGCACCGGAATGCTGACGTTCTCCAGGATGCGGTCCACCGCCGCGGCGTTCACCGGTTTGCCGGCAAACGCCCCGTCGAGATCGACGATGTGCAGGTACTCGAAGCCCTGCGCTTCGAAGGCGTTGGCCTGCGCCGCCGGATCGCGGTGGAACACGGTCGCACGGGCCATGTCGCCCTGCTCGAGGCGGACGGCGAGGCCTTCCTTCAGATCAATGGCGGGAAAAAGGATCATGGAGTCCATTTCAAAAAGTTCGCGATCAAGGCGAGCCCCAGGCGCTGGCTCTTTTCAGGGTGGAATTGCGTGCCCACCATGTTGTCGCGGCCGACGATGGCCGTGAGCGGACCGCCGTAATCGGCCTCGGCCACCAGCTCCTCGGTCTTGCTCGCCTTCAGGTGATACGAGTGCACGAAATAGGCGTGCAAGCCGTCCGGCCCGAGCGCGAGGTCGGCGAGCAGAGGGTGCACTTTGAGCATGTTGAGCGTGTTCCAGCCCATGTGCGGAATCTTCAGCGACGCGTCATTGGGCGCGATGCGGTCGACCTCGCCCGCGATCCAGCCGAGCCCCGGCGTCACCTGGTATTCACGTCCGCGCTCGGCCATCAGCTGCATGCCGACGCAAATGCCGAAGAACGGCGCGCCGCGCTGAAGCACGTTTTCGTTCAGCGCTTCCACCATGCCGTCGATGGCATCGAGCCCGCGCCGGCAGTCGGCAAAGGCGCCGACGCCGGGCAGCACCACGCGCGACGCGCGCACCACGGTGTCGGGATCACTGGTGACGTGGATCGCCTCGGCATGCCCGCTCTCGCGCGCGGCGCGCTCGAAGGCCTTGGCCGCCGAGTGCAGATTGCCGGAGCCGTAGTCGACGATGGCGACACTCATGCCGTGCCTCCCGGTTCGGGGAAGAGCCCGATGACGTCATTGCTCGAAGGCGCGCCGCGCCGCACCGGCGCCGCGTGGGGCGGTGCAGGCGATGGCGGCGGTGGGGCGTCGACGCCGGTCGTGATGCTGGTGGTGTTCCTTGGCTCGCGCGTCCAGTGGCCAAAGAAACGCCGCTCGGCGTCTTCGAGGCCGTCGCCAACCACGAAGCCGTGCGTCTTCCAGCCGCGCCGCTCCAGCGTCCAACGCCGCAAGGCGCCGGCTTCGAGGCCGACAAGCAGCGCGATCAGCAGGTCGGCTACGACCTGGGCCGTGCCCTTGAGGCCGGCGAGCGCCAGCAGCCAGTCGACGAGCGCGGTGACGATCACGTAGAGCACGAACACGAGCCACAGCCGCCGGAACAACAGCCACAGCGGCGCCAACACGAAGGACCAGAAATGGAATCCGTCGCGCACGAACACAAAGCGCTCGGGGTCGGCGCTGTTGCTGTCGCGCGGCGGCGGCTCGTGCACGGTGTAGGTGGGCATCTGAGTTCTCTACTTACCCTCCCCCTTGCGGGGAGGGTCGCTTGTCGAGCGTGAGCGAGACAAGCGGGGTGGGTTCCTCGTTATGTATGGTCTCGCGTCGTCAATCGCACTCGCCCCCCACCCGCTCGCGACCCATCGGTCGCTCGCCGCCCCTCCCCGCGAGGGGGAGGGCAAGCTACCCGCCCAGCGAGCCCTTGGTCGACGGCACTTCGTCCTTGGCGCGCGGGTCGATGGCGATCGCGCCCTTGAGCGCGCGCGCCAGAGCCTTGTAGCAGGACTCGGCAATATGATGGTCGTTGGTGCCGTAAAGACAAGCGACGTGCAGGGTCAGCCCGGCGTTCATGGCGAAGGCCTGGAACCACTCCTGCACCAGTTCGGTGTCGAAGGTGCCGACCTTGTCGCGCACGAACTCGGCCTTGAACACCAGGAACGGCCGCCCGGAGATGTCGAGCGCGACCCGGGTCAGCGCCTCGTCCATGGGTACATGCACATCGGCGTACCGTGTAATGCCCTTCATGTCGCCGAGCGCTTGGCGTACCGCCTGGCCGAGCGCGATGCCGACGTCCTCGGTGGTGTGATGCTGGTCGATATGCAGGTCGCCCTTGGCCTTGACCGTGATGTCGATGCGGGAATGGCGGGCCAACAGGTCCAGCATATGGTCCAGGAAGCCGATTCCGGTCTCGATCTGCGAGCGGCCGGCGCCGTCGAGATCGACCGCAACCGCCACGTCGGTTTCCTTGGTCTTGCGCGTCACCTTGCCGGTGCGCGTGCTGCCGCCAGACACGTTGCCCGAGGCCATTGGGGCGCTCCTCTTACGCGGCCTTTCGGGCCGCGAAACCCTTGATCCGCGCGCCTTTTATCAGGGGTCGGCAGGGTTCGCTACTGCGGCGCCGCACGCCCGGCCCATAGGCTTAACCCTCGGTTTCGGGGCCGGACGGAGCCCGCGCCCCTCGGTTTGCATCCCCCGGCAGGCCCCCTTACATGTGCCTCACCCCGAGGAACCTTATGTCATCTAGCGATAATCCCATTCCCACCTGGCACGGCACCACGATCCTGACCGTCCGCAAGGGCGGCAGCGTCGTAATAGGCGGCGACGGCCAAGTCTCCATCGGCCAGACCATCATCAAGGGCAACGCGCGCAAGGTGCGCCGGCTCGGCAAAGGCGAGGTGATCGGCGGCTTCGCCGGCGCCACCGCCGACGCCTTCACCTTGTTCGAGCGGCTGGAATCGAAGCTCGAGCAGTACCCGGGCCAGCTCATGCGCGCGGCCGTCGAGCTCGCCAAGGACTGGCGCACCGACCGCTATCTCCGCCGGCTGGAAGCCATGATGATCGTCGCCGATGCGCAGGTGACCCTGGTGTTGACCGGCACCGGCGACGTGCTCGAACCCGAGCACAACGTCATGGGCATCGGCTCAGGCGGCAACTACGCGCTCGCCGCAGCGCGCGCGCTGCTCGACACCGAGATGGATGCCGAAGCAATCGTGCGCAAGTCGCTCGACATCGCCGCCGAGATTTGCGTCTACACCAACCGTAACCTGACGATCGAGAGTTTGAAGGAATAGCTGTCGTTCCGGGACCCGCCGAAGACGCGAATCCCGAATGACAACGAAAGAAAGCATGACCGACTTCTCCCCCCGCGAAATCGTTTCCGAACTCGACCGCTACATCGTCGGCCAGGGCGACGCCAAGCGCGCCGTCGCCATTGCGCTGCGTAACCGCTGGCGCCGCCTGCAGCTTGACGACAAGCTGCGCGAAGAAGTGCTGCCCAAGAACATCCTGATGATCGGCCCGACCGGCGTCGGCAAGACCGAGATTTCGCGCCGGCTGGCTCGGCTTGCCGGCGCGCCGTTCCTGAAAGTGGAAGCCACCAAGTTTACCGAGGTCGGTTACGTCGGCCGCGACGTCGAGCAGATTATCCGCGACCTCGTCGAAATCGGTATCGCGCTAACGCGCGAGCAGAAGCGAAAAGGCGTGAAAGCAAAGGCCGAATTGGCCGCCGAGGAACGCGTGCTCGATGCGCTGGTCGGGCCCGGGTCCGGCGCCTCCACGCGCGACAGCTTCCGCAAGAAGCTGCGCGAAGGCACGCTCGACGACAAGGAAATTGAAATCGAAGTGCAGCAGGGCGGCGGCGGCATGCCGATGTTCGACATTCCCGGCATGCCGGGCGCGCAGATGGGCGCCATCTCCATCGGCGACATCTTCGGCAAGCTCGGCGGCGGGCGCACCAAGACGCGCCGCGTCACCGTGCGCGATTCCCACGGCATCTTGGTCAATGAAGAATCGGACAAGCTGCTCGACGACGAAGCGCTCACGCAAGACGCCATTCGAACCGTCGAACAGAACGGCATCGTGTTTCTCGACGAGATCGACAAGATCTGCGCGCGCGAAGGCCGCCAGGGCGGTGACGTGTCACGCGAGGGCGTCCAGCGCGACCTGCTGCCGCTGATCGAAGGCACCACCGTCAACACCAAGCACGGGCCCGTAAAGACCGACCACATCCTGTTCATCGCGTCGGGCGCCTTCCACATCTCCAAGCCGTCCGACCTCTTGCCCGAGTTGCAGGGCCGCCTGCCGATCCGCGTCGAGCTCAAGGCGCTGACCCGCGACGACTTCCGCCGCATTCTCACGGAGCCGGAGGCGTCCCTCATCAAGCAATACGTGGCGCTGATGCAGACTGAAGGCGTCACGCTCGACATCACCGAAGACGCCATCGACGCCATTGCCGATATCGCGGTGTCGGTGAATTCGAGCGTCGAGAACATCGGCGCGCGAAGGTTGCAGACGGTGATGGAGCGCGTGCTGGACGACATCTCGTTTGCCGCCCCTGACCGCAGTGGCGAAACCATCAAGGTCGATGCCGACTACGTGCAGAAGAACGTCGGCGATCTCGCCAAGAACGCCGATCTTTCACGCTTCATCCTCTGAGGCGGCGCTGCTCGCACGTCTCGCCATTCCGGACTGGCCCCGTAAGCCCGGTTACACGCGTCTTTGACGCGGTATAGGGCCGGAACCCGGAATCCGGGGCGCGGTACGTCCCGATACAACCGCCCACAACCTGGAATGGTTGAACATCGTAAATGGTGTTAACCATCTGAGTGAAAAAGCATTTCCTCCCACTTTCGGCCGGTAGCCCGGCCACGCCCGGGCGTCGGGTGACAAAATAAGGTTTACAGGCCCCGAGCCCGGCGCAATTAATACCCTTCGGGGCCAGAGCCCCTGCGTAGCCGAGACCGCGTAGCGAGGTCCCATGTCCGCGGAATTCCGGGGCAATGCGACGACCAGCGTCGTGGGCGGCGGGCTCACGCCCGGCGAACACCTTCGCGCCGAGATCGAGCGGCTGGGGCTGGACCAGATCGCCGTGAGCCAGGCCACCGGCGTCTCGCGCCAGACCATCAACAACATCGTCAACGGGCGCCAGCCGATCTCCCGCGCCATGGCCGGCAAGCTCGGCCGCCTCACCGGCCGCAGCTCCGATTACTGGCTGCGCTCGGCTTTCGCCCCACCCGGCGCGGTGGCGGCCCGCGCCAAGACCGTTGACGAAAGCGCGCGGCCGCGCGGCGTAGGCCTGCTGGTCAATCATCAGATCGCGCGCGCGATAAGGGACGGCATCATCGAGATCGACCCGTTCGACGAGGGCAACCTGCGGCCGGCCGCCATTGTCCTCACCCTCGACGACTTCATCGTTACCGCCGACGGCGAGAAAGTCGACATTACCGGCGGTCACGCCTTTACGCTCAAAGCGGGCCTCGCCGTCAACGTCAGCACCAAGGAGTGGATCGCGTTGCCGCGCGACTACGTCGGCCGCGTTGGCGCCATCGACACCCTTGCGAGCCGCGGCATCGTGACCGTGCACGGCTTTCAGGTTGACCCGGGTTTTCAGGGCAATTTGCAATTCTGCCTGTTCAACGCCGGCGGCGGCGCGTTTGCGCTGCGCGACGGCATGCCGGTCATCGGCCTCGAGATCATGCCGCTCAGCGCCACGCCGACTTTTGACGAGAAGAACGCGCGCCCAACCAAGGAGACGCGCGGCCGTGACAAGGTGATCGCGCTTTTTCGCAATGACAGCGGCGATCGGCTGATCCGCGAGGAGATCGGCCGGCTGGTCAAGGTCGAGATGAAGATCGGCGAAGCTGAAGCGCGCCTTCCGGAGCTCGGTATCGCACTCGGCGGCGCGTCGGAAGAGATCGCCCGCGCCGCGGTCGTGCAGGGCGCACTCAATGGACTGAAGTCCTTACGTGCGCACCCGATGGCGCCGCGTGACGTGCGCGAGAAGTATCAGAGCTTCTTTGCCGGCCTGGCTGAAGGCCTGTTACTCGACGCCGACGAGGCGCGCCGCGTGCTGGCCGCGCTCGGACTTGCGGCCGGCGACACGGACGCGCCGATCGTCACATTGCGCGACGGCAGCGAGGCCATGCTGCAGCTGCCGCTCGCCGCGACGCGCATCAGCCTGCGTCATCTGGCGCATCAGTTGCGCGAGGACCCGGCCGACCTGGTGCTGATGCTCACGGGTCTCAGCATGGACCCACACACGCAATAAGCCGGCGTCAGACCGGGCCGCGTGGTGTCAAGTGTGGTATAAAAATAAATTGACAACCAGAAGTGCCTGGATATTCTTTTGGTTGCGGGGGCGTTGATGTTAAACCGCAATGCGGCGCCTCCGATGGAGGAGGCAAACATGCGTAAACGTCCAGAAAAAGCGACTATTCGCCGTCCCAATCGTCGTGAAGCATCGTTCAGTGGAGATCCGGCATGCGATGATCCCCACGACGCCATCGATCAGGAACTGCTCGGCATTTGGCTCAGTATCTCGCGGCTGCGCCAGATCATTCTGAGAAAGCCGCCGGTCCAAAGCGCCGCGGCGGTCAAGAAGAGCGCGCCGGTCCGCAAGCCGCGCCGCAAGGCGGCCTAGGTCCGATACTTAATGGGCAAGTTGAGTCGGCCGCCTGAGAAGGCCGCCACCATCCAAGAGGGATACGCCGCCAACGGCCGAGGCGGCGTCTTCCGCAAACGGCAAACCGGGCGCGGTGCGGCTACTTTGCCATGGCCTTCATGCAATCCATGACGAACTTGGCGCGCTCCTCCATGGCGACTCGCTGCGCATCCGCCTTCTGCTGACAGGCTTCAAGTCGCGCCTTTTCGGCCGGCGGCATCATCTTTTGGGGCGCCGTCGCTTTCATGCCCGTTTGCGCGTGCGCCAAGCCGGCGCTCAGGCTCAGCACAACGGCACAAGCGCTCAATCCAACCAGCGCGCGCATGATGCTCTCCCCGACAAATGTGACCGCGCATGGTCGCATGAGCCGCACGCCACCGGCAGAAGCTTGCGATCACTTCTTCTTGTTCGATCCGCCGCCATCGTCCGGCGCCGGCTCGGTGGCCGCCACCGGATCGGACCCTGGGAAGGTTTCTTCCAAGCCCTCTTCAAGATCGCGTTCGCGCTCTTCGCGGGTCTGCCTGTGCTCTTTGAAGGCAGGCTTCGGCGTTTCAGACTTCGGCTTTCCGGTCATGTCGCTACCTCCACGCTATTTTATTTGCGCATGATCTTGTCCGAAAGCCGGTACCCGCTTTTCGGGATCAAGCACTAACGGCTTGGCAACTTGCGCAGCCTCACATAAAGCGCGCCCTCGCCGCCATGAGCGATGTGGGCATCCTCAAAACCGATGACGAAGCTGCGGAATTCCGGCAGCGCCAGCCATTGCGGCACCTGCCGGCGCAGCACGCCACCCTCGCCGTTGCGGCGGCCCTTGCCGGTAATCACCAGCACCAGCCGGTGGCCGCGCGCGCTGGCGCTGCGCAAGAACCGCAGGAGCTCGGCATGCGCCTCGCTTTGGGTTAGCCCGTGCAGGTCGAAGCGCGCGTCGATCGCCTCGCGCCCGCGCGCGACGCGCTGGCGCATGCGGCGGCCAAGCGGCGCCAAAGGCGGCGCGGCGGGTCCCGGCGCCGGCGTTGCCTTCGGTGGCAACGGCGCGGACTTTGCAGCGCGCGCCGGCTTCGCCGGCGGCGGCGCCTCCACGGTCTCTTCGAGATCGAAGCCGCCGTCCGGCGTCTCGCGCAGCGGCGCGATCAACTCCGTCACCGTGCGCCACAACACGCGTTCCTCGCGGCTCAGGAGACGCCGGCGGTCGCGCGCGCTCATTCGACCGCCTTCGCGTTGATCTTCGGCTTGGCCTGCGGCAGCGGAATCGCCTTCTTGACCGCGGCGAGCGTTGTCGCCTCGGGCGGCGTCAGCTCCGGCGGTTTCGGCGGCGGCAGCGGCGTATGGATATCGCCCTCGACGGCGACGCCGCGCGGCAGCAGCATGACGAAACGGCCGTGCTGCTTGATACGGCCGGCCACGTGCTCGATCCCCGCGGCGTGTCCGAAATAGATATCGGCGCGCGCCGGCCCGCGGATGGCGGAGCCGGTGTCTTGCGCGATCAGCAGGCGGTCGAAGGTCGTCTCCGGCGCCTCGCTCTTGATCGGCAGCTCGGCCTCGACCCAGATCGGCGTGCCGTAAACGTGAATGTGCTTGTCTACCGCGAGCGAGCGCAGCGCCGTCAGCTTCACGCCTTGCGCGCCCTCGATCTCCTCGTCGGCGTTCAGGCCGGTTTCGGTGAAGAACACGTAGGAGCGGTCCTTGCGCCTGAGCGCCGCGCCTTCCTTGGGATGGGCCTCCATCCACTGCCGGATGCGGTCCATCGACATGTCCTGACGCGAGATGATGCCCTGGTCGATGAGGTAGCGGCCGACCGGATAATACGGCTTGCCGTTGCTGGCGATGTAGTTGAGCCGCAGCACCTTGCCGCTGTCGAGCCGCACCCGCGCCGAGCCCTGGATCTGCGCGAAGAAAGCGTCGACCGGATCCTTGATCCAGCAGATCACCAGACCCTTGCCGTCGAGCGCGCCGTCTTCGATCTGAGCGCGGCTATACTGCGAGAATACCGTGTGGCGCCCCAGCCATTTCTTCGGCACGCGGTAAAGCGGCACGGCGTATTCCTTGCTGCGCACGCGCGAGCCGGCGAACTGCGTGTCGTAATAACCGGTGAAGAAACCTTGTGTTTCACCGCCCGGCGCGATGCGCACCGGCGTGAAATTGGCCTCGAAGAATTTGCGCGCCGCCGCGCGGTCGAGCGCGCCGGCTTGGAGCGCGCGCGCACAGACGCGATAGAGCCCGCCGTAAACCGGGCGCGCCCGCCGCATGGCCGGCGTGGCGTGGCGAATGGCGTCGCAGCTTTTCAGGAACGCCTTGAAGGCGGCAGCCTGGTCGTCTTTGGCCCAGCCGTTGAGATCGGAGAATTTGAGCGTGGTGACCTGCGCGTGCCGCAGCCTGAAGACCGGCTCATGGGCTTTGGGTTTCGCCGCCGCCAGGGTCGCACTCAGCGCCGCCGTCACAGCCGCCGCGAAGAAGCCAGCGCCGAAGCGCCTGAGCAGAAACCCGAATCGAACAGCGGAGCGGGGATCGGCCGCCTGCATGCGTTCAGTGTCCGGCTTCGGTGGCCACCAGTTTCCAATTCGGGTCGCGCGAACTCACGTCGCGGGCGAACGTCCAGATGTCGGTCACGTCGGTGACCTTCTCGGCATTGCCGTCGATCACCTTGCCCTCCTTGTCGCGGGTGGCAGTGATCAGCTTGGAAACGAAATGCACGGTCACCTGGGCGGTGCGCTGGCGCATTTCGGCCTGGGTGATGTCCGCCTGGTCGATCGACACGAAGTGGCTCTCCACCGTCTCGCCGCGCTTCTCGCGCTCGGCGATGGCACCTTCGAAGCCCTCGTAGACCTCGCGCGAGAGCAGCGACTTGAGCGAACGGCGGTCGCCCTCGGCATAGGCGGTGACGATCATCTCGTAGGCGCCGCGCGCGCCGGCGATGAAGCCCTTGGCATCGAAGCTCGAATCCGCCGAGGCGATGGCGTCGAGGCCAGCGGCCAGCGTCGAGCCGGGGGCGGCCACGCCCTTCCAGCGCTCGCCCGCAGGAACCGGCTCCGCGGTCTGGGCGGGGGTGGTTTGGGCGTTGCGGTTGGGCAGCGCGATGACCTTTTCCGTCGCCGGCTGACCCGGCTTACGCGCCGCATAGGGGTCGTAGGGCGGCCGCTCCCGCCCGGTGCGCGTGCCGAGCACGCTACGCAGGCGCAGGAAAATGAACACTGCGAGCGCCAGGAAGATGATGGTGTAGATATCGAACACGTCTTGCATGCTTTCGGCAGCCGTGGCGGATCTGTTTCGGCCCCCGCGCCGGACCGACGGCATGGCGGGCGCCTCCACCGTACCTATCTAAGATGGTAGCCGCTCTGGTCCATAGGCCGCGCGCCGAATCCGGTATTCGGGCTCTGGGACAAACTGTAAACGATCGGGGCGCACACGCCAACGGGGCTACCGAAGAGAAGAGATGCCGTCATGAATGTGGCAAAATGGGTCCTGATGGCGATTTTGGTGCTGCCGTTCGCGGAATTGGCTGCTTTTGTCGCGGTAGCGGCAGCCATCGGCTTCGCCTGGGCCCTCCTGCTCGTCGTCGCCACCTCGCTGTTCGGCGGCATGGTGCTGCGCCACGCCGGCGGCAACCACATCGCCCGCATGAAGGTCGCCCTGGGCAGCGGCAATATCAGCGCCCTGCAGGCCGACGGCACCGGCTCGCTCGTGCTGCTGGCCGGCGTTCTGCTGGTAATTCCGGGCTTTATCACCGACGCGATCGGCGCCCTGCTGCTGCTGGCACCGCTCGGCGCGGCGCTTCGCCGCGGACCCCCGGCGGCTGCGCCCGACGGCGTCCTCGATCTCGAGCCTGAGCAGTGGCACCAGGTCCCCGACCCCTCGCTGCCGCGCCGCGATTCACCCTGGCGCGACAACTGAGCGACGCCTTTCCGCCCGTTCTTGTTCCGCCTTGAGCGCTATGTTAGCCAACCGGCGCGCCCGCTTGGGCCGCCGACATGTGTGTCCCGTCTCCGGGCCGCGACCGGCGCCTTTCGAAACAAACGCGCGCACCGATATGTTGGAACAGGGACGAGGCCCGGCCGCCCCGGCCGTATGGCGCTTCGCCGCGCGGAGGATTTTTTCATGTCGATGAGCAATGGCGGCCCGAACGGCGGCCCAGATCTCGGGGGCGCAGCGCCCCGGCAGGAGGGGCAGGCCCCACAACTCAATGTCGTCGCGCAGTACATCAAGGATCTGTCGTTCGAGAACCCGAACGCCCCAATGTCGCTGCAGATCCAGCAGCAGCCGCAGATCGAAATCCAGATCAACGTCAACGCCAACCAGCTCTCCGAGACCGACATCGAGGTCTCGCTCCGGCTGGAAGGAAAAGCAGCCGTCGGCGAGCAGGTGCTGTTCGCGTTCGAGCTCGATTTCGCCGGCGTGTTCCGCATCCAGGGTGTGCCGCAGGATAGCATGCAGGCGGTCGTGCTGATCGAGTGCCCGCGTCTGCTGTTTCCGTTCGCGCGCGAGATCGTCGCGAACACCGTACGCAACGGCGGCTTCCCGCCGCTGCTGCTCGATCCGGTGGATTTCGTCGCGCTCTACCGCCAGCGCATGGCGCAGATGGGCCCCGCCGACCAGCCGGTGGTGTGAGCTAAGCAAAAGGCCATTCCGGGGCGCGCTCAAAGCGCGAGGCACCCATGCTTCCCCTCTCACACAAGGGGGAGAAGTGCGTTCGCCTCGCCGCTGCGTCCAGACCCGATGTAACGGCTACCGTGCGTCGCTGTCGCGATACTTCAGCCACAGCGCGCCTTCGCCCAGCGTCGCGACGAAGGCCGCGTGGGCGGCGCGCTCTTCCGCGCTGATGCGGGGCGGGAGTGCGGTCGGGCGTTGGCGCGCGGCCTTGGCCGCGGTACGGCCGGCGCGCGCGCTGTCGGTGCGTTCGCCCAGCCCGAGCGTCGCCTGACGGCCGCCGAGCAACTCGAGATAAACCTCCGCCAGGATTTCAGCGTCGAGCAGCGCGCCATGCTTGGTGCGGCGCGAATTATCGATGCCGTAGCGCGCGCAGAGCGCATCGAGATTGTAGGGCCCGGCCGAGTGCTTGCGCCGCGCTAGCGCCAACGTGTCGACCAGGCGCTCGCGCGCAATCAGCGAGCGATCGATGCGCTTGAGTTCGGCGCAGAGGAAGCCGTGGTCGAAGCCGGCGTTGTGGATCACCAGCGGATCGTCACCGATGAAGGCGAGGAACTCATCGGCCACGTCGGCAAACAGCGGCTTGTCCCGCAGAAATTCGTCCGACAGGCCGTGGATGTTGAACGCCTCCAGCGGCATATCGCGCTCTGGATTAATGTAGACGTGGAAGTTGGCGCCGGTCGGAATGCGGTTGAGGAGTTCGACGCAGCCGACCTCGACCAGGCGATCGCCTTTGTTGGGATCGAGGCCGGTGGTTTCCGTATCGAGGACAATCTCGCGCATTTATTTCTCTATCTGGTCGTTCTGAGCGCGCGCAAAGCAAGCGAGTCCGGAATGACCTGCTCTACTTCCGATTCGCCATTGTAGCGACCTGGCGCAGGATTTCACGTACCTGCTCATGGGCGGCTTCGTAGCCTTTCCCGCTATCCACCACGAAATCCGCCCGCGCGCGCTTTTCGGCGTCGGGCGTTTGCTTGCCCAGCAGCGCCTGCAATTTTTCTTCTGTCATGCCTGGGCGCTCGAAGGCGCGCTGGCGCTGCACCTCCGCCGGCGCCGACACTACCACCACCGCGTCGCAACGCTTGTCGCCGCCCGTTTCGAACAGCAGCGGGATATCGAGCACCACCACCTTGGCCCCGCTCTGCTCGGCCTCGCGCAGGAAGCGCTGCTCGTCGGCGCGCACCAGCGGATGCACGATTTGCTCGAGCTTCTTGATGGCTTCCGGGTTGCCGAGGACGGCCCTGCCCAATTTCTCGCGGTCGACCGTGCCGCCGACGGCCGTGCCCGGAAATGCCGCTTCGATCAGCGGTGCCGCTTCGCCCGCGTATAGCCGATGCACCGCGGCATCGGCATCGTGCACCGGCACACCTTCTGCGGCGAAGAACTTCGCCGTGGTCGACTTCCCCATGCCGAGCGAACCGGTGAGGCCGAGGACGAACATAAGTTATCCTGCCACCCAGCCGTTCTGCCTGAGATACGCCAGAAGCGGCAGAAGCGGCAGGCCGAGAATCGTGAAGTAGTCGCCTTCGACGCGCTCGAACAAATGCACGCCGATACCCTCAAGCTGATAACCACCCACGCTCGCGGAAGCAGCCGGACCGGCCGCATCAAGATAAGTGGCGACGAAGTCGTCGCCGAAATCCCGCATGGTGAGGCGCGCGCTATCGGCGTGCTCAAACACGGTTTCGCCGTCGCGCACCAGCGCGATCGCAGAATGCAATTCGTGTGTGGTGCCGCGCAGACGGCGCAATTGATCGGCAGCGCCGGCGCGATCGGCAGGTTTGCTGAAGCGCTCCGGCCCACGCGCGAGAGTCTGGTCGGCGCCCAGCACCAGCTGGCCGGCGCGGCCGGCCGAGACCGCGCCCGCCTTGGCGCGCGCCAGCAGCCGCGCCGCCGCGACCGGTTCCGGGCTACCGGCCTGCGCTTCCAGCGCGCGCTCGTCCACATTCGCCGGTCTGATCTCGAACCACAGCCCGGCGGCCGCCAAAAGCTTGCCGCGCACGTCGCTGCGCGAGGCCAGCACCAAGGGTTGATCGGCAAGCCAGAGCGGCATGGTTCTCTTTCTGACCTCAGGTCGCCGGCGCGCGGCGGCGCTCGGTCAGGAGCCGCATCACGGCCGCGGCGGTTTCCTCGATCGAGCGCCGCGTGACGTCGATCGACGGCCAGTTGTTGCGCCCGCACAGGCGGCGCGAATAGGCGACCTCCTGCGCAACCGCGTCCTTGTCGATGTACTGGTCGTCCTCGCGGTGTGCCCTTAAGCCCAGCAGGCGGTTCTCGCGGATCTGCACAATGCGCTCAGGACTTGCATAGAGCCCGACCACGAGAGGCCGCTGTAATTTTTCGACCTGCGGCGGGAGCGGCACATCCGGCACAAGCGGCACGTTTCCGGTCTTGATGCCGCGGTTGGCGAGATAGATCGCGGTCGGCGTCTTGGAGGTGCGCGAGACACCGACCAGCACCACGTCGGCGTCTTCGAGGCCCTCCACGTGCTGGCCGTCATCGTGCATCATGGTGAAGTTCAGCGCCTCGATGCGCTGGAAATATTCCGCGTTCAGCACGTGCTGGGCGCCGGCGCGGTGGATGGTCTCGGCGCCGAGATAGGATTCGAAAAGCCGCAGGATCGGCCCCAGTACCGACATGCAGGGCAGCGCCAGTTCGCGGCACTTGTTCTCGAGGAGCTGGATGAGGTCTTCTTCCAGCAGGGTGTAGAGAACCAACCCGGGCGACTCCGAGATTTCGGCCAGCACCCGGTCGAGCTGCTTCTTGGAGCGCACCATAGGGTAGAGATGCTCCACCGGCGACACGTTGGAGTACTGCGCCGCCGCCGCCCGCGCCACCGTGATCAGGGTCTCGCCGGTGGCGTCCGAAACCAGATGGAGATGGAAATATCCGGTGTTGGACATAGGGACAGCGCGCGCAAAGCCTGTGGATCGTTTGTGAGCAGGGGCCGGGTCGGGTCCCTCGATAGGCCATCAATGGACGAAACATCAACAGTCGTCCACATCCGTGCCTGCGGGAGGCTCGCCCGGCCGGAATCGGGGACCGTAACCGGGGTGTGGACGGGCGTTTGGGGAGAACCGGGGAAAACTCGCCGTAGCCTCGGCAAAACCGGCGCTTCGGTGTGGAGAGCGCTCCGGCCTTAGCGACTGCGATTCTGGATCGCGGCCCGCCGGCCGGTGGACAGACTGTGTGCCGGCAGGCATGAGTCAAATTAACCGTTCAGTAACCACTACAAAGAGTCTTAGAAGAGTCTTTATGAAGACAGGCGTGCAGGAAGAGAGTGTGGGGACAAAGCCTTTGCTCCGCGTACTGGCTGGCGAGCGGCAAAGGATTCCGCCGGTCTGGATGATGCGCCAAGCGGGCCGTTACCTGCCCGAGTACCGGGAGGTGCGCGCCAAGGCGGGCGGGTTTCTCGACCTGTGCTTCAATCCCGAGCTCGCTGCCGAAGTGACCCTGCAGCCTGTGCGCCGGTTCGGCTTCGATGCGGCGATTTTGTTTTCCGACATCCTGGTGGTGCCGCTGGCTTTGGGCCGCAAGCTCTGGTTCGCCGAAGGCGAAGGGCCGCGGCTCGATCCGTTGAACGACGTGCACGACGCGATGGCGTTGCGTGGCGAGCCTGACGACGAGGTGCTGTCGCCGATCTATGAGACCGTGCGGCGCGTGAAGGCGGAACTCCCGAGCGAAACTACGTTCATCGGCTTTTGCGGTGCGCCGTGGACGGTCGCGACCTACATGGTCGCCGGCCGCGGCACGCCCGACCAGGGACCTGCTAAAGATCTGGCAGCGCGCAGTCCGGAAGCGTTTCAGCATCTGGTCGACTGCCTGGTCGAGGCGTCTGTGGGCTATCTCGCCAAGCAAATCGAAGCGGGCGTGGAAGTCGTGCAGATCTTCGACACGTGGGCCGGTTCCTTGCCGCCGGAGGGTTTCGAGCGCTGGTGCGTGCAGCCAACCAAGTCGTTGGTCGCCAAGCTACGCGCACGCAAACCGGATGTGAAGATCATCGGTTTTCCGCGTGGCGCCGGTGCCGGCATCCCGCGCTATGTGGATGAAACGGGTGTCGATGCGGTGAGCCTGGAAAGCGAGATCGATCGGGGGTTTGCGCGCGATCAGATCCAGTCGCGGGTGCCGGTGCAGGGCAATGTCGATCCGCAAATTCTGCTCGCCGGCGGCGATGCCCTCGACCGCGAGGTCGACGCGGTGCTTGAAGCCTTCTCGGGCGGTCCGCATATCTTCAACCTCGGCCACGGCATTGTGCCGCCGACGCCGATCGCGCATGTCGAGCGGATGCTGAAACGGGTGCGGGGATAAGCGCAGCCCATGTACCTCTGGATCAAAGCCTTTCACATCATTGCGGTAATCGCCTGGATGGCGGGCATGCTCTACCTGCCGAGGCTGTTCGTCTATCACGCCAGAGTCGCGCCCGGTTCCGAGGCCTCCGAGACCTTCAAGGTCATGGAGCGCCGGCTCCTGCGCGCCATCATGACCCCGGCGATGATCCTCACCTGGCTTTTGGGCATAACCCTGGTGATCGAGGGCGGCTGGCTCACGGCCGGCTGGTTCCACGCCAAGCTCGCCCTGGTCCTGCTGATGACCGCCCTGCACGGACTGATGAGCCGCTGGCGGCGCGAGTTCGAGCGCGACCAGAATCGACACTCGCCGAAATTCTTCCGCATTATCAATGAGATACCGACCCTGTTGCTGATCGCCATCGTGATCCTGGTGACCGTTAAGCCGTTCTGACCCCCGCATCTTCACGAAACGACCAAAAATCCCCGTTAAGCACGCGCCGGTTCCCGTTTTCCCGCCCTCTTGCGCGAAGCGCGGCCTACGCCTATCTTACAACCCATCCCACCGAACGCAGGCGGATGTGAATCGCGTTCCGGCTCCCTTCGCGTTCGGGCCGGTCGCACATCGGGCCCCGGGATACCTTCCCAAAGCACCGTCCGTTCCTGACCTGCGATCCCTATCCGTCTATCGAACCAGCGCCGGACTTCCCGCTTTTCCCCGAAGACGCCGCCGGTTTCTCTCCACCAGGACCAAACCCGTATGCGGGAAATGAAACTCCAGGACCTCAAAGCCAAGACTCCCGCCGAACTGCTCGCCTTTGCCGAGGAGCACCAGGTCGAGAACGCCAGCACGCTGCGCAAGCAGGAGCTGATGTTTGCGATCCTGAAGCAGCTCGCGACCCAGGAGATCGACATCATCGGCGAAGGCGTCGTCGAGGTATTGCCCGACGGCTTCGGCTTCCTGCGCTCGCCGGAATCCAACTATCTGTCCGGCCCCGACGATATTTACGTCTCGCCCTCCCAGATCCGCCGCTTCGCGCTGCGCACCGGCGACACGGTCGAGGGCCACATCCGTTCGCCCAAGGAAGGCGAGCGCTACTTCGCGCTGCTCAAGGTCAACACGATCAATTTCGAAGACCCCGAGAAGACGCGCCACAAGATCAACTTCGACAACCTGACACCGCTCTACCCGACCACGCGGTTGCGGATGGAGCACGAGGACCCGACCAAGAAGGACCTCTCGGCCCGGGTCATCGACATCGTGGCGCCCATCGGCAAGGGCCAGCGCGCGCTCATCGTGTCGCCGCCGCGCACCGGTAAGACGGTGCTGCTGCAGAACATCGCGCACGCGATTACCGCCAATCATCCTGAGTGTTATCTCATCGTGCTGCTCATCGACGAGCGGCCGGAAGAAGTCACCGACATGCAGCGCTCGGTGAAGGGCGAGGTGGTATCCTCGACCTTCGACGAGCCGGCCGCCCGCCACGTGCAGGTCGCCGAAATGGTGATCGAGAAGGCCAAGCGCCTGGTCGAGCACCAGCGTGACGTGGTGATTCTGCTCAATTCGATCACGCGTCTCGGCCGCGCCTACAACACCGTTGTGCCGTCGTCCGGCAAGGTGCTAACCGGCGGTGTCGACGCCAACGCGTTGCAGCGGCCGAAGCGCTTCTTTGGCGCCGCGCGTAACATTGAAGAGGGCGGCTCGCTCACCATCATCGCCACCGCGCTGATCGATACCGGCAGCCGCATGGACGAAGTCATCTTCGAAGAGTTCAAGGGCACCGGCAACAGCGAGCTCATCCTCGACCGTAAGGTCGCCGACAAGCGCACCTTCCCGGCGATCGACATCACGCGCTCGGGCACCCGCAAGGAAGAGCTGCTCACCGAGCCGGCGGTGCTCAAGAAGATGTACGTTCTGCGCCGCATCCTCAATCCGATGGGCACCATGGACGCCATCGACTTCCTGTTGGACAAGCTGCGCAACACCAAGACCAATGGCGAGTTCTTCGAGTCGATGAACACCTGACGTTGGGTCGCGCCGATGAAACCAAGAGGCCGGGCATCAGCCCGGCCTTTTTGTTGGCGGGGAGGTGGCTTCTCCGCCTGTCATTCCGGGGCGCGCCGAAGGCGCGAAGCCGGAATCCAGAGCGTACCGCAAAGTCTCTGATGCTGCCCTGGATTCCGGGCCCGGCGCTAAGGGCGCCGTCCCGGAATGACAGGCCGACGAGTCGAAGGCTGCCTCAGCCCGCCTTCACGGTCGGGATCGGCGGAATGCGGGTCGGTACCGGCGACGACTGTATGATCGACGTGTTGGTCATGGCGAACGGCATGATGGCGTCGATGAGCCGCTCGAGGTCTTCGACCGAGCGCACATGCGCGCGCGCCAGGAAACAGTCCTCGCCGGTGATGCGGTCGCAACTGACGATCTCGGGCAGGCCCCGCAGGATGTCGGCGACCTTGTTGTGCTGGCCCGGCGTCGGGCGCACGCGCAGCCACGCCGCGATCGGCAGTCCGAGCGCCTTCGGGCTGATGGTGGCGGTGTAGCCCTCGATCACGCCGGCGTCTTCCAGCCGCCTGATGCGCTCCGAAACCGTCGGCGGCGATAGCCCGACCATGCGGGCGAGGTCGGCGACGCTGGTGCGGGCATCGACCGCCAAGGCCACCAGGATTTGGACGTCGGCGGTGTCTAGAGGCGCGTTTTCGGATCGAAGGCGTTTCATAGGATTACCCTTCGTTCGTGCGCAGCAATTTTGCAGGCGATGGCTCGTTCAACCTGGAATAAGGCCGATGACCATCCGATCATAAAACCATGATCGGCCCTTCGCTAGCCCCCGACCTCGCCCCTGCCCGCCGCCGCGGCCGGGTCCCCGCCCCACGCCTGGTTCGTGGTCAGTGCCGTCTTCCACTATCTCGGGCCCTCCTTTGCGGTGCTGCTGTTCCCGGCGGTGGGCGTCCTCGGGGTGGCCTGGCTCCGAATCGCGTCTGCGGCGGCGATCTTCGCGCCCTGGACCCGGCCCTGGCGCACCTTCCGGCGTGCCGGGCAGCGGGAGCGCCTGGTGCTGGTCGCCCTCGGCACCTGCCTCGCAGTCATGAACACGGCGTTCTATCTGGCGCTCGCCCGGCTGCCGATGAGCCTGGTCGCCACCATGGAGTTCGTCGGCACGGTCGGCATCGCGATCTATGGCATGCGCACGCGGCGCAATCTGGCCGCGCTCGTGCTTGCAGTGTCCGGCGTGTGGCTACTGATCGAAATGCAGTGGTCGGCCGACCCGCTCGGGCTCGTGTGGGCGACACTCAATGCTGCGCTCTTCATCGGCTACATCATGCTGGGCCATGCCATCGCGGGAAGCGGTGCAGGCGTCGCGCGACTTGGCGCCGCCATGGCGGTGGCGCTGGTGGTCATCACGCCGGTCGGACTGGTGCAGGCGTGGCACGCCTTGCATGTGCCGTCGCTGTTGCTCGCCGGCATCGGCGTCGGCGTGTGCTCGTCGGTGGTGCCGTACGTCTGCGATCAGATGGCCATGGCGCGCCTGCCGCGCGCGAGCTTTGCGCTCATGCTGTCGCTGTTGCCGGCGACGGCGACGGTGATTGCCGCCGTCGTGCTTGGACAGGTCCCAAGCGCGCGCGAGACGATCGGCATCGCGCTGGTGATGGCGGCGCTGGCCGTTCACAAGCCGGCGCAGCCGTTGCCGGCAACCGAATAGCGCTCGCTCAGCGCCGGCTCTGCCATCCGCCGTTGACCATGTGCGCCTCGATTTCCCGTTCGACGCTGTCGGTCAGGCGGTTGCCGCGCCGGGCAAGGAAGGCCGCGACGTCGCGGTTGGCGCTGCGCTGGCGGCTCCTCAAGATCCCGTCGTAGATCCAGCGCCATAGATTTAAGCGCCGTTCGCGCCTGGCCGGCGCGATGCGGGGCGAGATGTCGGTGTGAAAGTCGCTGGGGCGGGCAACGTAGGCCATGATCCTGTCTCCGGGCTGCGGTCTGCGATAGTTGAGCAGGCCTCGTTTATGGCCGCGAAGATGAGCCCTGCAGTTGCCATTGACAAAGGATATGGTTTCAGCCGATAATTGAATAAATCTCATGCATAGCGCCCTGCCCCCGCTGTCCGCCCTGCGCGCCTTCGAGGCGGCCGCGCGGCATTTGAGCCTCACCCAGGCCGCCCGCGAGCTGAACGTCACGCCGGGCGCGCTCAGCCACCAGATCCGCGGCCTGGAAGATTTCCTCGGGATCAAGCTGTTCGAACGGAAGGTGCGGGCGATCGCGCTGACCACTGCGGGCAAGCAGCTCTATCCCGGTCTGCAGACCGGCTTCGCGCATATCCGTGAAGCGGTCGCCAGTCTCGACGTCGCGCACGCGGCGCATGTGTTGGTAATCAGCACGTCGCCCGGCCTGACGTCCAAATGGCTGGCGCGGCGGCTCTATCGTTTCGGCGAAGCCTATCCCGATGTCGACGTGCGCATTTCGTCGACCGCTGCCAACGCCAACTTTGCGACCGACGGCATCGATCTGGCGGTACGCAACATGCCGGTCGATCCTGCTCCCGATCCCATGCTCGAGTCGGAGAAGCTGGTCGACTTGACCTACGTTCCCGTGTGCAGTCCGCGCTTGCTCGAGCGGTTCGGTCCGGTGAAGGACGCGCGCGCGCTGGCGCGCTTGCCGCTGATCCATGACGAGTCGCTGTCGGCGCGTGGCGCGAGCCCGAGCTGGACGCACTGGTTCGATGCCGTCGGTGTCGCCAATGTCGAGACCAGGCGCGGCCTTCGCTTCACCAGTGCCGACCACGCGCTCGACGCCGCCGCCGAAGGCGCGGGCATTCTGCTGACCTACGACATCATGGCCTATGACGATCTGCGCACGGGGCGGCTGATCATGCCGGTGAAGTTCGCGCTGCCCGCCGGCCGCACCTTCAGTCTGGTATGGGCGAAGGGCCGCAAGCCGGCTCCGGCCGCAGACGCCTTCCGGCGCTGGATCAGGCAAGAAGCTGACGCGCTCGACTGGCGCGGGATCCGGGACTAGCGCGCCGCGACTTGCGCACAAAGTTTGATCGCCTTTGCCGCAAATTGATGCGGTTGCGCGCGACACTATTAAAGATTTTGGCAACCATATCCGGGCGATTTTGCATTGCGGAATTTCTCCGTGAGCAGACGATGTCCCCGAAAAGTCACCGTATTATGCCGCGTCCGGCGCTGTGGATTGCGGTGCCGAGTTTCCTTGTCAGCAGTGCCGCCGTCGCCGCGGATGTTTTTCAATCGCCGCTCGCGGCCTTCGCGGTGGCGCTCGCCGGCGCCTTCGTCATCGGTGTGTTTGCGGAGATGCGGCTGGCGACCGTCATCGCCGCCATCGGCAAGATTGCCGGCGGTGACCGCTATCTCAGTCTGCCGGGTCGGCTCGGCGACGGCGCGCTGCGCACGTTCGGGCAGACCGCCGAGGTGATCCGCGGCGCGCTGATCGAGGCCGACACGCTCGCCGTCGACCAGCGCCGGCGCGAGACCGAAGCACGGCTGCATCACGCGGGCCGCAACTTCTTCACGGGCAATTTCCGGCGCGGCATCGACGAAGTCGTCAACGGCTTCACCACCGCCGGCGAACGCATCCGTGGCACAGCGGCCGATCTCGCCGAAAGCAACCGCCTGATGGCGCAGCAGGTGGCGCTGTCCTCGCAGGCTGCCGAGCGGGCGGCCGAGGATGTGGCGGCGATGGCATCGGCGGCAATCGACGTGCAGACGTTGGCGATCGATTCCGGCCGCCAGGTGGAGGAAGCGCGGGCGGCCAGCGAACGCACCGCGACCGAACTCGCGCGCGCCGACGAGGCCATGCGTATTCTCGGGCTCGCTGCCGGGCGCATCGAGGAAGTGATCAAACTCATCCACACCATCGCCGGGCAGACTTCACTGCTCGCGCTCAATGCCACCATCGAGGCGGCGCGCGCGGGCGAAGCGGGGCGCGGCTTTTCGGTGGTGGCAGCAGAAGTGAAGGAGCTTGCGCGCCGCACCGCGCAGGCTACCAACGAAGTCGGCGCGCAGGTGCACGGCATCCAGGCGGCCGTGCAGGATACGGGCGAAGCGATCGGTGCGGTCGGCCGCAGCGTGGCGGCCATGGGGGACGTCAACGCGCGCATCACGCGCTTCATGGAGCAGCAGATCGGGCAGCTCGATTTCATCGGCAGCGAGGCGAGCAAAGTCGCGACCACGGTGAGCGACGCGTTGCCGGGTATCCGCGCGGTCGTCACCGACGTCTCGCTCGCGGGCGACGCGGTGCTGACGACCGCCAACGATCTGATCGCCGGCGCGCAGACCCTGACCGGCTCGGTGAGTCGCTATTTCGCCGATCTCGATCACGGCTCCATCAAGATCGGCATTCTGCATTCGCTGTCGGGCACGTTGACCACCAGCGAACGGCCGCTGCAACAGTTGCTGGTGATGATGATCGAGCAGTTGAACCGCGCCGGCGGCCTGCTCGGGCGGCCGGTGGAAGCCGCCATCATGGATCCGCGCTCCGATGCGGAGGCCTATGCCGCGCAGGCGGAGACGCTGCTCGCCGAGCACAAAGTCGCGGCCATCTTCGGCTGCTGGACCTCGGCCTCGCGCAAGCGCGTGCTGCCGGTGCTCGCGCGCCACCACGGGCTGCTGTTCTATCCGAGCCAGTACGAGGGCGAGGAGCAGTCGCCGCACGTCATCTACACCGGCGCGACGCCGGCGCAGCAGGCGCTGCCGGCAGTCGACTACCTGTTGCGCATGGGGCGACGGCGCTTCTTCCTGCTCGGCACCGATTTCGTCTATCCGCGAACCACCAACGCCATCATCCGCAACTACCTCGCCGCCAAGGGCATCGGCGCCGATGCGGTGGACGAACTCTATACGCCGTTCGGCGCGCGCGATTGGTCCGCCATCGTGCACCGCATCCGCCGTTTCGCCGGCCGCGACGGCGTTATCGTCGGGACGCTGACCGGCGACGCCAACGTGCACTTCTTCCGCGAACGCGCGGCGCAAGGGCTCGATGCCGACGGCTTGCCGGTGATGAGCTTGTCGCTCGGCGAAATGGAACTGCCGGCGTTGGCCGAACGCCGGCTGATCGGCCACATGGTGGCGTGGAATTATCTCAATACGATCGACACGCCTGAAAATCATGCCTTCGTGTCGGAGTGGCGCGCTTTCACCGGCCACCCCAACGCGGTCACCAACGATCCCATGGAGGCGACGTGGATCGGCTTCAAGCTGTGGGCGGAAAGCGTGGCGGAAGCCGGCACCACCGATCCGCAGGCTGTGCGCCACGCGCTCGCCGGGCGGCGCCTGCGCGCGCCGTCGGGTTTCGACGTCAGGCTCGATGCCGAGAACCAGCACCTGCACAAGCCCGGGGTGATCGGCCGCTTCGATACCCACAACGTGCTGCGGCCGGTGTGGATCAGCGACGGGCTGATCGCGCCCGAGCCGTGGAGCCCGTGGCTCAAGCGCGACGCCGGCAAACTGCGCAAGGCCGGGTGAGCGTCACCCCTTCCGCACGCTCAGGCGCTTGGCGAAGCTCGGGCTCGGCATGCACACGGCGTCCTTCTTGTGGTGAAGGGCCTTCTGGCAGCGCTTGATGCTGGTGAAACCGCAGCGCACTTGCGCGTGCGCCTGGTCGAGGAAGCCGCAATATTCTTCGGCGCGGGCGGCATGGGGCGACGCGGCCATGATGCCGATTGTCATGAAGCCGGCGGCGGCGAGGCCAAGCAAGACACGCATGTTCGTCAAGTCTCCTGGCGCGCCCCCGGATTCCCGGCAATGTCCGCCGCCCGCGCGGCAAGATCAAGGTCAGTTGTTGTTATTCCGGGCGCGCGAATTGGGTTCGTGTCCCGGGATGGCTGCTTAAGAGTTTCCGCGCATCCCCGCCACCGCCGCGGCGATCACGTCGGGCGTGGTCACCGGCAGCGAGCATGTCTCGCCCACGCAGACGAAGGCGGCGCTGCCGCTTACGGCCTTGAGCTTTTCCTGCGCCGGGTGTGTCGGCGGCAGCGCGTCGGCGGCGGGCGCCCGCAGCACGATGCGGTCGAGATAGGGCAGTTTCAGCGCCGCCTGCGCGAAGGCTTCCGCGTCCGGGCCGGTGCAGACGATCTCGGCGGCACGCAGGCGCAGGTCGAGGGCGTTCAGGAGCGAAACGTGGGCGAACAGGTTGCGTGGCTCGGCGGCGATGATGCCCTCGATCAGCCGGTCGGCCTGTGCGCGCCAGCGCTCGTCGCCGGTGAGGGCGGCGAGCCGCACCAGATTGCCGGCGGCCAGCCCATTGGCATTGGGGATGGCGTCGTCGGCGGTGGAATGGGGCCGTACCACCAGGTCGCCCGCGTCATCGGCCGAGAGGAAATAAGCCCCGCGCTCGGGGTCGGCATAATGGGCGTCGAGTTCACCCTGCCAGGCGAGCGCACGGACGAGGAAGTCGCGCGTCCCGGTCGCTTCGTAGAGCGCGAGCGCAGCGCGGATCATGGCGGCGTAATCGGAGGCGAGCCCGGGCAGCAGCAGCCGGCCGTCGCGCCAGGAATGGCCCAGACGCCGGTCCCGGGTCATTTGCTGCGCAACAAAATCGAAGGCGCGGCGCGCCATCTCCAGCCAGGACGGCTCGCCGAGGAGCAATCCGGCCTCGACCAGCCCTGCGATCATCAGCCCGTTCCAATCCGCCAACACCTTGTCGTCCAATCCGGGCCGGACGCGTTTATTCCGCTCTTTCAATAGCTTACCGCGCAACACGGCGAACCGGGCCGTGGCCTCAGGATCACGCTCCGCGGCGAAGGCTGCCTCCCACTCCTCCTTCATGTTGCGCGGTAAGTGCTTGAGTTTGTTGAGAATGTTGTGCCCCTCGAAGTTGCCGCGCGGGGTCACGTCATATTGCACTGCAAAATTGGCCGCATCCGGCCCCAAAACGCCTTCAATTTCGGCCAACGACCAGACGTAGAACTTGCCCTCCTCGCCCTCGGAGTCGGCGTCGAGGGAGGCGGCAAACGCCCCCTCCCCGGTCATCATTTCGCGCTGCAGCCAGCCCACGGTCTCGCGCGCGCGCTCGGCGAACAGCGGCGTCCCGCTCTGGCGCCAGGCCAGGGCCAGCAGCGGCAGGAGCTGGGCGTTGTCGTAGAGCATCTTCTCGAAATGCGGCACCAGCCACTTTTCGTCGACGGAATAGCGCGAGAAGCCGCCGCCGAGATGGTCGTAGATGCCGCCCTCGCACATATGCGCCAGGGTGTGCTCCACGGTTTGGAAGAACAGCGGATCGCCGCTGCGCAGGCCCGCCCGCCAGAGGAACTCGAGGATCATCGGCTGCGGGAACTTGGGCGCGCTGCCGAGGCCCCCATGCACTGTGTCGAAGGCATTGCCGATCTGCTTGGCGGCGCCGTCCAGCTCCTTGAGGCCGATGGTCACCCGCCCCTGCGGCCGCGCCTTTTGCTCGAGCTCGGCCCTTAGCGCGGCCCGGTTCTGCTCGATCTTGGCCGGCTCTTCCTTGAACAGCCGCGACACCTCGCGCAGGACGTCGACGAAAGCCGGCCGGCCGTAGCGCGAGTCCTTCGGAAAATAAGTGCCGCCCCACACCGGCTCGGCCTGCGGCGTCAGGAACATGGTCATGGGCCAGCCGCCCTGCTCGCCCATCAGGTGCAGCGCCTGCATGTAGATCTGGTCGATGTCCGGGCGCTCTTCGCGGTCGACTTTGATGTTGACGAACAGCTCGTTCATGACATTGGCGGTGGCCTGGTCCTCGAACAACTCGTGCGCCATCACGTGGCACCAGTGGCAGGCCGCGTAACCGACCGAGAGCAGGATCGGCTTGTTCTCGCGCTTGGCGGTCGCGAGCGCCTCCGGCCCCCACTGCCACCAGTCGACCGGATTGTGCTGGTGCTGCAGCAGATACGGCGAGGTGGCGCCGGCGAGCCGATTGGTGTGCGAGCGGTCATCCATTACGCGGGCCTCCATTCGAAGCATCAAGTGTAGACGATCATCGCACCGGCAGCGACCGGCCCCGGCATTGGTTCCTGCGAAGGTCGCGAAGCGGTGTCTGCGGCAAGAGATGCGCGCGGCACGCCGCGCGCGCCGCAGGGTAAAGAGAGTCTTTGCCGCAAGGTTTCGTTGAGGACGCGCGCTAAAGAACGCGTAACCGTGTTGCGTCGGACTATACGCGCTTTTCACTACGTCGTTTCAGAAGGTCTTATCGAACGGATGTGAGCATCGTCCCGGTTGAAAATAATATTCGGGGCAAGTTCCATGTGTACAAAAGGAGGCGTCGAGCGGCCGCGCAACAAGGCCGGTGAATGCCAGAAGGCTGGTAGTAGCCTATTGCTCTGCGGTTTGCTGGCTGTCGTCGCGTCGGCGGGCGTGATGGGGGAGAGTGTCGGCATCAGCCGCGCGAGCCCGTTGCAGACCGCAAGCGCCGATGTCGGTCAGAATTTCCTAGTCTTATCCTTAAAGGAATCCTCTGCGATCGCGGCAAGGATTCCGCAACGGACATTGTCAAGTCGTTACGATGTTGTGTTGAAAGCGGGCGAACTTGCAATCCCGGTTCCACGCGCGAGGCCGGCGCCGAAGCGCGTGAATGTGGGCAAGGCCTTGCGAACGCAGGCCGCGTGCATGACCGGCGGGCTGTTCGAGGATTGCCCCGGGTTTCTGGACTTGCTGCGCAGCCGCCAGAACGCGTGGCCGCAGTTTGCGAATGCGCCTTTGCCAGATATTGCGGCGTCCCTGTCGCCGAATGGTGCGGCGGGCGTGCAGCTGGCGAGTCTCGGCGACGGGCTGAACCTGGTGACAAGCAACTTCGTTGCTGCGGTCGATCGGCCGGAGCGTCGATCGGGCGACGTGATCGTGGGCGCGGCGTCGACCTACAATCCGTATCGTGCCGACGACAACGACGCCGGCGGCGCCGAGACGGCGTCGGGCGAACTGTACAATCCTATCGGCTGGACCGCCGCAATCCAGACCGACCTGCGCGGCGAGTTTGACGGCGTGCACTATGGGCGCCTGTACAGACCGTCGTTTGCGCTGGTCGTGTTTGGCGGCCGGCGCGCGATCGTCAAAATCAACGACGTCGGCCCGCTGCGGCCGGGGCGCGTCATCGATCTCAGTACGCAAGCCATGCACTATTTCGATCCGACGCTGGAGCGCGGCGTTCTCGAGAGCGTGCTGGTGATGCCGCTGGTCGGGTCCGATTGGACCGCGGGCCCGCTCGGAGAAAGGCCGATGGTGGCCATGGCGGACAACGAGTAGCGCGGTCGATCAGCGAATATCGAAAACGAGCTTGCCGCGCAGGTGGCGGCCTTCGCTGATCGTGTGCGCATTGGCGGCGTCGGCCAGATTGTAATGAGTGATGTCCGGTACGCGCACGGTGCCGGCGGCGAGTAATTGCAGCATGCGCTCGAGATGCGCCCGGTCGCGTTTGACGTCGGGCTTGAGGGTCTGCACGTCGTCGCGCGGCACCTGAAAGCCTTGCGGTGCCGGCGCGATCCACACGAGCCGGCCGGCAGGCTTCAGCACGTCATACGAGCCGGCGCGGACATCGCCGCCTACGGTGTCGAAGACGACGTCGCAGACCGGTCCGATCGTTGTGAAGTCTTCCTTGTTGTAGTCGATGACTCGATCCGCCCCGAGGCTGCGGACATAGTCATGATTTCGTGCGCTGGCCGTGGTGATAACGGTGGCGCCGATGTGCTTGGCGAGCTCGATAGCGAACCCGGCCACGCCGCCGGCGCCGCCCTGAATCAGGATTGTCTCGCCGGCTTTGAGATGGGCGGTGTCTTCGATGGCGGTCAAGGCCGTGAGGCTGATGAGGCCGAGCGCGGCGGCTTCGGCGTGGCTCAGCGTATCGGGCTTCTTGGCGGCTAGCGTCGCCTTGATCTTGAGCTTCTCGGCATAAGTGCCTTCAACGCCCTGGTCGAGGACGCCGAAGACGGCATCGCCGACATGCAAGTCATCGACGCCCTCGCCCACGGCGCTTACCACGCCGGAAAAGTCGCGGCCGAGAATGTGGGGAAACTGCTTGATCTGATAGACGCCGCGGCCGCGCCGCACCTTGGGATCGGCACCGTTAACGCTGGCCGCGTGCACATCGATCACGATTTCTCCGGGACCGGCGACAGGATCCGGCGCCTCGCCCATGCGCAACATCTCGGGGCCGCCGTGTGCGGTGAGCAGCATCGCCTTCATCGGGAGTCTCCTGAGCGTTGATACGTGTACGCGGTGGCGTCTGCTACAGCCGGTAGCACGATTGGCCCCAGTCCGGGCCGCAATTAATCACGAACAGCGCTGTGGGCTTGACCGGCCCAGTCACACGGGGCTTCGGTGGCGGCGTGATGATTGATGCCGGGCGCGATACCATCTTTGCTCTCTCTTCAGGCCGACCGCCGGCGGCGGTTGCCGTCATCCGTATTTCGGGTGCGCGCGCGGGCGCGGCACTGATCGCGCTCGGCGTTAAGATTCCCGAGGCGCGGAAGGCTGTGCTGGCGCGGTTGCGCGATCCGCGCACGGGTGACGTCATCGACGAGGCGCTGGCGCTGTTCTTTCCAGGGCCGCGCAGCGAGACCGGGGAGGACACCGCGGAACTCCAGCTGCACGGCGGGCGGGCGGTGATTGCTGCCGTGCTCGAAGCGCTGGAGCGGGTGGAGGGTCTGCGCCCGGCCGAGGCCGGCGAGTTTACCCGGCGCGCGTTCGAGAACGGCAAGCTCGATCTGACTGCGGTCGAGGGGCTGGCGGACCTGGTCGCGGCCGAGACGGAGGGCCAGAGGCGGCAGGCGTTCCGGCAGATGAAGGGCGCGCTCGGCGGCCGCGCTGACGCGTGGCGGCGTCAGCTCATCCAGGCGCTGGCGCTGATCGAGGCCCGCATTGATTTTTCCGACGAGGCCGATGTGCCGGAGGACCTGGTAGCACCGGCGTTGGGGATCGCCCGAGAGCTGGCGGCCGAGATCGAGGCGGCGCTCGCCGACGGCCACCGCGGCGAACGGTTGCGCGAGGGCCTGGTGGTGGCCATCGCCGGGCCGCCCAATGCCGGCAAGTCGACGTTGCTCAATCGGATCGCCCAGCGCGAGGCGGCGATCGTTTCGCCCCACGCCGGAACGACCCGCGACGTCATCGAGGTGCACCTTGATCTCAACGGCTGGCCGGTGACGCTGCTTGACACGGCCGGGGTTCGGGACAGTGACGACCCGGTGGAAATGGAGGGTGTGCGACGGGCACGCGAGCGGGCCGCGGCCGCGGACCTGGTGCTGTGGGTGGTGGACGCGAGTTCGCAGCAAGGCGAGGCGGGCGCAGCAGAGGCCGGCGCCGCGGCACCGGCCGTCTGGCTGGTGCGCAACAAGATCGATCTGACCTGCCGGGGCGGGCGTAAGAGTGAATCTGGCGTCGGGTGCGGCGGAAGGAATGAACCCGGCCGTTCCGGGGTCGAAAAAAGTGAAGCGAAAGATCGATCTAACGAGTCGTTAAGTGGTACAGTTACGGAAGCCTTAATCCATAAAAATGAATCGAGGTTCAATAAATACGAATTGAGATTCGAAATTTCTGCTGCCTCTGGTCTTGGGTTTGATGGGCTTCTGCTCGGTCTGATCGGCCGCGCCGAAAAGTTTCTGGCCGGCGCCGAGTCGACCCTGGTGACCCGGGCGCGTCACCGGCGCGTCCTCGAGGATGCCTTGGCGGCGCTGCGCCGGGCGCTGGCGCCGGAGCTGGGGGCCCGTGAGGACCTGCTTGCTGAAGAGCTGCGGGTTGCGGCTCATGCCCTTGGCCGCCTGACCGGCCGCGTCGATGTGGAGGATATCCTGGACGTGATCTTCCGCGATTTCTGCATCGGCAAGTGAAAGGCGTGAATCCGGAGTCATCCCCGGGTCGGAGGCCTGGCTGGGCGCGGGGATAGGTTTCACGTGAAACACTCGTCTCCTCTTTTGCCACCCATCCCCTTTTTCTTGGTCCCTTGCTCAATTCCGGCTACAAGGCCGCTATCTGAGGCCCAGGATGCGCACGACCTTCGACGTCATCGTAATCGGTGGCGGCCACGCCGGCTGTGAGGCCGCCGCGGCCAGCGCCCGCATGGGCGCACGGACGGCGCTTATCACACATCGCTTCGACACCATCGGCGCCATGTCCTGCAATCCCGCCATCGGCGGCCTGGGCAAGGGCCATCTGGTGCGCGAGATCGATGCCCTTGATGGCCTCATGGGCCGGGTCGCCGACGCCGGGGGCATCCAGTTCAGGGTTCTGAACCGCCGCAAGGGCCCCGCCGTGCGCGGCCCCCGCGCCCAGGCCGACCGTAAGCTCTATGCCCAAGCCATGCAGGCCGAGCTCAAGGCTATTCCCGGCCTTAGGGTGATCGAAGCCGAGGCCGATGATCTTCTCCTAATGGAGGGCCGCGTCTCCGGTGTCCGGCTGGCCGACGGGCGGGACATCCCCGCCGCGGCGGTGGTCCTGACCACGGGGACCTTCCTGCGGGGCCTCATCCATATTGGCGAGAGGCAGATCCCGGCGGGCCGGGTCGGCGAGGCGCCGGCAATGGGGCTTTCCCGCACCCTCGAAGCCGCCGGCTTCGCCCTCGGACGCCTCAAAACCGGGACCCCGCCCCGGCTGGACGGCCGCACTATCGATTGGCAGGCGCTGGAGATGCAGCCCGGCGATGATCCACCAGAACCGTTTTCGGTGCTGACCGAGCGGATCTCCACCCCCCAGATCCAATGCGGGATCACTCGGACCACGGCTGCGACCCATGAGATCATTCGGGCGAACGTCCACCGCTCGCCCATGTATTCGGGCCAGATCGCCAGCACGGGCCCGCGTTATTGCCCCTCGATCGAGGACAAGATCGTCAAATTCGGCGAGCGGGACGGCCATCAGATCTTCCTGGAGCCCGAGGGCCTGGAGGATTCCACGGTCTATCCCAACGGCATCTCCACCTCGCTGCCGGAGGAGGTCCAGCACGCGCTGGTCGCCAGCATCCCGGGGCTCGAGAAAGCCGCCTTCGTGCGGCCTGGCTACGCCATCGAGTACGACTACGTCGATCCGCGCGAGCTGAACCCGACGCTGGAAACCCGCCGGCTCAAGGGCCTCTTTCTGGCGGGCCAGATCAACGGCACCACAGGCTATGAGGAAGCGGCGGCCCAGGGCCTTCTGGCCGGGCTCAATGCCGCGGCTTTGGCCGGGGGCGGGGCGGGGATCACCTTTGACCGCGCCGAGGCCTATCTCGGCGTCATGATCGACGACCTGGTGACGCGCGGCGTCACCGAGCCCTACCGGATGTTCACCTCGCGGGCCGAATACCGGCTCCAGCTCCGCGCCGATAATGCCGATCAGCGGCTGACGGGCAGGGGCATCGATATCGGCTGTGTGGGGTCAAAACGGGCCGAATTCCATCGCGCCAAGTCCGCCGCTCTCATTGCTGCGCGGAATCTCGCGGAATCCGTCTCCGTTTCACCCAAAGAGGCGGCCGCTCATGGCCTTTCTCTTAACAAGGACGGCCAGCGGCGCACCGCCTTCGAGCTCCTGTCCTATCCGACCATTGGCCTCGCGGACCTGGCGAATATCTGGCCGGCGTTCGGGACCCTCGCCCCCAAGATTGCCGAGCAGCTCGAGATCGACGCCAAGTATGCGGTCTACCTCTCACGCCAGGCCCAGGACGTCGCTGCCTATCGGCGGGATGAGGGCTTCGCCCTGCCGGACGACCTCGACTATGGAGCGCTGCCCGGCCTTTCTAACGAGATGAAGCAGAAGCTCGCCCGCCACCGGCCGCGAACCATCGGCCATGCCGCCAAGCTGGACGGGGTGACGCCGGCCGCCTTGACCCTGATCGTCGCCCACATCAAGCGCGGCCGGCACAAGGCGGCGAAGCCGGCGTGACGAAGGCCGGGAAGGGCGGCCTCGACCTCAGCAGGGACCGGGCCGAGGCCCTGAGACTTATCCCCGTTTCACGTGAAACAATCGATCGCCTGGACCGCTTCGTGGCGCTGCTGCTGGAATGGCAGGCGCGGATCAATCTGATCGCGCCTTCTACCATCCCGCACCTCTGGACCCGGCACATCGCGGACTCCCTCCAGCTCCTGGATGTTATCCCCGGTGCAAAAGTCTGGGTCGATTTCGGCTCGGGCGGCGGCTTCCCAGCGATCCCAATTGCCTGCGCGCTGGCGGAGGCTCCCGGCGCCAAAATCCACTTGGTCGAAAGCAATGGCAAGAAGGCCGCCTTTCTGCGCGAGGCCATCCGGGTTCTCCACCTTCCTGCACAGCTCCATAATGAGCGTGTGGAGAATTTTGGGGAAAGCTGGGACGGTCCTATCGACGTGGTCTCGGCGCGGGCGCTCGCGCCGCTGAAAACCTTGTGCGATCAGGCCTTTCCTCTGATTGCCAAAGGCGCGGTCGGCCTGTTCCCCAAGGGTCAAGATGTAGATACTGAATTGACCGAGGCCGCTAAATATTGGAAACTTGAAGCCTCAACAGTGCCCAGCAAGACGAGTCCCGACGGCTGCATCGTGGTGATCCGCAGCCTCAAGCCTCGTATAAAGGCCTGATCCCGCACCGACGAGGCCCCGAGCGGTAACGGGTAACCAGTGGACAAGCCATGACTGACACCAATACAACCGACACACAAGCTCAGGTTGAAAACGATGCCGCGGCAGACGTCGTCCCCTTCAACCGGGCGGCCCCGCAGCCGACCCCCTCGCGGCCGCCGCGCGTGCTGGCGGTCGCCAACCAGAAGGGCGGCGTTGGCAAGACCACCACCGCCATCAATCTCGGCACCGCGCTCGCGGCCATCGGCGAGCACGTGCTGATCGTCGACCTCGACCCGCAGGGCAACGCTTCCACCGGTCTCGGGATCGAGCGCAAGGCGCGGCGCACCTCGACCTACGACGTGCTCACCGGCGACGCCGGCCTGCGCGAGGCCGTGCTGCCCACGGCGGTGCCGCAGCTCTTCATCGCTCCGTCGACCCTCGACCTCTCCGGCGTCGAGCTCGAGATCGGCCACGAGCGCGACCGCGCCTTCCGCCTGCGCAACGCCTTCAACGCGCTCAACACCGGCGAGCGCGCCTATGACTTCACCTACGTCCTGGTCGACTGCCCGCCGTCGCTCAATCTGCTCACCATCAACGCCATGGCGGCGGCGAACTCGATCCTGGTGCCGCTGCAGTGCGAGTTCTTCGCGCTCGAAGGCCTGTCGCAGCTGCTCAAGACCGTCGACCAGGTGAAGACGAATCTCAACCCGAACCTGTCGATCCACGGCGTGGTGCTGACCATGTTCAACTCGCGCAACAACCTGTCGAACCAGGTGGTTGCCGACGTGCGCGAGTTCATGGGGCCGAAGGTCTACGACACGGTGATCCCGCGCAACGTGCGCATCTCGGAAGCGCCGTCCTACGGCAAGCCGGTGCTGGTCTACGATCTCAAATGCGTGGGCAGCGAAGCTTACCTGCGGCTCGCCACCGAGATCATCCAGCGCGAGAAGGAATTGAAGGCGGGGTAGGCGGGCTTCATCCCTCCCCCTGAAAGGGCGAGGGTCGATCCGAGCCTAGCGAGGATTGGGGTGGCGGTGCTGAGTTGACGCCAAAATGCTTTGACCCCCACCCGGCTCGCTTTGCTCGCCATCCTCTCCCTTCGGGAGAGGGATAAAGAGTGCAAGACCAACATCAAGAAAAGACATCGAGGCAGGCGTGGCAGGTAACTCAGGAGCGGCGGCGATGGCGGAGCACAAGCGGTTGGGTCGCGGACTGGCGGCGCTGATCGGCGACGTCGGCGAGGATCAACCGGCGACCGACAGCGGGCGCAGGCCGCGCCGCGCGCCGATCGAGAAGCTGACACCGAACCCGCGCAACCCGCGCCGCACATTCACCGATGCCGAGCTCAACGAACTCACCGACTCGATCAAGGAACACGGCATCATTCAGCCGATCATCGTGCGCGCGGCCGATGACGGAAACTTCGAAATCATCGCCGGCGAGCGGCGCTGGCGCGCCGGCCAGAAGGCTGGCCTGCACGAGGTGCCGATCGCCATCGTCGATGCCACCGACGCGCAGTCGCTCGAGTTCGCCATCATCGAAAATGTGCAGCGCGCCGATCTCAACGCGATGGAAGAGGCCGCCGGCTATGCGGCGCTGATGGAGCAGTTCAATCACACGCAGGAGCAGGTTGCCAAGATCGTCGGCAAGAGCCGTCCGCATGTGGCGAACATGCTGCGGCTCTTGAAGCTGGCGGGGCCGGTGCAGCACTTCGTGCGCCAGGGCAAGCTGTCGGCGGGCCACGCGCGGCTCCTGGTCGGCGTGCCCGATGCCGAGCAGATCGCCTGGCGCGCCATGGAGACCGACATGAGCGTGCGCGATCTCGAAGCGCTTCTGCGCGAGGATCGCGACCGCCACGCCATGGAGGTGCCGACCGGCAAGAAGCCGGGCCGGCCGCGGGCCGCCAAGGATCCCGACACCCTGGCGCTGGAGCGCCGGCTGTCGGACGCGCTGGGCTTAAAGGTGGCGATCGAGCACAAGGGCGAACGCGGCACGCTGCAGATCAAGTACAAGGATCTCGATCAGCTCGATGCGGTGATCGCCAAGCTGGAGCGCTGAGCGTTTCGGCGCTGCCACGCGGGCTATGCCCGCTCCACATCATGCGCGCGCTTTGAATCGTCCGGCGTTTCTGCGCGCGCGTTGAGCCCATAATCGCGCAGCACCGAAGCGACGCGCAGGCGGTAGTCGGCAAAGATACCGGCGCGGCCTTCCGCCTGGCTCTCACGGTGATGCACCTGATTGCGCCACCGCGCCACCGCGGCCTCGTCGCGCCAGAAAGACAGCGACAGCATCTTGCCGGGCTCGGTAATGCTCAGGAAGCGCTCGACCGAGACGAAGCCGTCGATACGCTGCAGTTCGTCGCGCAGAGAAGCCGCGATCGCGAGGTAATCGTCCTTACGACCTTCCGCCGGCCAGACCTCGAAGATCACCGCTATCATGTCGCCCTCCCGTACCGTCCGCCTGTGAGCCTTTCACAGCGCGCGCGCCCGCGCCAGCGCTCACGCATCGCCGCATCCACGCGCGGCACTGTCAAGGGAACCGAAAGCGGGAACTCGGCGTTGAACCGCGCCCATCAGCGGAGGCGACAATGCGATTCATCCTGCTCATCATCGTACTTCTTCTCTTGGTCGGTGCCTTGCCGGCGTGGCCCTATAGCGCCGGCTGGGGCTATTATCCGTCCGGCGGCTTGGGGCTGATCTTCATCATCCTGTTGCTGGTGCTGCTATTCGGATAGCAGCCGCCGATCGAATTGACGTAACGCGCGGCACCCGGCCCGGCGCATCAGCGCCAGCCGGGGGCTCGCTTTTGCACATGCGCTTTGCAACCGCTCGCCCCGCCGCGCAACGATCATGGCCGGGACGAGCCCGGCCATGGTTCAAGCGATGACACAAGCGCTCGCGTGGCTAGCGCGCGGTTGTTCTCGTCACGACTTCTTGGCGTAGAAGCTGCACCAGCCGTTGGGGCTGATCTTGCCGGCGACGAGCTGGCAGGAATTCGGCGCCTTGAAGAAGCGGCAGCTCGAGCACTGCTGGCTTCCTTTCGGATGGTCCTGGTATTTCGCGACCTTCTTCGGCGTCTTCGATTGCGCGTCGGCGGGCTCCGACTGCATCAGGGCAAACCCGGCACTCAGCGCCGCGGCCGAACCGACCAGCATGCCGAACAGGCGACGGCGGGACAGGCCGTCCGTCGCGGGCGTTACGGCATTCTCATTCGCACTTTTCTGGATGTCTCGGGCAGCGGTCTTATCGGATGGAATCTGGTCGCGGGAATCGGACATGTGCGCCTCCGGCTTGTTGCGCCCCCGTCGGCCGCCGCCCATTGGGCCCAACGCCAGTATTCGCGGGCGGTTCCGCGCGAAATTGGAAACATTCAAAACTCGGGGCGCGCGGAAATCACATCGTGAAAATTTGCTGACGCCACGGGCATTTACGGTTGCGGCGCGCGAATGCGCGCTGGATCGCAGGGCCGCCCGGCTGCTAAGCATCTGAAACGGACAATCAAGCCAACTAGGGAGGAGCCCGTGCCCGCGCCCATGCACGGCGAGACGCTGCCGGCGGTTTATCGCTTCAAGCTCGGCGGCTTCGAGGTCGCCACCATTATGGATAGCTACGCCATCCGTCCCGGCCTTACGCCCAGCTTCGGCGGCGACAGCCAAGTCGACGACGTCAAGAAGCTGGCGAAGGCCAATGGCATCAGCGACGACAAGTATTTCCATCCGTTCACGCCGATGATCGTCAACACCGGCAAAGAGCTGGTGCTGTTCGACACCGGCAACGGTGTGCTGGCGCAGGAGAACGAGCAGCTCAAGGGCCGCCTGCCGCCGGGGCAACTGGTCGTGCGCCTGCGCGAGCTCGGCTACAAGCCAGAAGACGTCGACGTCGTAGTCATCACCCACGGCCACCCCGATCACATCGGCGGGCTTATCGCCGGCGGCGAACCGGTGTTTCCCAACGCCCGCTATGTCTTCGGCGCGGCCGAATTCGACTTCTGGAACAAGGGCGAGAATGTGCGCGAAGCGCGCAAGTTCAACCGCGTGCTCTATATGAAGTACGCGGCGCCGCTGGCGAACAAGGCCACCATGATCAAGCCGGGTGACGAGGTAGTGCCGGGCATTACCGCGGTCGATGCCTTCGGACATTCGCCCGGGCTAATGGCCTATCTGATCGAGAGCGATGGCCAGCGCATGCTGAACTGGGCCGACACCTGCAATCATTACGTGGTGTCGATCCAGCGCCCGGACATCCATCTTGACGTCGACGACGACAAGGAGAAGGCGGTGGCGACCCGCAAGCGTATCCTCGAGATGGTCGCGAAGGAGGGCCTGCTGGTGGCGGGCTATCACATGCCGTTCCCAGGCCTCGGCTATGTCGACAAGATCGCCGACGGCTACCGCTGGCGCCCGCATACGTATCAGATGTTGGTTTAGTCTCACGTCGTCCCGGGCGACTGCGCAACGCGCGGGAGGCCCGGGACCCATCACCCCTGTGCGTGCGATACGTAGCGGCAGGGGTTATGGGTCCCCGCCTTCGCGGGGACGACCGATATGCTGCTACCCCTCCCGCCGTCGCGCACTCACCGCAATCGACAGCAGCGTGCGCTGCGCGATCGCTTCCGCCAGCGGCTGATTGCGGCGGGCTTCGAGCGAGGCTTCGGCGAGCTGCTGCATGGCGCGCAGCAGGCGGGGCGCGCTCCAGGCGCGCAAAGCGGCGCCGACCTTGTCGGCGCGCGTGAAGTGCACCGGCGGCGTGCCGCGCTTCATGGCGAACTCGACATCGTCGCCGCCGTCGACCGCGAGCTTCATCTTGTGCAGGTTGGCGACCTGGCGGATCGCCGCGGAGATGATCGCCGCCGGTGACGAGCCGCCGGCGCGCGCCTTGCCGAATTCGGTTTCGGTGTCGGCGGTGCGGCCGGCAAAAGCGGAATCGATGACGCCGTCGAGCGCCAGCGCCGAGGCGTCCGCCACCACCGCCAGCACGTCGGCGAGCTCGACGCGCTCCTGGCCGCGGGCATAGAGCGCGAGCTTGCGGATCTCGTTGCGCGACGCCAGGCGGTCGCCGCCGAGCAGCGCCTGCAGGGTGGCGCGGGCGTCGGGCGCGATGGCGAGGCCCGCCTCGCGCATTTCGGTGTCGATGAGGCGGGCGAGATCGCGCTCATTGTCGACGTAGCAGGGCAGGGTCGCGGCGACCTTGGCCTTCTCGCAGGCCGCGCGCAGCGGCGAGCTCTTCTTGAGGTCGCCGGCCTCGATGATGATGCGGCATTCGTTCGACGGCGCCGCGATCACGGCTTCCACCGCCGGCGCGATGTTGCGCGAGCCGGCCTTGGCCCAGACCGCGCGGCGGCCGCCGAACAGCGGCACGGTGTGCGCCTCCTCGACGAGGCGCGACGGATTGGCGGACAGGTCCTCGGGCTCGAGCCGCGCGAGCGCGAACGGATCGTTCAGGTCGTCCACCGACGCGCGCACCAGGGCGTCGACGCGTTCGCGCACCAGTCCGGCGTCGGGGCCGTAGACCAGTACGATCGGCTGCGCCGGATTGGGCCGGGCGATGAAGCGGTCGATGTCGGCGGCTTTGATGGCGGTCATTGATCCTCCGCCGGCGCGGGCTTTTAAGTCCCCGCCACGAAATAGGAGGCCAGCCGCGTCTGGATATTCCGTGCCAGCACGTCGGCGGCGCGGTTCTCGGCGTCGCGCAAGCCCCGCGCCCCGGCGAAGCGCTGCTCCTGGCCAGGTACGTTGTAGGACACCTGGGCGCTGGCGGTCGAATTGACCACGGTCTTGCCGGTCGCCAGGTCGGTCATCTGGTAGCTGGCGGTGAGGCCGTAATTGACCACCTCGGGCCGGCCGCTGCTGATGTCGACGATCACCTGCTGCTGCGAGGCCGTCAGCCGGATCGTCAACCGATAGCTGGCGTTCGCCGCGTCGCCGCCGCCGGTCAGACCGTAGATGAGCTGGTTGCGCAGGTGCACGCTGATGCGCGCGAGCGGGGTGCCGTTCGGCACGTTGATGGCCGGCACGTCGACGCTGGCGAGCTTGCCGCGCACGTCACTGCTGGCGCCGATCGAATGGTCGCCGTAGAGCGGCTGGAAGCAGCCGGCGGTCAGCGCGCCGAGCGCCACAACGCCAGCGAGCCGGAGGAAGTGCCGCCGCGCATGGCGCGATAGGGTATCAGGCCACGACATTCACGATCCTCTGCGGGACGACGATGACCTTTTTCGGGCTCTTGCCGTCGAGCGCCTTTTGTACCGCATCGAGCGCCAAAACGGCAGCCTCAATGTCCGCTTTTTCGGCGTCGCGCGGCACGGTGACGTCGGCGCGCTTCTTGCCGTTGATCTGCACCGGCAGGGTGATGGTGGTCTCGACCAGCAGGTCGGCTTCGACCACCGGCCAGCTCTCGGTGGAGACGAGGCCGGTATGGCCGAGCGCCGCCCAGCACTCTTCTGCCAGATGCGGCATCATCGGGTGGAACAGCCGCACCAGGATGTCGCCGGCCTCGCGCAGCGCCCAGGCGAAATCGGGCGAGGGCGCGGTTTCGGCGGAGCCGATGGCATCGGAGAGCGCGTTGGCGCATTCGTAGATCTGGGCCACGCAGCGGTTGAAGCGCAGCTTCTCGATGTCCTCGGAGACATTGGCGAGCGCGCGGTGGGCCGCCTTGCGCACGGTCAGCGCCTGCTCCGAGAACGCGGTCGGCCGCGCCGGCGGCGCCTTCACATCGGCGATCTCGCCGACGAGACGCCACAGCCGCTGCACGAAGCGCGCGGCGCCCTGCACGCCTTCCTCCGACCAGATGACGTCGCGGTCGGGCGGCGAATCCGAGAGCATGAACCAGCGCGCCACGTCGGCGCCGTAGCTTTCCATGATGTCGTCGGGGTCGACGGTGTTGCGTTTCGACTTCGACATCTTCTCGATGGAGCCGATCGTGACCGGCTCGCCCGTGGCGGTCAGCGTCGCCTTGCGCGTGTCGCCCTCGGTGACGATCGTGACCTCCGCCGGCATCGCCCATTCGCCGTTCTTCTTGCGGTACGTCTCGTGCACCACCATGCCCTGGGTGAACATGCCGCCGAACGGTTCGTCGAGATCGATGTGGCCGGTCTTCTTCATGGCGCGGGTGAAGAAGCGCGAATAGAGCAGGTGCAAAATCGCGTGCTCGATGCCGCCGATGTACTGGTCGACCGGCATCCACGCGTTGGCAACGGTGGGCGTGGTCGGCAATTCAGTGTTCCACGGATCGGTGAAGCGCAGGAAGTACCAGGACGAGTCGACGAAGGTGTCCATGGTGTCGGTCTCGCGCCGGGCGTCGCCGCCGCAGGACGGACACTTGACGTGCTTCCAGGTGGGATGCCGGTCTAGCGGGTTGCCCGGCTTGTCGAAGGAGACGTCCTCCGGCAGCGTCACCGGCAGGTCCTTGTCCGGCACCGGCACCACACCGCATTTATCGCAGTGGATCATGGGGATCGGGCATCCCCAGTAACGCTGGCGCGAAATGCCCCAGTCGCGCAGGCGATAATTGATCTGCCGCTGCGCCGTGGGCTGGTTGCCGCGCGTCTCGCGCTCGAGCCGCTTCGCCACTTCCTCTTTGGCTTGCGCAATCGTCATGCCGTCGAGGAAGCGCGAGTTGATCATGCGGCCGTCGTCGGTGAAGGCCTCGGTGGTGATGACAAAGGTCTTCGGGTCCTGGCCTTCCGGGCACACCACCGGAATATTGCCGAGGCCATATTTGTTGACGAAGTCGAGGTCGCGCTGGTCGTGCGCCGGGCAGCCGAAGATGGCGCCGGTGCCGTAATCCATCAGGATGAAGTTGGCGACATAGACCGGCAGCGTCCACGACGGATCGAACGGATGCACCGCCTTGATGCCGGTGTCGAAGCCCATCTTCTCCGCGGTATCGATGGCTTCCTGCGACGTGCCCATGTGATGGCAGTCGTCGATGAACTTGGCGAGCGCGGGATTGTTCTTCGCCACCGCCGCCGCCAGCGGATGATCCGGCGACAGCGCCATGAACTTGGCGCCGAACAAGGTGTCCGGCCGCGTGGTGAAGATCTCGAGCTCCGTCTCGCCGCCCGGCGTCGTCTTCGGGTCGAGCGCGAAGCGGATCAGCAGGCCTTCCGAGCGGCCGATCCAGTTCCGCTGCATCAGCCGGACCTTGTCCGGCCAGCGGTCGAGTGTGTCGATCGCCTCCAAGAGCTCTTCGGCGTAGTCGGAAATCTTGAACACCCACTGGTGCAGGTCGCGCTGCTCGACCACGGCGCCTGAGCGCCAGCCGCGGCCGTCGATGACCTGCTCGTTGGCGAGCACGGTCTGGTCGACCGGGTCCCAGTTCACCTTGCGGTATTCGCGCGCGACCAGCCCCGCCTTGAGGAAATCGAGGAACAGCTTCTGCTGGTGCTTGTAGTAGGTCGGGTCGCAGGTCGCGACTTCGCGCGCCCAGTCGAGCGACAGCCCCATCGACTGGAGCTGCTTCTTCATGGTCGCGATGTTCTCGTAGGTCCAGGCCTTCGGGTGGACCTTCTGCGCCATGGCCGCGTTCTCGGCCGGCATGCCGAAGGCGTCCCAGCCCATGGGGTGGAGCACGGCGTTGCCGGCGGCGCGCTTATAGCGCGCGACCACGTCTCCCATGGTGTAGTTGCGCACGTGCCCCATGTGGATGCGCCCGGAGGGGTAGGGGAACATCTCCAGGACGTAGTATTTCGGGCGCGGATCGTCGTTTTTGGTGGCGAAGATGCCCTTTTCGTCCCAGGCGGCCCGCCAGCGGGGCTCGGCCACGCGGGGGTTGTAGCGCTCGGGACGCGGGTTTTCGCGCGGGTTTTTGGTCAATTCGGCGGTCATTTGCGGGTCTTTCTCGGAGACCCGGGAAATGACAGGGAAGGGGGCGGGGGTCAATGGGCTGGCGGCCCGAACCGCCAGGCCAGCACGTAACGGCCGAAGTGCACCGTCTCGGCGGGCGGTCCCAGCATCGACCATCGCCGCAGATAGTCGCGCGCCGGCGGAACCGGCGATTGTCCGGTGCGGCCGTAGACCAGCCAGACCGCGCGGTCCTTCGGCAGCGCCGCCGCCGTCCGCGCCACGTCACCGCCATCGACGACCGGCGCGGCAAGGTTGGCGCGCGTCGCATAGGCGCGGAGCACGTAAGCCGCCTGATAGCTGGCGGTCACGATGCGGTCGTCTTGTTTCGCGTGCGCGGCGAGATAGCTGGCGGCAAGATCCCAGCGCGGCTTGGTCTCGGTCGTGTAATAGGGCGCGAGGTTGACGAGGCCCGCCAGCAGCAGCGCGGCGAGCGCCGGCGCAAACAGCCGCCGCGGCAAGGCGGCGATCGCGATGCCCGCTAGCACGTAGAAGGCGCCGGTCGTCCAGAGCAGATAGCGCGGGACCCAGAAGGCATGCACGGCCGAGATCGCGACCATGGCAAGCGGCATCGCGAGCCACGCGAGAGCCAAGGCAACGAGTTGCGGCAGCGCGTGGCGCAAGCGCCATAGGCCGTAGAGGGCAAGCGCCAGGATGACAAAGCCGAGCCACGGCACCGGCGTCGGCAACAGCGCAAGGCTTATGTCGGCGGCGCGATAAAGATAGACCGACGACAGCACGTCGCTGACGTGCCGCCAGGTCGAGGGCGGAATCCAGCGATAGCCGCGCAGCGGATCGTCACCGCCGGCGCGATAGAGGGTGGCCGCGACCGGCAGCCAAACGAGCGCCATGACGCCCTGCGCCGCGAGCCAGTTGCGCAGCAACCGCGCACGGCCGGCGGCGGCGCGCAGCGCGATGACACCGAAAGCGATGTTGGCGGCCAGCCACCACACGGCCGCTACCATCAACGTGTTCAGCGCCGCAACGGTGCCGCCGATAGCGGCGGCGTATGCGGCGAACGTTTCGCGCGCCGGCGCAAGACGGCCGAGCCGCATCAGGCCCCACAGCGCCAGCAGGATCAGAAACGACACCAGCGCATAGGCGCGCGCTTCCTGGCTGAACTGGATGTCGATCGGCGACAACGCCATGAGCGTGCCGGCGGCGCGGCCCGCGCGCCGCGAGCGCACGTCGGTTGCGATCAGCGTGACCATGAGCACGGCGAGGCTGCCGAACACGGCCGACGGCAGGCGCAACATCCATTCGTCGATGCGCGATGGGTCGAACGGACTGACGAGGATGAAATAGGTCGGGAAGTGCTTGTTGATCAGGGAGTCGGTGACCAGCGCACGCCACGGCATCAGCGCGCGTCCGTAGGTGATGACCTCGTCGAGCCACAGCGGCTTGTCGCCAAGCGCATAGAGCCGCAACGCCAGCGCCAGCAATGCCGGCAGCAAGGCAACCGCGATGCGGGTCCGATGGTCACGCATCACTTAGAGATATGATCTAACGCCACGACGCAATTGATCGGAGTCAACCGTGAGTTGGCGCCGCGCGCAACATTTACGCCGTGTTTATGGAGCCGGTCGTATCGCCGATCATGCGCCCGTCAGTGCGCGCCGGATGGCGTCAATCAGCACCGCCGCCTGATAGGGCTTCTCGACGACGGGCACGCCGGAAAACGCCCCCGCCCGAATATCATGGGCGCGCATGCCGGTGAGAAAGACAAACGGCACGCCTCGCTCGGCGAGCCGCGCCGCAATCGCCGTGCTGTTGTCGGCGCGGCCGGCAAGCTTGATATCGAGCACAGCAAAATCGAACGCCGAATCCTTGTCGAGGATGGCGAGCGCGTCGGCGGCGTTGCCCGTGCATAGGATGTCCCCGGCACCGGCGGTTTCCAGGACCTGTTGAATATCGAGAGCGATCAGAAACTCGTCTTCGACCACCAGGCCGCGCTTGCCGGCGAGAAACGCAACCCTGTCAGCCAAATCCAGCTCCCGTTCGTTGGGGTTCAATTCATGGAACTTTTTCTTCTCCTACGAATTGAGGGGGGCGGCATTTAAAAAAGACATGAGCCGCGCGATTCTTCATGAGCCGGGGAAGGGGGCTGCATGATCATCGGAACGGGCTGCGGCACCAGCCGCTACACCACCTGCGCGCAATGTCCATTGCGCGATCGACCGGGATTACGCGGATTCGAAGCCGACGAGCTCGCTTTCGTCAGCGAGTTGAAGGTCGACGAGCTGCACGCCCAGGCGGGTTCGAGCATCCTGCGCGAAGGCACGCGCAACGACCATCTCTATACTGTGCTGAGCGGCTGGGCCTTCCGCTACAAGATGCTGGAGGATGGCCGCCGCCAGATCCTCAACTATGTGCTGCCGGCGGACTTGGTCGGCCTGCAAGGCACGCTGATGCAGGAGATGGAGCATTCGGTCGAGGCGCTGACACCGCTGACGCTGTGCGTCTTTCCGCGCGGCAAGATGTGGGAGCTCTACAGCAAGTTCCCGTCGCTCGCTTTCGACGTCACCTGGCTCGCCGCGCGCGAGGAGCAGTTGATCGACGAGAACCTGCTGAGCCTCGGCCGCCGCACGGCACTCGAACGCACGGCCTATCTGCTGCTGCACCTGTTCGTGCGGGCTGAGGAGGCGGGCCTGAGCAAGAACGACAGCGTCCAGCTTCCGCTGACCCAGCAGCACGTCGCCGACACCCTCGGGATGTCGTTGGTGCATACCAACAAGACCCTAAAGCGACTGACCGCCTCGGGGACGGTGCGCTGGAAGGACCGGCAGTTCACGGTCATCGACCGCGCCGGCCTGGAGCGCATCGCCGGGAACGACGGCCGTATGCCACGGCGGCGGCCGTATATCTGAGGCGCGGCTTCTCGTTGACTCAGCGCAAAGGGGACCTCGCCGGCTCCGTCTAGGGTGCGCCCGCCACGCGCAGACGGGCCGCCATGACGCTTGCATCGACGACAGCATCGCCAGTATCCGCCGACCGGGAGCCTGTGTTCCGCACGCGGGACCTGACCAAGGTCTACGTCAGCGGCGACATCTCGGTGCAGGCGCTGCGTGGCGTCGATTTCGAGGCCGCGGCCGGCGAGTTCGTGGTGATCCTGGGGCCCTCGGGTTCGGGCAAGTCGACTTTTCTCAACATCGTCGGCGGGCTCGACCGCGCCACCGCGGGCGACGTCTGGTTCACCGACCACGAGCTCAGCAAGTTCAGCGACCGCCAGCTCACGCTCTATCGCCGCGACCATGTCGGCTTCGTGTTCCAGTTCTACAATCTGGTGCCGAGCCTGACCGCGCGCGAGAACGTGGCGCTGGTCACCGAAATCGCGCGCGATCCGATGAAGCCGGAAGAGGCGCTCGCCATCGTCGGCCTCAAGGAGCGCATGGATCATTTTCCGGCGCAGCTGTCCGGCGGCGAACAGCAGCGCGTGGCGATCGCGCGCGCCATCGCCAAGCGGCCGCAGGTGCTGCTCTGCGACGAGCCGACCGGCGCGCTCGATTCCAAGACCGGCGTCTTGGTGCTGGAAGCGCTCACCCAGGTGAACGCACAGCTCGGCGCCACCACGCTCATCATTACTCACAACGTGGCGATCCAGTCGATCGCCCATCGCGTCGTGCGCTTCGGCGACGGCCGCATCGTGTCGACCAACATCGTCGCCGACCGCAAGGCGGCGGCCGAGATCAGTTGGTGAGGCCGCGCATGATCCCGAAAAGTGGGAACCGGTTTTCGGCAAAGATCATGCGCAAAATAAATGCCGGGTGAGCAATGAGCCAACCTGGAGGAGCGAGATCTCAGTGACCGCGCTGCATCGCAAACTGTTGCGCGACCTGATCCGGCTCTGGCCGCAGGCGCTGGCGATTGCGCTGGTGCTGGCGGCGGGCGCGGCGACGCTCATCCTCGGCATCGGCGCCTACGAGTCGCTGTCGGAGACGCGCGCGGCCTATTACGAGCGCAACCGTTTCGCCGATGTGTTCGACGACCTCACGCGCGCGCCCAAGATCGTCGAGGACGAAATCGCGCGCATCCCGGGCGTGGCCTCGGTGGAAACCCGCGTCTCCAAGATCGCGCTGCTCGATCTGCCTGACGTGCCGGAGCCGGCCTCGGCCATGTTCGTGTCGATCCCCGACCTGCACGAGCAGAAACTCAATCTGCTCTACATGCGCAGCGGACGCCTGCCGCTGCCGGGCGACGAGCACGAGGTTGTCGTCAGCGAGCCGTTCGCCAAGGCCAACCACTTCCACATCGGCTCGACCTTCGACGCCATCCTCAATGGCCGCAAGCGGACCCTGCGCATCGTCGGCACCGCGCTTTCGCCGGAGTTCATCTATTCGCTCGGACCCTACGGGCTGATCCCCGACGACCGCCGCTACGGCATCGTGTGGATGCGCGAAAAGGCGCTGGCCGCGGCCTACGACCTCACCGGCGCTTTCTCCAGCGTCCACCTCAAGCTCACACGCGCGGCGTCGGAAGCCGCCGTGATCGAGCAGCTCGACAATATCCTGGCCCGCTACGGCGGCTTGGGCGCCTATGGCCGCCGCGACCAGACCTCGCATGCCTTCCTGGACGCCGAACTGTCGCAGCTCAAGGCCATGAGCCGCATCCTGCCGCCGGTGTTCCTGCTGGTGGCGGCGTTCCTGGTCAACATGACGCTGTCGCGGTTGATTTTGTTGGAGCGAGAGCACATCGGGCTGTTGAAGGCGCTCGGCTACAGCGGCATCGCGGTCGGCTGGCATTACCTCGAATTCGCGCTGGCGATCGCGGTGGTCGGCATCGTGATCGGGCTCGCCGCCGGCACTTGGCTCGGCTTCGGCATGACGCGGCTTTATGCCGAGTTCTATCATTTTCCCTTCCTGGTCTTCCGCACCGACCCGGCGATTTACGTGATCGCCACCGGCGTCACGCTTGCTGCCGCGGCGGTCGGCGCGTTGCGCGCGGTGCGTCAGGTGGTGACGCTGCCCCCGGCCGTTGCCATGTCGCCGCCGGCGCCGGCAATTTATCGCCGCCTGCTGCCGGAAGCGTTCTATGCGCTGCTCAACGTTCCGCAGTCGCTGATCATGATGGTGCGCCATCTCATGCGCTGGCCGATACGCACGGTGAGCAGCGTGCTCGGCATCGCGCTGGCGATATCGGTGCTGGTCGGCTCGCTGTGGGCGTTTGGTTCCACCGAGTTCATGATCGATGTCACCTACAACCGCTCGGAACGCGAGAATGCCACCATCAGTTTCGCGCACGAGCGCTCGCTCAAGGCTTACTTCGACGCGCTGTCGTTGCCCGGCGTGATGGCGGCGGAGCCCTACCGCGCGGTGCCGGTGCGCATCCATCACGGACAGTATGAGCGGCGCATCTCCATCACCGGCAAGCCGGCCGACGCGAACCTGAGCCGCGTGCTCGGGCCCGGTTTGAAACCGGTGAAGCTGCCGGAAAGCGGCATCGCGTTGAGCGACGCGCTGGCCAAGATCCTGCACGCGCGCATCGGCGACAGGGTGGACGTGGAGATCCTCGAGCGCAATCGGCGCCGGGAAACCCTGCCGGTCACCGGCATCATCGAGGGCTATCTGGGCTTGAACGCCTACATGGCGCTGCCGGCGCTCAATGCCATGATGCGCGAGGGGCAAGTCATCAGCGGCGTGCATCTCCTGTTCGACACCGAGCACCAGATCGCGCTCTACGGCCGCCTCAAGGCGACGCCGGTCGCCAATTTCATCGCCCTGCAGAAGACCACGCTGCAGAACTTTCGCCAGACCCTGCAGGAAAATCTGCTCGTAATGGTCACGGTCTATGTCAGCCTGGGCATGATCATCGCCTTCGGCGTGGTGTATAATTTCGCCCGCATCTCGCTGTCGGAGCAGGGGCGTGAGCTGGCGAGCCTACGGGTGCTCGGCTTCCACAAGAGCGAGGTGTCGGGGATCCTGCTGGGCGAGCTGGCGATCCTGGTCATTGCGGCGCAGCCGCTCGGCTGGCTGATCGGCTACGGCTTCGCCTGGGCGATGGTGCAGGGCTTCGACAGCGATCTGTATCGCGTGCCGCTGGTGGTGGAGCGGTCGGTCTATGCCTGGGCAACCATCATTGTCTTCGCCTCGGCGCTGGTGTCGGCGCTGATCGTGCGCCGGCGCATCGACCGGCTTGATCTCATCGAAGTGCTCAAGACGCGGGAGTAGGCTTGTGTTCGGGATGATCGCTAGGCGCGGCATTATCGGGCTGATCGGGTTGGGGATCGTGGCGGCGATCGTGTGGGCGCTGCTGCCACAGCCGGTGCCGGTCGACATGGCCACGGTCACGCGCGCGCCGCTGGAAGTGACGGTCGAGGACGAGGGCGTCACCCGCATCCACGACGTCTATACGGTGTCGGCGCCGATCGGCGGCAAGATGCTGCGCTCGCCGCGCGAGGTCGGCGACACGGTCGAGGCCCACAAGACACTGGTTGCCGAAATCGAACCGACCGCCCCCACGTTCCTCGATGCGCGCACCCAGCGCGTCAACGAAGCGGCGGTGCAGGTGGCGCAGGCCGCGGTGGATTTGGCGCAAGCAAAGGTCAAAGAGGCAAGGTCGCAGCTCGAGTTCGCGCACAACGATCTGACGCGGGCCGAGCAGCTCGCCGCCAGCAAGACGATTTCTGCGCGCGCCTTGGAGAAGGCCAATCTCGACGTCACCGGGGCGGAGGCCGCCGTCGCCAGCGCGGTGGCGACATTGGAGGTCCGCCGGCGCGAGCTCGAGAGCGCCAAGGCGAACCTGATCCAGCCCAGTCAGATAACCGCCGATAAGAAGCCGCTGCACGACATCCAGGTGTATTCACCGGTCGACGGCCGCGTACTCAAGATGATCGCCAAAAGCGAGCAGGTGGTGCCGGCGGGCGCGCCGCTGGTCGAGATCGGCGATCCGCACGACCTGGAAATCGCGGTCGATTTCCTCTCGCGCGACGCGGTGCGCATCCAGCCGGGCGACGTGGCGCGCATCGAGAGTTGGGGCGGCGACACGGTGCTGCCGGCGAAGGTACGCCGCGTCGAACCGACCGGCTTCACCAAGGTGTCCGCGCTCGGCATCGAGGAGCAGCGGGTCAAGGTGATCCTGGACTTCACCGGGCCGCCGTCGGAATGGCAGAAGCTGGGCCACGACTACCGCGTCATCGCCCGCGTGGTGATCTGGCACCGCAACGACGTGCTGCAGGTGCCGCTCGGGGCGTTGTTCCGCGAGGGCGACAACTGGGCGGTGTTCGTGGTGGCGGACGGTCGCGCCGAGCGGCGGCTGGTGACCATCGGCGAGCGCAATCTCAGCGCGGCGCGGGTGCTCAAGGGCCTGAAGGCCGGCGACAAGGTGGTCCTGCATCCGAGCGATCGCGTGCACGATGGGGGCAAGGTCGAGCCGCGCCAGGCGGGGGCGTCGTAGCTATGCTTTCGCAAATCGAGACAAGCTGATATCTGGCGTGCCATGGAAACAGCCACGTCAACCGGCTTCGAAACCGTCCGCGCCGAGATCGCGCGCGCCTGCCGCGACGCTTCGCGCGATCCCGCCGAGGTGACGCTGGTCGCGGTGTCGAAGACCTTTCCGGCCGAGGCCATCGAGCCGGTGATCGTCGCCGGCCAGCGCGTGTTCGGTGAGAACCGCGTGCAGGAAGCCAAGACGAAATGGCCGGCGCTGATGGAGAAGCATGCCGGCCTGTCGCTGCACCTGATCGGGCCGCTGCAATCCAACAAGGCGAAGGAGGCGGTGGCGCTGTTCGACGCCATCCATTCCGTCGACCGGCCCAGCCTGTGCGCGGCGCTGGCGAAGGAGATCGAGAAGCAGGGGCGTAAGCCGCAGCTCTTCGTCGAGATCAATACCGGTGCCGAGGCGCAGAAGGCGGGCATCCTGCCGCAGGACGCCGACCTGTTCCTGAGCGCCTGCCGCGACACCTACGGCCTCGAGATCGCCGGGCTGATGTGCATCCCGCCGTTCGACGAAGCGCCAGGGCCGCATTTCGCGCTCACCGCCAAGATCGCCAAGCGCAACGGCCTGACGCTGCTGTCCATGGGCATGAGTGCCGACTTCGCCACCGCCATTCAGCTCGGCGCCACGCACGTGCGCGTCGGCAGTGCGATTTTCGGCACGCGGGAGAAGCATTGATGACCAATACCCCTGAATTCGAGCGTTGGCAGGAACGCTTCGCAGCGCCGGGCTATCTGTTCGGCACCGCGCCGAATACGTTTCTCAGGAACCACGCGCACCTGCTGAAGAAGGGCGAGAAGGCACTCACGATCGCCGACGGCGAAGGACGCAACGGCGTGTTCATGGCCGAGAAGGGGCTCGACGTGCTGTCGATCGATTTCTCGCCGGTGGCGCAGGAGAAGGCGCGCAAGCTTGCCGCCGAACGCGGCGTGACGCTGAAGGTCGATGAGGTCGATATCCTGAACTGGGATTGGCCGGCGGAAGCCTTCGACGTGATCGTGGGGATCTTCTTTCAGTTCGCGGGCCCGGACGGGCGCGCCAAGATTTTTGCCGGCATCAAGAAGGCGCTGAAGCCGGGCGGCTTGCTGCTGCTCGAAGGCTACGGGCCCAAGCAGCTCGACTACAAGACCGGCGGGCCGTCGAGGCTGGAGAACCTCTATACCCGCGAGCTGCTCGAAAAAGCCTTTGCCGATTTTTCGTCGATCGAGGTGCGCGAATACGACGCCGAGATCAACGAAGGCGCCGGCCACGGCGGCATGTCGGCATTGGTCGACCTTGTGGGGCGGAAGTAGTCGGCTGCCATTCCGGGGCGCATGCGTAGCACGCGAGCCCGGAATGACGATGAATTACCGATATCGCGGCGGAAAGCCGGGCGGACTGGTGTTCTGCGGCGCGCCGGCGGGCTCGAGCGATGGCGCCGGTCGCGGTTGCGGCGCCGGCGCTGCCTGGGCGGCGGGCGCACCGGTGCCGAGATTGGCGTCGATCGGCTTACGCAAAAGGCTGGAGCGCAACGCCTCGCCGCGCGGGGACGGCGGCACGGGCGTAGGGGCGCGCGGCGCCTGGCCGGCGGGCGGCGGCGGTGGCCGGTAAGGGGCCGGCGGCGCTTGCGGCGCCAGAGGCGCGCGCGCGGCTGCCGGCGCCGACTGTTCCGTTCCCGGCTGCAGCGGCGGCGCTTCAAGGCCGCTGAAGTCCACCGTCAAATCATCGCCGCTGCGCTGGCTCATGGAGGCCGAGCGCCAGCGCTCGATCACCGAGCCGATGAGCCCGCGTTCGAGGTTGTTGCCGGCGTCCGAACGCGTGTCGCCGCCAGCCTCGCTGTTCGGCCGCAGTTCCGGCGGCAGTTCTTTGAACCGCATGCGCGTAGGCATGGCGATGCCAGAGCCGAAGGTGAACACCTCGCGCGTGCCGAGCGACGGGATGAATGAAAGCAGGTTGGCTGCCGCGTCCGATACCGCCGAGCGGATCAGGTGCTGGTCGCGGTCGTTGGCGAGCCGCATCACGAAGAAGGTCGAGCACTGAGAGATGATGGTCGGGTCGATTTCCGCCGGCCGCTGCGTCACCAGGCCGAGGAACACGCCGTATTTGCGGCCCTCCTTGGCGATGCGCGAGAGCGCGCGGCGGGTCGGCCCAAAGCCGATCTTCTTGTCGGCCGGCGCGTAGCGATGCGCTTCCTCGCACACGAACAAAAGCGGCGCGATGCCATCGCTCCACAGGCCGAAGTCGAAGGCCATGCGGCAGAGCACGGAAACCACCGAGTCGATCACCTCAGCCGGAAAGCCGGCGAGCTGCAGGATCGTCATCGGCACGCCCTGCGGCGGCAGGCGGAACAGATGGCTGAGCGTGTCGGCCATGGTGTCGCCGCCGAGGTTCGCGTTCTCGAACATGAAGGCGTAGCGCGGATGATTGCGGAATGTCTGGATGCGCGAGATCAGGCGATGGTAGGTGACGCGCGAGGTGCGGTTCTCCAGCTTGCCCATGCGCTCGTCGAGCACGGTGAGGAGATCCTCGATGCGGTAGGGCACCGGCGTGTCGGCGGTGAAGCCGGCGTCACGCGGGTCCTTGCGCTTGGAGAGCGAGCTGGCCGGGCCGGCCTTGTATTGCAGATAGGCTGATTTCGCGACCGGAATGACGTCGGCGAGAATCTCGACTTCCTCCTCGACGCCCGGACGGCCGCCGAAGAACACGTCGACGATTTCCTCGAAGTTGAACAGCCAGAACGGCAGCCGCAGGTTTCGCGGCGTCAGCACCTGCGCCTTGTCGCCGAAGCAGGGGGCGTATTCGTTGTGCGGGTCGACCAGGAAGATGCGCAGGTTGGGCCGGGTGGCGAGGATCTGCTGCAGGATGATGGCGACGCCGCTCGACTTGCCGACGCCGGTCGCGCCGAGCACGGCGAAATGACGGCTGACCAGATGGTCGATGTCGATGTGCACGCCGATGTCGGGATTTTGCTGGAGGTCACCGATATGACCGTGGTCGCGGTCGGCGACACCGTAGACCAGCCTGAGATCGGCGTCGGACAGCAGGTCCGCGCCATCGCCGATGTTGGGGTATTCTGTGATGCCGCGCTGGAAATGCGGCCCCGCGCCGGACGTGCTGCTGATTTCACCGATCAGGTCGAGCCGCGCCATCTTGCGGTAGTTCGGATTCTGCCCGGACCCGGCGATTGGCTCCTCGCCCACTTCGGTGATCAGGCCGATGATCAGGCCCTTGCCGCCGCTCAGTCCCATGAATTTGCCGACCGTCGGCTGCTCGCCGTGCATGGCGCGCTGATTGAGCTCGACGGTGGCCTGTGCGCCGCCGACGACGGAGACGCGGCCGATCGCCTCGGCGCGGCTGGGCGGCGGGGTGTCGCTGGTGAGGATCCCGTTCATGGGTTGGCCCTGTCTCGCGTTTCTTCTTGCTTGCCGGCCGCCACCGGCCGGACCGCTGGTTCCGGATTAGAGGACGATAAAGAGGGTCCGTTAATGGGCCGGTTAGCATCACCGCCCGATTGGGCGGATGCTTAATGCCTCACTGACAACATCCGTGGAATTAACGACTCATTTAGTCGTGAGGCGCGTGCGCGGTCCGAGCCGCGCGATGAGCCGGCGTAGGTCGTCGAGGCGAAGTGCGACGCAGCCGGCGGTGGGCGCCAGTCCGGGGCGGGCGGCATGGATGAAGACGGCGCTGCCACGCCCGGCCACCCGCGGGCGCGTATTGTGGTCGAGTTCGATGATGAAATCATAGAGATGGTCGGCCCGGGTCAGCCGGTCGGCCATTGACCCAGCCGGAATGGTGACGGCCTGGTTGTAGCGGCGGTCGGCGGGATCCTCGCACCAGCCGTCGGCGGGCCGGATGCGGCGCACTGGCAGCATCGTTGGCGGGCGCGGATGGCGGTCGGGCCGCCACCACAGCCGCGTGAGGCGGAAGCGCCCCCGCGGGGTGGCGCCGTCGCCCTCGAATTTGTTGGCCTTGATGCCGCCGCGTCCGAGTGCGACCGGCACCGTGAGTGCGCCGGCGGTGAGCCAGCCTTGCGTCGGCCGGCCCGGCCGCGGCCGGACCAAGATATTGGTGATAGTGCGCTTTTTCATGCACGGCGGCCTGCCGGCGGGCCGCGGGTCCGGCGCGCCGAGCATGGCGTAAATACCAGTTCGCGCTTGCTCTTTCAGCCCCGAATGCTCTACTGCGGCGCCGTTGCGGAAGGCAGGTGCCGCTGGCCGCCCGCTAGTGCCGCGATTCCGGATTTCATGTTACATCGCAACGGGCTCCCACGCGAATTTCGGAAGCCATGAGCCATCAGGGGCCCAGGAAGCCATGTCCAACAAGCGCACCATCCTGATCGTCGACGACGACACCGAGCTGCGCGAGGCCCTGGTCGAGCAACTGGCGCTGCACGAGGAGTTCGATGCCACCGCCGTCGACAGCGGCGCCAAGGCGGTGCAGGAGGCGAAAGGCGGCCAGATCGACCTGGTGATCATGGATGTCGGCCTGCCCGACGTGGACGGCCGCGAGGCCGTGCGCATCATGCGCAAGAACGGCTTCAAGTCGCCGATCATCATGCTCACCGGCCACGACACCGACAGCGACACCATCCTGGGGCTCGAATCCGGCGCCAACGATTACGTCACCAAGCCGTTCCGCTTCGCGGTGCTGCTGGCGCGCATCCGCGCGCAACTGCGTCAGCACGAGGCGAGCGAGGACGCGGTCTTCACCATCGGGCCCTACAGCTTCCGGCCGTCGTCCAAGGTGCTGCTGACCCCCAAGGGCACCAAGGTGCGGCTGACGGAAAAGGAAACCGCCATCCTGCGCTACCTTTACCGCGCCGGTCAGAAGCCGGTGTCGCGCGAGACGTTGCTGCAGGAAGTGTGGGGCTACAATTCCGGCGTCACCACCCATACGCTGGAAACGCACATTTACCGGCTGCGGCAGAAAGTGGAGAAGGACGCCGCCGCGCCCGCCATCCTGGTGACGGAAGCCGGCGGCTACAAGCTGGTGCCGTGAACGGTTAGGCTCGTCATTCCGCGACACGAGCGCAAGCGCGTGGGACCGGAATTCAGAGCCAAGTGATCGGTCTCTCAAGTCATGGGTCTCTCATGTTGCCCCTGGATTCCGGGCTCGCCCGGCTCCGCCCTTGCCGGCCTCGCCGGGCGCCCCGGAATGACGTGAAGGATAATGGGCCTCGAAAGCGACATCGCCTTTTTCGAACGGGTGCCGACCCTAGCGGTGCTGGGCAAGCAGGCCCTGCGCGTGTTGGCGATCGGCGCGGAGACGCGCCACCTGCCGAGCGGCACCGTGCTGTTCTATGCCGGTGAGCCCGCCGACGGCGGCTATATCGTGCAGGAAGGCTCGCTCACGCTGGAAGCCGAGGATTCCAAGGGCCATGAATATACGGCCGGGCCCGGTACGTTGCTGGGTGAGCTCGCGCTTCTCACCGACACCACCAGTCCGGTGACCGCCATCGCCCGCGAGCCGACGGTGGTGGTGCGCATTTCGCGCGGCCTGTTCCGCAAGACGCTGGAGGGTTATCCGGCTGCGGCCTTGCGCCTGCGCGACGAAATGGCCGAGCGCATCGGCGGCTGGGAGCAGAACCTGGAGCGCGTCAAACGGAAGCTGGAGCGCGGGGGGAAGTAGCGCTGCTTATGCGCTGCTATCTCGCTCTGGCTTCCGGGTTCGCGTTCGCGCCTTCGGCGCGCCTCTGAATGACCGAAAGCACGGAACGCGCGGGCGCGCCTAAATCTCGAACTTCGTCGTCACCGGTACGTGGTCGGAGGGGCGTTCGGCGCCGCGGTAGTCCTTGGCGATTTTTATCTTCGAGACGCGGTCGGCAAGAGCGTCCGAGGTCCAGACGTGGTCGAGGCGCCGGCCCCGGTTCGACTCGCGCCAGTTGCCCATGGCGCGATAGCTCCACCAGGTGAACAGCTTCTCCGGCTCGGGCGTGAGCACGCGCATGGAATCGACCCAGCCGCCGGCTTCGCGCGCCGCGGTCAGCTTTTCGCACTCGATCGGCGTGTGCGAGACCACTTTCAACATCTGTTTGTGGCTCCACACGTCGTGCTCGAGCGGCGCCACATTGAGATCCCCGACCAGGATGGCGCGCTGGCTCTTGTCCGGGCGCAGGCCTTTGTGGGCGTACATCTCGTCGAGAAACGAGAGCTTGTGCCCGAACTTCTCGTTCACCGCCGGGTCGGGCTCGTCGCCGCCGGCCGGCACGTAAAAGTTATGCAGCGTGACCGGGTCGCTCAGGCCGGCGCGCTCGCCCAGCACCACCGCGATATGGCGGCAGTCGGTCTTGCCGCAAAAGTTCTCGACCGATGTCGTCTCGAATGGCACGCGCGAGACGATGGCGACGCCGTGATAGCCCTTCTGCCCGTTGAGTGCGGTGTATTCGTAGCCTAGCCGCTTGAAACGCTTGAGCGGGAAGGCGTCGTCCGGGCACTTGGTTTCCTGCAGGCAGAGCACGTCCGGCCGCGCGCTCTTGATGAACTTGGCGACCAGGTCAATGCGCAGGCGGACGGAATTGATATTCCAGGTGGAGACCGTGAGCGGCATGGATGCAACATAATCATCCGATGCGCCCGGGCAAAGCCGGGCAACCGCTATCCACACCTCGTCGGTCGGGCGTGAGGCCGGCCCGGCCGTCTACCGGTTCATGACGTTGGGGTCCGGGTAGTGGGTGTAATCGATCCTGAACATAGACGGGTCGGGCTTGGTGTTGGGATCGAGATTGTAGACCGCGACCGTGGTGTCGTAGCCCTGCGGATCGGTCACGGTCCACTGCTTGAGCTGCATGTCCTTGGCAGAGAACATGATCATCAGCCGGCTGGTGCCGACGATGGCGTTCTTCTCCTCGACCACCACCGTGACGAACACGTCGTCGGCGTAGACCGCGACCAGGTTGGTGTCCTTCATCAGGTTGACGTGGTCGGCGAGCAGGAAGCGCAGCGGCGTCTGCGACAGCGGATAAAGATCCTGGGTCCCGAGCTTGCGGTCGCGCACCACCACGGACTGGCCGTCCGAGACGATCTGGATCGGGCTCGGCGGATCGTATTCGAAACGCATCTTGCCGGGCTTGGAGATGTAGAACTCGCCCTTGGAGCGTTTGCCGTCGGGCGCGACCTGGACGAAATTGCCCTCCAGCGTCTGCACGCTGGAGAGATAGTCGTCGACCTTCTGGATGATGGCGCGCTGCTTGGGATCGAGGGCCGTGGTGCTGCCCGTGCCGCCGAGTAGCGTCGCGAACGGATTGGAGATCGGGTTCGGCGCCTGCTGCGCCGGGGCCGGCTGGACATTGCCCTGCGGCGCGGGCGCCTGCGCGCGAGCGTGGAATGCCTGCGCCGGCAGGCCGGCCACGCGCGCGCCGATCGAACCGGTGACGAAATGGATGTGCGGACGCGGTCGCGGCAGCGGGACGGTCTGCTGCGCGGGGGCGGCGAACTGCGCCAGCGCCGGGGCGGTGGTGACACAGGCCAGCGCGGCGACCCAGGCCAGGGTGCGGCCGCTTCGCCCCTTGTGATTCATCCCCATCACGATCTCCGCCTCGCGCCCCTGGTGCTTCGCCCCTGTAGGGACCGGGTGTGGCTATTTCGCGACCCGGCGAATCGCGCCAAGTCCCGGGTTAAAGTCGCCAATTGCGATTCTCAACAACGACCTATTCTTCTTCGTCGATGAGGATTTCGCGTTTGCCGGCATGGTTGGCCTGGCCGACGATGCCTTCGAGTTCCATGCGCTCCATCAGGGTGGCGGCGCGGTTGTAACCGATCTGCAGCCGGCGCTGGATGTATGAGGTGGAGGCCTTGCGGTCGCGCCGCACGATGGCGACAGCCTGCTGGAAGAGGTCGCCGCCTTCGGCGCCCATGCCGGTCGCGTCGAACACGGCGCCGTCCTCGCCGGGCAGTTCGTCCTCGGCGGCGGTAACTTCCTCCAGGTAATCCGGCTGGCCCTGCGACTTCAGGTGCCGCACCACCTTTTCCACCTCGTCGTCTGAGACGAAGGGGCCGTGTACGCGGCTGATGCGGCCGCCGCCGGCCATGTAGAGCATGTCGCCCTGGCCGAGCAGTTGCTCGGCGCCCTGCTCGCCCAGGATGGTGCGGCTGTCGATCTTGGAGGTAACCGCGAACGAGATGCGGGTCGGGAAGTTGGCCTTGATCGTGCCGGTGATGACGTCGACCGAGGGGCGCTGCGTCGCCAGGATGCAGTGGATGCCGGCGGCGCGCGCCATCTGGGCGAGGCGCTGGATGGCGCCTTCGATGTCCTTGCCGGCGACCATCATCAGGTCGGCCATTTCGTCGACGATCACCACGATGAAGGGCAGCGGCTCGAGGTCGAGTTCTTCCTTCTCGTAGATCGCTTCGCCCGATTCCTTGTCGTAGCCGGTGTGCACGGTGCGGGTCAGCACCTCGCCCTTCGACTTGGCCTCGGCGAGACGCTGGTTGTAGCCGTCGATGTTGCGCACGCCGAGCTTCGACATCTTCTTGTAGCGCTCTTCCATCTCGCGCACCGCCCACTTGAGCGCCACCACCGCCTTTTTCGGATCGGTGACGACGGGGGTGAGCAGGTGCGGGATGCCGTCATAGACGGACAGCTCGAGCATCTTCGGGTCCACCATGATCAGCCGGCACTGCGCCGGCGTCAGCCGGTAGACCAGCGACAGGATCATGGTGTTGATAGCGACCGACTTGCCGGAGCCGGTGGTGCCGGCGATCAGCAGGTGCGGCATGCGCGCGAGATCGACGATCACCGACTCGCCGCCGATGGTCTTGCCGAGGCAGAGCGGCAGCTTGGCGGCGTTTTCATTGTAGTCCTTGCCGGACAACAGTTCGCGCAGCACGACTTTCTCACGCGTCGCGTTCGGCAGCTCGATGCCGATGGCGTTGCGGCCGGACACGACGGCGACGCGCGCCGACACCGCGCTCATGGAACGGGCGATATCGTCGGCAAGCCCGATGACGCGCGACGACTTGATGCCCGGCGCCGGCTCCAATTCATACAAGGTGACCACCGGGCCCGGGCGCGCGTTGATGATCTCGCCGCGCACGCCGAAGTCCTGCAGCACGGTCTCGAGTGACGTCGCGTTGGTCTCCAGGGTTTCCTTCGAGATGTTGGTGCGGTCGGACGCCTTTGCGGCGCCGAGCAAGTTGAGCGACGGCAGGGTGAAGCCGCTGCCGGCGCGGCGCGCGGGCGCCTTCGGTTTGGGGGCGGCGCGTCGCGCCGGCGCGGGAGCCTCGTCGACGCCCTCGTCGTCTTCGTAGTCTTCGTCGTCGCCCGCGTCCTCGAATTGCTCGGGCACGAGATGCGGCGCGGCGGCGCCCTCGAAGCGCGGCTCGACGCGGCGGCCCGGCGCCGGCGGCTTGACGCGCGGCGCTTCCTCGCGCGGGCGGCGCAGGAACCGCGTCACGCGCGCCTTCCAGCTCAACAGCGCGTGCACCACCAGCCCGAGCCACGGATTGGCATGATCGGCTTCGTCTTCGTCCTCGTCTTCATCGGCATCCGTCGGCTCGTCGGCTTCCGCCGCTTCGCCCGCCTTGGCAGCGCGCGGCAGGCGCCAGCCGGTGGCGAAAACGAGTGCGAGCGCGGTGGCGGCGAAGAAGACGACGCCGCTGACCAGCAGTCCGAGGCTGCCGAGCGGCCAGCCGAACACGAGACCCGGAATGTGCAGCAGCGCGTCGCCGCAGACGCCGCCGAGGCCGGTCGGCAGCGGCCAGGTGCCGATGCGCGGCAGCGTGGAGACAAAGCCGGCGGCGAACAGCGTAACCGCGATCCAGATCAGCCCGCGCCAGGTCGGGCCCAACGGCCGATGCGACAACAGCCGCCAGCCGAGCAGCGCTTCCGGCGCCAGCAGCAGCACGGCGGCGAGCCCCAGGAGCTGCGTCGCGAGGTCGGAGAAGATCGCCCCCGGATAGCCGAGCAGGTTGTGGATCGAGCCTTGGGTGGCGTGACTGAGCGAGGGGTCACGCACCGACCAGGTGGCGAGCGCGATGGCGCCGAGCAGCGCGATCGTCAGCAGGCAGAGGCCGGCAAGCTCGCGCAACCGTCGGCGCAGGAACTCGCGCGCGTGGTCGGTGATGAACGCGACGGCGTCAATGCTGCGATCCGTAGCCGGCATCGTTTCCCTGCTACCCCTTATCCTAGAAGCGCGACAATGCGGTGGAGCGCCTCCGCCGTCGCGGCCTTGTCTTGCACCATGGCGACGCGGATGTAGTCCGCGCCGGGATTTGAGCCGTCGGCTTGCACGCGCGCGCAATAGCGGCCCGGCAGAACGCGCACGCCGGCTTCCTGCCAAAGCCTCTTAGTCACCAGCTCGCTGCCGCCTTGTGCCGACACGTCGAGCCAGAGGAAAAAGCCGCCGGCCGGTCGCTTGTAGCCGTAGCGGTCGCCGATAATCTGGTCGGCGAGATCGAACTTCACGTTATAGAGCCGGCGGTTTTCCTCGACGTGCGCTTCATCGTTATAGGCGGCGACTGCCACGTGCTGCATCGGCACCGGCACTTGCGGCGCCGCCACGTTGCGCAGTTCGAGGAAGGCGGCGAGGAAGCGCTTGTCGCCGGCGGCGAAACCGACGCGAAGGCCCGGCAGGTTCGAGCGCTTCGACAGCGAATGAAAGACGACGACGTTCTCGAAATCCGGCGCCGAGGCCTCCAGCATGCCGGGCGGCGCGTGTTCGCTGTAGATCTCGCAATAGCACTCGTCGGCGAAGACGACGAAGCCGTGGCGGCGCGCCAACGCGGCGAGCCTGTCGAGATAGGCGCGATCGGCGACGGCACCCTGCGGGTTCGACGGCGAGGCGATGTAGAACGCCACGGTGCGCTTGAGCAGCGGTTCGTCGAGCGCGTCGAGATCGGGCAGGAAGCCGCTTGCGCGCGTTGCTGGCAGATAGACCGGCTCGCAGTTGGCCGCGAGCGCGCCGGCGGCATAAGCCGCGTAGAACGGATTGGGGATCAGGATTGCCGGCTTGCCGGCGCGCGGGGCCACCCAGCGCTGCGCCGCGATCGCGGCCATGAACAGGCCTTCGCGGGTGCCGTTGAGCACCAGCACTTCGGTTTCGGGATCGACAGCGCGCGGCAGCGCGTAGCGGCGGCCGAGCCACTGCGCGACGGCCTGGCGGAACGGGTCGATGCCCTTGTTCGGTGGATAGCGGCCAAAGTCGTTGAGATGGCCGGCGAGAATGGGGCCAACGAAGGGCGGGATCGGGTGCTGCGGTTCGCCTACCGAGAGATTGATCATGGGCTCGCGCGGCGCGATGCCGGCAATCAGGTCGTTGAGGCGTACGAAGGGCGAGCGGGATTCGTCCTCGGTCGGCGCGGGGGCGGCAGGCGGACGCTCGGCTGTGGTCGTGGACATGCGGTGAAGCTCTTGAAGCGCCTGCTCTATTTCCGGAACGTCGAGCCCACTGGGATGCAGGTGCGCGTGCCGGTTCCGGGCGGTCGCGTGTAGGGCGAGTTACCTTAGAGAGGGCGAGGTTAAGACCCGATTAACTATCTCGGCCGTTCAGCGTCATTCAAGCGCCGCGAGGAGACCTCTGGATTTTGGCTAACCGCTTGCGGCGGCTTTGCTTTTCTACGGCGGCGGCTTGGGCTTCGGTCCAGCGCCAGGGTGTAAATCAATCGCGCTGCCGCCTGTCGCGGTGGCAGCGGGGGGTGCCGGCGTTGAGTCACCGCCGCCCGGCCTCTTTCTCCACCACATCCCCGCGGGTTGCTCCGCCCCCGTGTGAGAACCTCATCAGTAAGAGGCGTAGGTGCTTTTCAACGCCAAGCAATTTGCTCGGCGTCTCCCGCGTGCGGGGCGCGTCACTTCGCCTCTGATCGCCCGTCTCTATCGGGCGACGCATTTGGCTTGTCGATGGTTCGCAATTGTCTTATTGTCATGACAATAGCACGATTAACGGGGGATATCATCGTGACACAAGCTCAGTTCCGGTTCCGCTCGTCCCATTTGCGTTTCTGCGCTGGCTCCTTCCTCGCCCTGATGGCGGTCAGCCCCTTGAGTCCGGCCAGCGCGGCCGAGCCCAACGTTCCGGTTCTCGTTCCGATCACTGGCTTCCTCGCGGTTGAAGGCCGCAGTCAGCGGAACGGGGCGGTGCTGGCGCTGACGCACGCGCCCGGAAACATGAAGGTCGGTCATGAAGTGTCGGACACCGGCACCAGCCCCGAGGTCGCGGTCAACGCCTACGAGCGCGCGGTCGGCCAGCCCGGCACACTCGCGGTGGTCGCCCCCATGCTCGGCACCCAGATGCTGGCGCTGCTGCCGGTCGCCATGCAGGCCAAGGTGCCGATGCTGACCATGAGCGGCACCGCGGCGGTCACGCAGAAGAACAACCCGTACGTCTTCCGCTTCTTCCCCGACGACAGCATCGCCAAGGCGGCGCAGGTCAGCTACGCGCTCGACACCCTCAAGGTGAAGCACCCGGCGGTCATCTATCAGACCACCGCCTACGGCCAGAGCGGCCATACCGAAATCATGCGGCTCCTGAAGGAGCATAACGTCAAGGCGGTCTACGAGGACGGCCTCGACGTGTCGCAGAAGGACATGGCGCCGGTCATCGCCAAGGCGAAAGCCGCCGGCGCCGACTCGCTGCTGCTGCAATTGCACGGCGGCCCGACCGCGCTCTTCATCAAGGCGGCGGCGCGCGAAGGCCTCACGCTGCCGATCGTCGCCGGCTCCGGCCTGTCGCAGCCGAGCACGCTGGCGCTGCTCGATCCTTCCGACCTCACCCACGCCTGCGCCGAAACCGGATCGAGCCCGCTGTCGGGCGAGACGCCCGAGATGCGCAAGTTCGTCGAGGAGTACAAGGCCGCCTTCCATCAGGATCCCGACGGCTTCGCGCTCGGCCAGTATGACGGCACCATGATGGCGCTGCACGCCATCGCCAACGGCGCCGACACGCCGGCGAAGGTCACCAAGGCGCTCAGCACCACGAGCTACAAGGGCCTGGCGATGACCTATCGCAGCAACGGTCACGGCGACATGGCGCACTCCTCGGTCATCATCTGCTTCGACGGCAAGAGCCGCATCCCGAAGGTGATGAAGCACTACGACGCCAAATAATCCGACGTCGTGCTGGCACTTCAACTCCTGTTCAACGCCGTCGCGCTGGGCGCAGCCTATGCTCTGGTTGCGCTCGGCTTCGTGCTGGTGCTCAACGCCACCGGGGCGGTGAATTTCGCCCAGGGCGATCTGGTGATGGCCGGCGGGTTCGGCGCCATGGCGCTGGGCTCGCTGCTCGGCCTGCCGGGGATCGCGCTCCTGATCCCCCTCATGATCATCATGGCCATCGGCGGCGTGGTGCTGGCGCTGGTCGCTTACTTCCCGATCCGCAAGCAGCCACCGGACACGGTGTTCATCAGCACCATCGCCGTCGGCATCATTCTCAGCAACGGCGCCAACGCCGTCTTCGGCCCGGAGCCGCAGGCGACGCCGCCGCTCGTCATGGCGGGTGACTGGCGCTTCTGGGGGCTGGTGATTCCGTATCAGTCCGTCGGGGTCATCGTGGTCGCCGCCCTGCTCATCGTCGGCCTGCACTTGCTGTTCACACAGACGCAGATAGGTCGCCGCCTGCGCGCCACGGCGCAGGACCGTGACGTCGCCGCCACCATGGGCGTGCCGGTGAATTTCATGGTCGCCGCCACCTTCGGCGTCGGCGCCGCGCTTGCCGGTGCAGCCGGGTTGTTGCTGTCGCGCAGCTTCTTCGTGTCGCCGACCGACGGCGCCAATTACATGATCAAGGCCTACATCGCGGTGACGCTCGGCGGCTGGGGCAGCATCCCGGGCGCGGTCGTGGGCGCCTTGCTGATCGCGGTGTTCGAGGTCGTGTTTCCGGCGCTCCCGGCGTTGTTTCCGGTGCTGGCGCCCATCGGCGGCGCGTTCACCCAAGTCTGGTCGACGGTGGTGCTGTACGTCCTGATCCTGGTGATCCTCTGGCGCCGGCCGCAGGGCCTGTTCGGCGAAGCGGTGCGAGTGCGGCCATGAAGCGGATCTCGCCGGCCCAGTTCGTCAATGGCGTGGCTATCGCCGCGCTCGCGCTCTACCTGATCTGGAGCGGGGCCAGCGCTGGCAACTATGCGCTGCGGGTGCTTTCGGTGGTCGGCATCTACGCGCTCCTGGCGCTCGGCTATCAATTTATCTTCGGGCACGCCGGCGCGCTGGCGCTGAGCCAGGCCACCTTCATGGGCGTCGGCGCCTACGTGTCGGGCATCCTGGCGCTGCGCTTCCACATGCCGTTCGATCTGGCCTTGCCGTTCTCGATTGGATTGCCGGTATTGCTGGCGCTGGTGGTCGCCGCGCCGGTGCTGCGGCTGCAAACGCATTACTTCGCGCTCGCCACCCTCATCATCGCCCAGATCGTGCTGCTGCTGGCGGTCGAATGGCAATCGCTCACCGGCGGCGCCAACGGCTTGGGCGGCGTGCCGCCGCTGCAGCTGCTCGGCGTCGTCATCCGGCCGAACTGGCAGTTGCTCGCCACCACGTGGGGCTTCGTTGCCGCCGGCACGTTGCTGTCGTGGCAGATCAGCCGCGGCCGGCTGGGCCAGGCCTGGGCCTGCATGCGCACGGCGCCGATCGCCGCGTCCGCCATCGGCCTTGATGGATCGCGGCTGCGCCTGATCGCGTTTCTGCTGAGCGCGGCTTACGCCGGATTGGCCGGCTCGCTTTACGTGCACACCATCCAGGTGATCAGCCCGGATGTGCTGTCGTTCCCGATCGTCGTGACCTGCCTCACCATCGTCGTGGTCGGCTCGCGGCTGCCGCCGGTCGGCGCGTTGCTCGGCGCCTTCCTGATCGTGCAGTTGCCGGAATGGTTTCGCGATTTCCGCGACTATTACCTGATCGCCTATGGCTGCATGCTGCTGCTGGTGATCGTGACCATGCCGTCGGGCTTGCTGGGCGCGCTCGAAAAAGCAGCATCCTACGTGCTGCCGCCCGTGCCGCAGCCGCAGCCGAGCCGGCGCGCGTTGCCGGCGGCGGCCTGGCCGCGCGTCGCGGACGGCGCGCCGGTGCTCGAGGTCTCCGCCCTCTGCTGCAGCTTCGGCGGCGTTCGCGCCGTCGATGACGTGAGCTTGCAGCTCGCGGCCGGCGAGGCGCTGGGCCTGATCGGGCCCAACGGCTCGGGCAAGACCACGCTGATCAATCTGGTGTCGGGGCTTTACCAGCCCGACAGCGGCCGCATCCATCTGTGCGGCCAGGACGTGACGCGGTGGTCCGCGCATCGCATCGCGCGCGCCGGCGTCGCGCGCACCTTTCAAACCGTCGCGCTCGTCGACGACATGTCGGCGCTCGACAACGTCGCGATCGCCCGCAACGCCGGCGGCATCGGATTGGGCGCGGCGCTGCGCGCCCACATGCCCGACCCGCTGCAGGCGCGCGCGCGCGAAGAGGCGGCATTCCTGCTAGAGCGCATGGGTGCGTTCGATGCCGCCATGCGTCCGGCCGGCACGCTGCCTTACGGTGTGCGCCGCCGGGTGGAGATCGCGCGCGCGTTGGCGTTGCAGCCCCGGCTGATGCTGCTGGACGAACCGGCCGCGGGCTTGAACGAAACCGAGCAGACCGATCTGGCGCAACGCCTGCGCGGGCTCTTGCAGGACGGCATCGCGCTTCTGGTGATCGAGCACAACATGGCGTTCCTCGCGCCCCTGGTTGATCGCATGGCCTGTCTCGACGCGGGCCGCCTGATCGCCGAGGGCTCGCCGACGCAAGTGAAGTCGGACGCGCGCGTGCTGGAAGCCTATCTCGGCACGGCTCCCGAACCGGTGCTGGCGCCATGACGTTGCTCGCGGTCGAAAATCTGGAAGCGCGCTATGGCGACGTCACGGCGCTGTGGAACGTCTCGCTGCACATCGAGCCGGGCCAGGCGATCGCGCTGCTGGGCGCCAACGGCGCCGGCAAGAGCACGCTACTCAAGTCCGTGATCGGGCTGCTGCCGCCGCGTAACGGCAGTATCCGGTTCGACGGCAAGCCGATCGATAAGTTGTCGCCACAGCGACGCGCCCGCATGGGCGTCGGTTATTGTCCGGAAGGACGGCGCACCTTCGCTGGATTGCAGGTGCGCGAAAATCTGATGGTGGCGTGCTGGGAAGGCAAGCAGGAACGAACTCGCCGCATGGAGGAGATGTTCGAACTGTTTCCGGCCTTGCGCGAACGGCAAGACCGTTTGGCGTGGCAACTGAGCGGCGGCCAGCAGCAGATGCTGGCGATCGGCCGCAGCCTGATGGGCCGTCCGCGCCTGCTGCTGCTCGACGAGCCGTCGCTCGGCCTGTCGCCGCGGCTGACGGACGAGGTGATCAGCCTCATTCCTGCAATCAAGGCGACCGGCACCGCGGTGCTGCTCGCCGAACAGAATGCCGCCAAGGCTCTCGCCGTCTGCGACCATGCTTGGGTTCTGCAGACCGGCCGCGTGGTTGGCGAAGGGCCGGCGGCGGAGCTCGCGCGCAGTCCTGAAGTGCGAAAGGCGTTTCTCGGTGGGTAGGTATCCAAGCGGACGACATGCCGTGGGGCCGCGCGGCGCGATAGCGGCCGGGCATCCGCTCGCCGCCAGCGCCGGTTTGCGCGCGCTGGAGGACGGCGGCGGCGCGTTGGACGCGTGTCTTGCCGCGGCGTTCATGGCCTGGGTGCTGATGCCCGATATGTGCGGGCTGGGCGGCGACATGTTCGTGCTATGGCGCGGCGCCGACGGCGCGGCGGCCATCACCGGCTCGGGGCCGTCGCCAGCGGCTTACCCGGGACCCGACGGCGTGCGCCCGGCCTTGGCGCTGGTGCCCGGCGCGCCGGCGGCGCTGGAAGCGCTGAAGCCGCACTTGCGGCTGCCGCTCGAAGCATTGCTGGCGCCCGCGATCGCCACGGCGACCTCGGGCTTCGTCGCGCACCCGCTGCTGGCGCGCAAGATCGCCGGGCTGCCGCACGGTCCTTTCCGCGACGCGCTGCTGAAGGGATGGCACTGGGACGGTGACGACCGTCCGCTGCGATGGCCGGCCATGGCGGAAACGCTGCGCCGGCTCGCGGCCGGTGAAGATCCAATTCGTCCGGTGCTCGACTCCCTGCCGGCCTGGCGGCAAGCCGGCGCCTTGTTGCAAGCGCAGGACGTGCAAGGCTACCGCGCCGAAGTCGAGACGCCGCTTCAGATTAACATGGGCGGCTGGCGCTTCTGGGGCCAACCCGCCATGAGCCAGGCGGCGGCGACGCTGAGCGCGCTGCTGCGCAGCGGCATGGACTGGCTTTTGGAAGAACCGAGCGGCGCCAAGACGCACATCTTGGTCGAAGCCTATAAGTCGGCCTACGCCGAGCTCGCCGGCTTCGGTCATGCCGGCGACGTGGCGGGCACCATCGCCACGCTGCTCGATCCCGCGCTCGCGCGGGCGAAGCGCAACGGCTTCGGCCACGCCGCGAGCGACGGGCCCGCCATGGTGCGCAACTACGGGGAAACGACGCAGGTCGCGGCCTCCGACCGCTTCGGCACCACCTGCACCCTCATTCATTCGCTCTATCGGCCGTTCGGCGCGCAGGCGATATGCGAGGCCACCGGGCTCATCGCCAACGATCGCGGTGCCTCCTTCGACCGCGGCGCCAATGCGCCGGCGCCGGGCCGGCGTCCGCGCCATACGCTCGTCGGTCTGATGGCGGAGGCGCCGGACGGCGCGCGTTTCGCGCTCGGCACGCCGGCGGCGCAGGCGCAGACCCAGACGACGTTGCAGGTACTCGCCGCGCTCGTTGCACACCCCGACGATCCGGTCGCGGCCGTGATGGCGCCGCGCTGGAGTTTCATCGGCGGCCGGACATTGAGCATCGAAGCCGATGTGCCGTCCGCTATCCTCGACGACCTGGCTGCGCGCGGGCACGAGATTGCGCTGCGCCCGGCGCGCGATTGGCTGATGGGATCGGTGTCGCTCGCTTCCTGGCACGACGGCCTGTGCGCCACCGTGGCCGACGACCGTCGCAATGCACTCGCGCTCGCCTTATGAGATTGACGTCATGACCCAGAACATTGCCAGCCAAGATTTACTCGACCGCTCCAGCCCGATGCCGCTGTTCTTCCAACTGCGGCAGCGCCTGCTCGCCCTGGTGGCGCAGTGGGATCTTAACGTGCGCTTCCTGACGGACGCGCAGATCGCGCATCGCTTCAGCATCAGTCGCACCACGGTGCGCCAGGCGGTTGACGGGCTGGTGAGCGAGGGGCTGCTCAAGCGCGTGCCCGGCAGCGGCACGTGGGTGCTGCCGCGGCGGCTCGAAGAACGGCTAAATCCCGGCATGAACATCCGCACGCAGTGGAGCAGCGCCGGCCTGCCCATGCACGTCGATGTGCTGCGGTTCGAGCGCGCGCCCGCCCCCGAGCGTGAGGCCGCTTTGCTCGCGGTCGCGCCCGACACCGAGTTGTTGCTGGTGCGGCGCTTGCGCAGCGCCGCCGGCGTGCCGGTCGCGATCGACGATCGCTGCATTCCGGCCGAGCTGGTGCGCGACTGGCATCCCGTGAATGCCGAAGGCTCGCTCTTGCATCAGCTGTGGGAGCGCGAGGCGCTGACGGACGCCGAACTGGAAATCGAAGCCGCGCTCGCCGGGCCCGACGAGATCCGCCACCTGGCGCTCACCGAGGGCGCGCCCGTCGTCGTGCGCATGCTGCGCTACAAGAACGAGGCCGGCCGCATCGTGCTGGCCGGCCGCTCGGTGCATCGCGCGGACCTGATGCGCTACTCGATGCACATCGCGCTGCGCCGCGACGCACCCGACATTGACGAAGGTCTCACCCCAAACGTCGAGGAGACGCCATGAGCAAGATCACTGAAATTCACGGCGACGAAATGCGCGAGCAGGTCATCGACATCGTGATCGACGCGCTGAACAGCCAGGGCCGGCCGGCGCTGACGCGCGAGACCGTCCGCTCCAATGCCGACGACAAGAAAGCCTTCCTGACGATGCTCGACGACTGTCGCCCGTTGCCCGTCATCCTGGAGCTGAAGCGCGACGTACGGGATGGACGTTTCTGATGACGTGGCAATTCCTGCATTCGACGCGCGAAGTCGCGGCCGGCCCCGGGTGCGCGTCGCGCGCCGCCGAGCACGCCAAGAAGCGCGGGTGCCGCAAGCCGGCGCTGGTAGTGGATCCCTGGTTCAAGGATGCCAAGCCCGTGAAGGCGCTGGCCGCGGAATTGCGCGCGGTGTGCGGGAGCGACCCGGCGGTGATCGCGGTGGCGCCGGGCGAGCCCGATCTCGACGCGGTCGAGGGCGTGCGCGCGGCGCTCGCCGCCATCGATCCCGATCTCATCGTGGTGATCGGCGGCGGCAGCGCCATGGATGCCGCCAAGGTGGCGCGCATGCTGCTGAGTAATCCGGGTTCGCCGGAAGCGATCTCCGGTCCGGCCGGCGCGCCGATGCGGCCGCACGCCAGCCTGTTCGTCGCCATCCCGACCACGGCCGGCACCGGCAGCGAGGTGAGCGAGAGCGCGGTGATCTCGGTGCCCGGCGGCACCTACAAGATGATCTTCCGCAATCAGGACATGACGCCGCAGGTGGCGCTGCTCGATCCGGTGCTGGGGACGACGGCGCCGGCCGAAGTGACCGCGGGCTCCGGGCTCGACGCGGTGACGCACGCGGTCGAGGCTTACTGGTCGAATGCCGCCAATCCGGTGACCGATGTGCTGGCGCTTGAATCCATGCGGCTGTTGGCGTCGGGTCTGCCGCGCGCCTACGACACGCCCGGCGATCTCAAGGCGCGCGAGGACAATCTGGTCGGCTCGATGCTGGCGGCGATGGCGTTCAACTCGGCCAACCTTGGGCTCGCGCACGCGATCTCGGGCGCGCTCGGGGCGCTGCACCACACCCCGCACGGCATCGCCAACGCGCTGGCGCTGCCGCATGTGGCGCAGTTCAACGAAACCGCCGCACCCGACAAGGCCGCAAAGGTTGGCGAGCTGTTCGGCGGCGGCAGCGCGGCCGACGCGCTCTTCCGCTTGCGCGCGCGGCTCGGGCTTGACCGCAGCCTCGACGAGTGGGTGCCGGCGGATACGCTCGACGCCGTTGCGGCCGGCGCCATGCGCAGCGGTCAGCTGCGCATGAATCCCCGGGCTGCCACGATCGAAGACGTGCGTGCCATCCTGGAGAAGATGCGCACGCCGCACGGCTGAGGGTCAGCGGACGGCGACGGCCTCGATTTCGACGCGCCAGGCGGGATCGGCGAGCGCACCCACGACGACGAGGGTGCTCGCCGGCTTGTTGGTGCCGAGCGCCGCGCCGCGCGAGGCGCGGTAGGTCGCGATGTCGCCGGCCGACGTGAGATACGTCGTGACCTTGACCAGGTCGGCGACGCCCATGCCGCCGGTCTCCAACACCGCCATGAGGTTCGCCCACGCCAGCCGGCACTGCTCGGCGACGTCTGCGGGGACCTTGCCGTCGGCCCCGACGCCCACCTGTCCCGACACGTGCAGGATCTTGCTGCTGTCGGAGAGGATGCCCTGGCTATAAACCAGGGCGGCGGATGTTCCTTTCGGGTTGATCGCGCTGTTGGTCACGGCTTACTCCGCCGCGGTCCGGTTGGCGACCTCGGGGCCCTCGATCTCCGGGATCACCGGGATCGGCACGTCGTAGGGCGCGACGTCCTTGCGGATTTCGGCAAGCGCCGTGGCAATGACGTTCACTTCGGTATCCGGGAAGGTGGCGCCGAGATTGTATTCGGCCGCCAACTGACGCGCGCGGGCGCTGCGCTTGCGCTCGTCCTCCGGCAGGTTGACCACAGCGTAGACGCCGGTGAGCAGGCTTCCGCGCAGTTTCTTGGCGAACTTGGCGCCGAGCATTTGCTTCTGCTCGATCGTCAGCGTTTCGAAAAAGCGGCGCATGAGGATGCGGCCGAACTGGATGTGGCGCGCTTCGTCCCTGAGGATCAGCCGGCAAGCATCCTTGATGGCGGGATGGCGCGCGTTCTTGTAACGCGCCGTCAAGAGCTCGCCCGAGAGCTGCTCGAACAACGTATTGACCGCCATGCCGGCATAGAACGGCATCGCCTTTTCATCCGCCTCGTCGTGGAACTTGGGGATGATCATCTGGAAGTAGTCGCTTTTCGGAATCGGCTGATAGGCGCCGAGGGCGTCGGCGATTCTGAAGCTCGCCTCGTGGTGACGAAGTTCTTCGGCGATGAAGTTGACGACGTGCTGCTTCACCTCGAACGGAAGATGCTCGAACACCGCATCGCGATAGCGTTCCGCGCCGTAGGGTGTCGCGCCGTGCTCCATCCACGCGCGCAGGCTCCACCATTCGGCGCCGGCCTCGCGCACTTCGTCCGGCAGGGTCTCGGCGTGGCGCTTGAGCGAATCCCAATCGATGTCCTTGAGCGGGTCCCAAGCGAGCTCGCGCGCTTGCAGACAGAGCTGCCAGATGTCGTCATATTGCAGCTCCGCGACGATCGGATACGGATTGGGATTTTGGATCGTTTCCTCAAGCATGGAGGCATCCATCGCAACAACTCCCTGATCGTTGACTAGCCCCACGATACACTTGTATAAGGAGCTATACAAGTAACATGTTGGATCCGACGGTGCACACACCGCCTTATGCCAAGGTCGAGGCCGTGCTGGCCGCCGAAGCAGCGGCTTGGACCGACACTGCCAAGCCGTTCTATTCGGAATCCGCCGTCGCCAAGCGCTTCGGCGTCAGCCGCATGACCGCGCGCCGCGCCCTCAAGGGCCTGGCCGCGCGCGGGCTGCTGCGCCGCGAGCAGGGACGCCGCAACTACGTCACCGCACTGCGCCTCGTTGAAGCCTTCACGCCGACTATGAAGATCGATCGCGCCTGGCGGGCGATGGGTCTCGACGTGCAAGCAAGGTTGTTGCTGTTCGCTCGGGTGCCGGCCAACAAAGAGCTGCTATCGCGGCTCGATCTTCGCCCCGGCGCGGAGGTCTTGCGCATCCGCCGCGTGCGAACGGTGTCGGGCGATCCGGTCGCGGTCGATGATCGCTGGATATCGGGCGCAGTCGCCGACGCCGCCAAGCTCGAGCCTTCCGACGCCGACGGCTCGATTCTGGCCGCGCTCTGGCGCGCGGGTCCGCTTGCTCATGCCGATTGGGAGGTCGAAGCGCGGCCGGCCTCGCCGGAGGAGGCGGCGCTGCTGGCGGTGGCGCCGGGCGCGCCGGTGCTGCTGCGGAACATGAGTTACACGACCCCGAGCGGTGCGATTGCCGCGTTCGGCACCAGCATCCACCGCGCCGACCGCATGCGTTACGCCTTGCGCCTGCCGCTGCATCCGCCCGGCAGTTCGGAATCGGGCACCGAAGCGGCCTACGCGGTGCCGGAGATCATCAGCGCGGAGTAGTGCGATTTCCGGTGTCGCGCGAAACGGTGCAGCGTTCGGCGATCGTCAAGGCACGGCGTTGCCGGCCGCTTGCGTCAGCCAGTCACGGAACGATGCGAATGCGGCTTCCTCGCGCCGCGCCGGCTTGTAGACGAGGTACCAGCTTTCGCCCTTCGGTACGGTGACTGCAAAGGGTGTCACCAGGCGCCCGGCAGTGAGGTCGTCGTCGATATAGGGCCGAATCCCCATGGCGATGCCGATACCGTCGGCCGCAGCCTGCTGCGCCTGACCGTAAAATGCGAACTGCGGGCCGGACAGTGCGGCACCGGTCACGCCGGCAGCCTCGAGCCAGCGTGGCCAATCGGCCGCGGCGTGGGCGACGCGCAGCAGCGTCGCTCTTTTCAAGTCCCCAGGTGTCTTGAGCTTGGCCGCCAATGCCGGCACGCACACCGGCACGAGATCCGCCGTGAACAACCGCTCGGCGGTCCAGCCGGGCCACGTGCCGTCGCCGAGCTTGATGCCGCACGTCCAATCGTCGGCAAGGGGAACGCCGGCGCCCCCCACCGTGATGCGCACGTCGATATCCGGCTCCCGTTCGCTGAACGAGGCCAGCCGCGGGATGAGCCAGCGGATCGCGAAGGTCGGTCCGACGCCGACGGTCAACACGCGCGAATTGGCGAGGGCGCTCACCTGGGCGGTGAGGTTGGCGAGCGCATCGAAGATCGGCGTGAGCCCGGCCTGATAGGCGCGTCCGGCGGGCGTCAGCACGAGGCCATTGGGCTTGCGCTGAAACAGCGTGAGCGCCAGGCGCTCTTCCAGGAGCCGCACCATGCGGCTGATGGCGGCCGGGGTGACGTTCAATTCCTGTGCGGCTAGGGCGAAACTACCGCCGCGGGCCGCGGCTTCGAACGCTCTGATTCCATTGAGGAAAGGTAGCCTGCGCAGCGCCGGGTCCTCCGCTTAGCATCAAAAAAATTAAGCCTTAGCTTCAGATAACGCCGTTTGCCGGCGGGCCGCAAGGGGCGCACTCACACGCAGCGCACGCATGCGCATGCTGAAGAGGTCGCGCCGCATGACTCCCGTCCTGATGCTGATTGTCGGCCTGTCCATGTTCGCGACCGCCTTTGTGTCCGGCATCTTCGGGATGGCCGGCGGCATGATCTTGATCGGGGTTCTGCTTGCGATCCTGCCCGTGCCGGCCGCCATGATCCTGCACGCGGTGACACAGATCACGTCGAACGGGTGGCGTGCATTGCTGTGGTGGCGCTACATCCGGCTCGGCAGTGCGGCCGGCTACATGATCGGCTGCGTCTTGGCGCTGACCGCCTGGTCGCTGTTTCGCTACGTGCCGCACAAGGCGGTGGCGATGCTGATGCTGGGGGTGACGCCGTTCCTGGTTCGCCTGTTACCGGCGCGCTTCAAGCCGGACGCCGCGCGGGTCGATCATGGCGTCCTTTATGGCGTCATCTGCATGTCGCTGATGTTGCTCACCGGCGTTTCAGGGCCGCTGCTCGACACGTTCTTCCTGGGTGGGCGCCTCGACCGGCGCGAGATGGTCGCCACCAAAGCGGTGTGCCAGGTGTTCGGGCATGCGGCCAAGCTTTTCTATTTCGGCGAGCTCGTCGCGCATGCGGGCGCTCTCGACGAGCGCATGATGATCGTCGCGGTCGTCGCGGCGATGAGCGGCACCACCCTGGCGCGGCGCTTTCTCGAGGGCATGAGCAACAGCCAATACCGGCTCTGGGCGGCCCGTCTGATCAACTCGATCTGCGGCTACTACATCCTGCAAGGCAGCTACCTGCTGCTTGCGCCATTGCTGGCGAGGATGCTGTGACGCAAACGGTAAGCGACGCGACCACGCCGGCAGGCCTCGACAGCCTCCTGCTCGATCTTCTCGAATGGATCGCCAAAGAGCCACGCAGCTATCGTCAGACCATGGAAGTCTGGCGCACCTCCTGCCCGCGGCTCGCCGTATGGGAGGAAGCGGTCGACCGCGGCTTCGTCGTGCGCGCATCTGCGGTTGGCGGCGCGCGCGTGATGACGAGCGATGCGGGCCTGGCATTTCTGGCGCGGCACGGCCGCGGCTGACAGCCGCGTCGACGTCATCCCGGCCGCAGCACCCGCCGTAAAAAAGTGAGGCCCCGGTCCTTTCGAACCGGGGCCTCGACGGGAGGGACAGTGCCGGGTTTCCGCCCCTACCGCTAGCTCGTGTGGGTGTCCCTAGGTTTGCTTAGGGGACCACCTCGCCGTGCAGGTTGATGTCGAGACCTTCGATCTCGGCCTGCTTGCTGACGCGCAGCCCGATCGTGGCGTCGATCACCTTGAGGATGATGAAGCTCACGACGCCGGACCAGATGATCGTGGCCAGGGTGCCGAGGAACTGGATCCACACCTGGTGGCCCATCGACACGCCCTTATCGAGGCCGACGCCGCCGAAGGCACCGCTGATGAAGATGCCGGTGAGGATGGCACCGACGAAGCCGCCGACACCGTGCACGCCGAAGGCATCGAGCGAGTCGTCGTAGCCGATCATGTGCTTCAGCGAGGTCGCCGACCAGGCGCAGATGACGCCGGCCGCGATGCCGATGATCAGCGCGCCGGTCGGGCCGACGAAGCCCGAGGCCGGCGTAATGGCCACGAGACCGGCCACCGCACCCGAGATGATGCCGAGGACGCTTGGCGTGCCGCGGCCGATCCACTCGTAGAACATCCAGGAGAGCGCGGCCGCCGCGGTCGCGATCTGGGTGACGGCCATCGCCATGCCGGCGGTGCCGTCGGCGGCGAGTTCCGAACCGGCGTTGAAGCCGAACCAGCCGACCCACAGGAGCGAGGCGCCGATGAGGCTGTAGACCAGGTTATGCGGCGCCATGTTCTCGGTGCCGAGGCCCTCGCGCTTGCCGAGGACGAGCGCGCAGACGAGGCCCGCGACACCGGCGTTGATGTGCACCACGGTGCCGCCGGCGAAGTCCTTCACGCCGAGGCCGCCGAGGAAGCCGCCGCCCCACACCCAATGGCAGATCGGGCTGTAGACCAGGATGCTCCACAGACCCATGAACCACATCATGGCGGAGAACTTCATGCGGTCGGCGAAGGCGCCGCAGATCAGCGCGGGGGTGATGATCGCGAACGTCATCTGGAAGCACATGAAGACCGTTTCCGGAATCGTGCCCTGCAGCGAAGCGCCGGTCATGCCCTTGAGGAAGAAGCTCTGCAGGCCGCCGATATAGGCGTTGACCCCGCCGCCGTCCTTGAACGCGAGCGAGTAGCCGAGGATCATCCAGATCACCGTGACCAGGCAGGTGATGGCGAAGCTCTGCATAACGGTCGCCAGCACGTTCTTCTTGCGGACCATGCCGCCGTAGAACAACGCCAGGCCGGGGATCGTCATCAACAGCACCAGCGCTGTGGAGGTGAGCATCCAGGCCGTATTGCCGGTATCGAGCTTCGGCGCGTCGGCCGCGAGTGCCGGGTGAGTGAAGCTCACGGCCGTTGCGAGTGCCGCCAACCCCATCAGCCCCACACGCGAAATTCTCTTCAACGTCATGGTCTTTAACTCCTGTGCGTATCGTTGAGCGCTGCGGGCCATCAAAGTGCCGCGGCGTCGGTCTCGCCGGTGCGGATGCGCACCGCGTGGTCGATGCCGAAAACAAAGATTTTGCCGTCGCCAATTTGGCCGGTCTTCGCGGCGCCGCTGATGGCGCTGACGACCTTGTCGACCTGGTCGCTGGCCACCGCGACTTCCACCTTGATCTTCGGCAGGAAGCTGACCGCGTATTCCGCCCCACGATAGATTTCGGTGTGACCCTTCTGACGTCCGTAGCCCTTGACCTCGGTAACAGTCAGTCCCTGCACGCCGATGGAGGTCAGGGCATCGCGGACCTCGTCGAGCTTGAAGGGCTTAATGATAGCCATGACGATTTTCATGGATTCGATCCCCGCTTGGCCCGTTCTTACGTGTACGCAGTGCGGGCTGTTTCACTGGACCGCACCCGCGAAGTCGCCCCGGTGGGCACGGCCGCCCTTAGGGAATCAAACACCGTGCCAGATCGCCTCGACACCGCTAGGCGTCTGATTCGATGAATGAAATTTGATGGAGAGCGGAGCGTGCCGGGACCGGGGTCCGGAGTATGCCTAAAAACACGCCAACGCTGGAACGGCGCGCCTATATTTTAGGCGGCGTGGAAATCAAAAAATGGACAGCCGGGCGCCGGCAGCCGAGGGCCGCCGGCGGCGCCGAATTCAGACAGGTTTGTGCCCGTTACTGCAGGGCTTCGCCGTGCTGGGTGACGTCGAGGCCCATGATTTCGTCTTCGCGCTTCACCCGGAGCGGCACCACGGCGCCGACCACCTTGAGGATCACAAAGGTGAGGCCGCCGGCCCAGACCAGGGTGACCAGGACGCCGTAGACCTGCGCCAGCAGCTGGTGCGGGTTGCCCTCGATCAGGCCCTTGATGCCGCCGGGGTTGGCGGCGGTGGCGGAGACCGCGCCAACTGCCAGGACACCTGCGAGCAGGGTGCCGGTGAGGCCGCCGAGCCCGTGCACGCCGAACACGTCGAGAGAGTCGTCATAGCCGCATTTGAGCTTGAGCCAGGTGCAGGCCCAGAAGCAGACGCCGCCGGCGATGACGCCGATCAACACGCCTTCGATCGGCAGCACGAAGCCGGAGGCCGGCGTGATGGTGCCAAGCCCCGCGACCGCGCCCGAGATCATGCCGAGCACCGAGGGCTTGCCGCGCGTCCACCATTCGAGCGCCATCCAGGTGAAGGCGCCGGCAGACGCCGACAGATGCGTGGCGACGATCGCCGATACCGCACGGCCGTCGGCGGCGAGCGCGGAGCCGCCGTTGAAGCCGAACCAGCCGACCCACAACAGGCCGGTGCCGACCACCGCCATGGTGAGATCGAACGGCGCCAGGTTGTCGTGACCGTAGCCGTGACGCTTGCCGACCACGACGGCGGCGACGACGCCGGCGGCGCCGGCGCTCAAGTGCACGACCAGGCCGCCGGCGAAATCGATGACGCCATCACGGGCGAGGAAGCCGCCGCCCCAGATCCAGTGCGCGAGCGGCACGTAGACGAACAGCAACCACAGCACCGAGAACAACAGGAACGCCGAGAAGCGCAGGCGGTCCGCCACCGAACCCGCGACCAGCGCCACGGTGATGACCGCAAAAGTCATCTGGTAGAGCATGAACAGGTTTTCCGGGATCGTCGGCGCCAGCGGCGAGATGCTGTGACTGGTCATGCCGTGTAGGAAAACCCGCGATAATCCGCCGATATAGGCGCCGTCGCCGGTGAACGTCAGCGAGTAACCGACGAGCACCCAGAGGATCGACACCAGAAAGGTGGCGGCGAGACACTGCGCCATGGTGGCGAGCACGTTCTTCTTGCGCACCATGCCGGCATAGAACAGCGCCAAGCCGGGAATAGTCATCATCAGCACCAGCCCGGTCGCGCCCAGCATCCAGGCGGTGTCGGCGGGATCGATCTTGCCGGCGATGACGGTGGTTTGCGCGAAGGCCGGCGTACCGGCGACGGTGAGAGCAACTGCGGCGACGGCGGCAGCGAGGCGATGGTGCGCCTTTTTCATTTCATGGTTCCCCCGACAGGAATTTTGGAAATGGACGTGACGTGAACGGAGAGGATCAGTGCCGTCATCCTGAGGTGCGCGCGATGCGAGCCTCGAAGGATGATCGGCCGTCACCCTTCGAGGTTCGGCGCGTTGCGCCGAACACCTCAGGGTGACGGATAGAGGTGGGCATGGATGACAGCGCCGCGCCGCTACAGCGCGGAGGTGTCGGTCTCGCCGGTGCGGATGCGCACGGCCTGCTCGATCGGCGTGACGAAGATCTTGCCGTCGCCGATCTGGCCGGTCTTGGCGGCGCCGGCGATGGCGTCCACCACCTGATCGGCGCGCGCTGAGTCGACCGCGATCTCCATGCGCACCTTGGGCAGGAAGTTCACCGCGTATTCGGCGCCGCGGTAGATCTCCATGTGGCCCTTCTGGCGACCGTAGCCTTTGACCTCGGACACCGTCATGCCCTGGATGCCGATGCGGGTGAGCGCGTCGCGCACCTCGTCGAGCTTGAACGGTTTGATGACGGCGATGACCAGCTTCATGGTTTCCTTCCCCCGGCGGAAAGGGCGCTTGCAAGCGCCTGGACGACACGGAAAGCCCGCCCCGGCTGAAAGCCGGCACGGGCCCGCGTATGCCTATCTTAAAGTCAGTCAGGTCACAAATTAAGCGTCCCCCGCGTCGGCCTGGCGGCTCGCCGCCGTTTTTTCAGGCATTTTAGGTCAGGGCTGCTGGCCTATGGCCGGCCTGTCGCCAGCCCCAGGTGGCGGATCAGCTGTGGCAGCGCCCGGGCCGCCTGCCGCCGGGTCATACCGGCATGGATGGCGGGGTCGTACAGAAGCGTCAGCAGGGCGCGGTCGTAGACGGTGAGGTAGCCGACCATGCGGTTCTGGTTGAGCGTGGTCCACGGATTGCGCTGGTCGTGGTTGGACAGGCCGAAGGCGTGCAGCAGCTCGTGATAGGCGCAGTCGCGGAACACGGCGTCGCCCTGGTCGACGATGATGAAAGAGACCGAATGCACAATGGCGCCGTGGCTGTCGGATTTCACCGAGGTCATGCACTGAGGATCGGTGCGCGCGATGAAGGCTTTTGTGACCTCCGGCCCGAAGGCTGCGTGCAAAGCGGCGCGGAAATCCCTCTCGTCGATCAGGTGCACGTCGATGTCGGCGTGCGCGGCGTCGCGCGTCGGCGCGAGCCGTAGGTTTGGCACCTTGCGGGCGTACTCGCCGACGACGCGCCGCATGGCGGCACGGCGGTCGACGCTGCCGCCCGCGATCACAGCGACACGGATCGGATGGTTGAAGCGGCGCACGCCGCGCGGCTTGGGTCCGATACGCAGGTCGGAGCCGAAGGCGAGCGCCAGAAATCCGCGCGCCAGTTCATGCGGCGTGAAACGGGTGTATTGCGGCGGCGCGCCGGCAAACGCGCCGGGCGGCGCGGGTTGTTTGCCGGAGGCGGCGCGGGCGGGCGTGAGGAAAGGCGCCGCCAGCGCGAGCGAAAGGACGGTCAGGATTCCAACATTTCTTTTTGGAAAGTCAAAACGTCTCACCGTTTCGCGTTACTCCCGGCGTTGGCGCACCAAGCCCTCCTGTGCGACCGAGGCAACCAGAGTGCCATCACGCGTAAAGATAAGCCCGCGCGCAAGGCCGCGCGAGTTGTGCAGGTTGGGCGAATCTTGCGCATAGAGCAGCCATTCGTCGGCGCGGAACGGACGGTGCAGCCACAGCGCATGGTCGAGGCTCGCCGCCATGAACTCCTTCTCGAATAAGGTACGGCCGTGACGCATGAGCGAGGCGTCGAGCAGTGTCAGGTCGGACGCGTAGGCCAGCACGCATTGGTGAATGGCGAGATCGTCGGGCAGCGGACCGGTGGTGCGGAACCAAAGATTGAAACGGCCGTCCGGATACTTCTTGCCGCCGTAACGATCGAACTCGACCGGGCGCATCTCGATCGGCCGTTCGCGCTCGTAGTAGCGGCGCACTGGCTCCGGCATTGACGGCAGCAGGTTCTTGCGCATCTCGGCTTCGTCCGGCAGGTCCTCCGGCGGCGTGACGTCCGGCATCTCGGCTTGATGGTCGAGGCCTTGCTCGCGCACCTGGAACGACACCAGCATGGAAAACATCGGGTGGCCGTGCTGGCGCGCGGTGACGCTGCGAGTGGTGAAGCTGCCGCCGTCGCGCACGCGCTCGACGTCGTAGATGATCGGCACCTTGGGATCGCCGGGCAGGATGAAATAGGCGTGCATCGAATGGGGCGATCGGCTGGCGTCCACGGTGCGCACCGCCGCCACCAGGGCCTGCGCGATCACCTGGCCGCCATAGACGCGCTGCCAGCCGGTCTGCGGCGAGATACCGCGAAACAGGTTGAGGTCGAGCGGCTCGAGGTCGAGCACGTTCAGGAGATCCTGGACGGCAGATGTCATGTCTGGCGGGCCTTCCGTGGGTTGTTCACCCTCAATGACGCCGCCGGGCGTAGGCAAGTCAAGATCGGGCCGGATTTCGCGCGCCGGCGCGCTGGCCAGGGATTCCGGGTTTGCGGTATTCGCCAACGCTGCGAAATGCCGGATGGGAAGAACGGACAAGATTTCAACCGGCTAACGGTGCTAAGATCGGCCCGACATGACGACAAAGACGCAAAAACGCGACGTGGTGATCGGCGGAGCCGGTTTCGCCGGCCTGGCGCTGGCGATTGCGCTGCGCGAGGCACTCGGCGACGGCTTCACGGTGAGGGTGGCCGACCCGGCGTTCAAAAATGAGAAATCCAAGGACCCGCGCGCGTCCGCGATCGCCGCCGCCGCGCGGCGGCTGTTCGAGGCTATCGGCGTCTGGGACGTGGTGGCCGATGAGGCGCAGCCGATCCTCGACATGGTGGTGACCGATTCCAAGGTCGACGACGCCGTGCGGCCGAGCTTCCTCACCTTCGGCGGCGAGGTAGAAGAAGGCGAGCCGTTCGCGCACATGATCGAGAACCGGCTGCTGATCGACGCGCTCGCCGCCAAGGCCAGGGCGCTCGGTATCGAGCTCAGCGCCGCAGCCGTCACCGGCTACGATCAGGCGCCGACGTCGATTGATGTGACGTTCGCCGACGGCGAGCGCTTGAGCGCGCGCCTGCTGGTCGGCGCCGACGGCGCCCGCTCGGTGATCCGCGAGACCGCCGGCGTCGTCACCCACGGTTGGGACTACGATCAGTCCGCCATCGTCACCACCGTCGGCTTCGAGCGCGATCACGAAGGCCGCGCCGAGGAGCATTTCCTGCCACCAGGGCCATTCGCCATCCTGCCGCTCACCGGCAAGCGCGCGTCGATCGTGTGGACGGAGAAGCGGCGCGACGCGACCCGCATCGTCGCGTTGCCGGACGACCAGTTCCGCGACGAGCTCGAGAAGCGCTTCGGTCTGCACCTCGGCGAGATCGCCGTGATCGGGCCGCGCCGCGCGTTTCCGCTCGGCCTGTTCACCGCGCGCACGTTCATCGGCGAGCGGCTGGCGCTCGTCGGCGATGCCGCGCACGTCATTCACCCGATCGCGGGTCAGGGCCTGAACATGGGGCTGCGCGACGTCGCCGCGCTTGCCGAGGCCATCACGGATGCCGCGCGGCTTGGCCTCGACGTCGGCGCGCCCGACGTGCTCGAGCGCTATCAGCGCTGGCGGCGTTTCGACACCGCGATGATGGGCCTCGCCACCGATGGCTTGAACCGGCTGTTCTCCAACCGCTCCGACGTGCTGCGGCTGGTGCGCGATATCGGGCTTGGGATGGTCGATCGCATGCCGGCCTTGAAGAATGCCTTCATCCGCGAGGCTGCAGGTTTCACCGGCGAGGTGCCGAAGCTGATGAAGGGCGAGGCGCTGTAAAGCTCGCGGCTGCGACACCCGCACTTCCCTCTCCCACAAAGGGAGAGGGGAAGAGAGTGTGCGGCTCGCCCAGAGCCAAACGAAATGCCGCCAGCCTCAACTCAGCGGCACGCTGCCCACCTGCTCCTGGAACGCCTTGCGGCTCGAGACCGCCTTGTACCAGCGGTCGAGGTTGGGCGTCGCCGGCCGATCGGGCACCAACTGCACATAGCGGTAGCACATCACGCCCACCGGAATGTCGCCATAGGAGAAGGCATCGCCGGCGACGTACGCGGTCTTGCCGAGTTGTGCGTCGAGGATCTGCATGGCGGCGACGGTCTTTTCCTGCGAGGTCTTGATCGCAGCCATGTCGCGCTTTTCAGGCGGCGTGCGGATGAGGCCCCAGAACGCCGGTGTGATCGCGGGCCCTGCCACCGACAACTGCCAGTCCATCCATTGGCTGGCGAGCGCGCGCTGCTTCGGATCCTTCGGCTCGAGCACGCCGTTCTTGTCGTACTTGCCGGCGAGATACCGGACGATCGAATTCGATTCCCACAGCAGGAAGCCGTCTTCCTCTTCCAGAGTCGGCACCAAGCCGTTCGGGTTCATCGCCAGGTATTTCGGCTCGCGGTTCATGCCGAAGGCGCCGCCGATGTCGATGCGCTCGTGCGCGATGCCGATCTCGCCCACCGCCCACATCGCCTTTTGCACGTTGGACGAGGTGTTGCGGCCCCAGATTTTGATCATCCGTATCCTCCCTGCGCGATGCGCTGTGTTCTTAATCGTCATCCTGAGGTGCGAGCGCGGGCGAGCCCCGCAGGATGACAGTCGAGGTCTCGCAAAATGGGCCGTGCATCTTTCCCGATGTCGAGTTTACCCGACATGGGTTCTCAGCATAAGCGCTCTGGCTAAAGCCAAATCGCGCTGGGCCGTCGGACGGCCGCCTCAGGATAACGGATCGATGTTCACGTCAGTCGCCGCGCTTCTTCCGGCAGCATGATCGGGATGCCGTCGCGGATCGGATAGGCAAGCTTGGCCTGGCGCGAGATCAGCTCTTGGTTTTCGGCGTCGTATTCCAGCGTGCTCTTGGTCACGGGGCAGACCAGGATTTCCAAGAGCTTGGGATCGACGCTGTCGGCGGGGCGTTCGGGCGGTGGAGTGCTGGTCATTGGCGGGGCTTTCGTGAATTCGGGCGAATGATAGCACGGCGATGAGGCTTGCGTGCAGCCCCTCTTCCGCAAGGGGAGAGGGGAGCGGACGTGCCGCGCATTCGCGCCACATCTTGCTACTGCAACTGCGGCTCGCCCTCGCTGTCCTTCTTGGCAAGCTCGATTTCGGTGATGGCGATGAGGATCTCCGCGCGCGTCTTGAGGTCGGGCGCCTCCAGGAGCGCCTGCTTTTCGGCCGGGCCGTAGGGCGACATCATGCAGAGCGCGTTGACCAGCGCCTCGTTGGGCGCCTTCTGGATGCCATCCCAATCGGCCTTGAGATCGTTGGCCTCGAGGAAATCACGCAGCGCCGTCAGCACCGCCTCGCGGTCGACTTCGTTTTCGCCCTTGCGCGCCACGAAGTCGTCGGCGAACGGCGCGAAGGTGACGCGGCATTGGCGGTACAGCGTCTGCACGGCGAGTTCATCCTCGATGCGGAAACGCGCGATGCCGGTGAGCTCGATCAGGTAGCGGCCGTCACCGCTCTCGGCGAGCTCGGTGATGCGACCGACGCAGCCGATCTTGAAAAGCGGCGGCACGTCGGGCGCGGCGTCGGCGTGGGCGATGTCGGGCTGGATCATGCCGATCAGCCGGTGGCCGTCGCGCAGCGCGTCGTCGATCATGGCGAGATAGCGCGGCTCGAAGATGTTGAGCGGCATCTGCCCGCGCGGCAGCAGCAGCGCGCCCGGCAGCGGAAAAACCGGGATCACCTCGGGCAGGTCGATCGGGCCGCGATAGTGGGCGTTCATCGGCATGGCGCTCTTAAGCTCCGCACCAGCGTTCCGCCGTCATCCCGAGGTGCGAGGCGCAGAACGCGCCGAGCCTTGCAGGATGATCGGCCAAGATTGCGAGACCGTGGCTTGTCATCATCCTTGAGAGGGCTTCGCCTGTGCGAAGCCGCCTCAGGATGGCGGTCGAGGTCACGAAAACAAAATCGAGGACAGCCGCTTGCGGCCGTCCACCGCCGCCGGATCGTCGAAGCCCCAGGCCTCGAAGAACTGAACGAGCTGCTTGCGGGCGCCGTCGTCGTTCCACTTGCGGTCCTTGCGCACGATGGTCAAAAGCTGCTCGACCGCTTCCGCGCGCTGGCCCTTGGCGTTGAGCGCGGTGGCGAGATCGAAGCGCGCCTGATGATCGTTGGGATCGGTGAGCACCTTGTGCTCGAGCTCGGCAATCGGACCGACCGACTGCGCCTGCTCGGCGACCTGCAGCGCGGCGCGGGCGGCGGCGACCGACGCTTCGTTCTGCTTGGCTTCCGGCACCAGCGCCAGCGTCTGCTTGGCCTGCTCGAGCGCGCCTGATTCCACATAGCAGCGCGCGAGACCTGCGACCGCGTGCACGTTGCCGGAGTCGCCGGAAAGAATCTGCGCGTAGATTTCGGCCGCCTCGGCGGCATTGCCCTCGACCAGCGCGGCGTCGGCGGCTTCCAGCAGGTTCTTTTCTTCGGGCGCGACCGCGCCCTTGGTCAGCCGCCCCAGGAACTCGACCACCTGGCTTTCCGGCAGCGCGCCCATGAAGCCGTCGATCGGCTGGCCGTTTGAGAAGGCGATCACCGCGGGGATCGACTGGATTCCCATCTGGCCGGGAATGGCCGGATGCTCGTCGATGTTCATCTTGGTGAGCTTGACCTTGCCCTTGGCCGCCTTCACCGCCTTTTCGAGTACCGGCGTGAGCTGCTTGCAGGGGCCGCACCAGGGCGCCCAGAAATCCACCAGCACCGGCTGGCTTTTGGATTCCTCGATGACGTCCTTCATGAAGCTCTGGGTGGTGACGTCCTTCGCCACGTCGGCGGCCGCCGCCGTCATCATGTCCCCGCCGTTCTGCAGCATGCTGTCCTCGCCTTTGCCTCGCCGTTGCCGCCCTTAAAGGCCCGCGCACGATCCGGGAACGTGGGGGCTCGCGGATCAAGCGCCAGCGGGCGCAATTTTTCAGGGTTCCTTCCCGATTAAATGGTCATCCGGGAGGGGAATGCAATCCGTTCAGGGCTCTTCGGGCAAGACCCCGGAGACCCGCTCGATGCGGGGCGGGTGGCCGGTGGCCTCCAGGAACTTGACCAGATCCGCGCGCGCAATGGACGTGGTCATGGTGTTGATCAGCGGATGATAATTCAGCGTCTCGTGCTCCATCATCGCGGCATCGAGGACCACGGTAACGCGGCCTTCCGTGTCGTTGATGGCGGCGAAGGGGGTCACCGAGCCCGGCTGCACCCCCAGCACCTCGCCGAGGAGGTCGGCAGAGCCGAAGGAGAAGCGCCCGCTGGCGCCGAGCAGGCGGTGCAGGCCCTTGAGATCGATCAAGGCGTCCTCCTCCATAACCACCAAGAATAGTGCGTGCTTTTTGTCGCGCAGGAACAGGTTCTTGGTGTGGCCGCCGGGAAGCTGCCCGCGTAGCGCGCGCGCCTTTTCAACCGTGAATACGGGCGGGTGCGTCACCGTCTTATGGGCGATACCCAGGCTATCGAGGAAGGCGAGGAGCTGGTCGGGGGTCTGGGGAGGGGATTTGGTCACGGCTGAGGAACACTATATGCGGCTGGGCGGTTGTTATCACCCCCGTTGGAGGCTCGACATGCTGCGAATTCTACTGGCTGTCTTAACCCTCGCCGCTCTAACGGCGCTCAGCTCTCCACCCGCCGAAGCCTATGGCAACGCGCCCTGGTGTGCAGTGGTTAGAATTGGCCTCCAGGACTTTCAGGAGGACTGCAGCTATTGGTCGGTTGAGGCCTGCCAGCCCCACGTGATTGCTGGGAACCGGGGTCAATGTACGCCGAATCCGCGCTTTGAGGGCCCGATCCCGGGCCTCGACACGCCCTCTCACCGGCACTGGCACCGTCATCGTCATTGGCGCTAACGCGCGAGTTGCCAAGGGACCGGCATTGCGGTTATAGGAACGGCCGCGCCAGCCGGCACCGCTGAAGCGGACCGGGTGACGCCAGATACCTCAAGGATGCGGGTGTAGCTCAGGGGTAGAGCACGACCTTGCCAAGGTCGGGGTCGAGGGTTCGAATCCCTTCGCCCGCTCCAATTTTTCCCTTCTGAATCGACCGGGAGAAGCGGCCGCCTTCGCAAGGCGAACCGCCGCATTTCCGTGCCGGCAATATCGCGCTATAGTTGATATTATTGCAAAGTACGCCAAAAAGACCAATAATTACCGCCTTGAGTAGGGGGCCCCTTGTACTACTACCGTGTCGCCGGCCTTCGCGTCGCCAGCGAGATCGAGCTGGCCGGGGCTATTCCGGCCCAGGGCGGCGCGGCGGCCGCCGAGGTGACAATCAACACCGGACCGGTGGCGGGGAGCTTGCCGGGAGCCGGTATCAATGGGCCGACGTGGGCGCTGCGCGCCAGCCCGGACGGGGAACTCGCCTGCGCGCGGTTTTTGCTGCGTATCCCCGGCATCGCCCGCTTCCTGCTCACCGGCGGGCGCGAGATCCGGTTCGAGGCCGAGGCCGGCATCGCGCCGTCGGAGATTGCCATCTTCGTGCTCGGCACCGTGTTCGGCGTCCTGCTGCACCAGCGCGGGCAGATCGTCTTGCATGCCAGCGCGGTACGGGTCGGCGGCAACGCGGTGCTGTTCTGCGGCGCCTCCGGCGCCGGCAAGTCGTCGCTGGCGGCCGCGCTGGCGCAACGCGGCTTCCCGGTAGTGACCGATGACTTCTGCGCGCTCGACTTCGACGATAGCGGCGGGCACGTGGTGCAGAGTGATGGCCGCCAGCTGAAGTTATGGGCGCAGACCATCGCGCACCTGTCGCTCGAGGCGCAGCGCGGCGCGCCGGTCCGCCAGCAGCTGCAGAAATACTATGTGGAGCCCGACCTGTCGCACAGCGAGGCATTGCCGCTCGGTGCTGTCTATTTTCTGCGCGAGGCGCGGCCGCCGCACGCCTTCGGCATCGAGACCCCCAATGTGGTCGATGCCGCGCTGCTCATGCGGCGCAACGCCTATCGCCCGCTGCTCGTGCGGCGCATGGACCGCCGCGCCGATTATTTCCGCGCCGCCGCGTCGGTCGCAAACGCCGGCGGCGTCTTCCATCTCACCCGCCCGCTCGATTTCAAGGCCATGCCTGACGTCATCGATACGCTGCGGCGGCACTGGGACGAACTCGCGCTGACGGAGGTGGCGGCGTGACCCGCACGGTCTGGCTCGCCTCGTATCCGAAGTCGGGCAACACCTGGCTGCGCATGCTGATCGCCAACCTGTCGGCGACCGATGGGCCGGTCGACATCAACGATCTGCCCGAGCGTGGCGGCATCGCGAGCGCCCGCGGCCCGTTCGACTTTATGACGCTGATCGATTCCGGCCTGCTCACGCACGATGAATGCGACCGGTTGAGGCCGTGCGTCTATGAGGAACTGGCGCGCGGCGCGGACGACGACGAATACGATGCGCAGGATGCGCCGCCGCCGGTGCGCTTCGTCAAGGTGCACGATGCTTATACGCTAAACGCGGATGGCGCGCCCTTGCTGGCGGGCGCGCGCGGCGCCGATGGCGCGGTGGTTATCGTGCGCGACCCCCGCGACGTGGCGCCGTCGCTTGCCAATCACAGCGGTACCGACGTCGATCAGGCGATCGCGCGCATGGGCGACGCCAAGAGCGCGTTTTGCGAGAAGCATGACCGCCAGCACAATCAGTTGCGCCAGCAGCTTCTCGACTGGAGCCGCCACGTGGCAAGCTGGCTTGAGCAGCGCGACATTCCGGTGCTGCCCGTCCACTACGAGGACATGCAGGCCGATGCCGCCGGCCAATTGCGGCGCGTGCTGGATTTTGCCGGACGTCCGGCGGGCGCGGACGAGATCGCGCGCGCGGTCGGCTTCGCCGACTTCGCTCAGCTGCGCGGGCAGGAACTCGCGAAGGGTTTTCGCGAGGCGCCGCGGCCGTGCAAAAGCGGCCGGTTCTTCCGGCGCGGCGAAGCCGGCGCCTGGCGCGATGAGCTGACCCCCGAGCAGGTCGCGCGCATCGAAGAGGCCCATGCGCCAATGATGCGCCGGCTCGGTTATGCGCTGTCACATGTGCGGCCCCTGGCACAATCGGCATAGGAGGAAGCGATGGTGGTGCGCAAGCAAGGCGACTGGCTGGCCGCGAAAGTCGGCGACGAGCTGGTGATGATGAGTGCGGAGAAGGGTAATTACATCGGCCTTTCCGAGGTGGGTGCGCGCATCTGGGAACTGATCGATACGCCGCGCGAGGTCGACGCGGTCTGCGCGCAGTTGCAGGACGAGTACGACGTGGCGCCGGAGACCTGCCGCGCCGAAGTGGAAACCTTCCTCAACGAATTGGCCGCTCATGGCGCCGTCACGCTCGATCCACCGCCCGCTGCGTAGGTTCGCGCAGGTCAGCGCCGCACGCCGCGCCCTGGTGGTGGAGGCGGTAGCGTGCCTGTTGCTGGCGCGGCTGGGCCTGATCGTGGTGCCGTTTCCGACCTTGGCGCGGCGGCTCGGGCAGTTCGTGCCGCCGAGCGACCCGCGCGTTGCCGCGGCGCGCAAGCGCGGACCGCACGGCGCGCTGGCGAATGAGATCGGATGGGCGGTGACGCGGGCGGCGCGCCATGTGCCGTTCAAGGCCGTGTGCCTGCCGCAGGCCATGGCCGCACAGGCGATGTTGCGGCGCCGTGGCGTCGTCAGCGTTATGCATTTCGGCGCCGCGCGCGGCGGCGAAAAGCCGCTCGACGCGCACGCGTGGCTCGACGCCGCCGGCGTCGAAGTGACGGGCTATCCGGTTGCGGCCGGTTTTGTCGAGATCGCCTGCTTCGTGTGAGCCGCTCGCTCAGCCTTCCTTGACGTCTGCGACCTCGCCGCCGGTCATGCGCGCGAGTTCGGCGGGTGTCGTCCGGAAAACGTGGCGCGGCGAGCCGGCCGCGGCGTAGACGGGATCGAGCGCCATCAGGTCCGCATCGATGAAGATACGCAAACCGTCGGCGTGGGCGAGCGGCGACACGCCGCCGATGGCGAAACCCGTCACGTCGCGCACCCAGCGCCCGTCAGCGGCCTTGACCGCCTGGCCCAGGCGCTCGGCGACCTTGGCGGTGTCGACGCGGTTGGCGCCGGAGGCGATCACCAGCACCGGCTGGTCGCCGGCGCGCAACACGATCGACTTGGCGATCTGCGCGACCGTGCAGCCGACCGCGTTGGCCGCGTCTTGGGCGGTGCGGGTGCCGTCCGGAAAGACGTCGATGGTATCGGCATGGCCGGCGGCCACAAGCGCGGCGCGCACGCGTTCGACGGAATCGCTCACTTCCAAGGCTCCTTCATTCAATACCCGACAGCCAGCGACCCGCGGGTGCGGCGGTCGGCAGCGCCGACATAACCCTTCGGCGTCACTTCGATAGAATTGGCGTCGGTATAGGCCCCGCCCAGCTCGATTTTATGGCCGCGCGCCTTCAGCGCGTCGAGCGTCGCCGGCGCAAAGCCGGGCTCGACGAAGGTCTTGTCAGGCTCCCACTGGTTATGCAGGCGCGGCGCGCTCACGGCGTCCGCCACGCCCATGTGGAAGTCGAGCACGTTGACGATCACCTGCAAGGTCGCGGTGATGATGCGGCTGCCCCCGGGCGAGCCGGTGACCAGGACCGGCTTGCCGTTCTTGAGCACGATAGTCGGCGTCATCGAGGACAAAGGGCGTTTGTTCGGCGCCGGCAGGTTGGCGTCGTAGCCGACGAGACCATAGGCGTTGGCGACGCCGGGCTTGGCGGTGAAGTCATCGAGCTCGTTGTTGAGCAGCACACCGGTGCCCCTGGCGACCAGTCCGAGGCCGTAGCCGAAATTGAGCGTGTAGGTGTTCGACACCGCGTTGCCGCTGCGGTCGATGACCGAGAAGTGCGTGGTGTTGTGGCCCTCGTTGTCGGCGGGCTTGCCCGGATGGATATCGGCAGCCGGCGTCGCCTTGGCGGTAATGGTGGCGCGCAAGGTCGCGGCGTACTTCTTGGAGGTAAGGCGCTTGAGCGGCATCTTCACGAAGGCCGGATCGCCGAGATAGACCGCGCGGTCGGCATAGGCGCGTTTCATGGCTTCGATCAGATCGTGGAAGGCCGGCGGCGTGCGTCCGAGCTTCGGCAAATCGAAGCCTTGCAGGATATTGAGCATCTCGACCAAGGTTACGCCGCCGGACGAAGGCGGCGGCATGGAGATTACGGTATAGCCGCGATAGCGGCCGCGGATGGGTTTGCGTTCAATGGCGCGGTAATGCGCGAGGTCGTCCGCCGTCATGATGCCGCCGGCGCCTCGCACGGCGGCGGCGATCTCGTGCGCGATGCGGCCGTGATAGAAGGCGCGCGGGCCGCGTTGCGCGATCGCCTGCAAGGTGCGGGCGAGATCGGGCTGCACCAGTCTGTCGCCCTCGCGCAGTGGTGCGCCGTTCTTGAAGAAGATCGCCTTTGACGCCGGCCATTGCGCCATGCGCTTGGCCACATGCGGCAATGCGTCGGCAGCATGGCCTTCGAAGGTGAAGCCGTCGCGCGCGAGCTTGATGGCCGGCGCGATCAACTGGGCGAGCGTGAACCGGCCCGAGCCGTATTTTTTCTCCGCCAGCGCCAGGCCGGCGACGGTGCCGGGCACGCCCACCGCCAGCCCGGAATAGCGCGACTTCTCCGGGTCGGCCTTGCCGTTGGCGTCGAGGAAGATGGATTTGGTCGTGGCGCCCGGCGCGGTCTCGCGATAGTCGATCGCCGTATTGCGGTTCCCCGTCGCAAGATGGATCACCATGAAGCCGCCGCCGCCCAGATTGCCGGCGTCGGGATAGGTGACGGCCATGGCAAAGCCGACTGCCACGGCGGCGTCGACTGCGTTGCCGCCGCGCTTCAGGATGTCGACGCCGATCTTGGCGGCGAGCGGCTCCTGCGCCACCACCATACCGTGACGGCCGATCGCTTCTTGCGCGGGCGGGATCGCCGGCGCTTGTGCGTGACCCGCGGCGGTGAAGAAGGCAATGAAGGTGAAAGAAAGGATGCTCGCGATACGCTTCATGATTTTCTCGTCATGGCCGAGCTTGTCCCGGCCATCCACGTCTAGGACGCGGCAAAACTAGTAAGACATGGATGCCCGGCACAAGGTCGGGCATGACGACGGCATCATTACCGCGCCTGGCCGTGATAGACCGCGTTCGGCCGCATGTCGGTGGCGCTGGCGACCCGGTTCGACATATTGAAGAAACCGACCACCGCGGCAATGTCCCAGATGTCGCGTTCCGTGAAGCCGACGTGGCGCAGGCCGTCGCGGTCCTCGTCGCCGACCGCCCAGGGCTCGTTGGTGAGCTTGACCGAGAAATCGAGCATGGCGCGCTGGCGCGTGTCGAGCCGCGCCACGCGATAGTTCATCACCATCTGCTCGCCCAAGAGCGGATTGCCGGAATATTGCCGCACCGCGGCGCCATGGGCGACCAGGCAGTAATAGCAGCGGTTCTGCGACGACACCGCCACCGCGATCATCTCGCGCTCCAGTTTGGAAAGACCGCTCGGCCCCAGCATGAGGTCGTTGTACATGGCGACGAAGGCTTCCAGCTTCGGCATATCGAACGCATAGGCCAGCAGCACGTTGGGCACGAAGCCGAGCTTCTCGGTGCATTTGTCGAAGTAGCGCGCCATGTCCGGCGTAAGCTCCGCCGGGGGCAAGTCGAGCGCGATCGCCGGCTGGTCGTCCGGCAAGGGCGCCTTGTCTTTGACGGCTTTGGTCTTGGGGCTTGCTTTTGGCATCGGCTTCTCGGCGCCTCTCCATTGCTACGCTGGCGTTTTCCGTCCCAGTTCCAGCCTACAACGTTCCGCACCGCAGCGATATCCCGGGCATTCATAGCTTTCATGTGTCAAGTCAGAGTCTTAGTGGTGAACCCGCGGCGCGACCCATGCGTTGGCGGTCACGTGGGCGTTACCAATTGGTGCCTTGCTCTCGACGCCCGCCGATGGAAAGTGAAACACTCAAACGGGCGATTCTCTTTAAAGACGAGCGTGCGAGGACCCCATGGCCGGCGAGCTCCCCGACATCGAAGAAGAAGGCTTGGCTCACGACACCATGGCGCAGGCCGGGCAGATGTTGCATGGCCGCCGCCAAGACATTCCGGCCGCGTTCGTGACGCAGCTCTACGGCCGCACGGTGCCGGAAGACGTCGTGCGCTACGACCCGGTCGAGCTCGCCGCGCTAGCCGAACGCGCCTTCGACTTTCTCCGTACGCGCGCGCCCGGCGAGCCCAAGATCCGCTGCGAGACCGTGCGGCTGCACGAGTCCGGCGAGCGCAAGCTCGTGACGGTGGTCGAGGCCGTCAACGATGATATGCCCTTCCTAGTCGACTCGGTCATGGGCGAGCTCGGCGAAACCAAGCACGAGATTCGGCTGGCAGCGCATCCGGTGCTGCGCGTGCGCCGCGAGGGCGGCCAGCTCGCCGACATCGCCGGCGCCGACGCGTCGCAGCACACGCGCGAAAGCTTCATCCACGTCCACATCGAGACCATCACCGATCCGGCGGCGTGCGCGGAAATCGAGAAGGCGCTGGCCGCGGTGCTGATGGAAGTGCGACTGGCGGTGCAGGACTGGCGGCCGATGCTGGAGCGGGTCAACGCCATCATTGCGGACCTCAAGACCAATCCGCCGCCGCTGCCCGTCGACGAGATCGCCGAAGCGGTGCAGTTCCTGCAATGGCTGGCGGCCGACAACTTCACTTTCCTCGGCGTGCGCAACTACATCGTCGACGGTAACGAGTTGCGGCCGGACTATGACAGCGCCCTCGGCATCATGCGCGACCGCGAGATGACGGTGCTGCGGCGCGGCGACGAGCAGCTCGAGTACACGCCGGAGATCATGGCGTTCCTCAAGGAGCCGCGCCCGCTGATCATCGCCAAGGCGAACATTCACGCGCGCGTGCATCGGCGCGCTTATCTCGACTATATCGGCGTCAAGCACTTCGACACCGAGGGCAATCTCATCGGCGAGCAGCGCTTCGTCGGCCTGTTCACCTCCACCGCCTACACGCGCTCGGCCCACGGCATTCCGTACCTGCGCCGCAAGCTCGCGGCGGTCGAGCGGCGGGCGGGCTTTGCCGCCAACAGCCATTCCGGCAAGGCGCTCGCCAACGTGCTGGAGCACTATCCGCGCGACGAACTGTTCCAAGTCGACGAGGACACTCTCTACCGCTTCGTCATGACCATCCTGCACCTCGACGAGCATCCGCGCGTGCGGGTGCTGGCGCGCGGCGACCGTTTCGACCGCTTTGTTTCGGTGTTGGTCTATATCCCCCGCGACCGCTACGACAGCGACGTGCGCGCCCGGATCGGTGCCTATCTGGCGCAATCCTTCATCGGCCGGGTGTCGGCGTTCTATCCGTTCTTCCCAGAAGGTCCATTGGTGCGCGTGCACTTCATCATCGGCCGCTCGGGCGGATCGACGCCGGAGGTCGCGCGCGCAACGCTCGAGCGCGAGATTGGCCTGATCGTGCGCACCTGGAGCGACGGCTTCTGCGAGGCGCTCGATCTCGCCCATGCGCCGGATACCGCGCGCGACCTTTACCGGCGCTACCGCGAGGCATTTTCCCGAGGTTTCCACGAAGCCTATTCGCCGGCGGTGGCCGCCCGCGATGTCGAGATGATCGAGGGGCTGACCGAAGATCGCCCGCTTGGGGTCGATTTCCATCACCGCCAAGAGGAAGACCAGCGCAGTGTCGGCCTCAAGGTCTGGAGCTACCACGAACCGCTGCCGTTGTCGGGGCGCGTGCCGGTCCTGGAAAACATGGGCTTCAAGGTGGTGGACGAGCGCACCTATTACATAGCGCCGCAGGGCCACGAGAGCGTCTGGTTCCACGACATGCTGCTCGAGCGCAACGACGGCGAGGCCATCGACCTGCAGGCGACGCAAGGCGCGCTCGAATCCGCCTTCCTGATGGTGATGCGCGGGCACGCCGAAAATGATGGCTACAACGCGCTGACGCTCATGGCCGCCATGCCGTGGCGCGACGTGGCGCTGATCCGGACGCTGTCGCGCTACCTGCGCCAGATCCGCGTGCCGTTCTCGCAGGATTACATGTGGGCGACTTTGGTCAAGCACGCAGCGATCGCGCGCGACATCGTCGACCTGTTCCACGCGCGCTTCGATCCGCGCCAGGAAGCAGCGCAGAACCGCGAGTCGACGCAAGACGAAATCGTAGCGCTCATCGAAGAGGGCCTGCAGGCAGTCGAAAGCCTGGACGAGGACCGCATCCTGCGCCACTTCCTCAATGCCGTGCAGTCGGGCCTGCGCACCAATTTCTACCAGATTGGCGAAGACGGCCATCCCAAGCCGCTGATCGCCATCAAGTTCGAAAGCCGCAAGATCACCGACCTGCCGCTGCCGCGGCCGCTCTACGAGATCTTCGTCTATTCTCCGCGGGTGGAAGGCATTCATCTGCGCTTCGGCAAGGTGGCGCGCGGCGGCATCCGCTGGTCTGACCGTCCGCAAGATTTCCGCACCGAGATCCTCGGCCTCGTGAAGGCGCAGCAGGTCAAGAACGCGGTGATCGTGCCGGTCGGCGCCAAGGGCGGCTTCGTGCCCAAGCTGATGCCGAAAGGCGCGCCACGCGAGCTGGTGCAAGCGGAAGGCGTCGCCACCTACAAGCTGTTCATATCGACCCTGCTCGATATCACCGACAACATCAACGCGGACGGCGCCATCGTGCCGCCCGATAACGTGGTGCGCCACGACGACGATGATCCCTATCTGGTGGTGGCTGCGGACAAGGGCACTGCGACCTTCTCCGACATCGCCAACGCCCTCTCGGAAGCGCACGATTTCTGGCTGGGCGATGCCTTCGCCTCCGGCGGCTCGGCCGGCTACGATCACAAGGTGATGGGGATTACGGCGCGGGGCGCCTGGGAATCAGTCAAGCGCCATTTCCGCGAGATGGACATCAACATCCACCAGACGCCGTTCACCGCGGTCGGCGTCGGTGATATGTCCGGCGACGTGTTCGGCAACGGTATGTTGCGCGAGACGACCACCAAGTTGGTGGCGGCCTTCGATCACCGGGACATCTTCATCGATCCCGATCCAGACCCGGAGAAGAGCTTCGCCGAGCGCCAACGGCTGTTCAATCTGCCGCGCTCGAGCTGGCAGGACTACGACAAGTCGTTGATCTCGCAAGGCGGCGGCGTCTACCCGCGCTCGTCAAAGGAAATCCGCCTGAGCGTGGAGGCGCGCGGGCTCTTGGGGGTTCCGGAGCGGGTGACGCCGCAGGCGCTCATGAAGGCGATCCTCAAGGCGCAGGTCGACCTGTTGTTCTTCGGCGGCATCGGCACCTATGTGCGCGCCGCGAGCGAGAGCGACGCGGCGGCCGGCGACCGCGCCAACGATGCGATCCGCGTCACCGGCGGCGAGCTGCGCTGCAAGGTGGTGGGTGAGGGCGCCAATCTGGGCATGACCCAGCGCGGGCGCGTGGAGGCGGCGATGGGAGGCATCCGCCTCAACACCGACGCCATCGACAATTCCGCCGGCGTCAACACCTCCGACGTCGAGGTCAACATCAAGGTCGCGCTGAGCCCGCTGATCCGCGCCGGCACGCTGACGTTCGACGCCCGCAACGCGCTGCTGGTCGAGATGACCGACGAGGTGGCGCGGCTGGTGCTGCGCAACAACTATCAGCAGACCCTGGCCCTTTCGCTGGCGCAGCGGCGGGGGCTCGAAGACCTCGGGTTCCAGCAGCGGCTGATGCAGACGCTCGAAATGCACGGCGAGCTCGACCGTGCGGTCGAGTTCCTGCCCGACGAGATGATGATAGCCGAGCGGCGCAAGATCAACGGCGGCCTCACCCGACCCGAGCTGTCGGTGCTGCTCGCCTACGCCAAGCTGTCGCTTTACAAGGAGCTGCTCGAGTCGAGCGTGCCGGACGATCCCTATCTCGGCCGCGAGATTAACCGCTACTTCCCGAAAGAGATGTCGGCGCGCTTCGCCGACGCGTTGCAGGCGCATCGCCTGCGGCGCGAGATCATCGCGACGCAGCTCACCAATTCGATGGTCAACCGCGGCGGCGCCACGCTGATCGTGCGCATCGCCGACCAGACCGGCGCCTCGGCAGCGGCGATTGCGGCCGCGTTCGCGGCCGTGCGCAACAGCTACGGACTGATCGAGCTCAACGGCGAGATCGACAGCCTCGACAACAAGGTTGCCGGCGACACTCAACTTTCGCTCTACGCCACGGTGCAGGATCTGCTGCTCGACCGCTTGGTCTGGTTCCTGCGCAATGTCGACTTAGGTGAGGGATTGGAGGCCGTCATCGGCCACTACCGCTCGGGCATCGCGCAGGTGGAGGCGGCGCTTGAGACGGCGCTGTCGAAGCAGGCCACCGCCGCGCGGCAGGCGCGCGTCACCGAATTGACCGTCGCCGGCGTGCCGGAGGCGCTGGCGCGGCGCATGGCGAACTTGAGTGTGCTCAAGCCGGCGCCCGATATCGTGCTGGTGGCCGACCGTTCGGCCAAGCCGGTCGTCGAGGTCGCGGCGACCTATTTCGCTACGGAGAGCTTCTTCCAACTCGACCGCGTCACGCACGCGGCCTCCGGCATCGCGGTGTCGGATTATTTCGATCGGCTAGCGCTCGACCGTGCCCTCGATTCGATCGGCGAGGCCGAACGCCGGCTGACCGCTGCCATGGTCGGCAACGGTTCCGCGGGTGCCGGCGCGGTGGAAGAGTGGGTGAAGCCCCGCCAGGCCGACGTCGAACGCATCCGTTCGGCGATTCATGAAATCGCCGGCTCCGGGCTGACGCTGTCGAAGCTTTCCGTGGCGGCGAGTCTGTTGGGGGATCTGGCGAAGCAGTAGGTGTTCTTATCCCTCCCCTGCCAGGGGAGGGATAACCAGCCTCAATGCCTAAAATGCCGTGTTCCCGTGAACACCATGGCGATGCCGTGCTCGTCGGCGGCGGCGATCACCTTCGGATCGTTCACCGAGCCGCCGGGCTGGATCACCGCGGTGGCGCCGGCTTCGATCGCGACCAGCAGACCGTCCGGGAACGGGAAGAAGGCGTCGGAGGCGACCACCGAGCCCTTGGTCAGCGGCGCGGGCAATTTCAGTTCATGCGCGGCGTCTTCGGCTTTGCGCGCCGCGATGCGCGCGGAGTCGACGCGGCTCATCTGGCCGGCGCCGATGCCGACGGTGGCGCGGTCCTTGGCGTAGACAATGGTGTTCGACTTCACGTGCTTGGCGACACGAAAGGCGAAGCGCAGGTCGGCGAGCTCGGCCTCGCTGGGCGCGCGCTTGGTGACCGCCTTCAGGTCCATGTCGTCGACCACCGCGTTGTCGCGCGACTGCACCAACAGGCCTGATGCCACCGTCTTCGCGGTCAGACCGCGCGCGCGCGGATCGGGCAGCCCGCCGGCGAGCAGCAGGCGCAGGTTCTTCTTGGCGGCGACGATCCGGATCGCTTCGTCACTGGCGTCGGGGGCAATGATCACCTCGGTGAAGATTTCGGTGATGACTTTCGCCGTCTCCGCATCGAGCGGCCGGTTGAGCGCGACGATGCCGCCGAAGGCTGAGGTTGAGTCGCAGGCCAGCGCCTTGCGATAGGCCTCGATCAGGCTTTCGCCTTCCGCCACGCCGCACGGGTTGGCGTGCTTGACGATGACGCAAGCCGGCGTGCGGCGCGGATCGAACTCGGCCACGGCTTCGTAAGCCGCGTCGGTGTCGTTGATGTTGTTGTAGGAGAGCTCCTTACCCTGCACCTGGCGCGCGCTGCTGACGCCGAAGCGGCCCCCCGGCGTGCGGTAGAAGGCGGCGCGTTGATGCGGGTTCTCGCCGTAGCGCAGCGACTGGATCAGTTCGCCGCCGACGGCGCGATAGTCCGGCGCGTCGTCATTGAGCGTATCGGCGAACCAGTTGGAGATCGCCGCGTCGTAAGCCGCGGTGCGCGCATAGGCCTTGGCGGCGAGCTTCTGCCGCAGCTCGTAGGAGAGCATGCCGGAATGTGCGGCCATCTCGGCCAGCACCTTCTCGTAGTCCGTCGGCTCGACGACCACGGCGACGTCGGCGTGATTCTTGGCGGCGGCGCGGATCATCGCCGGCCCGCCGATGTCGATGTTCTCGACGCAGTCGTCGTAGTCTGCGCCCTTGGCGACCGTCGCTTCGAACGGATAGAGGTTCACCACCAAGAGATCGATCGGCTTGATGTGGTGTTCTTCCATCGCCTTGGCGTGCTCGGCGTTGGCGCGGATGGCGAGCAGGCCACCATGCACCTTGGGGTGCAGCGTTTTCACGCGCCCGTCCATCATCTCCGGAAAGCCGGTGAGCGCGGCGACGTCGGTGACGGCGAGGCCGGCCTCCTTGAGCGCCTTGGCGGTGCCGCCGGTGGAGACGAGGTCGACGCCGTAGCCGGCGAGTTCTTTGGCGAAGCCGATGAGGCCGGTCTTGTCCGAGACCGACAACAGGGCGCGGGTGATGCGGCGAGGGTGCGTGGTCATGAGCGAGGGGCTAGCACAGGAAAATGCGGATGGGTATTCCGCAATATTCCGATGCTCCCGGCTTCCACAATGGCCGTCACAAAGGCAATTCCGGCTCCGCCTCGCGATCCGGCCGGCTGCCCGGCTCCGAGCGCGGCGAATGGCGGAACATCCACCGTATCTTGTTGCGCTCGCGGGCGCGGCCGTAGATCACGATCTGCGTGCTGCGCCGCGGGCCGTCCGCCGCCGACAGGTAGACGCTTTCTTCGAGTTGGACCGGGTCGCCGAAGCTGCTGAAGGTCCACACCTCGCGGTCGGGCAGCATCAGAATGACGCCGTAGCCGTCCGACAGCCGGCTCGCCTTCAGCGCCGGATGCAGGTGGAAGCGGATGGCGAAGTCGTCCGGTGTGCGCGCCGGCAATGACCGGCCATCCGGGCCGGCGAAGCTGTCCTCGCCGTCGAACGTGCGGCCGTCGGTGCTGAGCCGCACCACCCGGGTGTGCACGGCGCCGAATTGCGGCACGTAGCCGTCGTGGGCGGCGCGCAGCCATTCGCCCTGGTTTTGTGTGCCGCGCTCGATGCGCACGTCGTGCGGGCCGCTCACGATCGGGATACCGAACAGGAGCTTGCGCAAGCCAACAGATTCCAGGAAGCGGCACGAGGAGGCTTGGTTGAGAGTGACGGTCGAATGCGCGGGCGTCGCGCGCGCCACTTGGCGCCAGTTTTCCTTGTTGACCGCCGGGAGGCCGCAGTTAAGCACCAGCCGCTGCTGACGCCACGATAGTTCGAACGACAAGCAGCCGGCATGCGCCTCCTGGCTAACGGCCAAGGGCGGCGGCCGCCCAGTGTCCATGATGAGCGCGCTGTCGCCGGCGTCCATGCGCTGATAGCCGGAATGGGGCGCGTTCGACACCGGCGTACCGCGCGCATCGTCGTAGGCGAGCACGGTGGCGAGCAGGTCGACCGGCGTCGGCCCCATGCCGTTGAACTGCGCGAAATTGCCATCGGCGTGGCGGAAGAACCGCAGCATGGGCATCATGCGGTCGATGGCGTTGTTCATCGCCTGCGGCGGCGGCAGATGACGGGCGGAAAACAGTTGCCGCAGCGGCAGAAGATCGGCGAGCAGCTCGATGATGACGCCGGGGTTGCGGCTGATGTGACCGCCGTCTGGCAGGATCTGCCGGTTCAATTCCTCGCTCAGGCGGCGCATGTTGCCGCGCACCTGCCCTGACAGGCCCTGGATGCTGAGCGAGGCGCAAGTCAGCGCCATCAGCGCTTGCAGACGCGGCAAGCCGTCGCGAGTCTCGTTCAGAGTCTTGCGCAGGTAGCGAACCTGCCGCGACAGGCTGCGGATGTAGCGGCGATAGAATCGCGCATCGGCATCCTGCAGCACGAACGGCGCCTGGTTGAGCCAGCAGACGATACGACGTGACAGGATGTCGGACCGCCAGCCGAGCGCGTGCCAGCCGCCCTGCACGTTGATCCATTCGTCGATGAGGGCACGAGCATTGGCGCGCGTGATGGCGGAATCCGCGGCGCGCAGATGGCGCAGCCAGGAAAAGCTCAGCATGATCACCGCCCATTCGTCGGACGGCGGCATGACCTCGAACGGCGAGCGGCGGTCGGAGACGACGACCTTGCCGGCGAATGCGAAGCGGCCGGCGTAGATTTCGCTGGCGCGGGTGGCGTCGGCGGTGCGTAGATCCTGGGGCGCGATGACGACACGGTCGGTCTTGGCCGCCCCGAAGCGCCAGCGCATCAGCGGGTGCGCATTGATGCGGCCGAGCGCGCTACGAAACGCGCGGCGCCCAATGAGCGCGGAGAGCCTAGCTCGCTCCGCGACCGAAACCCGCATCGTCAATGTGCCCGTTCCCTGCCCCCGAGTTCGAATCCCGGGCGCCTGCCGCACGATACCGAAGGGCTGCCAAAGGGCCAATATGCAAGGTCCGAGAGCGGATTAGGGGCGTGGATTAGTCGGCCACGCGGGTGAGTCGGGCGGCGTAGAATCCGTCGAGCCCGCCCCAGCGCGGGTCGGGGTCGTCCCAGAGGCTGGGCAGCGTACGCAGGTCGCCCATGGGGGTCAGCAGTTCGCCGCAGCCGGCGACCTCGGCTGCGGTGATTGGATGGCGCTTGAGACCCGGCGCGCGCGAGAGCAGCGCCTCCACCTGCCGCTCGCCCTCCTCCGGCTCCAGCGAGCAGACGCAGTAGACCAGCGTGCCGCCGCGCTTCGTCAGCGCCGCGGCCTTGTCGATGAGCCGCTGCTGCAAAGAGGTCAGCACGGTGATGTCGGCTTCGCTCTTCAGCCACGGAATGTCGGGGTGGCGCCGAATGGTGCCGGTCGCCGAGCAGGGGGCGTCTAGCAGGACGGCGTCGAAAGTGCCTCCCTCGACGGCGTCGGGCTGCCATTCCAGCGCGTCGACGGCGACCGTATCGGCGGCAAGCGAGAGCCGCTTGAGGTTGTCGCGCAGCCGCGCAAGCCGGGCCGGCGAGCGGTCGACCGCCGTGACCCGAGCGCCGGCATTGGCCAGTTGAGCGGTCTTGCCGCCCGGCGCCGCGCACAGGTCGGCCACTGACCGACCGCGCAAATCGCCAAAGAGGCGGGCGGGGAGCGCGGCGGCGGCGTCCTGCACCCACCACGCGCCCTCGGCAAAGCCGGGTAGCAGCGTGATCGAGCCCTGCGCCAGGGTGCGCACGGTGCCGGTCGGCAGCACTCGGCCGCGCAGGCGCTCGGCCCAGCTGGCGGCGTCCTCCTTCGTCGTCAAGTCGAGCGCCGGTTCGCAGCCGTTGGCCCTGGCGATGGCCCGCGCAGTGTCGGCGCCATAGGCCGCCGACCACCGCGCCAGCAGCCAGTCCGGCGTGTCGCGTGGCGTTTCGTCGGCGAGCAGCGCATCGCGGTTTTGCGCCACGCGCCGCAATACTGCGTTGACGAGGCCGGCATAGCGGGCCGCGCGCCGGTCGCCCTGCGCCAGCCGCACGGAGAGATCGACCGCGGCATGGTCGGGCACGTCGAGCCAGAGGATTTGCGCGGCGCCGATCAGCAGCACGGTCTCGCAGCGTGGCGCGTCGGGCGGAAAGCCGCGCTCCAGGAAACCGCCGAGCAGATGCCGCAGCGTGCCGAGCCGACGTAGCGCGGTGGCGGCGAGCCGCCGCATGAGCGCACGGTCGCGATCGGCGAGCGTGGCGATGCCGGGATGGGCGGCCTTGCCGGAAAGCAGCTCGTCGACGGCCTGCCGCCGGCGCAGCACGCCGTCGAGGATATCGGCGGCGATCCGGCGAGCGGCGAGGCCTGGGACTTCCGGCTGGGGGGAGGTGCGGGCGCGCGCCATTGCCCGACTCTTGCCACGAAATGTGGCCCTGTCACGGACGCGTGGGAGAAAAGTCGTCTGGACTCACAGGTTTAGCGGCGCCGGCGGCCGTCGCTCCTGCTCACGGCGGAGCCGGGTAGTGTCGCGCCCGTCGATCGCTTGCTTCGGGACGGCGCGGGCCGCTGGATGACCGGCCAAGGCTACTGCAGCACGTACACATCCGTGCCGAGATGCGCGCGGCGATACAGGTCGAGGATATCGGCGTTGTGCATGCGGATGCAGCCGTGCGACACGAACTTGCCGACCGAGGCCGGATTGTTGGTGCCATGGATGGCGTAGTTGCCGCGGTCGAGGCCGAGCACGGCGGCGCCCATGGGATTGCGCGGCGAGCCGCCGGGAATGACCGGTGCGTGGCGCTGGATCGACGGCGGCGCTTGCCACGGCGGGCGCACCAGCTTGCGGTCGACCCAGGCGTGGCCGTGCCAGGCCATGCCGGCGCGGCCGACGCCCACCGGATAGCGGATCGCGCGGCTGTGGCCGAGCACGTAGAAAAGCTCACGGCGATGCGTGACGATGACGATCGCGCCGCGTTGATAGCCGCTGCGGAACGGCACCACCCGGCCGGCATAGGCCGGCATCAATAGCGCGATGAATAGCGCGACAGCAGAGACCGCCGTTCGGAACCAGTGCACCCGCGACACCGTCATCGTTCCACGAACACCGGCGTTCCGACCTGGACCATGGAAAACAGCCGGACGATGTCGCGGTTATACATGCGGATGCAGCCGTGCGAGATGAAACGGCCGACCGACGATGGCCGGTTGGTGCCATGGATGGCGTATTCGCCGCCGCGCAGCGTCAAGGCGCGCGCACCCATCGGGTTGTGCGGCGAGCCGCCGGGGATGACTTTCGGCAGGCGCGGGTTCTCGCGCCGGATCATCGGCGGCGCCGCCCAGGCCGGCCAGACGTATTTGCCTTCGACGTGCGCGAGGCCCGTCCACTGCATGCCGGCGCGGCCGACGCCAACGGGAAAGCGCAGCGCGCGATAGGGACCGAGCACGAAGTAAAGATGCCGCTCGTGGGTCTTCACCACGATGGTGCCGGGTTGATAGCCCTCAAATGGCACGACCATCGGATCGGGCACGGCAGCCTGCGCCAGCGCGGCGGCCACCAGCACCCACGTCATGACGATCGCAACAAAGAGTGCCGTTCGCTTCAGCACGAGCACCACGTCATACGCCCCATTCGGTTGATGGCGGCGATCATAGTGCGCGGCGTTCGAGGCTTCTGGGAAAGCTCGCGGTAACGTAAACGGAGGCTAAACGCGAGGCGCATTCGCGGGCGCGGGCCTTAGCGCGCGAGCCCGGAAACGCTGTCGATGCGGTATTACTTGCCGCGGTGCTTTGGCCTCCGGTTCGCCCGCCTTCGGCGGGCGTCCCGGAATGACGGCATTCCCGTTGCAGAGGGCGAGCGGCGCTACGCCCCGGCGCCCGCCTTCTTGTTCTGCCGGTTGTCGACCAGGTCGTTGACCACGGCCGGGTCGGCCAGTGTCGAGGTGTCGCCGAGATTGCCGTATTCGTCTTCGGCGATCTTGCGCAGGATGCGGCGCATGATCTTGCCGGAACGCGTCTTCGGCAGGCCGGGCGCGAACTGGATGAGATCCGGCGAGGCGATCGGGCCGATCTCCTTGCGCACCCACGCGACCAACTCCTTGCGCAGCCCCTCGCTCGGCTCGACCCCCGCCATCAGGGTGACATAGGCGTAGATGCCCTGGCCCTTAATGTCGTGCGGATAGCCGACGACGGCGGCTTCCGACACCTTCTCGTGCGCCACCAGCGCACTCTCGATCTCGGCGGTGCCCATGCGGTGGCCGGCGACATTGATGACGTCGTCGACGCGGCCGGTGATCCAGTAATAGCCGTCGGCGTCGCGACGGCAGCCGTCGCCGGTGAAGTAGCGGCCGATATAGGTCGAGAAGTAGGTCTGCACGAAGCGATCGTGATCGCCGTAGACCGTGCGCATCTGGCCCGGCCAACTGTCGGCGATGCACAGGTTGCCGGAGCAGGCGCCGGCGAGTGCATTGCCTTCGGCATCGACGATCTCCGGCACCACGCCGAAGAACGGCCGCGTCGCCGAGCCGGGCTTCAGCTTGGTTGCGCCCGGCAGCGGCGTGATGAGAATGCCGCCGGTCTCGGTCTGCCACCAGGTGTCGACGATCGGGCAGCGGTCCTCGCCGACCACGTGGTAGTACCACTCCCACGCTTCCGGATTGATCGGCTCGCCGACCGAACCGAGCAGGCGCAGCGACTTGCGCGAGGTTTTCTTCACAGGATCGTCGCCGCCCTGCATGAGTGCGCGGATGGCGGTCGGCGCGGTGTAGCAGATGTTGACCTTGTGCTTGTCGCAAACCTCCCAGAAGCGCGAGGTGGTCGGATAGTTCGGCACGCCCTCGAACATCAGGCTGACCGCACCGTTCGAAAGCGGGCCATAGACGATGTAGCTGTGGCCGGTGACCCAGCCGACGTCGGCGGTGCACCAGTAGATGTCACCGTCGTGATAGTCGAAGACGTACTGGTGCGTGATCGAGGTGTAGACCATGTAGCCGCCGGTCGTGTGCAACACGCCCTTGGGCTTTCCGGTCGAACCGGAGGTGTAGAGGATGAACAGCGGATCCTCCGCGCTCATCTCCTCGCACGGACAGTCGGCGGGCACGCTCTTGGCCGCCTCATCGTAATAAACGTCGCGGCCGTCCTTCATCGCGACCTTGGCGCCGGTGCGGCGCACGACGATCACGCTCTTCACCATGCCTTTGGCAATATCGCAGGCGGCGTCGGTATTGGCTTTCAGCGGAATCTTGCGGCCGCCGCGGATGCCCTCGTCGGCGGTGATGACGCACTCCGAGGTGCAGTCGGTGATGCGGCCGGCGAGCGAATCCGGCGAGAAGCCGCCGAACACCACCGAGTGGATGGCGCCGATGCGGGCGCAGGCCAGCATGGCGACTGCGGCCTCCAGGATCATCGGCATGTAGATGGTGACGCGGTCGCCCTTCTTGACGCCGCGCGCCTTCAGCACGTTGGCGAAGCGCTGAACTTCCGCGTGCAGTTCCTTGTAGGAGAGCTTCTTGTCGTCCTTGGGGTCGTCGCCTTCCCACAAGAGCGCGGTCTGGTCGCCGCGCTTGTCGAGATGCCGGTCGACGCAGTTGTAGCAGGCGTTGAGCGTGCCGTCCTCGAACCATTTGATCGAGACGTTATGCGGGTCATAGGAGGTGTTCTTCACCTTGGTGAAGGGTTTCATCCAGGTGATGCGCTTGGCCTCGTTGGCCCAGAAGGCGGCCGGGTCCTTGATGGAGGCCGCGTACATTTCCTGGTACTTGGCGTCGTCCACGTAGGCGCGCTTCTGCCATTCGCCGGGAACGTCATAGATCTTTTCGGACATCGAATACTCCTCCCTCTTCACGCTACCTGCCGCGGCGCAATCTTCTTGTTCCTGCACCTATACAACGCGTGCAGTACGCGGCGGTCAATCGGGTGCTGCGGACGAGATGCCGCCCCGCCCGCGGTTTTAGCAGGCGGGGCCGACAGGGAACACTCCGACAAAAGCAGTGGTCGGAGCGTCACCCCATTTTACGCTGGCCGATGTTGGCCCACCGGTTCGGCGGCGGCTGGCGCGCCGACCGGGAGCACGACGTGGCCATGCGTTTCGTTGATCACTTCGGCGGCCGCCAGATAGAAGGCCAGCACCGCGGTCACGAGGCCGCAATAGCCGCCGGCTTCGTGCAGGGCGCCGCCGCCGGTCCACTCGCCAATACCGAGCAGGAAGAAGGTGATCGTCAACGCAAGGAAGACCGCCTGTACCGCGCGATTGAGCGCCAGGCTGCCGATCCACATGTAGAAGGTGAACGCGCCCCAGGCCACCAGCCACCAACCGACGAAGGTGCCCGGCACTTTGGTTGCAAAGAACTCGACGAACAGAGCGAAGGTCCACCAGAACGCGCCGTACGAGCAGAACGCAACAAAGCCGAAGGTGTTGCCACGCGGCATTTCCATCAACCCGGCGGCAAATTGTGCGGTGCCGCCGAAGGCGAATGCGCAGGCCAGCACGAGGGGCACGCCGGCGCCCGTGTACCAGCCAGCGTTCACCATGCTCAGCATCCATGTCGTGAGGGCGAAGCCGGTCAGCCCCAGGGGGGCCGGGTTTGCTAATTTCATGATTGCATCCTCCGGGGGTGCCTCAGGACGGCCGCATCACAGCTGGTCCGCCACGGCTGAGGTTTTTTCTTCTTCTTGGTCGGATCGCCCCCGACGCCCCTGCCAAGAGTTATACGCCAAATGCGCCTCTCGCTAAATTATACTATCGATTAAATCTGCGGCTCTTGGTTGTGTGCAGCGCAGCGTAAATGCGTGCTGGTGCGAAGAGCGCAAGCGGCGCAAAAATTATCTTTGCGTGGCGCTGCCGGCCGGATGACGCAATCGAATTTCGCCAACGTGGGCAGGCCGCTCTAGAGCCCGCCCATCCTGCAGACCAGCTTCCACTCGGCGTCGGTCACCGGCTGCACCGACAGCCGCGACAGCTTGAGCAGTGCCATCTCCTTGAGTTTCGCTTCGGCCTTGATGGCGGCGAGCGTCACCGGCTTCGGCATCGGCTGAACCGCCTTCACGTCCACCACCACCCAGGGCGTACCGTCTTCGGCGGTGGGGTCGTGATAGTGCTCGCGGATGATCTCGACGATGCCGACCACCTCTTTGCCGATGTTGGAGTGATAGAAGAAGCCGCGGTCGCCCTTCTTCATGCGCATGAGGTTGAGCTTGGCCGCATGGTTGCGCACGCCGGTCCAGGCTTCACCCTTGGCGCCCTTCTTCACCTGCTGATCCCACGACCAGGCATCGGGCTCCGATTTCATCAGCCAGTAGGCCACGTCGCGTTTCCTTCCGATTATTCTGCCTTGAACGGCCGCGTCATCAGCGACTCGATCGCTTGGTCGACACTGAGCTCTTGCGCCAGCACCGCGGCGACCGCCGCCGAGATCGGCATCTCGACGTTCTTGGCTTCCGCCATCTCCAAGAGCACCGGCGCTGTGAACACGCCCTCTGCCAGCTTGCCGGGCGGCGGCTCGCCTTTGCCGAGCGCGACGCCGTAGGAGAAGTTGCGCGATTGCGGCGTCGAGCAGGTGAGGATGAGATCGCCGAGCCCCGAGAGTCCCATCATGGTCTCCGCGCGCGCGCCGTAAGCGCGGCCGAAGCGGCTGAGCTCGGCGAAACCGCGCGTCGTCAACGCCGCCATGGCGCTTGCGCCCAAGCCACGCCCCGAGACGATGCCGGCGGCGATTGCCAGCACGTTCTTGGCGGCGCCGCCGAGCTCGACGCCGCGCATGTCGGTGGAGTGATAGGGCCGGAAGCTGCCGGAGCCGATGGCGTGCGCGAGCGCGGTCGCCGTGGCGTCGTCGGTGGCCGCGATGGTGACGGCGGTCGGTAGACCGCGTGCCACGTCGGCCGCGAAGCTTGGGCCCGAGAGGATCGCCGGCACGGCGTTGCCGGCGCATTCGGCGATGATCTCGCTCATGAACTTGTGGGTGCCGTGCTCGATGCCCTTGGCGCAGGCGACCAGCGGCGTGCCCTTCGCGAGGGATGGCGCCAGCCCCGTGACCACGTTGCGCAGCACCTGCGCCGGCACCACGAGCAGCACCGCGTCGGCGCCGACGGCTTGGCTCAGGTCGCGGGTGACGGTGATGGCGTCGTCGAGCTTTACGCCCGGCAGGAAACGGCTCTCGCGCCTGGTTTCGAGCTGTTCGGCGTTGCCGGGGTCGTGCTCCCACAGCGTCACGGCGCGGCCGGCGCGCGCGGCGGTCAACGCCAGCGCCGTGCCCCAGGCGCCGCCGCCGAGCACGGCGATCTTCTGAAGGGTCATGCTCATGCGCTCACTTATACGCTGCCGTGCGCTTGCGCGCGCCTTCGGCGGCAGCGATTTCGTCGAGTGGCCAGCGCGCGCGCGGCGCCACGTCGAGCGTGTCGGTGAGCCCCAGCGCCAGTCGCTCGGCGCCGGCCCAGGCGATCATGGCGCCGTTGTCGGTGCAAAGCGCCATGGGCGGAGCCACCAGCGCGGTGCCGGCTTCATCGGCGAGCCGCTGCAGCACGGCGCGGATCGCCTGGTTGGCAGCCACGCCGCCGGCGGCGACCAGCGCGTTGGGCGCGCCGAAGCGGCTGCGGAAGATCTTCACGCCCGCGCGCAGCCGGTCGAGCACGACGTCGACGATGGCCTGCTGGAACGAGGCGCACAGATCGGCGACGTCCTGGTCCGAGAGCGGTGCAATGGCCTCGGCCTCCAACCGCAGCGCGGTCTTGAGCCCCGAGAGCGAGAAGTCGGCTTCCTTGCGCCCGTGCATCGGCCGCGGCAGCGGAAAGCGGCGCGCGTCGCCGTGGAGTGCCTCCTGCTCGACCTGCGGCCCGCCCGGATAGCCGAGCCCCAAGAGCTTGGCGGTCTTGTCGAAGGCCTCGCCGATGGCGTCGTCATGGGTGGTGGCGATGCGAACGTAATCGCCGACCCCGCGCACGGCGAGGATTTGCGTGTGGCCACCGGAGGCGAGGAACAAGAGATAAGGAAACGGCGTGGCGTCGGTCAGCCGCGCCGTCAGCGCGTGCGCTTCCAGATGATTGACGGCGATGAGCGGCTTGTTCTCCACCAGCGCGATCGCCTTGGCGGTGGTGAGGCCGACGATGACCCCGCCGATCAGCCCAGGGCCGGCGGCGGCGGCGACGCCGTCGACGGCGTCGAAGCTCAAGCCCGCCTCGCCCATGGCCTGCGCGATGACGGTATCCAGCACCTCCACGTGCGCGCGCGCGGCGATCTCCGGCACCACGCCGCCGAAGGCAGCATGCTCCTCGATCTGCGATAGCACCACGTTGGAGAGGATGCGCCCGCGCCCGTCGTCGCTGCGTTCCACCACCGCGGCCGCGGTCTCGTCGCAGGTGGTTTCGATGCCGAGGACGATCATTCAGGGTCCTATGTTGCCGTCCCTCCGGGCTCGCGGCGCCCGCGGAATGACGAGGAAAGGCGACCTTTCCTTTGTTACGAAGAGTGGCCTAAAAGACGCCGTAGCATCGAGAGGTTATATGGCGCAATCCACTCCCAATTTGCGGATCGGCACGCGCGGCAGCCCGCTGGCGCTGGTGCAGGCGCGTGCCGTGCGCGCCCGCCTGGCGGCGGCTGCGGGCGTCGACGAAGAGGCCATCGAGATCGTCGTCATCCGCACCTCCGGCGACGCCATCCAGGACCGGCCGCTGTCGGCCGAGGGCGGCAAAGGCCTGTTCACCAAGGAGATCGAGGAGGCGCTGCTCGACGGCCGCATCGATCTCGCCGTGCATTCGGCCAAGGACATGCCGACGGTGTCGCAGGCCGGCCTGATGCTCGTGGCCTGCCTCGAACGCGAGGACCCGCGCGACGTCTTCATCAGCCGCAAAGCCAAGTCGCTCGCCGAACTGCCGCCGGGCGCTACCCTCGGTACCGCGTCGCTGCGCCGGCAGGCGGTTGCCAAGCGCGTGCGTCCCGATCTCAACATCGCGTTGTTGCGCGGCAACGTGCAGACACGGCTGCGCAAGCTCGACGAGGGTCAGGTCGACGCGACGCTTCTGGCGCTCGCCGGCATGAAGCGGCTCGGCCTCGAGCAGCATGCGACGCACGTCATGAGCGTTGCAGAATTCCTGCCGGCGGTGGGGCAGGGCGCGATCGGCATCGAAGCGCGCGCGGACGACACGCGCGTGCGCGATTGGCTCGCTCGTATCAATCACGTCGACACGTTTACCGCGGTCGCGTGCGAGCGCGCGTTCCTCGCCGCGCTCGACGGCTCCTGCAAGACGCCGATTGCCGGCCACGCCACGGTGAGCGGCGGCTCGATCGAATTCCGCGGCCTGATCGCGCGCCCCGACGGGGCCGCGGCCCATGACATCGACGCCACCGGTCATCGCGACGACGCGGTGAAGATCGGCGCTGAAGCCGGCCACGCGCTCAAGCGCACGGCGGGACCGGGGTTTTTTGAATAGGATAAATTTGCCGTTCGTCTCCGCGAAAGCGGGGACCCGGCGCCGAATATCCCTGGATCCCCGCTTGCGCGGCGATGAACGGAGTTTGGGTCAGCGTCCGCGCCATTGAGTTTTGATGCATGAACCTCGTCGTCACCCGCCCTGAAGCCGATGGCGAACGCACGGCCGCCGCCTTGCGCGCGCTCGGGCATGAGGTGCTACTGACGCCCTTGATGCGGGTCGAGGCGCTGCCCGGCGATCTTGCCGGCGCTCTTAACAACATTTGGGGCGCGGTGGTCATCACGAGCGCCAATGCGCCGATGGCGCTCGCCGATAATCCTGCGCGCGATGCGCTCCTCAAGCTGCCGCTTTTTGCCGTCGGGCGTCGCAGCGCCGAGGCCGCGCGTGCCGCGGGCTTCGCCGACGTGACGTCGGCCGGCGGCGATGTGCACGACCTGGTCAAGCTCATCGTCGAGCGCCGGGCGTATGCGCGCGCGCCGATTCTCTATCTCGCCGGCGCCGACCGTGCCGCCGATCTGACGGCGGAGCTTGCTACACACGGACTCGCCGCCGACATGCGCGTCGTCTACCGCGCGGTCACCGCGCCCTATCCGCCGGCGCTGGTGGCGGCGCTCGACGCTGGCGCGGTCGATGGCGTGCTGCATTTCTCGAAGCGCAGCGCCGAGAACTATCTTGCGGGTGCGCAGGCGGCCGGCCGCATCGCGCGCGCGCTTCAGGTGCGGCATTATTGTCTTTCCGCCCAGGTCGCCGCGCCGCTGGCCGAAGCGGGCGCCGCGCATATCTCGATTGCGGCACATCCGTCCGAGGCCGGGTTGATCGAACTTTTGACGCCCCCGGCGGGTTGATTTGGCGCAAGGCCGTACTTTCGGTTATCCCCTAGGGCACCATTTCGAATTCGAGGGAGATTGATGGCAGACAAGCGCAAACCGCCGGAATCGCCGGACAGCGGCCCCCGCCGCAAGCGCGCTGCGCCCACCATCGATCTCAAGGCCACCGAACTGCCGCCCGATCCGGCGGCAGCGGCTGCCGCGATGCCCGATCCGCAATCCGAGCCGGCGCCGCCGCCGGAGCAGGTGCCCGCGCCGGAGATGGCCGCGTCCGAACCTGCGTCGGCCGAGCCGGCTTCATCGGAAGCTGCGCCCGGCCCCGAATCCGAGCCGAAAGCTGAGCCTGAGTCCGAGCCTGAGCCGGAGCGTGCGGCGCCGCCACCTCCGCCGCCGCCGCGCGGCGGGCTCGGCGCCGGCGTGGCCGGCGGCGTCATCGGCGCGGTGATCGTGGCCGCCATCGGTGGCGGGCTTTGGGCCGCCGGCTACATCCCAGCGGCCTCGACCCAGAACGGCGATCTGCCGGGGCGTGTCGCGACCCTCGAAAAGCAGGTGCAGACCCTGCAGAACAAGCCGGCGCCCAAGGCCGACACCGCGGCCCTCGACAAACATGTTGCGGCACTGTCTCAGCGCGTGAGCAAGCTCGAGAGCGAGCTCGGCAACATGCCGCCTGCCGACAAGACGGCGGTGCAGAACATCGGCAAGCTCGCAGATACGTTGAAGTCGTTGCGCGATGAGGTGAACGCGCTCGGCAAGCGCACGGATACCATCGCCGGTGCCGCCAAGCAGGCCGACCAGAACGCCGCCGCCGCGCAGAAGGCCGTCGGCGATTTGAAGCAAAGCGTGCAGCATGTCGCCAGTGCGCAAAATCAGACGCCTGCCGTCCCCAGCAGCGCATTCGATGCCTTGCAGAAGAAGGTCGCCGCGCTCGATGACCTGCAAACCAAGGTCGATGGGCTCGACAAAGCGCTGGCAAGCACGCGCAGCCAGCTCAACGACGAGATCAAGAGCGTGCGTGGCACCGTGACCGGCGCGCAGCAGCAGATCGCCAAGGCGACGTCGAGCGAGCGCGCCACGCGGCGGGCGCTGAGCACGACGGCGCTGCGCAACGCGGTCCTGAGCGGCGCGCCCTATGCGGCCCAGCTCGCGCAGGCGAAAGCGCTCGGTGCCGACGGCAAGGCATTGGCGCCGCTGTCACGCTTCGCCCAGAGTGGATTGCCGACCAAGAACGAGTTCGCCAAGGAGCTCATCAAGCTCATTCCCGCCATGCGCAACGCCGCCGGCGAAACGAAATCCTCCGGCGATTTCCTCACGCGCCTGCGCGCCAACGCCGAAAAGCTGGTGCGCGTGACGCCGGTGCAGGCGCCGGCGGGCAATCAGCCCGCCGACATTCTGGCGCGGCTCGAAGTGGAAGCGGCTCACGCCGATATCGCCGGCGCGCTCGCCGATCTCGACAAGCTGCCGGATAATGTGCGTGCGCCGGCACATGAGTGGATCGCCAAAGCCAAGGCGCGGCAGGCGGCGCTCAATGCCGCGCACGATGTTGCCGCGCACGCCGCCCGCGAGCTCGGCAACAGGTGAGGGCGTTATGATCCGAGTCGTGTTCTTCCTCATTGCGCTGGCGGCGATCGCGCTCGGCGCCGCCTGGATCGCCGACCGTCCCGGCGACGTGGCGGTGACCTGGCTCGGCTATCACATCGAGACCTCGATGGCGGTGGCGGTGGTCGCGCTCATTCTGGTGGTGCTGCTGCTCATGCTGGCGATCTGGCTGCTGCGGGCGCTGCTGCGCTCGCCTGGCCAGATGTCCGTGTTCTTCCGTCACCGCCGCGCCATGAAGGGCCATCAGGCGGTGAGCCGCGGCCTCATCGCCATCGGCGCCGGCGATTTGAAGCTCGCGCGCCGCAATGCAGACGACGCGGTGCGGCTGACGCCGGGCGAACCGCTGACGCTGCTGTTGAGCGCCCAATCGGCGCAGATGGCCGGCGACCGGCCCGCCGCCGAGCGCGCCTTCCGCGCGATGACGCAGCACGAGGAAACGAAGCTCCTGGGGCTGCGCGGCCTCTATGTCGAAGCGCAACGCCGCGGCGACGTCGATGGCGCGCGCCGCGCGGCCGAGCAGGCGGCGAAAGCGGCACCGGCGCTCAATTGGGCCGGGCAGGCCGTGCTCGACGACCGTTGCGGCGGAGGCGATTGGGCGGGTGCGCTGACCGCGCTCGAGCACATGAAGAGCGGCATCGCGAAGGAGGAGTATCGCCGCAAGCGCGCGGTGCTGCTGACGGCACGCGCGCAGGCGCTGCCCGACAGCGAGCGCGATACCGCGCGCGGCCTGACGCTGGAAGCTGTCAAGCTCGCGCCCGGCCTGGTGCCGGCGGCGGCATTGGCGGGGCGGCGGCTGGTGGAAGCGGGCGAACTGCGCCGCGCCCGCCGCGTCCTGGAGGCGGCCTGGCGCGCCAACCCGCATCCCGACATCGCGGAGGCTTATGCCGACCTGCGCCTCGGCGATTCCGCGCGCGAGCGGCTTGCCCGCGTGCAGAAACTGGCGGCGATGACGCCCGGCCAGCGTGAGGGCGCGCTCGCGGTCGCGCGCGCCGCGCTCGACGCCGGTGAATTCGCCACGGCGCGCGAGGCGTTGGCGCCTTATCTGCCGGCGCCGACCCGCCGGGTGGCGGCCCTGATGGCCGAGATCGAGGAGGCTCAGCACGGCGATACCGGCCGCGTGCGCGAATGGATGGCGCGCGCCGTGCACGCCGCCGGCGATCCGGTCTGGACCGCCGACGGGGTGGTCTCGGACCGCTGGCTCCCGGTGTCGCCCAATGGCCGACTGGATGGCTTTGAGTGGCGGGTGCCGCTCGCCGAGATCGGCGTCAGCCGGCCGGTGATCGAGATGCCGCTGGCCGCCGCCCCGCCGCCGGAGAGCCCGGAACCGGGCGAAATCGTCCCGCCCGAGGCCAAGGCCGCGCCCGCCGAACCGCCACCCGCGCAGGAACCGGTGGGCCATCCGCCTGAGGCCGCGCCGGCCGACACCAAGCCCGAGCCGAAGCCGGCCGACAGCAAGCCGCCTGAGGCCGAGCCGGCCCAGCCCACGCAGGCTCAGCCCGAGTCGGCTCAGGCCAAGCCGGCTCAGCCCAAGCCGGCCTCAGCCAAGCCGGCGCCAGCCAAGCCGGCGCCGAAGGCCCCGGAGCCGGTCATCCCGCTGGTGCACGCGCCCGACGATCCCGGGATCGGGGGCGAAACCGACGGCGAGACCCAGTCCAGCGGCAGCAGCGACGGCTGGTCCCGTTTGCGGCAGTTGTTTCGGTAATGCCGCGCCGTCGCGGAACGACCGAGAGGCTGCCTTGCCATCGCCGCTCCGCGCTTATAGTAGTGGCCCGCGCTAGAGGCGTTTCCAGGCGAGGTGGAAACCGGTTCGCCGTCCGGAAACGCGATGAAATAGCGGCTTAGCCGGCGTAGCTCAGCGGTAGAGCATCCGCTTCGTAAGCGGGTGGTCGGGGGTTCAAATCCCTCCGCCGGCACCAGTTCCCCCCTTCAGCGCATCGGCACGGCATCCTTCCCGTCATCTCCGAGGCGCGCCATGCGGCGCACATCGGTACGGCAACGCTCGGCAAGCGCGTGTGGCCGCGCGGGCTGCTATAAGGCGGCCATGCCGCCGCTCATGCTGTCGAGGCGCTTTGCGCCGTTGTTCTGGTGCCAGTTCTTCGCGGCGTTCAACGACAATTTCCTCAAGACCGCGCTCGTCTTCCTCATCCTGTTCCAGGTCGGATCGGCCAACGCCCCGGCGCTGATCACGCTGGCGAGCGCGGTGTTCATCGCGCCGTTCTTCTTCCTGTCGGGGCTCGGCGGTGAACTCGCCGACCGCTTCGACAAGGCGCGCGTGGCGCAATCCGTGAAGCTCGCCGAGATGGCGATCGCCGGTCTGTCGGTTTACGGCTACGAGCACCAGTCCGTCGTCGTCATGTTCGTCGCGCTCGGCGGTTTCGGTGTGATGTCGACGCTGTTCGGGCCGGTGAAATACGGCATTCTGCCCGACCACCTGCCGCGCGAGCGTCTGCCGGCCGCCAACGCGCTGATCGAGGGCGCGACCTTCATCGCCATTCTCACCGGCACCATCACCGCCGGCCTGGCGTCCCGAGATGGCGGCGATGCCGTGCTGTTCGGCGCGCTGGTGATGGCGTTCGCGCTGGCCTGCTGGTTGAGCGCGCTGTTCATTCCGCCGAGCGGCCGCGGCGCGCCGCAGCTCGCCGTGCGCGCCAACATCGTCGTCTCGACCCTCGCGATGTTCACGCACCTGCGCTCGGACCGCCGGCTGTGGTGGGGCGCGATGGTGACGAGCTGGTTCTGGGTGGTTGGCATCGTGGTGCTGTCGCTGCTGCCGCCGCTGATCAAGGACCTGATCGGCGGCAACGAGGACGCGGTCACCGCCTGCCTGGCGCTGTTCTCGATCGCGGTCGGCATCGGCTCCGGCATCGCCGCGAAGATTTCGCACGGCCGCATCGTGCTGACGACCACGGTCGTCGGCGCGGTCTTGCTGGCGCTGTTCGCGCTCGATCTCGGGTTCGCCGGCTACGGGCACGCCGCGGCGAGCGCGCTGCGCGGGCCGGCAGTGGTGTTGACGTCGGGGCTCGGCCTGCGCGTGGCCATTGATCTGTTCGGCATGGCGGCCGCCGGCGGGCTCTTCATCGTGCCGGCTTTTGCCGCTGTGCAGGCGTGGTCTGACGTCGCCTACCGCGCCCGCACCATCGCCGCCGTCAACGTGCTCAACGCTGCCTTCATGACCGCGGGCACGTTGCTGGTGGCGGTGCTGCAGAAGTTCGGCACCACCGTGCCGCAGCTATTCCTGCTGATCGGCGTGGCGTGCGCAGCTGTTGCGTTGGCGGTCTGGAAGACGATGCCGAAGGCGTAGCTACTTGCCGTGCTTCGCCAGCACGCGGTCGACCATCTCGCCCGCGACGCCGAGATAGTTCGCCGGATCGATCATCTTTTCCAGCGCCTTGCGGTCGGCATGCTGGCTGATCTCTTCGTTCTCCTCCAGGAGATCGATCAGCGGGCGCCCGGTCTTCACCACCTCGCGGCAGACGTCGTAGACGACATCGTGGGCGTAGTTGCGGCCCATCTTGTCGCCGAGCCCCATCATCACGGCTTCCGACATCAGCAGGCCCTTGGTGATGAACAGGTTGTCGCGCATCTTCTGCTCGTTGACGTGCATGCCTTCCACCACGAAGCGCGTCTGCGCCAGCGCGCCGGCGGCGAGCAGGAAGATCTCCGGCAGCGCGATCCATTCGATCTCCCACGGGCCGGTGGAACGCTCATGGTCCTCGATCTGCGCCTCGAGCAACGCGGCGACGAGCTGCTTCACCATGGCGGTCTGGGCGGTGATGTAAACGGAAGAGATCGGATTGCGCTTCTGCGGCATGGTGGACGATGAGCCGCGGCCCTGGTGGAACGGCTCCTGCACTTCCTCGACTTCGGTTTGCATCAAGAGCTTCACGTCGAAGGCGATCTTGCCGCAGGAGCCGGTGACGAGCCCGAGGAAGCAGCCGACCTCCGCGATGCGATCGCGCACCGTGTGCCAGGAGATGTCGGGCTGACCGAGGTCGAGTTCCTTCATCAGCGCTTCCTGGCAGCGCAAGCCGTCCTTGCCGAGCGACGACAACGTGCCGGCCGCGCCGCCGAACTCGCCCACCAGCACGCGCGGCTTCAGTTCGTTCAGGCGTTCTTTATGGCGCTGGAACGCCGCCAGCATGGTCGCCATCTTGTAGCCGAAGGTGATCGGCACCGCCTGCTGCAGGTTGGAACGCCCGGCCATGGGCGTGTCGCGGTACTTCTTCGCCAAGGCCGCGAGCGCGTCGCAGATGCCGTCGATCTCCTTTTCGACCAGCGCCAGCGCCTGCTTGATCTGCAACACCGTAGCGGTGTCGGTGATGTCCTGGGTGGTGGCGCCCCAATGCGACCACTCGCCGAGCTTGTCCTTGCACAGGCCGACCAACTGCTGCACCACCGGCAGCACCGGGTAGCCGATCCGCTCGGTCGCCTCCTTCAGTTTCGCCATGTCGTATTCTTTGGCGTCGCAGTGCTTGACGATCTCGTCGGCGGCTTCCTGCGGAATGATCTTCAGCCGGCCTTGCGCGCGCGCCAGTGCGGCCTCGAAATCGAGATATTTCTGCACCCGGTTCTCGTCCGACCACACTTCCCGCATGGCTTCGGTGGTGAAAACGTTGCGGAAGACGTGGGAATCGAAAATCGTCGCGGCCATGAAGCTCTCCTGAAGCGCCGGGTGGGCGGGGCGGACCATACCCGTTCTGCGAGGGCTATCAACATGCCCCGCTCGGCCGCCGAGCGAGCCGGTCTGGGGAGGCGCTCGCGCTCGTGGCGGCGGGTATACGAAGCGTTAGGCTCAACGAAGGGTGAAGGCTGACGGTTAAAGGATGGCGCAGATCGACGCCAAATTTCTCTAAAGGGATGCGCAACCCGGTAAACGACCCTTCATCATAGGGATAAGTGTTTCTGCGTCGTTAGTAATTGAGTGCGGGGTGCCCCCTAGTCTCGTTTCACAGAAGAGACCGCGGAAAAACGCGGTCCGCGTTTAACGAGGCAGAAGCCGTGCGCGCCAGTACCCTAGTAATGATCGGATTCGCTGTCGTATTCGGCGTCCTCGCCGTGTTCGTGGCGCAGGTTTGGCTCAACAACCAGGCCAGCAAGCAAGCGCGCCATCTCGAGACCGCCAAGCCCGTCGCCACCAAGACCATCGTGGTAGCCAGTGGCCCGCTGCGCTTCGGCACAACGCTGACCGCCAAGATGCTGCGTGAAGTGCCGTGGCCGGCGAACGCCATGCCGGCCGGTTCCTTCGCCCACATCAGCGACATCCTCGGCCACGGCAAGCGCGTAGTCCTCACCGCCATCGAACCGAACGAGCCGGTGCTGGCGCTCAAGATCACCGGCCCCGGCCAGCGCGCCACTCTGTCCGCGCTCGTCGACAAAGGCATGAAGGCCGTCACCATCCGCGTCAACGACGTCGAAGGCGTCGGCGGCTTCGTGCAGCCGGGCGACCACGTTGATGTCGTGCTGACGCGTCAGGCCAAGGAAGGCGCCTCTTCTCAGGTCGTGTTGCAGGACGCGCGCGTGCTCGCCGTCGACCAGCACGCCGACGACCGCAGCGCCAAGGCCACTGTGCCGAAGTCTGTCACCCTCGAGGTCAACACGGTCAATGCGCAGAAGCTGTGGCTCGCCGCATCGGTCGGCAATCTTTCACTGCTGCTGCGCAAGGCCGGCGAGACCGCCGATACCCACACCCATCGCATCACGCTCAAGGATCTGGCGGGTGGCCTGTTCGGAAACGACGGATCCACCACCACCGTCACGGTGATCCGGCCGAAATCGCAGCAGAACTACACCGTGCCGGTCGAAGACAAGAAGGGGCTGGCCGCGATGGCGCAGGAACCGAAGGGGGCTTCCTGGTGATTGCGGGACCGCATCAACAAGGGCTGAGGCAGCACAAAATGAACAATAACAACGATTTCGCCGCAGGCTTTGCCTGGCGGCGCCCGGACGGCAGCGTGACTTATGGCAGCCTGCTGCGCGACGTCGCGCTCACGCTCGTGATCACGCTCATCGTTGCGCTGCTCGCCTTGACCGGCGAAGCCCACGCGCAGCGGTTGGAAATCAAGATCGGCGGCGGCAACCGCACCGCGATGGTCACCGTGCCGATCGGCCAGTCGCAGGACGTGCGCACCGACTCCGGCTTCGCCGACATCACGGTCAGCGATCCGACCGTGGCCGACGTCAATCCGCTGACCGACCATTCGCTGACCATTCTCGCCAAGAAGATCGGCACCACTCGCGTGTCGGCCTACACCAGCGACAAGAAGCTGATCGGCATCTTCGACGTCGAGGTGTCCTACGACGTCAGCCGGCTCACTCGTCAGTTGCGGCTGCGCTTTCCGCGCGCTCGCCTGCACGCGTCGTCGGTGAACGGTCGCATCATGATCAGCGGCGAGGCGCCCGACGCGACCACTCTCGATCAGGCAATCACCATCGCGAGCCAGTTCGGCCCCAACGTCATCAATGCGGCCTCGGTATCGTCGCCGCAGCAGGTGCTGTTGGAGGTGCGTTTCATCGAGCTCGCGCGCAACGCCGGCCGCGATCTCGGCGTGCAATGGAACAGGTTCGGCAGCCACTCCATCACCAATATCGGCTCGGGGCAGCCGGCAAGCAATCTGCCGATCACCGCACCGGTAAACAACGCTGGAATCCCGGCAACCGAAGTCGCGGCCGGCGTGCTCTCGGGCGGCTCGCCGTTCGGCTTCATGATCGGCCGCATCATATCGGACGGCGTGACCACCGACGTTCTGATCAACGCCCTAGAGCAGAAAGGCCTCGCCCGCAGCCTGGCGGAACCCAATCTGGTGGCGCTGTCGGGCGACACCGCGAGCTTCCTGGCGGGCGGCGAGTACCCGATCCCGGTGGCCGGCAACTACGGCCAGATCACCGTCGCCTACAAGAAATACGGCGTCAGCCTCGCCTTCACGCCGACCGTGCTGAATCGCGGGCTGATCAACATGAAGATCGTGCCCGAAGTCAGCCAGATCGACACGCTGCACGCGGTGGCGGTCGCCAACGGCGTGTCGGTGCCGGCATTGATCGTGCGACGCGCCTCCACAACCGTGGAACTGCGCGACGGCCAGAGCTTCGTCATCGGCGGCCTGTTGCAGACGGTGAATCGCAATCAGGTCGACCAGTTGCCGTGGCTTGGCAGCATGCCGGTGCTGGGCACGCTGTTCTCCTCGAAGTCCTATCAGAAGAACCAGACCGACCTAGCCATCATCGTCACCCCGCACTTGGTGCGGCCGACGCGGCCGGGCGACGTGGTCAAGACGCCGATGGACGGCACGCTGCCGCCCAACGACGTCGATTTCTTCCTCAACGGCAAGATGGAAGTCTCGCGCGTCAAGCCGGCCCGGTTGACGCCCGCGGGCGCCTACTTCGCCCGCGCCGAAGCGCAACCGTTTACCGGGCACATGCTCGACATGCCGAAGGAACAGGCCAATGCGTCGATCCAGTAACATCGCGCGGGCGCTCGGCCTCGCCACCGCGCTGGCGCTGCTCGGCGGCTGCTCGCAATACCTGGCGCGCGAGGAGGGTGTCACGGCCAATGCCGGTGACGCGCTCGCCTCCGACCGCGTTAGCATGATGGTCGATCCCTGGCCGCGCGACAGCGCCGACAAGAACATCGCCTTCAACGGCCAGCGCATGCAGAGCGCGATCGACCGTTATCGCAACAACAAGGTGATCCCGCCGACGATCGACGGCACGTCCTCGGCCTTCCAGAACCAGCAGGCACCGGCGGCCGCCGCGACTCCGGCCGCGCCCGCGCCGGTCGGACCGACCGTCACGCCCTAGCATTGAACCAAGAAACGCCAACCAAGAAACGGCAAGGCTAACCATGCGCATCGGCCGCAATACCAACGACAACCGCACCCGGGTGGTCATCGTCACCGCCGACGAGGCGTTCGGGCGGTCCGCACGCGAAACCTTCGGCGCCTCCAGCGCCATCGATCTCGTCGTCGTTTCGGGCCGGCTCGCCGATCAGGCCGACAAGCTGCCGCTCGAAGGCGCCACGGTTGTTGTGGTCGACTTCGACGCCGCCCAAGCCGACGAGATGGCGGCGATGTCCGGGTTGATGGCGAGGATCGGGAACTGGCCGCCTGTGATCGCCATCACGCAGACTTTCGACGAGGCGGTAGCGCGCACGTTGTTGCAGATGCGCATCGCGGATTTCTTGGTCAAGCCGGTGCAGCCGGTCGATCTGGTGCGTGCCTGTGCCCAGGTCGCCAAGGGTCCTTCGGCAGCGAGCGAGCCTGCCGACGCTCAGATCTATGCCTTCCTGCCGGCCGTCGGCGGTGCCGGCGTCACCACGCTCGCGGTGCAGACAGCAATGCTGCTCCTGAACAGCGGCGGCCCGCACAGCAAGTCATCGACCTGCCTGGTCGACCTCGACTTCCAGCATGGCGCGGTCGCCGATTATCTCGATCTTGAGCCGCGGCTGAATCTTGCGGAAATCGAGCCGCGCCCCGATCGCCTCGACCGCCAGCTTCTGGAGGTCATGCTCTCCTACCACGCTTCCGGCCTTGCAGTGGTGGCGGCGCCGAACAAACCGGCGGAGATGCGTTCGTTCGATCCCGACGTGGTGACGCGGCTGCTCGACCTCGTGTCGTCGCATTTCCAATACGTCGTATTTGATATGCCGCGCACGTGGTTCTCCTGGACCGACAGCGTGCTGCTCGGCTCCAACAAGCTGTTCATCGTCGCCGAGACCACGGTGCCGGGACTGCGCCACGCCAAGCAGTTGGTAACGGCGATTCGCGAGCGGCTCGACGGCGCCAACCCGCAGGTTATCGTCAATCGCTTCCAGGCCACCATGTTTTCGTCGGGCCTGCGGTTGAGCGATCTGCACGCCGCGCTCGGCGACGCTTTCACAGCCACCATTCCCAACGACTACGCGCTGGTGCGCGAGGCCATCGACCGCGGCGTGCCGCTCGACGAGGTGAAGCCGGGCAACAAGATCACCGCGCAGCTCAAGAAGCTGCTGTTGGACGATGACGGTGCGTCGGCTGCCAAATCCGCGCCGGCTAAGTCCGGCTCCATCATGCAGAAACTGAAGCGCGCGTCCGCGGGCTGAACCGCAAGCGGAACGATAAGAACGGGAAATAGAATCGATGGCCGGCCGTTTTTCAGTCCGACGCGGCGCGACCGATCTGCCCATGGTCGATGCCCCGCCGTCAGCAGTTGACACCGCCGCCCCGGCCGCGGTTGCGGAAGCGCCTGCCGAACCGGCGGCCGCGGAAACCGCCGTCGACGCCATGGTCAAGGCGGCCGTCAAATCGACGGTTGCGTCTGTGGAACCGGCAGCCAGAGCGTCCGCGCTGACGCCGCCGCCGCTGGCGCCGCCGCCGACCGCGAGTGCGCTGCAAAGCGAGAAGCTGCTCGACGCCAAGGTCCGCTTGCACCGACGGCTCATTGAAGAGATCAACCTCTCCGCGCTCGAGAAACTGCCGGAAGAGGAAATGCGCGCTTACGTGCAGGGGTTGGTGTCGCAATACGTGCTCACCGAGCGATTGGCGCTAAACGCCCGGGAGCTCAACGAATTCGTCTCCGAAATCCTCGACGAAATGACCGGCCTCGGACCGCTCGAGCCTCTGCTCAAAGACCCGACGATCGCGGATATCCTCATCAACGGCCACGAGTGCGTCTACGTCGAGCGCCACGGCATGCTGGAGCCGTTGTCAGTTCGCTTCAAGGACGAGGCGCATCTGCTGCGCATCATCAATAAAATCGTGTCGGCCGTCGGCCGCCGCGTCGATGAATCCCACCCGCTCTGCGACGCGCGCTTGCAGGACGGCAGCCGCGTCAACGTGGCGGTGCGTCCGATCGGCGTCGACGGTCCGCTCGTCTCGATCCGTAAGTTTTCCAAGAAGAAACTTGACCTCTCGCGGCTGGTCGAAGTTGACGCGCTGCGTCCGCCCATGGCCGAACTGCTGGCGGCGGCCGTGAAGGCGCGCATCACTACCATCATTTCCGGCGGTACCGGCTCGGGCAAGACCACGATGCTGAACGCGCTCTCCGCCTTCATTTCGGAGAAGGAGCGCCTGCTCACCATCGAGGACGCCGCCGAATTGCAGCTTCAGCAACCGCACGTCGGCCGCATGGAGACGCGCCCCCCCAACGTGGAAGGCAAGGGCGAAATCCGCCAGCGCGACTTGGTCAAGAACGCCCTGCGTATGCGTCCCGACCGCATCATCCTCGGCGAGTGCCGCGGCGAAGAGGCGTTCGACATGTTGCAGGCCATGAACACCGGTCATGAAGGCTCGATGGCCACCATTCACGCCAACACCCCGCGCGACGCTATTTCGCGCCTGGAGCAGATGATCGGCATGGCCGGACTGCCGATGACGGTGGCCTCGATCCGCGGCCAGATCGCCAACGCGGTGCAGCTGATCGTGCAGCTCTCGCGCCAGTCCGACGGCAAGCGCAAGGTCACCTCGATCGCCGAGGTCACGGGCCTGGAGGGCGACATCATCCAGATGCAGGAGATCTTCAAATACGTGCGCACCGGCACGAGCGCCGACGGCGCCGTGCAGGGCCATTTCCAGGCCACCGGGGTGCGCCCACGCTTCTTAAGCGAGCTCGCCAGCATGGGCGTCACCATCCCCGGCAGCTATTTCGACCCGTCGAAGCCGTTGTAGTCCCCGATGCCCGATTTCAACCCCGTCTATCTGTTCTATCTGCTGATCGGCCTGTCGGCGGCCATGTTCGCCGAGGGTGCCTATCTGCTGGCCTATAACCAGTCGTCCTACCGCAAGAACATCAACCGGCGTCTGCGGGTCATGGACGACAAGCCGGACCGCGAAAGCGTGCTGGTGCAGCTTCGGCGCGAGCGGGGGCTGACCGCGGGTGGCGACTATCGGCTGCCGCTCTTGAAGCTCAATCGGCTCATTTTGCAGTCCGGGCTGAGCATCGGCTTCTCCAAGCTGGTCCTCTTCGACCTCGTCGGCGTGGCGGTGGCGTTTGCCGGCGTGCTCATGTTCACGCACCATCTGCTTTACGGCGTCTTGGCGGCGGCATTTGCTGGATTGGTTCTGCCGTTCCTCGTCCTGCGAACATTGCGCAATCGCCGACAAAAGAAATTCTCGGCTCAATTCCCGGACTCTATCGACGTCATCACCCGCAGCTTGCGCGCCGGCCATCCGACGCCGGTGGCGATCTCAATGGTGGCGCGAGAAATGCCCGATCCGGTCGGCAGCGAATTCGGCATGGTGGTCGACGAGATCACATACGGCGCGGATCTCGAAACCGCCATGCGCAACCTGTTCTACCGCATCGGCACCGACGACTTACCATTGTTCGTCACCGCGATCGCGATTCAGGGTTCCACCGGCGGCAATCTCGGCGAGATCCTGGAGAACCTGTCGCGCGTCATACGCGACCGCTTCAAGATGCGTCGCAAGGTGCGGGCGCTCGCCGCCGAAGGCCGGGCGTCGGCTCTGATCCTGTCGTCGCTGCCTGTCGCCATGTTCGCGATGGTGCAGTTCATGGTGCCGCAGTTCTACGGCGCCGTTTGGAACGAGCAGTTGACCAAGATCGTGCTGGGGATGGCCGTGGTCTGGATGGGTGTCGGTAACCTCATCATGTGGCGCATGGTCAACTTCAGGATCTAGCATGGACCAGGCCGCTTCCACTTTAGGCTCCCTGTTCAACGACAGCGGCAGCATGATGATGGCGCTGCTGGTGTTTTTGGCCGCCGGCACGCTGGCGTTCGCACTTATGGCCTTCGTACGCGTGCGCGGGGCGGTCAAGAAGCGCGCCTCGCGCATGATGGACGAGGGCGGGCGCCCTTCTAACCCGAAGCGGTCGCTGCGCTATTCCAGCCGACAGGCGGTGGCGCGGCTGATCGAATACACCAGCAAGCACTACGGAGAGGGCAACGCCGAGGACACCAAGGTCCTGCGCAAGCGCCTGATCCAGGCCGGTATATACGATCCGCGCGGCGTCGCCTATTTCTTCATCGGCCGCACCGCGCTGGCGCTCGGGCTCGCCGTGTTCTTGTTCCTGTTCCTGCCGATGTTTGGCGTTCGAAGCGGCGGCACGTTCTACTGGCTTATGGTGGTCGTGGGCGGCATTGCCGGTTACGTCGGACCGTCCATGTATCTCGACAAGCGCATCAAGGCTCGCAAGCTCGAGCATCGATCGGGCTTTCCCGATTTCATGGACCTATTGGTAGTGTGCGCCGACTCCGGACTCTCGATGGAGGCCTCGCTGGAGCGCGTGGGGCGGGAGCTGGGGGACAGCTATCCTTCGCTAACGACTAACATCCACATGACCAACCTCGAGATCCGCGCCGGCCGCGCGCTCAAGGATGCGCTCGAACGCTTCGCCGAGCGCCTGGCCCTGGAGGAAGCGCGCTCGTTCGCGACCCTCATCAACCAGTCGATCGACCTCGGCTCCTCGATCACCGACGCCATGCGGGTCTACTCCGAGGACATGCGCCACCAGCGCCTGTCGCGGGCGGAGGAAAAGGCCTACGCCCTGCCGGCAAAGCTCGCCGTCCCGATGATGGTGTGCATCTTCCCCGTGATCTTCGTGGTCATCCTGCTGCCCGTGTTCGTCAAGCTCTACACCGGTCACTACTGATGCGCGCGCGCCGTTAACCGCGGTTAGCAAGGCATGAATGGCCGTATTGAGTCGAACTTGCGGACAAATTTTTAAGGGGTAGCCCTATACGCTCTCAGCCAGAGAATAGGCTTCTTGCGGCAGGATTTGTCATGCGTTCCCGACCGGCTCGTGTTCTGATCATCGCCTTGGCCAGCCTCTGGCTGGGCGGCTGCGCGAGCTCTCAGAAGTTTTCGAGCCTGTCGGACATGCTCGGCGCCAAGGCCACGTCCAATGCCGCGGCTTCCGATCCGGCCTCCAATGCACCCGCCGATGCGGCTTCCGGCACGGCCGCTCCGGCCGAGAACGCCTACGCCAGCGTGCCGCCGCCGCTCGGCGTGCCGATCGAGTCGGAGGAAAAGGGCCTGCTCGGCAGCGATCCCAACGACGACCTCTCGCGCGGCAAGCGCCAGTATCGTCTTGGCAACTACGGGCTTGCCGAAGGGGCGTTCCGCCACGCGGTCGAACTGCACCCGCGCGACGCCGAGGCGTGGATGGGTCTGGCCGCCTCCTACGACGAGCTGCGCCGCTTCGATCTTGCCGACCGCGCCTATGGGCAGGCGATCCGCATCGCCGGCCCCACCCCGGCGATCCTCAACAATCAGGGTTATTCCTACATGTTGCGCGGCGACTACAAGCGCGCCCGCGCGACCCTGCTCAAGGCGCGGGCAAAGGATCCGAAGAACAAATTCGTCGCCAACAACCTGCGGCTCCTGAGCCAGAGCGCCCGGCTCGGCAAGGCGGTCGAGTAGGCCGCGATTCATTTTCGAATGGCGACAAGACAATGGCCGGGAGACCGGCCATTTCGTTTTGTGAAAGCGGTCCGGCGATGACCGGGCGTTCGCAGAATGTTTTGCTTCGGCCTGAGACCCTCCCGTAGCGGCGCCTGACGGGCAAGGCTAGCATCCCCGCGCAAGCCGGCGGTGAAAGACCGGCTCACATCCAAGGGGAGCAGACACCATGACAAGCACCGTGAATGCCGGCGCGCGTCTCGACCGGCTGCCGGTTTCGTCGTTCCATTACCGCATATTCTGGTTGGTCGGCGCCGGCATGTTCTTCGACGGCTACGATCTCTATGTGGCCGGCGGCGTGCTGGCGGCGACGTTGCACACGCACTTCTCGACGCTGCATCAGAACCTGCAATTCTTGTCGATCACTTTCGTCGGCATGACGCTCGGATCGCTGATCACCGGCTTTGTCGGCGATGCCTTCGGCCGGCGCTTCACCTATCAGATCAATCTGCTGATCTTCGGCCTGGCCTCGCTCGCCGCGGCCTTCACCCAGGACATGGACCAGCTCATCGTCTGCCGTTTCATCCAGGGGCTCGGGCTCGGCGCCGAAATCGTGGTTGGCTATTCGACGTTGACCGAATTCGTCTCGCCGCAGACGCGCGGACGCTGGCTGTCCTTCATGGCCTTGATCGTCGTCGCCGGGTTTCCGATCACGGCCGTGCTGAGCTATCTCATCATTCCGAATTTCGGCTGGCGGCCGATGTTCGTGATCGCCGGCGTCGGCTCGCTGATCGTCTGGTATCTGCGTAAGAAGCTGCCGGAATCGCCGCGCTGGCTGGAAGCGCAGGGCCGCGCCGCGGAAGCCGAGGCGCTCATGACCGAGATCGAGAAGGAATCCACGCCCCCCGGCGGCGTGCTTCCGCCGGTGGTTGTGCCGGCCGCCGCGCCAAAGCCGGTCTCAGCGGCGGCCATGATGCGGCCGCCGATCCTGCAGCGCATGGTGGTGGGAAGCTGGGTGCTGATCACCATCAACACGCTGATCTTCGGCTTCGTGATCTTCCTGCCACAGTTCTTCCTGCGTCAGGGGCTCAACATCACTCACTCGCTTGCCTACACGCTGGTGCTGTCGATCTCGTCGCTGGTCGGCTGTGCCGTCGGCGCCTGGGCGGCGGATTTCGTCGGCCGGCGCATGAGCATCATCGCCGCCTCCGTTTGCACGATCGTGTTCGGCTGGATCTACGCGCGTTTCAATGCCGCGTCCGATCCGGCGATCGTGCTCGCGGTCGGCTCGGTCCTGATCGTGGCGATCTACGTACAGACGGCCATGTTGTTCGGGGTCTATACGCCGGAGCTGTTCCCGACCGAGATCCGCCTGCGCGCCAACGGCATCTGCAACACGCTGGGGCGCGGGGCCACGGTCATCTCGCCGTTCATCGTCGGCTCGCTGATGGTGCACTACCATCTGCCCGGTGTGATCGGGTTGATGATCGTGCTCCTGGTCGTGCAGATTCTCGTGGTCTGGGCCTGGGGCGTGGAGCCCCGCAACCGGGCCTTGGAGGACGTCGCGACGGCCGCGGCGTAAGGCCGGCGGGGGGATAATATCGGCCGCCCGGTCTACCGGGCGGCCGAATTCGTTCATATTTGGAGGATAATCGGCTAGTACTCGCCGGGGCGACGCCGGGACCATCATCGCACAAGGAACGAAACGCGCCCATGTTCGAAGCTTTCCGCAGATTGATTTCCGATGTGGGCGAAGGCGCCAAGCCGGCCCACCATTTCGACGAGAACGACTACCGTCTTGCCGCCACCGCGCTCTTGGTGCACGCCGCGCGCATCGACGGCCAATTCGCCGACAGCGAGCGCGCGAAGCTCAGCGCGATCATCAAAAGCCGCTTCGACCTCGACGAGACGACGGCCGCCGAACTGATAACCGAGGCGACCGAGCTCGAGCGCGAGGCCATCGACCTCTATCACTTCACCGCGCAGCTGAACCGCTCGCTCGACGAGAAGGGCCGCGCCCGCATGGTGGAGATGATGTGGCAGGTCGCTTACGCCGACGGCGTCGTCAGTGAGTTCGAGGACAACCTGATCTGGCGCGCCGCCGATCTGCTCGGCATTTCTCAGCGCGAGCGCATCGCGCTGCGTAACCGGGTGGCCGAAAGCCGCCAAAACGGCAATTGACGAATGGCCGCTTTACGTCCCGTGACCGTTATCACCGGCGCTTCCGCCGGCATTGGTGTCGCGCTGGCGCGCGAATTCATGAACCACGGTCATGAACTGGCGCTGGTGGCGCGGCGCGGCGACCGGCTCAACGCGCTCGCCGACGAGATCGCGGCCACCGGTGCCACGCGTCCCATCGTCATCACCGCCGACCTGACCCAAAGCGGTGCCGCCAAGACCATCGGCGACGCGCTTGCGGCGCAAGGCGCCGAGCCGCAATACTTGGTGAACAACGCCGGCTTCGGCCTGGTCGGCCCCGCCGCCAGCCGCGAGCGCGAGGCGCAGCTTGCCATGATCGACCTGAATGTGCGCGCGCTCACCGAGCTGTCGCTCGCCTTCGTCGATAGCCTCGAACGCCACAAGGGCGGGCTGCTCAACGTCGGCTCCATGGCCGGCTTTCTGCCGGGCCCGGGGGCGGCGGTCTATTACGCCACCAAGGCCTTCGTGCTGTCGTTTTCGGAGGCGCTGCACAGCGAGTTGGCGGGCCGCGGTATCAAGGTATCGGTTCTTTGCCCCGGCCCGGTGCCGACCGAGTTCGCGGCGGTCGCCGGCGTCAAGGACGAGATTGCCCCCGGCCTGCTGACCCGCAGCGCCGAGCAGGTCGCCGCCGAAGGCTACCGCGGGCTGATGGCCAACAAGCGCACGGTGGTGCCGGGCTTCGTCAACAAGCTGGTCATTTTCGCTCTCCGGTTCGCGCCGCGCCGGGTCGTGCTGGACAAGGTCGACCAGCGTCAGCGCCGGCGCAGGCCCGCGCAGGGGGCATAGCCGCTGCCGCGCGTGTTCCGGTTTTCAATCTGCCGCGAAGCCATTACTTATGGCGTATCGCCATGCTGAAGCCGATCCTCATCATTCTGCACCAGGAACACTCCTCGCCCGGCCGAGTCGGCCAGGCGCTCAGCCAGCGCGGTTATCCGCTCGACATCCGCCGCCCGCGCTTCGGCGATCCCTTGCCCGACACCATGGACGATCATGCCGGCGCGGTTATCTTCGGGGGCCCGCAGAGTGCCAATGACGCGGACGACTACATCCGCCGCGAGACCGAGTGGATCGGCGTGCCGTTGCGCGACGACAAGCCGTTCCTCGGCATCTGCCTGGGTGCGCAGATGATGGCGCGCCAACTGGGCGCCAATGTCGTGGCGCATCCCGAGGGGCGCGCTGAAATCGGCTATTACCCGATCCGTCCGACCGCGGCGGGCCTGACGATCTGTCCGGTGTGGCCGGACCACGTCTACCAGTGGCACCGCGAAGGCTTTGAACTGCCCGCCGGCGCCGAACTCCTGGCCGAGGGCGACAACGGCTTCGACGCGCAGGCCTACCGCTACGGCAGTGGCTACGGCATCCAGTTCCACCCGGAAGTCACCCACGCCATGATGCACCGCTGGCTGGTGCGGGGCGCCGAGCGCATGGAAGCGCCCGGCGCCAAGCCGCGGCACGAGCACGTCGCCGACCGCGCCGTGCACGATTTCGCCGTGCGCAATTGGCTTGCCGCGTTCCTCGATCGCTGGCTGGACCGCGAAGGGGCGGCCGATGCGGTTCAGGCGGCGGCTTCGTGACGCGCCACGTAGACGCGGATTCCGCGCATTGACAAATGACCCCGCCTCCCATCGACTCGCGGCCGAACGGCAGGGGGGCCACGCACGCGCGGAGGCGTGCCGATGCGCGACGTGAATCCAAAATCAAAAGCGGCGCCAGCACTTCCCGCCATGACCGAGATGCTGCACGCTTCCGACGGCATCCTTGACCTGCTGCCGATCGCCACCTTCATCTGCGACGCGGAGGGGGTCATCGTTCAATACAACCGCCGGGCCGTCGAGCTCTGGGGCCGCACACCGCGACCCGGCCAGACCCACGGCGACTTCGCCAAGGCGGCGCAATTCTGGGAACAAGACGGTACGCCGGTCACGCGCTCGCTGATCGATGAGGTGCTGGCCACGGGCACATCGGTGCGCGACGTCGAGCGCCTGGTGCGACGCCCCGACGGCGTGCGCGCCGCCGTGTCCATCAACGTCGATCCGCTGTTCGACGCCGCCGGCAATGTGATTGGCGCGGTGCAATGTGCCCAGGATATCACCGAAAGCAAGCGCGCCATGGACGCGCTCGAAGCCTCGCGCCTCGACCTGTTGGAGCACGAGCAGCGCTTTGCGGCGACCTACGAGCACGTCGCCATCGGCATTTCGGAGATGGCGCCCGACGGCCGCATTCTGCGCGTCAACGAGGCCATCTGCAGCATCACCGGGTACAGCCGCGCCGAATTGCAAACCCGCAGGCTGTTCGGCTTCACGCATCCCGACGACATCGATCCCGACCGCGAGGCCTTCGCCAAGCAGGTCGCCGGCACGCTCGAGTTCTATTCGGTCGAGAAGCGCTTCGTGCGCAAGGACGGCCGCGTCGTCTGGGTGTCGGTGCGCTCGTCGCCGGTGCGCGACGCGCAGGGCCGCGTGCTTTATGTCGTGCGCGTGGTGCAGGACATCACTGAGGCGAAGCTCGCCGAACGGCGCCAGAAGCTTCTGATCGACGAGCTCAATCATCGCGTCAAGAATACGCTGGCGACGGTGCAGTCGCTTGCCGCGCAGACCGCGCGCCGCGCCACGTCGCCGGCGGCGTTCAGCGAGAGTTTCGAGGGCCGGCTGATCGCGCTGTCGAAGGCGCACGATCAACTGACAATGCATCATTGGGAGAGTGCCGACCTGCGCAGCCTGCTGTCGGGCGCGCTGGCCCCGTATGGGGCCGAGCCCGGCCGCGTGGTGCTGCGCGGCGAGGACGTGCGCCTGCGTCCGCGCGCGGCGCTGTCGCTGGCGATGGCGTTCCACGAGCTGATCACCAACGCCGCCAAATACGGCGCGCTGTCGGTGCCGACCGGGCGCGTCGAGGTGCGCTGGCAGGCCACGCAGGACGCGAGCGGTCAAACGCTGCTCGGCATCGACTGGCGCGAAGAGGGCGGACCGCCGGTGAGCGCGCCGGAACGGCGAGGGTTCGGCTCGCGGCTAATTGAACAGGGCATTGCCGCCGAACTCCGCGGCAGCGCCCGGCTCGTTTTCGAGCCGGGGGGCCTGCGATGCGAGATTGCAATTCCGCGTGTCACGGTGGCCGCGGAGGGGGGTCGCGACGGTCAGGAAGAGGATTGGGCGGTTTGACCGGGCATCCCGGGATGTCGCGTCAGCGGCGGCCCCGGGATCCATGCATGCCCGCAGCAGCCGTCCCGAACCGCTCTGGGTTCCGGATTCGCTAGCGCCCCGGAATGACTGCGGATGGAATTTGTTTGGCGACCGAAGCGACTTAGGGCCCCGGCGGTTGGTGGAGCCGAGGGGGATCGAACCCCTGACCTCCTCATTGCGAACGAGGCGCTCTCCCAGCTGAGCTACGGCCCCCCAAAAGCGGCACAACGGCAAAAAAGCCTGCGTTGCGCCGAAAATTCGGGCGAGTGGCCGCCATTTAGGGCCAGGGTCCGGGCCTGTCAAGGATAACCCCGGGCGTGGTACAGGCCGCTCGCTCGACCTGCCGCGAAGAGGGCCCTTTTCCTCGGCCGTGCGAGCGGTTATTCGTCCCTCGGGGTCGTGCCGCCGATTTGATGCTCCCTGCAGGGCTTGCCGCAAAGCCGGGGAGCGTCAAATCGAAGGCGGCACACGGATCATGGATTTTTCGGGTGCCCTTTCACGTCCGGCGGTCGCGTGCCGCAACGGCTGGCGAATGCCGGACGCGGGGCCTCGGGTTACGGAGCAGGCAATGAACCCTTTTCTTTGGCTGATCGATACGATCATCCAGATCTACATTTGGCTGCTGATCGGCTCGGCCGTGCTGTCGTGGCTGGTGGCCTTCAACGTCGTGAACGTCCGTAACCCGATCGTGCACACGATCGGCGATTTCCTGTACCGCGCTACCGAGCCGGTGCTGAGGCCGATCCGCGCAGTCCTGCCCAATCTCGGCGGCCTGGACATCTCGCCGGTGATTCTGATCATCGGGCTCCTGTTCCTGGAGCGCTTCATTTTCTGGATTTATCTGAGGATGGCTGTTTAGGTAGCGATGGCCGCGCGTCCCTGGGTTCCCGGCGCCGGCGGCCTCGTGTTGACGGTGCGGTTGACGCCCAAGGGCGGGCGTGACGCCGTCGACGGCGTCGAGGAAATGGCCGACGGGCGCAGCGTACTGAAAGTGCGGGTGCGGGCGGCGCCCAGCGACGGCGCGGCCAACGACGCCCTGGTTCGGCTTCTGGCCAAGGTGCTGGGTGTGCCACGGCGCGACGTGGCACTCGAAGCCGGGGCTACCGCCCGCGTCAAGCGGCTCAGCATTGCCGGGGACGGACCGGCGTTGGCCGCCGCCTTGGAACGCACCGTCAAGCAAGCATGAAGGGGTGCCATGACCGCAACGATCATCGACGGTAAGGCCATTGCGGCGACCTTGCGCGGCCAGATCGCCGCCGACGTTGCGCGCGTGACCACGGCGCATGGGAACATCCCTGGCATCGCGGTGGTGCTGGTCGGCGAGAACCCTGCGAGCAGCGTCTATGTGCGCAGCAAGACCAAGGCGGTCGCGGAAGCCGGCATGCGCGCGTTCGATCACACGCTGCCGGCGGACGCCAGCGAAGACGAACTGCTGGCGCTGATTGCCCGGCTCAACGCCGACGACAACGTCAACGGCATCCTGGTGCAATTGCCGCTGCCGCCGCAGATCGACCCGCATAAGATCATCTTCGCCATCGATCCGGCCAAGGACGTGGACGGTTTCCATCCCATCAATGTCGGCCGGCTCTCGAGCGGGCTGTTCGCGCTGGTGCCGTGCACGCCGCTCGGTTGTGTGCGGCTGGCGAAGTCGGTGCATGCCTCACTCGCCGGCATGGAGGCGGTGGTGCTGGGCCGCTCCAATATCGTCGGCAAGCCGGTCGCGAACCTGCTGCTGAACGAGAACGCCACCGTCACCATCACGCATTCCAAGACGCGCGATCTGGCTGCGGTGTGCCGGCGTGCGGACCTGCTGGTGGCGGCGATCGGTCGGCCGGAATTCGTGCGCGCAGACTGGATCAAGCCGGGTGCAACCGTGATCGACGTCGGCATTAACCGGGTGCCGGGCGAGGGCGGAAAGTCGCGTATCGTCGGCGATGTGGCTTATGCCGAAGTCGCCGAGGTTGCCGGCGCCATCACGCCCGTGCCCGGCGGGGTCGGGCCCATGACGATTGCGTGCCTCTTGCTCAATACGCTGCGCGCCAGCTGCCGCCAGAAGGGCTTGCCGCAGCCGGAGTTGTGACCTCCGCCCTCATGGTGAGGAGCGCGGGCGAAGCCCGCGCGTCTCGAACCATGAGGCCGAGGAGTCTCGGGCCTCCATCCTTCGAGACGGCCGCTTGCGCGGCCTCCTCAGGATGAGGATTGAGCCAAGGCGAATGCAGCACGGTTCTGCGCCCAAAACGAAATCGCCGGGATTTCTCCCGGCGATGATTACTTCGAATTTTTCGAAAACCAGAGCTTCAGCCCTGCCAGGCGTAGGCGACCTTATCGAGGGTCTTCTGGCCGAAGCGCTCCGAGGAGCGGGCGACGGCGCGGCCCCCGAGCGCGCGATAGAACTCCACAGCCGGCTCGTTGTCGGAGAGCGCCCACACCACCAGGCTCTTGAGCCCGCTCTGGATCAGGTCCTTGCGGGCGGCGCTGAACAGCCGGCGTCCGAAGCCCAGACCCTGATACTCAGGTCGCAGGTAAAGCTCGTAGACCTCGCCATCGTAGAACAGGCTGCGCGCGCGGTTGCGGCCGTAGTTAGCGTAGCCGGCAACGCGCTCGCCGAACTGCAGGATGGTGATGCGGCTGCCTTTGCGGATCGCCGAGTCCCACCAATCCGGACCACGCCGGTTGATCAGCTTGTCGAGCTCGTTGCCCGGGATGATGCCCTGATAGGCCGTGCGCCATGCTTCGTCATGGGTCTCCGCCACCTCCGAAGCATCGGAGGCTTTGGCGCGGCGAATCTCGATCAGGGTCGTGCTCATGGAAGAATTGAAGCAACGAACCCGGCGGCCTTCAAGCCCTATGATTAACCTTCGGTAAACGGTGTGGATTACTGGTCACAGATCGGTAACAATGCGGCCCTAACGGGCCGAAATGGGCGGCGTGGAACACGCGCGCGCCCGTGATTGTGTGCGTAGGTGTGTCAAAACCGGACAGCGCCCCGCGCCTGCCTCTACCCGCGAACGGGAAGCGGCAAAACCATTAGACCGCCTCGGCTTCTTTCGTGCGCTCCGCCTTCTTGCGGTCGTTCTCGTCCAAGAGCTTCTTGCGCAGGCGGATCGACTTCGGCGTCACCTCGACCAGTTCGTCGTCCTCGATATAGGCGAGCGCTTTTTCGAGCGTCATCCGGATCGGCGGCGTAAGCTTGATCGCCTCGTCCTTCGAGGTGGTGCGGATGTTGGTGAGCTGCTTGCCCTTGAGCACGTTGACGATGAGATCGTTGTCGCGCGTGTGCTCGCCGACGATCATGCCCGTGTAGACCTTCCAGCCCGGCTCGATCATCATCGGACCGCGGTCTTCCAGGTTCCAAAGCGCGTAGGCAACGGCGTCGCCCTTGTCGTTGGAGATGAGCACGCCGTTGCGGCGGCCCTGGATCGGGCCCTTATGCGCGGCGTAGCCGTGGAACAGGCGGTTCATGATGGCGGTGCCGCGGGTGTCGGTGAGCAACTCGCCCTGATAGCCGATGAGGCCGCGGGTCGGCGCGTAGAACATCAGCCGCACGCGGCCGCCGCCGGACGGCTTCATCTCCATCAGCTCGGCCTTGCGCTCGGACATCTTCTGCACCACGACGCCGGAGTGCTCCTCGTCGACGTCGATGACGACCTCTTCGATCGGCTCTTCCAGATCGCCCGCGTCGTTGCGGCGGAGCAGCACTTTCGGCCGCGACACCGACAGCTCGTAGCCTTCGCGGCGCATGGTCTCGATCAGAATGCCGAGCTGCAATTCGCCGCGGCCGGCCACTTCCATGGCGTCCTTGTCGTCCAATTCGCGCACGCGCAGCGCCACATTGCCCTCGGCCTCACGCAGCAGGCGGTCGCGGATCATGCGGCCGGTGACCTTCGAGCCCTCGGTGCCGGCGAGCGGCGAGTCGTTGACGCGGAAGGTCATCGACAACGTCGGCGGATCGATTGGCTGCGCCGGGATCGGCGTTTCCACCGACGGATCGCAGATGGTGTGCGCCACGGTGGCGTTGGGCAGGCCGGCGAGCGCGACGATATCGCCGGCTTCAGCTTCGTCGACCGGTACGCGCTCGAGGCCGCGGAACGCCAGCACCTTGGTGATGCGCCCGTTCTCGACCAGCTTGCCCTCGCGGTCGAGGACCTTGACGGTCTGGTTCGGCTTCACGTTGCCGGAGGTGATGCGCCCGGTGATGATGCGGCCGAGATAGGGGTTCGGCTCGATGATGGTGCCGAGCATGCGGAACGGTCCATCTTCCACCTGCGGCGGCGGCACGTGCTTGAGCACCAGGTCGAACAGCGGCGTCATGCCGTCGTCCTGCGAGCCCTCCAGCGAAGTCGCCATCCAGCCCTGCTTGGCCGAGCCGTAGAGGATCGGGAAGTCGAGCTGCCCGTCGGTCGCATCGAGTGCGGCGAACAGATCGAATACCTCGTTCACCACTTCCGTAGGGCGCGCGTCGGAGCGATCAACCTTGTTGATGACGACGATGGGCCGCAGACCCATCTTGAGTGCCTTCGACACCACGAACTTGGTCTGCGGCAGCGGGCCCTCGGCGGCGTCGACCAGCACCAGGGCGCCGTCCACCATGTTGAGGATGCGCTCGACCTCGCCGCCGAAGTCGGCGTGGCCGGGGGTGTCGACGATGTTGATGCGGGTGCCCTGCCATTCGACCGAGGCGGCCTTGGCCAGGATGGTGATCCCGCGCTCGCGCTCCAGGTCGTTGGAATCCATCGCCCGCTCGGCGACCTTTTGGTTCTCGCGGAACGTCCCCGACTGCTGCAGCAGGCGGTCGACGAGGGTGGTCTTGCCATGGTCGACGTGGGCGATGATGGCGATATTGCGGAGGTTCATCTTCAACTCTCTCCCGCCCCGTTAGCCGGGTTGGGCTGGATGGAGGCCTGGGGCCGGTTGCAACTTTTCGGACCTTGGGTAACGCGGCGCTGACGGCCCTGAAACCAAAGCGCGGGCCGCTTCCGGGCCCGCGACGCGACGCTATTGCGGCGCAATATAGTGCCGAAACCGCCGGAAGCAACCGCGGTTATCGCGGAGTCGTTCCGGGGCGCGCGGGCGAAGCCCGCGAGCCCGGAATCCATGGCGATACGGCAACGCTCCAGCGAAGAACCCTGGATTCCGGGCCCGCCCGCTTCGCGGACGTCCCGGAATGACGGTCAAACCCCCTGCGCCCGCCCCCAGGGCCCCACATCGCCGCCGCGCGGCAAGGCCTCGCGCACCATCATCATCTCGGCGACCGTCTCGCCGGTGACAAAACCGATCAGCTTGCCGGCGCTGTCGACCACGCCGACGGCGGGCACCGACTTCTCCTGCAGGAGCTTGAACGCCTGCTCCAGCGTGGCCCGGTGGCTGACGGTGGGGAAGTCCGGGTTCATCGCCTCGTGCACGCGCGCGTCGGGCCCGAGCGCCTTCAGCGCTTTGATCAGTCCGCCGCGGTCGAGCATGCCGGCCGGGCGGCCGGTGTTGTCCACTACCGGGAACTCGCCTTGGCTCGTTTGCAGCAGGGTCTGCACCGCCTCGTCGATGTGGGCGTCCGGCGTCAGCGTTGCGAAGCGCGTCATCATAGCGTGGCTCACCGGCAGGCCGTGCGAGATCGCGCGCAGCGCCACCATGTGCGCCTCCGAGGAGGCGGCGAGATAGACGAAGATGGCGATGAAGATGAGGATCGGGTTGTACATCAACCCGATGAACCCCAACGCAAACGCGACGAACTGGCCGACATTGGCGGCGACTTCGGTGGCGCGCACGAAGCCCATGCGGCTGGCGAGCGCCGCGCGCAGCACGCGGCCGCCGTCCATGGGGAAGGCCGGGATAAGGTTGAACAGGGCCAGGAACAGATTGACCACGGCCAGGCGGTCGATCATCGAAACTTGCGTATTGTTGCCAATGGCCGCGGCGTTGTCGGTCGCGAGGTGGGCGCCGGCGACGACGACCAGCAGCAGCGTGATGACGATATTCACCACTGGCCCGGCGATGGCGATGAGGAACTCCTCCCACGGCTCTTCCGGAATGCGCTCGAGCTGCGCCACGCCGCCGATCGGCAACAGCGTCACGTAGGGGGTGTTCACACCGAAGGCGCGGGCGGTGAAAATGTGGCCGAACTCGTGCAGCAGCACGCACAGAAACAGCAGCACGATGAACAGCAGCGTGTCCCAGGCGGTGGCCGCGCCGCTCGTGGCGTAGCTCGCCGCGAAGATCCAGGCGAGGAACAGGAGGAAGGTCAGGTGGATGCGCACCACCGTGCCCGCCACCTTGCCGATGCTCACCGACCAGGACATGCAAAACCCTCGTAAAAGCCTTTAAGGCTCAAGGAAAAGATAAGCGCCGGCGCGCCCTTTGTAAGAATGGCATGCCGGCCGGGCGCGGCCTTTGTCATGGCTCAAAAGCGGGCCGGAAAGGGCATCTTGCGCCACCCTGCGCCTGGGCCCACATGATCGCCTATGACCTTCGCCCGGACCGCCTTCTGGCGCGGCAATGTGCATGATACGGAGCGCCTGGCGCGCGATTTCTGGCGCAAGCTCGGCCGCGTCGCCGCGCGCGTGCCTTTCGCCGCGGATCTGTTGGCAGCCTATTACTGCGCCTTCGATAGCGGCACGCCCGTGAAGGTGAAGGCGATGCTGCTTGGCGCCATCGCCTATTTCGTGCTGCCCACTGACGCCATTCCGGACATGCTGCCGGTCATCGGCTTCACCGACGACGCCGCGGTTATCGCCGCCGCGCTCAAGTTGGTTGCCGATCACATCACGCCGGCGCACCGCCAGGCGGCGCGGGAAGCGTTGGAACGGTTGAAGGCGTGAGACTGAATTTGCGCTGACGTCACAGTACACACTCTTCGCCTTCCCAAGGAGGGAAGCGTGAAGCGTGGCAATGTCGCGTATTGAATCACACCTTCAAAATCACCTTGCCCATCACCTTGCGCTCGGCGATCGCCTTGAGCGCGTCCGCCGCCTGCTCGAGCGGATAGCTCGCGTGCACATGCGGCTTCAGCTTCCCTTCCGCCACCCAGGCCAGAAGCTGCTCGGTGTTGGCGCGGTGACCGGGCTTGTCGCGCTCGATCCAGGACCCCCAGAACACGCCCTGCACGTCGCAGCTCTTCAGCAGCACCACGTTGAGCGGTAGCTTCGGGATCTCGCCGGCAGCGAAACCGACTACCAGGAAGCGGCCGCACCAGGCGATGGAACGCAACGCGGCTTCGCTGTAGGCGCCGCCGACCGGATCGTAGATGACGTCCGCGCCGCGGCCTTGCGTCAGGCGCTTGAGTCCGTCCTTCAGATCCTCCGCCTTGTAGTCGATGCCGTCGTCGGCGCCGTGCTCGCGCGCGAAAGCGACCTTTTCGGGCGACGACGCGCACGCGATCACGCGCGCGCCCATGAGCTTGCCGAGCTCGACCGCCGCGAGCCCGACCCCACCCGACGCGCCGAGCACAGCAAGCGTCTCGTCCCATTGCAGCTTCGCGCGGTCCTTCAGCGCATAGAGCGTGGTGCCGTAGGTGACGCAGATACCGGCGGCGTGGTCGTCGTCGACCGCGTCGGGGATCGGCACCAGCCGTTCGGCGGCGATCGCCACGCGTTCGCGCGCGCCGCCCGCGACCATGTAGCCGAGCACGCGCTGCCTGACCTTGACGGCGGTAACGCCGTCTCCCAGCGCCTCTACCGTGCCGGCGAACTCGGCCGCCGGCGAGAACGGCATCTCCGGCTTGAACTGATACCGGCCTGCGATGATGAGCGTGTCGAAGAAGTTGAGTGCCGCCGCGCTTACGCGGACGACAGCCTCGCCCGGTCCCGGTACCGGGTCGGGCAGGTCGCCGATCTCGAGATCGTCGGGCGTTCCATAGCGGGTGCAGAGCAGTGCTTTCATGACTCGTCGCTTGTCGTGGCAAGGGCGGCCGTTGGCCGACCCCTCTCTAGCACGCCATCGGCGGCCTGTGCGCACCGGTACGTCGTTAACTCTCGGCGTAATTTTCAACGGGACAGCGGCGCATTGCCGCCTTCACAATGCCGACTTTCGTCTCTATTGCGCGTATATTCTCAGCCAAATCCTCTGGGGGGCGATTTCAGGATCGTCGTCACTTTGACCGGTAGGACCCGATGACTAGGACCTTTTTGCTGCGCACCATTTTTGTGGGACTGGCCGTTTCGGCCTGCGCTTTCGCGATGCCGGCCTCGGCGCAGAAGGCCAAGGAACAAGCCGTGCTGCTGGGGCAGTTCGGTGACTGGGGTGCCTACAAGGCGACCCCGAACGGCAAGACCGTCTGCTTCGCATTGTCGAAGCCGACCAAGGCCGAAACCGACCCGCCCGGACGCAACCGCGATCCGGCTTATGCCTTCGTGTCGACGCGCCCGGCGGAGAAGGTAAAGAACGAAGTCTCCATCGTCGTCGGCTACCCGCAGAAGTCCGGCGTCGACGCGTCCCTCACCATCGACGGGTCCGCGCGCTACACCATGTACACCCAGGACGACGGCGCTTGGGTGAAGAACGCCGCCGAGGAACCCCAGCTCGTTGCCGCCATGCGCAAGGGCGCGGAGATGGTGATGCGCAGCGAATCCACCCACGGCACCAAGACAACCGACACCTACTCGTTGAAGGGCATTTCCGATGCCCTCGACAAGGTGGCGTCGGCGTGCAAATAGCCGCGCCGCGCCCTATATTGCCGTCAGTTCCGCCGGACGGCGGCATCGACGGCATGAGTTCATGGATACAACGCAAGCAGTCACCCCGGCCGCGGCCCCCCTGATCGAGAAAACGCCGCTCGAGCGCTATGTGGCGCCCGAGAAGCCCTCGCTCGTGGGCCTGACCCGTGCCCAACTCGCCGAGGCGCTCGGCACTGTCGGCGTGCCGGAAAAGCAGCGCAAGATGCGCGTGCAGCAGCTCTGGCACTGGATCTATTTCCGCGGCGCCACCTCGTTCGACGCCATGACCAGCGTGTCGAAGGACCTGCGCGCGCTTCTGAGTCAGCATTTCACCGTGGATCGCCCGGAGGTGGTGGCCGAGCAGGTCTCGGTCGACGGTACCCGCAAATGGCTTTTGCGCTTGCCGGGCGAGCCTCTGAGCAAACTGCCGCACGAGGTCGAGTGCGTCTACATCCCCGATAGTGAGCGCGGCACTCTGTGCGTTTCGAGCCAGGTCGGCTGCACGCTCAATTGCTCGTTCTGCCACACCGGCACCCAGCGTCTGGTGCGCAATCTCACCGCCGGCGAGATCGTCGGCCAGGTTCTGGCGGCGCGCGACCGGCTCGGCGACTGGCCGGGCGGTGTCCGGCCGACCGACGGCGTGGTGCCGAGTGGCGATCGCTGCGTCACCAACATCGTGATGATGGGCATGGGCGAGCCGCTCTACAATTTCGAGGCGGTGCGCGACGCGCTTCTCATCGTCGCCGACGGCGACGGCATTGGCATCTCCAAGCGCCGCATCACGCTGTCGACTTCCGGTGTGGTGCCGATGATCGAGCGCGCCGGTAACGAGATCGGCTGCATGCTGGCGATCTCGCTGCATGCGGTGCGCGACGATCTGCGCAACGAACTTGTGCCGCTCAACCGCAAATATCCGATCAAGGCACTGATGCAGGCCTGCCGCAACTATCCCGGCGCGTCGAACGCCAAGCGCATCACCTTCGAATACGTCATGCTCAAGAGCGTCAATGATTCGATCGAAGACGCCAAGGCGCTGGTGCGGCTGTTGAAGGGTATCCCGGCCAAGATCAATCTCATTCCGTTCAATCCGTGGCCGGGCTCGAAGTACGAATGCTCGGACTGGGAGCAGATCGAGAAGTTCTCGCAGGTCGTGTTTGATGCCGGCTATGCCTCGCCGGTGCGCACACCGCGCGGGCGCGACATCCTCGCCGCCTGCGGCCAGCTCAAGAGCGCGAGCGAGAAGCTGACCGCACGCGAGCGCATGGCGCTGCGCGCAATGGCGATGGTGGAGTGAAGGCGATTCACCTGCATCTGTCATTCCGGAACGCGAACGAAGCTCGCGCGTGCGGAATCCGGGGCTGGAAGCGCCGAGCGTGTGGATCTGGATTTCAGGTCCGCTCGCTTTGCTCACGTCGGGAAATGATGGGGTAACCCATGTCCCTCCTCGGCCGCCTCATCGTCATCGCTTTCGCGCTGCTAATTGCGCTGCTCGCCGGCGGCGCCGCCATCGCCTTCGGCTTTGTCGGGCCGGGCTGGCATCCCTACAGCGACGGCTTCGGCGAAGGGATCAGCTTCACCATTGCGATGTTCTTCGCTTCGAGCTTCGCTGCCGCGGTCGGGCTGTTGCCGGCTGTGATCCTGATCGCGCTCGCCGAGATTTTCAGGATTCGCTCGCTGCTGCTGCATGTGCTGGTCGGTGCGATGCTGCTGGTCGCCGGCTATTACGCCAGCGGCCTGGCGCCGCCATCCTACGAAGAATCGATCGATCATCCGCCGCCGCCAATTCCGCGTGCGGTCGAGATCGTCGCTGCCGGTGGCGCGGTATTCGGCCTGGCTTACTGGGCGCTTGCCGGCCGCAATGCGGGACGCTGGCGGGAGAAGCCGCCGCGGGCGTAGCCGCGATTCTCCGTACGCCACCGCGAAAGCGCGGACCCAGTTCTTGGTTTGTGTGATTTTGGCTCTGGATTCCCGCTTACGTGGGAATGCATGGTGAATGTCTCACCGCTTCGCCCAATTGAGGGCATCCTCCAGCCGGTCATTGCCCCAGAACAGTTCGCCATCGGCAGTGACGAAGCTCGGCGCACCGAAAATGCCGCGGCGCGCGGCTTCCTCGGTCTGCGCGCGCAAGGCCTGCTTGATGGCGTCGCCTTGCGCCTCTTGCATGATGGCGGCGGCATCGCGGCCGAGCGATGTCAACACGTCGGCGATCGCCTCGGGCTTGCCGATATCGCGGCCCGCGCCGAATTCGGCGGTGTAGACTGCGCGGCAGAAGTCCTCGCCCCACTCTTGCGCCAGCGCGAGGAGCGCCACCCGCGAGGCCAGGATCGTGTTTTGGGGGAACTCCGCCGGGCGCGTGAACGGCAGCTTGAGCGCGCCGCAGATGCGCTCCAGGTCGCGCCACATATAGCGCCCCTTGGCGGGATAGAGATTGAACGGCGAATTGTCCCACCCTTGCGCCTTGAAGATGGGCCCGAGCAGGAACGGCCGCCAGCGCAAGCTCACCCCGCGCGCGGCGGCGGCATCGGCAATCCGCAGCGCGGCCGGATAGGAGTAGGTCGAGGCGAACTCGAACCAGAATTCGACAGACGCCGGCATGCCTGGGCACCGCGGTGAAAAGGGTCACTGATCATAGCCGTTGACGGCGCCCGCGCCAGCCCGTCGCGGCGGTCGCCGCTGCCTTTCCTTTGCCGCTGGGCTCGGCTAGACCGCAGCCCTAACTGCGAACCAGGACATGAACCGCACCGGCCTCCTCATTGCCCTTGCCGTTGGCGCCGTCGTCGGGCTGGTGTTCGGGCTCGATCCGCAACTCGATCTGGCGATCGCGCGGCCGTTCTACGGCATCGTCGACGCCGGCCACCACATGTTCGCCGTCCGCCTCTGGCCGCGCTTGATGGTCGTGCACGAAGTGGCGTTGCGCGCGGGCTTCCTGCTGGTGGTGCCGGCGGTGGTGGCGGCGGTAGTCAAGCTCATTCTGCCACGGCGCAAGATGCTGATGCCGGGGCGCGCCGTCGTGTTCCTGATCGCGACCATGACGCTCGGCCCCGGCCTGCTCGTGAACGTCGCGCTCAAGGACCACTGGGGCCGGCCGCGGCCGATCGACGTTGGCCAATTCGGCGGCGCCCAGCATTTCGTCGCCTGGTGGGATCCGCGCGGCGATTGCCCGGCCAACTGCTCCTTCGTCTCCGGCGACGTGTCGACCGCGGCCTGGACGCTTGCGCCCGCCGCGCTGGTGCCGCTGCCGTGGCGCCCGCTCGCCTATGGCGCGTCGCTCGTCTTCACCGTGGTGATGGCGGCGATGCGGATTGCCGCCGGCGGTCATTTCTTCACCGATACGCTGTTCGCCGCGGTGTTCACTTATCTGCTGATCTGGCTCGCCTATGCGCTGATCTACCGGTGGCCGCGCACACGGCTCGACGACGAGCAAATCGAGCGCGCCATTGGGCGTGTCGGCCTCGGGTGTACCGCGGGCTTGCGCTGGCTCGCCCGCCGCGCCGGCCACGAAATTGCCGGTCCGGACGACGCCTCCGTCGATAAGGCCCCGGAACGCCGCCGCGGCTGGTGGTGAGCTGGCCGGCCCCCGGGCCCGCTGTCTACAAGGGTAGCGGACAACCCGCGATTCATCGTGTTAGCCTGCCGGGCAGTCGGCTTGGAACGGCAGGAGGCTTCGGGTTGTCGGAGACAGGAGACAGCGTCAAACGGCTTTTGCAGATCAAGATGCGGGCGCTGGGCGACCCAGCCCACGTGCTCGCGCTGGTGCGCAGCGCCGCCCCGTTCTACCGCACCATGGGGGCCGCCAGCTTCCGGGTGCTGCAGAACGTCGACGATCCGGCCCAGCTCGTCATCGAGATCGAATACCAGGCCGCCGCGGCGCTTGAGCTCAACCGCCACAAGGTGGCAAGCGATACCATGGTGCGCAGCTTCCTGCAGGGCTGGCGCACGATTCTGGCGGGCAATGCCGACATGGACGTCTACGAAGACGTTACCGGGTAGAGGCGGGTTGCCCGGTTGCCATAATGACGTCGAAGAGTGGCAGCACATCATACCGGATCTGGAAAAAAGGACCTGTGATGAAGCTGCGCCTGCTGGGGGTATTGCTGTTGCTGGTGGCCGTCGGTGGGGGTGCCCACGCCGCCGACTCGGCCAATAAGGACACCGCCGCCGATATTGGCAAGAAGGCCGACACCAGCGACACCGGCACTCACAAACTGACCATCCCGTCGATGGAGCTGGGTGGCGGCTCGCTCGGCGTCAGCACCGACAGCCCGAACGACCCGAACGTGCCCACGTTCAACGACCCGCACCATCAGGATAAGCCGTTGGAGCCGTTCTTCGGCCTCAAGTTCACGGCGCCGCTCAGCGGCAACTAGCCGCGGCGCGCCCTCGGGCTGCCGCCAACCGCCCGTTGCGCCCAGTCTGCCCCCTTTCCGCCCTGCCCCTTGACCCCGCCGGTACGGTAAGGGATTGAACGGGCACGCGAGTTGCCCAGGCCGCAGGGGCCGGGCGCGTTTTGCAAGAGAAGGGCGCGGGCTTGAGGCCCGCCGCGGTTTCCAGCATGGCCACAGCCGACAGCAACAGCCCCAAGAAGGTCGTCCTCGCCTATTCCGGCGGTCTCGATACCTCGATCATCCTCAAGTGGCTGCAGACCACCTACGGTGCGGAGGTCGTCACCTTCACCGCCGATCTCGGCCAGGGCGAGGAACTCGAGCCCGCGCGCGAGAAGGCGCTGCGCGCCGGCATCAAGCCGGAGAACATCTTCATCGAGGACCTGCGCGAGGAATTCGTGCGCGACTTCGTCTATCCGATGTTCCGCGCCAATACCGTCTACGAAGGCGTCTACCTGCTCGGCACCTCGATCGCGCGACCGCTGATCGCCAAGAAGCAGATCGAGATCGCCCACAAGGTCGGCGCCGATGCGGTCTGCCACGGCGCCACCGGCAAGGGCAACGACCAGGTCCGCTTTGAGCTCGGCTATTACGCGCTCGACCCCAACATCCGCATCATCGCGCCCTGGCGGCACTGGGCCTTCAAGGGCCGCGAGGAACTCCTCAACTTCGCGCGCGAGCACCAGATCACCATCACCAAGGACAAGGAGGGCGAGGCGCCATTCTCGGTCGACGCCAACCTGCTGCACTCCTCCTCCGAGGGCAAAGTGCTGGAGGACCCGGCGCAGGAGGCGCCGGCCATCGTCTATCAGCGCACCATCTCGCCCATGTCGGCGCCGGACCAGGCGACCGACATCACCATCGGCTTCAAGAAAGGCGATGCCGTCAGCCTCAACGGCAAGGCCATGTCGCCGGCGACCCTGCTCGCCGCGCTCAACAAGCTCGGCCACGACAACGGCATCGGCCGTATCGATCTGGTGGAAAACCAATTCGTCGGCATGAAGTCGCGCGGCGTCTACGAGACTCCCGGCGGCACCATCCTATTGGCCGCGCACCGCGCCATGGAGTTCGATCACGCTCGACCGCGGCGCCGGTCATCTCAAGGACGAACTGATGCCGCGCTACGCCGAGCTCATCTACAACGGGTTCTGGTTCGCGCCCGAGCGCGAGATGCTGCAGGCGGCAATCGACAAGTCGCAGGAGCTCGTTGAAGGCGAGGTGCGGCTCAAGCTCTACAAGGGCAACGTCATGGTGACCGGCCGCGAAAGCGAGGCCTCGCTCTATTCGTCGACGCTGGTCACGTTCGAGGACGACAAGGGCGCCTACGACCAGAAGGATGCCGAAGGCTTTATTCGGCTCAACGCGCTACGCCTGCGCACGCTCGGCCAGCGCCGGAACAAACTGAAGCTGTGAACGACGCCGGGGCGATGAGAGGATTTGGTCGGGGGACCTGCAATGACGAAGAACGCGCTTGCGGCCGTTGCGCTTTCAATCATGGCCTTCACGCTCGCCGCCTGTTCGTCGAGCGGTGATGCGATCGCCGTCAACCCCAATGTCTATCCGGCCGACTACAAGTCCGAGGTTATCGCCACCTTGCGGCCCTTATTCGTCCAGAACGAAACGGCGACCGTCAGCGGCGCCGAGATCTCGCCGCCGGCGCTGACGCCGGTCGACAAGGACCAGCGCTATTCGCTCTGCGTGCGCTACACCGCTCACGGCACCAGCCCCGGCGACATCGGTGTCGTCACCCGGCGCGGCTATTTCTTTGCCGGGCATCTCAACCAGCTCGTGCCCGTCACCGGCGACGATTGCAAGAGCGCGGCCTATCAGCCGTTCAATGAGTTGAACCGGATCTGCCTCGGCGACGCGTGCCAGAAGAAGAAGTCCAAGAGCGGCTGGGGGCTGTTCTAGAACCCGGCCGCGGCCGCGAGCGGCGTGCGCGGCGCCAGTTCCGGTATCAGCGGCAGATGCCGGCGCTTCTTGGCCTCGATCTCGGCGATGGTCTTGCCCATGTAGACGAAGCGCGCCGGCGACGTGGGGTGATCGTTCGCCACGCCGATGCTGGCTGGGACCTCCTGCGCGAACGCCCGCCATAGGTTCTGGGCACCCGAGATGTCGTAGCCGGCGCGCGCCGCGTAGTAGGCGCCGACGTAGTCGGCCTCGCGCTCGAACGCGATGCCGTAGGCGCGCGCGCCGACTTTCTCGAAATGGTGCATGAACACGCCGCGGGTATTGATGCCGCCGAGCAGAAGGCCACCATCGATTACGGCGCCGCCGATCTCTCCGATGAGCGCGTTTTCCTTCCTCTTGCGGAGGTGGCCGAGATTGGCGTGCGCCAGCTCGTGGCCGATGATGACGGCGAGGTCGGCGTCGCTGCGCGCTATGGGCAGGATGCCGGACTGGATAACGATCTTGTCGCCGGTGGAGAAGGCGTTGGGGATCGGCGTCGCCTGGAGCACGATCGGGATCGAGCACCCCACGACCGGATAGAGGGTCAGCGCGTGCGGCTGGCCGTTGCGCCGGGTGGTGAGCGTGGTGGGAAAGGTGCCATGCTCTTTCGCGCTTTTCATGATCCAGCGTGCCGTGCCGGTCTTCGGCACGCGCTCACCGTTGAGCGTGAGGACGTCGTCGCCGGGCTCGATGCCGGCGCGTGCTGCCGGAGAATCGTCGGCGACCGCAATCGCGCGCGGCGTCCCCCAGGAGACATTCAGCGCTTCGCCGGCGACCGCGCGGAATTTGCGCGGCAGGCCGCCGACAGTCCCGGCGAAAAGTCCGATCTGCGCCGACACCTTGTCCTTGCAGAAGCGGGTGTTGGCCGAACGGATGCGAAAGGCGACGTTATCGACGCGGCGAAGATCGCGGTAATAGGCGCGCGCCGCGGCGAGTTGCTGGCGATACTGCTCAGTGGCGACAGCGGTGGGGGAGGCGGTCGGCAGCTTGCTGACCGGCCCGGCGCAGCCGGCGCTCAGCAAAGCGCTCGCCAGAACGGACGCGGACCAGCCCCAACGCACGGTACAACTCCCCTACACGGAAAGATTGTACCGATATCGAATTGCAGGCAAGGCCTACGTCGCGGCCTCTGCCCGGAGTCGCCGCTCGCAAACGGGATTCCGCTTGCCGTAAGAGCGCTTTAGCCGACATCCACCTTGCGGCTTTCGCCAACGTTCGGCCGGCCACCTATGGTGGCCGCCGCCGCCATGCTGATGTAGCTCGCGACCGTGCCGGGGCTGTCCCAGTACTCGGCCTCTTCCGGTGTCACCTTGAGCACGCGGATGTTGGGATCGTCCGCCGAATCCCACCAAGCTTTGGCCGGCGTCGACCACAGCTCTTTGATCTTGGCGCGGTCGTCGCTGACCTCGGCGCGGCCGGAGAGCGAGACGTATTTCTGCCCGCTGGTGTCGGCGAAGGTCAGCACCAGTTGCGGATAGCGGCGCACCTCGTCGTCCTTTTGCTGCCGGACATCGGCGAGGAAATAGATCGTGTGGGCGTCGCGGTCGGGATAGGCGCCCATCGGCCGCGCGTGCAGCGCATTGCCGTCCCAGGTTGCCATCATGCAGATCGAAATCTTTTCGATCAGCTTCCAGACGCGATCGACGTCATTGCCCGCCATGAGATTGATCCTCTTTGCTGTCTTCGGCGGTCAACGATGGCGCCACCGCAATCGTTCCCGCTGCGCGCGCTGGGAACGTCATCTCATCTCGACGAAGACTTTGCGGTTCTCGCCGAGGTTCGGCTTTTCGCCAGTCGCGCGGGCATGGGCGAATTCGTGACGGGCGACAGCAGCACTCGCCGGGCCGTCCCACAATTCCGCCAGGTGCGGGTCGAGGCACAATACGCGCACGTTCGGATCGTCCGGGCCGTCCGGCCACCAGACGTCGTCGCTGCGCTTCCAGATCTTGCTGGCCAGCATGGGCGTACGCAGTACGCGCGCCTCGCCGGTGATCGACAAATACGCTTTGTCGTGGCTGTTGACGACGGTGAAGCCGACGTCGGGGCAGGCCTCGACTTCGTCGTCCTTGAGGCCGCGCGCGTCGATGACGAAGTAGATCACGCCGGAGTCACGGTTGGGACGGGCATCGAGGGGACGGGCACGCAGGCCGCCGCCGAATTGGGTCGTCAGCATGCCGACGCCGGTCTGTTCCAGGATGTCCCACACCCGTGCTTCGTGCGTCATGATGGGCTAACAGGCCGTGGCGGACCGGGTTCCAGTTGCCACCGGTCCCGGTCAACACAAAGCATTGCAAACCGCAACAGGCGCGGCCGCCAACAAAAATGGCCGGCGCGGGGCCTGCCATTCTCGCTTCTGCGATCTCTGCTAGACGGACGCGTCAGACCTGACGTTCCACCATCGCCTTCTTCAGCTCGGCGATCTGCTTGGCCGGGTTGAGCCCCTTCGGGCAGGCCTTGGAGCAGTTCATGATGGTGTGGCAGCGATAGAGCCGGAAAGGATCTTCAAGATTGTCGAGGCGGTCGCCGGTGCCTTCGTCGCGGCTGTCCTGCACCCAGCGATTGGCCTGCAAGAGCGCGGCGGGACCGAGATAGCGCTCCGAGTTCCACCAGTAGCTCGGGCACGAGGTCGAGCAGCAGGCGCACAGGATGCACTCATACATGCCGTCGAGCTTCACCCGGTCGTCATGGCTCTGCTTCCATTCGGTGCCCGGCGTCGGCGACACCGTCTTCAGCCAGGGCTCGATGGAGGCGTACTGGGCGTAGAAGTTGGTGAGGTCCGGCACCAGGTCCTTGACCACCGGCTGATGCGGCAGCGGATAGATGCGCACCGGCTCCTTGTTGTCGTCGATCGCCTTGGTGCAGGCGAGGGTGTTGGTGCCGTCGATGTTCATGGCGCATGAGCCGCACACGCCCTCGCGGCAAGAGCGGCGGAAGGTCAGCGTCGGGTCGATGTTGTTCTTGATCCAGATGAGCGCGTCGAGAACCATCGGTCCGCAGTCGTGGCGGTCGACGTAATAGGTGTCGACGCGCGGGTTCCCGCCATCGTCCGGATTCCAGCGGTAAACGCGGAATTCGGTCTCGGCGCCGGCGTTCTTGGCGTGCGGCCAGGTGCGCCCCTGCGTGACCTTGGAATTCTTCGGCAGCGTGAATTCGACCATGGCTATGTCCTAATAGACCGGCGGCTCTTTCAACGCCCGCGTCAGTAGACGCGAGCTTTCGGCTCGATGTAGGCGATGTCGTTGGTGAGCGTGTAGGTGTGCACGGGGCGGTAGTCGATGGTGACCTCGCCCTTCTCGTTCATCCACGCCAAGGTGTGCTTCATCCAGTTCTCGTCGTCGCGCTCGGGATAGTCCTCGCGCGCGTGCGCGCCGCGGCTCTCGGTGCGGTTCTGCGCCGAATCCATGGTGACCACCGCCTGCGCCAGCAGGTTATCGAGCTCGAGCGTCTCGACCAGGTCGGAGTTCCAGATCAACGAGCGGTCGCTGACGTGGATATCCGGCATGCCCGCATAGACCTCGTGGATCAGCTTGTGGCCTTCCTCCAGCACCTCGCCGGTGCGGAAGACGGCGCAGTTGTTCTGCATCACCTTCTGCATCTTCAGGCGCAGCTGCGCGGTCGGCGTGCCGCCCGAAGCGTTGCGGTATTTGTCGAGACGGCCCAACGCCTTGTCGGCGGAATCCTGAGGCAGCTCCGGCTGGCTGTCGCCCGGTGTGAGCAGCTCGGCGCAGCGGTGCGCCGCCGCGCGGCCGAACACCACCAGGTCGATGAGCGAGTTCGAGCCGAGCCGGTTAGCGCCGTGCACCGACACGCACGCCGCTTCGCCCACCGCCATCAGGCCGGGAATGACCGTGTCGGGGTTGCCAGCCTTCTTGGTCAGAACCTCGCCGTGATAGTTCGTGGCGAGGCCGCCCATGTTGTAGTGCACCGTCGGCAGCACCGGAATCGGCTCGCGCGTCACGTCGACGCCGGCGAAGATGCGCGCCGATTCCGAGATGCCCGGTAGGCGCTCGTGCAGGATCTTGGGGTCGAGATGGTCGAGGTGAAGGAAGATGTGGTCCTTCTCCTTGCCGACGCCGCGGCCCTCGCGGATTTCGATGGTCATCGAGCGCGAGACCACGTCACGCGAGGCGAGGTCTTTCGCCGACGGTGCGTAGCGCTCCATGAAGCGCTCGCCTTCCGAGTTGACCAGATAGCCGCCCTCGCCGCGCGAGCCTTCGGTGATCAGGCAGCCGGCGCCGTAGATGCCGGTCGGGTGGAACTGGACGAACTCCATGTCCTGCAGCGGCACGCCGGCGCGCAGCGCCATGGCGTTGCCGTCGCCAGTCTGGGTGTGGGCGCCGGTGCAGGTGAAGTAGGCCCGGCCATAGCCGCCGGTCGCCAGCATGGTCATGCTGGCGCGGAAGCGGTGAATGGTGCCGTCGTCGAGATTGAGCGCGATTACGCCGCGGCAGCGGCCCTCGTCGTCCATGATCAGGTCGATGGCGAAGTATTCGATGTAGAACTCGGCCGAATGCTTGAGCGCCTGGCCGTAGAGCGTGTGCAGCATGGCGTGGCCGGTGCGGTCGGCGGCGGCGCAGGTGCGCTGCGCAGTGCCCTTGCCGTAGTGCGTGGTCATGCCGCCGAACGGGCGCTGGTAGATCTTGCCGTCTTCCTCGCGGCGCGAGAACGGCATGCCCCAATGCTCGAGTTCGTAGACCGCCTCGGGCGCGTTGCGGCACATGTATTCGATGGTGTCCTGGTCGCCGAGCCAGTCCGACCCCTTGACGGTGTCGTACATGTGCCAGCGCCAGTCGTCCTGGCCCATATTGCCGAGGGCGGCGGCGATGCCGCCCTGCGCCGCCACCGTGTGCGAGCGGGTCGGGAACACCTTGGTGATGCAGGCCGTGCGCAGGCCCGCCTCCGAGCAGCCAACCACGGCGCGCAGGCCTGAGCCGCCGGCGCCGATTACCACGACGTCATAGGTATGGTCGGTGATGGGGTAGGCGCGTCCGTTGGTTGCCGGCGCCGCGCCGTTGCCTTTTCCGTTGCTGGCCATGCCTAGACTCCGAACGAGAGCTTGAGGATGGCGAAGGCGCAGGTGAACCCGACCGCGAACACGAAGAAGGTATTGCCCATCAGCGCGAGGAACTTGCGCTTATCTTCGTGCACGTAGTCGACGATGATCTCCTGCATGCCGATCCACATGTGATAGCAGGTGTTGAGAATGAACAGCAGCATGATGACCGCGACGATCGGCGACCCGAGTATCTGGATTACCGCCGCGTGGTTGCGGCCCATCAGCGCCATGACAATGACGATCAGCGCGATGGAGAGCGGAATGCCGGCGACTCCGGTCACGCGCTGGTGCCAGAAATGACCGGTGCCGGAGCGCGCCGCGCCGCGGCCGCGCACGCGGCGCATCGGGGTGACAATGTGTTTGGCGCCGTCGCTCATCGCGCGCCTCCTGCCATCAGGTAGCCGATGCCCCAGATCGCCAGTGTGATCACGATGGAGCCGATCAGGTTGGCGAGCGCCAGCATCTCGCGCTCGGTGGGCTCGAAGCCGTGCAGGGTGTCCCAGACCAGATGGCGGATGCCGCCGAGCATGTGGTGCACGAGGGCCCAGGTGTAGCCGAACAGGATGAGCTCGCCGATGAGGCTGCCGATGAACCACTGGAAGGTGGCGTAGGCATTGGGGCCTGAGGCCGCCGCGATCAGCCACCAGGCGAGCAGCGCCATGCCAAAATACAGCGCCGCGCCGGTAATGCGATGGACGATGGACATCATCATCGTCAGCATCGGCTTGTAGATTTGCAGGTGCGGCGAAAGCGGGCGCGGACGCCGCACGCCGGCTTGCGCCTCCAATTCGGCCATCGTCTTTCTCCTCAACGCGCGTTGCCCGACGGGACCGGACAGGTGCGAGGGCTTCCTAACGAAACTTGTCTTGCGCCGCAACGCACCCTTCGGCGCAAGTCGCCCGCAACCCTGACAACAACGTGCCAACGGCGCGTTGGCTGCCATCGCCGGCCGGCTTGATGCTCGGCGGCCGGGACATTTCCGGCAGGGCGCGGGAAATGTCCCGCCTGGCCCTGACAACATGGGAGGGCGTGGGCGGACGAGCAGCGAGACAGCCAAGGCAAAGCGGGCGAAAACGCCGGCCCGCACCCCAGGGCGCGCGGGCTAGCTTCTTGATTTGCGAAACATGTACCCTGAGATATTGTTGTGCAATCTTTGTTTCTTATAGTCTGCCTTCGCCGATTAAGAAGGCTGAGGTTCCCCTGATGCGCTTTGACCTCACCGACCTGAACTTGTTCCGCCACACCGTGGAGGCGGGCAGCATCACCCACGGCGCCATGCGCGCCAACCTGGCACTGGCCGCGGCCTCGACCCGGATCCGCAAGATGGAGCTCGCCTTCGGCGCCGAGCTCCTGGTGCGCGGCCGGCAGGGCGTGACCCCGACCCAGGCCGGGCGCACCCTGTTGCAGCACGCGCGCGCCATCCTGGCGCAGACCGACAAGTTGAACGAAGACCTCACGCCCTACGCCCGCGGGCTCGCCGGCCAGGTGCGCGTCTTGTCGAACACCAACGCGCTCACCGAGTTTCTCCCGGAGACGCTCAGCTCGTTCCTGACCACCTATCCCGATATCAGCGTCGATCTGGAGGAGCGGCTTTCCGACGAGATCGTCGGGCTCATTGCAGACGGCGCCGGCGACATCGGCATCGTTGCTGGCACGGTCGATTTCGGCGGCCTGCACACCTATCCGTTTCGCAGCGATCGCTTCGTGCTGGTCGTCGGCAATGACCATCCGCTGGCGGCGCGCACGCGCATCGGGTTTGCCGAGGTGCTGGACTACGACATGGTCGGGCTCGACCGCGCCAGCGCGATCCAGCGCTTCCTTGCCGAAAAGGCCAACCGCATCGGCCGGCCTTTGCGCCTGCGCGTGCAGTTGCGCTCGTTCGACGCCATCTGCCGGTTGGTGGAATGCAATGTCGGCGTCGGCATCGTGCCGGAAACCACAGTCGAGCGCACTGGGCGCAACATGGCGGTCAAGGCGGTGCGGCTCACCGATCCGTGGGCCTTGCGCGAACTGACCATCTGCGTGCGCGACGAGAAGGCGCTTCCGCGCTACGCCCGGCAACTGGTGGATCATCTGAGGGAGAGCGTTTGAGGCCTCAGCCCGCGCGGGCGATCTCGGGAAACCTCAACCTGCGGCGGGCGGCGCGCTTGCGATGCGCAATTGCTCGGTCAGTTGGCGGATCGATTCCACCAGGCTCAGGACTTCTTTTTCACGAAGCTCGTCAATCTTCTGGTGCAGCAGTTCGATTTCCAGCTCCGCCTTGATGTTGACCTGGTAATCGTGCTCGGCCGCCTTGCGGTCGATGTCCTGCTGACGGTTCTGGCTCATCATGATGAAAGGCGCGGCGTAGGCTGCCTGAAACGAGAGCGCAAGGTTGAGCAGGATGAATGGGTAGGGATCCCATTTCTGCACATAGGCGGTGACGTTGAGGACGATCCAGACCAATAGGATCGCCGACTGGATGATGATAAAGTTCCACGAGCCCATCGTGGCGGCGACGGTATCGGCGATCCGCTGACCCAAGGTCAGCTCGTGACTCTGCGTGCGCGACTTGCGCACTGTCCGGCGCATTTCGCGTAACTCGCCGAGCAGGCTACGCTCGGTATCCTCGAGTTCGTGCCTCAAGGCAGCTTGGCTTGTCATATGGTTCTCCTTGCCGGCTATCGCGGCATCAGCACCCAGTAATCAAGGTCGAGGATTACAGCCGCATCGTCCTTTTCACCGTCCTTGAGTGGGAAATCGCCGCACGGCTTGTCCTTGGTCGCCACCGTGCGCAGGCGAAGCGCGCCGACGTCGCCGCGGCCGGGGACTTCCGCCGTCTCCAGCACCTCCGACCAGGCGAACACGGTCAAGCCCGCAAACAGCGGCGCCACGTGCCGCCCGCCGTTGATGGCGGCAACGTGGAAGGCGTTGCCGAGGCCGTTGAACGAAAGCGCCCGCGCGAGCGAGATGACGTGGCCGCCATAGATAAGCCGGCGGCCGAAGCGGCCCTGCGCTTCTGTGAACTGGTTGAAGTGCACGCGCGCGGTGTTGTGGTAGAGCCGCGTCGCGATCATGTGCTCGGCTTCTTCCACGGTGATGCCGTCAACGTGGTCGATGCGCTCGCCGGCCTTGTAGTCGCCGAAGCGGTGCGGGCTACCGGCGAGCTCATAGTAGTAAGCCGCGATATCGAGCGGCGGGCATCCCTTGCCCAGCGCGTCGGGCGCGACCGCCTTCGGCAGGTTGGGTACGTGTTCGTCCGGCGCGGGCGCCGCCTCGTCGCGTTTGCGCACCATGACCCAGCGCGCGTAGTCGAGCACGCAGTCGCCGGTTTCGTCGAAACCGCGCGAGCGCACGTAGACGATGCCGGTCTTTCGGTTGGAGTTCTCCTTCAGGCCAATAACCTCCGACACCGCGTTCAGCGTCGCGCCGGGATAAACCGTCTTGAGGAAGCGGCAGTCGGCGTAGCCGAGATTGGCGACTGCGTTCAGCGATATGTCCGGCACGGTCATGCCGAACACCATGTGGAAGACCAACAGATCGTCGAGGGGCGCCTGGCGGTAGCCGATCGCGCGCGCGAAGGCGTCCGACGACTGGACAGCGAAACGCGGCCCGAACAGGCCGTGATAAAGCGCGACCTCGCCGGTCGTGACCGTGCGTGGGGTGGCGTGGCGAAGTTGTTGCCCGAGGCGGAAATCCTCAAAAAAATGCCCGGGATTGGTCTTGGGGCGCGTGGGATCGGTCACAAACGGGCTCCTCGTTAGGCTTTCGGCCGGCTCGCCATTCTCACAGAACCGTGAACCGAACGCCAGATTTCGACAAGGAGACCTGATGAGGGTCCGAGCGGGCCTGCGTGTTACCCAAAGGAGCGAAGCGTCGACGCTCCGAAGGAGCCCACATGAAGACGTCCATTCTGCTCTCTGCCGTCCTGTCAGCCGTCATCGCGGGTGGGGTCGCTCTGGCGCCAGCGGCTTTCGCCGACACGATGAAGAAGGACCCGACCTCCAAGCGGGTCAGCATGAAGAAGCATGCGAAAAGGAAGCGCGCGGCCAAAAAGCATGTGCCGCAGAAGCCTGCGCCCGAACAACCCACGAAATACTACGATCCGCTGAACAAGACGCTGGACTCGAATTACTGAGCTTCGCGTGCGGACCGCGCCGAGCCCGAACTAAGCGGGCCCGGTTGGTCTTTGCGTGAAGCCGGATACACATCCGCCAAATTGAATAAATTGAATCTCTTGAAATAGCTTGTGCGTTTCGGATTCGTTTGCGGCGATTGCCTCGATCACCGGCTGACTCCTTTGCAAGCGCAGCCGATCCTCCAGTCTCACAGAACCGTGAGCCGAATGTCAGATTCCGACAAGGAGACCTGATGAGGGCGTGTGCATGGGTGCGTGCTAGCAAAATGCCCGTTAGTTCACACCTCTGGAGGATCACGTCATGAAGAAGACCGTTCTGCTATCCGCCATCCTGTCCGCCGCCATCGCCGGTGGCATCGCGTTTGCGCCGGCGGCTTTCGCCGACGGCATGAAAAAGGACTCGATGTCCAAGAGCGACAGCATGTCGAAGGATTCGATGAAGAAGGACACCATGTCCAAAGATTCCATGGCCAAAGACTCGATGTCGAAGGACCACATGAAGAAGGATTCGATGTCCAAGGACTCGATGAAGAAGTAAGCGCGCCGCGCCGGATCGGCTGGGCCCGTGCATCCGCGGGCCCGGCCGCCCCGTATATCCAGCCAAATGGCGCCGCGGTAGACTGTTCCCACGGTTCCAAGCCTTCGCCTCTCAGGGAAATCGCGACATGAGCGCCCAAACCCTTACCGAGACCGCCCGCGCCGAAACCATTCATCCCGCTTGGGTGCGCGTCTGCCATTGGATCAACGCCATCGCGATCCTGGTCATGATCGGCTCCGGCTGGCAGATATTCGACGCTTCGCCACTGTTCGGGTTCACGTTCCCGCGCGCCATTGCGCTCGGCGACTGGCTGGGCGGCGCGCTGCTCTGGCATTTCGCGGCCATGTGGGTGCTGGTGATCAACGGCCTCGTCTACGTGACGCTCGGGTTCGCCACCGGCCGCTTCCGCCGCAAGCTATGGCCGATCTCGCCGTCGGAAATCGTCGCCGACATCAAGGCTGCGCTCACTTTCAAGCTCTCGCATGACGACCTATCGCACTACAACGCGGTGCAAAAGGTGCTCTATGTCGGCATCCTGCTCGTGGCTGCGGTGATCGTTACCTCGGGGCTCGGGATCTGGAAGCCGGTCCAGTTCCAGGAAATCACCGCCTTCTATGGCGGCTATGACACCGCGCGCTACGTGCACTTCGCCGCCATGGCGGCGATCGTCACCTTCTTGGTGGTGCATGTGTCGCTGGCCGTGATCGTGCCCAAGAGCCTGCGCGCGATGGTCATTGGAAGGTGAGAGGCACGCGCGATCCCGAAAAGTGGGAACCGGTTTTCCGGCGCGAGCACGGACTGAGGAAAATGCCATGAAAGAACGCAACAAAATCCCCGGCGTCGATCCCAAGCTCCTCGTCAAGGATGCCGCCAAGCTGATGCCCCATACGACGCGCCGCCATTTCCTGCGTGGCGCGGCAACCGTCGGTGCGCTCACGCTGCTGACCGGATGCGACGTCGTCAACGAAGACAGCGCCGAGAATGTGCTGCGTGTGGTATCGCGCTTCAACGACCGGGTGCAGGCCTGGCTGTTCAACAAGAACAAGCTGGCGCCGACCTACACCGAGGCCGACATCACCCGGCCCTTCCCGTTCAACGCCTATTACAGCCTCGACGAGGCGCCGCGCATCGACCCGATGAAGTGGAAGCTGGAACTCGCCGGCCGCATCGAGAACAAGAAGCCGTGGACGCTATCCGAACTGCACGCGCTGCCCGAAGTCTCGCAGATTACCCGTCACGTCTGCGTCGAGGGCTGGAGCGCCATTGGCTCCTGGCAGGGCGCGCGCCTGTCCGATTTCCTGCAACGCATCGGCGCCGACACCAAGGCCAAGTATATCTTCGTCAAGTGCGCCGAGGGCTACACCAACACCATCGATATGGAGACCGCGCTGCATCCACAGACGCAGATGTCGTTCAAGTTCGACAACAAGATCCTTCCGCGTGCCTACGGCTTTCCGATGAAGATCCGCATGCCGACCAAGCTCGGTTTCAAGCAGCCGAAATACGTGGTGGCGATGGAAGTGACCAACGTCAACCGCGGCGGTTACTGGTCGAACCAGGGCTATAATTGGTTCAGCGGCTTGTAAGGTTTCACCCTGCGACAATCGGGAACTTGCCACGGGAGCTGCAGATGGCATCCCGCTACTTTTGATGCGACCGTTCCGCGCGAAACATTAAAGATTGCTCATCTTTGAACGCGCCCGCCGAATCCCTTGGAAGCAATCTGAAAACGAAGGTATGAGGTATACATAATAATTGTGCCTAGTGGAGGTTCGCCATGGCCGCAAACTCGCTAGGGGGCGCACAACAAACTGACAGAGAAATCCTCGGCTACAGCCGGTGGGTGGTTTTCATTGCCGCCTTTCTCTCGATGGCGGTGATCAGTCCCTATGAATACGCGTGGAGCTCGATGTCGGGACACATCGGGGGCATCTATCATTGGTCCCACACCCAGATCGGGTGGATGTTCACGCTCTTCGTCATCTTCGAGTCGGTCGGCACGCTGCCGGGCGGCATCCTGCGTGACAAGTTCGGGCCACGCTGGGTCACTGCGATTGCTGGCCTGATCGGCGGTCTCGGCATCTACGCGACCTCGCTCGGGCCGTCCTACGGCATGGTGCTGGTCGTGTGGTGCCTCGGCGCCTTCTTCGCCGGCTTCGTCTACAACACCGCGGTGACCACGGCGAACAAGTGGTTCCCGGACAAGCGCGGCGTCACCGCCGGCCTGATCGCGGGCGCCTTCTCGTGGGGTTCCTTGCCCTTCATCTTCCCGATCCGTGCGATCCCGAAGACGGCGCCCGACGCCACCTTCTTCCACGTCATCTACCTCATGGCGGCAATCATCGGCGGCGTCTGCATTGTCGCTGCGCTGTTCATGAAGGATCCGCCCACGGGCTGGCGCCCGCAGGGTTGGGTGCCGCCCAAGCATCTCGATCGCGCCACCCATCATCAGTACAGCCTGGGTGAGGCGCTCTCGACCTGGCAGATGTGGCTGCTGATCCTGTCCTTCATCCTAATTTCCAGCGCCGGCCTCGCCGGCGTCAGCAAGATCGTGAAGTACTCGAACAGCTTCCACTTCGCGGCGGCGGCAGCGACCGCGGCGGCCGGCGGCATGGCGATCTTCAACGGCCTCGGTCGCGTGACGCTCGGCACGCTGTCCGAGCGCATAGGCCGCGAAAACGCGATGATCGTGAGCTATATCCTTACCGGGATCTTCCTGGCTCTGACCATCGTGGCCGGCGAAGCGCACAGCCCGGCTCTGTTCGTCGCCACCGCTATCCTGGCGATCTTCTTCTGGGGGCCGCTGTTCTCGCTGTTCCCAGCGGTGATCGGTCAATACTTCGGCGATCTGTCGGCAGGGTCGAACTACGGCCTGCTCTATGCCATCGCCAAAGGTTCGGGCGGTATCTATGGCGGCGTTCTCTCCGCCGTGTTGATCACCCAGCACGGCTATCCGGTCGCCATGGCGGTTGCGGCGGTCATGGCGGTCGTCGCTGGCCTCTTGATCATACCGCTCAAGGCCAGCCCGCCGGTCTGGCACGGCGACAGCGCGCCTCACCCGCGCGCCGCGCCCGCCGAATAGGCCGAGAGCGTCAAAAGCGTTCATGCCGGTCGTGCCGTGAAAGGCGCGGCCGGCATTGCTTTTTCTGAAGGGACGGAATCTCAGCCTATCTGCGTGTCTTCCATGCGCTCCGGATGGGTGATCAGCCGGGCGCCGCGTTGGAAGGTCAGATAGCTCCACATCCAGGTTACGGCGACGACGAAGCGGTTGCGCAGGCCGATCAGGAAGTAGATGTGGATCGCGCCCCAGAACATCCAGCCGATGAAGCCCTTCAGGCGCAGGCGGCCGTAATTGAACACGGCCGCGCGGCGCCCGATGGTCGCGATCTCACCGACATGCATGTAGCGGAACGGCGGCGGCTTCGCGCGGCCGCTAAGGCGGGCAGCGATCAGCTTGCCGACGTATCGGCCCATTTGCTTGGCCGCCGGTGCCATGTTGGGAATGGGCGCGCCGTTGGCATTGAACACGGCCGCGGTATCGCCGACCACGAAGATCTCGGGATAACCCGGCAGCGAGAGGTCGGGCGCGACCTTGACGCGGCCGGCGCGGTCGGCGTCCGCCGACAGCCAGCGCGCCGCCGGCGAGGCGGCGACGCCCGCCGCCCACACGAGGGTCTCGGCATCGATGCGGCCCTTGTCGGTGTCGACGCCGCGCGCGTCGCAGTTGACCACCTTGGTGTCGGTCGCCACCTCGACACCCATGTGTTCCAGGGTGGCGCGGGCATAGTCGGACTGCGCCGCCGGGAAGGTCGACAGCACGCGCGCGCCGGCTTCGACCAGGACGATGCGCGCGCTGCCGGGATCGATGCGGCGGAAGTCGTTGGCGAGTGTCTGCCGTGCGACCTCGGCGACCGCGCCGGCGAGTTCGACGCCGGTGGCGCCGCCGCCGACGATGACGAAGGTGAGAAGCCGCCGCTGCTCGGCCTTCTCGGTGGCGACCTCGGCGCGCTCGAACGCGAGCAGGACGTGGCGGCGGATATCGGTGGCGTCCTCGATGCGCTTGAGCCCCGGCGCAAAGCGCGCCCATTCGTCGTGACCGAAATAGGCGTGCATGGTGCCTGTCGCGATCACGAGCGTATCATAGGGCACGTCGCCGTGGTTCGTGGTCAGGAGCCGCTCTTGCGTGTCGACGTCGATGACCTCTTCCATCAGCACGGTGGCGTTGCGTTGCGCGCGCAGGATGTGGCGGATCGGCCAGGCGATGTCGGCCGGCGACAGCGCGGCGGTGGCGACCTGATAAAGCAGCGGCTGGAAGAGGTGATGGTTCTGCCGGTCGATGACGGTGATGCCGGCGTCGGCATGGCGCAGCGCCTTGGCCGCCTCGAGCCCGGCAAAGCCGGCGCCCACGATCACGATTCTGGGGCGGCGTTCGGTCATCGGTATCTCCCGGCGCGACGGCGCATCGGCCAATCCATCTCAGCCTTGACATTCGGTCTAGCAACTTCGATGCCGCGCTTAGGTTACGCCGCGTTTGCCAGACGTGTTTGACGCAAAGTCGCAAGGCGTCAAAATGCCCGTCGGGCGCGGCCGGCGCCCTCACGCCGTCGCGCTGCCTTCGTACAGAAAAGTCAGCACCTTCGGCCCGGCCAGATAGCCGGTGTCGACCTGTCCGACGCGGAAGCCCGCTGCCGGCATACGGTCGACGATCCGGCGCGTCAGATGACAGCCGCCGGAGATCGGCAGCCAGAATGGCTCGAGCCGCTGCTGCCAACGCGCGACATTGGCGTCGGGCGCGCGGCCGTGCTCGACGAACAGCAGCCGGCCGCCGGGCTTGAGCACGCGGCGCATCTCGCGCAATGCCGCGTCGATGTCGGGAATGCTGCAGCCGACCCAGGTCATGAGCACGGTGTCGACGCTTTTGGCGTCGAGCGGGATCTGCTCGGCCGAGCCCTCGATAAAGGCCGCCGGCACGCGGGCCTGTCCGGCCGCGCGCCGCGCCATGCCGAGCAGGTGCGGCGAGGGCTCGAGCGCGAAGACGCGGCGGGCCTGCGGGCCGTAGTACGGGAAATTGAGCCCGGAGCCGATGCCGATTTCGAGGACCTCGCCTTCGGCGGCGCCGACCACGCGCTGGCGCGGCGGGCGCAGAAGCTTGTTCCGCATCGCCAAATCGCAGAGCCGGGGCATCAGCCAGGAATCGTAAAGTCCCATAGATAACCGTCCCAAAACCGCTTCTGGCGCAGCCCGCCGCCATGGGCCTGCCTCTCATGGTGGGACCCTGGCGCCGCCTTGCCAAGGGCGGCGCGGCCCTTTAGCAATCCTCGCGGCATAACCAGTAGCCGTCATGCGCGGGCTTGGCCCGCGCATCCCGCTTTAGGAAGGCACGCCCGTGCCGCCAGGATCGGGATGTCCGGGACAAGCCCGGCCATGGCGGCGTGTTTCCAAAGCGAGGCCCCATGGCAACCCACAATCTCCTGCTGCTCCCCGGCGACGGCATCGGCCCCGAAGTGATGGCCGAGGTGAAGCGGCTGATCGAATTCTTCAATGCCAAGGGTCCCAACAAATTCACCACCGAAGAAGGCCTGGTCGGCGGCGCCTGTTACGACGCCCATCAGGTCTCGGTGACCGACGAAACCGTGGAAAAGGCCAAGGCCGCCGACGCGGTCATCTTCGGCGCCGTGGGCGGGCCGAAATGGGACAAAGTGCCCTACGAGGCGCGGCCCGAGGCGGGACTTCTGCGGCTGCGTAAGGATCTCGCGCTCTACGCAAACTTGCGCCCCGCCGTGACCTATCCGGCGCTGGCCGATGCTTCCGCGCTCAAGCCCGAGCTGGTCAAGGGCCTCGACATCATGATCCTGCGCGAGCTCACCGGCGGCGTTTATTTCGGCGAGCCCAAGACCATCACCGATCTCGGCAACGGGCAGAAGCGCGCCGTCGATACGCAGGTCTACGACACTTACGAGATCGAGCGCATTTCGCGCGTCGCCTTCGAGCTCGCGCGCAAGCGGCGCAACAAGGTCACCTCCATGGAAAAGCACAACGTCATGAAGACGGGCGTGCTGTGGAAGGAAGTGGTCACCCAGGTGCACGAGCGTGAATTCAAGGACGTTCAGCTCGAGCATCAGCTCGCCGATTCCGGCGGTATGCAGCTCGTGCGCAACCCGAAGCAGTTCGACGTCATCGTCACCGACAACCTGTTCGGTGACATTCTCTCTGACATTGCCGCCATGCTGACCGGTTCGCTCGGCATGCTGGCCTCCGCTTCGCTTGGCGAGGTCGATCCCAAGACCAAGAAGCGCAAGGCGCTCTACGAGCCGGTGCACGGCTCCGCGCCCGACATCGCAGGCCAAGGGGTCGCCAATCCGATCGCGATGATCGCATCGTTCGGCATGGCGCTGCGCTACTCCTTCGATCTGGGCAAGGAAGCCGACGCCATCGATGCCGCCATCGCGGCGGTGCTCGATCAGGGCCTGCGCACCGGCGACATCATGTCGGCGGGCTGCAAGCAGGTTTCGACCGCCGAGATGGGGTCGGCGATCCTGGCCGAATTGGAGAAGGCGCTGGCATAATCTCTCTGGGTCATTCTGGGACGCACGCGTAAGCGTGCGAACGCGGAATGACGGCAATAAAGACTGCGGCCAATAAAAAAACGCGGGCCTCAAGCCCGCGTTTTTCGTATCCGAATGTCGCGTCCGTTCACCAGTTGAAATCGAGCCACGGATTGTGCCGGCTGCCCGAAAGCGTCCACGCGCCGGGCAGCGCAGTCTGGTCGCTGCCGCCATAGGCTGTGTTGCCGAGCACGTCGTCGGCGCGCTGGTTCGGCGTCTGGATGTAATCGAGCTGGCTGCGCTCGCTCGGCAGCGGCTCGGTGCCCGGATCGAGATAGGAGCGCCGCTGGATGATGATGCGGGTGTGGGTCTTGCCGTCTTCGTCACGGGTGACGACCACGGTGTGATCGCCGTTGCTGTAGACGCGCTTGTGCCGGGGGGCCGCATCGGCCGGCGCGGCCGCCAAGCCGAAGGCTGCGGCAAACGCCAACACGGCGGCGAGGGAGGTCAAGCGCATGGTGCGTCCTCGTAAGAATCCTTAGAACGAACCGAGTTTAGCCCGCTTCGGTTCCCCGGAACAGCCAAATTCACAGCAATTCCGGCGATTTCGGCACTAAATCCCGCCGCGTGGCCCGGCGAACACGGTTGTCGTCAGCGGCCGATGCGCCGCTGCGTGAGCCCGTTCGCCACCGCCTTCCACAACGTGCGATATTTGGGAGTCGGCGCCAGCAACGGGTCGTGCTCGCCGCAGAACCCGCGCCTGAGCGAGGCGCGGGCGAACAATGCGCCGATCTTGCGTTCGCTGCCGGCCGAAAGCAGCGTCAGCCGGTCGAGCGCGCAAGCGAGCGTCGCGCGCTCGATGACGGCGCCGCCGCGGCAGAAACGGCCGGAAATCTGCAGCCGTGGGTCGTCGTATTGCCGCACGAACCCGAGGCAGTGGCGAGGCGTGCCGCGGCTGGAGTCGAAGTGGATGATCGCCAACGGCCCGAACTTCGTCATCAGCGGAGTCTCACTGCGCATTTTGACCGGACCGAGCGCGGCGGCGTTATCGGCAATTTCGGCATCGGCGGTGGCGAAATGGCTGATTTCGCGGCCCGGGCGATAGATTTGGACCTCCAGATAGGGATCGGCGCCGTTCGGCTCGCCCAGGCTGAGGATATCCTGGCGGCCGCCGCCCTCGTTATTGTAGCGGATCGTGTAACGGGCCGTCGCGTCGCCGGCCTCCGGGATCGACAGGGCGAAGGCGGGAAACGGCTTGCGGATGGTGGTCCAGGGATTGCGCGGCGCCGGCGTCAGCGCCAGCCGCGCCGGGGCGGTCTGAAAAAGGTGCGCCGCAGTCATGGACAGCACCGCCGCCGCCCCCAGATAGGCAAGCATGCGCACCAGCGTGCGGCGAAGCTCATCGCGCCATGAGTGCAGGGCCGGGTGCATTCCGCTACCAACGCGCCACCGTTGTCTTGGATTACATTCTCGCCTAGAAGCCCTGCTGCCGAGTTGCACGGACGTGAAACGGCTCGGATAGATTTTCGGAGAGTTAACAATGGGTTACAAGGTCGCGGTGGTCGGCGCCACCGGCAATGTCGGACGTGAAATGCTGTCCATCCTGGCGGAGCGGGAATTCCCGGCCGACGAAGTGGTGGCTTTGGCCTCCCGCAAGAGCCAGGGCACGGAGTGCTCGTTCGGCGACAAGACCCTGAAAGTGAAGGCGCTCGACTACTACGACTTCTCCGATGTCGACATCTGTCTGATGTCGGCCGGCGGCTCGGTGTCGAAGGAATGGTCGCCCAAGATCGGCGCGCAGGGCGCGGTGGTCATCGATAACTCGTCGGCCTGGCGCATGGATCCGGACGTGCCGTTGATCGTGCCGGAAGTGAACGCCGACGCGGCCGCGGGCTTCACCAAGAAGAACATCATCGCCAACCCGAACTGCTCGACGGCGCAGCTCGTCGTGGCGCTCAAGCCGCTGCACGACGCCGCCAAGATCAAGCGCGTCGTGGTGGCGACCTATCAATCGGTGTCGGGCGCCGGCAAGGATGCGATGGACGAGCTGTTCTCGCAGACCAAGGCGGTTTTCACGCTCGACGAGATCGAGAACAAGAAGTTCCCGAAGCGCATCGCCTTCAACGTCATCCCGCACATAGACGTATTCATGGACGACGGCTACACCAAGGAAGAATGGAAGATGGTGGTCGAGACCAAGAAGATCCTCGATCCCAAGATCAAGCTCACCGCTACCTGCGTGCGGGTACCGGTATTCGTCGGTCATTCGGAAGCCGTCAACGTCGAGTTCGAAAACCCGATCTCGGCTGACGAAGCGCGCGAGATCCTGCGCAAGGCGCCGGGCTGTCTCGTCATCGATAAGCGAGAGCCGGGGGGCTACGCCACGCCGTATGAATCCGTCGGCGAGGATGCGACTTACATCAGCCGCATCCGCGAGGACATCACGGTCGAGAACGGCCTCGAGATGTGGGTTGTCTCGGACAACCTGCGCAAGGGCGCGGCGCTTAACGCCGTGCAAATCGCTGAAGTGCTGATCAACCGCAAACTGATCGAAGCCAAGAAGAAGGCTGCGTAAGCAGCCCGTTGTTCGAAGCTAAAGCGATGCGGCGCGACGGGCGCGCTCCCTCTCCACGCCGGGGAGAGGACAGGGGTGAGGCGTCTAGGACTCTCGGCAGGCCTTAAACTTTCACCCGGATCGCTTTGCGATCCGGCCTCTCCCAACGGGAGAGGTGAAACCGAGCCTGCCGCAAGCTTGCGTGCAAACCGAAACGACTGAGCTCCAAACGGTTCGCCTCAGCCTGCCTGCGCAGACCTCGTAAAGCGCGGGGCCGTCTCCTTGCCGTCCACGCGCTCGGCCAGCTGCTGGAAGCTCGAAAAGGCAGCGTGGCGCTCGTTGTAGAACGCAATCACCCGTTGGGCCGTGTCGGCGCGCAGCTTGTCGAAGCTGCGCCGCGCGGCGTCGATCTCCTGCTGCGGCAGGCCGCCGGCGCCGCGCCGCATGATGCAGATTTCGCGCGTGGTCGGCCACGACAGCCCGGCGGCGCGCGTCAACAACAACAAAAAATCGTTGTCGCCGCGGCGGTCGGCCATGACGCCCGCCACCAGCTCGCGCGGCGTGCGGCAGAGCGCGGCCAGCGCCGTGATGGTGTCGTCGCGCCGGCCTGTGGCGGCGAGTTCGTGTACGATGGCGTCGGGCGGACGGCCGCTGCGGCGCATGGAATCGAGGCTTTCAGCGCCGGTGTCGCGTGCGGGCGGCGTTTCGACCGTCTGACCGGTGATGCCGGTCAACACGGCGCGCACCTCGCGCACCATCTCGGGGTTGGTGGCCACCAGCTTCTCGAACACCACCCGCGAGGCTTTGGAGACCAGCGTCTGGAAATGCGCGCGCGGGATGTCCTTGCGCGAGCCGACGCTCGCCGCCAGCACGTCGTCGTCGATGGAGCGGTTGACCAGCGTGCCGTAACCCTGCTCGGAAAAGCGCGCGCCGGCATTGCCCGCGACCGAAAGCACGACCGCGCGGTTGCCGCGCGTCACCAGAACGTCGCTGACGAGCTCGCTTACGCTCTCGCGTTTGGAGATGGCGAGCAGCCGGTCCTGGCTGTCTGCGCGCTCCGGATCGCCGGCGATCTGCAGGAGATCCTGCTCGCTGAGCCGGGGCGACTGACGCAGCACCGGCTCGGCTACCTCGATGGCGTTATCATGGGCGAGCTGGCGGATGGTGATGGGCGGCGCATTCACGACCGGCGCCAGCTTGGCGGCGAGTTCGGCGCGCGCGCGCATTTCGATGCGGTCGGCGAGTCGTGAGATGACACCGTCGAACAGATCAATCTGCGCTTCGGAGTAGCCCTTGGCGCCGATCAGGAACAGATCGGTGACGTGGCGGAGGATTTCCAACTGCTTGCCGGGCGAGCCGGAGGCAAAGCTACCCTCGAGATTTTCGATAACCGATCGCTCGACCATGCGGAAACGGGGCTCGTTGACCTGATCCGCGAGAAGTAGCAGCGGGAACTTACCATCGTGTTAGGCGAGTCCCGAGCATTGTCCGTAACGATGCGTACGGCCGCGACGGTTAACCGTCGGTGCGCGACATTCCGATCAATTGAAGTGAAAGCGATCTAGAACCGCGGCGTCGCGAACGCCTTGGCGTGGGCGTCGCCGGCGACCGGCACAAAGGCGCCGCTGGCACGGTCGTGCACCGACAGTTGGCCGGTGGCGACGCCGAAATAGGCCGCATGCAGCGCTAATTGTCCGCTCTCGACCCGGCCTTTCACCCAGGGGAAGGTCAACAGGTTGTCGAGCGTCTTGACGGCCGAGGCCTGTTCCAGCCGTGTGAGATAGTCGGCTAGCGGCGTCTCGCCGCGCGGGCCGACCGCCTCGCCGGCGGGCTTGATCAATGACATCCAGTGGCCGATGAAGTCGCCCGGCGAGAGGGGCTCACCGCGCTCCGCGAAGGCGTGGATGCCGCCGCATTTGGCGTGGGCGAGCACGACGATGTGCTTCACTTTCAGCGCCTGTACAGCGAACTCAAGCGCCGCCGACACGCCGTGCTGGTTGCTGTCGGGCTGGTAGGGCGGCACCAGGTTGGCGACATTGCGCGCCACGAACAGTTCCCCCGGGCGCGCGTCGAAGATCACTTCCGGCGACACCCGCGAGTCGCAGCAGCCGATCACCATGATCTCGGGGCTCTGGCCGCGCTCCGCGAGATCGCTGAAACGGGTCTGCTCCACCGGCAGCCGGTCGCTCAAGAACGTGGTGTAGCCGTCGATCAGGCGCTGGGGGAAGGTCATGCTGGTGTACTCCTTGCGCGGCTTTATTTACGCCCAGATCGCCATTGGCAAGCCGTGTGCATCGCGCGGCGCGGGCTCGGGGAACGGCCGTGCCAGGCCGGCATGCAGGCGCCGCGCGATGGCCGCACAGGCCAGCGCATCGATGACATCGTCATCTGCAGCGCCGGACGGTGCCACGGTATTGACCAGCGCCGGCGGCAGCGCGGCAGCCCGTAAAAGGTGGCGGCGCAGGGTAAGGCCGGGCGGGTAGGGCCGGCTCTTCACCTTCTTCGGCTCATCTAGTGCCCGTTCATTGTTGAGCCGCCAGAACGCCACTTCCGGATGCACTTCGTAGACTTGCGCGGCCCATGCCGGATCGGCGCGCAGCACGGTGTCGACTTCGCGGATCTTGGACGCAATGTTGAAGAGCTGCTTCGATACTTTGCGCGGTGGCTCGGACGTCGCGAGCGCCACCCGGCAGGCTTCCGCATAGTCGCCGGCGTAGATTGCCGCCCGCGACGGCACCGAAAATACCGACGACTGCCGCCGGCCCAGCAAGGGCCTGACCGCATTTTCCGCGGCCCGACCGCCGGCCCCCGCGCGCTCGGGCAGACCGATCGGCATGTCGACGGCGACGATCGCGGGCTGTTCCGAGGCGGCCAAAACCTCGGCAAAGTTCGCAAACACGGCTAGGCGGCCCTCATCGCCTGCAGGCCGCACGAAGGCCGCGACCCAGCCGCCGCGACAGCCGTCGACACCGGCGAGCCATATGTTTTTCGGCGTACCCGTCATCCGCCGGACAGTGGCACGCGTCTCGCCCAAACGGTAGGCTGGCGCGCCACCGATTAAGGAGTGACGTGAATGACCATCCGCCCGCGCCGCAGCGTGCTCTACATGCCCGGCTCCAACGCACGCGCGCTGGAGAAGGCGAAATCGCTGGCCGCGGACGGCGTCATCCTCGATCTGGAGGATTCGGTCGCGCCCGACGCCAAGGAAGCCGCGCGCGATCAGGTCTGCGCGGCGGTGAAGGCCGGCGGATTCGGCGCGCGCGAGGTGTTCATTCGCGTCAACGGCATCGACACGCCCTGGCATTCCGACGACCTCGCGGCTGCGACCGCCGCCGCGCCGGATGCCATTCTGGTGCCCAAGGTCGAGAGGGCCGAGAGCGTCGAACTGATCGGGCGCCGCCTGCTCGACATAGCCGCCGACCGCCGCACGCGGCTATGGGCCATGATCGAAACGCCGCTCGCCATCTTCAATATTCTTGCCATCGCCGCGCAGGCGCGGGATTCAGAAACGAGGCTCACCGGCTTCGTCCTGGGCACCAACGATCTCGCCAAGGAAACGCGCGCGCGCCTGGTGCCCGGCCGCGCGCCCATGCTCGGGTGGCTGTCCACCTGCATCGCCGCCGCGCGCATCCACGGCCTCGACGTCCTCGACGGCGTCTACAACGACCTCGGCAACAGCGACGGCTTCGAGATGGAATGCACGCAAGGGGTCGAGCTCGGCTTCGATGGCAAGACACTCATCCATCCCAATCAGATCGCACCCTGCAACGCGGCGTTCTCGCCGTCGGAGGAGGAGGTGGTATGGGCGCGCAAGATGATCGCGGCCTTCGACCTGCCCGAAAACAAGGGAAAGGGCGTGGTGTCGATCGACGGCCGTATGGTGGAGCGCCTGCACGCCGATATGGGGCGCCGCACGGTGGCGATCGCGGAGGCGATCGCGGCGCGGGCGTGAACGGCCGCTAGCTTTAATTTTTCGTTCCTTCAGAAGCGGGCGAGTCGGGCCTGCATTAGAGGCTTTGGGATGCCCACTCTGGTCTCCCGCCCACGCGGGAATGAACGGAGATTGGTTAACGCGGTCGGATCAAGAGCCCGATCAGGCGAAAACGGCTTCGGCCGCGCGCACCGGTACCGCAAAGACCAGTGCACCTTTATCGTCGCGGACCTGGATTTCGGAGCCGGCGCATTCATCCTTTTCCGAGCAGGCGAGATCGAGCGAGACCGCTTCCGCCATGTCACGCGCCTCTTCCGGGGTCCAGAAGTAGCGCCCGTGGAAGTCGTGGCTGCATGCGGCGTTGCTGACGATGTCGAAGAAATAGCGCGTCATGGTCGGATGCCTTGCATTTATTTGCTCTCGCTGGATGCAAGTCGTACCGCAGACGCGTTGGCTTCAAGTTAGAATGATGGGTGGATTTTTAATTGGCTAAACGCGATTCAAAATTAGATCGAATTGAAAATATCGAGACATTCAGGGGCATTGGAGTATCCGAAAGCGCGCAAGCCGGGTGGATCCGACTTGCGGCGCTTCGGGATGCCGCGCTCACGCTATGCGCCTCACAATGAGGCCGATTGCGGTATGCGCGTCGGCTCACGCCCACGGCCGCGCTTCGGCGACCTTCTTCTCGTAGGTGACGATCTGATCCTGCTTCTGCTTGGTCAGGCCGATATCGTCGAGGCCCTTGAGCAGGCAGTGCTTGCGGAACGGATCGACTTCGAACCTGACCGTGCCGCCGTCGGGGCCGCGGATCACCTGTTCTTCGAGGTCGACGGTCAGCGTCGAGTTGGCGCCACGGTCGGCATCATCGAATAGCTTTTCGAGGTCTTCCGGCGAGACGCGGATCGGCAGGATCCCGTTCTTGAAGCAGTTATTGTAGAAAATATCGCCAAACGAGGTCGAGATCACGCAGCGGATGCCGAAATCCATCAGCGCCCACGGCGCGTGCTCGCGGCTCGAGCCGCAGCCGAAGTTGTCGCCGGCGACCAGGACCTTGGCGTTGCGATAGGCCGGCTTGTTGAGCACGAAATCGGGGTTCTCGGAGCCGTCGTCATTGTAGCGCATCTCGGAAAACAGGCCCTTGCCGAGCCCGGTGCGCTTGATGGTCTTGAGGTACTGCTTGGGGATGATCTTGTCGGTGTCGACGTTGATCATGTCGAGCGGCGCCGCGACGCCTTCGAGCACCGTGAATTTTTCCATGGTCGTTGCACTCCCGGCCGCCTCGATGAATGGACGGCGCTTGGTTCTAAATCACCCGCGGGACGGGTCAATAGCGCCCGCCTGCCGGCTGATATGCGCGTGCGGTGCCGCAAAAGCCCGTCAATCCGAGCCCGCTTCGATAGCCTCCATGTCGTCATCCGAGAAGCCGAAATGGTGGCCGATCTCGTGCACCAGGACGTGGGCGACGATGGCTTCCAGGCTGTCCCCGCCCGGTCGCCAATAGGCCAGGATCGGGCGGCGGTAGAGCCAGATCATGTTGGGCATCAGTCCGGAGACGCCGGTGTCGGGCCTAAACGGCAGGCCGATGCCCTGGAATAGGCCGAGCAAATCGTAGGGGCTGGAAAGCCCCATGTGGGCCAGCACCTCGGGGCTCGGAAAATCGTCGACTCGGATCACCAGGTCCTCGCAGAGGGCGCGGAAATCGGCCGGGAGCCGCGCGAAGGCCCGGGCCGCCATGGCCTCGAAGTCGGCCAGCGACGGCGCCGGCGGGTGGCCGTGCGACCTGGCGGGGCGGTGGGGACGCTCATGGGGGCTCATGAGGGGCTCTTTGGGGCTCGTGAGGGCGTTTGAAGATCATCTAGGGGCTTCCTCTGCCGCCACCAAGCGGTTGACGGCTCACCGGGAATGCGCGACGTTAACCATAATTAAGGCGTGTGTTTGGGTGAAAATCGCGTGGTGAGTGTGATGGTGCGTCGCCTTTGCCAGTTCGGCCTGCTGGCCCTGACCGGCACTCTCGTGGCCGCTTTTTCGGTCCCCGCCTCGGCGGAGTTTTTCAGCTGCAACCAGCGCCCCGGCCAGGTCCTCTACAGCTACAGCGGCACGCCCGATCAGTATATCCGCCGGCAGCATCGCGACAGCGCGCCACGCAGCGACAGCTACAGCCGTTACTACCGCGCCGGTGCGCAGCGCTATCGTCGCCATGCGACCTATTACAGCGACCGCCGTTATTGGAATGGCCGCTGAGCGCTGTTAGGTTCGAGCGAGTCCATCAAGGGTGCGCGCGATGTCTGGCTTGAGGTTCGGTCTCGTTATGATGGCGTCGGCGGGCGCTCTGTTGGCAACAGGTCTCGCGCCGGCGGCCGCGCAGAACACATACCGTGCCAACGAGCAATATGCCGCGCAGCGCAGGCCGCAGATCGTCATTCACCCGCGCCACCGGCTCGGTCCTAACGCCACGCGTCATTGCGAGTCGTGGCTGGCGCAGCGGACCTGGCCGAACGGCCAGGTGGTGATTACGCCGCAGATGCGCTGCTGGTGGCAGGATTAGGCGGCCGCGTAGGCCGCGCTGACTGCAGGCAAAAAGGCCCGCCGATGTGGCGGGCCTTTTGATTCAAGCCGCGGATGGCGGCGTTACTTCCACTCGCGCACGTCGACGAAGTGGCCGGCGATCGCCGCCGCTGCCGCCATCGCCGGCGACACCAGATGCGTGCGGCCCTTGAAGCCCTGGCGGCCTTCGAAGTTGCGGTTCGAGGTCGAGGCGCAGCGCTCGCCGGGGCTGAGCTTGTCCGGGTTCATAGCGAGGCACATGGAGCAGCCCGGCTCGCGCCAGTCGAAGCCGGCGGCCTTGAAGATCTTATCGAGACCTTCGGCTTCCGCCTGTTCCTTCACCAAGCCGGAGCCCGGCACGATCATGGCGTTGACGTTGCCGTTGACGGATTTGCCGTTGACGATGCGCGCCACCTCGCGCAGGTCCTCGATGCGCGAATTGGTGCAGGAGCCGATGAACACGCGGTCCAGCTTGATGTCGGTGATCTTCTCGCCGCCCTGCAGGCCCATATATGCGAGCGAGCGCGCCGCTGCGTGGCGCTTGTTCTCGTCCATGATGTCGGCGGCGACCGGCACGCGGCCGCCGACGGAGGCGACCTGCTCGGGGCTGGTGCCCCAGGTGACGATGGGCGGCAGTTCGGCAGCGCGCAGTCTGATCTCGTGGTCGAAATGCGCGCCATCATCGGTGTGCAGCGTTTCCCAATAACGCATGGCCTGCTCCCAGACCTTGCCTTTGGGCGCTTTCGGCTTGTCCTTGAGGTACTCGTAGGTCTTCTCGTCGGGCGCAATGAACCCGGCCTTGGCGCCGCCCTCGACCGACATGTTGCAGACCGTCATGCGGCCTTCCATGGACAGGTCGCGGATCGCCTCGCCGGCGTATTCCAGCGCGTAGCCGGTGCCACCCGCGGTGCCGATCTCGCCGATGATGGCGAGGATGATATCCTTCGCGGTGACGCCTGCCGGCAACTTGCCGTCGACGACCGCGCGCATGTTCTTGGACTTGGACTGGATCAGCGTCTGCGTCGCCAGCACGTGCTCGACTTCCGAAGTGCCGATGCCGTAAGCGAGCGCGCCGAAGGCGCCGTGAGTTGCCGTGTGGCTGTCGCCGCACACGATGGTGGTGCCGGGCAGCGTGAAGCCCTGCTCCGGCCCGATCACGTGCACGATGCCCTGGCGCTTGTCGAACTCGTTGTAATACTCGATGCCGAAGTCCTTGGCATTCTGCGCCAGCGCCGCGATCTGCGTGACGCTTTCCGGATCGGGGTTGGGCGTGTTCTTGCGGTCGTGGGTCGGGACATTGTGATCGACGACCGCGAGCGTCTTGTCGGGGGCGTGCACCTTGCGGCCGGCGTTACGCAGGCCCTCGAAGGCCTGCGGGCTCGTGACCTCATGCACCAGATGGCGGTCGATGTAGAGCAGGCAGGTGCCGTCGTCCTGCTCGTCCACAACGTGGTCTTCCCAGATCTTGTCGTACAGCGTGCGCGGTTTCATGGTGAGATTCTTTCGAAGGCTATGGCTTTAAGGACGAAAGGCAGGTGGGCGCTGGCGGTGCCGGGCGCGCGCTCAAAGCGCGGCCTGCGCACACACCGCAAGCCGGCCGAAAAAGCGCCAGGGCAGCCGCATGTGGTCGGTCAGAACCACCCGCCGCAGGCGGCGCGGCGCCGGCCGGCCGAAGCGCGTCTTCGCCATTCTGGTGAGAAATATCGGCCCGGTCATGGCGCCACCTATAGCAAGTCCGATTTTGCCGAACAATTGCCGAGATGACCGACCGCGGCGCCGATTTCCGCCGTGGCCGGCAGGGCTTAAAGCGACGTGCGCAGTTCCCACAACTCCGGGAAGAACGAGCGCTCCAGCGCGGTCTTGAGGAAGGCTACTCCGGAGGAGCCGCCGGTGCCGCGCTTGAACCCGATAATGCGCTCCACCGTCTTCATGTGGCGGAAACGCCATTGCTGGAACCAGTCCTCGACGTCAACCAGCTCCTCGGCGAGTTCATAGAGATCGAAATGCTCCTGTGCGGTGCGGTAGATCGACAGCCAGATGTCGCGCACCGCCGCATGGCTCTCGTACGGGAGGCTGAAATCGCGCTCCAGCACTTCTTTCGGCACGGCAAACCCGCGCCGCGCCAGAAGCCGCAGCGCCTCGTCGTAAAGGCTGGGCTCGTTGAGCGCGGCCGTCAGGCGCGCGTGGTGCTCGGGCGCGTGCCGATGCGGCAGCACCATGCGTGCGTCCTTGGCGCCCAGGCGGAATTCGACCAGCCGGTACTGGAACGACTGGAAGCCCGAGGCCGGACCGAGGGCGTTGCGGAAGGCGAGATAGTCGGCCGGCGTCATGGTCGAGAGCACGTCCCAGGCGCGGATCAGCTGTTCCTGGATACGCGTGACCCGCGCGAGCGCCTTGAAGGCCGGCGGCAGGTCGTCGGCGCGCACGGAGGCGATGGCGAGCTCCAGTTCGTGCGCCACCAGCTTCAGCCATAATTCCTGCACGTGATGAATGATGATGAAGACGAGTTCGTCGTGCTCGCCTGTCAACGGACGCTGCGCGCTCAGCACCTGGTCGAGATTGAGATAGGCGCCGTAGCTCAGCTTGCCGCTGAGGTCGAGCAGCATGTCGTTCTCGACGCGGCTGGTTTGGCCTTTCGCTTCGCTCATGCGCAAATCTCCCGAGGGCGCGTGCCGCGGTTCGACAGCGTCCGCGATCTATTTTATACTTAAAATTATTCCGATGGCACCAGCGAGATTGGCATGGCGCGCCCCGTTCCCTTCGACCTGACCGCGGCGTTCTCGCGTTTTCGCGGCGCCGATCCCGGGCGCCTGCATTTTGCCGCGCACAGCCATCATTTTTGGCCGGACGTGACCTTCGAGGCGCAGCAGGCGGCCTGGACCGAGGCCGCCCGCCGCGTCGATGACAAATGGGATTACGTGCTGGGCGAGGTCTGGCCGGCGGTCGCCGCCGGCATCGCCCGTCATCTCAATTTGCCCGATCCGGCAACGTTGGTGCCGGGCCCCAATACGCTCGACTTCGCCAACCGCCTGCTCTCATGCGGGCCGAGCGATCGCGCCATGCGGGTGGTGACGACCGACGGCGAATTCCACTCGTTCCGCCGGCAGATCGAGCGCCTGGCGGAGGACAGACTAGTGGCGCTGACGGTCGTGCCGGTGGCGCCGTTCGAGAGCGTGGCCGAGCGGCTGGCTGCCGCGGCGCGCGCTCAGGATGCCGACCTCGTCTATGTCAGCCAGGTGTTCTTCAATTCCGGTTTCGCGCTCACCGATCTCGCCGCATTGGTCGACGAACTCTCCGTCCCGCAACGCCTCGTGGTCATCGATGGTTACCACGGCTTCCTGGCGCGCCCGGCCGACCTTGGCGCCATCGCCAACAAGGCGTTCTACATCGCCGGCGGCTACAAATACGCCATGGCTGGGGAGGGCGCCTGCTTCATGCATTGTCCTCCTGGATTTGCCCCGCGTCCGCGCAATACCGGCTGGTACGCCGGCTTCGGCCATCTCAGCGGCGCGCAGCAAGGCGTGCCCTATCCGGCCGGCGGCTTTCGCTTCATGGGCGCGACATTCGATCCGTCCGGGCTCTTCCGCTTGCGCGCGGTGCTTGATTGGTTGGCGCGCGAAGAGATCGACGCGGGCCTCGTCCACGACCATGCCGAGGCGTTGCAGGCGCGCTTCATGGCGGCGATGGCGGAGAAGCCCTGGGGGCCGTTCAGCGCGGACCGTCTGGTGGTGCCGATCAACGAGGCGGCGCGCGGCAATTTCCTCACCTTCGAGCACGCCGACGCGAACGCCTGGTATCAGAGGCTGCACGAGGCCGGCATCGTCACCGATGTGCGCGGCACGCGCCTGCGCGTCGGCTTCGGGCTTTATCAAGCCGCCGCCGACGTCGACGCGTTGATCGCACGGCTGCGCAGCTTGGTTTGAGCAGTTTCGGCGCCGACCGGCGCTGTCTCTCGCAATGTGAAGCCATTGCAACCGGGCGGCCGGCAGCGGTTACTTGATGATTGCAAATTCGAGCTTGGCAGCGCCCGAGGACAACCGAGCCGCTATGTTGCGCGCTTGCTGGACGGAGAGGTGGCCGTAGATCTGACCCGCACCGCCGAAGATCGGCTCACGGATAACGGGCGCCGACATTGTCTTCCCATCGACGCGGATTGCCAATTTGTGGCCGACGTTCGCGCGCGTGAGTTCGGCGAACGCTTTCTTCGAAGCGGCCGACATCTTGAACGCGACGACGGGCTCGTTGCTTCGCCTGTCGTATTCGACCTGAGCCGTCACGACTTGGATTGTGAGCGGCTGGCCAAAGGCAGGGCCTGCTATTGTCAGCGGAAAGGCTGCGGCCATCAACCAAGCGCAAAAAAGGCCGGACAAGCCGGCCTTCTTAGCGAGATTCAATGCCCAGCCAGGCAGTGCTATTGCGCGTTGGCCTCGGCGCCGACCGGGCCGCTGGCCTCGGCGATACGCGCCTTCTTGCCGCGCAGATTGCGCAGATAATAGAGCTTGGCGCGACGCACCTTGCCGCGGCGCACGACCTTGATGGAATCGATCATCGGCGAGTAGAGCGGAAACACGCGCTCCACGCCCTCGCCATAGGAAATCTTGCGCACGGTGAAGTTCTGATGAATGCCGCGGCCGGAGCGCGCGATGCACACGCCTTCATAGGCCTGCACGCGGCTGCGCTCGCCTTCCACCACCTTGACCGCCACGCTGACGGTGTCGCCCGGGCCGAACTCGGGAATGGTCTTGGTGGCAGAGAGCTTGTCGATCTGCTCTTTTTCGAGCGTCTGGATAAGGTTCATGGGAATATCTCCCTCGGCGGCGCCAGCATCCGGCGCGCGGTGCTTGATCTGAGGTCCTGAATGGGTCGGGCGGGCTTCTAAAGCAAGCCGACGCGTTTGTCATGCGTTTTTTGCCAAATGCGGCCGGGCCGGACCGGGTTCCGGCAGCGGGCGGCGGCCGGCTTATCCCAGACCAAGGCTGGCAGGCGCCCCGGGGTGCCAACAGGGGAGCCTGGAGGGATTTTCCATGGCCAGGCGCCTGTTCCCGGCCCCTGCGGTCTGGCCGGCGCCCCAGTGGTCAGGAAGGCAGCCTCTTCTGCGTCCCCCCGGCGTCGTGTTCCATAGCCGCAACCGCAGTCCGCCGGGTCGCGCTTCAATCCCTTCCCGTCCAGGGCACGGATGACGTTTGTGGCGCCGCTCAGTCGTTCTTCCGCTCTCGGTAAGCCGCCCATAGGTCGGGGCGGCGCTCGCGGGTGAGGCGCTCGGCCTCCTCACGCCGCCAGCGCGCGACCTTGGCGTGGTCGCCGGAGACCAGCACGTCGGGGATGGGCTCGCCCTCGAACACGGGCGGCCGCGTGTATTGCGGATATTCGAGCAGGCCGTCGGCGAAACTTTCTTCCGCCGCGGAAGCTTCCTTGCCCATGACGCCGGGGATGAGCCGCACGCAGGCGTCGATCAGCGCCAGCGCCGCGATCTCGCCGCCGGACAGGATGAAATCGCCGAGCGAGACTTCCTCCAGCTTACGCGTGGTGATGAGCCGTTCGTCGACGCCTTCGAAGCGCGCGCAGACGATGACCGCGCCTTGCCCATCAGCGAGCGCGGCCACCCGCCGCTGTGTCAGCGGCTTGCCGCGCGGGCTCATCAGCAGGCGCGGCCGCGTATCGTGCGGCACGCTATCGAGCGCAAGATTATCCAAAGCTCTTGCCAGCACGTCGGCCTTCATCACCATGCCGGGCCCACCGCCCGCCGGCGTGTCATCGACGGTACGATGCTTGTCGGTGGCCGCGTTGCGGATGTCGTGGGTGTCGAGCGACCAGAGGCCGGACGCGAGCGCCCGGCCGGCGAGGCTGACGCCGAGCGGCCCGGGAAACATCTCCGGAAAGATGGTCAGCACCGACGCGCGCCACATGGGCTCTCTCCTGTCATTCCGGGGCGCGAGCGTTAGCTCGCGAACTTGAATCCAGAGCGACAACATTGGGCCCGGAGTTGTGGCCCTGGATTCCGGGCCCGGCGCGGAGCCTGTCATCGGGCCGCGCTTCGCGCGGACCCGTTGGCGCCGTCCCGGGATGACGAAGAAAATAATGCCCGGCTACTTGTTCGCTGCCGGGCCCGCTTCCTCGCCTTCAACTTCGTCCGGCACCGCCACCACGATGCGCCCCGCCTGCACGTCCACCTCTGGCACGTTGGCGTCTGTGAACGACAGCATCAGCGGCGCACCGCCGGCTGGCTTGATCTCGATGATGTCGCCGGCGCCGAAATTATGCACCGCGGTCACCGTGCCGAGGGGGTCGTCTTCCGGTGTCACTGCGCTAAGCCCGACGAGATCGGCCACGTAGAATGTGCCGTCCTCGTCGATATCGGGCAGCCGCTCGCGCGCCACGTAGAGATCGATGTTGCGCAAGGCCTCCGCCGCGTTGCGGTCGGTGATGCCCTTCAGCCGCGCGACGAAGTGGTCCTTCGCAGCGCGCATGGCTTCGATCTCGAAGTGGCGCCGGCCGTCCTCGGTTTCGAGCGGGCCGTAATCGGCGACGGCGTCCGGCACCTCGGTGAACGACCACAGCTTCACTTCGCCGCGCACGCCGTGCGCGGCCCCGATGCGCGCGACGCAGACGCGCTCGGCCATGGGCGGTCAGGCCGCGCTTCAGCTCGCCGGCGCGGCGGCGGGCGCTGCGGCCGCGGCCTTGGCGGCCTCCTCGGCCATCGCCTTGCGTTCCTTGCGCGGGATCGCCTTCTCCGGATTGTTGCGCGGCGTGCGCTTGGCGACGCCGGCGGCGTCGAGGAAGCGCATCACGCGGTCGGACGGCTGAGCGCCCTTCTTCATCCATTCCTGCGCCTTCGCGACGTCGAACTTGAGGCGCTCTTCCTTGTCCTTCGGCAGCAGCGGATTGAAGTAGCCGAGCCGCTCGATGAAGCGGCCGTCGCGGGGGAAGCGCGAGTCGGCGACGACGATGTGATAGAACGGCCGCTTCTTGGTGCCGGCGCGGGCCATGCGGATGACGAGCATTTGGATCAGTCCTTTCGTGTGTGATCTGTGTTGACGGCTATTCCCGCGTCATTCCGGGGCGCCGCGAAGCGGCGAGCCCGGAATCCAGGGCCCTGGATTCCGGGTCCGCGTGCTGGCGCACGCGTCCCGGAATGACGTGAGAGAGAAAACGCGCTCATTTCTTCTTCCCAAAGCCGGGAAAGCCCGGTGGCAGCTTCGGCCCGCCGAGGCCCGGCAATCCGCCGCCCGGCGCACCGGGGAAATTCGGTGGCAGACCGGGCATTCCACCGGGCATGCCGCCCGGCATGTTCTTGGCCATCTCCGCCATCTGCTCCGGCGACGGCATGCCGCCGCCTAAGCCCAGCATCTGGCCCAGACCGGCCATCGGCCCGCGCTTGCCCTTGCCCATGGCCTTCATCATGTCGGCCATGCTGCGATGCATCTTCAAAAGCTTGTTGATCTGCTCGGGGCTCGTGCCGGAGCCGGCGGCGATGCGCTTTTTGCGGCTGGCCTTGAGAAGGTCGGGGTTGCGCCGCTCCCGCGGCGTCATGGAGTCGATGATCGCCACCTGCCGCTTGAGGATCTTCTCGTCGAGGCCGGCGGCGGCGATTTGGTTCTTCATCTTGGCGACGCCCGGCAGCATCCCCATCAGCCCGCCGATGCCGCCCATGTTCTGCATCTGCATGAGCTGCTCGCGCATGTCGGCCAGATCGAACTGGCCCTTGCGCATCTTCTCCGCGGCACGCATCGCCTTTTCGGCGTCGATGGTGGCGGCGGCCTTTTCGACCAGCGCCACGATGTCGCCCATGCCGAGAATGCGGCCGGCGATGCGCGAGGGATCGAACTCTTCCAGCGCGTCGAGCTTTTCGCCGGTGCCGATCAGCTTGATCGGCTTATGCGTCACAGTGCGCATGGAGAGCGCGGCGCCGCCGCGGCCGTCGCCGTCGACGCGCGTGAGCACGATGCCGGTCAGCCCCACGCGCTCGTCGAACGCGCGCGCCAGATTGACCGCGTCCTGACCCGTCAACGAGTCGGCGACCAGCAACACTTCGTGCGGATTGGCGGCCTTCTTCACCTCGGCCGCTTCGCTCATCATCGCTTCGTCGAGCGTGGTGCGGCCGGCGGTGTCGAGCATCACCACGTCGTAGCCGCCGAGCCGCGCGGCTTCGAGCGCGCGCTTGGCGATCTGCGGCGGCGTCTGGCCCTTGACGATCGGAAGCGTGTCGACCTCGGCGTCGCGGCCGAGAATGGCAAGCTGCTCCATGGCGGCCGGCCGGTTCACGTCGAGCGACGCCATCAGAACTTTTCGCTTCTGCCGGTCGGTGAGGCGGCGCGCAATCTTGGCAGTGGTGGTGGTCTTACCGGAGCCCTGGAGGCCGACCATCATGATGGCGACTGGCGGTGCGGCGTTGAGATCGATGCTCTGCTGGTCGGAGCCCAGCATGGCGACCAGCTCGTCGTTGACGATCTTGACCACCATCTGGCCCGGGGTGACGGACTTCATCACCTCCACGCCGACCGCCTTCTCCTTCACCTTGGCGGTGAACTCGCGCGCCACGTCGAGCGCCACGTCGGCCTCGAGCAGCGCGCGGCGGATCTCGCGCAGTGCTTCGTCGACGGCGCCCTCGGTCAGCGCGCCGCGCCGGGTGAGGCGGTCGAGAATGCCGCTCAGGCGATCCGACAGGCTATCGAACATCCGGACTTCCTTGTCGCCCCTCGCGGGAAGGGAAAACCTCAAACACAAATGGCGCCCGAGGGCGCATCGCGCTGTCGGGCGGGGACCTCCGGCCTCGTCGGGACCGGTCGGCGGAGCTTGTAGTTCACGTCTTTATCGAAGACGCGCGGAAACTAGGGTTGGAGGGCCTGAGAGTCAAGATGGGCCCATTTTCCGGCCATTCCGGGGCGCGGATGAAGTCCTCCCGCCCGGAAACCAGGGCTGCGTTAGGACGCTTAGGCGACCAATTCCAGCCTCGCGCCTTGCGGTTGCGGCCCCGAACGACCGGAAACCCTACTGCCCCAGTGCGTAGCTCACCGTCACGGTGGCCCGCAGCATCTCCTCACCCGGGGCCACCGGCACCGCGCCGCTGGTGGCGCGCATGGCCTGGAACGGGCGCGGCGGCGGGTTCGAGCCCTCCTCGGTGATCGCCACCACCTTGCCGACCGTGGTGCCCGCGGCCTTGGCGTAGAGCACGGCCTTGCGGTGGGCGTCGACAATGGCGTCGTCGCGCGCCTCGTCGAGCAGCTTGTTCTCCTCCGACACCTGGAACTCGATGCCGGACATCTCGTTGGCGCCGGCCGAAATGGCCCTGTCCAGCACCGACGGCAGATCGGCGATCTTGCGGATGCGCACGGTGACCCGGTTGGTCACCTGGAAGCCGAGCAGCCGGTTGGCGCCGTTCTTGGAATCGTATTGCGGCTGCAGCGAGAGCTGCGAGGTCTGGATGTCCTTCTTGGCGATGCCGCTCTGTTCGATAGTGCTGATCACCTTGGTCATCTGTTTGGCATTGGCGGCGCTGGCGTCGTGCGCGGTCTTGCCCTGGGTGGTGACGCCGATGCGGATCATGGCGACGTCGGGCGCGACGGCCACCATGCCGTGGCCGGTGACGGTGATAAGCCGCTCGGCGGCCTGCGCCGCCGGGGCTGATATGGCCAGCAGCGCCGCCAGAAGGGCGGCGGCGGCGACGGTACGGGGGTGTGGAATCATCGTCATCAGGGTCGATTCACCATCGATTTGCGCCAACACGTTGGCGCCAGGACCATAGACATAAACGGCCCATTTGTCCGCATCCGGCGCTGGGCCGCCACTTCTTCGGCGCCGCCGCGCCGGGCTGGGAGCGGGCCCTGTCTTTTCCGAGCCGATCGCCATATAAGCCGGGCTACAAGCGGGCCGGGTAGTAAATTTCAGGCGCTATCGATACCAGTCCCTGCCGGCGGGGGCTCTAACAGATGGCGGATCCATGGGCGCGCTCGCCAACCATGCTTTCGTAAAGATGAACGGCATCGGCAACGAGATTGTCGTGGTCGATCTGCGGGGTGGCGGCGACAAGATCGCGGCCGAAGAGGCGCGCACGGCTGCCGGCCCGGGCGGGGCGCCCTACGACCAACTCATGGCGATCTACCCGGCGCGGCTCGCCGGCACCGACGGCTACATCCGCATCTTCAACAACGACGGCTCGGAAGCCGGCGCCTGCGGCAACGGCATGCGGTGCGTCGCAGACTATGTGGTCAAGCATGGCGGCAAGGATACGCTCTGCTTCGAGACCACGAGTGGCATCGTCAATTGCTGGAAGGGCGAGGGCGGGCTGTTCACCGTCGACATGGGAAAGCCCCGATTCGCCTGGAACGAGATCCCGCTCGCGGAGGAATTCCGCGACACCCGGATGATCGAGTTGCAGGTCGGGCCCATCGACAAGCCGGTGCTGCATTCGCCCTCGGTCGCCAACATGGGCAACCCGCACGCGATCTTCTGGGTCGACGACGTCAACGCCTACGATCTCGAGCGCTTCGGGCCGCTGCTTGAAAACCATCCGATTTTTCCCGAGCGCGCCAACATCACGCTCGCGCACATCGTCGACCGCGAGCACATCACCATCCGCACCTGGGAGCGCGGCGCCGGCCTGACCAAGGCTTGCGGCTCGGCAGCCTGCGCCACCGTTGTTTCCGCCGCGCGCCTCAGGCGCACCGAACGCAAGGTGCAGGTCACTTTGCCGGGCGGCCAGCTCACCATCGAATGGCGCGCCGACGACCATGTGCTGATGACCGGACCGGTGGAGTTCGAGTTCGAAGGCAAGTTCGACCCGGCGATATTCGAGAAGGCGGCGGCGTCGTGAGTGTCGACGTCGTCACCTTCGGTTGCCGGCTCAACACCTACGAGTCGGAAGTGATCAAGCGCGAGGCTGCCTTGGCCGGCGTCGACGCCGCGGTGGTGGTCAACACCTGCGCGGTGACGGCGGAAGCGGTGCGCCAGGCGCGGCAAACGATCCGTAAGCTCAAGCGCGAGCGCCCGGACGCGCGCATTGTCGTCACCGGCTGCGCGGCGCAAACGCGGCCGGAAGACTTCACGCAAATGGCGGAAGTCGAGCGCGTCATCGGCAACGAGGAAAAGCTCGATGCGCGCGCCTGGGCCGCGCCCGGCAAGGTCGCGGTCTCTGACATCATGGCCGTGCGCGAGATGCGCGCGCATCCGATCGACTCCATCGACGGCCGCGCTCGCGCTTTCGTGCAGGTGCAGAACGGCTGCGACCACCGCTGCACCTTCTGCATCATTCCGTTCGGGCGCGGCAATTCGCGCTCGCTCGGCATCGAGGACGTGGTGGCGCAGGTCCGCCGCCTCGTCGAAAGCGGCTACCGCGAGGTCGTGCTCACCGGCGTCGACATCACCAGCTACTGCGACGGCGACATGCGGCTCGGCGCGCTGGTCAAGCGCATCTTGCGCGACGTGCCGGCGCTGGCGCGGCTGCGGCTGTCGTCGATCGACTCGGTGGAGGCCGATTCCGATTTGTTTGACGCGCTCGCCAACGAAGCGAGGCTGATGCCGCATCTGCATCTGTCGTTGCAGGCCGGCGACGATCTCATCTTGAAGCGGATGAAGCGGCGCCATTCACGCGCCGATGCCATCCAGTTCTGCGCGCAGGTGCGCGCGTTGCGTCCCGACGTCGCCTTCGGCGCCGACATCATCGCCGGCTTTCCAACCGAGACCGAGGACATGTTTTCGCGCTCGCTCGATCTCGTCGATGAGTGCGGGCTCACCACGCTGCACGTGTTTCCGTTCTCGGCCAGGCCCGGCACGCCGGCCGCGCGTATGCCGCAGCTTGAGCGTAGCGTAGCCAAGGAGCGCGCGCGCGTCTTGCGCGAAAAGGGCGAGACGGCGCTGCGCAGGCATCTTGCGGGACAGGTGGGCGCCACGCGCCGCGTGCTCGTCGAGCAGGCCAACCTCGGCCGCACCGAGCAGTTCACGCCCGTGCGGCTGGCGGTGCCGGTGACGCCCGGCGAAATCCTCGATCTGACGATCGCCGACCACGACGGCCGGCAGCTTCTGGCCGCCTGATCCTTTTAAAGGAATGCCCCATGAGCGCGGACGATTATCGCCTCACCACCGTCGAGCAGCTCGAAGCCCATTACGGCCATGCCAAGGGGCCCGCGGTCATCAAGGAGATCGACCACATCAACGACAGCTACCGCAAGCTGATCGAGGCCGCGCCGTTCGTCGCCATCGCCACCAGCGGGCCGGAGGGGCTCGACTGCTCGCCCAAGGGCGATCCCGCCGGCTTCGTGCAGGTACTGAACGAAAAGCTGTTGGCGATCCCCGACCGCCCCGGCAACAACCGCATCGACGGCTTCCGCAACATCGTGCGCGACCCGCGCATCGCGCTCCTGTTCCTCATTCCCGGGGTCGGCGAGACCATGCGGGTGAACGGCCGCGCGACGATTTCCATCGATCCGGACATGTTGTGGAGGTTCGCCGTCAACGGCAAGTTGCCCCGCAGCGTCCTACTGGTCGAGGTCGAGACGGCGTTCGTCCACTGCTCCAAGGCGATCGTGCGCTCGAAGCTGTGGGATGAGGCGACCAAGATCGATCGCGTCAGCGTGCCCTCGCTCGGCGCCATGATCACCGAAATCAGCAAAGGCGAACTGGACGGCGAGGCCTTCGACCGCGCGGCGCCGGAGCGGATCAAGGCCGGGCTCTATTAGCCGCTGCTTTCCTGCCACCCGCACGCGCTGAGCAACTCGCGCATATGCTCGGGTACCGGCGCGATGGCGGTCACTGGCGGTTTGTTCTTGGAGATCGGCACGCTCACCTCACGCGCATGCAGATGCAGCGGCGGTCCGCCCGCGCGCGGTGCGCGCCCGTAAACCGCATCGCCAACGATCGGAAAGCCCATCTCGGCGCAATGCACGCGCAGTTGGTGCGTGCGCCCAGTGAGTGGTTCGAGCGCGAGCCAGGTGTGCCCGCTCCCGTCGCGCCCCATCACCTTCCAAGTGGTCGAGGACGGCAAGCCGTGCTGGTCGGCTTTCATCCACCAGCCGCGGCTCTCGTCGCGTTTCGCCAGCGCGATGTCGATGCGGCCCTCGTCGGCGTCGGGGCCGCCTTCGACCACCGCCCAGTAGGTCTTGCCGATCTTGCCGTTCTTGAACAGCTTGCCGAGCAGCGCGAGCGCCTTGCGGTGGCGGCCGAGCACGAGGCAGCCGGAGGTGTCGCGGTCGAGCCGGTGGGCGAGAGCGGGCGCGCGCGGCAGCCCGAAACGCAAGCTGTCGAAATAATCCTCAAAGGCGTCCCCGCCCTTGGGCCCGCGGTGCACGGGCAACCCCGCCGGCTTGTCGACCACCAGCATCAGCCCATCGCGGTAGAGCAGACGGGCCAGCATCTCTTCCGCTGTCATAATCAGTTACCAAATAGCGCCGAAACAGGTATCAGGGGCGCGGACTCAAGGACCTAGCATGGACGAAACGACGCAGAAAACGAGCTGGTGGAAGCGCCTGAGCGGGGGGCTCAAGCGCACGTCCTCATCGCTCGGCGCCGCCATCACCGGCTTGGTCAGCAAGCGCAGGCTCGACGCCTCGACGCTTGAGGAACTCGAAAACGAGCTGATCCGCGCCGATTTCGGCATCGACGTCGCCGACCGCATCGTCGAAACCCTGCGCAGCAGCCGCTACGAAAAGGGCATCGCGCCCGAGGAACTGCAGACCCTGCTCGCCGGCGAGATCGAGAAGGTGATGGCGCCGGTCGCGAAGCCGCTCGAGGTCACGGCCAAGCCCTTCGTGGTGCTGGTCGCCGGCGTCAACGGTTCCGGCAAGACCACCACAATCGGCAAGCTTGCCGCGCGTTTCCGTGCCGAGGGCAAGTCGGTGATGCTGGTGGCCGGCGACACCTTCCGCGCCGCGGCGACCGAGCAGCTCAAGATCTGGGGCGAGCGCACCGGCGCCGGCGTCGAGGCGCGCCAGCAGGGTGCCGACGCGGCGGGGCTCGCTTTCGACGCCATCGCCGCCGCCAAGGCGCAGGGCATCGACGTGGTGCTGATGGATACCGCCGGCCGCCTGCAGAACCGCGCCGAGCTCATGGGCGAGCTGGAAAAAATCGTGCGCGTCATCCGCAAGGTGGAGCCGGATGCGCCGCACGCGGTATTATTGGTGCTCGATGCCACGGTGGGGCAAAATGCCCTGAGCCAAGTCGAGATTTTCCGCAAAACCGCCGGAGTTACCGGCTTGGTGATGACCAAGCTCGACGGCACCGCGCGCGGCGGCATCCTCGTCGCCATCGCGTCGAAGTTCGGCCTGCCGGTGCACTTCATCGGCGTCGGCGAGGGCGTCGAGGATTTGTTGCCCTTCACCGCGCGTGAATACGCGCGGGCGGTGGTGGGGCTGGAGTAGCAAGTACGTCATGGCCGAAAAGCAAAAGCTCAACCCCACCCTCAAGCTTGTCCTCGATATTGGGCCGTTGGTGCTGTTCTTCGCCGCCAATGCGCGCTTCGGCATCTTCGCTGCCACGGCGGCCTTCATGGTGGCGGTCTTGGCGGCACTCGTTTTCGCTTACGTGAAGACGCGTCACATTGAGATCATGCCGCTGATCACCGCGGTCATTGTCGTGGTGTTCGGCGGGCTGACGCTATTCCTGCACAACGCCGAGTTCATCAAGATCAAGCCGACCATTCTTTATGTATTGTTCGGCGGCGTGCTGCTCGGCGGGCTCGTGTTCGACAAGCTTTGGCTCGGCATTCTGTTCGATTCCGTATTTGACCTCACCGAGGAAGGCTGGCGCAAACTGACCTGGCGCTGGGTCGCCTTCTTCTTCTTCCTCGCCATCGTCAACGAGATCGTCTGGCGCAATTTCTCCACCGACTTCTGGGTGAGCTTCAAGCTGTTCGGCGTGGTGCCGCTGACGCTTCTGTTCGGCGCGCTGCAATATCCGCTGCTGATGAAATACGCGCCCAATCCCGAAGAGGCGCCGGCCGGCGACAAGGAGTAGCTGTCAGCGCGCTGCCGCGGCTGCGGGCTCGTTTGCCGGCAGCAGATAGTGCTTGCGGTAGGCGAGGAAACGCTTCTCGAAATAGTGATACGACAAGCCCGCCACCGGCAGGAAGGCGATGAACGCGAGCGTTGCCACCGCGAGCGCCGGGAAGAACCAGTGCGCATTGCCGGGCGTGGTCCAGAAGACGTTGCGCAGCAGCACGATCGGGAAGAAGTGCAAGAGGTAGATCGAGAACGACCATTCACCCACCTTGGCGAGCGGGCGATCGAGCCACTTTGGCAGGCGGATCGTCGAGCCGTCGTAGAACGCGATCAGCGAACCCCAGGTGATCGCCTCCACCGTCGGAAGGACAATCCACAACGGTGACGGCGACGGCGTTCCGTTGAAGTGATGGAAGCCGCCCATGGCGTCGAACTCGGTCCACAGCGCGAGGAACGACGCGAACGAAACGCCGGCAACCCACCGCAGCACCTTGCGGTCGATGCGCGTAAGCGCGAACAGCATCCCGAACACGAACTGGTCGACGCGCCCGAAGATGGTCCAGTAGGCGAGGTGCTGGGCTTCGCCGTAGCTGCGCCACCAGTCGAAACGCAACAGCATGGCGACCGCCACCGCGCCGATGAGCGCGAAGGGCCCGTAACGGCGGAAGGCGAAAAGCAGCAGCGGAAACAGCAGATAGAATTGCAGTTCGATCGAAATCGACCACGCGCCGCGCGGCCAGGTCGGAAGTACCAGTCCGCCGATCAGGTCGGAGAGCGGCACCGGCGTGCCACCGCACCAGCCGATGGCGGTCCAGACAAACAGCACCACGATCAGCAGCGGGGCGAGCCGCATGGCGCGGCTCCACAGGAAGTTGCCAAAGTCGATGCGATGGTCGCCGACCAGCTTGGCGAACAGGTAGCCCGACAACGTCATGAACAGCGCGACGCCGGTGTGGCCTTCGTCCAATAGCGCGAAGGGAAACGGCGGATGGCTGGCAAAAGGCACCGGGAAAGACGCGGCGCCGTCGGTCATGTGCAGGAAATGCCAGACGAAAACCAGATAGACCGCGAGCGCCCGTACGTGGTCGAGCCGGGAGAAATAGATGCCGTCGGTCGAGCGCACAGCCGCTGCCCTTTCGCGGGGGTCGCGTTTTGGTACAGCGGCAGGTCTAAGAATTGGTTACGGGGGCTTTTTGCCCCGGGGCAGACGCTACTTCGCCAGCGCCTTTTCGATCGCCGGCATCACCGCGCCTTGCAGGTTTTGCGGCATGAGCGGGCCCACCAGCTTGTAGATGATGGTGCCGGCGCGGTCGATCACGTAGGTCTCGGGCACGCCGTAGACGCCCCAATTGATCAACTCGGTGCCGTTGCGGTCGGCGCCGACGGCGACGTAAGGATTTCCGTAACGGCCGAGGAAGCGGCGGGCGTCGTCGGGCGCGTCCTTGTAGTTGATGCCCACGAGTTGGAAGCGCTTGTCGTGCGAGAGCTGCTCGAGGACAGGTACCTCGTCATGACAGGGCACGCACCACGACGCCCACACGTTCACCAGCGTCACCTTGCCTTTGAAGGTCGCATCGCTCAGGCCGGCGACCGGCTTGCCGTCGCGAGTCAGCCCCGCGACCGGCGGCAGATCGGTCTTCGGCATTTGCTTGCCGATCAGCGCCGACGGCAGCAGCGAGGGATCGCCCGAATGCAGGCCGACAAAGAACAAAGCCGCGAGCGCGAGGAAGGCGGCGAGCGGCAGCATCACCAGGATGCCGCGGCGCACGTTGCTGGGCCGTCGTTCGTCTTGGGTTGCGTCGCTCATGATGGGTCCGTGGTCCGCTGCGAGCGGCGGCTGACACCGCGCGCCTCGAGATCGCCGAGCACGCGCCGCTGCGCCGAATAGTCTAGCACCACCCAGGCGATCAGCATCGCGACCACGAAGGCGGTCACCGCATAGGCGGCGACGATGAAGCCAGCCTCTTGGGCAAACGTCATGGTCATGACGCTTTTCCTTCGCGCATGATCGGATCCAAAAACCGGTTCCCATCCCCGATCAGGGTCGAGGACATGCTTTTCGCGATCATGCGCCGGCCTCCGCGAAATCCTGTGCCTGCATCAACTGGATGGTGCGTATCCGCCGGCGCAGGATTTCGTTGCGCATGGCTGCGAGATGCAGCGTGATGAACAGGAAGGTGCACGCGACGGCCATCACCAACAACGGCCACAGCATGGACGGCGCGATGGTCGATCCGCCCATGCGGAACACCGACGAGCCCTGGTGCAGCGTGTTCCACCAGTCGACCGAGAATTTGATGATCGGCAGGTTGATGGCGCCGACCAGTGACAGAATGGCCGCTGCGCGCGCGCCGCGGCCAGGGTCTTCGGCTGTCCAATAGAGCGCCATGACCCCGAGATAGAGCAACAGCAGCACCAGCATCGACGTCAGCCGCGCGTCCCACACCCAGTAGGTGCCCCAGGTCGGGCGGCCCCAGAGCGAGCCGGTGACGAGGCAGATGAAGGTGAAGGCGGCGCCGATGGGCGCTGCCGCCTTGCCGGCGACATCGGCGAGCGGATGCCGCCACACCAGCGTGCCGAGCGCGGCGGCGCTCATCACCACCCAGCCCATCATGCCGAGCCAGGCCGACGGCACGTGCAGATACATGATTTTGACGGTGGCGCCCTGCTGATAGTCGTCGGGCGCGTTGACGGCGCCATAGAGCCCGACCGCCAGCAGCACCACCGTGATGGCGATCAGCCACGGCAGCACCCGGTGGACGAGACGCAGGAAACGCGTCGGATTGGCGAAATCGATCAGGGCCATCGGCGGTTACTTAGTCCCAGGCGTCGGCCCGGGCAACGCCCGGTCTTTCCCGTAGGTCTCGCCCCTTGTCCCGGCCTTACTACTCAAGGCCGTGCCGCAGCGCGGCCGCCGCCGCCACCGGCCCCAGCACAAGGCTCATGAGGGTCAACGCGCAAAGAATGGTGAAAGGAGGGCCGAACGGCGCGATTTCGTCGATGGCGGCGTTGGCGGAAGAAATCCCGAAGATCAGCACGGGAATCGTCAGCGGCAGCACCAGCACGGCGAGCAGCAGCCCGCCGCGGCGCAGCGCCACCGCCAGCGCGGCGCCCACGAGCCCGATGAAGGTGAGCGCGGGCGTGCCCACCAGCAACGTCAGTATCAGCGGGCCCATGGCGCGCGGTTCGACATTGAGCAGCAGCCCCAGTACCGGCGTGATCACGACCAGCGGCAGGCCGGTCGTGATCCACTGCGCGATGGCTTTGGCCGCGACGCTCAGTTCCAGCGGCACCGGCCCGGTCATCAGGAGGTCGAGCGAGCCGTCGTCGTGGTCCATGGCGAACAGGCGATCGAGGGAGAGCAGGCTCGCGAGCAGCGCGCCCAGCCACAGGATCGCCGGCCCGATCTGCGCCAGCAGCTTCAGGTCGGGGCCGACCGCGAACGGCACCATCGCCACCACGATCAGGAAGAACAATGCGCCCATGAGCGCGCCGCCGCCGTGGCGCATGGCGAGGCGAATATCGCGCATGAGGAGGGCGGAGAACGCGGTCATGCCGGCCCTATCCGCATTTCGCGCGGGGCTTCGAGCCCAATCGGCCCGTGGGTGGCGGCGACGATTATGCCACCGCCGGCCAGGTGCTCGCGCATCAGACCGGTCAGCCGATCCTGCGAGGCGGTGTCGAGCGCCGAGGTTGGCTCGTCCAACAGCCAGATCGGCCGCTTCACCGCGATCAGCCGTGCAATCGACAGCCGCCGTCGCTGTCCGGCCGAGAGATACGCCGCGGGCAGGCCAGCGAGCGGCGTGAGTGCCACCGCTGCCAGCGCGGCCTCGATGTCGCCGGCCGAATTGCCGAGGTAGGCGGCCCAGAACCGCAGGTTCTCGATAACCGAGAGGGCAGGCTTGAGCGCGTCCTGGTGGCCCAGGTAGTGGACCTGCTCGGGGATCGCCGCCTCCGGGTCGCCGCCGTCCAGGTTGAGCTTGCCGTCGGCGAGCCGCACCAGCCCGGCGATCACCCTCAGCAGCGACGACTTGCCGGCGCCGTTGCGGCCGGTGATCAGCAGAGCCTCGCCATCCGCAACGCTGAAATTCAGCTGTGCGAATACGACGCGCCCGCCGCGTATGCAGGCCAGATTGCTTCCGGCGAGTCTCATCGCGCCGCGCGCGTCCCGGACGCTGGGCGACGGAGGATTTCAGCGCCTGAAAAGCTCAAACTGCTGCGCATAGCTGGAACAATCCCAAGAAATGTGGCGTTCGCCGCCAAAAGACCTTATAAGCCCGCTCCGGCGGCGTTACTTAAATTGAATTCGCGCGCGTGTCTCGCACGGCAAGAAAAATTACGTAACGCCAGCGACTTAGGGGAGACCGCGGCCCTCCACCCGCCCGGGACAATGGAAGATCCGATCATGACTTCGCTCGACAGTTTTCGTTGCTGCAGGACGCTGAAGGCCGGCGGCAAGACCTACGCCTATTACAGCCTGCCGGTGGCCGAGAAGAACGGCCTCAAGGGCATCACCCGCCTGCCGTTCTCCATGAAGGTGCTCTTGGAAAACCTGCTGCGCAACGAAGATGGGCGCACGGTCACCAAGGACGACATCAAGGCGGTGGCCGACTGGATGAAGACCAAGTCGTCCAACCATGAGATCGCCTTCCGCCCCGCGCGCGTCCTGATGCAGGATTTCACCGGCGTGCCCGCAGTGGTCGACCTTGCCGCCATGCGCGACGCCATGACCGAACTCGGCGGCGATCCCAAGAAGATCAATCCGCTTATTCCTGTCGATCTCGTGGTCGACCATTCGGTGGCGGTCACGTTCTTCGGTAACAACCAGGCGTTCAAGAAGAACGTTGAGGAGGAGTACCGGCAGAACGAGGAGCGCTACAAGTTCCTCAAGTGGGCGCAGCGCTCGTTCAACAATTTCCGCGTGGTGCCGCCCGGCACCGGCATCTGCCACCAGGTCAATCTCGAGTACCTGTCGCGCGTGGTCTGGCAGAAGAAGGACAAGGTCAAGCCCGACCCCAAGAACGGCGACGGCAAGGAGCAGGCCATGGATGTGGTCTACCCGGACACGCTGGTCGGCACCGATTCGCACACCACCATGGTCAACGGGCTGTCCGTGCTCGGCTGGGGCGTCGGCGGCATCGAGGCGGAAGCGGCCATGCTCGGCCAGCCGCTGTCGATGGTGCTGCCCGAGGTGATCGGCTTCAAGCTCACGGGCCGTATGAAGGAAGGCGTCACTGCTACCGACCTGGTGCTCACCGTCACCGAGATGCTGCGCAAGCGCGGCGTGGTCGGCAAGTTCGTCGAATTCTTCGGCCCCGGCCTTACCCATCTGACGCTGGCCGATCGCGCCACGCTCGGCAACATGGCGCCGGAATACGGCGCCACCTGCGGGTTCTCGCCGATTGACGACGACACGCTCGGCTATCTCAAGACCACCGGCCGGCCGACCGAGCTCATCAAGCTGGTCGAAGCCTACGCCAAGGCGCAGGGCATGTTCCGTACTGCCAAGACGCCGGACCCGCAGTTCACCGATGTGCTCAAGCTGGACCTGTCCACCGTCGAGCCGTCACTTGCCGGCCCCAAGCGTCCGCAGGACCGCATCGCGCTCAAAGAGGTGAAGCCAGGCTTTGCCGTCGCCATGGACAAGGAGTTCCGCAAGGCCGACGAGATGTCCAAGCGTGTGCCGGTCACGGACAAGAACTACGACCTCGGCAACGGCGACGTGGTGATCGCGGCCATCACCTCCTGCACCAACACGTCGAACCCGAACGTGATGATCGGTGCCGGCCTGCTGGCGCGCAAGGCGGCAGCCAAGGGCCTCACCGCCAAGCCGTGGGTAAAGACCTCGCTCGCGCCCGGATCGCAGGTGGTCGGTGAGTATCTCGAGAAGTCCGGCCTGCAGAAGGATCTCGACAAGCTCGGCTTCAATCTGGTCGGCTATGGCTGCACCACCTGCATCGGCAATTCCGGCCCGCTGCCGGAAGAGATTTCGCAGTCCATCAACGACAACGACCTGGTCGCGGCCGCCGTGCTATCCGGCAACCGTAACTTCGAAGGCCGCGTCAACGCCGACGTGCGCGCCAACTACCTGGCGTCGCCGCCGCTGGTGGTGGCCTATTCCATCGCCGGCAACATGAATGTCGATCTCGCCAAGGATCCGCTCGGCACCGACGACAAGGGCAAGAAGGTGTTCCTCAAGGACATCTGGCCTTCCAACAAAGAAATCGGCGCCTTCGTCGCCAAGAACGTGACCAAGTCGATCTTCGCCAAGAAGTACGCCGACGTGTTCAAGGGCGACACGCACTGGCGCAAAATCGCGGTTAAGGGCGGGCTGACCTACACCTGGGACGACCGTTCGACCTACGTGCAGAACCCGCCCTATTTCGAGGGCATGGAGAAGCGCCAGAAGCCGCTCGAGGACATCGTCGAGGCGCGCGTGCTGGCGCTCCTGCTCGAACTCGATCACCACCGACCACATCTCGCCGGCCGGCTCCATCAAGCAGGACAGCCCGGCGGGCGAATACCTGCGCGACCACCAGGTGCGGCCGAAGGACTTCAACCAGTACGGCACGCGGCGCGGCAATCATCAGGTGATGATGCGCGGCACCTTCGCCAACATCCGTCTGAAGAACCAGATGGTGCCGGGCGTCGAGGGCGGCTTCACCGTGCACTATCCGTCGAAGCAGCGTATGACGATGTTCGACGCGGCGATGAAGTACAAGGACGAGAACGTGCCGCTCGTCATCTTCGCCGGCAAGGAATACGGCACCGGCTCCTCGCGCGACTGGGCGGCCAAGGGCACGGTGCTGCTGGGCGTGCGCGCGGTGATCGCCGAGTCGTTCGAGCGCATCCACCGCTCCAACCTGATCGGCATGGGCGTCATGCCGCTGGTGTTCGAGGAAGGTATGTCCTGGTCGTCGCTCGGCTTGAAGGGCGACGAGCAGGTCACCATCCGCGGCCTGCACGGCGAACTGAAGCCGCGCCAGCGGCTGATCGCCGAGATCGTCATGGGCGACGGCACCCTCAAACGGGTACCGTTGTTGTGCCGTATCGATACGGCCGACGAGCTCGATTACTTCAAGAGCGGCGGTATCCTGCAATACGTCTTGCGCCAGCTCGCAAGCTGAGCCCGTTTCCCGGCTTGACGCTGTCCTCTTGCCTCACTTGGCCCCTCACTGCGAAGTGAGTGGCCAGTGAGCGCCCGCGCCCCTTATATGCATGCTGGGCAGGGTTCGGGCGGAACGCAGGCAGGGCCGGCATGATAATTCGTCCCATTCTCTTGGCGGCGGCGCTCGCGCTCGGCGCGGGCACGGCGGTTGCGGGCGCGTTTGCGGCGCAGGCGGCAGAGCCGCGCGCTGTGGTCGAGCTGTTCACCAGCCAGGGCTGTTCGTCCTGCCCGCCGGCGGATCGCCTGTTCGGCGAGCTCGCCGAGAACCCTGCGCTGATCGTGCTTAGCGTGCCCGTCGATTATTGGGATTATCTCGGCTGGAAGGACACGCTCGCGCTGCCGGCGGATTCCACGCGGCAGCGCGACTACGCCATCGCGCGCGGCGACCGCGAGGTCTACACCCCGCAGGCCGTGATCAACGGCATGACGCATGCGCTCGGCAGCGACAAGGACGCCATCGAGGACGCCATCGCCAAGACGCGCCGCGAAAGCGATCCGCTCAGCCTGCCGGTCAGCGTGAAGGTGGCGGATGGCGTTGTCACTGTTGCCGTTCCGGCCGCGAGCGGCCCTCAGCGCAGCGGCGAAGTCTGGCTCTGCCCGGTCACCGGAATGGCGCGCGTGTCGATCGGGCGCGGCGAGAACCGCGGCCGCACCGTCGTCTACCACAACGTGGTGCGGCGCTGGATCAAGCTCGGCGACTGGCATGGCGAGGCGCGTACCTACCGCATCAAGCTCGCATCGCTGCCCGACGCCCGCTTCTCGATCGCCGACATCGACCGCGCCGCGGTGCTGCTGCAGAGCGGCAGCACACAGGCGCCGGGTATGATCCTCGGCGCCGCCATGACGAACATCGCCGCCGCCGCGGAGCGGTAAACCCTCTCCACTGTCATTCCCGGGCGCGGGTCAGCGCGAACCCGGAATCCAGGGCTGCGTACACCCACGTGCCGCTCTGCGGTCCGGGCTCGCGTACTGGCGTCGCGCAGGGACGTGTGGCAGGCGCAAAAAATCGGGCCGGCAAATACTCGCCGGCCCGAAGGGTACTTAGGGGATTGAACCGTACGCGGAACTCAATCGGCCCGACCAACCGAGCCCCGGGGGGCTGGGGGGCTGAGGAATCCGGCGCTCTGATCGGCCGGGCCTTGAGGCAACGATTGTCTTTTCCCACCCCACCATGTCGGGCGATTGTCCGAATTTGGGCCTTTTGGTGAAGTTTATTGACGGGTTCGTGATCGGCCACGCCGGTTTCGGCGGGTTCGGCGGCCTGTTTTGTCGCGGCAGCCTCTTGCCGTCGGCGGCCTGTGGCGCGATCATTGTCACACAAACGCAAAGGAGGCGCCGTATGACGTTCGGTCCCGGCGAAGCCGATCCCAGTCAGTCCCCCGAGGGCGGCAGCTACGCGCGCAGCGCGTCCCCCGCCCTCAACCGCGTGACCTTCACCCGCCGCGAGCTCAACCGCATTCTCGACCTTTACGGCCGCATGGTCGCCGCCGGCGAATGGCGCGATTACGCCATCGATTTTCTGAAGGACCGCGCCGTGTTCTCGGTCTTTCGCCGCGCGTCGGAAGTGCCGATTTACCGCATCGAGAAGAATCCGAAGCTGGAGCGCCGCCAGGGCGCCTACAGCGTGATTTCCGCGACCGGGCTGATCGTGCGCCGCGGCCACGAACTCGACCGTGTGCTGCGGGCGATCGACAAGCTGCAGCTGTCGGTGGTGAACTAGTCGGCGACTGTTACCGGCTTCGCTATTTTCGCCGGTCACTTCGGAGCGCGCACCCAGTGCGCGAACCCGGAATGACACTTCGCGGGGTCTCTTGCCGCCCCGCGCCGCCAGCTATAATGAGCCGAGACGGGCGCCGCGGCCGGCCGCGGGCGCCACAACCATTTTCGCGGGAGTTTCTTCGAATGTCACAGGCGGCGGCGTCGCGCGAACACAAGCCCACCATGCTGAAGGACTCAGCCTTCAACTGGGAGGATCCGCTCGATATCGAGCACGATCTGACCGAAGAGGAGCGCATGGTGCGCGATACCGCGCGCGGCTTCGCGCAGGACTATCTGATGCCGCGCGTGATCGAAGCCTGGCGCGAGGAAAAATACGACCCTGACATGATGCGCGAGATGGGCAAGCTCGGCCTGCTCGGCCCCACCATTCCCGAGCAGTACGGCGGCGCCGGTCTCGGCTACGTCGCCTACGGCGTGATCGCGCGCGAGGTCGAGCGCGTCGATAGTGGTTACCGCTCCGCGATGTCGGTGCAATCCTCGTTGGTGATGTATCCGATCTACGCCTACGGCTCGGAAGCACAGCGCATGAAGTACCTGCCGAAGCTCGCGTCGGGCGAGACGATCGGCTGTTTCGGTCTCACCGAGCCCGACCACGGTTCCGATCCAGGCTCCATGGTGACGCGCGCCGAGAAGGTTGACGGCGGCTACAAGCTCAACGGTGCCAAGACCTGGATCTCCAATTCGCCGGTCGCCGGCATCGCCGTGGTGTGGGCCAAGCTGGACGGCGTGATCCGCGGCTTCATCGTCGAGCGCGGCATGAAGGGATTCTCCACGCCCAAGATCGAGGGCAAGCTCAGCTTGCGCGCCTCCATCACCGGCGAGATCGTGCTGGAGGATTGCGTTGTCCCCGAGGAGAACCTGCTGCCCAACGCCAAGGGGCTGGGGGGACCGTTCGGTTGTCTCAACAACGCCCGCTACGGCATCGCCTGGGGCGCCATGGGGGCCGCCGAGTTCTGCTGGCACGCAGCGCGCCAGTACATGCTGGACCGCAAGCAGTTCAACCGGCCGCTCGCCGCCAACCAGCTAGTGCAGAAGAAGCTTGCCGACATGCAGACCGAGATCGCGCTGGGGCTTTCCGGCGCGCTGCGCCTCGGCCGCATGCTGGAACAGGGGCGCGCGGCGCCGCCGTCGATCTCGCTGATGAAGCGCAACAACTGCGGCAAGGCGCTCGATATCGCGCGGACGGCACGCGACATGCACGGCGGCAACGGCATTTCCGAGGAGTATCACGTGATGCGCGTGGTCGCGAACCTCGAAACCGTGAACACGTACGAAGGCACGCATGACATCCATGCGCTGATTCTGGGGCGCGCGCAGACCGGCATCCAGGCGTTCTTCTAGCGACCCATCATCGTCGTGGCCGGGACCAGAGCGCTCTGAAGACGCGCTCTTCCTAGCAGGGCTGACGCCCGGCCATGACGTCCTTGTGCTTGCTCCGCCGCCGGGAATGCGCGTCCGTCCATGGGCCTTCATGTCATCCTGATGCTGTTCGGCTGCGGGCTTGCGGCCGGCGCCATTGCGGCCATGGTTGGCGGCGCCGCGGTGGTGACTTATCCGGCGCTGCTCGCGGCCGGGCTCTCGCCGCAGGTGGCGGCGATCGCCAATCTGACCGCCATATCGCCGGCGACCATGCTCGCCGCGCTCGCCGACCGCCGGCAGTTGCCGCCGTTCAACCGCGCGTTCTTAGAGCTGGTGGCGTTTTCGCTGGTGGGCGCGGGCGCCGGCGCGGCCTGTCTGTTGTTGACGCCGGAGCGCATCTTCGTCGGCATCGTGCCGGCGCTGCTGATCTTCGCCACGCTGCTGTTCACCTACTCCGAGGGCATCAGCCGCTGGATCCGCGCGCGTGCCGAACAACGTGGCCACGAGATCGGCTTCAGTATCGGCAGTCTGAAGCTGCTGCTGCCGGTGTCGTTCTACGGCGGCTATTTCGGCGCCGGCGTCGGCATCCTCATGCTCGGCGTGTTTTCGCTGGCGACGGGCGGGGAATACCGCTCCGCCAACGTGGCCAAGAACTTCGTCTCCAGCCTCAATGGCCTGGTGGCCATGCTGATCTTCATCGGTCACGGGGCGGTGCCGTGGGCGGAGACGCTGCCGCTCGCGGCCGGCACTATTCTTGGCGGGCAGGTCGGCGCCTACCTGGCGCGCATCGTGCCGCGGTCTGTCATTCGGGTGGCGGTGATCGTTGTCGGCTTCGGCCTCTCGGCCTGGCTCGCGCAGCGATACTGGTTCTAGCGGGCGGTCTTCAACACGGTTCGACTGCGACGGTAGGGCCGATCCCCGAGGACCGGCGAATGCGGCTGGCGTCGCGCGACCGCGCCGGAAGTGTCGCATCGAAAAATCCGAAACACGGGCTCCATGGGGGCTAGACAAGTGCGCCCTGGTGGTGTGGTATTATGTATACCAGAGCGCAGGCGCTCCGACTTTTGCAGCGACGCCTTGCCGCAACGCACCAGAGGGGTTAACCCACCATCGGCCCGCATCCCGCGGCGCCCGATCCCCGAACCGAGAGTTTTCCCACCATGGCGCGTAAAAAAATTGCGTTGATCGGCGCCGGCCAGATCGGCGGCACGCTCGCCCATCTCGATCGGCCTCAAGGAACTCGGCGACGTCGTCCTGTTCGACATCGCGGAAGGCATCCCGCAGGGCAAGGCGCTCGACCTCGCCGAGTCCTCGCCGGTCGACGGCTTCGACGCCGCGCTTCACCGGCACCAATGCCTACGAGGCCATCGGCGGCGCCGACGTCTGCATCGTCACCGCCGGCGTGCCGCGCAAGCCCGGCATGAGCCGCGACGACCTGCTCGGCATCAATCTCAAGGTGATGGAGCAGGTCGGCGCCGGCATCAAGAAATACGCCCCCGAACGCCTTCGTCATCTGCATCACCAACCCGCTCGACGCCATGGTCTGGGCGCTGCAGAAGTCCTCCGGCCTGCCGCAAGCACAAGGTCGTCGGCATGGCCGGCGTGCTCGACTCGGCGCGCTTCCGCTACTTCCTCGCCGACGAGTTCAACGTCTCGGTGCGAGGACGTCACCGCCTTCGTGCTCGGCGGCCACGGCGACACATGGTGCCGCTGGTGCGCTATTCGACCGTCGCCGGCATTCCGCTGCCCGACCTCGTCAAGATGGGCTGGACGACGCAGGCCGCGCTCGACGCCATCGTCGAGCGCACCCGCAAGGGCGGCGGCGAGATCGTCAACCTGCTGAAGACCGGCTCGGCCTTCTACGCGCCGGCCGCCTCCGCCATCGCGATGGCGGAAAGCTACCTGCACGACAAGAAGCGCGTGCTGCCCTGCGCCGCCTAGCTCAACGGCGAGTACGGCGTGAAGGACATCTATGTCGGCGTGCCGGTGGTGATCGGCGCCAAGGGCGTCGAGCGCATCGTCGAGATCGAGCTCAACAGCGCCGAGCGCGCGATGTTCGAGAAGTCGGCTCAGGCCGGTGCAGTCGCTGATCGAGGCCTGCAAGAAGATCGCGCCGAATTTGGCGTAGGCCCCGCTGTCGTCGCCCGCGCGGATGAAGCGCGAGCGGGCGATCCAGTACCGCCGGCGTCGAGTTGCGAGACGCGAGATCTGTGGATACTGGATGCCCCGCATTGCGCGGCGCACGACAGTCGAGGGATGGAACGGTCGCATGAACATCCACGAATATCAGGCCAAGGCGGTGCTGCGCGAATTCGGCGTGCCGGTGCCGCGCGGCGTGCCGGCCTTCACGCGCCGACGAGGCGGCAAGGCGGCGCAGCGAGCTCGGCGGCCCGGTCTGGGTGGTGAAGGCGCAGATCCATGCCGGCGGCCGCGGCAAGGCCGGCGGCGTCAAGGTGGTGCAAGTCGCGTCGACGACGTGCAGCAAGGAAGCCGAGCCGCATGCTCGGCTCGACGCTGGTCACCCAGCAGACCGGCCCGCACGGCAAGAAGGTCAACCGGCTCTACATCGAGGACGGCTCGGAGATCGACGAGGAGTTCTATCTCTCGATGCTGGTCGACCGCGCGACCTCGCGCGTCGCCTTCGTGGTCTCGACCGAGGGCGGCATGGACATCGAGGAGGTCGCGCACAAGACGCCGGAGAAGATCGTGACCTTCCCGATCGATCCGGCGACCGGCATCATGCCGCATCACGCCCGCCGCGTGGCGCAGGCGCTCGGCCTCGACCGGCGATCTCGCCAAGCAGATCGGCGACGCTGCTGCCGAAGCTCTACACGCGCCTTCGTCGACAAGGACATGAGCCTGCTGGAGATCAACCCGCTGGTCGTGACCAAGGACGGCAAGATCATCTGCCTCGACGCCAAGGTCGGCTTCGACGACAACGCGCTCTACCGCCACCCCGACATCGTGGCGCTGCGCGACGAGACCGAGGAGGACGCGAAGGAGATCGAGGCGTCGAAATACGACCTCAACTACATCGCGCTCGACGGCACGATCGGCTGCATGGTCAACGGCGCCGGCCTCGCCATGGCGACGATGGACATCATCAAGCTCTACGGCGAGGAGCCGGCGAACTTCCTCGACGTCGGCGGCGGCGCGACCAAGGAGAAGGTGACGGCGGCGTTCAAGATCATCACCTCCGACCCCAACGTGAAGGGCATCCTGGTCAACATCTTCGGCGGCATCATGCGCTGCGACATCATCGCCGAGGGCGTGATCGCCGCGGTGAAGGAGGTCGGCCTGCAAGGTGCCGCTGGTGGTGCGGCTCGAAGGCACCAACGTCGAGCTGGGCAAGAAGATCATCGCCGAGTCCGGGCTCAACGTCATCGCGCCGACGATCTCGACGACGCCGCGCAGAAGATCGTCAAGGCGGTGAAGGAAGCCGCCTGATGTCCATCCTCGTCGACAAGAACACCAAGGTCATCTGCCAGGGCTTCACCGGCAAGAACGGCACCTTCCACTCCGAGCAGGCGATCGCCTACGGCACCAAGATGGTCGGCGGCGTCACGCCGGGCAAGGGCGGCACAGACGCATCTCGGCCTGCCGGTGTTCGACACCGTCGCCGAGGCCAAGGCGAAGACCGGCGCGACGCGTCGCGTGATCTACGTGCCGCCGCCGTTCGCCGCCGACGCGATCCTCGAGGCGATCGACGCCGAGATCCCGCTGATCGTCTGCATCACCGAAGGCATTCCGGTGCTCGACATGGTCAAGGTGAAGCGCGCGCTGTCGCGGCTCGAAGTCGCGGCTGATCGGGCCGAACTGCCCGGGCGTGATGACGCCGGCGAGTGCAAGATCGGCATCATGCCGGGCAACATCCACAAGCCGGGCTCGGTCGGCGTCGTGTCGCGCTCGGGCACGCTGACCTACGAGGCGGTGTTCCAGACCACCGCGCGACGGCCTCGGCCAGACCACCGCGGTCGGCATCGGCGGCGACCCGGTCAAGGGCACCGAGTTCATCGACGTGCTGGAGATGTTCCTGGCCGACCCCGAGACCAAGTCGATCATCATGATCGGCGAGATCGGCGGCTCCGCCGAGGAAGACGCCGCGCAGTTCCTCAAGGACGAGGCCAAGCGCGGCCGCAAGAAGCCGATGGTCGGCTTCATCGCCGGCGCACCGCGCCGCCGGGCCGGCGCATGGGCCATGCCGGCGCGATCATCTCCGGCGGCAAGGGCGACGCCGAAGCAAGATCGCGGCGATGGAAGCGGCCGGCATCCGGGTGTCGCCGTCGCCGGCGCGGCTCGGCAAGACCCTGGTGGAAGTGCTGAAAGGCTAACGCGGGACTGAATTTCCTCTAATCCACAATTAAATACACATACTTCGCTTCCAACCTACGAGGAAGGCCTGATCGGCCCTTCTTTTTCTTTTCGACCGGGCTGTCCGTTATGTGGTCTTATAAAAAGGTCGCGACATTACGCGCGGCGGGTATTGACGCGCCCGCGCATAAGCGCCGTTGCCGACCAGGATGCCGCACAGAAAGAGCGCCAGGCCGGCGACCAGGTTGAGCGTCAGCTTCTCGCCCAGCAAAGCGATTCCCAGCACCATGGCGGTGATCGGGTTGAGCGTGAGATATGAGCACGCGTGGTCATCAGCGGCAGCCAGCGCAGGGCCCACATGAACAGCGAGAACTGCACGGCACTCGCGACACTGCAGAGGAACACGGTCGCGATCCAGCCATCTAGCGCTGAATGTGGGCAGCACGATGCCGCCGTTCTTAATCAGTTCCGACCGGAAACAGCACCGCCACCGCGAACGCCATGCCCAATGCAGTAACGAACAGCGCACGTGGGGGATCAACGTCAGACAGCTGAAAACCGAGTAAACCACCGCGCAGAAGAACGCCGAGCAGCATGAGGCCATCGCCGTAGAAATGGTGCGCGCTCGTCATGCCCGAAGGCGGCGGAGCCGAAAGCCACAACGATCCCGCCGAACGAAGAGCAGCACGCCGGCGATCTTGGGCGGCCGATAGCTTTTCTCGCTACAGAACGCGGCCGCAACCAGCAACGTCTGGATCGGAATAGTCGCCAACCCGACCGCGCCGCGCGCTGCCGGATTGATGCTGAGCGAGGCATTGAAGGCACAGGGAAAGAATACGAAGAACAGAATGCAGAACATGGCGATCTTGGCGCACCTCGATGGCGCTGAGCTCGGTGCGCGGCCAGAGCACCGGCAGGAACGGCGCGAAGCAGATGATGCCGACCAGATAGCGATAGAACACCAGCGAGATCGAATCGGTCTCGCCGATCACGAAGCGTATCGCGACCACGGCGGTGCCCGCGCTCAAGGCGGCGGCCAGCGCGGCGGCGTGGGCCAGGTACAACTCTGTTCATGGCACATCGAAAATCCGCGCGAGTACGCGGCTCACCGTCTGTGCCTTGCAAATTGCAAGTCACGTTAGCCAAGACATACTTTAAAAATGCAAGTGACTTACGCTAGGATATGCGGCGTGGCTAGGCGGACCTTTTAGCAGGGCGGTCTTTGCGGCGGCGAGGCGATGACGATGGCGAAACACGCGTTCCAGTCCAACTGTTTAATCGCGCGCACGCTGGAGATCGTCGGCGACAAGTGGACCCTGCTCATCGTCCGCGATCTCGCCTGGCACGGCAAACATACGTTTCAGGCATTGCAGCAGAGCGACGAACGCATCCCCACCAACATCCTATCGGAGCGGCTGAAGCGGCTCGAGAAATGGGGTTTGGTGGACCGCGAGGCCTATCAGCAACGGCCGGTACGCTACAGAATACCGCCTGACAGACGACGGGAAAATAGCTCAAGCCGGTGCTGTTGCAGATCATAGAACTGGGGCACATCTATCGCCTCGATGGCAGGCCTCACGATCCGGATAACAGGCAAGAGCCGGAAGGCGGGCTTTTTTTAAAAAAAAAAAAAAAAAAAAAAAAAAAAAAAAAAAAAAAAAAAAAAAAAAAAAAAAAAAAATAGGCAAAGACGTCAGGCGCAATAAGAGAGAAAACGTTGTGACAAAAGAGGATTAGATAAAGAAATAAAAGAAAAGAAAAAAGAGAACAAGGAAGATGAAACAGAATAAGAGAAGCTATAACGATGAATGAAAATAGAGAGACTAAGAAAGAGGCCATGAATTCTGAATCTGGATTCTTTATTAAGGTCTTTTGAAGCATTACAGAGGACATAAAATACGGTACGAGAGTAGAGCATTGCGCCACGGGTGCGGCCGTTCGGGCTCGTTGCATTTCTACTTTGAAAAAAAAAAAAAAAAAAAAAAAAAAAAAAAAAAAAAAAAAAAAAAAAAAAAAAAAAAAAAGGAATGTAGCTATGTATAACTAGCGCCAACTAGACCGCGCTTCAAAGGAATAGGATCGCCATGTCTCGCCAGGACGCGAACGCCGCCTTCGCCCACACCTCGTTCCTTACGGCGGCAACGCCGCCTATATCGAGGACCTCTACGCCCGCTACCAGGCCGATCCGGACGCGGTCGACGCCGAGTGGCGGGCGTTTTTCCAGAGCCTGAAGGACGACCGCGCCGACGTCGCCCGCGAGGCCGCGATCCCTCCTGGAAGCAGCCGAACTGGCCGACCGGCCGACGGCGACCTGGTCGGCGCCCTGACGGCGAATGGGCCGAGGTCGAAAAGGCGGTCGGCGACAAGATCGCCGCCAAGGCCCAGGCCACGGGCGTCGAGCTGTCCGCCCGCCGATGTCAGCAGGCGACGCGCGATTCGATCCGCGCGCTGATGCTGATCCGCGCCTACCGCGTGCGCGGCCACTTCCACGCCGATCTCGATCCGCTCGGCCTCGAGCCGACCGAACGACACCACGAGCTCGATCCGCGCTCCTACGGCTTCACCGAGGCCGACTACGACCGGCCGATCTTCCTCGACAACGTGCTCGGGCTGCGAGTTCGGCACGCTGCGCGAGATCGTCGCGATCCTGCAGCGCACCTACTGCGGCACGCTCGGCGTCGAGTTCATGCACATCTCCAACCCGGCGCAGAAGGCCTGGCTGCAGGAGCGCATCGAAGGGCCGCGACAAGGAGATCACCTTCACCCGCGAGGGCAAGCGCGCGATCCTGAACAAGCTGGTCGAGGCCGAGGGCTTCGAGAAGTTCTCGACGTCAAGTACACCGGCACCAAGCGCTTCGGCCTCGACGGCGGCGAATCGCTGATCCCGGCGCTGGAGCAGATCATCAAGCGCGGCGGCGCAGCTCGGCGTGAAGGAGATCGTCATCGGCATGCCGCATCGCGGCCGCCTCAACGTGCTGGCCCAGGTGATGGGCAAGCCGCACCGCGCGATCTTCCACGAATTCAAGGGCGGCTCGTCGACGCCCGACGAGTCGAAGGCTCGGGCGACGTGAAATATCACCTCGGCGCCTCGTCCGACCGCGAGTTCGACGGCAACACGCGTGCATCTGTCGCTGACCGCCAACCCGTCGCATCTCGAGATCGTCGATCCGGTGGTGCTCGGCAAGGTGCGCGCCAAGCAGGACCAGCACGGCGACCACGCCGGAACGAGCGCACGCATGGTGCTGCCGCTGCTGATGCACGGCGACGCCGCCTTCGCCGGCCAGGGCGTGGTGGCGGAATGCTTCGGCCTGTCGGAGCTGAAGGGCTACCGCACCGGCGGCTCGATCCACTTCATCGTCAACAACCAGATCGGCTTCACCACCTATCCGCGCTATTCGCGCTCCTCGCCCTATCCGTCCGACGTCGCCAAGATGATCGAGGCGCCGATCTTCCACGTCAACGGCGACGATCCGGAGGCGGTGGTCTATGCCGCCAAGGTCGCGACCGAGTTCCGCCAGAAGTTCCACAAGCCGGTCGTCATCGACATGTTCTGCTATCGCCGCTTCGGCCACAACGAGGGCGACGAGCCGGCCTTCACCCAGCCGCTGATGTACAAGACGATCACGCGCGCATCCGACGACGCTGGAGATCTACGCCAAGCGGCTGGTCGGCGAAGGCGTCGATCACCGAGGCCGAGGTCGAGAAGATGAAGGCCGACTGGCGCGCCACGCTCGACGCCGAGTTCGAGGCCGGCCAGGGCTACAGGCCCAACAAGGCCGACTGGCTCGACGGCCGCTGGTCGGGCCTGAAGGCCGCGCGGCGAGGTCGACGATCCGCGCCGCGGCGATACCGGCGTCGACGCTGGACGATGCTGCGCGACATCGGCGAGCAAGATCACCACGGTGCCGGAGGGCTTCCACGTCCACCGCACGATCCAGCGCTTCCTCGACAACCGCGCGCAAGGCGATCGAGACCGGCGAGGGCATCGACTGGGCGACCGCCGAGGCGCTGGCCTTCGGCATCGCTGCTGCACGGAGGGCATCCGGTGCGCCTGTCCGGCCAGGACTGCGAGCGCGGCACCTTCTCGCAGCGCCATTCGGTGCTGGTCGACCAGGAGACCGAGGAGCGCTACACCCCGCTCAACCATCTCGGCGGCGAGCAGGCGCGCTACGAGGTCATCAACTCGATGCTGTCGGAAGAGGCCGTGCTCGGCTTCGAATACGGCTATTCGCTGGCCGAGCCCAACGCGCTGACGCTGTGGGAGGCGCAGTTCGGCGATTTCGCCAACGGCGCGCAGGTGGTGTTCGACCAGTTCATCTCCTCGGGCGAGCGCAAGTGGCTGCGCATGTCGGGCCTCGTCTGCTGCTGCCGCACGGCTACGAGGGCCAGGGGCCGGAGCATTCCTCGGCGCGGCTCGAGCGCTATCCTGCAGATGTGCGCCGAAGACAACATGCAGGTCGCCAACTGCACGACGCCGGCGAACTACTTCCACATCCTGCGCCGCCAGCTCAAGCGCGACTTCCGCAAGCCGCTGATCCTGATGACGCCGAAGATCGCTGCTGCGGCACAAGCGGGCGGTGTCGCGGCTCGACGAGATGGCGCCCGGCACGCACCTTCCACCGCCTGCTGTGGGACGACGCGCAGATGCTGCCGGACGAGACGATCAAGCTCGTCGCCGACGACAAGATCCGCCGCGTCGTGCTGTGCTCCGGCAAGGTCTATTACGACCTCTACGAGGAGCGCGAGAAGCGCGGCATCGACGACGTCTATCTGCTGCGCGTCGAGCAGCTCTATCCGTTCCCGGCCAAGGCGCTGGTCGACGAGCTGGCGCGCTTCAAGCAGCGCCGAGATCGTCTGGTGCCAGGAAGAGCCGCGGAACATGGGCGCCTGGACCTTCGTCGAGCCGTATCCTGGAATGGGTGCTCGACCAGATCGGCGCCAAGCACGCGCGCCGCGCTATGCCGGCCGCCCGGCGTCGGCGTCGCACCGCCGCCGGCCTGATGTCGAAGCATCTGGCGCAGCTGAAGGCAGTTCCTCGACGAAGCACTGGCGTAACTGACGCTTGTCATCGCCGGGCATGCCCGGCCGTCTCGCTCGCGGCGCAACGCCATGCCATCGAGCGGATGCCGCGACGAGCCCGGGCATGACGCGAGACGGAGACGATCCATGACTGAAATCCGCGTGCCGACGCTCGGCGAATCGGTGACCGAGGCGACCATCGGCAACTGGTTCAAGAAGCCCGGCGATGCGGTCGCCGTCGACGAGCCGCTGGTCGAGCTCGAGACCGACAAGGTGACGATCGAGGTGCCGGCGCCGGCCGCCGGCGTGCTGGCCGAGATCGCCGCCAAGGACGGCGAGACCGTCGCGGTCGGCGCGCTGCTCGGCGCACATCACCGAGGGCGGCGCCGCGGCGCCGACCGGCCGGCCGGCCAGAAGCCGCAGCGCCGCGCCGACGGCGCCGGCCGCGAAGAGCCGAAGCCGCGCCAGCCGGCAGCCGCAGCCGCGCCGCGCCGAAGCCGGCGCGCGACGACGCCGCTGGCGCCGTCGGTGCGCAAGCTCGCCGCCGAGAGCGGCGTCGACGCCGGCCGAGCGTCGCCGGGCACCGGCAAGGACGGCCGGGTGACCAAGGGCGACATGCTGGCGGCGCATCGAGCGCGGCCGCCGCGCAGCCGACGCCGGTCGCCGCCGGCCGCCGCCGTGCAGCTGCGCGCGCCGTCGCCGCCGGACGATGCCGCGCGCGAGGAGCGCGTGCAGATGACGCGGCTGCGCCAGACCATCGCGCGGCGCCTGAAGGACGCGCAGAACACCGCCGCCATGCTGACGACCTTCAACGAGGTCGACATGACGCGCGGTCATGGCGCTGCGCAACCAGTACAAGGACCTGTTCGAGAAGAAGCACGGCGTGAAGCTCGGCTTCATGGGCTTCTTCGTCAAGGCCTGCGTGCCAGGCGCTGAAGGACGTTCCCGGCCGTCAATGCCGAGATCGACGGCGCCGACATCATCTACAAGAACTACTACCACATCGGCGTCGCCGTCGGCACCGAGCAAGGGCCTGGTCGTGCCGGTGGTGCGCGACGCCGACCAGATGTCGCTTCGCCGAGATCGAGAAGGCGATCGCCGACTTCGGCCGCCGCGCCCGCGACGGCAAGCTCAAGATCGAGGAGATGCAGGGCGGCACCTTCACCATCTCCAACGGCGGCGTCTACGGCTCGCTGATGTCGACGCCGATCCTCAACGCGCCGCAGTCCGGCATCCTCGGCATGCACAAGATCCAGGAGCGGCCGATGGTGGTCGGCGGCAAGATCGAGGTCCGGCCGATGATGTATCTGGCGCTCTCCTACGACCACCGCATCGTCGACGGCCGCGAGGCGGTGACCTTCCTGGTGCGCGTCAAGGAAGCGCTGGAGGACCCGGCGCGGCTGGTGCTGGATCTGTAATGTTTCTCCGTCATGGCCGGGCTCGTCACCGGTCATCTGCGACTTGGCGAACCCGTCGCTCGCATGACGCGGATGCGCCGTCGACAAGCTCGGGCATGACGACGAGAAGTCGGAGATTGCTCGATGGCTTCCTACGACCTCATCGTCATCGGCGCCGGCCCCGGCGGCTATGTCTGCGCCATCCGCGCGGCGCAGCTCGGCCTGAAGACCGCCGTGCGTCGAGAAGCGCGCGACCCTCGGCGGCACCTGCCTCAATATCGGCTGCATTCCGTCCAAGGCGCTGCTGCACGCCTCCGAACTGTTCGAGGAGGCCGGGCACGCGCTTCGCCAAGCATGGGCATCGGCGTCGGCACGCCGAAGCTCGATCTCGCCGCGATGCTGACGTTCAAGGACGAGGGCGTCGACGGCAACGTCAAGGGCGTCGAGTTCCTGTTCAAGAAGAACAAGGTCGACGCCGTGCACGGCACCGGCCGCATCGCCGCGCCGGGCAAGGTCGAGGTCACGGGCGACGACGGCAAGACGCAGACGCTCGAGACCAAGACCATCGTCATCGCCACCGGCTCCGACGTCGCGCGCGCTGCCGGGCGTCGAGATCGACGAGAAGCGCATCGTGTCGTCGACCGGCGCGCTGTCGCTGCCAGAGCGTGCCGAAGCAGCTGGTGGTGGTCGGCGCCGGCGTCATCGGGCTCGAACTCGGCTCGGTGTGGCGCCGGCTCGGCGCCGAGGTCACGGTGGTCGAATTCCTCGACCGCATCGCTGCCCGGCATGGACGGCGAGGTGCGCAAGCAGGTCGCAGCGCCTCCTCGAGAAGCAGGGCATCGACGTTCCACCTCGGCACCAAGGTGACCGGCGTCGACACATCGGGCAAGACGGCGTCAAGCGTCGACCGTCGAGCCGGCGGAGGGCGGCGAGGCCGAGACGCTCGAGGCCGATGTCGTGCTGGTCGCGGTCGGCCGCGTGCCCTACACCGAGGGCCTCGGCCTCGAGGCGGTCGGCGTCGCGCTCGACGAGCGCGGCCGCATCGAGACCGATCACGCATTATCGCGACCAACGTCCCCGGCATCTACGCCATCGGCGACGTCATCGCCGGGCCGATGCTGGCGCACAAGGCCGAGGACGAAGGCGTCGCGGTCGCCGAGATCATCGCCGGCCAGGCCGGCCACGTGAACTACGACGTCATCCCGAGCGTGGTCTACACCATGCCCGGAGGTCGCCTCGGTCGGCAAGACCGAGGAGGAGCTGAAGGCGGCCGGCGTCGCCTACAAGGTCGGCAAGTTCCCCTTCACCGCCAACGGCCGCGCCAAGGTCAACGCACGAGACCGACGGCTTCGTGAAGATCCTCGCCGACGCCAAGACCGACCGCGTGCTCGGCGTGCACATCGTCGGCGCCGACGCCGGCAACATGATCGCCGAAGCGGCGGTCGCCATGGAGTTCGGCGCCGCGGCCGAGGACATCGCCCGCACCTGCCACGCCCACCCGACCCTGCCGAGGCGGTCAAGGAAGCCGCCATGGCGGTGGACAAGCGCGCGATCCATATGTGAGCTGCGTCCCCTCATTCGGCGACTCGCTGAGCGGGCGTACCGAAGGATGGAGCCGGCCCCCGTTCGAGACACCGCACGCGTGCTGCAGCCAGGGCATGATTGGCGCGCCAAAGATATTTCGGGGAGAAACATGGCCAAGGGGCACAAGGACAAGGTCGCGGTCATCACCGGCGCCGCGAGCGGCATCGGCCAGGCCTTCGCGCAGCGGCTGGCCGAGGACGGCGTGGACATCGCCGTCGCCGACCGGCAGCCGGCGACGAGACCGTTAAGGCTGGTCGGAGCGGCCGGCCGCGAGGCGCGCCTGCGAATGCGATGTGTCGTCGCCGGAAGTCGGTCGCCGCGATGGCGAAGCAGTGCTGCAAGTTCGGTCACATCGACATCGTGATCAACTGCGCCGGCATGTTCCCCCTGAAGAGTTCGAGGAGATGACCTTCGCCGACTGGCGGCGGGTGCTGTCGATCAATCTCGACGGCACCTTCCTGGTCAGCATCGGCCTTCGTGCCCGGCATGCAGCGCGCGCGCTGGGGCCGCATCGTCAACATGGCCTCGAGCACGTTCGGCACGGTGGTCACCGGCTTTACCCATTACGTCGCCAGCAAAGGCGGGATTATCGGCTTCACCCGCGCGCTCGCGACCGACTCGGGGCCATACGGCATCACCGTCAATGCCATCGCGCCCGGGCTGACGCGCACGCCCGGCACCTTCGCGCGCGCGCCGCGCGCCGGCGTTCGCGACCATGGAGGAGGAATTCGCCGCACGTCGCCCAGGCCCAGGCGATCAAGCGCGCGAGGTGCCGGCCGATCTGGTCGGCGCGGTGTCGTTCCTGACCAGCGACGATGCCGCCTTCATCACCGGGCAGACGCTCAATGTCGACGGCGGCCGCGTGCGGTCGTGACCCCGCCTTAATTGCACCCGGCCGCGGCGCTATTATCTAATCCACCATGCGCCGCCTTCTCCGCCCGCTCTGGATCCTGCTCGCCCTGCTGTTCCTGCTGGAGGCATGGCTGTGGGATCATCTCGAGCCTCGTTGCGCGCGTCGTCAATCTGTTGCCCTGGGGCAGGGTCAAAGGTTGGCTGAAGTGCACATCGAGCGGCTGCCGCCATGGGCTGCGCTCGGCGTCTTCGTGGTGCCGTTCCTGGTGCTGTTGCCGCTCAAGTTTCTCGAAGTCTGGTTCATCGCCACGCGCAACTGGCTGGGTGCCGGCGCCGTGCTGGTGCTGGCGAAGCTCTTGGGCCTCGGCGTCACCGCTTTCGTGTTCGACGCCACGCGCGACAAGCTGTTGCAGATGGGCTGGTTCCACCGGCTCTATGATTGGGTCATGTGGGCGCGCGATCGGGCGCACGGGATCACCGAGCCGTGCGCGAACGCCTGCGTCAGATCGCCTGGCTCTTGAAGCCGCAACATGCCGGCCGCTTCCTGCGCCGCCTCATGCGCCTGCGCCGGGCGCCTACCGGCGGGCGGTGTAGGCAGCCTCAAACCAAATGCACGGCGTGCGGCGCGAACAGGCCGATGGCGGTGAAGATGAGGCCGAGCACGCCGAGCCCGCCGGAAATCCAGCCCAGCACGACCATGCCGGTGATCACTTCGGCCGAGGCCAGCACGATGCCGATCTGAAAGGCGGCCGACGCCACCTCGTAGTGATGATAGCGCGCCATCGCGAGGTCGCGCTCATGCTCCTTCTTCTTGCGCCTTCGCGGCCAGCTGCTTGCGGCCTTCCTTGGACTTGGGTCGCTCGTCGTAGCGCGCGATGGTCTTCTTCCAGGCGTCGATGCTCTTGGCGAGCCGCGCCTTGACGGCCGGATCGGTGGCGCGGTCGGCCTCGATCTGCATCTGCTCGGCCGCCGTGCGCATCACCGTCTGGCGGATGTTCTTGGCCTGGAAGAACGCCCACAGGTCGTTGGCCGCGACATTGTCGCTGATGGCCGCGGTCTGCGCGCTCTTGCCGAGCGTTTCGGAAAACGCCAGGAACAGCGCCAGCACCGAGATCAGCAGTGCGATCTTCTTGTTCGAACCGGCGGCATGCTCGACATGCTCGGCATGTTCGACATTTTCGTGCGCGGCATGACGCCGCCTCCGTTTCGGGAGCGCGACGATGACACGAATTACGTGACAAGCGCAAGTGGATCGCACCGAGCTTGACGCGGCAATCCGTCACTTGCGTGATGGATGGCGAAGCCCGCGATGACGGATCGTTAGGCGCGCGGATGGGCGCGCGGTAGACCTCGAGCAGGCGCTCGGCATCGACCGCGGTGTAGATCTGCGTGGTCGACAGCGAGGCGTGGCCGAGCAGTTCCTGGATCGCGCGCAGGTCGCCGCCGCGCGCCAGCAGATGCGTGGCAAAGGAATGCCGCAGGGCATGCGGCGTCGCGCTGTCCGGCAGGCCGAGGGCGCCGCGCAGCCGCGCCATGGCGAGTTGCACGATGCGTGGGCGACAGCGGTCCGCCCCTGGCGCCGACGAACAGCGGTCCGTCCGGCGGCAGATGATACGGGCAGAGCGCCACATAGTCGGCGACCGCTTGCAGCACCTGCGGCAGCACCGGCACCATGCGCTGCTTGTTGCCTTTGCCGGGGACGGTGATGACATCGCGCTTGCCGGCTCGATCGTCCCTGCGCTTGAGGCCGAGCGCCTCGGAAATGCGCAGGCCCGAGCCATAGAGCAGCGCCAGCACGGCGGCGTCGCGCGCGAGCACCCAGGGTTCGCGGTCCTCGCCGGCGCGCAGGTCGGCGTCGGTCAGCTGCTTGGCGGCGCTGGCGGTGAGCGGCTTCGGCAGCGATTTCGGCATTTTCGGCGCCCGCACGGCGGACAGCGCGCTGATCTGGCCCTTGCCCTCGCGCTCGAGAAAGCGGGCAAACGAGCGGATGCCGGCAAGCCCCCGCATCAGCGAGCGGCTGCGAGGCCTGTCCGCGCGGCGCGCCGCCATGAAGGCGCGCATATCGGCGGGCGTCAGCCCGCGAGCTGCTTGAGCGACGGCGCGCCGCCGAGATGCTCGGCCAGGAAAGTCAGGAACTGGTCGACGTCGCGCCGATAGGCCTCCAGCGTCTTGCGGCGACATGCGCTGCTCGGCGCCGAGATGGGCGAGCCAGCGGACGAATTCGGCTTCGACGTCGGCGGTGAAGGGCGAGTCGCGCATGGCGGCTAGACTGGCATGGCTTCCTTCACCCTTCCTTAACAAGCGGAATCGGCCAGACCTGTCCTCATGGCTATGCGCGTCGTCGATGTCCTGGTGCCGGTCGCCCTCGACCACGCCTATTCCTACCGGGTGCCGGCCGGCCTCGATCTGCGCCCGGCGACCTGGTGACGGTGCCGCTCGGCGCGCGCGACGGCCACCGGCGTGGTCTGGGCGGAGAACCCCGACCCGAATCCGCGCCTGCACAACCGGCTCAAGGACATCGAGGAGAAGCTCGACATTCCGCCGCTCAAGCCGGAACTGCGCCAGCTTCGTCGACTGGGTCGCCAACTACACGCTGTCCGCGCGCGGCATGGTGCTGCGCATGGCGCTGCGCATGGGCGAGCATCTCGGGCCCGGCGCGCGAGCGCGTCGGCGTGCGGCTCGCCGGCCCGCCGCCGGAGCGCATGACCGCCGGCGCGCATGCGGCGTGCTGGAACTGCTCGCCGACGGCATGGCGCGGGCAAAGGCGAAGCCGCGCAGGAGGCCGGCGTCAGCGTCGGCGTGATCGACGGGCTGGTCGACAACGGCACACTGGAGACCGTGATCCTGCCGCCCGAGCCGATTGCGCAGCCGCCCGACCCGGATTTCGTCAAGCCCGATTTTTCGCCGGCGCAGCGCGCGGCGGCGGATGCGCTGCGCACCAGCGTCGACAGGGCGGCTATTCGCGGCGACCCTGATCGACGGCGTCACCGGCTCCGGCAAGACGCAGGTCTATTTCGAGGCGGTCGCCGAGACCATCCGGCGCGGCCGGCAGTCGCTGATCCTGATGCCGGAAATCGCGCTCACCGCGCAGTTCCTCGACCGCTTCACCGAGCGCTTCGGCGTGCGGCCGGCGGAATGGCATTCGCAGCTGTCGCCGCGCAAGCGCGCGCGCACCTGGGCCGCGGTCGCGGCCGGCGAGGTGCCGGCGGTCGTCGGCGCGCGCTCGGCGCTGTTCCTGCCCTATGCCGATCTCGGCCTGATCATCGTCGATGAAGAGCACGACGCCTCCTACAAGCAGGAGGACGGCGTGCATTATCACGCCCGCGACATGGCGGTGGTGCGCGGCGCATGGCGCCGGCATTCCGGTCGTGCTGGCCTCCGCAACGCCGTCGGTCGAAACCGAAGTCAATGCGCGGCGCGGGCGCTATCAGCGCCTGCATCTGCCGGAGCGCTTCGGCGGCCAGCATCTGCCGCCGATCGAGGCGATCGACCTGCAAGCGCGAAGGCCCGCCGCGCGGCCGCTTCATCGCGCCGCGGCTGGCCGAAGCCGTGCAGATCGCGCTGGAGCGCGGCGAGCAGGCGCTGTTCTTCCTCAATCGCCGCGGCTACGCGCCGCTGACGCTGTGCCGCGCCTGCGGCCACCGCCTGCAATGCCCGAACTGCGATGCCTGGCTGGTCGATCACCGCTTCCGCCGGCGGCTGGTCTGCCACCATTGCGGCTTCGCGATGCCGCTGCCGAACGAATGCCCGAAATGCCATGCGACCGAATTCTTCGTCGCCTGCGGCCCCGGCGTCGAGCGGCTGGGCGAGGAGGCGGCGACGCTGTTTCCCGGACAGGCGCATGCTGGTGCTGTCCAGCGATCTCGTCGAATCGGTCGAGCGGCTGCGCGAGGAACTCGACGACGTCGCGCGAAGGCCGATTCGACATCATCATCGGCACGCAGCTCGTGGCCAAGGGCCACATTTCCCCAAGCTCAACCTGGTCGGCGTCGTCGATGCCGATCTCGGCCTCGGCAACGGCGATCCGCGCGCAGCCGAGCGCACCTTCCAGCTCCTGCATCAGGTGGTCGGCCGCGCCGGCCGCGAGGCCGGCCACGGCCACGGCTTTCTGCAGACGCATCAGCCGGAGCATCCGGTGATGAAGGCGCTGATCGCGCAGGACCGCGACGCCTTCTATCCGAGCGAGATCGACGCGCGCGAGCGCACCGGCTATCCGCCGTTCGGGCGGCTGGCGAGCCTGATCATCTCCGCCGGCGACAAGCATGAGGCGGAAGCCTATGCGCGCGCGCTGGCCGCGCACGCGCCGCGCGACGATGCCGTGCGCGTGCTCGGGCCGGCCGAGGCGCCGCTGGCGCTGGTGCGCGGCCGCTATCGCTTCCGCCTGCTGGTGAAATCGCCGCGCGAGTTCGATCTGTCGGCCTATCTGCGCGACTGGCTGGCGGAGCGCCGAAGCGCAAGGGCAACCTGAAGCTCGAGGTCGATGTCGATCCGATGAGTTTCTTGTGAGACTAAGCGGCCGTCATTCCGGCATCTCGGTGTGTTTCATGCTGGGCTGCAACAGCACGCAAGCGGCGGCAGCGAAGATTAACGCGAAGCCGATGATGTCAGGCAGGCTTGGCCGCTCGCCGAGAACGAGAGTTGAGGCGGCGACGGCGATCACCGGCACCAGCAGCGCGCCGATCGAGGCAGTGATGGCGGGCAGCTTGCCGACGATGGACCACCAGAGAAACTGCGCCAGGCCGACGCCGGCGAAGCCGATATAGAGCACCGCCAAAAGCGCTTGCGTATGCAGCGGCCAAAGCCGCGGGTAGCCGTCGAATATGAAGGCGCCGACGCCGAGGAAGCTCGCGCCAAACAGCAGTTGCCACGCCGCATTGGCAAGCGGCGGCACCGTGACCTTCATCCACTTGATATAGACGGTCGCGAAGGCCCAGCTGAAGGCGCAGCCGAGCGAATAGAGCACCGAACGCGGCAGGCCGGTCTCCATCAGCGGCCAGATCAGGATCGTCAATCCGATGACGCAGAGCGCCAGCGCCAGCAAGCGAATGGGCGTCAAACGTTCGCGCAGCAATAGGCGGCTCAGCAGCGCCGCCCAGATCGGCATCGAATAGGTAATGATGATGGCACGCGAGGTGGCCCCTTCCATCTGGGCGAATGACGACAGGATGTGGAAGGCGACGACATTGCACAGGCTCGCTACGATCACGTGCACGCGCTCGCGTCGCGGCACGTGCAGGTCTTGGCCGGTCAAGAGCGCGGCACTGAACAGGACAAGCGCGCCGATGGCGGCGCCGGCAAAGCGCAGGCTCCAGGGCGGCACTTCCGATAGCGCCAGCGCCACCGCGATCCAGTTGAAGCCCCAGGCAAAGGCCAAAAGCACGACCAAGAACCGGGCGGAACCGGCGGCGCTGGTGTGGGCGGGCGCGGACTTGCGGGCTAGGGACATGCTGTTGAGCCGGTTCCGACGCCTTCTGTCACTGGGCAGCGCGTTTGGTTGCCACTGTCGGAACTCCGGCGCGGGCGGCCGCCGCCTGCGCGACGGCAACGCTATCGCCACCGCGCTCCGCTGGCGAGGCGGACGTTCTCCATTCGAGCCCTGGGGAGGGCACCATCCACCGAAAGTCGTAGCCGGCGGGTGAGCATCGATTTTCGGCCCGACAAGGCCCACTGCGGCATGGCGCCCGTGTTGCACCGCCTTTGCCGCTGTGTTAGCTAGCCGGTCGATTTCTGGGGGGTTTTCCGCGGGCACCCGCGACGTCCCCGACGATCGGAATTCCCTCTTGAATTCCAATGGGTTGGCGCCGCCCGCTCCGCGACGGCACCTGACCTGTGAACGATGTAGAAAAAACGGGCGTCCCTCGTGGCAGGCAACACCTCGATTATTTCCGGCATGGCGGGCCGCTACGCCAATGCGCTGTTCGAGCTGGCGCTCGAAGAGAAAGCTCTCGACGCGGTCAAAAGCGACCTCGAAAAGTTCGATGGCCTGGTCGCCACCAATGCCGATCTGCACCGTTTGGTGCGCAGCCCCGTCTACGGCGCCGATGAGCAGCTGAAGGCGCTGTCGGCGATCCTCGACAAGGTCGGCATCGGCGGGCTCGCGGCCAACTTCCTGCGGGTCATCACCACCAATCGCCGCCTGTTCGCCGTGCGCGACATGATCCGTGCCTTCCGCGGGCTGGTCGCCAAGCACCGCGGGGAGGTCACGGCAGAAGTTACCGTTGCCGATACGCTCAACGGCAGCAATCTCGACGCGCTCAAAGACGCGCTCAAATCGGTCACCGGCGGCAAGGACATCGACCTCGATATCAAGATCGACCCCGCCATCATCGGCGGTCTGATCGTGAAGGTCGGCAGCCGCATGGTCGATAGTTCGCTCCGCACCAAGCTCAATGCGATCAAGTTCGCGATGAAAGAGGCACGCTGATGGATATCCGCGCCGCGGAAATTTCCGCCATCCTGAAAGACCAGATCAAGAATTTCGGCCAGGAAGCCGAGGTGTCCGAAGTCGGCCAGGTGCTGTCCGTCGGTGACGGCATCGCCCGCGTTTACGGCCTCGATAACGTCCAGGCCGGTGAGATGGTCGAGTTCGAGAACGGCACGCGCGGCATGGCGCTGAACCTCGAAATCGACAACGTCGGTATCGTTATTTTCGGCTCCGACCGCGAGATCATGGAAGGCCAGACCGTCAAGCGCACCGGCTCGATCGTGGACGTTCCGGTCGGCAAGGGCCTGCTCGGCCGCGTGGTCGACGCGCTCGGCAACCCGATCGACGGCAAGGGCCCGATCCAGTCCGACGAGCGCAAGCGCGTCGATGTGCGCGCCCCGGGCATTATCCCGCGCAAGTCGGTGCACGAGCCGATGGCGACCGGCCTCAAGGCGGTCGACGCGCTGATCCCGATCGGCCGCGGCCAGCGCGAGCTCATCATCGGCGACCGCCAGACCGGCAAGTCGGCGATCATTCTCGACACCATCCTCAACCAGAAGCCGCTCAACGCCCAGCCCGACGAGAAGATCAAGCTCTACTGCGTCTACGTCGCGGTCGGCCAGAAGCGCTCCACCGTCGCCCAGTTCGTGAAGGTGCTGGAGGAGCAGGGCGCGCTGGAATATTCCATCGTTGTCGCTGCCACCGCGTCCGATCCGGCGCCGATGCAGTTCCTGGCGCCATTCGCCGGCTGCACCATGGGCGAATATTTCCGCGACAACGGCATGCATGCGGTGATCTGCTACGATGACCTGTCCAAGCAGGCCGTCTCGTATCGCCAGATGTCGCTGCTGCTGCGCCGCCCGCCGGGCCGCGAAGCCTATCCGGGCGACGTATTCTATCTCCATTCACGTCTGCTCGAGCGCGCCGCGAAGATGAACGACGAGAACAAGGCCGGCTCGCTCACCGCGCTGCCGGTGGTCGAGACGCAGGCTAACGACGTGTCGGCCTACATCCCGACCAACGTGATCTCGATCACTGACGGCCAGATCTTCCTGGAGACCGATCTGTTCTACCAGGGCATCCGCCCCGCGGTGAACGTCGGCCTGTCGGTGTCGCGCGTCGGCTCCGCCGCGCAGACCAAGGCGATGAAAAAGGTCGCCGGCAAGATCAAGGGCGAGCTCGCGCAGTACCGCGAAATGGCGGCCTTCGCGCAGTTCGGTTCCGACCTTGACGCCACCACCCAGCGCCTGCTGGCGCGCGGCGCGCGCCTGACCGAGCTCCTGAAGCAGCCGCAGTTCTCGCCGCTGAAAATGGAAGAGCAGGCTTGCGTGATCTGGGCTGGCGTCAACGGCTACCTCGACAAGTTCGAGGTGTCGCGCGTGCGCGCCTTCGAAGACGGCCTGCTGACGCTGCTGCGCACCAAGCAGGTCGATCTGCTCGACTCGATTCGGAAGAGCAACGACCTGTCCAGCGACGACGAAGCCAAGCTCAAGGACGTTGTCGAAGGCTACGCCAAGACATTCGCTTAAAGCATCAATCCTGTTGGTCGGGCACGCGCCCGGCCAGCCCTCGTGACGAGACCGGTTTGACAAAGGGCGATTGAGAAGAAGACATGGCCAGCCTCAAGGACATGCGCGTTCGCATCGCCGCGACCAAGGCGACGCAGAAGATTACCAAGGCCATGCAGATGGTCGCGGCGTCCAAGCTGCGCCGGGCGCAGGCCGCGGCGGAAGCCGCGCGGCCCTTCGCCGAGCGCATGGACCGCGTGCTCGGCAACATCGCCGCCGGCATGGCCGGCCGCGAGGGCGCGCCCAAGCTGCTCGCCGGCACCGGCTCCGACAAGGTGCACCTGCTGATCGTCGCCACCGGCGAACGCGGTCTAGCCGGCGCCTTCAACTCTTCGATCGTCCGGCTCGCTCGTGAGCATGCTAATCGCCTCATGGCCGAGGGCAAGGACGTCAAGATCCTCACTGTCGGTCGCAAAGGCTATGAGCAGCTCCGCCGCCAGTACGAGAAGCAAATCATCGACCGCACCGACCTCCGCGGCGTGCGCGCGATCGGCTTCGAGCATGCCGAGGACATCGCCAAGAAGGTGCTGGCGCTGTTCGCCGACGGCCAGTTCGACGTCGCCACGCTGTTCTACGCCCAGTTCAAGTCGGTGGTGGCACAGGTCCCGACCGCGCAGCAGGTGATTCCGGCGAAGCCGCCGGAAGGCGCCGCCGCCGGCACGTTCTACGACTACGAGCCGGAGGAGGAGGAAATCCTCGCCGAACTGCTGCCGCGCTACGTCGCCGTGCAGGTGTTCCGGGCACTCCTGGAAAATGCCGCGTCGTTCTACGGCTCGCAGATGAGCGCCATGGACAACGCCACGCGCAACGCTGGCGAAATGATCCGCAAACAGACTTTGACCTACAACCGCACGCGCCAGGCGATGATCACGAAGGAACTGATCGAGATCATCTCCGGCGCGGAAGCGCTGTAATTCGCTTAACGAGGACGATATGGCCACACCCAACGCAGTCGGAAAGATCACCCAGGTCATCGGCGCCGTCGTCGACGTGCAGTTCGAGGACCACCTGCCGGCGATCATGAACGCGCTCGAGACCACCAATGGCGGCGAGCGCCTGGTGCTGGAAGTCGCGCAGCATCTCGGCGAGTCGACCGTACGCACCATCGCCATGAGCGGCACCGACGGTCTGGTGCGCAGCCAGGAAGTCACCGACACCGGCGCGCCGATTTCGGTGCCGGTTGGGCCGGAGACGCTCGGCCGCATCATGAACGTGGTCGGTGAGGCGGTGGACGAGGTCGGTCCGGTCAAGACCAAGGAGATGCGCGCCATCCATCAGGACGCGCCGGCCTACGTCGAACAGTCGACTGAATCAGAAATTTTGGTAACCGGCATCAAGGTCGTCGACCTGCTCGCGCCTTACGCCAAGGGCGGCAAGATTGGCCTGTTCGGCGGCGCCGGCGTCGGCAAGACCGTGCTGATCATGGAACTTATCAACAACGTGGCCCGCGCCCACGGCGGCTACTCGGTGTTCGCCGGCGTCGGTGAGCGCACGCGCGAGGGCAACGACCTCTATCACGAGATGATCGAATTGGGCGTCAACAAGGACCCGAAGAAGGGCTCGGTCGAGGGCTCCAAGTGCGCGCTGGTCTATGGCCAGATGAACGAGCCGCCGGGCGCGCGCGCGCGCGTCGGCCTCACCGGTCTGACCGTCGCCGAATACTTCCGCGACCAGGGCCAGGACGTGCTGTTCTTCGTCGACAATATCTTCCGCTTCACGCAGGCTGGTTCGGAAGTGTCGGCGCTGCTCGGCCGTATTCCGAGTGCCGTGGGTTATCAGCCGACGCTCGCCACCGACATGGGCGCCTTGCAGGAGCGCATCACCACCACTACCAAGGGCTCGATCACCTCGGTACAGGCCATTTACGTGCCGGCCGACGATCTGACCGACCCGGCGCCGGCGACTTCGTTCGCGCACTTGGACGCCACCACCGTGCTGTCGCGCGACATTGCCGCCAAGGGCATCTACCCGGCGGTGGACCCGCTCGACTCTACCTCGCGCATGCTGTCGCCGCTGATCCTTGGCGAGGAGCACTACGCGGTAGCGCGTTCGGTGCAGGAGGTGCTGCAGCGCTACAAGGCGCTGCAGGACATCATTGCCATTCTCGGCATGGACGAGCTGTCGGAAGAGGACAAGCTGGCGGTTTCGCGCGCGCGCAAGATCGAGCGCTTCCTGTCGCAGCCGTTCTTCGTCGCTGAAGTGTTCACTGGCTCGCCCGGCAAGCTGGTCGACCTCGCCGACACCATCAAAGGCTTCAAGGGCCTGGTTGCCGGCGAATACGACCACCTGCCGGAGGCCGCCTTCTACATGGTCGGCACCATCGAAGAGGCGGTCGAGAAGGGCAAGAAGCTGGCTGCGGAAGCGGCCTAACGACACTCGCCCTCACCCTGAGGAGCCGCCGAAGGCGGCGTCGCGAAGGGTGAGCGGCAATTCATTCGGCCTCATCCTTCGAGACGGCCGCTGGTGCGACCTCCTCAGGATGAGGAGATAGGTCCGGAGTTTTCGATGCCTTTCCACTTCGAACTGGTCTCGCCGGAAAAGCTGGTGTTCTCGGGCGATGTCGATCAAGTCGACGTTCCGGGCGCGGAAGGCGACTTTGGCGTGCTGGCAGGCCACGCGCCGTTCGTCACCACGCTGCGGCCGGGCATCCTGACCGTGCACGGCGCGAGCGGCGAGCAGCAACTGGTCGTGCTCGGCGGTTTCGCGGAAGTCTCGGCGGACGGCCTGACCATCCTTGCCGAGATCGCGGAGGCCATCGAGAAGATGGATCGCGAGACCGTCGCTGCGCGCATCCGTGAGATGGAAAGCCGTATCGAGAAGATGGAGCCCGGCAGCGAGCTCGACAAGGCGATCGCGCGCCTCGATCACTTCAAGGAAGTCGACCATCGTCTACAGACGACGGCGCTGTAAGAAATCTTCGTCCGCGGTCCGCATTAAGCCGCGAAGGTCTGCCGGCACTCGAGCAACGGAGGGGCGCCCATGAGCACCCATCACGCATTGCCGGCACGCGTCAGCACGGTCCAGTGGGGCGTCTACGACGCCGCGGTGCCGCCGGTCCTGACCATCGCCTCCGGCGATACGGTCACCGTCGAGTCCGTCTCCGGCAGTGACGAGCACTTACCCGCGGCCGATTCCGGCTTCACCCTGCTGCCCGAACATCGAGAAATCCTCGCAAAAACCCCACGCAAGCTAGGCCCGCATATCCTGACCGGACCGATTGCGGTTGCGGGCGCGGAGCCGGGTGACTCGCTCAAGATCGATATCCTCGACATCAAGCTCCGGCAGGACTGGGGCTATAACCTGATCATGCCTTTGCGCGGCACGTTGCCGGAGGACTTTCCGGAGCGGCGCTGTATCCATATTGCGATTGACCGCGAGCGCGGCCGCATCCGCATGCCGTGGGGGCTGGAGTTCGACGCCGCGCCCTTCTTCGGCTGCATGGGCGTGGCGCCACCGGCCGGCTGGGGCCCGCAGAGCACGATTGAGCCGCGCGCATTCGGCGGCAATATGGACAATCGCGATCTGGTGGTCGGCACGACGCTGCATCTGCCGGTGTTTCATCCCGGCGGCCTGTTCTCGGCGGGCGACGGCCACGCCGCGCAAGGCCACGGCGAGGTCAATGTCACCGCGGTCGAAACTGCGCTCACCGGCGCCTTCCGCATCACGCTCGAGAAGGGCGCCAGCACCGGACTGCCGTGGGCGGAAACGCCCGGCTATCTGATGAGCATGGGCTTCGACGAGGATCTCGACGACGCGGCCAAGCAGGCTTTGCGCGCCATGATCTCGCTCATCCGCCAGCGTACGAATTTGTCGGCGGAAGACGCCTATACGCTTTGCAGCGTCGCCGGCGATCTGATCGTCACGCAGATGGTCGACGGCAACAAGGGCATTCACGTCATGTTGCCGGACTGGGCGCTGAAGGGCTGATTGGGCGTATGGCTCATCCGGCGTCATGCCCGGCCTTGTGCCGCGCATCCACGTCTTTACACCATGTCAGCGAACCAAGACGTGGATGGCCGGGACGAGCCCGGCCATGACGGAGCATATCATTCCGCGAACCGAGCGAATTCCTGCACCACCCGCTCGTAGGTATCGCGCTTGAACGGCACCACCAGGTCGGGCAGTTCCTGCATCGCGACCCAGCGCCAGGCGATGAATTCCGGCTTGTGCGCGCCCCCGCCCGGCGTGGCGATGTCGATCTCGCTGTCGTCGCCGGTGAAGCGCAGCGCGTACCATTTCTGCGTCTGGCCGCGGTACTTGCCGCCCCATGCCTCGCCGACAATGGCGCGCGGGATATCGTAGGCAAGCCACTCCGGCATCTCGCCCAGCTTCTCGACCGAGCGCATGTTGGTCTCTTCGTAGAGCTCGCGCAGCGCCGCCGGGTACGGCTCCTCGCCCGGATCGATGCCGCCCTGTGGCATCTGCCAGACATGGGTGGCGTCGATGTGCTCAGGGCCTTCCGAGCGGCGGCCGACGAACACCAAGCCGGCGCGGTTGAGGACCATGATGCCGGCGCAAGGACGATAAGGCAGGGACTCGAAGGGGGGCATTTGCGTTCCTTGTCACGCCCGCTCAAAGCCGCCCGAAAGAGGGCGCCGCGGGCATCCAAGTCTTCATGTTCAATAAGACATGGATGGCCGGGTCAAGGCCGGCCATGCCGTCGCGGGGCATCAGCTCGATTTCGTCTTGACCGCCGCGACGGTGATCGGCACCAGCAGGATACCGCGCCGCTCCGCACCTTTGGCCCATTTGCTGATGGCCTCGATCGAACTCTCTTGGGCCGAGGCATAGCCCACCGCCACGCCTTTGGCGTGCGCGACCATCTCCAAGCGCCGCAACGCTTGCTCGATATCGGTCGGCGTCGGAACTTCGTCGAGCACGCTGTCGGCGCGCGCGAAGGGGAGGTTGACGGTGCCGGCGACCTGGCTGGCGACGCTGCGCGACGACGAGCCGTCGTCCACATAGATCAGCCCGCGCTTGGCGATTTCGCGCAGCACCGGCGTCATTGCCTGGATGGAGGCTGTGAAGCGCGCGCCCATGTAGCTCGCGAGCCCCACATAGCCACTCATGCGGCCCATGGCCCAGTGCAGCCGCTTGATGTTGTCCTGGTTGCTCAGCGAGGTCAGCAGCGTTTGCGGGCCGGGATCGTTGTTGGGGTAGTCCAGCGGCTCCATCGGCACTTGCAGTAGCACCTCGTGGCCGGCCTCGCGCGCGTGCGCGGCCAGCGCCGGCAGGTTGTCGGCGTAGGGCGCGAAGGCCAGGCTGACCGCCGGCGGCAGCTTGGCAAGGGCTGCCGTGGTGACCGTGTCGCTGATGCCGAGGCCGCCCACTACGATCGCGATGCGGGGGGCATCCTTGCGGTTGGCCGGCACCTTGAACGGGCTGGCGTAGCGCACGAAGGCGCGCGTGCCGTCGGCCGCGATCGTCGGGATCGGGGCGGCTTCGCTCTTATGCATGAGGGCGTGGCGGGCCGCGTCCGGGGCCGGTCTGCTGCCGTTGCCGGGCACCACAACGTCGTGATGCGCGCCCGAGGAGCCGTCGATGATGGTGATGGTCCGTCCGCCCGCCGGCGGCACGGCCGCCTTTGCCGTCGGCCCGGGGGCGGCCGGGCCCTGCGGCTGGCCGGGCTTGCCGGTCTATGGCGGGCGGCCATGTCGGCCGGGGTGGTGGAAACCACCGCCATGGGCTGACCGCCGAGCGGGTCGTCGCCGAACATGGCCCAGCCGACCGCGACCAGCCCGAACAACCCGAGCGCGCCGGCCACGATCTGGGGCGCCGCGACGGGCAGCTGGAACTTCTTCTTCTTCTTCTGTTTCTGGCCGAGCGGCGCGTTTAATTCATCGTCGGCCACGGCCCGCATCCTCGCGAATCATCGGCCGAGTTTAGCACCGTTGGTTTCAGAGGCGTTTACGGCCGGGCCGTGGCGCCCCAAACGCAAACGGGGCGGCCCCGTGTAAGGCCGCCCCGCAAGCCGTTAGAGATCGGCCGTGCTCAGTTCGGCACCGGTCCTTTCGGGTTCGGCGGGAATGCGGCATTCTTGACCGTGCCGCGCAGCAGATCGTCCGCCATGATCAGCGCCTTGTCCTTCTTCGGGTCGGTCGGCACATAGGCCTGCGAGCCCTTCTGCTCCTTGCCGCCGGCCGCCTTCAGGTGGCCGCGCAAAGACGATTCCGCCATGCTTTCGACCTTGCCCTTCATGTCGTCGGGCACGTCCTGCGTCACCACGACGTCGGGCTCGATGCCCTTGGCCTGGATCGAGCGGCCCGACGGCGTGTAGTAACGCGCAGTGGTCAGCCGCAGCGCGCCGTTGCCGGAGCCGAGCGGGATGATCGTCTGCACCGAGCCCTTGCCGAACGAGCGGGTGCCGACCACCGTCGCCCGCCGCAGGTCCTGCAGCGCCCCCGAGACGATCTCGGACGCCGAAGCCGAGCCGCCGTTAATCAGCACGATCAGCGGCTTGCCGTGGGTGAGGTCGCCCTGATGGGCGTCGAAGCGCTGCGTCTCATCGGGATTGCGCCCGCGGGTGGAGACGATCTCGCCTTTGTTCACGAACGCGTCGACCACCGAGATCGCCTGGTCGAGCAGGCCGCCGGGGTTGTTGCGCAGATCGAGGATGTAGCCCTTGAGCTTGTCCTCAGGCACCTTCGCCTGAATCTCGGCAATCCCCTTCTTCAGGCCGGGGGTGGTCTGCTCGTTGAACTGGGTCAAACGGATGTAACCGATGTCGCCGTCTTCGACGTGCCAGCGCGCCGAGCGCACGTGGATGATGGCGCGTTTGACGCTGACCTTGATCGGCTTGTCGGCGCCCTTGCGCAGGATGGTGAGATTGATCGCGCTACCCACCGGACCGCGCATCTTCTCGACGGCTTGGTTGAGGGTGAGGCCTTGCACCTGCTCGCCGTCGAGCTCGGTGATCAGATCGTTGGCAAGAATGCCGGCCTTGGCGGCGGGCGTATCGTCTATCGGTGCCACGACCTTGATCAGGCCGTCCTGCATGGTGACTTCGATGCCGAGTTCGCCGAACTCGCCGCGCGTCTGCACCTGCATGTCGCGGAAGCTCTTGGCATTCATGTAGCTCGAATGCGGATCGAGCCCCGCCAGCATGCCGTTGATCGCGGTTTCGATAAGCTTCTGGTCGCTCGGCTTTTCGACGTAGTCGGCGCGCACGCGCTCGAACACGTCGCCGAACAGGTTGAGCTGCTTGTAGGTATCGGAGGCGGCAGCCTCGGCGTTGGCACCGACGAAGATGAGGCGCGGCTGTGTCGCCAGTAGTGTGAGGGCCGCGCCGGCCGCCGCACCGAGAACAATCAGGGAAGTCTTGCGCATCATCCGCGAACCTTTTCACCTTCGCCAGCCGCCCACCATGGGCCTGGATCGACGGGGCTACCGTTCTTTCGAAACTCCACGTAGAGCACCGGTTGGCTGGAACCTGCCGCGAGGATGGCAGCGACATGGGACCCGTTTCCCATCACTCCAACCGGCTCTCCCGCCAGTACGAACTGACCAAGATCGACCGATATCCGTGCCATCCCAGCAAGCAGGATATGATACCCGCCGCCGGCATTAAGGATCAAGAGTTGCCCGTATGAGCGGAACGGGCCGGCATAAACGACCCAGCCGTCGGCCGGCGCCGTGACCTGGGCGTCTGCGCGGGTAGCGATCGAAACGCCTTTTTCCGACCCGCCGACACCGTCCGGCTGCCCATAACCTTTGATTTTGATGCCGTTAACCGGAATCGGAATTTTGCCATGCAGGGAGGCGAAGGAAACTGCGGGCGCCATGCGGCCGGGATCGTGCAGCGCCGCCAATGCCGCCCCCGTTGTCGCCGGCGGCGATTTGCGCGCGCTCTTCTCGGCGATACCGAGGTCCTGCTCCAGCTTGCTGATCAGGTCTTGCAGATTGCCGGCCTTTTCGGCCAGTGCGCGGGCCTTTGCGCGTTCGGCCTGCAACGCGCCCTCGCGTTCGGCCTGCTGCTTCTGCCGTTCGGCAACGAGTGCCGAAAGCCGCGTGCGCTCCTTGTCGAGCGAGGCGACTTCGCCTTGCAGGCGATGTTGCTCGGCCGCGATCTTTTTGCGCACCGAAGCGAGCGCCTCGAGGTCGTGCACGAGCGCCTTCACGCGGCCCTGCATTTCCGGCAATACCGCGCCGAGCAGCATCGCGGTGCGCACTGCTTTTAGTGCATCCTCTGGGCGCGCGATCAGCGCCGGCGGCTGGTGATGGCCGACGCGCTGCAGTGCCGCCAGCACTTCCGCGATGACCGCGCGGCGGCTTTCCAGCGATTTGCGGATGGCGGCTTCCTTTTCGTCGAGCGGCCTGAGACGCGCCTGCGTCGCGGTCACCTCAGCTTCCAGGTCTCGCAGGCTGGCGGCGGTATCGATCAAGTTTTGGTTGAGCTTGCGCCGGTCGGTGCCGATCGCCTCGATCTCGCGCTTGAGTTCGGCTTCGGTATCCGCAGATTTGCTCTGCTGCGCGTGCAGCTTGTCCAGCGCCTCGCGGTGCTGCTTGAGCGCATCGCGCTTGCTCGATCCGCCGGATGGCTTCTCGGCGGGCTTTTCCTGCGTCTGTGCCGCCGGGGTGTTTGGGCGCGCGCGACGCCGCCGAGCGCGGGGGCCAAGGCGAAGCCTAACCCTGCGATCAGCGCGAAGCGCGGATCAAGACGATTGAACCCCCCAAGGCAAATCATTGCGTCCAAGTTACGCCCGCGGTCTGGGTCGACAAGGGCCATGTGATCCCTAGTTATTGCGACTGCATTAAGGCCGGGAATTTTCTCTCAATCCTGCCCCTTTCGACGAGCGGCGAGAGCGATCCGGCTTCACGCGCGATGGTAGGGGTGTCCGGTGAGGATGGTGACGGCACGATAAAGCTGCTCCAGCAGCATCACTCGGACCAGCTGGTGCGGCCAGGTGGCGCCACCGAAAGCGAGCCGCAGCTCGGCCTCGGCGGCGAGCGTGGGCGCCAGCCCGTCCGGGCCGCCGATGACGAAAACCACCGCCGGGCGGTTGTCGCCGCGCCACTGCGCCAGCCGGCCGGCAAGCGACGGGCTATCCAGGTTCTCGCCGCGGGAATTGAGCAACACCACGGCGGCGCCCTGTGGGATGACGTTGGCGAGCGCGATCGATTCCTCAATCATGCGCTTTTCCGCTTCGGCGGCGCGGCTTTCTCTGATTTCGACGATTTCGATGTCCCGCAGCCCTGACTGCGACCGGTCTGGCCCGCGCGCTTGGCGTAGCGTTCGGCGAGCTCGGTTTCTGGGCCGCTTTTCAGGCGGCCGATGGCGGCGACGATGATGCGCACCTAGGTCCTGGTTCCGATGTCCGCGGTAATTCCGTGCGACGGCCGGACAAGGCTATCAGCTTACACGGCCGCGGTCGCCCTTGGCCCCGGCCCACATCTTCTCCAGACCGTAGAAATCGCGCACTTCCGGCCTGAATACGTGCGCAATGACGTCGCCGGCGTCGATCAGCACCCAGTCACCCTGCTGCTTGCCTTCGACACGTACGTCCTTAACGCCGGCCTTGTGCAGGTCCTTGATGACGCGCTCGGCCACCGAACGCCATGTAACGGTTCGAGGTGCCGGAGGCCACCACCATGAAATCGGCGATCGAGGATTTGCCGGCGAGATCGATGGTCGCGATATCCTCCGCCTTCATGTCGTCGAGGCTGGCGAGGACGATCCGCAGCGTCTCCTCGGCGCGCGGCCGGGGGGCTGCTGGCTTGGCCGCTTTGCGCGGCGTCCGCGAGACTGCAGGTGTGGGCAGGGGGCTCTGTCCTTTCGGTTGCCGTTGGTCCGTGACGGGCCCCGGCGCCGGGGCTCTCTCAAGATAGCGACGCCGCCTGGGTTTTTCCAATAGTGCGCGAACTTGCCGCCATCAGGGGTTCTTCCGGCGTTGCGACCTGAGGTGGGTCGACGATAGCGGCGACTTGAGGCCGTGAACGAAGGCCCAGGCCGGGGCCTTGCGGCCCGGCAGCGTGGAGGCGGCATGTTCCGGGATGCGCGCGTGCGAGAGCGCCAAGCCTGCCGGGCTGGCGGTGGCGTACAGGCTTGGGCCCAGGCGATCGATCACCACCATCGGCGCCAGTCTCGCTATGCCACGCCATCTCTGCCAGCGGTGAAAGCTCCGCAGGTTGTCCGCGCCCATGATCCAGACGAAGCGGACCCCCGGGCAACGGGCGATTAGCCAGGCGATGGTGTCATAGGTGTATCTCGTCTTGATGACGGCCTCGAGCCCGGTGACGTCGATGCGCGGATGGTGCATGAGCGCGCGGGCGGCCTCGATGCGTTTCTGAAGAGGGGCGAGCCCGCTGGTGTTCTTGAGCGGATTGCCCGGCGTCACCAGCCACCAGACGCGGTCGAGCTTAAGTCGCTTAGGGCAAGCAAACTCGCGCCCAGATGCGCCTCGTGTGGCGGATCGAAAGTTCCACCGAATAGACCGATCCGCATGCCGGGCGCATGGGGCGGGATCAGGCGCTCGGCGGCGGCGGGAATTTGCCAGTTCACGGACGGGTCTGGCCAGTGCCGCGGATGCGGTATTTGAAAGTGGTGAGTTGTTCGACGCCGACCGGTCCGCGCGCGTGCATCCGGCCGGTGGCAATGCCGATTTCGGCGCCGAAGCCGAATTCGCCGCCGTCGGCGAACTGGGTCGAGGCATTGTGAGCACGATGGCGAAATCGACCTCGTTCAGGAATTTGTCTGCGGCGGCGGCGTCGTCGGTGATGATGGCGTCGGTGTGATGCGAGCCGTAGCGCTCGATATGCGCGATGGCTCGTCGACCCCGTCGACCACCATCGCGGCGATGATGGCGTCGAGATATTCGGTCGACCAGTCGTCTTCGCTTGCCGGCTTCACACGCGTGTCGACGGCCTGCACCACCTTGTCGCCGCGGACCTCGCAGCCGGCGGCGAGCAGCATCTCGATCAAGGCTTGAGCAGGCGGTCGGCGCCGGCGCGGTCGACCAGCAGCGTCTCGGCGGCGCCGCAGACGCCGGTGCGGCGCATCTTTGCGTTGAGCACGATCGACTTCGCCATGTCGAGATCGGCAGCTTTGTCCACGTAGACATGGCAGACGCCTTCAAGATGCGCGAACACCGGAATGCGTGCCTCGGTCTGCACGCGCGCGACCAGGCCCTTGCCGCCGCGCGGCACGAGCACGTCGATGTTGCCGTCGAGCCCGGCGAGCATCATGCCGACGGCGGCGCGGTCGCGGGTCGGCACAAGCTGGATGGCGGCTTCCGGCAGGCCGGCCTGGCGCAGGCCTTCGATGAGGCGGCGCAGATGGCGCGGCTGGAGCGCAGGCTGTCGGAGCCGCCGCGCAGGATTGCGGCATTGCCGGCCTTCAGGCAGAGCGCGCCGGCGTCGGCGGTGACATTGGGGCGGCTCTCGTAGACGATGCCGACCACGCCGAGCGGCACCCGCACCCGTTCGATGGTCATGCCGTTGGGCCAAGTCCAGGACGCCATGACGTGCCGACCGGGTCGGCGAGGGCGGCGATGGTCTCGATCCGGCCGCCATGGCCTCGACCCGCGCCGCGTTCAGCGCCAGCCGGTCAAGGAAGGCGGCGGTGCCGCCGGCGGCCCGCGCCTCGGCCAGGTCCTCGGCATTGGCGGCCAAAATGGCGGATTCATGGGCCCGAGGGCCGCGGCCATGGCGTGCAGCGCCTTATTCTTCCGGGCCGAAGAGGCGAGCGCCAGGGCACGCGCGGCCGCCCGCGCCTGGCGGCCGATTTCCGCCATGGCCGCGGCGATATCGCCGGTCCCTTCGATGCTCTTCAGCGGCGCCGTCATCGTCGCAAAATGCCCCCGCGCCCGAATAAAGCCCCTATCGGGGTGATTTCCTACCACGTCGGGGTGGCCGGGGCGAGGTGGCCCGCCTTCATGGCTGCCCCATGGGTTAATTGGGGATAGCGTGGATAACTAGCCAAGGGGTGAAACCGATCAATTGCTGTCACATTGAGATGTCAGGGTGGTGCCGTAGTAGGAGGGCGTCATGGCTTCCGGTCCCAGTGGTCTGCCCAGCAGGTTTCCGGTCGGCACAAAATTCGTGATCGAAGGCCGCCCCGGGGGCAACGGCCGGGTTTTCAGCCGTTATCTGGAGTTCCCCGACGGCACGCGGGTTCGCTTGCCCAGGCACGGCGGAAAAGCCGAAAGCCGCGTCACGGCCGGCCCAGCGGCGCTCCCTTGTGACGCGCAGCCGCCGTCATTGAGCCGGCTCGTCAGCTCCCACCCAAATCATTCCATCGACAGTCAAATTGGCAAAAAGAAAGGGGCCCGAAGGCCCCTTGGGGGATAGTCGTTGTCGCCGGCATGGAACGAGCCGTCGACGCTCCGCAGCGAATGGCCGGGAAGGGGTGCAGGAAGAATGCTTAGACCCGACCGCCACGGTTTATGCCCGCGAGTGAATGCCACAGAGCGCCCCGAAACAACCTGCCAAATCGTCACGTGAGCCATTTGGTCGCGCCGGCAACTGTTGACCCCGCATACACGGAAGCCCCGGCCTTCCGGAAGGCCGGGGCTAACGGGCGATCGGTCAATCGCCTTTTGCATCTCTCGCGTCGCGCGGTAACGCCGGCGGAATCCGGTTCCAGCGTGAGGCGGGCGGTGAACCGAGCCCCTACTCGGCGCCGGCCAGCACCAGGTCGTCGCGGTGGATCATCGCGGTGCGGCCGGTGTAGCCCAGGATCAGCATGATGTCGGCGGAAGAGCGGCCGCTTGATCTTGTCGGCGTCCGCGGCGTCATAGGCGATCAGCCCGCGGCCGATCTCGGCGCCATCCGGCCCGCGCACCAGCACCGCGTCGCCGCGCTCGAAAGCCCCTTCGACCTTGATGACGCCGGCCGGCAGCAGGCTCTTGCCGCCGCGCAGCGCCTTCACCGCGCCGGCATCGATGGTCAGCACGCCGCGCGGCTCGAGCGAGCCGGCGATCCATTTCTTGCGCGCGGTGACCGGATTGGCCGGCGTCAGGAACCAGGTGCAGGGCGCGCCGTCGGCGATCGCGCGCAAGCGGATGCGTCACGCGGCCGGAGGCGATCACCATATGGGTGCCGGCGCTGGTGGCGATCTTGCCGGCTTCGATCTTGGTGCGCATGCCGCCGCGCGCGGTCTCGCTTGCCGGCGGCGCCGGCCATGGCTTCGATCTCGCGGCGTGATGCGCGGCACCACGGCAATGTGCTTGGCGCCCGAGCCCTTGCCCGGCGGCTTGTCGTAGAGCCCGTCGACGTCGGAGAGCAGCACCAGGAGATCGGCGCTCATCATGGTGGCGACGCGGGCGGCGAGCCGGTCGTTGTCGCCGTAGCGGATCTCGGTGGTGGCGACGGTGTCGTTCTCGTTGATCACCGGCACCGCGCGCCATTCCAAGCAGCTTGGCGATGGTGGAGCGGGCGTTGAGATAGCGGCGGCGCTCCTCGGTGTCGGTCAGCGTCACCAGCACCTGGCCGGCGTTGACGCCGTGGGTGCCGAGCGCCTCGGCCCAGGCGCGCGCCAGCGCGATCTGGCCGACGGCGGCGGCGGCCTGGCTGTCCTCGAGCTTGAGCGCGGCCCTCGGGCAGTTTCAGCATGGCGCGGCCGAGCGCGATGGCGCCGGACGAAACCACCAGCAGCTCGCGCGCGGGCCCGATTGCCCGTTGCGCAGCCCGGCGAGGTCGGCGGCGAGGCTGTCGAGCCAGTCGCGTTTAAGCTGCCCGGCGGCGGCGTCGACCAACAGCGCGGAGCCGACCTTCACCACGATGCGGCGGAAGTCGGTGAGGGAGGGGGTCGTGGGGGTTGCGGTCTTCGGCATGGCCCGGCGGGGAAGGTGAACGGTGCCGGGGGTTTAGCATGGGGCCGGGACGCCGTCATGCGCTCTCGATCACCGCCGGGCGCGGAGCCGGGGGAGGGGCTGGCGGGCGCTCCGCTCGGCGAGCTTCTCGAGTGCCTTGCGGTCGACGATCTTGACGTGGCGGCGGTCCCTGATCCGTATCACGCGCCGGGCGGTCAGATCGCGAAAGCCGCGGCTCTCGGCGGCGAGTGACATACCGACGAACTCTGCGATGTCCTTGCGGTCCATCGGCAGATGAACTTCAGTAAGCGGCCTTCCGCTCCTTTCAGCAATGAACGCTAGGCCGCGTGCCCGTAAATCCGATGCCGTAAGCGCAGCTTGCCAAATCTCCGCCTCGCTCCGAAAGCGACGGAATTGCCGCCTCATCGCGAGATGGTGCAAAGGGCCAATTCCGGTCATTGGCCAGGAGCCACAATTGGTCCGCTGCGTCCGAATGACGACATGCATCCTCAAGCCACTGCAGCCGGCGCATGCTGATCAGTCTCTCTAACAGAGAGATGAGTATGAAAACCGAGATAAGTGGGTACTTAGTTAGGGTGCCACGGGTCGTTGTCAGCATTAGCGAGGGGGCCACTAGCAAGGATTTACCCTGGAACAAAAGCCGCATTCGTGCGATTATTGAATATCGTTGGCACGAGGTCGCAAGCCCGCAGGCGCCGACGGCTGAGAGACGGTGTGCTCCCGCCTGTTAAGCAGGGGGCGACGCATGGTCATCGGCACTGATGCTTACCAAACACAAGCGCGCCGCCACCTCGAAAGAGGGCGCATTATCGTCCGGCTACAGCGGGATCTTATTAAGAATCTGCGGGGACTTGGGCGTGATGCTGACGACGCCGAAGAGCTATTAGCTCAATTCGAACGTTCCCTTGCCCTTGTCGAGGACGACCTGAACAGGGAGCCGCGGCGTGTCGCAGTCGGCAAAGATTCTCCCTTCAACCTCGTCGCGGATTGAATGACGGACTGCGTTCAGGCGGTGCGTGCAGTCGTTACTTTGCACGTCGCATTGCGCGTCGGTCGGGTGCAGTCAGCCTACGACAGATATGGGGCACCGGTGAGCGCGCCACCGCCGAAAGATCGGAGCGCCGAAACTGAAAGACCCGAAACCAGTCCGTCGGGAAGGGAGAGCTGGTGCGATCACTGCGGCGGCCGGCTCGCCCTTCTGGTTCGCGTCGAGCCGCAGACCAATGCCGGGTCGGTGACCTATTATGCCTGCGAGCAGTGTGCCCAGGTTTTGGTACTCAAGGGTTAGGCGCGGCCATGAGTTCCTCTCCGCGAATTATCGTCAAGCTCAACATCCGACACTTCCGTGAGCTGTTGGAGACCGAGCAAGATCCGGCGAAGCGGGACACGATCAAGCGGCTGCTAGCCGAGCAGGAACGGACACTGGTTGCGCTGATCAAGAAGCAGGACCGGTGAGCCGTCCGCTCGGGCTTTCGGCCTTGTTCACTCCGTCCAATCACGCCAGTGCGTTGGGTCGATATCGACCAGGCGTCCGGTTAAGGCGTGCGCCCACTGGCTCCCCTTGCGGCGGCAGGGGAACACGAGCGCGTATACCTCGCCGTCCTCGATGACGCTGAGATGCAGGTCGCGATCATTTGGCGCTGTGGCTATGGGATGCCAGTCGTGCAAGACCTCGCCCCGTTCTTCACCGTTCTTGGCGAAAAGATACGGTATGATTCGAGGGTGCAGCCGGGTTGCGTTAGATCAAAGGCCCCGAAAATTTTAGGTCGGATTGCCGGATTTGGCGGGATCAGGAAATTTTGCGAAGCCGTGATTTGTGGGTCGCCCATGTCGACGTACGGTTTGGGACTTGACGGGCCCGTCGGGGTTCGCATGGATGGGCGCGAAGGGTACGGCCATGAAGACCTATGCCGGCAGGCGCACCATCGACGGGCTGGTCGTCACGGTGAACGGTGACAGGCGGACGAGCATTACGCGATCAAGCACTTCACCAAGAACGGCTTCGAATGGTCCTACGAGGGTGGCAGCCCGCAGCAACTGGCGCTCGCGATCCTGGCCGATCATCTCAGCGACCCCGCCAATGTGCGGAGCGCCTATCGGAGAGCTTCATGAAAGCGGTGGTCGCCAATCTCGACAACGACTGGGAACTTTCAGCGGGCCGGAGATCGACGCGGCGCTGCAACGGCTCGATGGCTGAAGAGCCTTGGCAGGACTGGGACCGTCCGGGCGTTAGGCTTAAGGAGCATCAGCCGCGCGGGACCGAGGGAGGATGGCCATGATCGGTAAGCGCCAGATCGATTTCCGTAGCAAATATCGCTCGCGCATCGTCGGTTGGTACAATGGCTATTTCCACATTGCGCTGATCTACGCCATGGGCGCGGCGGTGTTCTATGTCTATGTCTCGCACATCCACGACGTGACTTGGGTCGAGTGGCTCACCGTGCCGCTCACCTTCCTGTTCACCAACCTGTTCGAATGGGCGGTGCACAAGTACGTCATGCACCGGCCAGTCAACATCAAGGGCCTGCGCGCGGTCTATGAGCGGCATACGCTGAATCACCACCAGTTCTTCAGCGACGACGAGATGCGCTTCCGCGACGATCACGACTGGCGAGTGACGGTGTTCCCACCCTATGCGCTGGTGGTGTTCACACTGGTCGATCCCCTGCGCGTTCATCCTCGGCTTCCTGTTTTCGCCGAATGTCGGCTGGCTGTTCATGTGCGTGGACCACGGGCATGTACCTGATCTACGAGTTCATGCATTTCTGCTGCCACGTCGACGAGGGCTGGTTCGTCAAGCATTGCCCTTTCGCAACACGCTGCGGCGCCACCACACCGCGCACCACAACGCGCGGCTGATGATGGAAGTGAACATGAACCTGACCTTCCCCATCGCCGACTGGCTGTTCGGCACCTCCGATCTGGATCGCGGGCTCATCGGCCATTTGTTCAACGGCTACGATGCGCGGTTTCTCAAGAAGGGTCTGCGCGCGCGGCCGAAGAGCCCGGAAGAGGCGGCGGCCGGGCTGGTGGGGAACGAATTGAAGTGTCGAGAAATTCCGCTCGACCCGGCGACGGCGGGGACCCAGGGCGGCAAGCAGGTGGATCGGAGTTTTTGATTTTGGATTCCGCGTGCGCGGGAATGAGCGGAGAAAATTGGATGCCGACTGACGTCAAGGCGATGGTATCCGCGGTGGTGATCCTGGTGGCGATCGGCCTGGTGTACTGGGCCGGCTTCGCCGGTCCATTCCGACGCCATGGTGCTGGCGATCGCAGTGTTCTTCGTTGTGGCGATGTGGATCTTTCCCGAGGCCGGCGGCAAGAAACGCGCGGCCAATAAACCAAAGTCAGCTAAAGGAGGGAGGCGGGGCTAAAGGTCCTCGGGGAGGGGGTGCCTGGTACTATATTACGTCGAACTCTCTCCGATTTTTCGGATTTTTTACCCCGGCAGGGGCCGGCCGGGGCGGGCTAGAATTATGGTTAACTAAAGGTAAGCGTGCCTTGTCTTCTGTAACGGGGGGAGTGCCATGCGTCGCGTTTTGTTGGGCCTCGTTTCGTCTCTCTGTGTGCTCGCGTCCTTCGCCTTCTTCGGCAGCCCGGCCAAGGCCGGCGAAAACCTCGGTGATCCTGGGCCGGTCTGGTACTCGAGCGACTGCTGCTATGTCAGGGTCGTGCGCCACATCACCGCCGTCGGCGCTACGTGCCGGCGGGCAGAACATCACCGCGATGGCCTCCACGTACTTGGCCCCACCGCTATCATCGAAGCTACCACTACGGCGTCGTGCGCTATGCGGATGGGCTATGACGGGTGGCGGGTCTATCGCGGCTATCGCAGCTACCGCTACGCCAACCTGCTACCGCCGCCCGATTGCCGGCTGGTGCGGCTCGCCGACCTCGACGGCACCTGGGTCTGGGCGCGCCGCGCCGGTTGCCTTTAGTGATCGCGGTCAGAAGCTGCCGTGATCGCCAGCTCTGCGCTAAGCGTTCGCGCAGCCGCGCGATGACGGGCTCGTAGCTGCGGCGCTCGTCCTGTCGGAACAGCCGAGCCGTCGGATACCAGGGGCTGGTCTCGCGGTCGAACAGCCAGCGCCAATCCGGGATGAACGGCAACAACAGCCAGACCGGTTTGCCGAGCGCGCCGGCGAGATGAACGATGCTGGTGTCGACGGTGACGACCAGATCGAGCGCGGCGATCAGCGCCGCGGTGTCGGCGAAATCCTGGAGCGCGCTGGCCGACCTGAACGACATCGCCGCGTTGCGCGAGCTCCTTTCGGCGGCGTCTGCTCGCGCGCACGTCCTTCTGCACGCTGATGAAGTGCGCATCGAGGTCGAGCCAGCGGCAACAGCGTCTCGAACGCGATCGAACGCTCGGCATCGCGCAGGTGCGCCCGGATTGCCGGGACCAGGCAAGCCCGATACGCGGCCGCGGCACACCGGCGAGCCGTTCGTCTGCCAGGGCCGCGACGTCTTGCGCCTCCGGCGCGCAGGTAGGGCGTCACCGACGGCACGGTTTCGAGCCGCGTGCCGAAGGCGAGCGGCAAGCTGAGCAGCGGGCAATGGATATCGAAGGCCGGCAGCATTGCGCCCTGGCGATCACCTCGGCGCCGCCGGACAGCGTCTGCATCAGCCGTTGCAGCGGGGCGTCGACCTCCAGGATCACGCGCGCGCCGCGGGCGGCGACAGCCGGTGCATAGCGGCAAAACTGGATCGTATCGCCGAAGCCCTGTTCGCTGTGCAGCAGGATGGTCTTGCCGGCGATATCCTCGCCGCGCCACTGCGGCTGCGGGAAATCGCGCTTTATGGCGATCATCGCCGGCCGCTGCCAGCGCCATTCGTATTCGGCGAAGCCGCGTTCGAAATCCCCCGTGATCAGCCGGGCGCTGGCCTGGTTCCAGTGCACTTCCGGCAGGTCCGGCCTCAGCGCCAGCGCACGGTCGAAGCGGCGAGCGCCGCATCGAGCCGCTTGAGATTGTAGAGGCAGGCGCCGCGGTTGCCATAGGCGTCGGCATGATCGGGCTTGAGCGCGATGGCGCGGGCGTAACTCCCGAGCGCTTCGTCGGGGCGGCGCAGCGCATCCAGCACGGCGCCGCGATGGGAGAGCGCCTCCGGATAATCCGGCTTCAATGCCAGCGCGCGGTCGAAGCTTTCGAGTGCCTCGTCGTCGCGGCCGAGCGCATGCAGGGCGACGCCGCGGTTTGACAGCGCTTCGGCGTAATCCGGCCGCAGCGCCACCGCCTCATCGTAGCTCCGCACCGCCTCGTCATGACGGTTGAGATCGCTGAGCGCATTGCCGCGGTTGAGATGCGCCTCGGCCATATCGGGCGCCAGCGCCAGCGCCCCGTCGAAGCTTGAAAGCGCGGCGTCGAGCGATTTCATCGCATGGAGCGTAATGCCCATGTTGCACAATGCTGCCGCGTTGTCGGGATCGAGCGCCAACGCGTGCTCGTAGCTCGCCACTGCCTCCGCGTGGCGGCCCAAATCCTTCAGCGCGTTGGCTTGATTGAACAGCGTGCCGGGATTGTCGGGCGCGAGCGCCAGTGCCGCCCCGGTAGCTCGCCAGGGCTTCCTCAGGACGGCCCAGGTCGGCGAGCAGCACCGCCCGGTTGTTATGGGCCTCGGCAAGGTCCGCTTCGAGCGCAATGGCGCGGTCGAAGCTCTCGAGCGCCTCGGCGGGCCGCGCCAGCGCGTTGAGCACCAGGCCGTGGTTGAGCAGCAGGAAAGCGGAGGGCGGCCCGGCGCGCATGGCCGCTGCCACCAATTGCAGCGCCTCGGCCGGCCGGCCGGCGGCAAACCGGATCAAGCCGAGGAAGTGCAGGGCGTCCGGATGGTCGGGGCTGGCAGCCAGGATCAACTCGTAGAGCCGTTCCGCCTCGGCGAGCTCGCCCTGCTGATGATGGCGACGGCCTGCGCCAAGGCAGGCGCCAGATCGAGCGGCGCGGCTTGCGACTGGTGCGAGAGTGACAAGGTCTGCGCGGCCTCTCGATGCGTATCGTCGAGAGGTAGAAGAGTCGCCTCGAGTCGTCCAGCCGGAACCTGGTGAAATTCGCGCGTCGCTCAGTCGCCGACGGAGGCGCTGGCGGTGAGAGCCTCGTTGTGCGAGCCGCGGCGCGGATCGACCACGGTGTAGCCGCGGATCGACATGACGTGCTCGACGGTCTGGTGATTGAAATTGCCGTCATGCACCAGCCAACGGTTGCCGTCGACATGGCTCATCAGGATCATCACGTGATGCGTGCGTACCGCGGCCATGCCTGGGCGCCGGCGCGGTGCGCGGAAACAAGATGCGCCAGTTGCGGGCCGACATTGAGCTCGCGCCGGATTTGCCGAAGACGTAAAGCGAGGCTTCGCAGCCGCAATATTCATGCGGGCAGCCGGTGGGCCGGCGGCCGACGACGGTGCTGTTGCCGTTGGCGTCGAAGGCGGCCGCGGCGTCGACCGCGCATGGCCGCGACCCGGGCGATCCGAGCAGCCGAGTTTATTGCAGACGACCGTGCCGCTCGCGTTGCGCAAATGATGACTGGTGCGATGCCTGACATGATACCTGGGCTTCGCATCGACGTGCGCGGCGACGACGTAGATCGACAGAACGGCCAGGACAATTCCCGTTGCGTGCTTGATCACGAAAACTCCTTACGCAAATACTGGCGCGGTTTGGCCGGTACCTCGCGCGGCCGCTCGCATCATGTGACAGATAATTGACAGAGGGACCTGTAGTAGTTTTGCACCGCTGCGGCGACCTCAACCGCGCGATAAGCTCACCAGGTAACGTTAATGTCATCGCGTGACACGCGCTGAAAACGGCCTGAAACGCAGGCGGAAAATGCCAGGGGTACCCCACTGCATACATGACAGTTATGCTGGCCAGGTGCCGTGGGCCCGAGCGGTCGACGCGACGGCCGCGCTGGGCACCGAGACCGTTGATTTGCGTCAATGTCGCTGCGGCCCGATGCTGTCAAATGACAGGAGTACCTCGCGACGGAGGGAAGGATGCCCATGCGCGAGGTTGGTCACGACGGTCCTTGCGGCAGTGACATTGTCGGCCGGCTTCGTGGTCTCGGCGGCCAACGCGCAAGCGCGCGTCTGCCATCGGCTGTGGGTCGAGCGCAATCCGATCTACGCGGACTACGGCTATTGCTTCAAGACGGAGCGGGCCATCCGCTATTTCGGCAATCGCGGCTGCCGTTACGAATATGAAGGCGACATGCCGATGTCGCGCCGCGACCGCGCGCGCGTCAAGCGAATCCAGGCGGAAGAGCGCCGTTACGGCTGCCGCTGAACGCCGTCGGGCGATCAGCCCGCTCATGCCGAGCAGTTCGGGGCGGTATTCGAAATGCATCGTGTCGTAGTGATACCACTTGCCGCCCCAGATGAAGCCGTGCCGCTCGAAGATGTCGACGATCTCCTGCGGCATGCGGTTGCGATAGGGCATCGGGTTGCTCCTTCGTGCCAAAACCAGTAGTCCGAATCACGGTGTTGAGGTCGATGGCGGCGCCGTAGCTGTGCATGCTCGGCTTGCCGGTGTCGGCGACGGCCGGCACGAATAGATGCCGGCGATCGGATAGGCTGCGCGCTTTATGTTCGCGGGCAACCCGTCGATCTCGGCTGAAACCGCCTGCAGCTTGCGGGCGACGCCGTTGACACTGGTGACATAGATGCGCTTGCCCCAGGTCTTCGGCAGCCATGTGATCGGCACCATGTGCGGCACCTGGCCCTTGCGGCAATCGCCATACATCTTGTTGAAAAAGGCCTCGTCACGAAAGCGGCCGGGATCGTCGTTGACCGTCGGCGGGCTCGCCAGACGGCCGCGCGGATAGGCCCGATGGAATTGGTCGAGGATCGAGGCATGGCGCAGCAGTTGCCTCGAACGACTTGTGCTCTGCCGTCCGAAACCGCCATGCGGGTGCCGTCCTTCCAGTAGATGGAGTGCCCGTCGTGGCGAACGATCTGCGGATAGGCGGCGACCAGCGCATCGAGCGCGGCCGAGGCCGATTGCGCGCGCGCCGGCGAAGGCGGCGCGACCGTCAGCAGCGCCAGGGTCAAAGCCGTCGCCGCGATCGCAAGCGTGGTGGAACGATGAGGCCTGCGTCGTCTTGCATGATGCGCCGCTCATGAATCGTCGCCCGCAACAAGAATATTGCGGGCCGGGGCGGGCGCAAGCGCCGACGGTCAGGGGCAGCCGGCGCGGAGCTGCTCGTCGACCGTGAGCGCGGCGCAGACGGTGATGAATGCGCGCCGTCTAGCGGTAGACGGCGGGAATGTCGCTGTCTTCGAATGCGCGTGTCATGCGGCGCGGCGGCGCAGGGTCGCGAGTCGCGAGTGCATGAGCTAGGAATGGCGGGTCACGCGCGGCGGCGCGCTCGGCTTGAGTTGCATGGCCGCCACTGCGGGCTTTGCCGGTGTCGGTTTCGTGGGTAGGGCGGGATAGATGCGGTGATGTCTTCGTTCGTCAAGATCTTGCCGCAGCTTGCTTTGTGCCAGCCCGCTTAGATGCGAGGTGCTTGGTCGCTTCCTTGGTCGCAACGCGCTGGCCCGACACTGGCTTCGGCATGTTAGGTGCGGTCTGGACGGTCTTTGCGCTTTCGATCGCCGATGCCTGCACCTCATGGGTTGCCGGGCGCGACACATAGGCCATCCAGACCAGGGGCGTCATGACGCCGACGGTCATTCCGGCGACGAAAGGAATCGGTGCAACATCGCGGTTCGACTCAAATCGTCGCTTATCGCAACGAGGGAGATCCGGCACGAGCCGCCGGAAGGCAGACCGCATTGTGATCAAAGCGTCGGTAAGACACAGCAATGATTCGTGGCTCTTCTATGCCGTCACGCGCATTCCACAGTGATGTGCCCGCCGCTATAATGCGAGGTGGTGGCGTGACACCTTGAGATTTAGATGCGCGAGGAGCGTATTGTGAGCACAGCGGCATTGAAGAGCGGATTGCAGGCGGCGGTCGATGTCGAGCGTTTCCGGCTGCGCCGGTTCATCGACCGGCTTGCCGAGGCCGGCGAGCTCGACGTGGTGAACGAGCCGCGCGACCTCATCGACATCGCCGCGCATCTCGACGGCAATCGCAAGGCGGTGCTGATCCGCAAGGCGGGACCCGAGCAGGCGGAGCTTGTCGGCAATGTCATGGGCTCGCGGCGGCGGCTGGCGCTCGCCTTCGATGTCGAGGAGCCGGACCTGCTCAAGGAAATCCTGGCGCGGGTGGAGACGCCGATCGCGCCGGTCGAGGTGCCGAGCAGCGCGGCGCCGGTGCAGCAGGTGGTGCTCACGGGGGCCGATGCCGACTTCACCAAGCTGCCGGTGCATTTGCAGCACGGCGCCGACGGTGCGCCCTATATTTCGGCCAGCATCGATGTCACCCGCAGCTTCGACGGCAAGCGGCGCAATGTCGGCTATCGCCGGCTGATGCTGCGCGGCCGCCATGAGGCGGGCATGGACCTGGTCGCGCCCAGCGACCTGCGCATCATGTATGGCGAATTCGTCAAGCATCGTGAACGTATGCCGGTCGCCTTCGCTGTCGGCTCGCATCCGGCCGACGGCGTCGCCGCCGCCTGCACCTGGACCGGCGCCGACGAAATGGCGATCATTGGCGCGCTGCGCGGCGCGCCCGTTCCGCTGGTGCGTTGCGCGACCATCGAGGCTTTCGCGCCGGCCGACGCCGAGATGGTGCTGGAAGGCTATCTCGACGAGAAGGGCTGGCACGAGCCGGAAGGCCCATACGGCGAATTCCTCGGCTACTACGGCCATCTCAAGATCAATCCGGTCTTTCATTTGACCGCCATCACCATGCGGCGCGACGCGCTATTCCAGACCGCGACCATCGGCGGGCGCTATCTCGACACGACCGACACCGCCGCGCTCAACACCATCCGCACCGAGGCGGCAGCCTGGGGCGCGCTGCGCACGGCGGTGCGCGATCCGGTGGCGCTCTACGCCACGCCGGCGAGCGGCGGCGTCTATAATCTGCGGCTGTCGCTGCGCCAGCGCGTGCCGGGCGAGGCGCGCAACGCCATCGCCGCGATCTTCGGCTGCACGGCGGAAGTCAAACACGTCTTCGTGGTCGATGACGACGTCGACATCTTCTCCGATGCGCAGATGGAATGGGCGCTGGCGACGCGCTTTCAGGCCGACCGCGACCTGGTGGTGATGAGCGGCATGCGCGCGGTGCCGCTCGATCCGTCCTTGCGCGGCGGCCGCACGGGCGCCAAGGCCGGCTTCGACATGACCTTTCCATTCGGCACCGACCGTCACGCGGAGACCGAGATTCCGGCGCCGCCGCGGCTCGGCGCCGCGCGCGGGCAGACGGTGCGCGAGGCGCTTGATGTAGGTCCGCAAAGCTTCCGTGATCTCATGGAAGCGACCGGCAGCCGCGACGGCCGCGACGTGTTGCTCGCGCTCGACGAGGTGCGGCGGGCGATCGGCCTGGAGCGGCTGCCCGACGGGCGCTACCGCTTGCGCGGGCAAGCCTGACGTATTTCCCAAGCAGCTTGTTTTGGAGTTCGCGATGACGTTGTTTCGAAGGATTGCCCTTGCCGCCGGCATGGTGCTCGTTGCGTTCGCCGGTTGGCTGCCGCCGGCATCGGCGGCCGACAAGGTCAAGCTCAGCCTCGCCGCCACCAACGATCCGGCCTACCTGCCGTTCTTCGTCGCCATCGACAAAGGCTATTACAAAGCGCTCGGGCTGGACGTTCAGCCGATGTATGTCGGTGGCGGCATCGCCACGCCGGGGCTGATCTCCGGCGCGATCGAGTTCAGCACCTCGACCGGCTCCGCCATCAGCGCGATCATCAAGGGCGGCAAGCTGAAGGTGGTCATGACGCTGTCGGAAAGCCCGCCCTGGAAGCTGTGGGTAACAGACCCGAGCATCAAGACGCTAGCCGATCTCAAGGGCAAGGCGATCGGCATCCAGTCGCACGGCGACCTGTTCGAAATGTCCATGCGCAACCTGCTCATGCAGCACGGCATGAGCGGCGACGCGGTCACCTATGTGCAGCTCGGCTTCGGCAGCGCGCCGCGGCTGGCGGTGATCAGGAAGCGTTCGTTGCCGGCGGTGCTGTTGACCAATTTGGAGGAGCGTATCGGGCGCAAGGACCATCTGCTGGGCAATGCGCATATGCTGGTCGATATTTCGAGCGTAATCCGCTCGCCCAATAACGGGCTGGCGGTGTCCGATGCCTTGCTGGCGAAGCAGCCGGGGTTGGTCGAGCGCATGCTGCGTGGCACGTTGATGGCGGTGCGCTACATCAAGAGTGAGCCAGACGGCGCGCTGCGCATCTTCGCCAGGCACGCCAAGGGCGTGCCGCTGGACGTGTTGCGCGGTGCCATGGAAGACCAGGCGGCCAGGTTCCTCGATGACGGCGAAGCGTCGCTGGACGCGTGGAAGAGTGAGCTCGCAGTGCGCGCCTCGATCGTCGGCCTGAAACAGGCGCCGGCGCCGCAGTCGGTGTTCGACTATGCGCTGGTCGAGCAGGCGGCGGCCAAGCTGAAGGCGAGCGGCTGGAAGGCGAAGCCCTGAGCGCGCTCAATCCCGATTGCGACCGTGCCGCCATGGCGCCACCCGCACTTCGAGAAGACCTACGCCTGCGGTCATCGTGACGCCGAGCAGGCCCAGGAGCACGATCGGCACGAACATCTTGTCGATCTGGAAGGTGCTCGCCGTGCGCACGATCAGATAGCCGATGCCGGAAATGGCGGTGTAGAGATCGGCCAGCACCATGCCGATGAGCGCGCGCCCGACCGCCAGCCGCAAACCGGCGACGATGAAAGGCAGCGCGCCGGGCAGCACGATATGGCCCCACAACTGCCACTCCGACGACCGGAAGGAGCGCCCGACTTCGATGAGCTGCGGGTCGACGTTCTTGACGCCCTGATAAGTGTTGATCGCCATCGGGAAGAAGGCGAACACGAACAGGATAACGACCTTGGAGAACAGCCCGAAGCCGGTCCACAGCACGATCAGCGGCACCAGCGCGACGCCGGGAATCGAATAGAGGAAGGTGAGGTAGACGCCGAGGCCGACGTCGAGCAGCCAATAGCGTGCCAGCAGCAGGCCGATCAAGACGCCGACGACGACGGCGAGCGTCAGGCCGACGGCGAGCACCGCCAGGCTCGGCGCCAGATAGGTCCACAGCTCGCCGCTCGAGTGTCATCGCGACGGCGGCCTTGGCAATGGCGATCGGCGTAGTGAACAGCACCGGATTGGCGTGCGCGCCGAGCACCTGCCACAGCGTCAGCACGATCGCCAGCGAGACGAGCCGCACCGCAAGATTGCGCATGAATTGACGGCGGCGGCGCGCGGCTCTGCTGGCGCGCTGGCGATCGGCCGCAGCCCCCATGTCGTACGAACTCCCCCGCGACGCGCCGGTGCCCGGTCGGCGCCGGCACCATTCTGCCGGCGGGCGATGGAGTCAAGGCACGCGCGAGCGCGTGGCCAGCGCGTCAGCCATGCACGATCGTTACCGTGACCGGCGCAAGCCCGGAGAAGCCGATGGCGCGGGCGGCGGCGGGTGTCAGGTCGATGATGCGGCCGCGCACATAGGGGCCGCGGTCGTTGATGCGCACGACGACGCTGCGGCCGTTGCGCCGGTTGGTGACCCGGACGCGCGTGCCGAAGGGCAGGGTCTTGTGCGCGGCAGTGAGGGCATGGACCGAAACGTGCTCGCCGTCGGCGGTGCGGCCGCCCTTATAACCGTAGACGGATGCGATGCCGGATTGGGCATTCGCGGCAGGTGCGCAAGCAATAACCATCAGTGCGCCGCAAAGCGCGGCGGCGGAACGAAGCATCATCCTGTGAGTTCTCCCCGATTGGCCTCCCAGGCCCAGTGGGCCTCATAGAGGCCGGATGTGCGCTTTCTGGGCGAGAATGCGGTGATTTCGAGGGCAAAGCGCGCAAAACGACGCAGGGTCCTTGTGGGCGGGGCTCGCCGGATCGGCGGTATTCCGTTAAATTTGCGTGATCAGGCAGTGCGGCGCCCATTAGTGCGCTATAGAACTGGTCCGCCATACGAGGACATTTGTTCCGTCGCCAAAGCCGCCGGAACGCGCGGTTCCTGGTGACGTTAGCAACCGGAAGCGTAGGGTATGCCGGGCAGAGGTATGTCATTTATTTTGTATGTTGTCGTTCTGGTCGTCTCCATCAGCAGCGTCATGATGGGGCTCGACTGGCTGTCGACTCCACCGCCGCCGGTTCCCAAGTCGGTGCAGACGGTGAGCCTGCCCGCCAAACCGGCCGCGCGCACGGCAGCGATCACGACCAAAGCGGCGGACAAGCCTGTTGAGGCCAAGAGCACCACGGCAAAGACGCCGGTGGCTCAAGCGGCCCAGCCTAAACCGGCCGAGAGCAAGCCTGCCACATCCGATACCGCGGACACTAAGACCCCCGCGACCGAGGCGACCGCACCCCAAACGGCCGCGAGCAAGCCCGCGCCAAACCCGGCGGCTGCCACGACGGGCGTTGCGAGCGCGACGGCGCAACCCGAACCGGCAGCGCAGGGCGCCGCGACATCAGACAGCACGCTGAATGCCATGGCGAACGAGAGCGCCGGCGGTGGTACGGATGCGCAGGCTAGTGCCGGTGCGCGTTGCGACGTGCAGGCGTGCGCGGCGCATTACCACTCCTTCGATCCGGGCGACTGCACGTATCAGCCTTATGATGGCCCGCGCCGGCTGTGCACGGTCGGCCATCCGCCAGGCGAGGCCAGCAATAAACCGGCTGGCGTGCAGACCTCCGACGCGCGCCAGCAGCCGACGTCGTCGTGCAACGTGCAGGCGTGCGCGGCCGCCTATCGCTCGTTCGATCCGGCGACCTGCACGTACCAACCGTATGAAGGCCCGCGGCGCGCCTGCGATCGATAGACGGTTTCTCCCGGTTCCTCAGTAGACTACGACGCTGCGGATCGACTTGCCTTCGTGCATGAGATCGAAGGCGTCGTTGATCTTGTCGAGTGGCATGGTGTGGGTGATCAGATCGTTGATGTTGATCTTGCCCTCCATGTACCAGTCGACAATCTTGGGCACGTCGGTGCGTCCGCGCGCGCCGCCGAAGGCGGTGCCCTTCCAGACGCGGCCGGTGACGAGCTGGAACGGGCGCGTGGAGATCTCCTGGCCCGAGCCGGCGACACCGATGATGATGCTCTCGCCCCAGCCGCGGTGACAGCACTCCAGCGCCTGGCGCATGGTGTGTACATTGCCGATGCATTCGAACGAGAAGTCGGCGCCCCCGCCGGTCAGGTCGACGATCGCCTGCACCACCTTGTCGCGGCCGACTTCGTCCGGATTGACGAAATGGGTCATGCCGAACTTCTCGGCCATGGCGCGCTTGTCCGGATTGAGATCGACGCCGATGATCTTGTCGGCGCCGACCATGCGCGCGCCCTGGATCACGTTGAGGCCGATGCCGCCGAGGCCGAACACCACGACGTTGGCGCCCGGCCACACCTTGCCGGTGTAGATCACCGCGCCGATGCCGGTGGTGACGCCGCAGCCGATGTAGCAGATCTTGTCGAAGGGCGCGTCCTCGCGCACCTTGGCGACCGCGATTTCCGGCAGCACGGTGAAGTTGGCGAAGGTCGAGCAGCCCATGTAGTGGAACACGGGATCGCCGTCGCAGCGGAAGCGCGACGTGCCGTCGGGCATCAGGCCCTTGCCCTGGGTGGCGCGGATCGAGGTGCACAGATTCGAGCGCTGCGACAGGCAGGTTTTGCACTGCCGGCATTCCGGCGTGTAGAGCGGGATCACGTGGTCGCCCACTTTCACGCTGGTGACGCCGGCGCCCACTTCGCGCACGATGCCGGCGCCTTCGTGGCCGAGAATGGCGGGGAAGATGCCCTCCGGATCGGCGCCCGACAGCGTGAAGGCGTCGGTGTGGCAGATGCCGGTGGCCATGACCTCGACCAGTACCTCGCCGGCCTTCGGGCCTTCGATGTCAACGGTCTCGATGGTGAGGGGCTCGCCGGCCTTCCAGGCCACAGCAGCGCGTGTTTTCATGAGGCGTCACTCCAGGGTGGTTTGGCGTTTTCTAGCAGCGGCATCCCGCGCTGTCATTCCGGGGCGCGGAGGCAGTCCGCGAACCCGAAATCCAGGACGGCACGGCAACCCTTCGCGATGTGACTCTGGATTTCGGACCCGCGCGTGAGACACGCGTTCCCGCTCGACGGAAGATTAAGGCTGCCAAGCCTCTTCCTTTGGCGCCGGCTCGTCTTCATCGACGGCGCGCGCGGGGCCGATCACCTCGACGAGCGCGCGCAGCGCTTCCGGCACGCCTTTGCCCGACGCGGACGAGAGCACCAGCGGCGTCTTCTTGCAGGCCTTCTTCAGCTTGGCGGCCTGCGCCTTGATATCGTCCGGCGTGAGCGAGTCGATTTTGGTCAGCGCCACGATCTCCGGCTTGTCGGTAAGGCCCTGACCGTAGGCTTCGAGTTCGCCGCGCACGGTCTTGTAGGCGGCGCCGGGGTCTTCGCTGGTGCCGTCGACGAGATGCAGCAACACCCGGCAGCGTTCGGTGTGGCCAAGGAAGCGGTCGCCCAACCCCACGCCCTCATGCGCGCCTTCGATAAGCCCGGGCAGATCGGCGAGCACGAATTCGCGGTTATCGACCCGCACCACGCCGAGCTGCGGATGCAACGTGGTGAACGGATAATCGGCGATCTTCGGCTTTGCCGCGGTGACGACCGAGAGGAACGTGGACTTGCCGGCGTTGGGGAGGCCGACGAGGCCGGCGTCGGCAATAAGCTTCAGCCGCAGCCGGATGGTCATCTCCTCCGCCGGCTGGCCGGGGTTGGCGTGGCGTGGCGCACGGTTGGTGGAGGTCTTGAAATGCGCGTTGCCGAAGCCGCCATTGCCGCCGCGGGCGATGGTCACGCGCTGGCCGACCTTGGTGAGGTCGGCGAGCAGCGTCTCGCCGTCCTCTTCGTAGACCTGGGTGCCCACCGGCACCTTCAGCACCGCGTCCTTCCCGTTGGCGCCATGGCGGTCCTTGCCCATGCCGTTGCCGCCGCGCTCGGCCTTGAAATGCTGCTGGTAGCGGTAGTCGATGAGGGTGTTGAGGCCGGTCACCGCCTGTACCACGACGTCGCCGCCGCGGCCGCCGTCGCCGCCATTAGGGCCGCCGAACTCGATGAACTTCTCGCGCCGGAACGACACGCAGCCGTTCCCGCCCGCGCCGGACATGATGTAGACCTTGGCCTCGTCGAGGAATTTCATGGGCCCGATATAGTCTATCGGGGCCCGTCCTGCACGCTTTCCTTGGCGTTACCGCGCGTGCAGGAAACGGGTGGTGCCGTCGAGCTTGATGCGCTCCAAAAGGTCCACTTCCCAGGACAAATAGGCGTTCATCGCGGCCTCGTTGTCGTTGGCCCGCTCGTAGGGCTTGAGCCAGACGTCGACCGGCTCGTCGGCCAGCCGCTCGGCGGTCGCGGTCGGGAAGCCGGCCTCCCGCCAGGCGGCGTTGCCGCCTTTCAGCCAATGGACGGGACGGTCGGTGAGGGCCTGAGCGTCGGCGACCGCGAGCCCCGCCAGCACGCCGTCCTCCGAGGTGAGGATGACCTCGCCGGTGGGGGCGATAGTCTTAAAGGCGTGTGCGAGCCGTGAGCGAATGGCAAACCAGGCGCCCGGGATATGACCCCGCCGGTAGTGCGGGCTGGTGGACAGATCGATCACAGTGACGTCGTCGATGGCGATCGCGGCCGACGGCTCGACCGTGCGCGGCGATGGAGTGCCGAGCAGCGTCGGGACAAACGGGCCTTTTTCGTCGCCGGCTTGCGGCAGCACGTGGACGTCCTGCCAGCCCATCTGCTTGAGCCACGACGCCGTCATCAGCGCGCGCGCCTCTTTGTCGTCGCTGACCACAATGCGTGCGCCCAGCACGCCGGCATAAAGATCGGTTGCCTGCACCAGCTGACCGCCCGGCGCCGAGATCGCGCCTGGGTAATGGCCAGCGAGATATTCCGCCGGCTCGCGCACGTCGAAGACGTAGGTGGTGCGCGTAGCGTCCCGGCGCCATTGCTCGACCGTCGCGGCATCGGTGGGCTCGACACCATACTTCTTGGCGACCGTTTCGGCGTGCGCTTTCGCCCAGGCGAGGCCCTGATCGCTGAAGCCCGGCGTGCCGCCGGTCTCGCCCGAGGCACAGGTGAGGCCGGCGAGATGCCAGCCCATGGTGCCGTTGCGCAGCGCCATCACCTTGTTGGGGACACCGGCGTTGATGAGCGATTGCGCGCCAATGATGCTGCGGGTGCGGCCAGCGCAATTGACCACGATGGTTGTGTCGCGCGAAGGCACGATATCGTGCACGCGCAGCACCAGCTCGGCACCTGGCACATTGATGCCCGAGGGAATCGAGACGCGGCTATATTCGTCGAAAGGCCGGCTATCGAGCACCTTCAGGTCGGCGCCCGAGCGCATCAGCGCGTCGAGCTCGCTGGGGCCGATCGAGGGCGTGCCGCTGTCGTGCTCGACGAATTCACCGAACGCCTTGCTCGGCACGTGCACGCCGGAAAAAGTGACGAGCCCGGCCTTCTCCCAGCCGGCAATGCCACCCTCGATATACGCGATATCGCTATAGTCGGCGCGCGCCAGGATCTCCGCCGCACGCGCGACCAGTCCGTCATTGTCGTCGACGAGCACGATGCGCGTGTCCTTGCGCGGCACCAGCGCGGCGAAGCGCAGCTCCAAGCGGCTGAGCGGCACGTTGCGCGCCCACAACATGTGGTTCTGTGAAAAGGTCAGTTCCTCGCGCAGGTCGATGAGGGCGAGTTCGTGCCCGTCGCCCAGCATGGCTTTGACGGCGGCGGGAGCGACGGGTCGGAGCTTTGCTTTTTCGAGCATGGCCTTTTCTTCTGTCATGCCCGGGCTTGTCCCGGGCATCCACGACTTTCTCTCTATCATGCAAGACTTGGATGGCCGGGACATAGGCGTTCTGAAAGAACGCCGTTCTTTGAACGGCTATGCCCGACCATGACGGAGTCAATAATGAGGTTTTACGTCGCCTGCTGCGGCGTCATCTGGTCGACGGCACCGGTTTTGGGATCGATCTTGATGCGGGTGATCTTGTCGAGGTTGGTGCCGGTCACGCGTACGAAGCGGGCGTAATCGGGATAGTCGATGGAGTGGATGTCGCCGTCCTGGTAGATGCCGGCGTGGCCGGGTGTGAGCCGATACTTGGTCTTGATTTTCAGCTGAGCGTGCTTGGGGTCGCTGCCGTTGTCCTCGCGCTCCCATTCGGTCATGTCAGTATACTTGGTGGCCTGGCCGTAGATCGCCCATGAAGCGCCGTGATCGTGCGGCGGCGACACCCGCGCCTTGTCGTTGATGTGGGCGAGCACCTGGAACCCGAGCTTGGGGTCCTCATAAAGCACTTTCAGACCGCGCGGCTGGTCGTCGCCGCAGTAGTCGCGGATGAAGTCAGAGTTGGCGAGCAGTTTCTCGAGATCGAGCCGCACTTGCTCGCGGCCGGCAGGGCCGGGGTCTTTACTGAGCGTCGAGCGGCAGTCGGCGATGAACTGGTCGAGACCGTATTGCGTTTCTTGGGCCATGGGTTCCTCCCGAAGGCTTTGCCGCAGCAATTCTCGCGCAACTTGCCGGCGGGCGCCAGAGGCCCCGTGACCGCGCTGCCGCCGAGAAATGTCATGGCGGATGTCTCGGTGTCGGCTATATAGCGCAGCCCGCCCGAGGCATTATCGATGACCGCGCCCACCGCCACGCCGCAGCGCTCCGCTATCATGGCTGGAATCGGCCTGATGCTGACCGGCATTTTCTTCTTCGCGTTGAACGATGCCCTGGGCAAATTCCTCATTTCCACCTATTCGGTGGGCCAGTTGCTCCTGGTGCGCAGCGCCGCGGCGCTCGTTCTGCTTGCACCGTTCTCCGCCCGTCGGGGCGTGGCGGCCTACCGCAACGCGCCGCGGCCCGGCGTGCAATGGCTGCGTGCCGTGTTCGCCACCCTCGAGCTATCGTTTTTCTATTGGGCGCTCGCTCATATGTCGCTTGCCGAGGTGATGACGTACTATCTGGCGAGCCCGATCTACGTCACTGCCATGTCGCCGCTGCTGCTCGGCGAGCACGTTGGCTGGCGGCGCTGGTCGGCGGTGCTTGCCGGATTCGCAGGCGTGCTGATCGCGCTCGACCCGTCGGGGCACACGATCGCCTGGCCGGCGCTGATCGCCATTGCCGGCAGCTTCACGTTCGCGCTGCTTCTGATTTGCACGCGGGTCGTGCGCGGCACCTCGGATACTGTGCTGGTGACGGTGCAGATGGTGGCGGCCCTTGTGTTCGGCCTGGTGCTGGCGCCTTTCACCTGGGTTCCGCTCACAATGAAGGCGATTGCGCTCCTCGTCGTACTCGGCATCGTCGCCACCGTCGCGCATCTCTGTATCAATCGCGCGCTGAAGCTCGCGCCGGCCTCCGTCGTCGTGCCCTACAACTACACGACCATCGTCTGGGCGATTCTGTTCGGCTACGTGTTCTTCGGCAACGTGCCGCGCGTCTCGGTGCTGGTCGGCGCCGCGATCATCATCGCCGCCGGCATTTACATCTTCTTTCGCGAGCAGGCTTGGCAGAAGCCGGCGAGTTTCGCCGATCCGCCATGATCGAGCCGGCGCCTCACAGGGCCTTTCCGCGCTCGACAAGCGCCGCCGCCATGACTTCCGCGTCAGCCCCGCCCCCGCGCAAGCCAGCGATCACCCCGGCCTGATCCGCCGCGGGCCGGTTCTGGCTGACCTTCCACTTGCCTTCGATGCGCTGAATCGGGATTTCGAGCCCGACGATGGCTTTGATCTGGGTGGCGATGAAGGCTTCGGGTGCGTCGGTCACCTGCCAGGGTGCGCTGCGCGGCGCTTCCTTGTGGTTCGTGAGGTCGTCGATCTGGCGGCGCAGCCAGGCCGCGTCGTCCATGACGGCCGGCTGGCCCCACGCCTGCACGGTGATGTAGTTCCAGGTCGGCACGACCTTGCCGGTCTCGCGCTTGGTCGCATAGAGCGACGGGCTGATGTAGTGCTGCGGCCCCTGGAATACGATCAGGCATTCCGTGACCGCCGCGAGCTCCTGCACCTGCGGATTGGCGCGCGCGAGATGGGCGCGCAGCGTGCCGCGTTCCGAGCCTTCGGCGTCGAGCAGAAACGGAATGTAATTTGCCTGCAGGCCGCCCGGGCCCGCCGTGATGAGCAGCCCGAGCGATTGCTCGCGGATCAGCGCATGCTGAACCGCGAGCCGGCTCTCCACGAAATGCGGAGGTTGATACATGACCTTAGCCTTACGACACCCGCTTCATGCGGCCCCAACCCTTTAGCGCCGACCAGATTCCGCGCTCGAGCCGGAAGCGGTCGATCGGCGCCGACGAGTTGATGGCGCGGATGCGATAGAGGCCGACGCCGGTCCACTGGAAGCCGCACTTCTCCAGCACTCGCCGCGAGGCCGGGTTGGTGACGCGTGCGCCCGCGTGCAGGGCGTCGTGACCGAGGTCGGTGAAGGCATAGTCGACCACGGCATGCAGCGCTTCGGTGGCGTAGCCTTGGCCCCAATAGGGTGCGCCCAGCCAGTAGCCGACCTCAGGCGCGTCCTCCAGCATGGAGACGCCGCAGGCGCCGATGATGGTGCCATCGCGCAGCGTGAGCAGGAAAACCGTTTCGTCGTCGGCCTTATTCGCCTTGTCGATGAAATTCTCTGCATCCGCATGCGTATAGGGATGCGGGATACGCGCCGTGTTCTCGGCGATGCGGCGATCGTTCGCCAGCATGGCAACCGTTTTAGCGTCCTCGAGGCACGGGGCGCGCAGGGCAAGCCGCTTCGTCTCGAGGACGGGGATACTCGCCTCGCGGAATTCCCTTCCGGGCAGTTCTTCGCAGAAAGTCATGGCTCGGGCTCCAGGTAGGGCAGCGGAAGTGCTGCCAAAAGCGAAGAGGGGGAGCCGGCATCCCGTCTCCCCCTCCTGGAACCCTGATGAGTTCCGCCGGTTTGACTGGATACCGGCGGACCTCGAATTTAGTCCACCGTCTACTCGGCCGCTGCCTCCGTCATCGGTACAACCGATACGACTTTGCGGCCTTTGGTTTTGGTAGCGAACTGAACCTTCCCGTCGATAAGAGCGAACAGCGTGTGATCCTTGCCGAGGCCGACATTGCGCCCGGGATGCCATTTGGTACCGCGCTGGCGCGCAATGATATTGCCGGCGAGGCAAGCCTCACCGCCGGAAAGCTTCAAGCCAAGGCGACGGCCTTCCGAGTCACGGCCGTTACGAGAAGATCCGCCTGCTTTTTTGTGCGCCATCGTTTGCTCTCGAATTCTGGTCTAACGTTTACACCAATTCCGTGACGGAATCACTTCACTTCTTCTTACCTTTTTCAGCCTTGTCCGCCGGCTTCTTGGTGGCGGCAGGCTTTTTGGCGGCTGCCTTCTTCGGCTTGGCCTCCTTGGCCCCCTTGGCCTCGCCGGCTTCCGCCGCTTCGCCTTCGGCCGCGACCTCGGTCTTCGGCTTGGCGATGCGCTGTGGCCGCGGCGGCGCCTTGTCCGAGGGCTTGGCCCCGTCGGTCAAAATCTCGGTGATGCGGATCACCGAGAATTCGTGCCGGTAGCCGCGCTTGCGGCGCGAATTCTGCCGGCGGCGCTTCTTGAAGGCGATGACCTTGTCGCCGCGGGTGTGCTCGAGCACCTCCCCGGCCACGGTCGCGCCGGCCACCGTGGGGGCGCCGAGCGTCGGGGTGTCGCCACCCACCACCAAAACGTCGCCGAACGCGACCACTTGGCCGGGTTCCTGCACGACCCGGTCGATCCGGATCACATCTTCCGGGGCAACGCGGTACTGCTTGCCGCCGGCTTTGATGACTGCGAACATCTTTCTAGTCCTCGTGTTCGTCCCCCGGCGCTCGGAACGTGACGTTCCGGACCGGCTTCTTTCAGTCGGTTAAATTGTGTGTTTTCAAGGGCTTAAGAGGGCCCAACAAAAAGCGCGCGGACCCGAGGGCCCGCGACTTTGGGAGGTTATGGCGATCCGGGGCGCACCTGTCAAGGAAAGGGGCCATAGCCGCGCCGGCAGGCCCCGCGCGCGCTCCCGGGCCGCCTCTCGCGCCTCGGTGCGCTCAGGAGCGCTGGTCTGCCTCGGCCGTCTCGGTGCCCGCTGTGCTGGGGTGGTTGTCGCCGTCGCCCTGCGCCAGCCGGTAGCCGACCCCCAGCTCGGTCATGAGAATGCGCGGGGAATCCGGGCTCGGCTCGATCTTCTGGCGCAGCTTGCGCACGAAAATGCGCAGATAGTGCGTGTCGTGCACGTGCACCGAGCCCCACACTTCCTTCAACAGGTGCTGATGGGTGACCACGTTGCCGGCGTGCTGCGCCAGCACCTGCAGCAGCCGATATTCCTTCGGTGTTAGCGCCAGCCGCTTGCCGTTGAGCAGCACCGCGCGGGCGGCGAGATCGATGGTGAGCGGGCCGATCTTGATCATCGGCTCGCCGCTGACCGCCTGCATCTGCCGGCGCAGCGCGACCCGCACGCGCGCCAAGAGCTCCGCCATGCCGAACGGCTTGACGACGTAGTCGTCGGCGCCGAGCTCGAGCAGGCGCACCTTTTGCGCTTCGGTCGCGCGCACCGACAAGACGATGATCGGCACGCTCGACCATGAGCGCAGGCGCTCGACCACGTCCGCACCGTCCATGTCGGGCAGGCCGAGATCGACGATGACGAGATCGATCGGCCGCAGCGTTGCGGCGCGGATCGCCTCGGCGCCGCTGCCAGCCTCGTGAACGGCGAAGCCGTTGAGCTCAAAACCGGTGCGCAGGAAGCGCCTGATTTGAATCTCGTCGTCGACGACGAGGACGACCGGAGCGTTTTCATTCATCTTCGTTGGCTTCCAGTTGCGGAACCGCGGGCTGCGTCGCCGGCAGTTCGATGGTCATGGTCGTGCCTTGGCCGGGGCCGGCGCTTGCCGCGCTCATGCTGCCGCCGTTGGCTTCGATGAAGGCGTTGGCAATCCACAGCCCGAGCCCCGAGCCGCTGGTGATCGCGATGTGGCGCTCGCCGCGCTCGAAGCGCTGCCACATGCGCTCCTGCTCCGGCGGCGTCAGTCCGCAGCCCTCATCGCTGACGCTGATGGCGATGCGGGCATCGTGGGGATGCGCCGAGACCGTGATGGCGGAGCCCGGCGACGAATACTTCACCGCGTTGTCGAAAAGCTGGATGAGCGCCTGCTGTACGAGCACGGGATCCACGTGAACCAACGGTAGGTCGGGGGACAGGTTGCTGATGACCTTGCGGCTGGTGAGCCGGCGGCGGCAGCGATCGATCGCCGAGTGGATGATGTCGGCGGGCTCTGCCCACTCGATATGGGGTCTCAGCCCGTTGCTGGCGATGCGGCTGGCGTCAAGCAGGTTCTGAATGTCGTTGTTGAGCCGCTCCGCTTCGTCGCGCACGTCGAGCGCCAGCGCCTGGAGGTTTTCCTGTCCCTTGAGCGCAGGGGCGGTGCTCAGCACGGTGGCGGCGCCGAGGATAGAGGCGAGCGGCGTGCGCAACTCGTGGCTGACCAATTCGATCAGGGCTTCGCGCAACTGATCGGTCTGCGAGCGCATGCGCGCTTCGCTGATGGCGCGCGCGATGTCGAGCCGCTCCAGCGTGGCGGTGGCATCGGCCAGTACAGTTTCGACCCGGCTGCGCAACGCGCCGCCGCGCTCGCCGGTGCCGCTGTCGTTGTCGAGGTCGATCGCGATCACGCCGAACTCCGCGGTCTTGGGCGAGACCGCGCGCACCATCCAGGTGTCACCGTCGCCCGCGGTCACGGTGTCGTCGCCGTCTGCGGTCTGCTGCGCGGACGCCACCTCGATCACCTTGGCGAGAACGGGTTTCGGCACGCCCACCTTGGCGGTCCGGCCGTTGGCCGCGTCGACGGCATCGCGCGCGCTCGCGAACAGGACGACCTTATGTTCCGTGACGGTGGCCAGATGGTCTTCGATCGCTGCGTGAATGTCGGAGACCGCGAATGCGCCCGCCAGGCGCCGGGTGAAGTCGTAAAGGTTGTGCGTTTCGACCTCGCGCTGGCGGGCGAGCTCGAGTTGTCCCTTGAGCCGGCTCGCGAGCTGGCTCACCACCACCGCCACGAAGACGTAGAGCAGCAGGTTGATGACTTCCTGCGGATCGCGGATGCGCAGATCATAGAAAGGCGGAAAGAACAGGTAGGCCGACGCCACCATGCCGGCGAAGGCGGCGACCAAGGCGGAGGCGAGACCCCAGCGAGTGGCCGCCAGCAGCACCGGGATCAGGAACAGGACGGTGCCGCGGGTGTAGCCGATTTCGTAGATGAGGAAATCGATCGCCACCGTCGCGGCGGCGACCATGAGCAGGGTCAGCGCGATACCGCGCAACTGTCCGCGCAGGCGGTCGGGGTTGAGAGCGCTTGCCATCCTGTGCCGGTCTTGGCGGGTCTCCAACGTTACGCGGGAGTATAGGCGCGGCGCCCTTGTCTGTCTTGGCGCGCTTGGTTACATAGCCTGCGTCCGATTGGGGCAATTTCAAGCCCGTTCGGGCCATCGGAGAGGTGGCTGAGTGGTTGAAAGCACCGCACTCGAAATGCGGCATACGGGCAACCGTATCGGGGGTTCGAATCCCTCCC
>CAVZAO010000005.1:0-294957 GCA_963773225.1 uncultured Pseudomonadota bacterium
GCCGGCAGGGCGAACCGACCCAGGAAGCGGCCGAGTAATCCGCGTCACGGCCGGGCCGAAGGGCCCGGCCGGCGGCGCCTTCGAGAAGAGGGCGCCCCGAAGACAGGAGAGGCCCGGCGCAAGCCGCCGGGCATGACGGCGGAAAGAAATGAGACAGCGGCCGACCGAGGTCGGCAAGCGGAGAGAATGCGATGAACCAAGAAGTAATGAATCTTTTTAGCCCGCAGGCACCGGCGCAGGTTTTCGATCAGATCAGAATCTCGATCGCCAGCCCGGAGAAGATTCTGTCCTGGTCCTACGGCGAGATCAAAAAGCCCGAGACGATCAATTACCGGACCTTCAAGCCCGAGCGCGACGGCCTGTTCTGCGCGCGCATCTTCGGGCCGATCAAGGACTACGAGTGCTTGTGCGGCAAGTACAAGCGCATGAAGTACAAGGGCATCATCTGCGAGAAGTGCTCGGTCGAGGTGACCCTCTCCCGCGTGCGGCGCGAGCGCATGGGCCACATCGAGCTCGCGGCGCCGGTCGCGCACATTTGGTTCCTGAAGTCGCTGCCGAGCCGCATCGGTCTGCTACTCGACATGACGCTGAAGGACCTCGAGCGCATCCTGTACTTCGAATACTACGTGGTGCTGGAGCCGGGCCTGACGCCGCTCAAGGACCGCCAGTTGCTGAGCGAGGACGAGTACCTCAAGGCGCAAGACGAGTTCGGCGGCGACAGCTTCACCGCCATGATCGGCGCGGAAGCGATCCGCGAGATGCTCAAGGCGATGGACCTGACCAAGCTGCAGGTCGAGCTGCGCACCGAGATGGGCGAGACCGACAGCGACATCAAGAAGAAGAAGTACGCCAAGCGGCTGAAGCTGATCGAGGCCTTCCTCGCCTCCGGGAATAAGCCGGAGTGGATGATCCTGACCGTGGTGCCGGTGATCCCGCCGGACCTGCGGCCGCTGGTGCCGCTCGACGGCGGGCGCTTCGCGACGTCGGACCTCAACGATCTCTACCGCCGCGTCATCAACCGTAATAACCGCCTGAAGCGGCTGATCGAGTTGCGCGCGCCGGATATCATCATCCGCAACGAAAAGCGCATGCTGCAGGAGGCGGTCGACGCGCTGTTCGACAACGGCCGCCGCGGCCGCGTCATCACCGGCGCCAACAAGCGTCCGCTTAAGTCGCTCGCCGACATGCTCAAGGGCAAGCAGGGCCGGTTCCGTCAGAATCTGCTCGGCAAGCGCGTCGACTATTCGGGCCGTTCGGTGATCGTGGTCGGTCCCGAGCTGAAGCTGCACCAGTGCGGCCTGCCGAAGAAGATGGCGCTCGAGCTGTTCAAGCCGTTCATCTATTCGCGCCTCGATGCCAAGGGCCTGTCCACCACCGTGAAGCAGGCCAAGAAGCTGGTGGAGAAGGAGAAGCCGGAGGTTTGGGATATCCTCGACGAGGTGATCCGCGAGCATCCGGTGCTCCTGAACCGCGCGCCGACCCTGCATCGTCTCGGTATCCAGGCCTTCGAGCCGGTGCTGATCGAGGGCAAGGCGATCCAGCTGCATCCGCTAGTGTGCGCGGCCTTCAACGCTGACTTCGATGGCGACCAGATGGCGGTGCACGTGCCGCTGTCGCTGGAAGCTCAGCTCGAGGCGCGCGTGCTGATGATGTCGACCAACAACATCCTGCACCCGGCCAACGGTCAGCCGATCATCGTGCCGTCGCAGGATATCGTGCTCGGTCTCTACTACCTCTCGGTCATGCGCGAGGGCAGCAAGGGCGACGGCATGGTGTTTTCCAACATGGCCGAGATCGACCACGCGCTGAACGTCAAGGCGATCGACCTGCACAGCAAGATCAAGTTCCGCTGGGAAGGCCTCGACAGCGACGGCAACCGGGTCAAGCGCATCTATGAGACCACGCCCGGCCGCGTAGTGCTCGGCAGCGTTCTGCCCGAGAACCGCAAGATCTCGTTCGACCTCGTCAACAAGCTGATGACGAAGCGCGAGATCTCGTCGATGATCGACACCGTCTACCGCCACTGCGGTCAGAAGGAGACGGTCATCTTCTGCGACCGCATCATGGCGCTTGGCTTCCACCACGCGTTCAAGGCCGGCATTTCGTTCGGCAAGGACGACATGGTCGTGCCGCACTCCAAGTGGAAGACCGTCGAGTCGACGCAGGAACTCGCCAAGGAGTTCGAGCAGCAGTACAACGACGGCCTGATCACCCAGGGCGAGAAGTACAACAAGGTGGTCGACGCCTGGTCGAAGTGCACCGAGACCATCGCGGAAGCGATGATGAAGGAAATCTCGGCCGCCAAGAAGGACGACACGGGCCGCGACCTTCAGGTCAACTCGATCTACATGATGGCGCACTCTGGCGCGCGCGGTTCGCCCGCCCAGATGCGTCAGCTCGCCGGCATGCGCGGCCTGATGGCGAAGCCGTCGGGCGAAATCATCGAGAGCCCGATCATCTCGAACTTCAAGGAAGGCCTGTCCGTGCTCGAGTACTTCAACTCGACCCACGGCGCCCGTAAGGGTCTGGCCGACACCGCCTTGAAGACCGCGAACTCGGGCTACCTGACCCGCCGCCTGGTCGACGTGGCGCAGGACTGCATCATCACCGAGCCAGACTGCGGCACCGAGCGCGGCATTGCCGTGCGCGCTATCATCGATGCCGGTACCGTGGTGGCCTCGCTCGCCAGCCGCATCCTCGGCCGTACCACGGCGGAGGACGTCAAGGATCCGTCGTCGAGCAACATCGTGATGCCCGGCGGCACGCTCTTGGGCGAGCCGGAAGTCGACAAGATCGTCAAGGCGGGCGTGCAGGAGCTCAAGATCCGCTCCGTGCTCACCTGCGAGTCGAAGAACGGCGTCTGCGGCGCCTGCTACGGGCGCGATCTCGCCCGCGGCACCCCGGTCAACATGGGCGAGGCGGTGGGCGTCATCGCCGCACAATCGATCGGCGAGCCGGGCACCCAGCTCACCATGCGTACGTTCCACATCGGCGGCGCGGCCCAGATCAACGAGCAGTCGTTCATCGAGTCGAACTTCGAGGGCACGATCAAGTTCACCAACAAGAACATTGCTCGCAACTCGGATAATGACGTCGTCATTATGGCCCGCAACATGGTCGTGGCGGTGGTCGACCCCGACGGTACCGAGCGCGCCCATCACCGCGTGCCCTACGGTGCGCGGCTGAAGGTCGAAGACGGCGAGACCATCAAGCGTGGCCAGCGGATCGCGGAGTGGGATCCCTACACCCGTCCGATCTTGACCGAGGCGGAAGGCACCATCGACTTCGAGGACATGGTCGACGGCCTGTCGATGTCCGAGCAGCTCGACGAGTCGACCGGCATTGCCAAGCGCGTGGTCATCGATTGGCGCACGGGCTCGTCCCGCGGTCAGCAGGACCTGCGTCCGGCGATCGTGATCAAGGGCGCCGACGGCAGCATCCTGAAGCTCGCACGTGGCGGCGATGCCCGCTACCTGCTGGCGGTCGAGGCCATTCTCTCCGTCGATCCGGGCAGTCACGTGAAGGCGGGCGACGTCATCGCGCGTATCCCGACCGAAAGCGCCAAGACCCGCGACATCACCGGCGGTCTGCCGCGGGTGGCGGAGCTGTTCGAGGCGCGGCGGCCGAAGGAAGCGGCGGTCATCGCCGAAATCGGCGGCACCGTGCGCTTTGGCCGTGACTACAAGAACAAGCGGCGCATCTCGATCGAGCCCACGGACAAGACCCAGGAGCCGATGGAGTACCTGATCCCGAAGGGCAAGCACATCCATCTGCAGGATGGCGACGTCATCGAAAAGGGCGACTACATCGTCGACGGTAATCCGGCTCCGCACGACATTCTTGCCGTCAAGGGCGTCGAGGAGCTGGCCTCCTATCTGACTAACGAGATCCAGGAGGTCTATCGGCTGCAGGGCGTCATGATCAACGACAAGCACATCGAGGTGATCGTTCGCCAGATGCTGCAGAAGGTCGAGATCGACGACGCCGGCGAGACCGAGCTCTTGCAGGGCGAGCAGGTCGATCGCAGCGAGCTCGACGAGGTCAACGCCAAGGCGGCCGAGGAGGGGCGCAAGCCCGCTGCCGGTCACCCGGTGCTGCTCGGCATCACCAAGGCGAGCCTACAGACCCGCTCCTTCATCTCGGCGGCTTCGTTCCAGGAGACCACGCGAGTGCTCACCGAGGCCGCGGTCAACGGCAAGGTGGACACCCTCGACGGCCTCAAGGAAAACGTCATCGTCGGCCGCCTGATCCCGGCCGGCACCGGCGCCATGATGAACCAACTGCGCGAGGTAGCGGTCAAGCGCGACGCCCTCATCCTCGAGGAGCGCGAGAAGGAAGCCGCCGCCAGGGCCGCCGCCGCCCCGGTGGAAGAGGCGCCGGCGCTGCCGGCGGCCGAATAAGCCGTCCGCAATCGCGAAAAGAGGGGCCGCCCGGCAGCGGGCGGCCCCTTTGCGTTGACCGTTCGGCGGGGGAGCACCCGTACGGGCGGCCGCGCGGGCGAGGGCGCCAGAAGCCGCTAGTTTCAGGTGCTTTCCGCCTTGACTTGAGCGATTCCCGCCGATACATACGCCACACTTTACGGCAGGCGGTGAGCTTCGCTTGTTCGGAACGGCCCGCCCGGCAAGTACTTGAGAGATAAGAGTTTTTCTCTTGGTTCTGGTCGGCGCAACGCCTCGACGATGAAGCTCAGACGCTGCCTCTGACAGCCAATGTCAGGCTTAGACTGTGACCGGCTGCGGCGCGGGTGACCGCAACGTGGCCGTCCGAACGGAAGAGCGCCCCCGCTCGATGAAGCGGATGGCGCGATTTCGTTTTGCGCGCGCGGACGGCAAAGTCCGGGCAAACGAAGTGAAAAAGGGGCGGCAAACCCCAATTCCGGGCGACGATGCCCAAAACGAAGGTAAGCGATCGACGATGCCGACGATCAACCAGCTGATTGCCAAGCCGCGCCAGCCGCTCAAGGCGCGCAATACGGCGCCTGCGCTGCAATCCTCGCCGCAGAAGCGGGGCGTGTGCACGCGCGTTTACACCACCACGCCGAAGAAGCCGAACTCGGCGCTGCGAAAGGTGGCCAAGGTGCGCCTGACCAACGGCTTCGAGGTGATCGGCTACATCCCGGGCGAGGGGCATAACCTCCAGGAGCACTCGGTGGTGATGATCCGCGGCGGTCGCGTGAAGGACCTGCCGGGCGTGCGTTACCACATCCTGCGCGGCGTGCTCGACACCCAGGGCGTCAAGAACCGCAAGCAGCGCCGTTCGAAGTACGGCGCCAAGCGTCCGAAATAATCGAGGATCAGCGTCATGTCCCGCCGTCACGCCGCCGAGAAGCGCGAGATCATTCCCGACCCCAAGTTCGGCAATGTCGTCGTTTCGAAGTTCATGAATGCCATCATGTACGACGGCAAGAAGTCGGCCGCCGAACGCATCGTCTACGGCGCCTTCGACATCATCGAGGGCAAGACCAAGCAGCCGCCGCTCGGCGTGTTCCAGCAGGCGCTCGATAATGTCATGCCGTCCATCGAAGTGCGCTCGCGCCGCGTCGGTGGCGCCACCTACCAGGTGCCCGTCGAAGTGCGCACGTCGCGCCGTCAGGCCCTCGGCATCCGTTGGATCATCACGGCTGCGCGTGGCCGCAACGAAAAGACCATGACCGAGCGGCTGTCGGCCGAGCTGCTCGACGCGTCGAACAACAGGGGGAACGCCGTCAAGAAGCGTGAAGACACGCACAAGATGGCGGAAGCGAACCGCGCTTTCTCGCACTATCGCTGGTGACGGCGGACCGAATTTCGAGGACTCCCTAATATGGCACGCACGCACGCAATCGAGGACTACCGCAATTTCGGCATCATGGCGCACATCGATGCCGGCAAGACCACGACGACTGAGCGGATCCTCTTCTACACCGGCAAGTCTCACAAGATCGGCGAGGTGCACGAAGGCGCCGCGACGATGGATTGGATGGAGCAGGAGCAGGAGCGCGGCATCACCATCACGTCCGCCGCGACCACCGCGTTCTGGAACGGCAAGCGTCTGAACATCATCGACACCCCCGGTCACGTCGACTTCACCATCGAGGTGGAGCGCTCGCTGCGCGTGCTCGACGGCGCGGTGTGCGTTCTCGACTCGAACCAGGGCGTCGAGCCGCAGACCGAGACTGTATGGCGTCAGGGCGACAAATATCACGTGCCGCGCATCGTCTTCGCCAACAAGATGGACAAGATCGGCGCGGACTTCTTCAAGTGTCTCGAGGACATCAAGACCCGTCTCGGCGCCAAGCCGGTGGCCATCCAGCTGCCGATCGGCGCCGAAAGCAACTTCAAGGGTCTCGTCAACCTGGTGACGATGAAGGCCCGCATCTGGGACGACGAGTCGCTTGGCGCCAAGTTCGAGGACGTCGACATCCCGGAGGACCTGGTCGAGCAGGCCAAGGAATACCGTGAGGCGATGATCGAGGCCGCCGTCGAGATGGACGACGACGCCATGACCGCCTACCTCGAGGGCAAGGAGCCCGACGAGGAGACCCTCAAGAGGCTCATCCGTAAGGGCGTGCTGACGAGCTCGTTCTTCCCGGTTCTGTGTGGCTCGGCCTTCAAGAACAAGGGCGTGCAGACGCTGCTCGACGCCGTGGTCGACTACCTGCCGTCGCCGGTCGACGTGCCGCCGATCCACGGTCTGAACGAGAAGGGCGAAGAGGTTGTGCGCGAGGCGCGCGATGAAGCGCCGTTGGCGCTGCTCGCCTTCAAGATCATGGACGACCCCTTCGTCGGCACGATCACCTTCTGCCGCATCTATTCGGGCGTTCTGCAGAGCGGTACCGGCGTCATCAACTCGACGAAGGAAAACCGCAAGGAGCGCATCGGCCGCATGTTGCTGATGCACGCCAACAACCGCGAGGACGTCAAGGAAGCCTATGCCGGCGACATCGTCGCGCTGGCGAGCCTCAAGGACGTGCGCACGGGCGACACGCTGTGCGATCCCAAGGATCCGGTCGTGCTCGAGAAGATGGAATTCCCGGAGCCGGTGATCGAGATCGCCATCGAGCCGAAGTCGAAGGCCGACCAGGAGAAGCTTGGCGTCGCGCTCGCGAAGCTCGCAGCTGAAGACCCGTCGTTCCGGGTCTCGACCGACCACGAGAGCGGCCAGACCATCCTCAAGGGCATGGGCGAACTGCACCTCGACATCAAGGTCGACATCCTGAAGCGCCAGTACAAGGTTGACGCCAATATCGGCGCCCCGCAGGTGGCCTTCCGCGAGAAGATCACCAAGACGGCGGAAGTCGATTACACCCACAAGAAGCAGACCGGCGGCACCGGTCAGTTCGCGCGCGTCAAGATCGTTGTCGAGCCGACCGAGCCGGGCAAGGGCTTCGAGTTCGAATCGAAGATCGTGGGCGGCAACGTGCCGAAGGAGTACATCCCCGGCGTCGAGAAGGGCCTCAACAGCGTCCTCAACTCGGGTGTCGTCGCCGGCTTCCCGGTGGTCGACGTCAAGGTGAGCCTGATCGACGGCGCCTATCACGAAGTTGACTCGTCGGCGCTGGCCTTCGAAATCGCGTCCCGTGCAGCGCTGCGCGAGGCGCTGCAGAAGGGCAAGTCGGTCCTGCTCGAGCCGATCATGAAGGTCGAGGTGGTGACACCGGAAGACTACACCGGTTCGGTCATCGGCGACCTCAACTCGCGGCGCGGGCAGATCCAGGGTCAGGACATGCGCGGCAACGCCAACGTGATCGACGCGATGGTGCCGCTCATGAATATGTTCGGCTACGTCAATAACCTGCGCTCCATGTCCCAGGGGCGCGCCACCTTCACTATGCAGTTCGATCACTACGCGGAATTGCCCGCGAACGTGTCGGCAGAGGTTCAAAAGAAGTTCGCGTGATTGCGATCGTTCGCAACATGAGAGTCTGAACGGAGAGATCCATGGCCAAAGAGAAATTCAACCGCAGCAAGCCGCACTGCAACATCGGCACGATCGGTCACGTCGACCACGGCAAGACCACGCTGACTGCGGCTATCACCAAGGTGTTGTCGGAGAGCGGTGGCGCCAGCTTCACCGCCTACGACCAGATCGACAAGGCGCCGGAAGAGAAGGCGCGCGGCATCACCATCTCGACGGCGCACGTCGAGTACGAGACCGCGAACCGCCACTACGCGCACGTCGACTGCCCCGGCCACGCCGACTACGTGAAGAACATGATCACCGGCGCCGCGCAGATGGACGGCGCCATCCTGGTCGTGTCCGCCGCCGACGGCCCGATGCCGCAGACCCGCGAGCACATCCTGCTCGCCCGCCAGGTCGGCGTGCCGGCGATTGTCGTGTTCCTCAACAAGTGCGACATGGTCGACGACCCGGAGCTGCTGGAGCTCGTTGAGCTCGAGGTCCGTGAGTTGCTGTCGAAGTACAACTTCCCGGGCGACACCATCCCGATCGTCAAGGGCTCGGCCCTGATGGCGCTCGAGGGTAAGGACGACAAGCTCGGCAAGGAAGCCATCATGGAGCTCATGAAGGCGGTCGACGAATACATCCCGCAGCCCGAGCGCCCGATCGACCAGCCGTTCCTGATGCCGGTCGAAGACGTGTTCTCGATCTCCGGCCGCGGCACCGTCGTGACCGGCCGCGTCGAGCGCGGCATCGTCAAGGTGGGCGAGGAAGTCGAGATCGTCGGGATCCGGCCGACCACCAAGACCACCGTCACCGGCGTCGAAATGTTCCGCAAGCTGCTCGATCAGGGTCAGGCGGGCGACAACATCGGCGCGCTGCTGCGCGGCACCAAGCGCGAGGACGTCGAGCGCGGCCAGGTGCTGTGCAAGCCGGGCTCGGTGAAGCCGCACACCAAGTTCAAGGCCGAGGCCTACATCCTGACCAAGGAAGAGGGCGGCCGTCATACCCCGTTCTTCACCAACTACCGCCCGCAGTTCTACTTCCGTACGACGGACGTGACCGGCGTGGTGCACCTGCCGCAGGGCACGGAAATGGTGATGCCGGGCGACAACGTGGCGATGGAAGTGCACCTGATTGTGCCGATCGCCATGGAAGAGAAGCTCCGCTTCGCCATTCGCGAGGGCGGCCGCACCGTCGGCGCCGGCGTGGTGGCGAGCATCATCGAGTAACGACCTGTCGCGCCCCCGCGATGAGCGGGGGCGCCCAGTTCTCGCCGGGCTTGCGGCGGGGTAGCTGACTGAATGGCGAATACTGGGTCATCCGCCGCCCGCGTGGATGATGGCAGTCTAGAGAGACAAACAAATGAACGGCCAGAATATCCGGATCCGGCTCAAGGCGTTCGATCATCGAATCCTCGATGCGTCGACCCGCGAGATCGTGAACACGGCCAAGCGCACCGGCGCCCAGGTCCGTGGCCCGATCCCGCTGCCGACGCGGATCGAGAAGTTCACGGTGAACCGCTCGCCGCACATCGACAAGAAGAGCCGCGAACAGTTCGAGATGCGCACGCACAAGCGCCTCTTGGACATCGTCGATCCGACGCCGCAGACCGTGGACGCCCTGATGAAGCTCGACCTCGCCGCCGGCGTGGACGTCGAGATCAAGCTCTAAGGGGGCATAGGGAAAAGCCATGCGTTCCGGAGTTGTCGCACAGAAGGTCGGTATGACCCGCGTGTTCACCGAGGCCGGTGAGCACGTCCCGGTCACCGTGCTGCGCCTGGCGCAGTGCCAGGTGGTCGCGCACCGTACCAAGGACCAGAACGGTTACGTCGCCCTCCAGCTCGGCTCGGGCGAGCGGCGGACCAACAACATGAACAAGGCCGACCGCGGGTATTTCGCGAAGGCCAGTGTGGAGCCCAAGCGCAAGCTTGCCGAGTTCCGCGTGAGCGAGGACGCGCTGATCCCTGTCGGCGCCGAGATCACCGCCGACCATTTCGTCGCCGGCCAGTTCGTCGACGTCTGCGGCACCTCGATCGGTAAGGGCTTCGCCGGCGCCATGAAGCGCTGGAATTTCGGCGGCCTGCGCGCCTCCCACGGCGTGTCGGTCTCGCATCGCTCGCACGGTTCGACTGGCGGCCGCCAGGATCCCGGCAAGGTTTTCAAGAACAAGAAGATGGCCGGTCATCTCGGCAGCGAGCGGGTGACCACGCTGAACATCAAGGTGGTGTCCACCGACGTCGAGCGCGGCCTCATCCTGGTCGAAGGCTCGGTTCCGGGCGCCAAGGGCGGCTGGATCCTGGTGCGCGACGCGGTGAAGAAGCCGCAGCCGAAGGATCTGCCGATGCCGGGCAAGTTCCGCGTTGCCGGCGGCGAAGCCGCTCCGGCCGAGGCGCCTGCGGCTGAAGCCCCCACCGAGCAAGAGGGCGCGTGAGATGGAACTGAAGATCACCACCCTTGAGGGCAAGGAACAGGGTTCGGTTGATTTGCCGGACGCCATTTTCGGCCTCGAGCCGCGCGCGGACCTGGTGCAGCGCTGCGTCAACTGGCAACTGGCGAAGCGCCAGGCCGGCACGCACAAGACCAAGCTGCGCGGCGAGATCGCCCGCACCGGCAAGAAGGTCTACGCGCAGAAGGGCACCGGTCAGGCCCGTCACGGCGCGGCCAGCGCCCCGCAGTTCCGCGGCGGCGGCCGTGCGTTCGGTCCGGTCGTGCGCAGCCACGCCCACGAACTGCCGAAGAAGGTGCGCGCGCTTGCGCTCAGGCACGCGCTCTCTTCGAAGGCCAAGGATGGCGGCATCGTCGTGCTCGACAAGGCGACCGTGAAAGAAGCCAAGACCGGCCCGCTCGCCAAACAGTTCGGCAAGCTCGGCCTGCAGAACGCGCTCATCGTCGATGGCGCGGAAGTGGAGGCCAACTTCCAGACCGCGGCGCGCAACATTCCGAACATCGACGTGCTGCCGGTGCAGGGAATCAACGTCTACGACATCATGCGGCGCAAGACCCTGGTGCTGACCAAGGCGGCGCTCGATGCGCTGGAGGCGCGCTTCAAATGAGCACCAGCGATCCCCGTCATTACGACGTCATCCTCGCCCCGGTGATTACCGAGAAGGCGACGATGGCCTCGGAATACAACAAGGTCATCTTCAAGGTGGCCAAGACCGCGACCAAGCCGCAGATCAAGGAAGCGATCGAGAAGCTGTTCGACGTCAAGGTGAAGAGCGTCAACACGCTGACCCGCCAGGGCAAGGTCAAGGTGTTCAAGAACCGCGTCGGGCGCCAGTCGGACTTCAAGCGCGCCATCGTGACCCTGGAAGAGGGTCACCGCATCGACGTGACCACGGGATTGTAAGGAAGCGTTGTCATGGCTTTGAAGACCTACAATGCGACCACGCCGGGCCAGCGGCACCTGATCATCGTCGATCGCAAGACGCTGCATAAGGGTGCGCCGGTCAAGACGCTGACCGAGGGCAAGAACTCCTCCGGCGGGCGCAATAACAACGGGCGCACCACCGTTCGCTTCCGCGGCGGCGGCCACAAGCAGGCCTACCGCATGGTCGATTTCAAGCGTCGCAAGTTCGACGTGCCCGCGACGGTTGAGCGGCTTGAGTACGACCCGAACCGCACGGCGTTCATCGCCCTCATCAAGTACGAGGACGGCGAGCTCGCCTACATCCTGGCGCCGCAGCGCCTGTCGCCCGGCGACAGCGTGGTGGCCGGCGAGCACGTCGACGTGAAGCCCGGCAACGCGATGCCGCTGGCGTCGATCCCGGTCGGCACCATCGTGCACAACATCGAGCTGAAGATCGGCAAGGGCGGGCAGATCGCGCGCTCGGCGGGCTCATACGCCCAGATCGTCGGCCGCGACGGCGACTACGTCATCATGCGCCTGAGCTCGGCCGAGCAGCGCCTGGTGCATGGCCGCTGCATGGCCACCGTCGGGGCGGTTTCGAACCCCGACAACATGAACACCAACATCGGCAAGGCCGGCCGCAAGCGCTGGATGGGATGGCGTCCGCATAACCGCGGTATCACCATGAACCCGGTCGACCATCCGCACGGCGGCCGTACCAACGGCGGCGGCAACTGGGTGACGCCGTGGGGCTTCCCCACCAAGGGCAAGAAGACCCGCAAGAACAAGCGCACCACGAAGTTCATCGTGGCCAGCCGTCACGTCCGCAAGAAGAAGGGTTAAGGATCAGCACCATGTCCCGTTCATTGTGGAAAGGTCCCTTCGTCGACGGCTTCCTTCTCAAGAAGGCGGAAGCCGCGCGCGCCTCCGGCCGTCACGACGTGATCAAGATCTGGACCCGGCGTTCGACCATCCTGCCGCAGTTCGTCGGTCTGAACTTCGGTGTCTACAACGGCCAGAAGCACATCCCGGTCCTGGTGACCGAGGAAATGGTCGGCCACAAGTTCGGCGAGTTCGCGCCGAGCCGCACGTTTCACGGCCACAGCGCCGATCGCAAAGCCAAGAAGAGCTGAGCCGGGCCGGGTAGGGCTTAGGCGACAGGATCGAGAGAAGAAGTTATGGGCAAGAGCGCACACAAGCGAAGCCTCGCCGACAACGAGGCCCAGGCGGTGAGCCGGATGCTGCGGATTTCGCCGCAGAAGCTCAACCTGGTCGCGCAGATGATCCGCGGCAAGAAGGTCGCGAGCGCGCTCGCGGACCTGCAGTTTTCGCGCAAGCGCATCGCGGTCGACGTGCGCAAGTGCCTGGAATTGGCGATCGCCAATGCCGAAAACAACCATGACCTCGACGTCGACGAGTTGGTCGTCGCCGAGGCCCATGTTGGCAAGGCGCTGGTGATCAAGCGCTTCACCCCCCGCGGTCGCGGCCGGGTGGGCGGCATCATGAAACCGTTCTCGCACCTGACCATCGTTGTGCGTCAGGTCGAGGCGCAGGCTTAAACAGGCCTGAGGAGAGACGTATGGGTCAGAAAGTCAATCCGGTCGGACTTCGGGTCGGCATCAACCGGACCTGGGATTCGCGTTGGTTCGCCGGCAAGGCCGAGTACGGCACGCTGCTGCACGAGGACATCAAGATCCGCGAAGAGCTGATGAAGCAGCTCAAGCAGGCGGCGGTGTCGCACATCGTGATCGAGCGTCCGCACAAGAAGTGCCGCGTGACGATCCACTCGGCGCGGCCGGGCGTAGTCATCGGCAAGAAGGGCGCCGACATCGAGAAGCTGCGCCGTTCGGTGGCGAAGCTCACCGATAGCGACGTCGTCATCAACATCGTGGAAATCCGCAAGCCCGAGCTCGATGCCCAGCTGGTGGCCGAATCCATCGCCCAGCAGCTTGAGCGCCGCGTCGCATTCCGCCGCGCCATGAAGCGCGCTGTGCAGTCGGCCATGCGCCTCGGCGCCGAGGGCATCCGCATCAACTGCTCCGGTCGTCTTGGCGGCGCCGAGATCGCGCGCATGGAGTGGTACCGCGAAGGCCGCGTTCCGCTGCACACGCTGCGCGCCGACGTCGATTACGGCGTCGCCACCGCGTTCACCACCTACGGCACTTGCGGCGTGAAGGTCTGGATCTTCAAGGGCGAGATCCTCGAGCACGATCCGATGGCGCAGGACAAGAAGATGGCCGAGGGCGACCAGGGCCGCCCGCGCCGTGAAACCGTGGCCTGAGGGACGAGAGAGTAAGAAGTCATGCTACAACCCGCTCGCACCAAGTTCCGCAAGGCGCACAAGGGCCGTATCCACGGCGTCGCCACCAGCGGCACCACGCTCGCCTTCGGCCAGTACGGCCTCAAGGCGCTCGAGCCGGAGCGCGTCACCGCGCGCCAGATCGAGGCCGCCCGCCGCGCGCTCACGCGCTTCATGAAGCGCGCCGGCCGCGTCTGGATCCGCGTGTTTCCCGACGTGCCGGTGTCGAAGAAGCCAATCGAAGTCCGCATGGGCAAGGGCAAGGGCTCGCCGGAGTTGTGGGTGGTCCGCGTCAAGCCGGGTAAGATCCTGTTCGAGGTCGATGGCATCCCGCACGCGATCGCCCGCGAGGCGCTGACGCTCGCCGCCGCCAAGCTGCCGATCAAGACCCGTTTCATCGAACGCATCGCCGAGTGATTGTCATGAAAGCCGCCGACGCCAGATCAATGACGGTCGATCAGATCGACGACGAGGTGCTGAAGCTGAAGAAGGAGCAGTTCAACCTGCGCTTCCAGCGGGCCACGGGTCAGCTCGAGAATACGTCGCGGGTGCGGGTCATCCGCCGCGACATCGCGCGCTTGAAGACCATTGCGGCGCAGAAGCGCGCCACGTCGAAATAAAGGGAACGAGAAGATGCCGAAGCGTACGCTGCATGGCGTCGTCGTCAGCGACAAAGAGAACAAGACGGTCGTGGTCCGCGTCGACCGGCGCTTCACCCATCCGGTGATGAAGAAGACCATCCGCCGTTCCAAGAAGTACCACGCCCACGACGAGACCAATGAATACTCGGTCGGCGATACAGTGTGGATCGAGGAGCGCCGTCCGATCTCCAAGCTCAAGTGCTGGGAAGTCGTGCGCGGCGAGAAGCGCCAGAGAGTTCAATAAGCGTCATGGACCTGCATAAACCGGACGCAAAGACAGTGAGAGCCGCATCATGATTCAGATGCAGACAAACCTCGACGTGGCGGACAATTCCGGCGCGCGCCGTGTCATGTGCATCAAGGTGCTGGGCGGCTCGAAGCGCAAGTATGCCACCATCGGCGACGTCATCGTCGTTTCGGTGAAGGAGGCGATCCCGCGCGGCCGCGTCAAGAAGGGCGATGTGATGAAGGCCGTCGTGGTGCGCATCTCCAAGGACATCAAGCGCGCCGACGGTTCGGTCATCCGTTTCGACCGCAACGCCGCCGTGTTGATCAACGCCCAGTCCGAGCCGGTCGGCACCCGTATCTTCGGGCCGGTGCCGCGTGAGTTGCGCGCCAAGAACCACATGAAGATCATCTCGCTCGCCCCGGAGGTGCTGTAATGGCCGCCAAGATTAGGAAGGGCGACAAGGTCATCGTGCTGACCGGCCGTGACAAGGGCCGGACCGGCGAGGTGATCGAAGTGCGTCCGGACGAAAGCCGCGCACTCGTGCGTGGCGTCCACATGGTCAAGCGCCACCAGCGCCAGACCGCTCAGCAGGAAGGCGGCATCATCTCCAAGGAGGGGCCGATCCACCTGTCCAACCTGGCGCTCGCCGACCCCAAGGACAACAAGCCGACGCGCGTCGGTTTCAAGTTCGTCGGCGAGGGTGAGGCGCGCCGCAAGGTGCGCATTGCCAAGCGTTCCGGAGTCGAGATCGATGGCTGATACGCAGATGAACGAAGAGACCAAGGGCGGCAAGGGCAAGGCCCCGAAGGCTGCGGCCAAGGAAGCCGCGCCCAAGGCGACGAAGCCGGCGGGTGCGCCGTACGTTGCGCGCCTGAAGACGCGCTACGAGCAGGAAATCCGCGGCGCGCTTACCAAGCAGTTCGAGTACAAGAACCCGATGCAGGTGCCGGGCATCACCAAGGTGGTGCTCAACATGGGCATCGGCGAGGGCGTGGCCGACCGCAAGAAGGTCGAGAACGCGGCCGCCGACCTGTCGCTCATCGCCGGCCAGAAGGCGGTGATCACGCGGGCGCGCAAGTCCATCGCGAACTATAAGCTGCGCGACGGGCAGGCAATCGGCTGCATGGTTACGCTGCGCAAGAGCCGCATGTACGACTTCATCGACCGCCTGGTGACGGTCGCGCTGCCGCGCATCCGCGACTTCCGCGGCCTCAACCCGAAGAGCTTCGACGGCCGTGGCAATTACAGCCTCGGCATCCGCGAGCATATCGTGTTCCCGGAGATCGATTTCGACAAGGTCACCGATTCGTGGGGCCTCGACATCACCGTGTGCACGAGCGCGCCGACCGACGACGAGGCGCGGGCTTTGCTCGCGGCGTTCAACTTCCCGTTCCGGCAGTGAGGCAGGCTTAAGGGCCTCATACGCGGAACCGCAAGGAGCGATAGAGAATGGCGAAGACGAGTTCTGTCGAGAAGAACAAGAAGCGGCGCAAGATGGCGAAGAAATTCGCCGGCAAGCGCACGCGGCTGAAGGCGATCGCGCACGACAAGGCGCTGCCGATGGAGGAGCGGTTCGCCGCCACCCTGAAGCTTGCCGAGTTGCCGCGCAACTCCTCGGCTACCCGCATCCGCAACCGTTGCGAGCTCACCGGCCGCCCGCGCGCGTATTACCGCAAGCTCAAGCTCAGCCGCATTGCGCTGCGCGAGCTCGGTTCCAAAGGCCTGATTCCCGGCCTTGTGAAGTCGAGCTGGTGAGGGAGGGCCGACGATGTCCGTGAACGATCCGATCGGCGATATGATCACCCGCATCCGCAACGCGCAGATGCGAAACAAAACCAAGGTTTCGATGCCGGGCTCCAAGCAGCGCGAACGCGTTGCCGAGGTGCTGAAGGCCGAAGGCTTCATCCGCGGCTACGCCAGCGTGGCGCACGCCAACGGCCGCAGCGAGCTCGAGATCGAGCTCAAGTATTTCGACGGCACGCCGGTGATCCGCGAGATCGCCCGCGTCTCCAAGCCCGGTCGCCGCGTCTACGCTTCGGTGAAGGCGCTGCCGCGCATCAACAACGGCCTCGGCGTCGCCATCGTCTCCACGCCCAAGGGCGTGATGGCGGACCACGCCGCCCGCGACGCGAATGTCGGCGGTGAAATTCTCTGCACGGTGTTCTGATGTCTCGTATCGGCAAACGTCCCGTCAAAGTCCCCGCTGGTGTCACCGCCAGCGTGGAAGGGCAGACCGTCAAGGTGAAGGGTCCTAAGGGCGCGCTTGAGCTTGCCCTGATCGACGACGTCATCGTCAAGTTGGAAGACGGCGCCGTCAAGGTCGACCCGCGCAACCAGTCGAAGCGCTCGCGTCAGATGTGGGGCACCGCGCGCACGCTGGTGTCCAACCTGATGACCGGCGTCAGCAAGGGCTTCGAAGAGAAGCTCGAGATCAACGGCGTCGGCTATCGCGCGGCGGTGCAGGGCAAGAACCTGAACCTGCAGCTCGGCTTCTCGCACGACGTGAGCTACCCGATCCCGCAGGGGATCACCATCGCGACGCCCAAGCCGACCGAGATCGTGATCTCCGGCACGAGCAAGCAACAGGTCGGTCAGGTCGCCGCCGAAATCCGCGGCTGGCGCCCGCCCGAGCCGTACAAGGGCAAGGGTGTGAAGTACGCCGACGAATACATCTTCCGCAAGGAAGGCAAGAAGAAGTAAGGACGAACGGGCCATGTCGAAACTGAGTGACAGGACGGCGCGGCGCAGGGCTTCCGTGCGTCGCAAGATCAAGCGGGCGGCCCGCGGGCGCGCGCGCCTGACGGTGTTCCGCTCCTCCAAGCACATCTATGCGCAACTGATCGACGACGATAAGGGCATCACGCTCGCCGCCGCGTCGTCGCTGGAGAAGACGATGCGCGATGCCGGCACCAAGGGCGCCGACACCGACGCCGCCAAGGCGGTCGGCAAGCTGATCGCCGCGCGCGCGCAGGAAAAGAATATCAAGGACGTCGTGTTCGATCGCGGCAGCTATCTCTATCACGGACGCATCAAGGCGCTGGCGGATGCCGCGCGCGAAGGCGGACTTAATTTTTAGGATCGGATGATCATGGCACGTGAACCGAGAGAACGGCGGGAACGCGGCGGCCGCGAAGAGCGCGAGCCGAGTGAGTTCATCGACAAGCTGGTGCACATCAACCGCGTGGCCAAGGTGGTCAAGGGCGGCCGTCGCTTCGGCTTCGCCGCGCTGGTGGTGGTCGGCGACCAGAAGGGCCGCGTCGGCTTCGGCCACGGCAAGGCGCGCGAGGTGCCGGAAGCGATCCGCAAGGCGACCGAGGCCGCCAAGCGCGGGCTGACCCGCGTGCCGTTGCGCGAAGGCCGCACGCTGCATCACGACGTGGCCGGCCGTCACGGCGCCGGCAAGGTGTTCCTGCGCGCGGCGCCGGCCGGTACCGGCATCATCGCCGGCGGCCCGATGCGCGCGGTGTTCGAGACGCTCGGCATGCAGGACGTGGTGGCGAAGTCGCTCGGCTCATCGAACCCGTACAACGTCGTGCGCGCCACCTTCGACGCGCTCAAAAACCAGGATTCGCCGCGCTCGGTTGCCGCGCGCCGCAACATCAAGGTCTCCACCCTGCAGGCGCGCCGCCGCGAAGGCGGCGAGGCCGAGCAGGCGGCAGACTAATAAAGGGCTCGATCCATGGCGAAGGCAGACAAGACCATCAAGGTCGAGCAGACGGGCAGCCCGCTGCGCCGTAACAACGACCAGCGCGCCACGCTGGTCGGGCTCGGGCTCAACAAGATCGGGCGCGTGAGCGAACTGCCGGACACGCCGGCGACCCGCGGCATGATCCGCAAGGTCCAGCACATGGTGCGCGTAGTCGGCGAAGCGAAATAACGAGGACGTTCGATGAAACTCAATCAGATCGCCGATAAGCCGGGCGCCCGCAAGAAGCGCCTGCGTATCGGCCGCGGCATCGGCTCCGGCATGGGCAAGACCGGCGGCCGCGGCGGCAAGGGTCAGACGGCGCGTACCGGCGTCGCCATCAAGGGCTTCGAAGGCGGCCAGATGCCGCTGCATCGGCGCCTGCCCAAGCGCGGCTTCCGCAACACGCCGTTCGCGCTCGTGATCAACGAGATCAACCTCGGCGACGTGCAGGAGGCGATCGACGCCGGCAAGCTCGACGCCGGCGTTCCGGTCGACGTGGACGCGCTGGTCAAGGCCGGCCTCTTGCGGCGCGCCAAGGACGGCGTGAAGCTGCTCGGCGGCGGCGAGTTCAAGGCCAAGGCCTCGTTCTCGGTCTACCGCGCCTCCAAGTCCGCCGTCGAGGCGGTCGAGAAGGCCGGTGGCTCGGTCACCATCCTGGCGCAGCCCAAGGAAGAAGACGCCGAACCGCGCGGCAAGAACAAGCGTGCGGCGCTCGCGGCGGCCAAGGGCGACGGCAAGGCCAAGTCCGACGGCAAGGCCGGCAAGGAAGCGTAACCGTCAAGGGGTTGCGCCGCCTGGCCGCGAAAGCCGGCCCTGGCGGGTGCAAAACGCCGCGCGGTTCGTGACTACCGAAGCCGGACACCGGGGCCTAGATGAGGACCGGTGGTGACGACAGGCTCCGATGAGGAGCACGAGGGCAGGGCGGGCAGGAGCGACTGATGGTTTCCGCAGCGGAACAACTGGCGGCCAATCTCAACTTCTCGGCCCTTGCCAAAGCCGACGAGCTCAAGAAGCGCATCTGGTTCACCCTCGGCGCGCTGATGGTCTACCGGCTCGGCACCTACATCCCGCTGCCCGGCATCGATCCCGCCGCCTGGGAGCAGGTCTTCAACACCCAGTCGGGTGGCATTCTCGGCATGTTCAACATGTTCTCCGGTGGAGGAATCCAGCGGATGGCGATCTTCGCCCTGAACATCATGCCGTACATTTCCGCGTCGATTATCATCCAGCTGATGACGACGGTCTCGCCGACGCTTGAGCAGCTCAAGAAAGAGGGCGAGCAGGGCCAGAAGACGATGAACCAGTACACGCGCTACCTCACGGTGGCGCTGGCTGCGTTTCAATCCTATGGCATCGCCGTGGGCCTCGAAGGCACCGGCCACGTGGTCAGCCATCCGGGTATCTTCTTCCTGATGTCGACGACGATCACGTTGACCGGCGGCACGATGTTCCTGATGTGGCTCGGCGAGCAGATCACCTCGCGCGGCATCGGCAACGGCATCTCGCTCATCATCCTTGCCGGCATCGTGGCGCGCCTGCCGTCGGCCATCGCCGGCACTCTCGAACTCGGCCGCCAGGGCGCCTTGTCGACCGGCCTGATCCTCGCCGTCATGGTGATGGTGGTCGTGGTGATCGCCTTCATCGTGTTCATGGAGCGCGCCCAGCGCCGGCTGCTGATCCAGTATCCCAAGCGCCAGGTGGGCAACCGCATGTTCGAGGGCCAGTCCTCGCACCTGCCGCTCAAGCTCAACACGTCGGGCGTGATCCCGCCGATCTTCGCCTCGTCGCTGCTGCTGCTGCCGACCACGGTCGCCAACTTCAACGCCGGCCACGGGCCGAGCTGGCTCACCACCATGACGGCGCTGCTCGGCCACGGGCAGCCGCTGTTCCTGACCCTTTACATCGGGCTGATCGTATTCTTCGCCTTCTTCTACACGGCGATCGTGTTCAACCCGACGGAGACCGCCGACAATCTTAAGAAGCACGGCGGCTTCATTCCTGGCATCCGACCGGGTGAGCGCACGGCGGAATATATCGATTATGTATTGTCGCGCATCACCGTGGTGGGCGCGCTGTACCTCGCGATCGTGTGCTTGATCCCGGAAATTCTGATCTCCTATGCGGCAGTGCCGTTCTATTTCGGCGGCACCTCGCTCCTCATCGTGGTGAGCGTCACCATGGACACGGTCGCCCAGATCCAGGGCCATCTGCTGGCGCACCAATACGAAGGTCTGATCAAGCGCTCGAAACTGCGGGGACGGAATAGATGAGGGTGATCCTGCTCGGCCCGCCGGGGGCGGGGAAGGGCACGCAAGCGCAGCGACTGGTTTCAAAGTACGGCATCGTCCAGCTTTCGACTGGCGACATGCTGCGTGCGGCGGTGGCTGCGCAGACCCCAGTCGGTCTGCGTGCCAAGGAGCGGATGGAGCGGGGCGAGCTGGTACCGGACGAGGTAGTGGTGGCGATCATCGCCGACCGCATCGGCCAGCCGGACGCCGCCCGCGGATTCGTGCTCGACGGCTTCCCGCGCACGGTGCCGCAGGCCGAGGCGCTCGACCATCTGCTGGCCGAACGCGGCATCGATCTCGACGCGGTGGTCGAACTCAAGGTGGATGAGGGCATCCTGGTCGACCGCATCGAGAAGCGCGCGGCCAACTCGATCGCCCGTGGCGAGGCCGTGCGCCCCGACGATAACGCCGAGATCCTGCGCGGGCGGCTCGCGGCCTACCGGGCGCAGACAGCGCCGCTCACCCATTACTACGGCGCCAAGGGGGCCCTGCGTAGCGTGGACGGCATGGCGCCGGTCGATGACGTCACCGCCGCCCTGGAGTTGGCCCTGACGCCCGCAGCGCCCGCTGTGGCGGCTTCTGAGAGCGCCAAAGTGCTGGAGCCGGCTGATCCGCCGCCGGCGGCGAAGCCCGCCAAAAAGCCGGCCGCCAGGAAGCCGGCTGCCAACAAGGAGGCCGCCGTAAAGGCCGCCAAGGGGCCCGTTAAGAAGGCCGTTAAGAAGGCTTCCAAGAATACCGCCAAAAAGACCGCCAAAAAGGCGGCCAAGAAGACCAAAAGAGCCGCCAAGGCCCCCAGGAGTACCAAGACCCCGATAAAAGCCTCGAAAACGAAGGCAGCGGCTGCCCGCCGCGGCCGGGCCAACGGGGCCAAGGCAGTCAAGGGGACCAAGGGGGCCAAGGCCGCCAAGCGCCGGGCCAGTTCCGGGCGCCGGGCCACGAAATCCCCGAAAAGCAAATCCCGCACCAGTCTGAGGTTGACGAGGCGGCGATGAATCCCCTAATACACACCGCATTCAGAAGTCTGACACGATGCCGGGCCCCAAGGCGGCGGGGACGGGTGTCGTGTTACGCTTTGCGTTATCCCCTTGTGGGCATACAAGAATTCGGCGCCCCGGGCAGCGCCGCCAAATAAGCAGGAGAGCAATCCGTGGCTCGTATCGCGGGCGTCAATCTTCCGACAAACAAGCGCGTCGTCATCGCGCTGCAATACATCCATGGCATCGGGCCGAAAATCGCCAGCGATATCATGGGCAAAGTTAATCTGCCGGCGGAGCGGCGCGTGGCGCAGCTGACCGACGCTGAGGTCTTGCAGATTCGCGAGATCATCGACCGCGACTACATGGTCGAGGGCGATCTGCGGCGCGAGACGGCGATGAACATCAAGCGGCTGATGGATCTCGGCTGCTACCGGGGCCTGCGCCACCGCAAGGGCCTGCCGGTACGTGGGCAGCGCACGCATACCAATGCGCGCACCCGCAAGGGGCCGGCCAAGGCCATCGCCGGCAAGAAGAAAGCTTAAACGACAGCAGGTTGTCGGCCGCGCGCGTCATCCGCGCTGGCCCCGAGAAGGAATTGAGGAATGGGCAAGGAAGCCACCCGCGTCCGCCGGCGCGAACGCAAGAACATCGCGTCTGGCGTCGCGCACGTGAACGCGTCGTTCAACAACACCATGATCACCATCACCGACGCGCAGGGCAACGCCATTGCCTGGTCGTCGGCCGGGACCATGGGCTTCAAGGGCTCGCGCAAATCCACGCCCTACGCCGCGCAGGTGGCTGCTGAAGATGCTGCCAAGAAGGCGCAGGAGCACGGCATGCGCACGCTCGAGGTTGAGGTGTCGGGTCCTGGTTCGGGCCGTGAGTCGGCGCTGCGCGCGCTGCAGGCGGCCGGTTTCACGGTGACCTCGATCCGTGACGTGACGTCGATCCCGCACAACGGTTGCCGTCCGCGTAAACGTCGTCGCGTCTGATTGCTATTTATCGAGCGGAAGCGCGAAAAGCGCGCGCATCCGCTTCCGCCGAGCTGGTCCCCATGCGGCGGGTGGGGTTGCGAGGGCTTTGAACCCTCGCCGCTCAAAAGGTGAAAACGTGATCCAGAAGAATTGGCAGGAATTGATCAGGCCGAACAAGCTTCAGGTCTCTCCCGGCTCCGACGCCGCGCGCTTTGCGACCGTGGTCGCTGAGCCGTTGGAGCGTGGTTTCGGCCTGACGCTCGGCAACGCGCTACGCCGCATTCTGCTGTCGTCGCTGCAGGGCGCGGCGGTGCAGTCGGTTCACATCGACGGTGTGCTGCACGAGTTCTCATCCATCGCCGGCGTGCGCGAGGATGTGACCGACATCGTGCTCAACATCAAGGATATCGCCATCAAGATGCAGGGCGAAGGCCCCAAGCGCATGGTGGTGAAGAAGCAGGGCCCCGGCGTAGTCACCGCTGGCGATATTCAGACCGTCGGCGACGTGGTCGTGCTCAACCCCGACCTCGTGCTGTGCACGCTGGACGAGGGCGCAGAGATTCGCATGGAGTTCACGGTCAACACCGGCAAGGGTTACGTGCCGGCCGAGCGTAACCGTCCCGAGGACGCGCCGATCGGTCTCATCCCGGTCGACAGCCTCTATTCGCCGGTGCGCAAGGTCTCCTACAAGGTGGAGAACACCCGCGAGGGCCAGATCCTCGACTACGACAAGCTGACCATGACCATCGAGACCAACGGCAGCCTGTCGCCGGATGACGCGCTCGCTTACGCCGCACGCATCCTGCAGGACCAGCTCAACGTGTTCGTGAACTTCGAAGAGCCGCGCAAGGAAGCTGCCGCCGAGACCATTCCGGACCTCGCCTTCAATCCGGCCTTCCTCAAGAAGGTGGACGAGCTCGAGCTCAGCGTACGTTCGGCCAACTGCCTGAAGAACGACAACATCGTCTACATCGGCGATCTCGTTCAGAAGACGGAAGCCGAGATGCTTCGCACGCCGAACTTCGGCCGCAAGTCGCTCAACGAGATCAAGGAAGTGCTGGCGCAGATGGGCCTGCATCTCGGCATGGAAGTGCCGGGCTGGCCGCCGGAGAACATCGAAGAGCTCGCCAAGCGCTTCGAGGATCATTACTGAGATTGAGTTAGCGCCGCGGCCAGCATCTTTGGCCGCGGTTTTTTGGGCGAACGCAGGAAGCCCACCTGAGCACAACGTCCGACGAACCGTCGTGACACGATAGAGAAGAGAAGGATTAGTCCCATGCGTCACGGTAAGGTTCATCGCAAGCTCGGCCGCAAGCCCGCGCACCGTAAGGCCATGTTCGCCAACATGTGCGCCGCGCTCATCAAGCACGAGCAGATCATGACCACGCTGCCGAAGGCCAAGGAATTGCGCCCGGTCGTGGAGAAGCTGGTGACGCTCGCCAAGAAGGGCGACCTCGCAGCCCGCCGCCAGGCGATTGCCGAGATGCGCGACGTTACCCAGGTCAAGAAGCTCTTCGACGTGCTCGGCCCGCGCTACAAGGAGCGCAAGGGCGGCTACACCCGCATCATGAAGGCGGGCTTCCGCTACGGCGACAATGCCCCGCGCGCGGTCATCGAGTTCGTCGACCGCGACGTCGACGCCAAGGGTCTCGATTCCGGGCCGGTGCAGGAGAATCAGGGCGCGGCGGAAGCGACCGCAGCCTAACTCGGGCGGCTCATTTTTCTTCTTGTGCCAAGAGGCGGTGCGAAAGCGCCGCCTCTTTCGTCATTGGCGGGTCGCAAATCCGACCCGCCGGCCCAAGGCCGGCTTGTCCCCGTGCATGAATCCCGTGGCCGCCACGCCCGGCCTGCGCTAGCATTCGCCCCACGTCTGCACATGACCGTATGAAGCCAGGCAGGCGAGGGGACAAACGACCATGATCCGCAACGGACTACTCGGGTTGGCGCTCGCGGCGGCGCTGACCGCTTCGACGCATGCGCAAGCCGCCGGCAACGCCGCCCTGATCAAGCGCGGCAGCTACCTCGTCAACACCATCATGACCTGCGGCAACTGCCATACGCCGCCGGGGCCGAAAGGCCCCATCATGGCCAAGGCCTTTTCCGGCGGACTCTCCTGGGACGAGCCGCCGTTCAAGGTGACCGCGCCCAACATCACCCAGGACAAGGAAACCGGCATCGGCACCTGGAGCGACGCCGACATCGAGAACCTGCTGCGCAAGGGCGTGCGGCCGAACGGTACGCCGATCGCGCCGATCATGCCGACCGGCTTCTACGGCATCATCACCGACCACGACATGAAGGGGATTATCGCCTACCTGCGCACCTTGAAGCCCATCAAAAACAAGGTGCCGGACCCGATCTACCGCTTCCCGGCGCCGCGCCAGATCTTCCCGGGCGCCGAGAAGCCCTACACCGAGGCGATGTTCAAGAATAACCCGGTGAAGCACGGCTTCTATCTCGCGACCATCGGGCACTGCATGGAATGCCATACGCCCGAGGTGAAGGGCCACCACCCCTGGGACAAGATGGGCACCGGCGGGTTCAAGTTTCCGGGACCCTGGGGCGTCTCCATCTCGCGCAACATCACAGAGAGCAAGACCAAGGGTCTGGGCAACTGGACCAACGCCGACATCCGGCGCGCCATCACCACGGGCGTGGCCAAGGACGGCAGCCATCTCAAGCCGCCCATGGGCTTTGCCTATTACGCCAAGATGAAGCGCTCCGACATCAGCGACATCATCGCCTGGCTGCGCACGCTGCCGCCGAATGAGTAGCGCGCCGCTTCTCCCGCTCCCCGCACGCGGGGAGCGGGAAGATCTCACCACCCGTGCACGACCACCTTGCCGATGGTGGTGCCGCTCTCGATCTGCGCATGCGCCTTGCGCAGGTTGGCGGCGTTGATGGGGGTGAGCTCCTGCGCTGCCGTTGTCACGATTTCGCCGCCGTCGACCATGTCGGCGACGGCGTTGAGCAGCTTGTGCTGCTCGATCATGTCGGGCGTCTGGAAGATCGCACGCGTGAACATCAACTCCCAGTGTATCGAGGCCGCCTTGCGCTTGAGCGGCATGATGTCGAGAACCTTGGGGTCGTCGATCAGGGCAAATTTGCCCTGCGGGGCGATGATCCACTCGATCTGCGGGCCGCTCTGATCGGTGCCGGTGACGCCCGCGATCAGCGCCACCATGGGGTGGCCGATGGCCTTGAGCTGCTCGGCGAGCGGCTTGGTGTGGTCGATGACGTGATGGGCGCCGAGCTTCTCGCACCAGGCCTTGGTCTGCGGCCGCGAGGCCGTGGCGATCACGGTGAGGCCGGTCAGCCGGCGCGCGATCTGGATCATGATCGAACCGACGCCGCCGGCGCCACCGATCACCAGCAGGGCCCGGTCGTCGTCCTTCTTGCCGGGTACGACGCCGAGCCGGTCGAACAGCATCTCCCAGGCCGTGATGCTGGTCAGCGGCAGCGCGGCCGCCTGGGCGAAGCCGAGGCTCTTCGGCTTGCGGCCGACGATGCGCTCGTCGACCAGGTGGAATTCCGCGTCGGTGCCGGGCCGCGCGATGGAGCCGGCGTAGAACACCTCGTCACCAGGCTTGAACAGGCTCACCTCGGCGCCGACCGCGTCAACGACGCCGGCCGCGTCATAGCCGAGGATCTTGGGCGGCTCGCCGGCTTGCGGCGCCGCCCGCATGCGCACCTTGGTGTCGACCGGGTTGACCGACACCGCTTTCACGGCGACGCGCAGGTCGCGGGGGCCGGGTTCGGGCACGTCGGCGGTGATGTCGCGCAGCGACTGCGGGTCGGCGATGGGGAGCGACTGGCTGTAGCCGACGGCTTTCATGGGGGTCTCCAGAGAACGTGGAAGGGGCGCCTCCCTCTCGCCCAGCCGCGGCCCGGTTGCAAGGTGGGGCCCGGGCGCCTGGCGGGACAAGGGGCCGCCTTCATTTGGTCCCCTCGGCAGCCTATATCTAGGGGCACTCCCCCTCGTCGTCCGGGGGCCTTCGGCCGCCGGGCACCGACACCTGTTGAGCCCGGGAACATCGCCTCATGCCCCTGACGTCGCGCCTCGCTGCCGCCTTCGCCGCCCTCACGCTCGCCGGCCTTGTGGCCCTTCCGGGCGCCGGTCCCGCACGGGCGCAGACGCCGCAGCGCGTCGTGCCGTCCAGCCAGCAGCAGCTCATCTTTTCCTACGCGCCGGTGGTGAAGAAGGTCGCGCCCGCGGTGGTCAACGTCTATGCCGCCAAGGTGGTGCAGAACCAGAACCCGCTGTTCAACGATCCCATCTTCCGCCACTTCTTCGGCATTCCCGGCGGCAACGGCGCGCAGGTGCAGCGCTCGCTCGGCTCCGGCGTCATCGTCGACCCGCGCGGCCTCATCGTCACCAACGTGCACGTGATCCGCGGCGCCACCGACATCAAGGTGGCGCTCGCCGACAAGCAGGAGTTCGAGGCCACGGTCGTGCTCGAGGACAAGCGCAGCGATCTCGCCGTGCTGCGCATCAAGGACGGGCACAAGCAGTTCCCGTACCTGCACTTCGCCGATTCCGACTCACTACAGGTCGGCGACGTGGTGCTCGCCATCGGCAATCCGTTCGGCGTCGGCCAGACCGTCACCCACGGCATCGTCTCGGCGGTCGCGCGCACCGACGTCGGCTCCAACAACTATCAGTTCTTCATCCAGACCGACGCCGCCATCAATCCGGGCAACTCCGGCGGCGCGCTGGTCGACCTCGAAGGCAAGCTGGTGGGCATCAACAACATGATCCTGTCGCGCTCGGGCGGCTCGCAGGGCATCGGCTTTGCCATTCCTGCCAACATGGTGAAGGTGGTGGTGGCCTCCGCCGAGGCGGGCAGCCACCAGGTACGGCGGCCGTGGCTCGGTGCCAAGCTGCAGACGGTCACTCCCGACATTGCCGACAGCATGGGGCTCAAGAGGCCGACCGGCGCGCTGGTGGCCAGCGTCGAGCGTGACAGCCCGGCCGCACAGGCGGGCCTCAAGCCGGGCGATGTCATCACCGCCGTCGATGGCCAGGACGTCGGCGATCCGAAGGCCTTCGACTACCGCTTCGTCACCAAGCCGCTCGGCGGCAGCGCCAAGCTCGATCTCCTGCGCAACGGCCGCCTCGTGTCGGCCACCGTGACGTTGCGGACCGCGCCCAGCCGGCCGCGCGACGAACTCACGATCAACTCGCGCTCGCCGCTCGGCGGCGCCAAGGTCGCCAATTTGTCGCCGGCGCTCGCCGACGAGATCGGCCTCGACAACACCAATTCCGGCGTCGTCATCATGGACATTCAACGCGGCTCCTACGCCGACCGCCTCAACTTCCGGCGCGGCGACATCATCGTCTCGGTCAACGGCGAGCACATCGCCAATACGCGCGAACTGGCGCGCGCCACCGAGCGTACGGCCTACAGTTGGCGCATGGTGGTGCGCCGCGGCGGCCGCGACATCCGGGTGGAGTTCAACGGGTGAGGGCGCTTCTCACATGACCGCGCGCGGCAAGGGGGCTGCCGGGCCGACATTGTTCGCCGCCGCCGGGCTCGAGCGCGACGCGCCGCGGCCGCTTGCCGACCGCCTGCGCCCGCAAGCGCTCGACGAAGTAGTCGGCCAGGACCATCTGCTCGGCCCCGACGGCGTGCTGACGCGCATGCTGGCGACGCGCTCGCTCGGCAGTCTGGTGTTCTGGGGCCCGCCCGGCACCGGCAAGACCACGGTGGCGCGGCTCTTGGCGCAAGCCACCGACCTACATTTCGACCAGATCTCGGCGATTTTCACCGGCGTCGCCGACCTGAAGAAGGTGTTCGAGGAAGCACGCCGCCGCCGCGAACTGGGGCAGGGCACGCTTCTGTTCGTCGACGAGATCCATCGCTTCAATCGCGCACAGCAGGACTCGTTTCTGCCGGTGATGGAAGACGGCACCATCGTGCTGGTCGGTGCCACCACCGAGAACCCGTCGTTCGAACTCAACGCGCCGCTTCTGTCGCGTGCGCGCGTGCTGGTGTTCAAGTCGCTCGATACGCCGGCGATCGAAAAGCTGCTCGCGCGCGCGGAAAAGATCGAGGGCAAGCCGCTGCCGCTCGACGCGCAGGCGCGCGAAACGCTCGTCGGCATGGCCGACGGCGACGGCCGCGCTTCGCTGACACTCGCCGAAGAAGTCTGGCGCGCCGCGCGGCCGGGCGAAGTGTTCGACGCCGCCAAGCTGCAGCAGATCGTGCAGCGGCGCGCGCCGATCTACGACAAATCGCAGGACGGCCACTACAATCTGATCAGCGCGCTGCACAAGTCGGTGCGCGGCTCGGACCCCGACGCCGCGCTCTATTATCTCTGCCGCATGCTAGACGCCGGCGAGCCGCCGCTCTACGTCGCGCGCCGCGTGGTGCGTATGGCGATCGAGGATATCGGGCTCGCCGATCCGCAGGCGCTGATCGTCGCCAACGCGGCCAAGGATGCTTTCGACTTCTTGGGTTCGCCTGAAGGCGAACTGGCGATCGCGCAGGCCGTCATCTATTGCGCCACCGCGCCCAAGTCCAATGCCGGCTATGCCGCCTTCGGCGCCGCCATGCGCGTCGCCAAGCAGGCGGGCTCGCTGCTGCCGCCCAAACACATCCTGAACGCGCCGACCAATCTCATGAAGGACGAAGGTTACGGCCGCGGCTATGCCTACGACCACGACCAGGAAGAGGCGTTCTCGGGCCAGAATTATTTTCCCGACGCCCTGCCGCGCCAGCAGTTCTACGATCCGCCCGAGCGCGGCTTCGAGCGCGAAATCAGAAAGCGGCTGGATTACTGGGCGAAGCTCCGGAAGGAGCGGGGTGGTTAGCCTGACGCGGCTGTCCTCCTCTCCGTTCGTCCCCGCGGAAGCGGGGACCGGGGGCTGGTTTGCTACGATTGTCGTTTGGGCCGCTGGATTCCCGCTTTCGCGGGAATGAACGGAATATGTTGCAGCTCCGTTTGATGGCGATTGCGCCACTCTATGACTGGCCCACAAAATCCAAAATCGCCCCGCTCATGGCCGTATCGGCGGTGCCGATCGAATAGATGCCCGACAGGTGATTGTGCCCGGCAAGGCGCACCATGCGCGGCGGACGGCCGGCTTGGCTGAGCGCTTCGCGTAACGCCTCGGCCTGCTGCCCGAACGGCGGCGGATCGAGCTCGGCGTGGATGACCAGCAGCGGCAGGGCGCTGCGCGTCATCCCCGTCAAAGGCGAGCGCGCGGCATAGAGACTCTCGTCGGTGCCGAAGTAGGCGTCCTGGCTCTCATTGCGCGGATAGGCACCGACGTCGTAGATGCCGGACGAGGCGATGACGCCGGCGAGGCCGGGACCGTCGGGTCCCTGAAATGCCGGCTGCGCGACATAGCTCGTGACATGGGTGGCGCCAGCCGAGTGACCCATCAGAAAAATGCGTTCGGGGTCGCCACCGTATTCGCCGATATGCGCGCGCACCCAGGCCACCGCGGCAGCGACGTCCTCAGGGCCGGCAGGCCAGGGCGCGTCCGGCGCCAGCCGATAGGTGACGGTGACCCCGGTCAGACCATGGCGCGCGGCCCAGGCGCCGATATTGTCGTGGAAGGGCGTGCCGGGGACTTGTTTGTCCCCGCGCACGAAGCCGCCGCCATGGACGAACATCAGCACCGGCTTCGCCGCGGCGCCGGCCGGCTCGGCCGTGAAGATATCGAGCCGGTTGCGCCCTGCCGGGCCATACCGGAGGTCGCGCGCGACCGCGACGCCGGGGCCCGGCGTCGGCCCGTGCAGCGGCGCGTAGAGGGCGGTGGTGCCCGGCGGGTCGATGACCCGGCCGATGGCGGCGAGGCCTTCGGCCAGGTTCCTGACGAGATCGGGCGGCATGGCATTCATGGCGAGGGGGTCTCCGAGGGGTGGCGGGCGAGCGTAACGTGAAAAGGGCCGCGCTTCACCCACCAGCGGGCAGGGCAGCCCTGCAGGGCCCGGAAATGGGTGACCCTGCCGCCAAACCGTGCCACAAGCGCGCCGAGATTGAGCCGCTGAGGCGCAACGAGGACCAGAACGCATCATGAGCCGCGGACGAAACGGCCCGCGCCAGCCGGGCGGAGGCAAGCAGATGGCAGGCCCACGGCATCGGCCCGGCGGCGGCCGCGCGGGCGCACGCCCGGGCGCTTCCAAGGCCGGCCCACGGCGCGAGGAGCACGGCAAAGGGCAGGGCGCCGGCAAACGGCAGGGTTCATCCTCGCCCCGCGCAGCGGCGGGCCGGGTCGGCGCGCGCGCGGAGCGAAGCGAGCCGCGGTGGGGGGAGCAGCGTTCGAGCTTTAAGCCGAAGCGGCCGCCCGCCTCCGACGCGTCCCCGCGGCGCGCGCCCGAGAAAGAGGACAAGCCCACAGCCCCGCTTCCGACGGCCGTCCAGACCGTCACCGTCAGTGCCGATGAAAACGACATGCGTGTCGACCGCTTCTTCGAAGCGCGCTTTCCCGGCCTGTCGTTCAGCCATATCCAGCGCATCATCCGCAAAGGCGAGGTGCGCGTAAACGGCAAGCGCACGGAGCCGAAGGCGCGGCTCACGGCCGGACAATCGGTGCGCATTCCGCCGCTCAAGCTGGAAGCGCCGGCGCCGCGCGCCGATACGCCCGGCGCCCAGCAGGACCGCCAGTTCCTCAAGTCGATCACGCTCTACGAGGACGACGACGTCATGGTGCTGAATAAGCCCATGGGGCTCGCCGTGCAGGGCGGCTCCGGCACCACGCGCCATGTCGACGGCATGCTCGGCGCGTTGCGCGGGCCCGGCGTCAACGCGCAACGTCCGCGCCTCGTGCACCGGCTCGACAAGGACACCGCCGGCTGCCTGCTGGTGGCGAAGACGCGCTTTGCCGCCGCCGCGCTCGCCAAGAGCTTCCGTTCGCGCTCGACCCGCAAGATCTACTGGGCGCTGGTCGCCGGCGTGCCGAAGCCGCGCCAGGGGCGGGTGTCGACCTATCTCGCCAAGGAGGAGCGCGAGGAGGACAGTTTCATGCGCGTCGCCAAGCACGGCGAAAAGGATGCCGTGCACGCGGTGACCTATTACGCGGTGGTCGAGACTTCGGCGCAGAAGCTTGCCTGGCTGTCACTGAAACCAGTGACGGGACGTACGCATCAATTACGAGCCCATATGGCCCACATCGGCCATCCGATCCTCGGCGATCCCAAGTACTTCAACATCGAGAATTGGGAGGTGCCGGGCGGAATCCAGCAGAAATTGCACCTTTTGGCGCGCCGAATCTCGGTTCCGCACCCGCGCGGCGGGGTCATCGACGTCTCGGCGCCGCTGCCGCCGCACATGCAGCAGAGCTGGAACCTGCTTGGTTTCGATACCAGCCGCTACGACCCGATCGACGACGCCCCCGAGGAATAGCGGTTGACCGGCGCGCTTCCTATCTAAGCGTCATGCCGCGCGCATTTCCGTTTGCCCTGGCTTTACTGGCGCTGACCCTGGCCGGGCCGGTGTTGCGGGCGCACGCGCAATCGCAGAACGATCCCTATTCCATCATGGTGCCGGAGCCGGGACACCATCCGCCACAGCCGAAGCCCGAGCCCTGGCTGCCGCCGAAATACGAATCGCCGCGCGGCACCAAGCGGCACATCACGCGGCCACGGCGCGCACGGCCGCCATCGCCGCCGCGCGCGGCGCAGGTGCCGCCGCCGATCGTGGCGCCGGAAACCGGCCGTGTGCTGCCCAACCTGCCGACACTGTCGCCGTCGGGACCGCACGGCACCGAGAGTTTCCAGGACCGCGCCGCCCGCTGCGCCAACCAGGCCGGCATGTACGGCGACGCCACCGGCAACCGCAGCAGCTACATCAATAACTGCATCAATCAATGATGGCCCCGCCCCAAACGGCGGGCGCGATCAAATCTCCTTCATCACCTGCGCATAAGAGATCACGGTGAACAGCGCGGTGCCGCCGATGATGTTGCCGATCAGCACCGGCACGATGAACGAGCCCGCCATCCACCACCACGCCCAATCGCCGTTGAGCACCAGCAGGTAACTCTCCATGCTGCCGGCGACGATGTGGGTGAAGCCGCCGACGGCGATCAGCCAGGTCATCAACGTGATCACCATGAACTGCGCGTGCTCGGACGCTGGGATCATCCACACCATGGCCGCGATCAGAAAGCCCGCCGGGATGCCGCGGAACAGCATGTCCCACCAGCCGAGCCCCGTCAGTTCGCGGCCGACGTCGATCATGCCGTTGAGCAGCTCGGTCGGCAGCACCGGCGAGTAGAAGCAGAACAGCGCGGCGAACAGCGTGCCAGTGAGGTTGGCGGCGAGCACGATCGCCCATAGCCGACCCATGCGGTAAAGGCCGTGCCAGGACAAATCGCTCAGCACCGGCAACACCACCGTGATCGTGCTTTCGGTGAAGAGCTGCTGGCGCGCCATCACCGTCATCAGGAAGCCGACGGTGTAGCCGAGATTGGCGACGAGCGGCGACCAGGCGGCATGCGGCAGATGGCTTTGCAGGATGGCCTTCGCCAGGAGCGAAAAGCTCATGGAGAGCCCCGCCGCCAGCCCCGACCACCACAGCGAGGTGGCCGGGCGCTGCATTTCCTCGTCGCCGAGACGGCGCACCACCTCGTAGATCACGGGTGTGCGCGGCGTCGACATCTCCTCGACGACCTTCACCTCTTCGCGGGTGATGCCCTTGGGTGCGACGTCGCCGTCGCTTTGCGATTTGGCTCGCTTCTTTCGGGGGGAGGGGCGGTTTGCCATGCCCAACGCAACGCCGTTGGCGGCGTGCGAGTTCCCGGGATGGAACTGCGCCTGTGGCTTGACAGGCAACTAAAAGGTTGCATATTGTCGCCATGGATGATGGCTTGGATGCCGTATTCAAGGCGCTGGCCGACGCCAGCCGGCGGGAGTTGCTCGACAGGTTGCGCGCCGACAACGGCCAGACTCTCGGTGAGCTATGCGCGCGCCTTGCCATGACGCGGCAGGCGGTGAGCAAGCATCTCGCCATCCTGGAAGAGGCCAATCTCGTCGCCACCGTGCGGCGGGGCAGGGAGAAGCTGCACTACCTTAACCCGGTGCCCATCCATGAGATTGCCGAGCGCTGGATCGGGAAATTCGAACGCCACCGGCTGCAGGCGCTGAGCGAATTGAAGAAAGGTTTGGAGGAGCCTGATGCGTAGGGCGGGTTTGATCCCCAAGCGCGACATCCATGCGAGGCCGGCGGCATGCGGCGACCGCGTGCCAGCTTTAATCGACACCTGAATCAACAATCGAACCAACACTTGGGGCGTCACCCAATAGCGAAGACTGAAATGCCCCGAGTTCGTCGTCCACACCATTCCCGGCAGCCCTTTCGCCCGCGCGGTGTTTGTCATGCCGGAGGAGACGGGCGCGGCTGTGAAAAGGTCGCGCATCTCGCCGCTGCCGCTGCGTAAGGAGTAAACCCATGACTGCCAGCAAGCCCTCATTCGTCTACGTCACTTACATCGCCACCACGCCGGAGAGGCTGTGGACGGCGCTCACGGACCCGAACGTCACTGAACAGTATTGGTACGGCTATCGCGTCGACGCCGGCGGCAAGGCCGGCGATCCGGTCACCGCCGTCAGCCCGCGCGGCAAGGTCGTCCATCGCGACGTGGTGATCGAAAGCGATCCACCGCGCCGGCTGTCATACAGCTGGCATCCGCTCTACAAAGGGTTGGCCGACGAGCGGCCGTCGCGCGTCACCTTCACCATCGACCCACTCAAGAACCAGGTGCGCCTCACCGTCGTGCACGACGACTTCGACGAAGGCAGCAAGGTCTACGAAAGCATCAAGGGGGGCTGGCCGGCGGTGCTGTCGAGCCTCAAGACTTTCCTGGAAAGCGGCCGCGGTTTGGAAACCGCATGGACCGAGGAGGACCAAAAGCGCGTTCTCGAGCGCGAGGCCGATTTATGACAGCCATGAGGCCCGCAAGCTGGCCTTTGCGGTCATTGCCGGCGTTTCATGGTTAGCAGTCCCTCAACCCGGCCAGCGCCAGCCGCTTAATGGGCGTTGACCCGCTAGGGGTTTGTCAACGGCTGAGGGTCTATAGAGGGAGCCATCGCCCCCTGCCGTTCGCCCGCATGACCGTCACGCCCGACCTTGCCGCCGCTGACCTCAATGACATGCCGCCAGACATGCCGCATGCCCTGCGGCCCGTGGCGGTGACGCGTTGGACGGCCGAGCTCACCGATCCGGCTTGCGAGAGCGCCTACCGACAGGAGCGCTTCGCCGCCGACCGGCGCCGGCTGCTGATGCTCATGGCGCTCGCGGGCGTAGCGGGCCTGATGCTCTTCCTCGGCCGCTTCTACCAGTATCTGTTCGACCATAGCGATGCGATCTTTCTCGCGCCGCCGCTGGTATCGATGATGATTCCCCTGGTGGCGGCGTTCGTCTTCCGCGGGCTGCGCACGCCGCGCTCGCTCGAAATCGCGGTGGTGACCGTCTGCTCCTTGGGCACCATTCTGCGGCTGCTGATGCTGACGGTGCAGCCCACCTTGCTGGCCATGTGGCTGCCGCTGATCGTGACCAATCTTTTCGTCATCTACCTCTATCTGCCGATCCGCTTCGTATTGTCGGTGGCGCTCGCCGCCGTCTTTTCCGTCATCGCGCCGCTGTGCTGGGTCCTGATTCCGCACGGGGTCCTCGATGGGCCCGATATCTATCGCGCGATCATGTGGCTGCTGCTCACCAACGCGCTCGGCTTCACGGCCGCCAACGCTTTACAGCGCAGCCAACGCACCCAATACGCGCAGAGCCAGGTATTGCAGCAGCTCCTGTCGACCGACGCACTCACCGGCATCGCCAACCGCCGCCGGTTCGACGCCGCACTGGCGCGCGAATGGCAGCGCGCGGCGCGCGTGCGGCTGCAGCTGTCACTGCTGATGATCGACGTCGATCATTTCAAGGCCTTCAACGATCATTACGGTCATCAGCGCGGCGACGACTGCCTGCGCCGGGTGGCGCGGGTCCTGGTCAACGCCGTCGGCCGGCCGGGCGAACTGGTCGCGCGTTACGGTGGCGAGGAATTCGTCTGCCTGCTGCCGGGCGTGGACGAAGCCGGCGCGCGCAGTGTGGCCGAGCGGCTGCTGCTGACGGTGCGCGATGCCGGCATCGCGCATCCCGGCGCGCGATCCGGGCGGCTGACCATCAGCGTCGGCATCGCGACCGCCGCGACGTTTTCCGGCAGCCCGGATGCGCTGGTGGCGCTTGCCGACAGGCTGCTCTATGCGGCAAAGGACGCCGGGCGCGACGGCTTCGTGAGCGGGACGCTCGGGCAGCGCCCGGTGCTTCGGCTGGCATCCGAACCCGGCATCGCGCTGGCGGGCTGAGCCCGCAGCTTAAGCGCTCGCCCGGTCGAGATCGGCGAGGTCCTGCGGCGTCAGCACCAGCGACGGTGCTTTCAATAGATCGCTGAGCTGCGTGAGGCTGGTGGCACTGGCGATCGGCGCGGTGATCAGCGGCTGCGCGATCAGCCAGGCGAGGGCGACCTGGGCCGGCGTCGCGCCGTGGCGCGCCGCCACCGCATCGAGCGCGGTCAGGATGCGCAGACCTCGTTCGTTGAGATAGTTCTTCACCTTGCCGCCTCGCGCCGTGTTTGCGCTGGCGTCAGCGGCGCTGCGGTACTTGCCGGTGAGGAAGCCCGCGGCCAGCGCATAATAGGTGATGACCCCGAGGCTTTCGCGCTTGCAGATCGGTGCGTAGTCGGCCTCGAAGCCGGCGCGGTCGTAGAGGTTGTAAAGCGGCTGCAAGGTCTCATAGCGCGGCGGCCCGCGCTTGCCGCTTGCGGCGAGCCACGCCTCCAGCCGCGCCGGGCTCGTGTTGGAGGCGCCGATGGCGCGCACCTTGCCGGCCTGGATGAGCGCGGCATAGGCCTCCAGCGTTTCCTCGACCGGTGTCGCCTCGTCGTCGAAGTGGGTCTGGTAAAGGTCGATGGTTTCGATCTGCAGCCGCCGCAGGGACGCCTCACAGGCGCGCAGGATGTAGTCCTTGCGGATGCAACGGCCTTCACCCATGTCGGAGCCGACCTTGGTGGCGATGACCACCTTGTCGCGCTTGCCGCTTTGCTTCAGCCATTTGCCGATGACGATCTCGGACTCGCCGCCCTTGTGGCCCGGCGCCCAGCGCGAATAGCTGTCCGCGGTGTCGACCGCGTTGTAGCCGGCGTCAATGAAGGTATCGAGGATCGCGCACGAATCCCGGAAATCGACGTTCCAGCCGAACACGTTGCCGCCGAGCATCAAAGGCGCGATGGACAGGCCGGAGCGGCCGAGCGGGCGGAGGTGCATGAGGGCCTTGGTTGGTGTCATTCCGGGGCGCGTACGAAGTACGCGAGCCCGGAATCCAGGACCAGATACGAGAGTTTCGCTCTGGATTCCGGGTTCGCGCTGCGCGCGCCCCGGAATGACAGCTTTGAATGCCTACCGCAAGCTTGCGTTGATCTTGTCGAGCGCGGCCTGGCCGGGGCAGAGTTCCTTTTCGCCAAGCGCATTAAGCGGGCGGTCCACGGTACGCAGGTGTGCGTGCAGGTCGTCCGCCTCGGGCTCCATGTAGAGCAGCCCGGTGACGATGTGTCCCCGTGAGGCGTTATCGTGCAGGAAGTTGAGCGCCGCGGTGCGGTCGTGCAGGCCGTAGTCGGCCGCGAGCTTGCGCAAGGTCAGCTTGGAGCCGTCGTGCTGCTCCACCACTTCGACCGAACCCGGCTCGTACTGCACCTCGATCGGCATGCGGCTCGACATGAAGTCGAGCCGGTTCACTGCCTCGTTGTGCTCGCGCACGAAGTCAAAGCTCTTGGTCGAACCGGCATGGTTGTTGAAGGCGATGCACGGCGAGATGACGTCGATGAAGGCGGCGCCCTTATGCGCGATCGCCGCCTTGATGATGGGCACGAGCTGGTGCTTGTCGCCGGAGAAGGAGCGGGCGACGAAGCTCGCGCCGATTTGCAGCGCCATCGCCGCGAGGTCGATCGAATTGTCGGTATTGATCATGCCGCGCTTCGATTTTGAGCCGCGGTCGGCGGTGGCGGAGAATTGCCCCTTGGTGAGGCCGTAGACGCCGTTGTTTTCCACGAGATAGGTCATGTTGACGCCGCGCCGCAGGCAATGCGCGAACTGACCGAGGCCGATGGAGGCGCTGTCGCCGTCACCGGAAACGCCAAGATAGATGAGGTCGCGGTTGGCCAGGTTGGCGCCGGTCAGCACCGACGGCATGCGCCCGTGCACCGAGTTGAAGCCGTGCGAGTTGCCGAGGAAGTAGGTCGGCGTCTTCGACGAGCAGCCGATGCCGGAAATCTTGGCTACGCGGTGCGGCTCGATCGACAATTCGAAGCAGGCCTGGATGATGGCGGCGGTGATCGAGTCGTGCCCGCAGCCCGCGCAGAGCGTCGACACCGTGCCTTCGTAGTCGCGGTGGGTATAGCCGAGGTCATTCTTCGGCAGGCCGGGGTGGTGGAACTTGGGCTTGGCGAGATAGGTCATGACGTCACCTTGGCGGGCTTCACCGCCATCCGGTCGAGATGGTCGCCGATCAATTCCGCGATAAAGCGGGCGGTGATCGGCGTGCCGTCGTAGTGCAGCACCGGCACCAGCCGCACCGGGTCGATGCCGATCTCGTTGACGATGAGCGAGCGCATCTGCGCATCGCGGTTCTGCTCGACCACGTAGACGAAGTCGTGATCGGCGACGAAGCTCGCGACGCTCGAATGGAATGGGAAGGCGCGGATGCGTAGCCGGTCGACGGCATGCCCGCGGGCCTCGATTATGTGGATGGCCTCGTCCATGGCCGGCGCGGTCGAGCCGTAATAGATGACGCCGTATTTGCTCGGCTTGCCGGCGTTGGCCTGCAAGGGCCGCGGCACCAGGTCCTTGGCGGTATCGAATTTGCGGATCAGCCGCTGCATGTTGTCGACGTAAGCCGCGCCGTCTTCCGTATAGCGCGCGTAGCGGTCGCGCGAGGTGCCGCGGGTGAAGAACGAGCCCTTGGTCGGGTGCGTGCCCGGATAGGTGCGATAGGTGATGCCGTCGCCATCGACGTCGAGGTAGCGGCCGAATTCCTTGCCGGCCTCCAACTCTTCCGCGGTCATGACCTTGCCGCGGTCATAGACGCGCGTATCGTCCCACTTCAGCGGGCGGCAGAGATGGTGGTTCATGCCGATATCGAGGTCGAGCATGACGAATACCGGGGTCTGCAGCCGGTCGGCGAGGTCGAAGGCTTCCGCGCCGAACTCGAAGGCTTCCGCCGGGTCCTCGGGGAACAGCAGCACGTGCTTGGTGTCGCCATGCGAGGCGTAGGCGCAGGAGATGACGTCGCACTGCTGCGTGCGCGTCGGCATCCCGGTCGAAGGCCCCGCGCGCTGAACGTTGAAGATCGTCGCGGGGATCTCGGCGAAATAGGCGAGCCCGATGAACTCCTGCATCAGCGAGATGCCGGGGCCGGAGGTGGCGGTGAAGGCGCGGGCGCCATTCCAGCCGGCGCCGATCACCATGCCGATGGAGGCGAGTTCGTCCTCGGCCTGGACAATGGCGTATTTGGCCTGGCCGGTTTCCTTGTCGAGCCTGAGCTTGGCGCAATGGCGGGTAAAGGCGTCGGCGAGCGATGAGGAGGGCGTGATCGGATACCAGGCGCACACCGTGGCGCCGCCGTAGACGGCGCCGAGCGCCGCCGCGGCGTTGCCCTCGATGAAGATGCGGTCGCCGACCTTGTCGCTTGCGCGCAACCGCAGACCGATCGGGGTCTCGAGGTTGAGCGTGGCGTAATCGCGGCCGATGTGCAGGGCCTTGACGTTGGGCGCGATCAGCTTGTCCTTGCCCTTGTACTGCTCGCCGATCAGCGTCTCCACGACCGACACGTCCATGCCGATGAGCGCGGTCAGGACGCCGATGTAGATGATGTTCTTGAACAGCTGACGCTGGCGCGGATCGGAGTATTCGCGATTGCAGATCGCGGTCAGCGGCACGCCGATGACGGTGACGTCGGGGCGGAATTTCGACTTCGGCAGCGGCTTGGTCGAATCGTAGAGCAGGTAGCCGCCGGGCTCGATGCCCTTGATGTCCTGGTCGAAGGTCTGCGGGTTCATCGCCACCATGAGGTCGGTGCCGCCGCGGGCGCCGAGATGGCCTTCTTCCGAGACGCGCACCTCATACCAGGTCGGCAGACCCTGGATATTGGAGGGGAAGATGTTGCGCGGCGCGGCGGGGATGCCCATGCGCAAGATGGCGCGGGCGAACATTTCGTTGGCGCTCGCCGATCCCGAGCCGTTGACGTTGGCGAAGCGGACGACGAAGTCGTTTACGCGGCTGAGCGGCGTGACGGTCGACATGAATTCCCCGCGTGGGTCATTTCCAGCATGAACTTCTGCATGTCCCAGGCGCCGGTCGGGCAACGCTCGGCACACAGACCGCAATGAAGACATACGTCCTCGTCCTTGACCATCACGCGCCCGGTCTTCAACCCATCCTGCACGTAAAGGTCTTGCGAGAGGTTATTGGAGGGGGCGGTGAGGCGCGAACGTAAGTCCTCTTCCTCGCCGTTTTCCGTGAAGGTGATGCAGTCCATCGGGCAGATGTCGACGCAGGCGTCGCATTCGATGCACAGGGGCGCGGCGAACACCGTCTCGACGTCGCAGTTGAGGCAGCGTCCGGCCTCCTTCCAGGCCAGCATCTCGTCGTAACCGAGTTCGACCTCGGCCTTGATGTCCTTGAGCGCGATCACGGTGTCGCGGTGCGGCACCTTGTAGCGCTTATCGGGCTCGATCTGGTTGTCGTAGGACCACTCGTGGATGCCCATCTTCTGGCTGATGATGTCCACGGCCGGGGCGGGGCGGTCGGCGATATCCTCGCCGCTGAGCATCTTGTCGATCGACACCGCGGCCTCATGGCCGTGCGCTACCGCCCAGATGATGTTCTTAGGCCCGAAGGCGGCGTCGCCGCCGAAAAACACTTTCGGGTTGGTCGAGACGAACGTCGTTTCGTCGACCTTGGGCATGTCCCACTTGTCGTCGAATTCGATGCCGATGTCGCGTTCGATCCACGGGAAGGCGTTCTCCTGGCCGACCGCCACCAGCACGTCGTCGCAGGGGAAGTGCTGTTCCGGCTCGCCGGTCGGCACCAGCTTGCGCCGGCCCCTGGCGTCGTATTCCGCCTTCACCTTCTCGAAGGTGATCCCGGTCAGCTTGCCGCTGTCGTGGATAAACGCCTTCGGCACCAGGTAATTGTGGATCGGGATGCCTTCGTGCTGGGCGTCTTCCTTTTCCCACGGCGAGGCCTTCATCTCGTCGAAGCCCGAGCGCACCACCACGTCGACCTTTTCGCCGCCGAGCCGGCGCGCCGAGCGGCAGCAGTCCATGGCGGTGTTGCCACCGCCGAGCACGACGACGCGCTTGCCGATCTTGCTGGTGTGGCCGAACGACACCGAGCTCAGCCAGTCGATGCCGATGTGGATGTTGGCGGCCGCTTCCTGGCGGCCGGGAATGTCGAGGTCGCGCCCGCGCGGCGCGCCGGAGCCGACGAACACGGCGTCCCAGCCTTCGGCCAGCAGCGCCTTCAAACTATCGACACGCGTATTGCCGCGAAACTCGACGCCAAGGTCGAGAATGTAGCCGGTCTCTTCGTCGATCACGCTGTCCGGCAACCGGAATTTCGGGATCTGCGTGCGGATCATGCCGCCGGCTTTCGGATCGCCGTCGAACACGACGCAGGTGTAACCGAGTGGCGCCAGGTCGCGCGCGACCGTGAGCGAGGCGGGGCCGGCGCCGACCAGGGCGATGCGCTTGCCGTTCTTGCGCTGCGCCGGCTTCGGCATACGCGCGCTGACATCGTCCTTGTAGTCGGCGGCGACGCGCTTCAAGCGGCAGATCGCGACCGGCTCGTTCTCGACGCGAACGCGGCGACATGCCGGTTCGCATGGGCGGTCGCAGGTGCGGCCAAGCACGCCGGGAAACACGTTCGATTTCCAATTGATCATGTAGGCGTCGCTGTAACGCCCATGCGCGATCAAGCGGATGTATTCGGGGACTGGTGTGTGGGCCGGACAGGCCCATTGGCAATCGACGACCTTGTGGAAGTAGTCGGGCGCCGCAATGTCGGTATTCTTCATTGACTCCTCGAAACGCCCCTCCGTTACACGGGTACTCGACGGTGGTGCGCCAGAGCCGGCAACGGCTGGTCTCCCTTGGATCAGCCTTGTTTCCGGCTCGATTCCGGGCGGGATACTATTGCCTAACCCGCGTTAAGGCTACCTATCCTTCCGTCGGGGCTGGTGCCTATCAACCGCAAGGCGCGGCATCTTGCTTGCCGCAGTGTGAAACCGGGAACGCGCCAGGGCCGTGTATACCAGCGATCGTGCCGCGCTGCGGGATAGGCCGGAGCAGCGGATTTCACGGGGCTAAGCCGCCACTCCAAGCGTTGCCATGACGGATCTGGTTTGCCTGCCAAGGCCGCCTGGTCGCGCGGCGCGCGGCATCTGTTGCGCCGCACCATCACGGGAATCTGAAGGGCCGCGTCTTTAACGCTGCCATCAAATTTCGCGGCAAATTGTTGCCGCCAGTCGCGGGCCGCCCGGCGGGTGCGCGAGTGGACGAAACGGCGGGCGTCGCCCATATAGGAAGCGCCGCCCGGTTCCCTGGCGCCCCGGCCCAAACCCAACCTTGAGACGATGCGCGATATCTTCAACGAGCTTTACGACAACCAGACCGCCAACCCGATGGAGGCGGCCCGCCGCGCCATGCGCCCGCCGCTGCGCAAGCGCTTCTATACCCGCGCCGCGACCGGCGAGGGCGGCGCGGAGGGCGTTCCTATCACCCTCGACGACAAGCCGGTGCGCACGCCGCTGCGCCGGCTGCTCGCTGCGCCGACGCTGGCGCTGGCCGAGGCCATCGCCGCCGAATGGAACGCGCAGGAGAAAGAGATCGACCCCGGCCGCATGCCGCTCACCCGGCTCGCCAATGCGGTGATCGACGCGGTCGCCGAGGCGCCCGGTCCGGTGGCCGCGGAGGTGGAGAGGTACTTGGGCTCCGATCTCATCTGCTATCGGGCCGATACGCCCGCCGGCCTCGTCGAGGCGCAGGCCGTCGCCTGGGATCCGGTGCTCGCTTGGACGCACGACGCGCTCGGCGCCCGCTTCGTGCAGGTGGAAGGCGTGATCCACGCGGCGCAGCCGGATGAAGCGATCGCTGCCGCGCGCAACGCTATTCCCGCCGATGCAGGTAACGTGAAAGAGATGTGGCGGCTCGGCGCGGTGTCCTCGATCACTACGCTCACCGGCTCGGCGCTGCTGGCGCTGGCGCTGATGCGCGGCCACCTGGACGCGGACGCGGCCTGGACGGCCGCGCATGTGGATGAGGATTGGCAGATGGCGCAGTGGGGCCGCGACGAGGTCGCGCTCGAGCGCCGCGCTTACCGCCAGGCGGAGCTTCAAGCCGCGGCCGCAGTGCTCGACGCCCTGCGCTGACGTCGCGATTGGTCAGCCCCGGGGCTCTGCGCGCCGGTAGCTGCGGCAGCCGATAGCCGACTATTCAGCCGCCACCGGCTTGAGCACGCCGCGCCGGATCTGGTCCTCTTCGATCAACTCGAACAGCGCGCGGAAATTGCCTTCGCCGAAGCCTTCGTCGCCCTTGCGCTGGATGAACTCGAAGAAGATCGGCCCGATCACCGTCTTCGAGAAAATCTGCAGCAGGATCTTCGTGGTGCCGCCGTTCACGACGCCTTCACCGTCGATAAGGATGCCGTATTTCTTCAGGCGCTCGATCGGTTCGTCATGGCCGTGCACGCGCTCGAAGGAGCGGTCGTAATAGACGTCCGGCGGACCCGGCATGAACTTGAGGCCATTGTCCGCGAGTTTATCGGTGGCGCCGTAGATTTCGTCGGTGCCGACGGCGATATGCTGGATGCCTTCGCCGCGATACTTGCGCAGATATTCCTCGATCTGGCTGCGGTCGTCGGTCGACTCGTTGAGCGGGATGCGGATTTTGCCGCAGGGTGAGGTGATCGCGCGCGACACCAGGCCGGTCATCTTGCCGGCGATGTCGAAGAAGTGGATCTGCTTGAAGTTGAACGTCTCGCGGTAGAAAGCCCACCACTTGTCCATGTGGCCGCGATAGACGTTATGGGTGAGGTGGTCGAGGTAGTAGAAGCCGACGCCTTGCGGACGCGGATCGCGTTCGCCGATCCAGCCGAAGGCGGCGTCATAGACCGAGCCTTTCGCGCCGTAGCGGTCGACGAAATACAGCAGCGAGCCGCCGATGCCGACGATGGCCGGGAGGTCGAACACCTTGTCGGCACCTTCATAGGGGGTCGCGCCCTTGGCGACGGCATGGGCAAGGGCGTGCTGGGCGTCGACCACGCGCCACGCCATGGAGGCGGCGCAGGGTCCGTGCACGTCCACGAAACGCATGGCATGCGAGCCGGGCTCGCCATTGATGATGTAGTCGATGTCGCCCTGGCGCCAGACCGTGACGTTCTTGGTCTTGTGCCGTGCCACCGGCGTGTAGCCCATGCGCGTGAACAGGGCTTCGAGTTTTTCCGGTTCTGGATGGGCGAATTCGACAAAGGCAAAGCCATCGGTGCCGGCGGGATTGCTGTCGCTGATCGCAGCGGGCGGCGCATTGTGCGGGAAGGGGCCCATGGTCGTCTCCTGCTCGGGGGCGCGCCGCGGGGGGAATGGGCGCGCGCGTCGACGAGCATCCGCCCGCGCGCGCGCGAAGTCGTTGCATTCGGGCCGGCTTTGCGGGATTGTTTGCATAAATCACGCGCATTTTTCACGGATCATGCAATGGACACGCAACCGGACGCATTCGACCGCAAGATTCTGCTGCTTCTGCAGGATGATGCGCGGCTGACGTCGAACGAACTGGCCGACAATGTCAACCTATCGCCGTCGCAATGCGCGCGGCGACGGCAGCGGCTCGAGGAGGACGGGCTGATCCGCGGCTACCGCGCGGCCCTCGACCGTGGCAAGTTGGGCTTCGGGATCGTCAATATCATTTCGGTGACGCTTGCGACCCACAACCGGGACAACGCCCATCATTTCGCCGATCTGGTCAAGCGGTTGCCCCAGGTGCTGGAGGCGCACGCGCTCACGGGCGAGATGGATTATTCGCTCAAGGTGGTGACGCGGGACCTGAAGGAACTATCCTCGTTCGTGAATGACGTGCTGCTGCCGCACAAGTCGGTGCAGCACGTGAAGACGGCGATCGTGCTCGAGACGCTGAAGGAAACCAGCGCCTTGCCGATTTGATCTCGGCCGCGCTTCGGATGACCGCTCGCCGCGTCCCCCAAAATAAACTTTCGTTAAAGGGGGACGGTCGCCGTGCGGTTCGCGCGTGGCGGCTTCTTCGATCTGGGCTGCGATCGTCTTGGGCGGCGCGCTTGGTGCCCTTGGTGCGCTTGGCGCCCTTGGCGCGCTGCGCGGCGCGCTAGGCGTGGCCGGAGTCGTCCGCGCGCTCGGCATTGCGTTCGGCCAAGCGCTCGCGCAGGGCGTGGGCGATGTCGGCGAACACCGGCGCCCACTGCCCGGGCTCGTCCTGCCGGAATAGGCGCACCTCCGGATACCATGGGCTGTCGCGGCGCTCGAGCATCCAGGGCCACTCAGGCACCTGCGGCAGCGCCAGCCATGCGGGCACGCCGAGTGCGCCGGCAATATGGATGGGCAGCGCGTCGATGCCGATCACCAGGTCGAGATTGGCGATGATGGCGGCGATGTCGAGCACGGTGTCGCCGTTCACCATGGCCTCGGCGAGCGGGCGCTCGATGTGGGCGGCGAACGGCACCGGCGGGGTCGCGCGGAGAACGGCCTCGGTGTGAAGCGCGATCAGCCGCACGCCGCGCACGGCCGCGAGCGGCGCGAAGTCGGCGAGCGGCACCCCGGTGGTTTCGCCCCGCCAGCAGATGCCGACCTTCATGTCCATGCCGGCGAGCTTCTCCGCCCAGGCCGCGACCCGCTCCAGCGGCACGTTGAGATACGGGCCTTGCTGCGGCACCGTGTCGGGGGTGAGATGCAGGACGCCCATGATCGACTGCAGCGGGAACTGCACCATGGGGCGCTTGTCGTCGGCGAGGGCGGCCTCGTTGTCGGCGACCCGCTCGACCTTCGGCAGCGACGACAAAAGCGGTACTAGCTCGCGCCGCGTGAGCAGCGTCACGTCGTAGCCGCGCGCGGCCATGAGCGCGGCGTAACGGGAAAACAGCACGGCATCGGCGACGCGGCCCTCCGACAGCAGCACCAAGCGGAACGCGCCCGCACGCTCGCCGCGCCAGGCCGGCACGTTGGCGATCTGCGGGCGGCCCCGGCGCGCTTCGTAGAGCGGCCAGGCCGGCCGCCAGTCGCCGGTCAGCAGCAGGATCTCGGCGAGCGCCACCTTCGCGCCTGGATCGTCGGGCGCGAGCGTGCAGGCGTGCTCGAGCAGCGTGCGCGCTTCGTCGAAGCGGCAGCGGTACTTCGCCGCCAGGCCCTTCTGCAGGTAGGCCGCCGGCAGCTTGGGCTTGAGCATGATGACCTGCTCGTAGACCGCGTCGGCGTCCTCCAGCCGGCCCAGCATGACGAGCGTGTTGGCGCGGTTGAGCAGGATGTGGGCGTGGTCGGGCGCGAGCCTGAGCGCCTTCTCGAAGCATTCCAGCGCCTCGGCGTATCGGCCGAGCTCGTGCAGCAGCGCGCCGCGGTTGATCCAGTCCTCGGTCGCCGTGGGATCGAGCGCCAACGCGCGGTCGAAGCTCTTCAGCGCCTCCTCGGGGAGGCCGGCCTGGGCGGCGAGGTTGGCGCGGTTGCCGTGGGCTTCGGCGAAATTGGGGTCGAGCGCGATGGCCGCGTCGTAGGCGCGGGCCGCCTCGGCGAATTGCTTGAGGCGCTCGTGCGCCTTGCCGATGAGATTATGGACCCGCGCCTGCGGCTCGCCGAGCGCGGACGCCCGCTTGGCGAGGTCGATGCCCTGCTGGAACTGGCCCTCCTGGCAGGCCACCAGGGCCACATAATAGAGCGCCTCGGCGTTCTTGGGGTCGTTGCGCAGGACCTGGGTATAGTTGTCCATGGCGCGCGCCAGCTCGCCCTGGCGGTGGTGGAACAGGCCCTGTTGCAGGAGCGTGGCGGCGGGGGCGGCGGAATCGGTCATGGGGTCGAGTGTCTAGGAGCCTTTGCCGGTGGAGCCAAGTGTTTCAGCAGGTGGCGCCGGGCCCGTTTTTCGCCCCTGGAATGACGGTCCCGGGCCGTCGTGCTATGCAACCCCGGAACCGTTAAATTCGCCCGAAGACAGGCAATCAGGACGCGCAATGAAGGACATCCTCGACAAACTGGACACGCGGCGGGCCGAGGCCCTGTTGGGCGGCGGCGAGAAGCGCATCGAGGCCCAGCATAAGCGCGGCAAGCTGACCGCCCGCGAGCGTATCGAACTCCTGCTCGACAAGGGCTCGTTCGAGGAGTTCGACATGTTCGTCGAGCACCGCTCCAACGACTTCGGCATGGAAAAGACCAAGATCCCAGGCGACGGCGTCGTCACCGGCTGGGGCACGGTCAACGGCCGCGCGGTCTACCTGTTCTCCAAGGACTTCACCGTGTTCGGCGGCTCGCTTTCCGAAACCCACGCGCAAAAAATCATAAAAGTGCAGGACATGGCTCTGAAGGCGAGGGCGCCCATCGTCGGCCTGTTCGACGCCGGCGGCGCCCGCATCCAGGAGGGCGTGGCGGCGCTGGGCGGCTACGGCGAGGTGTTCAAGCGCAACGTGATTGCGTCGGGCGTCATCCCGCAGATCAGCGTCATCATGGGCCCGTGCGCGGGCGGCGACGTCTATTCGCCGGCCATGACCGACTTCATCTTCATGGTGCGCGACACCAGCTACATGTTCGTCACCGGCCCCGACGTGGTGAAGACGGTGACGAACGAAGTGGTCACGGCGGAAGAGCTCGGCGGCGCGTCGGTCCACACCACCAAGTCGAGCGTCGCCGACGGCGCCTTCGAGAACGACGTCGAATGTCTTTTACAGATGCGCCGGCTCATCGACTTCCTGCCGTCCAACAACGAGGCCGGCGTGCCGTCGTGGCCGACGCTCGACGCCAGCGACCGCACCGATGAATCCCTCGACACCCTGGTGCCCGACAACCCGAACAAACCCTACGACATCAAGGAACTGATCCATAAAGTCGCCGACGAGGGCGACTTCTTCGAGATCTCGCAGAATTTCGCCAAGAACATCGTCACCGGCTTCGGCCGCATCGAGGGCCGCACCGTCGGCTTCGTCGCCAACCAGCCGATGGTGCTGGCCGGCGTGCTCGACAGTGACGCCAGCCGCAAGGCCGCGCGCTTCGTGCGGTTCTGCGACGCGTTCAACATTCCGATCGTCACCTTCGTCGACGTGCCCGGCTTCCTGCCCGGCACCGACCAGGAATACGGCGGGCTGATCAAGCACGGCGCCAAGCTCCTTTTCGCCTATTCGCAGTGCACGGTGCCGCTCGTCACCATCATCACCCGCAAGGCCTTCGGCGGCGCCTATGACGTGATGGCCTCGAAGCACGTCGGCGGCGACGTCAACTACGCCTGGCCGACCGCGCAGATCGCGGTGATGGGCGCCAAGGGGGCGGTGGAGATCATCTTCCGCGGGCGCTCGGCCGAGGAGATCGCCGCGCAAACGAAGGAATACGAGCAGCACTTCCTGTCGCCGTTCATCGCCGCCGAGCGCGGCTATATCGACGACGTGATCATGCCGCACGCCACGAGGAAGCGCATCGCCCGCGCGCTGGCGATGCTGAAGAACAAGCACGTGGAGTGGCCGGCGCGGAAGCACGATAATTTGCCGGTGTAGTTCGCGGCGCCGGCCGCGATTTCGCTTCCCCTCTCCCCTCCGAGGGAGAGGGAGCCCGAGCGGCGGCGAAGCCGAGCGAGGGCGGGTGAGGGGGCGAGTGGCCGAGTAGGTTCCCGCCCAGATTGTCACATTGGCCTTTTGTTGCTACGTTCTCCGCATGGGCAAGACGGTCCAGATCGACGACGACGTGCTGGCGGCGGCCGAGAAGATCGCCGCTGAGCGCGGCAGTACGCCCGGCGCGGTGATTTCCGATCTGGCGCGTCGCGAGTTGACGCGGCCGCCCACGGGGGCCCTGATCGAGCGCAACGGCTTCTACGTCCTGCCGTCGCGGGGCGAGGTCGTCACCTCGGCGCTGGTGAAGCGGCTGCTCGAGAATGCGGATTTCGAGGATGCCGGCCTGCGCCCGCGCGACTGACGATGCGGGCGCTGTTCGACGTAAACGTCCTGATCGCCATCGTCGATGAAGCTCACGAACATCATTGGAAGGCGCACGCATGGTGGGCCGCCAATATCGGCGACGGCTGGGCAACCTGCCCGCTGACCGAGAACGGCATGGTGCGGATCATGTCGCAGTCGGGCTATAAGAAGCCGGTATCCGCGACCTTTGCCATCGATCTCCTGAGCGAGCAGGTCGGCAGGACGGACCACGCGTTCTGGTCCGACGATCTTTCGTTGCGGGATAACGACTGGATCGATCCCGATCGCATCCTTGGGCCGAGCCAGATTACCGACGCCTATCTGCTGGCGCTTGCCGTCAAGAACGGAGGAAGGCTGGTCACCTTGGATCAGTCGATCTCGCTTCAGGCTGTGCGGAATGCCGAGCCGCGGCGCTTGGTGGTGATCTCATGAGCGCTTCCTCTGCCGAGTACGGCACGCGCGACGGCACGCCCAAAAAATAATCCCGCCCCTCTGAACCCGCGGTTGCTTGCCGGCGACCTAATCAGCGCCGCATCCTCGCGGCCATCAGGGGGAGACATCATGCAGACGCGTTTCGTGACGATGGCGGCCGCCGCGGCGGCCACTCTCTTCGGCTTGGGCGTGGCCGAGATCGCTTATGCCGACGCCAAATTCACCTGCCGCCTCGCGCCTGACGGCAAGACCCTCGAGGCGCTCATTGCCAACCCGTACAAACAACCCACCAGTTGCCAGGTGAACTGCCAGGCAGCGACCGGCCACGCTGGCACAAGCTTCCAGACCTCCTGCACCAGGGAGATCGCGCCGAGCGGCGGAGCGGTGGTTCTGTGCAGCAAGACCTACGACAAAGGCCGGCTCAGCAAGGTGATCGGCGGTAGCGGCGATTGCATCAAGCCGCTGGCGGCCGGGGAGGGTGGCGACAAAGACGACGAGGTCGACGTGCAGAAACTGATCGGCAATCCGGCAGCGGCACGCAACAACGTGCGCGATCAAGTGCCGGCGGAGGCCCGCAAGATGTTTGACGATATGAATAAGGAGATGAGCAAGCCTTAGTGGGCCGCCACTGCCGCGCTCTTCAGGGGTAATAGAGAGCCCGTCTAGGCAGGGAGGCGGGGCTGCGGTTAAACTCCGGCATGTCACCCCCACCGCTCCCTTACGTCGCCGTCCCGGAATCCTTCGAACTGCCGCCCGGCGCGAACTTCGGCGGCACTTCGGGGATCGCGTTCAATTCCAAGGGTCACATCTTCATCCTGCATCGCGGACCCATGCCGCTGATGGAGTTTGATGCCGATGGCAATTTCGTCCGCGGCTTCGGCGACGGCATGTTCGACCGCCCGCATGGCCTGCGCATCGATGCCGACGACAATATCTGGGCGACCGACGTGGCCTCGAACCTGGTCTACAAGTTCAGTCCGAAGGGGCGGCTCGTCATGGTGCTGGGCGCCAAGGGCCATAGCGGCGAATGGCATCCGTTCGGACACCTGCGCTTGTTCCACGAGCCGAACGAAGCGGTGGTGGGGCCGAGCGGCGATCTCTTCGTGCTGCAGGGGCACGGCAAGGCCAACTCGCTGGTGCTCAAGTTCGATTCCGATGGCAATTTCATCAAGGCCTGGGGCGGCACCGGCAAGGGGCCGCGCCAGTTCGACCTGCCGCACTCGCTGGTGTTCGACGCGGAAGGGCTGCTCTACATCGCCGACCGCAACAACGCGCGCATCCAGGTGTTCGACGCCGAGGGCAACTTCATTCGTGAGTCGTCGCACCCGGGCACGCCCTGCGGGCTCGCCATGAGCAATGATGGCCACATCTGGCTGGCGCACGGCCACTGCGGCGAGATCATGAAGCTCGATCTTGCCGGCAACGTGGTCGGCAGAATCGAAGGCGCCGGGCAGGGCAAGGCGCTCGGCAAATACGGCGAGGCGCACTACATCGCGGTCAGCCCGCGCGACGAGATCTTCGTCGCCGACACGCTGAACTGGCGCGTGCAGAAATACGTGCGGACGTAGCGGGCTTCGGTTCCGTTCATCCGCGCGAAAGGGGACTCCCGGTAAAAGGGCTGGATTCCCGCTTTCGCGGGCATGAACGGGTCGGGGTTCGCCGCCGGCGATTCTCGCTGTAAGCTCACACGATCGATAACGGCCGATGACTGCCGGGGGGCGGCGCGCGCGACATGAGCAAATCGTCGAATTCCTGGCCGGCCATCCTGCGCGCCGAGGCGCCGGTGCTGGCCGGCGCGGCCACCACGGTCATCTTCTTCACCGTCGGCAAGGACTGGGCCGACAACTTCGTTCATCCCGCGCTCACCGCCGCGCTGTTTGCGTGGCTGTTCGCCGCCATGATGTGGTGCGCTTTCGGCGTCGTGCGCCACGCCGAAGTGCTGGCGGAAGTGCTGGGCGAGCCCTTCGGCACGCTCATCCTCACCATCGCGGTGATCTCCATCGAGGTCGCCATCATGGCGACGGTGATGCTGCACGGCGGGCCCAACCCGACGCTGCCGCGTGACACCGTGTTCGCCGTGCTGATGATCGTGCTCAACGGCATGGTCGGCTTCTCGGTGGTGGTGGGCGCGCTCAAGCACCGCCAGCAGCAGTACAATCTGCAGGGCGCGCTCGCCTTCCTGGCGGTGATTTCGTGCCTCGCGGTGCTGGCGCTGGTGCTGCCGACCTTCACCACCTCGACCAAGGGCCCGACGCTGTCAGTGCTGCAGGCGACCATCTTCGGCGTGCTCACGGCCGGCATCTATGCCGGCTTCCTCGGCATCCAGACCACCCGCCACCGCGGTTTCTTCATGGAACTGGCGGCGACCGGGGACAGTGCGGACGGCGCCCACGCCAAGGCCGGGCATGCGCCCGGGCAGGGAGGGCCGCGCTATCCGATCCCGCTGCATGCGCTGCTTCTTCTGCTGACGCTGCTTCCGGTGGTTCTTCTGTCGAAGCCGCTTGCCCATATCATCGACTACGGTATCGAGGTCATGCACGCACCGACCGCGCTTGGCGGCATCATCATCGCCGTCCTGGTGCTGTCGCCGGAGGGGCTGACCTCATTCCAGGCCGCGCACCGCAATCAGCTGCAGCGGTCGGTCAATCTGTCGCTGGGCTCGGCGCTGTCGACCATCGGCCTCACCATCCCCTCGATGCTGGCGATCAGCCTCATCACCGGCACGCCGCTCGAACTCGGCCTCGCGCCGGCGGATGCGGTGCTTCTTCTGCTGACGCTGTTTATTGCGCAGATGACATTTTCCGGCGCCCCCACTAACATCCTCCTGGGCAGCGTTCATCTGGTGCTGTTCGCCACCTTCATCGTCCTTATTTTCAATCCGTGACAACCATGCCCAAAGCGTTGTTCATCGTCCGTGCCGTGGTCGCCGACGATCTCCGCGACAAGTTCGATCATTGGTATTCGACCGACCATCTGCCGTGGGCCTTCAAGATATTTCAATGCGAGAAAGCCTGGCGTCTGTGGAGCGCTGTTGAATCCGGTGTGCACTATGCCGTTTATCAGTTCGCCGACATGAAGGCGCTCGAGGCGGGTCTTGCGCAGCCGGAGTTTCAGGAACTGGTCGCCGACTTCAATCGCACGTGGCCCGAGGGCGTCACCCGCACCTGGGACAAGGTGTCGCTCGCCGAGGAACGCGGGCCTTCTTAAGGTAAGCATCCATCCGCAGCATTTGCGCCGCGCGCGCATGATGGCGCGCGGGCCCCCGCCGTGCCATAATGGCCTTGCTTAAATTCGCGGGGGCGACAGGTGACAATACGACTGACGGCGATCATGATCGCCGTGCTGGACGCATTTGGGTGGAGTCTGGCGGCGTTCAATCTGCTGCTGACCGATGGCGATCCGGTCACGCGCGGGCTTGACCAGTTCGGTGGTTATTCCATTACGGTCTTGTTCGCGCTCACCGGCTTGCCGGCGCTGGCGCTCGCCATCGCCAATCGTGCGCCGCGGGCCGCGCTGGCCTTTGCCATGGCTTTTCCGGCCGCGTTTCTGGTGTTGCTGGTGGCCGCCGGCGCGCTGCACTAGCGCGCGTTAGAGCCGCGTCGTCAGTGCCGTGAGCCAGGCCGGCGAGGCATTGACCAGAACCGTCTCCAACTTCTTGTCGACGCCGGTGACGATCATCAGTCCGAGGGTGAGGAGGAGGAGGGCGAGAAAAATTTTGCCGGACTTGCCCAGCAGCAGCAGCCGGTCCCGCCAGCGCAGCAACAGTTCGCGCGACAGCAGCGACAGCAGAAGAAGCGGCAGCGCCGTGCCGATGCCGAAGGCGAACATGGTCAGCGCCACGTGGCCCAGATCCTTGCCCTGCGCCGCCAGCACTGAGGCGGCCCCGAGCGTCGGCCCGACACAGGGGCTCCAGACCGCGCCGAGCAGCAGGCCGAGCAGGAACTGGCCGGTGAGGCCGGCGCGGGAGAAATCGCCGGCCTGGGCTTGCGCCCAGTTGCCGAAAGGCCCGGCCGCGACGGCGAGCCGGCCCTGCAGGCGAGGTAGCAGGAGGACGGCGCCGATCACGATCAGCAGCGCCGCGGCCACCTGGCGGAAGACGTCCTGATTGACGCCGAGGGAAAAGCCGAGGGTCGCGACGAACAGGCCGATCGCGACGAAGGACAGCGCGACGCCGGCGGCAAGTGCGGCCGGCCCGAGCCGGTGCTCGGAGAGCGCCGCGCCCAGCACGATCGGCAGGAGCGGCAGCACGCAGGGCGACAGCGTCGACAGCGCGCCGGCCGCCAGCGCCAGGACGATCGTGCCCATCGCGCCGGCCCCGGCTCAGAGCGTCTTGTCGGCAAGCGCCGTGATCGAGGCGGCGTCGGTGTCGCCGACCGAGCGGCCGACTTCGGTCTTGCCCTTATAGGCGATCAGGGTGCTCTGCTGCACCACGCGCAACTGGCGCAGCAGCGCCTTCTGGCTGTCGAAGTCGATGTCGAGCACCACCAGGTTCTTGAACTTGGGCTCGCTTTCGATTTTGCCGACGATCGGCTTCTGCGCCTTGCAGGTCGGGCACCAGGGCGCGGTGATATGCAGCAGGATCGGCTTGCCGGCGGCCTGTGCGGCCGCGAAAGCCTGCTGGCTGTAAGTCTGCGCGGCCTGCGCGGCTGGGGTGACGGCGAGCGCGGTGCCGAGCGCCAGCGCGCCGGCGGCGGCAACCATGATGTGACGGCGGTTGAGCATGGCGACGACCTCTCAAAGACGGGTTCGAGTGGCCGTTTTCTAGCAAGCCCGCCGTTCACCGGGGGTCACGTTCGCCGCGCGCCGGTTCACGAGTTCGTGGGCGGGCGGTGATTGTGCAGGCGCTTCGGCACCCCCGGCGTCATGCCCGGCAATGACGGGCGGATAGCGTCGTGATTACCGCCAGCCGCCGCCGCCGTTGGCATAGACCGTATCGGCGGTCATGAACTCGCAGGCGTCCGAGCACATGAACAGCACCAGCTCGCCGATTTCCTCGGCCTTCCCGAAGCGCTTCATGGGGATATCGTCGAGCATCTTCTGCTTGAGCTCGGGCGACGTGGAGGCGGCGGCGGCAAACGCGGTGTCGATGGGGCCGGGCGAGATCGACAGGCAGCGGATGTTCTGGCTGGCGAATTCGCGCGCGACGCCCATGGTCATGGTGCTCACGGCGCCCTTGGCGGCGGCGTAATGCACCGAGGTGCCGGGGCCGCCGCGCTTCACCGCCATGCTGGCAACGTTGACAATGACCCCGCCGCCGTTTTCGAGCATGTGCGGCAGGATCGCCTGCATGGCGTAGAACGTGCCTTTGAAGTTGAGGTCGAAGGTGCGGTCCAGAAGATCCTCGTCTATGTCGAGGAATTTGGAGCGCTTGAGCGCCGAACCGGCCGAATTGAAGAGGAAGTGCACGCGGCCGAAATCGTTGACCGCAAGCTGGATCATGTCCTCGACCGCCGCGCGCTTGCTGACGTCGATTTCGAGCGCGAGCGCCTGTGCGCCGATCTTGTTGACCTGCTCCACGGTCTCGGCAGCGCCTTGGCCGTTGATGTCGGCGCAGACCACGTTGGCGCCTTCGCGCGCGAAGATCAGCGCGGTCGCGCGGCCGATGCCGCTGGCGGCCCCGGTGATGATGATGGTTTTCCCGTTGAAATAGTCCGGCGTCTTCGGCATCGGCATTGTCCCTTGCGTGGTTGGCCGCGCTTTGTAGCAGCGACCCCGCGGTCCGCAAAATAGCCTTGCCGGGGCGCGGGCCGGCCCGCCTATAATGGTCCGCAAAGCCGTCTCAAAGGGAGGAGAAAGACCCCATGCCGACCCCGCCGCCGATCGAATACGCCGACGCCTCGCCGCAGGTGCGGGCGGTCTATGACGACATCAAGAAGACCCGCAACGTGCCGGACGTGAACAATTTCTGGAAGTACCTGGCGCGCGATCCCGCGACCCTCAAGCGCACCTGGGAGAGCATCAAGGAGATCATGGCGCCGGGTGCGCTCGACGCGCTCACCAAGGAAATGATCTATGTCGCGGTGAGCGTGAGCAATGGATGCGGCTATTGCATCGCCAGCCACACCGCAGCCGCCCGCAAGGCTGGCATGAGCGAAGAGATGTTCGGCGAACTGATGGCGGTCGTTGGCATGGCCAACGAAACCAACCGGCTCGTCAACGGCTACCGCGTACCGATCGACGCCGCTTACGAGAAATGAGCCTGAGGGCGCTCAACGCACCGTGTGATAGTCGCCTTCCTTCGGCGCATTGCTGCTCTGCCGGCCGGCAGGCACAGCAGTGTGCGGAGGCTTGTCGCTGGCGCCGGTGGTGAAGCGCGTGGCGTGCTGTTGATTCGCGACAGACGTCGTGTGGTTATTGTTCCGACCGACGGCGAAGAAAAAGATGACAATGACGGCGATGACCGCGATGCCGATGGTCCACACCCAGGCGCTGCTGGCGCGGCCTTCCTTCATGAGCGGATCGGGCTGCAGCTCGGTTTCGTTCTCGCGAACTTTTACGTTGTCTTCGCGGTCATTCGGCATGGCGCCCTCCTTCATTAAAGCAATGCGCGTTGCGCGCCCGCGGTTCCATCAAAAGCGGGCCGCTTGCGGTCTCGCGTTGGAAGAATCCCCCGCGCCCTGGGGCGCGGGGGATCGCTAACGAGAGGCGTTATTGGCCGGCGGGCGCCGGTTGCGGTGCCGGCTTGGTCGGCGCGACGGCCGGCGCACCGGGGGTCCGGCCGGTGGTGGCCGGCGGCGGCGTCGTGTGCGTCACCGTGCCCATGCCGGTCGTTTCGGTCGGTGTCACGCTCGCCGTACGCGGCTGCCCGTTCCAGAAGGCGGCGACGATGAACGCGATCAAGACGACGACCGCGATGCCGGCGATCCAGCCCCACATGGAGCCGCCGCCGCGCGCCGGGTCGTTCAGGTTGGAACCGGGGGTGGGATCTAAACGCGGATCTGTATTGCGGGGATCAGTCATGGCAATCCTCCATCGCTGGGATCGTCCGAGTGTTGGTTCGGTGGAAACCCGGCAAGCCCCGCGCTTGTTCCGGAAAACGTGCAGGAAAGGGGCAGTCAACGCGGTAACAAGGTGCTATAGCGGCTCTGCATTTGTGCCCTGCCGGGATATTCATGCCGACCAATAGCTCGCTCAATCGCGCCGTCATCGCCGCCGCGCCCGTGGTGTTCGTGCTGCTGTGGAGCACCGGCTTTATCGGCGCGCGTTTCGGACTGCCCTACATCGAACCCATGACCTTCCTCGCCGTGCGCATGTGCGTGGTGGTCGTGGTGATGCTGGCCATCGCGCTCGTCTTACGGGCGCACTGGCCGGGACCCGTCGGAATCGGTCATAGCCTCGTCACGGGCGCGCTGGTACACGGGGCCTATCTCGGCGGTGTGTTCGTCGCCATCAGCCAGGGGGTCCCGGCCGGCATCTCGGCGCTGATCCCGGGGCTGCAACCGATCCTGACTTCGACCATCGCCAACCAATTCATGGGCGAGCGCGTCACACCGCTGCAATGGGTCGGACTCGCGCTCGGCCTCGGCGGCGTGCTCATGGTGCTGCACGACCACCGCATTGCGGCCACGGGCTCCGCGCTCGGCTGGACGGCGAGCTTCGTGTCGCTGTTCGGCATCACCCTCGGCACGCTTTACCAGAAGCGCTTCGGCGGCGGCATCGACTGGCGCGCCGGCAATACGTGGCAATACATTGCCGCGGCGGCGATCTTCTCGGCCGCTTCCTTTGGCTTCGAGACCCAGGTGATCCACTGGACCGGCGAACTGATCTTCGCGATCGCCTGGCTGGTGATCGTGCTGTCGGTGTTGGCGGTGGCGTTGATGTATTGGCTGATCCGCCGCTCGGCGGCGACGCGCTTCGCGAGCCTCTTCTATCTGGTGCCGGCGACCACCGCCTTGCTGGCCTATCTGCTGTTCGGCGAAAAGCTTGACGCCATATCCATCACTGGCATGGCTGTGTGCGCGGTCGGCGTCGTGTTGGCGAACCGGGCCGGGCGATCGAAGCCGGCCGTGTCCGCCGCCGCTGTTTCCGTGGATTTGCAACGAACGCAATCGGCAACCGATGCATGAAAACGGGGTGAAGTGGCATGCACGCGCATTCAATTGATGACTTCCGCCACGGCCATGTCTTTCTTGGCGATGCCCACGAGCGCAACGAGCGCAAGACATGGGCCGTGATTGCCATTTGCGCCGCCATGATGGTGGCCGAGATCCTCGGCGGGCTCTGGTTCGGCTCGGTGGCGCTGATCGCCGATGGCCTGCATATGTCGACGCACGCCGGCGCGCTGCTGATCGCGGCGCTCGCCTATCGTTACTCGCGGCGCTTTGCCCACGATGCCAGGCTGACCTTCGGCACCGGCAAGCTCGGGGACCTCGCGGCCTTCAGCAGCGCCGTCGTGCTGGCCATTATCGCGGTGCTCATCGGCTACGAGAGCATCATGCGCTTCATGGCGCCGGTGCCCATCGCATTCGACGAGGCGATCGCGATCGCGGCCATCGGCCTCGGTGTCAACCTGTTGAGCGCCTACCTCCTGCGCGACGAGCACGACCATCACCATGGCCATGGCCATGCGCATGGGCCTGCCCACCATCATGAGCACGATCACGATCATGGTCACGATCATGCAGGGCATGGCGCGGCGGCCGTGCACACCGATCACAACCTGCGTGCCGCGTTCGTGCACGTGATGGCCGACGCCGCGGTCTCGGTGCTGGTGATCGTGGGCTTGGTGCTCGGCCGCCAGTTCGGCTGGCTGTTCATGGATCCCTTGATGGGCCTGGTGGCAACCGTGGTGATCCTGAGCTGGTCGTGGACGCTGATCAGGTCAGCGGCGGCGATTCTGCTCGACGCATGTCCGGACCCCGCTCTCGCGGACAAGATCGCCGTGCACATCGAGCAGCGTGGCGACCGCATCTCCGATCTGCATCTCTGGCGCGTGGGTCCGGGCCATCTCGCCGCCGTCATCTCGGTGGTGTCCGATGAGCCGCGCACACCGGCCCAGTATAAACGCCGGCTCGCCGGCATTCCGGGGCTCTCGCACGTCACCGTCGAAGTCGAGCGCTGTCCCGGCGAGCATCCGCACGCGTGAGCGCGTTGCACAGCGTTCCTAGCGCATGCGATCCAGCACCATCTGCGTCTGCGTGACGAGGGCGCACAGACGGCCGTCGCCGCGCGTCACGCGGGTCTGCCAGACCATGGTCGAGCGGCCGCGGTGCAGCGGGGTGCACTCGGCGTAAGCCACATCGCCGATCGGCACGGCGGCGAAGAAGTTGGTCTTGCTCTCGATCGTAGTGGTCTGCTGGCCTTCCTTCAGATTGGCGGTGGCCGCAGTGCCGCCGAGATTGTCGGCCAGCGCCATGATGGCGCCGCCATGCATGATGTCGAAACGGTTGTTGAGCTCGTCGCGCGCGCGCAGTTCGGCGGTGACCCGCTCGGCGGAGACATGGGTGATCTTCAGGCCGAGGAAGTTGGCGAACTGCGGCTGCTCAAGGGCGAGCGGATTGAAGTCGGTCATGGCGAAGGGCTCCTTGCGGCCGGCATTAATCGCGGGGCCCGCGGCGGAAAGCAAGGGGCTCTGGGGGTGCGCCGTGTCAGCCCGCCGCACGCGCGCGCGTAAGCCAGTCGAGGGTTGCCGCGATGCCGTCGTCGTAAGCGGTCATCGGCTGCCGGCCGAGGAGGGCGGTGAGCTTGCCGACGTCGTAGCTGACGGGCTTGAGATAGTCGGGCACGACCTGCAGCAGTCCACGCAGGTCCTTGTTGAACAGCGCCACCAGCCTGAGCGACATCATGCCGGCGCCGCGCAACTTCACCCGCCGCCCGAGATGGCGCCCGGCGATCGCCGCGACCTGATGGCCGCTCAAGGGTCCGCTGCCGGGCAAGCACCAATGCGCGCCGAACGCGTCCGGGTTGCGGCCGATGTCGGCGGCGATGCGCATGGCGTCGGGCACGTAAACGAATTCGCGCGGGGTCGCGGGCTTGCCGATCCAGTTGACGGTGCGGCCTTGCGCGGCCTCCATGAGCGCGTTCTGTACGGTGCTGACGTGCACGAAGGGGCCGTAGAAGTCGGGCAGGTGCAGGATGGCGGCGCCGGCCGCGAACAGGATGTCTTCGGCGTCGCGCCGCCACGTCACCCAGGGCGGGCCGCCGCGGCGCGGATGGCGCTCGTTCATGGTCGGGTGAACCTGCGGGTAATAGGCCCAGTAACTCGAGACCTGCACGCAGCGCGCGCGTGTGCGCTCGATCGCCTCGGCGATGTTGCGAGCGGTGACCGGATGGAGGTGCATCTGGTCGCCGGGCAGGCCGATGCAGTCGTAGACGCGATCGCAGCCCTCGATGGCGCGCAGCGTCTGGTGAGCGTCAAGGACGTCGGCGGCGTGCTTGTCGATCGCCGGGTCGGGAAAGAGCCGCTCGAGCTTGCCGCGCTCGCGCGCGACCACCCGCACCGGTGTCCCGGCCTTGCGCAGCGCGGCGGCGAGATGGAAGCCGGTCGGGCCGGTGGCGCCGAGGATTGCCGTCATTGCCCCGTTGCTGGCCATGCGCGCGCTCCGCGAGGGTGGGCCGGGTCGAAGGCGACCGTTCGTTCACCGACCACATCGCGGCGCGGTCTTCAACCCCGGTTCGGCGGCGCCCGCAAACGAAACGGGGCGCTGGCATGGCCGCCGGCGCCCCGGACAGTCTCGCGCGTGAGAGACGAAGTCAGTCCTTCGGCATCGGCGCCATGCGCAGATACGGCTTCAGCGTCCTGTAGCCGCCCGGATAGAGCTTGTCGGCTTCCTCGTTGCTGATCGCGCTGGTAAGGACGACGTCCTCGCCCTGCTTCCAGTTCGCCGGCGTCGCCACGCGGTGCTTGGCGGTGAGCTGCAGCGAGTCAAGCACGCGCAGGATCTCGTCGAAGTTGCGGCCGGTGCTCATGGGATAGACCAGGATCAGCTTGATCTTCTTGTCCGGGCCGATGATGAACACGTTGCGCACGGTCTGGTTATCGGCCGGCGTGCGACCTTCCGAGGTGCCGGACGTCGAGGCCGGCAGCATGCCGTAGGCCTTGGAAATCTTCAGGTCGGGGTCGCCGATCATCGGGTAGTTCGGGGCGAAGCCGACGACGTCCTTGATGTCGACCGCCCACTTGGCGTGGTTGTCGACGGGATCGACCGACAGGCCGATGATCTTGGTGTTGCGCTTGTCGAATTCCGGCTTGAGCCGGGCGACCGTGCCGAGCTCGGTGGTGCACACCGGCGTGAAGTCCTTCGGGTGCGAGAACAACAGGCCCCAGGAATTGCCGAGCCAGTCGTGGAAACGGATTTTCCCCTCGGTGGTGTCGGCCTCGAAATCCGGAGCCGTATCGCCGATCGCCAAAGTCATCTTAGCCTCCAATACCGCGTCGTTACTGACGTTCGCGGACTTTATATAGGGCGCGCCCTCGGCCCGGAATAGGCCGGCGCACAAAGAGGACCGGCGCCGCGCGCAGGGGCGGTGGGAGAGCACAGACGTTCGCCGCGCGGGCGGCGGCGGGGAAAGATTTCCCGCGAGGGGGGCTGCGGGGCGCCATCCCCAGGGGAGCGGCCCGCGGGCGTTGGAGAACGCGGGCCGGCGGGTTAGACAGGATTCATGTCGGACGAATCGCTCCCGCTGGCCGCCGGCCGCTTGCCCATCATGGTGGTGAGCCACGAGCGCTCGGGCACGCATTTCACGATGAATGCGCTCGCGAACTGCTTCGACTACGTCTCAAATCCCTGGATCGACATCGACCGCCACCGCTTCAACATCAACTATTTCCACAGCCCGAGCCTGAAGTCGCTGCTGCTGCAGGTGGCCGACTTGCGCCCGGTCAATCTCTTGAAGAGCCACCACGAATACGCGTTCTTCGAGCGCTTCATGGCGGCGACCGAGGGCAAGCTGCAGATCGTCTACGTCTACCGCAACCCGGTCGATGTGATGTCGTCGTTCTGGCGCTTCCTGCACACCTGGGATTGGGTGGAGGGGCCGCTGGAAGACACTGCGCTCGGTTTTGCCACCGCCGTGCCCATGGGCCAGTCGATGCGTTATCAGTTCCGGCAATATCCGAGCATGCTGGAGCGCTGGGCCAACCACGTCGAGCACTGGGTGGCGGCGGCGCGGCGTGCGAACAACATCCACATCGTGCGCTACGAGGATCTCGCCGAACACTTCGACGACACCGTCCAGCGGCTTGGCCGTCGGCTCGGCATGCAGCCGGCGCGGCTGGCGCCGCCGGCGCGCGGCGAAAACGTCGTGTCGGGCGGCGCCGTGCGCTGGGCCCCGCAGCCGGGCAACGACAACCGCGCCGCCGTCGACCAATTGGTGCGCGCCATGTTTCCCGCGCTCATGGACCGGCTCGGCTACGGGCCGGCGCTCTCCGGCCTGGCCTCGGCGATCTAGCGCGAGCGGCGCATCGCGCCATTCTCCCATTTGGACGTGCGCTCGGCCGCCTCACGGCGGCTGGACCCTCCGCGCGCCCCGGCGATAAGATGGCTTCAAACAAATTTTGCAGGGCGCGAGGGGGAAAACGTGTTGGACGTGGCAATCGATGACGCGGTGCGCGCCGGCGACCGCGCGCGGCGCAATACGATTTCGGACGCCTTTCGCCGCTCCGCCCTGCGGCACGCGGACCGGCACGCGCTCAGCTTTGCTGACCGGGACTGGACTTTCGGGGAGCTCGAACGCGCGGTGAACCGGGTCGCGGCGGCCATCATTGCGGCCGGCTTCCAGCCCGGCGAGCGCGTCGCCGCCTACGGGCGCAATTCCGACGCCTACATTATGTTCTGGCTGGCCTGCACGCGCGTCGGTCTGGTGCACGTGCCGGTCAACTACGCGCTCACCGGGCGCGAGCTCAACTATATCGTCGACCAGTCCGGCGCCAGCGCGCTGATCGTCGACCCCAAGCTCGAGGACAAGGCGCGCGAAGCCATCGGGGCCGGCCGCGCGCTCAAGCTGATCGGCACCTTCTATGGCGGCGACGGCTTCGACGTGCTGAGCGCTGCGCTCAACGGCAAGGACGGCCCCCTCATCGAGTGCCCAGTCGACGAGACCGACGTCGCGCAGCTTCTTTATACCTCCGGCACCACGGCGGCGCCGAAGGGCGCCATGATGACGCATCGCGGTCTCATTTCGGAATACTTCAGCTGCATCTACGAACTCGGCTTCAGCGGCGCCGACAAGGCGCTCGCCGCGCTGCCGCTCTATCATTCGGCGCAGATGCACGTCTTCACCATGCCGCAGTTTCTGGTCGGCGCCAGTACGATCCTCATCGAGGCACCCCAACCCGAGCTCTGCCTCGCGCTGATCGAGAAACACGGCATCACCTCCTTCTTCGCGCCGCCGACGGTGTGGATCAGCCTGTTGCGCTGCCCGGACTTCGACAAGCGCGACCTGTCCTCGCTGCGCCACGTCTTCTACGGCGCCTCGATCATGCCGGTCCCGGTGTTGCAGGAACTGCGCAGCCGTCTGCCCGGCATCCAGCCCTTCAATTGCTATGGCCAGAGCGAGATTGCGCCGCTCGCGACCGTGCTGCGCCCGGACGAGCACGATGCGCGGCCGGCTTCGGCCGGGCGTCCCGTTATCAACGTCGAAACCCGTGTGGTCGACCCCGAGATGCGCGACGTCGCGCCTGGCGTGCAGGGCGAGATCGTGCATCGCTCGCCGCATCTTTTGCTCGGTTACTGGGGCAAGCCCGAGGAAACGCGTGAGGTTTTCGAAGGCGGCTGGTTTCATTCCGGCGACGTCGGCGTGCTCGACGAAGAGGGGTACCTCACCATCGTCGACCGGGTGAAGGACGTCATCAAGACCGGCGGCACCATGGTGGCGAGCCGCGAGGTCGAGGAGGCGCTGTTCACCCACCCGGCAGTGTCCGAGGTGGCGGTGATCGCGCTCCCCGACGATAAATGGATCGAGGCCGTGACCGCTGTCGTGGTGGTGCGCGCGGGCCAGACGGTGGACGAGGCGGAGTTGCTGGCGCACGCGCGCCAGTCGCTCGCGCCGTTCAAGATCCCGAAGCGGGTGATCTTCCGCGACGACCTGCCGCGCAACACCGCCGGCAAATTGCTCAAGCGCGAACTGCGCGCGGAGTATGCTTGAGCGGAGACTGACCTTTCCGGGCCGACGCGCCATGGACATAACCCAATTGCTTTCGCGGCTGGCGGTCGCGCTCGGCATCGGCCTGTTGATCGGGCTCGAGCGCGGCTGGAAGACGCGCAGTGTCGAGGCGGGCAAGCGCGCCGCCGGCGTGCGCACCTTTGCGCTGTGCGGGCTGCTCGGCGGTCTGACCGCGGCGCTGGCGCACGCGCTCGGCTCGGGCCTCGGCGCCGGGCTGGTGCTCGGCTTCGGCTTCGCGGTCTACGCCGCGGTGATCGCCTGGTTCGAGCGCGATGCCGATCGCGCCGCCGGCAGTTTTTCCGCCACCACCATTATCGCCGAATTGCTGGCCTTCATGCTCGGCGCCTATGCGGTCATCGGCGACGTGCGGGTGGCGGCGGCCGCGGCGGTCGCCGCGACCGGCATCCTGGCCGCGCGCGCGGAAATCCACGGCTGGGTCGCGCGCATCACCTGGCCCGAGTTGCGCTCGGCCCTGGTGTTGCTGGCAATGACTTTCGTGATCCTGCCGGTGGTGCCCAATACCGCGATCGGACCGGCGCCGGGCGTCAATCCGCGCGAAATCTGGCTGATCGCCATCGTGCTCGCCGGCGTCTCTTTCGTCGGCTACGGCGCGGTGCGGGTGTTCGGGGCCGAGCGCGGCGTGCTCCTGGGCGCGCTTGCCGGCGGGCTGGTGTCGTCGACCGCAGTGACACTGACCAGCGCCCGACGCGCGGCCGCCGGCGAGGGCGAGCCGGCGCTGCTGGCGGCCGGCGTCGCCGCCGCCAGCGCGGTGTCGTTCCTGCGGGTGACCGCCATCGTGGCGGTGATGCAGCCGGGGTTGCTGCGGTTGGTTGGGCCGTCGATGGTGCTCGCGATCATGGTGGCCGCCGGCTATGCGGTCGTGGCTGTGCGCTGGGCCACCCGCGACGGCAAGCGCGACAAGGCAGTTGCCGCCGACTTCACCAATCCGTTCAGCTTCTGGCCGGTGGTAGGTTTCGCCGTCTTCCTCGGCCTGGTGATGGTGGCGAGCCGCATGGTCGGCGATGCCTACGGCACCGGCGGTGCGCTCCTGGGTGCGGCCGGCGTCGGGCTTGCTGACGTCGATTCCGTCACCGTCGCCATGAGCCGGCTGGTGCCCGCGCCGCTCGGCGCGCTGGGAGCGGGCTCGGCCATTGTTGCCGCGGTCGCCAGCAACATGCTCAGCAAGCTGGTGATCGCCGGCATCATCGGCCGCGGACGCTTTGCCTGGGAGGTGGCGGCGATGACCGCCGGCTGCTGGCTCGCCGGGGGCCTGGGGTTCTGGGGTGCGGTGGCGCTGACCGGATTATGACGCGACATTGACATTTTACTGCGCCGCCGCAAAGGTCCGGAAAACGGGCTCCGCTCACGCCGGAAAGTTATTTAGCCAGTATGTTCAAGCGCATCCTCATCGCCAACCGTGGCGAAATCGCCTGCCGGATCATCAAGACCGCCCGCCGCATGGGGATCGAGACGGTCGCCGTTTACTCCGAGGCCGATAAGGACGCCCTGCACGTCGAAATGGCGGATACCGCCGTGGCCATTGGGCCCCCGGCGGCGGCGCAGAGCTATCTGGTCATCGAGAAGATCGTCGCCGCCTGCAAGGAAACCGGCGCCGAAGCGGTGCATCCCGGCTACGGCTTTCTGTCCGAGCGCGAGGCCTTCCCCAAGGCGTTGAGCCAGCACGGGATCGTGTTCATTGGTCCCAACCCCAAGGCCATCGCGGCCATGGGCGACAAGATCGAGTCCAAGAAGGCCGCGGCGGCGGCCAAGGTCTCGACCGTGCCCGGGCATCTCGGCGTCATCGAGGACGACAACGAGGCGATCGCGATCGCCGAACAGATCGGCTATCCGGTGATGATCAAGGCCTCCGCCGGCGGCGGCGGCAAGGGCATGCGCATCGCGCATTCGAAGGCCGAGGTGGCGGAGGGCTTCGCGCGCGCCCGCTCGGAGGCCAAGTCCTCGTTCGGCGACGACCGCGTTTTCATCGAGAAGTTCATCGTCGATCCGCGCCACGTCGAAATCCAGGTGTTGGGCGACAAGCACGGCAACGTCATCTATCTCGGCGAGCGCGAATGCTCGATCCAGCGCCGCAATCAGAAGGTGATCGAAGAGGCGCCGAGCCCGCTGCTCGACGAGAAGACCCGTAAGGCCATGGGCGAGCAAGCGGTCGCGTTGGCGAAGGCCGTCGGCTACGACTCGGCCGGCACCGTGGAGTTCGTCGCGGGGCAGGACAAGAGCTTCTTCTTCCTGGAAATGAACACGCGTCTGCAGGTCGAGCATCCGGTGACCGAGCTCATCACCGGGATCGACCTCGTGGAGCAGATGATCCGTGTCGCGGCGGGGGAAAAGCTTTCGATCAAGCAGAGCGACGTCAAGCTGAATGGCTGGGCGGTGGAAAGCCGCGTCTACGCGGAGGACCCTTACCGCAACTTCCTGCCTTCGACCGGACGGCTGGTGCGCTACCGCCCGCCGGCGGAGCGCGTCGCCGACGGCGTCACGGTGCGCAACGATACCGGCGTCTACGAGGGCGGCGAGATTTCGCTGTTCTACGATCCCATGATCGCCAAGCTGGTGACGCACGCGGAAACCCGCGAGAAGGCGATCGAAGCGCAATCCGACGCGCTCGATGCCTTCGTCATTGACGGCATCCGGCACAACATTCCGTTCCTGTCGGCGTTGATGGCGCATCCGCGCTGGCGCGCGGGCAAGCTGTCGACCGCCTTCATCGCCGAGGAATTCCCGGAAGGTTTCCACGCGCAGGCGCCGGAAGGCGAGCGGGCGCACGTGATCGCGGCGGTGGCGGCGGCCGTCGACCACGTGCTGGGCGAGCGCAAGCGCCGCATCTCCGGCCAGGTCAACGGGCACGGCGTCACCCGCGATAGCCGGCGCGCGGTCTGGCTGGGGACGGATGAGATCGCGCTTGAGGTTAGGCGCGAGGACGGCGCCATCGCGGTGCGCTTTGACGGCAAGGATAAGGCCGCGTGTCGTCTCGTCTCGGACTGGGAGCCGGGCAATCCGTTGTGGACCGGCACCATCGACGGCCACGGGATCGCGGTGCAGGTACGCGACATCCCTAACGGCTTCGCGCTCGCGTACCGCGGCGTCGAAACCAAGGCTTACGTCTACACCGAGCGCGAGGCCCAATACGCGCGGCTGATGCCGGTGAAGGAGAAGGCCGACAGCGGCAAGCAGGTGCTGTGCCCGATGCCGGGGCTGGTCGTCTCCATCGCGGTCAAGGAAGGCCAGGAGGTCAAGGCCGGCGAGACGGTGGCGGTGGTCGAGGCCATGAAGATGGAAAACGTCTTGCGCGCCGAGATCGACGGCACCGTCAAGAGCATCAACGCCAAGCCGGGCGACAGCCTGGCGGTGGACGCGGTCATTCTCGAATTCGCCTGACCGCCGGTCGGGCGCGGCTAATGGCGCCCGGCCACCTCGTGGCCTTTCAGGAATTCCTTGGCGAGCGCGTGGTAGATGCCTTCCGGGCAGACCAGGCGTGAGCAGGCGTAGCCGATGACGGACGCCGCCATCACCGGCACCACCATGGCGTGGTTGTCGGTCATCTCGGTCACGATGACGAAGGCGGTGATCGGGGCCTGCACCACGCCGGCGAAATAGGCGACCATGCCGAGGATGATCATCGCCGCCACCGGCGCGCCATGAAAGATGTCGGCGGCCAGGCTGCCGATGCCTGCGCCGACGGCGAGCGACGGCGCGAAGATGCCGCCGGGGATGCCGCTGGCCGCCGTCAGCGTGGTGGCGAGCAATTTCAGGATTCCGAAGCTCTGCGGCAGCGGCACGCCGTTCTCCAGCGCGGTGCGGACCTGGGCGTAGCCGGTGCCGTAGACCAGGTCGCCGGAGGCGAGCCCGCAGAGCGCGACACCGAAGCCGCACAGCAGCGCGAATACAACTGGCCGCTGCTTGAGGAACTTGCCGGCCGGGCCGGGCAGGCCGCGCGTCGCCACGATGACCATGCGGCTGAACAGACCGCCGGCGAGCCCGCCGATCACGCCGCAGATCGGGATCGCCAGCCAGTCGACACCGTTCGCCAGCATCGTGGTGGTGGTGCCGAAGTAAGTGTAGTTGCCGACGAGGCCGAGCGTGGTCAGGCCGGCGGCGATGACGGCCGAAATGATCAGGCCGCTGGTGCGCACCTCGAAGCTGCGGCTCATCTCCTCGATGCCGAAGACGATGCCGGCGAGCGGCGTGTTGAAGGCGGCCGCGACCCCGGCGGCGGCGCCCGCCAGCACCAGGCCGGGCTGGCGGCGTGGCGACCAGCGCCCGGCCGCAAACATGATCGAGGCGCCGACCTGCACGGTCGGGCCCTCGCGCCCGGCCGAGGCGCCGCACAGGAGACCGAGCAAGGTCAGGAGGATCTTGCCGATGGCGATGCGCATCGACACCAGCTTGCTGCGCGCGGTCTGGTCGGTCAGCTGGCGCGCCGCGATCGCCTGCGGGATGCCGCTGCCCTGCGAGTTCTGGAAATAGCGATGGGTGAGATAGACCGACAGCGCCATGCCGAGGGGCGTGACCACCAGGGCGCCGTAGCGCCAGTGCCCGACAAAGAGAGCGAAGGCTTCCTGCACCCAGTCGGCGGTCTTGGCGAGCAGCATGGCCGAGGCGCCGACGGTCACACCGCCGAGGAGGAAGATGGCGCGCCGCTGCCAGCGCGCCGACGTCACCCTCATAAGCCGAATGTGCCGGCGGCGGAGCATGTGCCGGCCAATGCGGATCGCTTTCATGTCGTCGGAATCGCAGTCAGGCACGGAACGGCGGCCACCATGCCCGGTGGATCGGCCTGGCTCGCGCCCCCGTTGTCACTTTACCGGAGAGCCAGTTCTCCTCGCGCTCAATGCTGCTGTAGGTCAGTCCCCGGTTCGAGGCAATAGGGATTTCGGGCCGGCCCGCGCCGGGTATTCACTCCCGGTCTGCCGCCAAGGCTCGGTGCGGCCGCCGTCAGCCGGCGCGCCCGTCGAGCAGGGCCTCGATCTTGCCGAGAAGACGCTGGATGTCGACCGGCTTGGTGTCGAAGTCGTCGCAACCGGCGGCGATTGCCTTGTCCTTGTCTTCGACCATGGCGTGGGCGGTGAGGGCGATGACGGGGATCGCCTGCGTCTGCGGATTGGCCTTGACGCGCCGCGTCGTTTCCCAGCCGTCGATGACCGGCAGGCTCATGTCCATGAGAATGAGATCGGGGCTTTCGCCGGCGGCCATGTCGAGCGCCTGCTGGCCGTCGACGGCCATGACGATGTCATAGCCCTTGCGCACCAGCCGCCGCGAAAGCATGTCGCGGTTCATCTCGTTGTCTTCGACCAGAAGAATCTTCACGAAAGCTAACTCCTCCCTAGGCGGACCCTGCCGGCGCCGGATGATGGCGCTTCACCAGCGCCGACAGCGCAGGGCCGAGCGATCCGATCGGCTGGCCGCTCTTGCTTAGCACCAGCAGGGTACGCTGGGTCAAAAATGCGCGCTCCTTTTCGGTCAGGTCCTTGGCCGTCAGAACCACGATCGGCACGTCGGTCCATTTGCCGCGCTGTCGCACCCGGTCGAGGAAATCGAAACCGTCCATTCCCGGCATCATGAGGTCGAGCAGCACCAGCGCCGGCGGCGGATGGCCCTCGAGCCATTCGAGGGCGATGCGGCCGTTGGTGGCCTCTGCCGTCTGCATGCCGTTGCCCTCGAGCGTCGCCTTCACGATGGCGCGCACGTCGGGGTCGTCGTCGACAACGAGCACGGTCTCGCTCTTAGCCGTGGGCGCGAGCTTGCGCACCAGCGCCAAGAGCTTGGCGCGGTCCACCGGTTTGGTCATGAACTCGAAGGCGCCGAGGGAAAAGCCGAGGTGCCGGTCGTCGAACATGGTGAGCATGGTGACCGGGATATTCTCGACGCTCGGGTCCGATTTCATGGAGCCGAGCACCGACCAGCCGTCGACCTTCGGCATGTCGACGTCGAGGGTGACGATGTCGGGCGGCGTCTTGTGCATGATATCGAGCGCCTCGGCGCCGTCGCGCGCGTGCAGCAGCGAATAGCCCTCCTTGGCGAGCGTCGCGGACAACAAGTCGTGCACGATGATGTCGTCGTCGACGATCAGCACCTTGATCGCCGATAACGGATGGCCGGCGTCCGCCGTCGCGCGCGCGCGGATAGGGGCCTCGGCCTTCTCAGGCCGGTCGGGCAGGGTGATGGTAAAGGTCGAGCCCTGGCCGGGCGTGCTGGCGACGTCGATGTCGCCGCCCAGCATCTGGCAGAAATGCCGTGTGATGACGAGGCCGAGTCCGGTGCCGCCGAAGTTGCGGGTGGTCGACGAGTCGGCCTGGGTGAAGGCCTGGAACAGGCGCGCCAACTGTTCCGGCGTCATGCCGATGCCGCTGTCGGCGACCGAGAACTGCACGGCCGGTGTGCCATTGCTCTGCCGTCGCCGCGCCAGCCGCAGCGTGATGGTGCCGTTCTTCGTGAACTTGGCGGCATTACTCAGGAGGTTGACGAGGCATTGCTTGATTTTGGTGACGTCCGTGCGGAGCGCGCCGATGTCCGGTGGGCATTCGATCACCAGGGTGTTGACGTTTTTATCGATGAGCGGGGCCACCAGCGTCTTCACGTCGTCGACCATCGCCGGCAGCGGGACGCTTTCGATATAGAGTTCCATCTTGCCCGCCTCGATCTTGGACAGATCGAGGATGTCGTTGATCAGGCCAAGCAGATGCTTGCCCGCGCCCTGGATCTTTTCGAGATCCTGCAGGGCGGCATCGTCGCCGCGGTCCTGGGCGTCTTCCGCCAGCAATTCGCTGTAGCCGATGATGGCGTTGAGCGGCGTGCGTAGCTCGTGGCTCATATTGGCGAGGAAAGCGGATTTGACGCGGCTCGCCGCCTCGGCGTCATCTTTGGCCTTGCGGATCAACTCTTCGGCCCTCTTGCGCTCGGTGATGTCGGTGTAGATCGCGATGAAGCCGCCGCCCGGAATCGGATCGCGGCGCACTTCGAGAACCATGCCGTCGGGCCGGACGCGCTCGAACGAATGCGAGGTCTCCAGCATCCGCAGGCGCTTCTGCAACTCGGCCTCGATATCCGCGTCGCCGAACTCACCGCGCGCGCCCAGATAGCGGATGTAATCGGAGAAGGTCCGGTTGGTGCCAAGGAATTCGTCCGGCATGTCGAGGTAGGCGACGAAACGCTCGTTCCAGGTGACCAGCTTGTGCTCGGCGTCGTACATCGCGACGCCCTGGGACATGTTGTCGAGCGTGGCGCGGAGCAGGGCGTGTTCCTGCGCGGCGTTGAGGGCGGTCTTGTCCTTGGGGCTCACGCTGTCGTCCTTGCGGGGCCTGGCCGGCGGCGCGGCCGAGCGAGCGCAAATTATCAGGCGCGAGCGGCTACTTCAATCGAGCCGCTGAGCATGCGCTGCGGCGCGTGCCGGTTCATGGCTCCAGCAGGAAGAACGTCTCCATCGGTCCCTTGCCCTTGACGTCGATGATCCCGCGCGGCTCGAGCGCGAACCGGCCGGCGAGCGCGGCGGCGGTGGCGGCGGAGACCTGGATGCGCCCGGTCAGCGAATGCAATTCCATGCGACTTGCGGTGTTCACCGTGTCGCCCCAGACGTCGTAGATGAATTTGTGGGTGCCGATGACGCCCGCCACCACCGGCCCGGAATGGATGCCGATGCGTGCCTTGAGATCGAGTTCGGTCGCCGCCGCGACCCGCCCGACCTCCTGCAGCATGCGGATCGCGAAGCGGGCGACGCGTTCGGCGTGATCGTGCTGGGGTTCCGGGATGCCGGCGGCGACCATGTAGGCGTCGCCGATGGTCTTGATCTTCTCGACGCCTTCCTCGGCGGCCAGCCGGTCGAAGGCGGTGAAGGTGCGGTTGAGGAAATCAATGGTGCGGTCTGCCGGGAGGGCATGGCTGAGCGCGGTGAAGCCGACGAGGTCGCAGAACAGGATCGTCGCCTCCGCGATGCGGTCGGCGATCGACGTCTCGCCGTCGCGCATGCGGGAGACGATGCTCTCCGGCAGGATGTTCAGGAGCAGGATCTCCGAACGGCGCTTTTCGCGCTCCAGGTCGGCGAGGAACTGCTTCTCGCGGTCGCGCAGGGATTTCCGCTCCAGGCTGGCGTTGACGCGCGCGCGCAAGAGGACCGGCTCGAACGGCTTGGTCAGGTAGTCCTCGGCGCCGGCTTCGATGCAGCGCACGACGCTGTCGAGCTCGTCGAGCGCCGAGGTGACGATCACCGGATGTGTCGGGTGCCCTCTGCGGATTTGAGCCGGGTCAGCACCTCGAAGCCGCTGATTTCGGGCATGATCAGGTCAAGGAGAATGAGGTCGTAGGTTTCGGTCTCGCACAGCGCGAGCGCGGCGGCGCCGTTCTCGGCATTCGTGATGCGATGACCGTCGCGGGCGAGCCGGCGCGCCAGCACGTCGCGGTTGGCGGCGTTGTCGTCGACGATCAGGATCGCGCTCGGCGGCACGCTCTCGCCTGCGGTGCTCACGTTGAGCGGCTGCACGGCGCGCAGGACATCGGCGATGATGCCGACCCGCCGGGCGTGATCCTGGTCGTGCTCCGGCGCGATCTCCTTGTCCAAGGTGAGCGCGACCATGGCGGCGATCTGGATCAGCAGGCCGTCGGCGGCGTTTCTCAGGCGGCCGAGGTCGTCGCGCAGGGGGTGGTCGCCGTCCTCCATGTCCTCGAGCAGCATTTCGCTGTAGCCGATGATGGCGTTGAGGGGCGTGCGCAGGTCGTGCCGCAGGCGGCGGTGAAAATCGTCGTCGCTTTCGTCCTGCTGGCGCCCGAAGGACGCGTCGGCGATCAACTGGTCGACGAAGCCGGTCAGCCGCAGGCCCGCCTCGTGCATGCGCTCGAGATCGCGCAGCATGACTTCCGCGTCGAGCGCGCGCGCATCCGCCAGCAGCGCGTCGAGGAACTCCGCGATCGCACTCGCGGGCGCGTGCACCTCCTGCCGCAGGTAGGCGGCAAGCGCACGGCTCAGGCGCTCGTCTTGGTCGCTCATCGAAGGCTGCGGGTCCTCAAAGGCGCGGATATACCGGTGGGGCGGTGGAAGCCGCGCGCGGGCCGAGAGCCGGCCCCCGTGCCGGAGTATCATGGTTCAGCCGCGGTGTGGGGACAATTGCCTCGCGTCTCGAATACAGCCGCCCGCGAGCACGTGGATGTGCTGACGTCGGGGGGCCCGGTCTGCTATCTCCGGGGACCATGATGTCTTACTTTGCCTACGGCGCGAACATGAGCGGCGGTGCCATGCGCCATCGCTGCCCTGGCGCGGTCGCCGTCGGGGTGGCGGTGCTGAACGGCCATCGCTTCTTTATCGGCCGCGCGGGCTGGGGCTCGGTCGCGCCCAGCCGCGGCGACACCGTGCACGGCGTGCTATGGCGGGTGACGCTGCGCGACCTGGCAGCGCTGCACGCCTATGAGCTGCTGCACAAGGGCGTCTACGATCTGCGCCGGCTTCCGGTGCTGCACGCGGGGCGACGGGTACCGGCGCTGACCTATCTGTTGCGTCGGCGCGTGGCGGGGCGGCCGCGCCCCGGATATGTCGAATCGATCGTCGCCGCCGCGCGCGAATGGGGGTTGCCGGAGTTTTACGTCCGCGCCCTGGAACGTTGGTCGCCGTCAGGCTTTACCGGAGCGGCCGGCATCGACGTTGGCGAAACCGCCAAGGAGGTCTTCAGCCATTCGACGCGGGAGAGCGTATGAGCGTGATCCGCCATATCGTGGTGCGGGGCCGGGTACAGGGCGTCGGTTATCGCGCCTTCGTCGAGCGCGAGGCGTTGACGCTCGGCCTCGAGGGCTGGGTGCGCAACTGCCGCGACGGCACGGTGGAGGCGCTGTTTGCGGGCGAGGCCGCAGTCATCGACGCCATGATCGTGTCCTGCCGGCGCGGCCCTTACGCGGCGCGCGTGGATCAGATCGACGAGCGCATGGGCAGCCCGGCCGACTTCCGGTTGCGCCGGCCGGGCGACGTGTTCTCGGTGCTGCCGACGGCCTGAGCCGCAGGCCGCTTGTGGCCGGATGCGGGCAATCCTAAGCTCGTCATGCGGGCCATGCCGGCACGCCGGGGCGACGACCATGCTGGAATCGGACAAGGTGTTCGCCGGCTCGATTCCGGCGAATTACGATCGCCACATGGTGCCGTTGATCTTCGAGCCGTATGCCGCGGACTTGGCGCGGCGTGCGGCAGCGTTATGCCCGCACACCGTCTTGGAAACCGCCGCCGGTAGCGGCGTCGTCACGCGCCGTCTGGCCCCGAAACTTCGGCCGGGCGCAAGCTATACCGTGACCGACCTCAACCAGCCGATGGTCGACTACGCCGCTTCGCGGCAACCGCCCGACAACGGGATCACGTGGCGACAGGCAGATGCACTGGCGCTGCCGTTCGAAGAGGCGGCCTTCGATCTGGTGTGTTGCCAGTTCGGCGCAATGTTTTTTCCAGATCGCACGGCCGGCTATCGCGAAGCAAGGCGGGTCCTCAAGCCCGGCGGCCGGTTCCTGTTCAGCGTGTGGGACCGCATCGAAGACAACGTCTTCGCAGACGATGTGACGAATGCCCTCGCAGAGATGTTTCCGAACGATCCGCCGCGCTTTCTGGCGCGTACGCCGCACGGCTATCACGAGGTGGCGCTGATCCGCCGCGAACTGGAGGAGGCGGGCTTCACGGACGTCGAGATCGAGACGCGGGCCGAGCAAAGCTGCGCGGACTCGGCGCGTATTCCGGCTGTGGCCTATTGCCAGGGAACGCTGCTGCGCAACGAGATCGAGGCCAGGGCCCCGGGATCGCTGGACGCGGCGACCGACCATGCGGAAGCCGCGCTGGTGGCGAAGCACGGGCGCGGCGCAGTGGCCGCCAAGATCCAGGCGCACGTCATCATGGCCGTGGCCTAGAGCATCGGACTTTCATGTGAAGTCAGTTGCGTATCCGTCGTGGCGGAAGAAGTTCCAGCATTCGCTTGGCGTGAAGAGGGAGCAGATGTCACCGATGGCCTTCCAGAGGGTCTCGATCGTTCTGGCGCCTTGCTTACGTAGAAGCTCCTTGAGCTTGGCGAAGGCCTGTTCGATCGGATTGAGGTCCGGAGAATAGGGTGGCAGGAAGAGCGGCCAGGCAGCGCAATCTTCGATGATCTGGCTCACGCGCGGCCCTTTATGCGAAGATAAGTTGTCCATAATGACGACATCGCCTTTGGAGAGGGTCGGGGCGAGCTGCGTCTCGGCATAAACCTCAAAGGCGTGGCGGTTCATCGGGCCATCCAGCACCCACGGCGCTGTCAGGCCGTGGCATCTGAGGCCGGCGACGAAGGTCTGGGTGTGCCAATGGCCAAAGGGCACGTGCATCCTGAGCCGCTCACCAAGCGGCGCTCGCCCCCGCAGTCGCGTCATCTTAGTAGTCGTGCCGGTCTCGTCGATGAAGACAAGCCGATGTGGCTCGAGGCGCATGCGCGGTTGGCCCAATCGGGTCCACTCGTCACGCTGCCGAGCGACGTCGGAACGGCTTTGCTCGCTGGCCAGCAGCGTCTTTTTTTTTGAAGCGCTGCCCGTGCCGGATCAGGAAGCGCGACAAGCTCGCGGGTGCCGCTTCGGTACCGGTCTCCGCCTTCAGGACCTCAACCAGTTCCGGCATCGTGATATCCGGCTTATCCTTGACGCGCCTGAGCAAGAAATCCTTGTAGGGCGCCAACTTGCCCGCGCTACCACCGCGCTTGCCCGGGGCGGACGAGCCGGTGCGGTCCCAGCGATCCATCAGCTTGATGGCGCAGCTCGGGCTGACGCCGAAATGGTCGGCAGCACTTCGCCGCGACCCGCCACCTTCGACAAATCCGATGATCCGTTCACGTAAATCCTGAGAGTACGGCTTGCCCATGGTCCACCTCCGACCACGGTAAATCATGATTTGCCCCCTCAAGGGAATCCCTCTCGCAATTCCTAATCACGATCCGATGCTCTAGAGGCCGGCGGCGACTGTCGCCGACCTAGATTCCGATATAGCGGCTGGTCACGTCGGGGTTGGCGTTCAGTTCGTCCGGCGTGCCGGTGAATACCATGTGGCCGTTGTTGAGCACGTAGACGCGGTGGGCGAGGCTTAAGGCGGCGCGAAGGTTCTGCTCGACGATGACGACGGTCGGGCCTTCCTGCACAAGCCGCTTGCAGACGTCCAGGATGTCCCTGACGATCACCGGGGCCAAGCCCTCGAACGGCTCGTCGAGCAGGATGACGCGCGGATCGCGAATGAGCGCACGCGCGATCGCCAGCATCTGCTGCTCGCCGCCGGAGAGATTGCCGCCGCGCGATTCCTTGCGCTCCTCCAGCCGTGGGAACATGTCGTAGATACGCCGGACCGGCCAGGCATTGCTGGCGGTGAGCGCCGCGACCTTGAGGTTCTCGGCGACCGTCAAGCTTCCGAAGATGCGGCGCTCGTCCGGCACGAGTTGCAGCCCGCGGCGGGCGATCTCGTAGGTCGGCAGGTTGTCGATAGGCTCGCCGGCGAGGCGAATGGCGCCCGAGCGCGGATGCAGCACGCCCGCCAGCGTCTTCAGGGTCGTCGACTTGCCGGCGCCGTTGCGGCCGAGCAGGGCCACCACTTCCTTCTCGCGCACCTCAATCGAGACATCGAACAGGATATGCGAGTCGCCATAGTAGCTGTTGACCTTGTCGAGCTCGATCATGTTCATCAGAAGTCAACCCCGCCGAGATAGGCCTGTTGTACGCGTTCGTCCTTCTGGATGGCCGCGGGATCGCCTTCGGTCAGGCGGTTGCCGTCGTGCATCACCATGATGCGCTCGGCCAGCTCAAACACCGCGTCCATGTCGTGCTCGACCAGCACGATGGTGCGGCCCTTGCGGATGTTTTTGATGAGCTGCTTGACGTCCTCGCGTTCGGCGGGGCTCAGGCCCGCCAGCGGCTCGTCGAGCAGCAGCACCGAGGGGCGCGATGCGAGCGCAAGGCCGAGCTCGAGCCGGCGCTTCTCGCCGTAGGCGAGGGTGTCGACCAGCACGTCGGCGTGAGGGGCGAGATCCAGTTCGTCGAGCAGCGCGTCGACCAGCTTTTCGACCGGCGCGAGCGAGTCGGCACTGCGGAAGACGTCGAAGCGGATGCGGCCGCGGTAACGGGCGGACGCGCCGAGGCGCAGGTTCTGGCGCACCGTGAGGTGCGGGAACAACTGATTGATCTGGAAGCTCTTGGCGACTCCGTTCTGGGTCGCGGCGGTGACGTCGGCGGCGGTACGCTCGACGCCGTTGACGCGGATGCTGCCCTGGTCCGGATGCTCCTCGCCGGCCAGCATGCGGAGGAAAGTGCTCTTACCAGCACCATTCGGCCCGATGACGGCGTAGAGCGCGCCGGCCGGCACCTGGAAGGTCACATCGGCGTTGGCGTGGATGCCGCCATAGCTCTTGCTAACCGACTGGACGTCGAGCGCGAGCGCGCCGTCCGGGGGCGCGTTCAATGGCTTCAGCAGTTCGACGACCTCCGCCGGCGCCAGGCGCTCATGCGCGGCGGCGGCCGCCGGCATCAGGCCGCCCGGGCGCTTGCGCAGCCACAGCGCGTAGAGCTCGCCACCGACGCCGCGGTGCAGCAGCGTCACCAGCAGCACGAAGGCGAAGCCGAGGATGAACTTCCACAGGTCGCCCACCACGGGCACCTGCTGCAGGAAGTCGCGTAGCGAAAGCCAGATGGCGGCGCCGATCGCGGGCCCGAGCAGGATCTCAGCGCCGCCGATGACAGTCTGGATGACGAGCTGGCCGGAGGTCTCGAGCGCGAAGGCCGAGGGCGGCATATAGCTCTGGAAAATGCCGAGCAGCGCACCGGCGAGCCCAGCGTAGGCGCCCGCCAGCACGAACGCCGCGAGCTTGTAGCCGGGTACGTGATGGCCGAGCGCGGCGGTGCGGACCGGGTTCTGGTTGATGCCGATCAGCACATTGCCGACCGGTGACAGCATGATGAAGCGGGCGAGCAGGTAACCGATGAAGAAAAGCCCGGCAATCAGCTCGTAGCTCGGCCAGCTACCGGTGAAGACGTATTTGAACGAGCCGATCTGCAGGGAGGGCGCGGGAATGCCGGGCAGCCCGTTCTCGCCGCCGGTGAAGTGCGACAGCGGCGAGTTCTCGAGGAAGTAGGAGAGCTCGCCAAAGGCGAGCGTGATCATGGCGAAATAGATGCCGACACGGCGCAGCGCGAGGATGCCGACCACCACGCTGAACAGCGCCGCAGCGCCGACGCCGATCACGATCGAAAGCCAGACGTTGCCGATGATGTGCGACGTCAGCAGGTAGGCGGTCACGAATCCGCCGGTGCCGTAGAAGGCGGCCTGGCCGAAGGACAGCAGGCCGCCGAAGCCGAACAGCAGCGAAAAGCCGAGACCGAACAGGCCCCAGAGCAGAATGCGGGTGAGCAGGTCGAGTGAGTTTTCGCCGAAGGCCAGCGGCAGCACGACAAGCGCAACCGCCACGATGATCTCGGGAATCCAGCGGGCAAGGGATGCGGACTTCATGGCCGTCACATCCGTCCGTGCGCACCGAACAGGCCGCGCGGCCTGACGATCAGCACCAGCGTCATGGCGGCATAAATCGCCGCCTGCGCGTATGCGGGATTGAACATGGTGGTGAGGCTGAGCATTTCGCCGACCACGATGCCGCCGACCACCGCGCCGGGAAACGAGCCTAAGCCTCCGATCACCACCACCACGAAGGACTGCACCAGGAACGGTTCGCCCATGTCGGGGATGACTGACGAGAGCGGCGCGTAGATCACGCCGGCGATGCCGGCGGCGACCGCACCGAGCGAGAACACGATCATGAAGACGCGGCGCAGATGGATACCGAGCAGCCCGACCATCATCGGGTCCTCGATGCCGGCGCGCACGATGAGGCCCATCGAGGTGCGGTAGAGCAAGACATAGAAGATGAGGAGGATGACAGCGACGATGGCGATCACCTCGACGCGGTACATCGGGTAGAAGAAATAGCCGAAATTGACGATGCCGTGGCCCCAGCTCGGTAGCGGCACGCGCTGGCTGAGGCCCCCGAAGCCGTAGCGCATGGCCTCCACCAGCATGATGCCCAGGCCGAAGGTGACAAGGATCTGATCCTGCGGCGGGCGATCGTAATAGCGGCGGATCAGCACGCGCTCCGTGATAATGCCGACGATGAACAGCGCCAACGCGCCGCCGAGCAGGGCGGCGGCGTAGGAGCCGAAATGGCTGAGCACGATATAGGCGGTGTAGGCGCCGAGCATGAACATGGCGCCGTGCGCGAAGTTCAGGACGCCGAGCGTGCCGAGGATGATGGTGAGCCCGCTCGATATGAGCGCGAGCAGGCTGCCGAAGGCGAGGCCGTTGAACGCCTGCGAGAGGAATTGGCCTAGCGTCGGCATAGCGCGGTTCTCAAGATCATATGCTTTGGCAAAATTGAGAGAATGTTGATCGACAACGGCCCGGTGAATGAATTCACCGGGCCGCTATTGTCGGCGTCGACTGGACGGCTACGCGCCGTAGCCCGGCATCTTGCAACCGGTCGCCTTCAGCGGCGGCATGGCGTCCTCGCCCTTCACGATCTCGACGATCTTGAAGTAGTCTTCCTTGCCCTTCATCTCGCTAGGCGTCTTGCCCTGCACGACCGGCACCGGGCGGACCATCTGGTGGTCGCCTTCGCGATACCAGACCTTGCCGTAGATGGTGTCGACCTTGTGCCCGGACTCCAGGGCCTTGATCACGTCGACCGGGTAGAAGCTGCCGGCGCGCGCGACGGCGTCGGCCCAAACCATCATCTGCACGTAGGCTTCGCTCGCGCCCCAGCGCGGCTTGTAGCCGTACTTCTTCTCGAAGTCCGACACGAAGGCCTTGGCGAGCGGGAAGTGGTCTTCTTCCGTCCACCACCACGGCTGCGTGCCGTAGGTGCCGCCCATGATCTTGGCGCCGAGTTCCTTGGCCTGGAACTGGGAGATGTTCGGCACCACGTATTTCATCTTCTGCAGGATGTTGAACTGCTCGGCCTGCTTGGTGGAGGCGACGGCATCGGCCCCGAAGGCGATGTTGACGAATACGTCGGCGCCCGAGTTCGCGATGTTGAGCAGGTAGGAGGAGAAGTCGGTGGTGCCGAGCGGGGCGAGCTGGTTGGTCGCCTCGGTCCAGCCCTCCTTGCTGGTGAACTCCTTCATCGAGTCGTAGACGCTGTGGCCGTAGGTGTAGTCCGGCGTGAGATACGCGACCTTCTTGCCCTTGCCGAGCTCTTTGGCCAGCACCGGCGACAGCGCCTTGGCTGCCATGTAGGCGGAGTTCTGCGAGCGGAAGCCGTAGCGCTGGCAGTCCTTGCCGGTGGTGTCGTTGGAGCCGCTGTTGCCAACCATGAAGATGACTTTTTCACGCTGGCCGAGCTTCTCAAGCGCAATCGCAACCGCGCTCGACACCGCGCCGGTCAGCATGATGGCCTTGTCGTTGCGGATGAAGCGCGTGGCCGCCTGGATCGCCGGGTTCGGCTTGGTCTCGCTGTCGGCGACGCCGGTCTCGATCTTCTTGCCGAGCAGGCCCTTTTTGCCCTTCAGCGACTCCATATGCTCGGCAGCACCGGCACTGTCGTTGATGTGCTTGGCGGCGAGCTCGAAGCCGTACTGCATGTCCTTGCCCGAGCTCGAATAGGGGCCGGTGAGCGGCATGACGGCGCCGACAAACACGGAGCTCTTGTGGATGCCGGCGGGGTAGGTGCCAAGCGCCGGATGCTTGGCCGCAAAGGCCGCTCCGCTCTTGAGCAACGCACCGGCGCCGGCGGCGCCGACGAGGCCGACCTGCACGAATTGACGCCGGTTGAGGCCGGTCTGCACGTCATTGATTTTGTTGAGATCGTCTTTCTTCATATGAGCCATTTTCTCCTCCGAAGCGCGCAAATTATTTGAGCTATCGATCAATAGCTTGTTATCGGCGCGGCATTGTTACACGCCCCCTCAACTAAACTCCGTCGCCCCCAGAGTGGTTCCTGTCATAATCGGAACGGGCGGCGATGAAAACCCTCCTAACGCAGGATTATTCCAATCGTATTAGTTTATGTAGCGCCCTTTTTGCGCGCTTTGGTGCCCAATTTGGCAGCAGAGCGCGGCGAGTTGCTGCGGGAACGATGCAGGATTCGGGCCTCTCACCTCAACGGTAACGGCGCAGCTGGGTCCGCTGCGCGCGAAGAGCGACGCGCGCGTGCGTGAAATGTGCAGCGCTGCATACGGCTACGGCGTGCTGACGTTGGCGTGGCGCTATAGCGAGGCTCGCACCCCGGCGCGGACGGCCTCGGCGGCTTCGTTGGCATGAGCGGCGGTGGGCCCGAACAGCGCCTCGAACTCCGTGCGCAGCACGATGTCGACTTCCGGCATCGACGCCGGGATGCCGAGATCAGCGAGACTGGTGACGCCGTAACGCTGCTCGCTCACCCCACAGGGGACTATGCCGGCAAAGTGCGTGAGGTCCGGCTCGACGTTGAGGGATATGCCGTGCAGCGTCACCCAGTGCCGCACACGGATGCCGATGGCGGCGATCTTGTCCTCGTAACCGGGCCCCTTGTCCGGCCGGCGCACCCAGACGCCGACCCGGTCTTCGCGCCGCTCGCCGCGCACGTTGAAGGCGGCGAGCGTCCGGATGATCCAGGCCTCCAGCGTCGCCACGTAACGGCGCACGTCGGGCTCACGCCGGTGCAAGTTCAACATGGCGTAAGCGACCCGCTGACCGGGGCCGTGATAAGTGAGCTGGCCGCCGCGCCCGGCCTGGTGCACCGGGAAGCGCGCCTCGATCAGGTCGGCCGCCTTGGCGCTGGTGCCGGCGGTGTAGAGCGGGGGGTGTTCCAAGAGCCAGACCAACTCGTCCGCACGACCGGCGGCGATATCGGCCACACGCGCGTCCATGGCCGCGAGTGCATCCGCGTAGGCGACCGGATCATCGCTCACCCGCCATGCGACCGGCGGTGTTCCGGCCGGGGCCGGCAGGCCGATCGTCAGTTCGTCGCGCACGTTAACCATCAATTCACCATACCATGGTCACCTAGTCCCCGCCCGCAAGAAGACGGGCCCATGCGAGGGGAACTATGGCCACGATCGACAAGGTCGCCATCGACATAACGGTGGTGCTCGGCACCACTTCCATGCCGGTCCATCAGGTGCTGCGCCTCGGCCGCGGCGCCATCATCGAGTTGGACGCGACCGAGGACGACGACGTCAAGATCCTCGCCAACAACATGCCGGTGGCGGCGGGCGCCGTGGCGGTGAACGGCAACCGGATCACCGTCGAGGTGAGCGAGCTGTTGCCGCGCCGGCCCGACAGCCGCTGAGCCGCTGCCCGCCGCCCGGCCGATTCCATATAGGTGAGGGTGGCGCCGCGCGCCGCCCTTTGGCCGTTTCGGTCGGCTTCCCGGCAAATGGCTGATTTCCGCCCCGAATCGGCGCTCCTCCAGGACGGGACGACGCGCGCGTGGCTCTTGTGGCGGCAGGGCCTATTTGTTACATGGTCCGCCGTCTTAAGGGCGCGCGGGGGTTTTCGGGCCTCTCGCCCTTTTCCAATGCGGTCGTGGCGGAATTGGTAGACGCACTGCCTTGAGGTGGCAGCGGGTAAAACCGTGGAGGTTCGAGTCCTCTCGACCGCACCAATCCAAATTTAGCTTCTAATTCGACGGCTGGGCCGCCCCGGCCGGACAGCGGCAGGCGGCGTAAGCGGCCGGCGTCAGCGCTGTCTGCGCGCAGGCGTAGGCCGTCAGGTCGCCGGGGTTCACCGGCGTCGGCGCCTCCACCGGATAAAACGTGGCGTAGTCCTTCGCCACGCCGGCATCGTCGGCGATGCGATGCGCGAGCGCGGCCAGGTTTGCAGCCGTATAGCGCTTGACGCCGTAGCTCCGCGCGAAGTCGTATTCCAGCTTCCATTGCGCCGGCACATTGGGCCCGGCCGCGTCCACGTTGGTGAGATAGACGATCGCCGAGTCGGCGACGAGCGCGTCGGTGTGGTCGTAGAGCATCACCGCGAAGGCCGGATTGTTGCCGAACAGCGGCGTCACCGCCGGGGTGATGCGTGTCACGAGCAGCGGCGTGCCGGCCGCGTCCGAGAGCAGGCGGAAGTCGTCCATGTGGGTATGGCCGGCGTAGCTCGCGGTCAGGACGTCCTTGTATTGCGCGACGAGGGCGGCGAACCGCTTCGTCACGTCGGCGCGCCAGAAGCTGGTGCCGGCCCAAGGGCAGCTTTGCTTCGCCGAGGTAAAGCCGTTGATGCCGGGCGGGATGTGCATGACGAGCGTCGCGGTACGGCCCGCGGCCTTCTCGCGGTATAGCGTCCAAGCCAGCCAGTCGAGCTCGGCGGCGCCGGGATCGCCGCCGCGCTTGCTGCACTCATCCCGATACTTGATCGACCAGAACACCGAGTTGAGCGCGATGATGTCGTGACCGGGCACGCTCGGATGCGGCGCCACATAGAACCCGCCGGTCGCGAAGTCGCGGCGCGCGGCGGCGTCGCCGGCGACCAGCGGCAGGTCGCGCGCGACGTCAGCCAGAACCGCGCTGTGTGGTGCCACCTTGTAATCGCCGCACACGGCGTCGTTGTTGCCGGGGGCGTAGACCAGTGGCGCGCCGAGGCTCTTGCTCAGCATGTCGTCGACGAAGCGCAGCGTCTTGCTGACGAAGGCCGGGTAATCGGCATCCCGTCCGCCGGCCGCCGCGAACTTGTCGTGGAACTCGTGCGCCAGGTTGTCGCCGGTGTTGAGGACATAGTCGTAATGCACGCTTTGGCCGTTGCCGTCTGTGACGTCCTTTGCGGCGGACAACATCGAGGCAAACAGCGGGTAGGTGGTGTCGGCGTGGTTGCGGCGCGGGAAACGCGGGTTGGGCGACGATTCGAAGATGGCCTGCCATTGCGCGACCGGCGCGGCCAACAGCTTCGCGACCAGTGACGGGTCGGCGAACGGATCGAAGTGGATGTCGGTGACGTGCAGGAACAGTCCCTGCTGCGGGCCGGGTTTGAACGGCACGCCGGCGGCGCGCGCCGGTGCCGTGGCGGCGAAAACGACTGCGGCGAGCAGCGCCACAACGATGGTCCGCAATCCCCCGCGCATGAATGCCTCCCTCGCAAGCCGCGCCTTCGAGCGTGAGCGCTCGATTTTGGGAGAGCATAGAACAACCGCGCCGCGAACTCACGCGCCGGCTGTCGGTGGGAGCATTCTACCGGCGAAAATTGCGCCGCCGCACCGGGCCCGGCAGCGCGGCTTCGGCGCGCGCCTCGAGCCGCAGCCGGTGGCGTCGGATGACGACATAGGATACCGCGAGCGCGATCACGGCGAGGACGGCGAAGGCGATGCTCAGCGGACCGGCAAGCGTGCCGACCTCTTTGCCGAAGACGTACGCGGTCAGGCCGTAAAGCAGCGCCTAGGTCGCGCCGCCCGCGGCGTTGAAGGCGAGGAAGCGCGGCCAGGTCATCTGGTTGGTGCCGGCGAGCAACGCGGCGAGCGCGCGCAGCAGCGCGACGAAACGGCCGAAGAACACCACCTTGCCGCCGTGACGGATGAACAGATATTGCCCGACCTTGATGTGCGTGTCGCTGATGCGCAGGTAGCGGCCGTAGCGCGTCAGCAGCCAGTAACCGATCCGGCGCCCGATCAGGAAGCCGACATTGTCGCCGATGATGGCGCCGCCGGCGGCCGCCGCCACCACGATCCAGATGTTCAGCGTGTGCGTCGTGCCGGCGACGATGGCCGCCGCCACCAGCGTTGTCTCGCCGGGCAGCGGCAAGCCGGCACTCTCCAGCGCCGTGATGCCGGCGACCGCGCCGTAGCCGTAGGTCGACAGCAGCCGTGGGATATCCCCATGCGTGAGGAAGGACAGCATCAGCGCTTCCTGCTCTGACGGCGAGCGCCGTCGATCGAACTCGAGACGACAACGCGCGAGCGGCGCTGTGGGTCGGGCTACCGGGCGGGAGAAACCGGCTGGTTCCCTGCGGCAGCCGTCGGCACGGCTAGTGGAACGGCGTCACCCAGCCTGATCCGTCGGTGGCGTTGCGGGACGCGGTGTGCGCGTGGTGCAATTTGCGCTTGCGCGCACTCAGCGACTGGCTGGGTGGGTGATGCCGCCGCGTCACTGTCTTGCGGTGATGCCGGTGGCGCTTCAGATGCGCGTGATGCGCGGGCTTATGCGGCGGGGCATGCGCGATCATCGTCGCGGGCAAAGGCGGCACCGACTTCGGCCGCGCGCCGGCCGGCACCGCGTGCACGATGTGGTAGCCGTGCGTTTTCAGCTCCGCGAGCAGCATCGGCAGCGCTTCGGCCGTTGCCGGATGGATGTCATGCAGCAGCAGCACGCCGCGGTGGTCGCGCGCGGCGAGGCGCTCCATGGCGAGCCGGACGATCTTTGCCGGGGTGATGCCGTGACGCCAGTCGTCAGCGACCGCGTCGGCGCTCCAGTCGATCAGCGCATGGGCGGCGAGGAAGCCGTCCACCGTCTGGCTGACCCGTAGTGCCGGCACGCGGAAGAAGGGCGCCACCGCGCGCGGATCGCCGATTGCCGCCTGCACCGCGGCGATGCCGTCGTCGACCTCGCGCGCGACCGCCGGTTCCGCCAAGTGGTTGAAGTTCAGCGGGTGGTGCTCGCTGTGGGTGCCGATGCTGTGACCCTCGTTGTACTCGCGGCGCACCAGGGCGGGATAGGCGGTGGCCTGTTCGCCGACGATGAAGAACGTGGCCTTCACGCAGTTCTTCGCCAGGATATCGAGCACGCGCGGGGTGTAGGTGTGCACCGGCCCGTCGTCGAAGGTCAGCACCACCTCGTGGTCCTTGAGCGGCAGCGAGGTCTTGAACTGCATCAGCCCGATCTGGCGCGGCAGGCTGGCACCCAGGACAATGGTGCGACTAGTGCCGATCACGCCGGGGCAGGTGTCCGGCGGCGCCGGTGTCGCCGCCGTGGTCGCGGGCGCGGCCGGGTGGGCGTCGGGCTTGACGTCGCCTTTGGCGGGGCGGCCGTCGGGCTGGACGGTAGGTTGAACGGCGGGTGAGCTGACCGCTTTGTCCGCATTCGCGGGCAGTGCCGCCACGGGCGCTGTCGAGGCGGTTTCGACCGGCCGCTCTTGGGCCTGGGCCGCCGTCACCGCAAGCGGCGACGCGCCGCCGGGCCAACCGCTCATCAACGCGCCGCCGACTAGGCCGCACGCCACCAACGCAACGCCACGCATACGCTTTACCCCAATACCTCGTACAAGGGTCCATGGCCGCCGGGCCAGGACCTCGCTCCCCTGGGAGCTATTTGAGCACATTAAAGAAATGCGCGTTAACGGAAAAACGTACCACAACCGCCCGGGCGGGCCGGCCAGAAGCCGGCCGGCCCTGGCAAGCCGGCCGACGGTCACTGGGCGCTGACATCAGTTGGTGAGTAGCCGCGGCGTCAGCGGGCTTGTCGCCGGCACCACATGGACGATGTGGTAACCGCCCTTTTTCAGCGCGCGCAGAAAGGCCGGCAGCATGCGCGCGGTCTCGGCCTTGGTGTCGTGCAGCAGGACGATGCCGTGCCCGACCTTGGCGATGCGCCGCATGAGCCGCGTGAGCTCGAAAGTCGGCGTCATCTCATTCCAGTCGCTCGCCCAGACGTCGGCGCCGAACACGACCACGCCGCGCGCTTTGAGCCAGTCGAGCAACGCCGGGCTCGAGGCGAAGCCCGGAAAGCGGAAGAACGGAGTCACCGGCGTGCTGTCGTTCCGGCCATAGAGCGCCAGGTTGTCGGCGGCGAAGCCGTGCTCGATCTCGGCTTGCGCCTTGGCGAGCTTCAGGTGGTTGAGCAGGGGATGCGAATAGGTGTGGTTGCCGATGGAGTGGCCGTCGGCGAGTTCGCGCCGGGCGAGCTCCGGATGCGCCGCCACGTTGCGGCCGATCAGGAAGAAGGTGGCCTCGACACATTCGTGCTTGAGCGCCGCCAACACCTTCGGGGTGGTGGTCGGCCAGGGGCCGTCGTCGAAGGTGAGCACCAGCTCCTTGTCGGCGAGCGGAAGGGTCTGCGGAAACTGCTTGCGGCCGACCTGCGGCGTCGAGGAGGCATCTACCGTCATCACGCGCGCGGTGCCCAGTGCGTCCGGGTTGCCGGGGCAGGACGCTGCCAAAGCCGCCAGCGGCGTCAGGACAACCACCGCGGCAATGACCATGCGAAACATCGAAACGTCCCCTGAACCGCGATCGTTTGGCCGCGGCAGTTCAGCGCGCCGGTGCGCGCTTCGCAAGCATGTCTTGAGGTTTATGCGCTAATCATTTGCCCGAGCGCAGGGGCGGGCGTACAAGCGGCGCATTATGTGTCACCGCCGAGGATCGGCATGCTCGATGAGGAGACCACCGCCCCGCCGCTGCGGGCCGAGGACGGCACGGTCCGCGCCGACTTCGTCGAGCGCGTGGCGCGTGCCATCGAGAGCGGTGATGGCGACGGCCTGCGCGCGCTGGTCGCGGATCTGCACGAGGCCGATCTCGGCACCCTGATCGAAGCGCTCGAGCCCGAGGACCGCCCGCGCCTGGTCGAACTGCTCGGCCTCCATTTCGACTTCACCGCGCTGACCGAAGTCGACGACGCGGTGCGCGAGGAGATCCTCGACGAGCTGCCGGCCAAGACGGTCGCCGAGGGTGTCCGCGACCTCGAATCCGACGACGCGGTGACCATCCTGGAGAGCCTGCCGGAGGACGAGCAGGCCGAGGTGCTGCGCGAGCTGCCTGTGCCCGAGCGGGCGGCGCTCAGGCGCAGCCTCAACTACCCGGAATATTCCGCCGGCCGGCGCATGCAGGACGAGTTCATCGCCGCAACGCCGTCCTGGACCGTCGGCCAGGCCATCGACTACATGCGCGAAACCGCCGACCTGCCGGACCGCTTTTTCGAGCTCTACGTGGTCGACGACGCCGGACGTTTCCAAGGCGCGGTGCCGCTCGACCGCCTGCTGCGCTCGAAGCGGCCGATCCCGGTCGCCGAGCTGATGGAGCCGGAACGCCGGCGGGTGCACGCCGAGGACGACCAGGAGGACGTCGCCCGCATGTTCCAGCGCTACGATCTCGTCGCCGCGCCGGTGGTCGATGCCGGCGAACGGCTGGTCGGCGTCATCACCTTCGACGATATCGCCGACGTCATCCAGGAGGAGGCGGAAGAGGACATCAAGGCGCTGGGCGGCGTCACCCACGACGAAGAGCTGTCCGACAGCGTGTGGACCATCGCCCGCGGCCGCTTCAACTGGCTGCTGGTCAATCTCGCTACCGCGTTCCTCGCCTCCTCGGTGCTAGGGCTGTTCGAAGGCCAGTTGCAGAAGATGGTGGCGCTCGCTGTGCTGGCGCCGATTGTGGCGAGCCAGGGCGGCAACGCCACCACCCAGACCATGACTGTCGCCGTGCGGGCGCTCGCCACTCGCGATCTCAACGACGCCAATGCCTGGCGGGTCATCAGCCGCGAGCTCATGGTCGGCATTCTCAATGGCGTCGCCTTCGCGGTCATCACGGGCGCTGTCGCCTATGCCTGGTTCAAGGTGCCGGGGTTGGCGGTGGTGATCGGCCTGGCGATGATCTGCAATCTGTTCGCCGCCGCGCTCGGCGGCATCCTGATTCCGCTCTCGCTCTACCGGATGAAGTTCGATCCGGCGGTGGCTTCGAGCCCATTCGTGACCACGGTCACCGACGTGGTCGGCTTCTTCTCCTTTCTCAGCATTGCCACTCTGTGGTTTGGTCTGCGCTAGCGAGCGCGTGATATACTGCAGTTTCAGCGGCCCGCCCCGCAGGCCGGCGCGCAATATGTCGTAAAACCTGGCGATTTCGCGCCGGTCATAAATCGTTCACCCTGTTTGTCGACCCGATATTAAGGCTGCTCCCGTAAGCCTTCAGGCTGTTCGACCGCTCACTGGCGCGGGGGAGAGTACACGAGTGCAAGGTGAGGCCAGGACCGGGGCGACCAAGCGCGCGGCCCGCAATCCCAAGTCGTTCCTGCGGGGTCTGCGGCGGTCGCAACCGGCCGCGCCGGCTGACGTATCCGACGCCTCGCGGGCGCAGGCGCGCCGCCTGTTGTCGTCCTCGCGCTTCATTGTCGTGGTGGCCGTGACCGCGCTCGGCGCCACCCTGCTGTGCGCCGGCCTCGGTTACGCCTGGGCGCGCCAGAGCGACGAGCGTCTGTGGGCCGAACAGCGCACGGCGCTGCGCAATGCCGTCACCGAGTTCCACACCTTGTTCGGCAAGAACGAGCGGATCGACCCGCGCTTCCTGCGCATGGTCGAGCAGAGCACGCGCCTCAAGGATCTGCGCTTCGAGTCGGACCCGGACGCGCAGTTGCGCGAGATGCAGCCGGTGCTGGACGGGCAGGGACGCATCGCCGGCTTCTTTACCTGGGAGCGCACCCACCCGATGATGCGCACCATGGGCCGGTTGCTGCCGCTGGTCGCCGGCACGGCCTTCGCGATGGTTGGCTTTGCCGGGTTCTCCCTGCGGCAGTTGCGCCGTGCGCGTTTGCAACTGGCCGACAGCGAGGAGCAGGCGCGCCGCGCCGCCGACCGCGACAAGCTGACCGGGTTGCCCAACCACGCCAAGACGCTCGAATTGCTCGACCTGGCGCTGGCTGAACGCGCGACCCACGAGATCACGACCTTCGCCTTGGTCGCCATCGATGGCATGGCTGACATCAACGCCGCCCTGGGCGTGCTGGCCAGCGACGAGCTTTACGCCGCGATTGCCCAGCGGCTCAAGGAATCGGTGCCCGCGCACGCCACCTGCGGGCGTATCGGCAGCAACGAATTCGCGGTCACCATGACCACGCCGGCCGATTTCGACGCCGCCAGCCTGATGCGCGACATGGTCAACGCCATCGCGCGGCCGCACTGGGTCGATACCGTGGTGAGGGTCAGCGCGCACGCCGGCTTCGCGCAGTCACCGCGTGATGCGGTGACCCGCGGTGAGCTCACGCGCCGCGCGGAGCTGGCGGTGCGGCAGGCCGCCAAAAAGGGGCCCGGCACCATCGTCGCCTTCGACGCCAGCATCGATACGGTGTCGGACGCGGAACGCTTCATTCAGCGCGAACTGCCGCGGGCGCTCAGCGCCAACGAGCTGGAACTGCATTACCAGCCGATCGTATCGGCGCAGGGCGGTCGCGTGCTCGGCGTCGAGGCGCTGCTTCGCTGGACCCATGCGGTGCGCGGTCCCATCGGCCCGGCGCACTTCATTCCGGTTGCTGAGCAGATGGGCCTGATGGACCAACTCGGCGCCTTCGTGCTGCGGCGCGCGCTCAAGGAAACCAAGCGTTGGCCCGACCTTTACGTGGCGGTGAACCTTTCGCCGGTGCAGGTGCACGACCGCGACATCGTCGACCTGGTGCGCTCGGCGCTCGCCGACAGCGGCGTGCCGCCGTCGCGGTTGATCCTGGAGATCACCGAGGGCGTGCTGATCGACAACCCGGACGAGATGGTCAAGCGCATCGAGGACCTGCACGCGCTCGGCGTGCGCATTGCCCTCGACGACTTCGGCTCCGGCTATTCCAACCTCGGTTATCTGCAACGGTTTCCGCTCGACAAGCTCAAGATCGACCGCAGCTTCGTCACGGCGCTCGGCGAAAGCGCTAATGGCGGGGTGATCGTGCAGGCCGTCGTGGCGCTCGGCCGCGCGCTCGGGCTGACCGTGCTGGTCGAGGGCGTGGAGACCGAGGAGCAGCGCGTCCTGCTCAAGCTGGCCGGCTGCGACGAGATGCAGGGCTTCCTATTCGCACGGCCGGCGCCCGCCAAGGCGATCGACCGGCTGATCAAGCAGGGGCGCCTGGGCGCGGATGCGGGCCAGGACCCGGCCGCGGTGCCCGCGCGGACGGCGTGACCGGCAAATTCTAAAAATATAGAATGCGCCTGATCGGTCCCGGCTTCGCGCCGGGCCGTGAATGGCGTTATTGGAGTGCGCGCGATGATCCCTAATACCTGGACGGGTTTTGACTTCGGCCTCGGGACCGAGGCCGACATGCTGCGGCAGACCGTCAGCGGCTTCTCGCAGGATAAAATCGCGCCGCGCGCCGAGGAGATCGACCGCAGCAATCAGTTCCCGCGCGACCTGTGGCCGGAGATGGGCGCACTCGGCCTGCACGGCATCACCGTCGAGGAGGAATACGGCGGTTCGGGCCTCGGCTATCTCGCGCATTGTGTGGCGATGGAAGAGGTCTCGCGCGCCTCTGCCGCGGTGGGGTTGTCCTACGGCGCGCACTCCAATCTCTGCGTCAACCAGCTGCGCCGCAACGGCAGCGAGGCGCAGAAGCGCAAATACCTGCCGAAGCTGATTTCCGGCGAGCACGTCGGCGCGCTCGCGATGTCGGAGCCGGGCGCCGGCTCCGACGTCGTCTCCATGCGCACGCGCGCCGACAAGCAGGGCGATCGCTACGTACTCAACGGCTCCAAGATGTGGATCACCAACGGCCCGCTCGCCGACACGCTGGTGGTCTATGCCAAGACCGATCGCACCGCGGGCGCGCGCGGCATCACCGCCTTCATCATCGAGAAGGACTTCAAGGGCTTCGCCCCGGCGCAGAAGCTCGACAAACTCGGCATGCGCGGGTCCGACACCTCCGAGCTTGTATTCACCGACTGCGAGGTGCCGGCGGAGAACGTGCTCGGCGCCGTCGGCAACGGCGTCAACGTGCTGATGTCGGGCCTTGACTACGAGCGAGTGGTGCTTGCGGCCGGACCGCTTGGCATCATGCAGGCCTGCATGGACGTGGTGATCCCTTACGTGCACGACCGCCAGCAGTTCGGCCAGCCGATCGGCCGCTTCCAGATGATGCAGGGCAAGCTCGCGGACATGTATGTCACCATGAATGCGGCGAAGGCGTATGTGTACGCGGTGGCACGCGCCTGTGACGAAGGGCGTACCACGCGCGAGGACGCTGCCGGCGCCATCCTTTACGCCGCCGAGCGCGCCACCTGGATGGCGCTCGAAGCCATCCAGTGCCTGGGCGGCAATGGCTATATCAACGAGTTCCCGGCTGGGCGGCTGTTGCGCGACGCCAAGCTCTACGAAATCGGGGCAGGGACCAGCGAGATCCGCCGCATGCTGATCGGCCGGGAGATTTTTGAGAAGACGCGGTAGTCACGCTTGGCATCGTCGCTCGGTCATAGGCCTAGTCGTTCATTGACCGGTGGCTCGTTGAATCGCCGCTCCGTCGTTAACTTCTCATCTTCGCGAATCAGCTAGGCCTCAAGCCGACGTCGCCAGCAGTGGGGCAGGGCCATGAGGGTGCGGTTGAAGGCGGACGGCAGGATCGTCGAAATCCTGCCCGACGGTCATGAACGGGCGATCGACTACGGCAATCCGGCCGAGTTCGTGCGGTATGTGCGCGCGCGCTGCGGGCTGACGCAGGCCGCCTTCGCCGAGCGCATCGAGGTGCCGATCGAGACCGTGCGCAACTGGGAGCAGGGCAAGCGTAGCCCGCGCGGGCCGGCGCGGGCGCTGCTCAAGCTGATCGACCACGCCCCGGAAGCGGCCTTTGCGGCGCTCGGCGGCGCCAAGCGCGCCGCCTCCTGACAGGGCCGACTAGGCCGCGATCTGCTGGCGCTGCGGCTGATAGCGCGCGATGCGCATCAGTGCGTACATGGCTGCCAGCGTGCCCAGATAGACCGCGAGCTGCAGCCCGGTCGGGCGCGCGGTGTAGCCGACGAGCGTATGCAGCAGCCGGCCGAGCAGGCTGCCGTCCGACAGCAGCCAGGACGTGTTCCACACGGTACTGCCGAGCACCAGGAAATAGCCGCCGTTGTTGAGGAACTGCACCGACTGCGCGGCGAGCCCGGCCGCCAGCAGCGCGATCAGCCAGGTGGTGACCGAGAAGATGTAGCGGGTGGGGATAGCGAGCAGCCCGCCATAAGTGAGCAAGGTGAATGCCGCCCCCGCCGCCACGCCAAGCAGGCCGCCGACGAGGAGCGACAGGCCGGAGGTGCCCGAGGCGAAGATGCCGTAGAGGAACAGCACCACTTCCGAGCCCTCGCGCAGCACCGCCAGGCCCACCACGATGGCGAGCGCTGTCAGCGGCCGCGCGCCTTCGCTCACCGCGGCGCCAATATCGCGCATCTCGGCGGCGATCTCGCGGCCGTGACGCGCCATCCAGGCGTTGTGCCACATGAGCATGACCACCGCGATGGCGAGCACGGCGGCATTGAACAGCTCCTGCCCGGAGCCCTGGAATGCCTCCGAGATAACGCCGGCAAAGGCCGCGACCACGGCGGCGCCGGCGATGCCGCCGACGATGCCGAACACCACCCAGCGGCCGCGATGGTGTACGCCGCGGGTGGCCGCCATCACGATGCCGACGATGAGGCCGGCCTCGAGCACTTCACGAAAGACGATGATCAGGGCGCCGAGCATTGCTTGCTAATCCGTCGTGCCGGTCTATTCCGCGATCACCACGCCCTTGGCGGTGTCTTCGTGATATTCGCCCATGAAAGGGTACTTGCCCGCCTTGAGCGGGCCGAACCGGACCACGCCCTTGGACTTGCCCGCCAGCACCTTTTCGACCTTGAGCGCATCGCTGTCGAACTCTTCCGGCGTGGCATCCTTGTTGATCACGGTCATCCTGATCCGCTTGTTGGCCGGCACCTTGATCTCGCTCGGCGTGAAATGATGGTTCTTGATGGTGAGCGTGTAGTCGGCGGCCTTGGCCCCGAGGGGGGCGAGTGTGAGGGCGAAGGCGACGGCGGCGAGGGCAAGGAGGCTGCGCATCTCTGGATCCGATCTGCAGGACGGGTGGAATTGAAGCAATATCCCTCACAAAACGACTAAAAGTCCTTGATGCAAGTGCATTATTCCACTCTTGAATTAATCCAATGTAAGAAGCGCGGCCAAGAGCTTGCCGCCGCAAGCGTTGTCGGATTTCGACCGGTCGAAAAAATTTCGATGTTTTTTGTCGCATCCGGCGGCGGCGCGGGCAATGCCCGCCCGCCGAGCACACCCGGTTGGCAGCCGGCCGCCTGCTGGGGCATGCTCGCCAGCACATCCCGCCGGCCCGGTCCCTTCGGATCAAGGGCCTCCAAGAGGATCCCAGGGAGACAAACTGATGCAAATTTTCGAAGCGCACGGGGCGCGGATTCCGGCCATCGGCCTCGGCACCATGACCCTCAAGGAGGACGTCTGTGTCGGTGCCGTCAAGGCCGCGCTGCAGATGGGCTATCGTCATATCGATACCGCCGCCTTTTACGGCAACGAGAAGGAAAACGGCGAGGGGCTGCGGCAGTCGGGGATCAAGCGCGAGGAGGTGATGGTTGTCACCAAGGTGCGCGAGAACAACCTGATGCCGGCGGATTTCAACAAATCGCTCGACCAGAGCCTCGCCAACCTGCAACTGCCTTATGTCGATCTCCTGCTGATCCACTGGAACAACAAGGACATCCCGTTCAAGACCTCGGTCGGTGCGCTCTGTGCCGCCAAGAAAGACGGCCGTGCCAAGCACGTCGGCGTCGCCAACTTTACCACCACGATGCTGGACGAGGCCTGGGCGGTGACCTCGGAGCCGCTGGTGTGCAACCAGATCGAGGTGCATCCGTTCATCAATCAGGACAAGGTGCTGGCGGCCAACAAGAAGCACGGCATGGTGACGGTGGCTTATGTGCCGATCGCGCGCGGCAAGGTGCCGGGCGCCGAGGTGCTGGAGACGATCGGGCAGGCCCACGGCAAGAGCGCGGCGCAGGTGTCGCTGCGTTATCTGATCCAGCTCGGCTGCGCCGCCATTCCGCGCACGGCCAACCCGCAGCACATGAAGGAGAACATGGAGGTGTTCGATTTCAGTCTGTCGGACGCCGAGATGGCGCAACTCAAGGCGCTCAACGCCAACAACATGCGTGTGGTCAGCCCGCCGCACGCGCCGCAGTGGGATACGCCATAACGCCGGCCGCGGCACACGCACGATGACCGGAGGTTAAGAATGGATACGTTCGTCGAAGCCAAGGGTTTCCGCATCCCCTTGGTCGGATTGGGTACATGGGCGCTACGCGGGCGCGATTGCGCGCGTCTGGTCGAGCAGGCGATCCGCATCGGCTATCGGCACATCGATACCGCGCAGATGTACGAGAACGAGGAACAAGTGGGCGAGGGCGTGCGCGCGTCCGGCATGCGCGCCGACGTCATGGTCACGACAAAGGTGCAGCCGACCAATCTGGCGCCGCCCGACCTCGAACGCACGGTGAAGCAGAGCCTGGCGAAGTTGCGCATCGACCACATCGATCTGCTCCTCATCCACTGGCCGAACCCGCGGGTGCCGCTTGCCGAGACGCTTGGCGCCATGGCCAAGATGAAGAGCGAGGGCTACACGCGCGCCATCGGCGTCTCGAACTTCACGGTGGCGCTGCTCGATGAGGCGAACGCCGCGACCAGCGAGCCTTTGGTCTGCAACCAGATCGAATGTCATCCCTTTCTCAATCAGGACAAGGTCATCGGCGCCTGCAGGCAGCATGGCATGGCCGTGGTCGCTTACAGCCCGGTCGCGCGCGGCGGCGCCACAGGTAACGCGGTGTTGGAGAAGATCGGCAAGGCGCACGGCAAGACCGCGGCGCAGGTAAGCCTGCGCTACCTGGTGCAGCAGGGCATCGTGGTCATCCCGCGCACCAGCAAGCGCGAGCGCCTGGAAGAGAACTTCGCTGTCTTCGACTTCGCGCTGAGCGACGCCGAGATGCGCGAAGTCCGCGGGCTTTCCAGCGCCAATGAGCGTATTGTGGACTTTGCCTGGTCGCCCAAGTGGGACTGAGGCGCCGGCCGAGGCCGGTGATTTATCTGCGAGCGACTATCATCAGGAGGGCTCCCCATGCAGCTTTCGGTTTCGCCGGCTTCGCTCCAGAATTACTCCGATGAGGAGTGGCAGGCGCGCGTCGATCTCGCGGCCGCCCACCGCATCGCCTATCGGCAGGGCTTGAGCGAGGGCATCTTCAATCATCTGACATTCGTCGTGCCGGGCCACGACGACCGCTATTACCAGATCCCGTTCGGGACGCACTGGTCCGAGGTCACGGCGTCGACGTTCATGGAAGTCGGCATCGACGACGGCAAGGTGAAGCGCGGTGAAGGCGAGGTCGAGCGCTCCTGCTATTGCATTCACGCGCCGATCCATAAGGCGGTGCCGCAGGCCAGAGCGGTGTTTCACACGCACATGCCGTTCGCGAGCGCGCTCACGCGCCTGGAGGATCCGCGCATCAAGGAGATAGGCCAGACCGAGGTCGGCATGATGGGTAAGATCGCCTACGACGACCTCTACACCGGCCCCGCCAATGAACCGGAAGAGGGCGAACGGCTCGCCAAGGTGATCGGCGACAAGACCATTCTGTTCATGGCCAACCACGGCATTTCGACCGTGGGTGAAACGGTCGCCGAGGCCTACGACCGGCTCTATTACGTCGAACGCGCCGCGCAGGTTCAGATCTATGCCATGTGGACCGGCCAGCCCCTGAAGAAGCTGCCGGAGCCGGTGGTCGAGAAGACCAAGCGCGAGATCGGTCAGCCCGGCTATTACGCGGGGCCCAGTCCGGCGCAGCGCCACTTCGACGCCTTGAAACGGATCCTCGATCGCGAAGAACCCGACTACGCCGCCTGAGCGTCAGCGGTCATTGACAGACCGTCGTCTGCGCTTGCTGCACTGCAATCGACGGCTTCGACATGGTGGCACCGCTTGCTCGGCATAGCACGAGTGCTTGTGCCGCTTGGCGCGGGCGTCTACGGTTTGCGTCGAGGCGTGTGTAACGGCTGACGACAAGGTCGAATGCGCGTCTCGCAGGAACAAGAAAACAAACGTTTCTGTGGGAGGAATACCATGGCCACGGATGGCGCGCCTTCGGGCTGCCTTGCCGGCGTTCGCGTACTCGACCTTTCTCAATTCGAAGCCGGACCATCCTGTACTGAGGCGCTCGCCTGGCTAGGCGCCGATGTGGTGAAGGTGGAAAACCCAAAGGGCGGGGAGGCAGGGCGGGCCCTGCTGCATGGCGCCTCCAACAACGGCCATGACTCCTGGTACTTCCTGCTGTTCAACGCCAACAAGCGTTCCGTCACCGTCGATCTGAAGTCCGAACGCGGGCTCGCGCTGGTGAAGGACCTGGCCAAGCACGCCGACGTCATGGTCGAGAATTTCGCGCCCGGCGCGATCGAGCGGCTCGGCCTCGGCTACGACGCAGTGCGCAGCGTCAACCCCAACATCATCTATGCGCAGCTCAAGGGCTTCGGCACCGGCGGGCCGTACGAGAAGAATCTCGCCTTCGATATGATCGCGCAGGCGACCGGCGGCGTCATGAGCATCACGGGCGAGGCCGACGGGCCGCCGATCAAGCCCGGCGTCACCCTCGGCGATACCGGCACCGGCATGTTGCTCGCCGTCAGCATTCTGGGCGCGCTTTACCGTCGCCAGAAGACCGGGCAGGGCGAGCACATCGAGATCGCCATGCAGGACGCCATGCTGCAATACATCCGCGTGGCGCTGTCGAGCCAGGCGACGCAAGGGACGGCCGCCAAGCGCAACGGCGCCAAGATATTGTCCGGCTTCGCGGTGCCGAGCGGCACTTATCCGTGCAGGCCGGGCGGACCGAACGATTACGTCTATGTCTATACCAGCCGAACGAACCCGGCGCATTGGCAGCGCCTGCTGGAAGTGGTCGGCCGCAAGGATCTCATCGGCGATGCGCGCTTCGACACCGCGGTGGCGCGTCTTGAACACGAGGCCGAGGTCGACGAGATCATCTCGGCCTGGACGCGCCAGCACGACAAGCGCGAGGCCATGCGCATCTTGGGCGATGCCGGCGTGCCGGCGGGCGCGGTGTTCGACACCATGGAGCTCACCGAGGACGCCGACTTCGAGCGCCGCGGCATCATGCAGACGATGCAGCATCCGGTCGCCGGGGCGTTCAAGATGCCGGGTTGGCCGGTGCGCTTCAACGGTCAGACGCCGAAAGTCGAGACCGCGCCGCTGCTCGGGCAGCACACCCACGAAGTCTTGAACGAGTGGCTTGGCCTCGACGAAGGACAGATCGAGGAGCTCGGCAAGAGCCATATCGTCTGACGAAATAGCAACACATCGCAGGGAGAAACGGGAATGGCGGAACTCACCGGTTCGGAGATCCTCGCCAAGGCGTTGAAGAACGAAGGCGTCGAAGACCTTTTCTTCCTGATGGGCGGCCCCATGCTGCTCGCCGAGTCATCCTGCATCAAGGAGGGGCTGCGCCCGATCGACGTGCGCCACGAGCAGTCCGCCGCCTTCATGGCGCAGGCCTACAGCCGGCTGCGGCAGAAGCCCGGCGTCTGCATGGCGGCGAGCGGGCCGGGGACGATCAATCTCACCACCGGCGTCGCCAACGCGCTGATCGATTGCTGTCCGGTGGTGGCGATCGGCGGCTCGAGCCCCATCGGCATGAACGGCCGCCAGGTCTTCCAGGAGATTGACCAACTCGCGATCATGAAGCCCTGCACCAAATGGGCTGACCGCGTCTATAACCTCAAGCGCATTCCCGAGCAGGTGAACATCGCCTTTCAGAAAGCCATGAGCGGCAAGCCCGGCCCCGTCTATCTCGATTTCCCCGGCGACATTCTCTACGCCAAGATCCCGGAAGAGCAGGTCGACTGGAGCCTGTCCGGCCGGCCGCTGCTTGACTCGCGCCCGCTTGGCGATCCCGACAAGGTCGCGGCGTTGGTGGACGCGCTCTCGAAGGCGAAGCGACCGATCGTTTTGTCGGGCAGCGGCGTGATCTGGTCGCAGGCTTGGGGCGAGCTGCAGGAATTCGTCGAACAGACCGGCATTCCGTTCTACACGACGCCGCAGGGCCGCGGCGTTCTGCCGGACGATCACGAATACTCCTACATGACCATGCGCTCGGCGGCGTTTCGTGACGCCGACCTAATCATCGTGGTCGGCACGCGCATGAACTACATCATCGGCCACGCGGCGCCGCCGCGCTTCAATGCCGATGCAAAAATCGCGCGCATCGACATCGATGCCGACGAGATCGCCAGTTCGCCGCGCAAGGTCGACATCGGCATCGTCGGCGACTGCAAGCGGGTGCTGCGCCAGCTCATCGATGCCAACGGCAAGCGCATTGGGACTGACCACTACTCCGGATGGCGCAAGAAGCTCGCCGACGGCGAGACCGCCAAGCGCCAGGCGCCCGGTGCCAACAAGCCGATGGACGAAGTGCCGATCCATCCGCTGCGCCTGTGCGAGGAGGTCAAGAACTTCATGCAGCGCGACGCCATCCTGGTGGTCGACGGGCAGGAGATCCTCAACTACGGGCGACAGTCGATGCCGACCTTTGCGCCCGCGCATCGGCTCAACTCGGGGCCGTTCGGCACCATGGGCGTGGGGCTGCCGTTCGGCATCGGTGCCAAGATCGCCAAGCCCGACAAGCAGGTCATCGTCGTGCACGGCGACGGCTCGTTCGGTCTCAACGGGCTCGAGCTCGACACCGCGGTGCGCCACAACGTGCCGATCCTGTGCGTGGTCAGCCTCAACGGCGGCTGGACCGCCGATCCCGACGGCGACAAGCCAGGCCGCAATCTCGGCTATACGCGCTTCGACAAGCTCGCCGAAACGCTCGGCTGCTACGGCGAGTACGTGGAACGCCCGGACGACATCCGCCCGGCGCTCGACCGCGCCCAGCGCGAGGTCGACCGCGGCGCGGTCGCGCTCGTCAACGTCAAGACCGACCACCGCGCCCGCGCCGGTACGGCCAACTTCGCGGCCTATTCGACGTGAGGGTTGCGCCCTAATAGAAGCCGAGCGACTCGCAGCCGGTGCCGCAGGCGAAGCGCGTCTTCCACTTGCGCCCCGGGATGTCGATGACGTGCACCGAGCCGTCGCCCTGGCAGGCGACGTAGAGCTCGTCGCCGCGGAAGGCCATGTCCATGGGCTGGCGGCCGGTCGAAATCGCGGTCTGGCTCTTAAATGACGGATCGATCAGGCTGACGGTGTCGCTGTTGAGGCTCGTTACCGCCAGGAGGCCGAAGTCCGCGCTATAGCGGGCGATCTGCGCAGGCTTCGCCACGCCCGCGAGCTTCAGCGTCTCACGCAGCGTGCCGCTTTGCGCGTCGATGACGACGAGCACTGGCGTTTCGTCCGAGACCGCGACGAGGGTGCGGCCGTCGCCGGTGATGGCGAGGCCGGCGAGCGCTTGCGGCGTTGCGATTTTGCCGATGAGCTTGCGGGCAGGGAGGTCGATCACCGAGATCGTCGCGTCCTCTTCGTTCTCGGTGTAGAGGCGGCGTCCGTCCGGCGCAATGATCAGACGATGCGCATTGGTCGAGCCGGTTTCGATCACGTCCACGACCGTGTGTGTCGCGGGGGTGATCACGGCGACGGCGGCGCTGTTTTCGCAGGTGATGTAGATCAGCCCGTCGGGCCCGCGCTTCAGCGTATGCGGCGCGATCAGGGGGCGAAGGTCGATGTCGCCGACATGCGCCTCGCGCGCGAGATCGAAGATGCACAGCGTGTGGCCGGGGTTTGGATTGCGGCCATGGATGCCATCGCCGAAAATGGGCACGTAGGCGAGGCCGGTTTCCGGCACCACCAGAAGCTCGTGCACCGTGCGCTGGAAGCCGCCGATTTCCCGGCGGACCGCGAGCGTTTCCGCATCGAGGAAGAAGACTTTCGCGCCCATCTTGTCGACGGCGATGATCCCGTTCGCAGCGCTCGCCATGGTTCCCGTTTCCCCCGTGCGCTTCCTGCGACCCGATTAGCATAGCCGCACAAAAAGGATTATAGGGGCGGCCATGACGTTCGACAGCGACACCGCCCTGGTGCTGTTCTCCGGTGGCCAGGACTCCACCGTGTGTCTGGCCTGGGCGCTCGAGCGCTTCGCGTGCGTCGAGACCGTCGGCTTCGACTATGGCCAGCGCCATGCGGTCGAGCTTGAGGTGCGAGAACGCCTGCGCACGCAGATGGCGGCGATGAAGCCCGCGTGGAAGGCGCGGCTTGGCGACGACCATACCCTCCAACTCGACGCGCTTGCGGCCATTTCCGAGACCGCGCTGACGCGCGAGACCGCCATTGAGATCGCCGATAACGGCTTGCCGACCACCTTCGTGCCGGGGCGCAACCTTGTCTTTCTGTGCTTTGCCGGCGCGCTCGCCTACCGGCGCGGCGCCCGCCACCTGGTCGCCGGCGTCTGCGAGACCGACTATTCCGGCTATCCGGATTGCCGCGACGACACCATCAAGGCCATGCAGGTGGCGCTCGGCCTCGGGCTCGACAAACCGCTCGTCATCCACACCCCCCTGATGTGGCGCGACAAGGCCGAGACTTTTGCGCTCGCCGAGGAACTCGGCGGCCATCCTTTCCTCGAAATGGTGGTCGAGGACAGCCATAGCTGCTATCTGGGCGACCGCGTGCACCGCCACGACTGGGGCTACGGCTGCGGCGAATGCCCGGCCTGCCAGTTGCGGGCGCAAGGGTTCCGCAAGTTCATGAATGCGAAGGCCGGGAAGCAGGAAGGCCACAGAGAAGGCAAGTTGAGCTAAATGAGCATCGAAAAGCGCAAGAATTTCGAAGGCTATATTTTCCTGACTTTGTTCTGCCTCACCATTCCGGCAGCCAACTGGATGATCGGCCACCTCGGCACCGCTTGCATGGTCAAGGGCCCATGCGTGCTGCCGGTGGCGCCCGGCGTCATGGCGCCGTCCGGCGTGCTGATGGTGGGCGCGGCGCTCGTGCTGCGCGATCTGGTGCAGCGCCGCCTCGGCGTCGAATTCGGCGTCGGCGCGATCCTAGCCGGCGCCGCGCTGTCCGCCGGCTTTGCCACGTCATCGCTGGTGATAGCCTCGGCGGCGGCGTTCCTGCTGTCGGAATTCGCCGACTTCGCCGTCTATACCCCGCTCGCGCGCCGCCGCCTGGTGTTGGCGGTGCTCGCCTCCAGCGCGGTCGGGCTGGTGGTCGACTCCATCGTGTTCCTGTGGCTCGCCTTCGGCTCGCTCGCCTTCCTGGAAGGCCAGATCATCGGCAAGGCCTGGATGGTGCTGCTGGCGCTGCCGCTGATGGCGTGGCTGCGCCGGCGCGACGAGCGCCTGGGGCTGACGCCGGCCTGAGACGCGAGCCCGCTTTCGCCCGCCGATCCGACTGGGATATGGTGCGGCTCCTTTGTGAGCCAGGGATTCCATTATGTCCGCCGTCATCGAAGCGCTTCAGAACATCACCACCGGCACCATCACCACCATGCTCCTGAAGAAGGGCATCCGCCGATCCTGGATGGCGGGCGCCATGCCGTTCGGGTTTTCCGGCAAGCGGGTGGTGGGCAAGGCCTTCACCCTGCGCTTCGTGCCGGTGCGCGAGGATCTGGCGACGCCGGCGAGTTGGTCGAACCCGATCTCCACCCGCTCGGCCATCGAGGCCATGCCGGAAGGCTGCGTCGTGGTCGCCGACGCCATGGGCGTCACCGGCGCCGGCATCTTCGGCGACATCCTGTGCATGCGCATGGTCAAGCGCGGCGTCACCGCGCTCATCACCGACGGCGTCATGCGCGACAAGCACGGCATCCTCGGCACCGGACTGCCGATCTGGTGCGCGGGTGTAGCGGCGCCGGCGAGCGTCAACCAGCTCACCTTCGTCGGCTGGAACGAGCCCATCGGCTGCGGCGGCTGCGCCATCTTCCCCGACGACATCATCGTCGCCGACGACGACGGCGTTGTGGTGATCCCGGCCGCGCTCGCTGAGTTCGTCGCGGGCGAGGGTGCCGAGCACGAGCTCATGGAGACCTGGCTGGTGCAGGAGGTGGAGAAGGGCGAGAAGCTGCCCGGCCTCTATCCGCCCAACGAGGACAACAAGAAGCGCTATGAGGCTTGGAAAAAGACGCGCTGATGTTCTTCGTCCTCTCCAAGACCGTCGCGACCCTGCTGCTGCCCTCGAACTTTCTCATCCTGCTTGGTCTGCTGGGCGTGGCGCTGCTGTTCACGCGCTTCAAGCGGGCAGGCCGGCGGTTGATGGCGGTGAGCTTGGTACTGCTGGCCTTCATCGGCTTGTTCCCGGTCGGCGGGCTGCTCACGCACGTATTGGAGAACCGTTTTCCGTCCTGGAATCCGGCGCGCGGCGCGCCCGACGGCATCATCGTGCTGGGCGGCGCGCTCGATTCCGCGCTCTCCGTCGTGCGTCACGCGCCGCAGCTCAGCGCCCAGGCCGAACGCCTCACCGCGATCGCCAAGCTGGCGCGCGAATATCCGCAGGCGCGTATCGTCTATTCCGGCGGCAATGCCGCGCTCTTTCCGCACGCACCGCCGGAGGCAGAATTCGCGCTGCCGCTGTGGGAGAGCTTCGGTATTGCGCGTGACCGCATCACGCTCGAAACGCGATCGCGCAACACCTATGAGAATGCGCTGTTCAGCAAGCGCCTGCTCAAGCCGAAGCCGGGGGCGCGCTGGCTGCTGGTGACCTCGGCGGAGCACATGCCGCGCGCGATCGGCTGCTTCCGGCGCGTGGGCTTTCCGGTCGAGGCCTATCCGGTCGACTGGACCACCTGGCCGCGGCTGCATGTCCGAAGTTTCCTGCCGCGGTTGGACGTTGCCGGCAACCTTTCCATGCTGGAAGGGGCCCTGCACGAATGGATCGGGCTGGTGGCTTACCGGCTCACCGGCCGCATCGATAGCTTCTTCCCGGGTCCGGCGCCCGCGCAATAAGCGCGGCCGCGGCCGGCTTCGCGCTTTGATGGCGCCGCGCCGCCACGCTAACCTATGAACACCAAGGGCGATTCGGGCGCCCGAGTTCGCGTCACGCGTGCTCGCGCATTACCGTCAATGGTGGTCCCACGGGACCATCCGCATGAGGGATCGCCCATGGCCTCCGGTCTGGTTTCACGCCGTCAATCCGCTCTGTCCGCCAACCGGCGCTCGCCGGCTGCCGACGATGTTCCCTCATGGCGCGAGCAGGTCACGACCGTGGTCGCGATCGGTCTTGGGGTACTGCTGGTCGCCGTGGTCCCGGTGCTGATGGGCTCCGTCTAATCGCGGTGCGCGACGGCTTGAGCCGGCGCGGGCGCTCTGCCAGATTGCCGCCTCGTTCGCGCACGTTCCATTGCGGTTCGTGCGCCGTGAGGAGGATGGCATGCCGCAGACGATCACAACCGGCTACAAGGCGCTGTGCGAAGCCGCCGAGCGCGAGGTGGAAACGCTGCCGACCGAGGAGGCGATAAAGCTCGCCGGGCGCGACGACACCGTGCTCGTCGACATCCGCGACATCCGCGAATTACAGCGCGAGGGCCGGGTGCCCGGCGCCGTGCACGCCCCGCGCGGCATGCTGGAATTCTGGATCGATCCCGAGAGCCCCTACCACAAGCCGGTGTTCGCCCAGGACAAGAAGTACGTCTTCTTCTGCGCGGGCGGATTGCGCTCGGCGCTCGCCGCGCAGACCGCGCAGCGCATGGGCATGAAGCCGGTCGCGCACATCAAGGGCGGCTTCGGTGCCTGGAAGAAGGCGGGCGGCCCGGTGGATCTGCCGGAAATGGCGCCGGGGGAGAAGAAGGCATAGCGCCCATTTACCGCGCTGCTTGAAGGCATCACAAGAATTGGCTTGTTCCCGGCCGTGCTGCTCCGCATGCTTCGCGCGGCGGCAACAAAGACGAAGGGGCATTGGCGGTGGCGCTGACACTGATCATCGGCAACAAGAACTATTCGTCCTGGTCGCTGAGGCCCTGGATCGCGCTCAAGGTCAAGGGCATTGCCTTCGACGAGATCGTGATCCCGCTGTTCGAGCCCGGCAGCGCCGAGGCGATTCTGAAACATTCGCCCGCCGGAAAGGTGCCGGTGCTGATCCATGACGGCGAACCCGTCTGGGAATCGCTGGCGATCCTCGAGCATGTCGCCGACCGCTATCCCGCAACGCAGTTGTGGCCGAAGGATGCGCGCGCGCGCAGTCATGCCCGTGCGGTGGCGGCCGAAATGCACGCGGGCTTCATGCCGCTCCGGCGCGATTGTCCGATGAACATGTGGCTGCCGCCGAAGGCGCGGACGCAGAGCGGCGAAGTAATGGCCAACGTTGCGCGCATCGAAGCGCTGTGGGCCGATTGCCGCGCGCGCTTCGGGCAGGGCGGTCCCTTCCTGTTCGGCGACTTCACCGCGGCGGACGCCATGTATGCGCCGGTGGTCTCGCGCTTCCATACCTACGGCATCGCGGTGAACGCCACGTCGCGCGCGTACATGGACGCGATGATGTCGTTGCCCGCGTGGCGGGAATGGTATGACGCTGCGATGAAAGAGACCTGGATCATGCGACACAACGAGCCGGATTGGCCGCTTGTGCGCGGCGTGCCGGTCGCATCGTAACGAAGTTAAGCAACGAACATTAAAACGGGTTCATGTTGGCGAATTCGGCGTGACGAATTCGGCCATGCGGATTATCCGTGGGCCAATGCGGCGCTGGCGATCCAAATTTTTGTCACGATTGTGAGCACCATCTCCGACACCGCATCTTTCCACGACGCTTGTCGTGCTTTCGTTTCGGGGGAGACGTTTTGACGGGGCCATAGGCGCCCCGGGACTGCGTGGGGTTACCACCATGATAAACCGCTTGTTCGCGCTCATCGTCGCGCTGGGCGTGTTCGCCGCGCCCGCATTCGCGGCCGACCAGCCCAACGTCAAGGGCCTTTACCTTCTCACCGACTTCCCGTCTGTCACCGTGCAGCCCGGCACCACGTCGACGGTCGACCTCAGGCTGAAGAACTACGGGCTTGCGCCCGAGCGTCTGAAGCTCGCGGTCAGCGGTGTACCCGCGGGCTGGAAGGCAACGCTGCTCGGCGGCGGCCAACCGGTGGCCGCGGCGATGCCCGCGACCGGCGACAGCGTCGATTTCAATCTGCGGCTCGACGTGCCGAAGGGCGCCAAGATGGGCAGCCACACGTTGACCGTCAGCGCCGTCGGCACCAACGCGAATGTCACGCTGCCGATCGATGTGAGCCTCGCCAAGGAGCTGCCGGCCAAGCTGTCGGTCTCGCCCGACCTGCCGGCGCTGCGCGGTAACGCGAGCTCCGACTTCAGCTACACGCTGCACATCAAGAATGACAGCGGCAAGAAGCTCCTGGTCAGCCTGGCCGCCGACGCGCCTGCCAACTTCGACACGTCCTTCACGCAGGCCTATGGCAGTCAGCAGCTGACCGCCATTCCGGTCGACGCCGGCAAGACGAAAGACGTCAAGCTCAAGGTGAGCCCGCCCAGCACGGTCGATGCCGGCAACTATCCGGTGCGCGTCAAGGTGGCCGCCAATGGCGCCAGCGCCACGACCGACGTCAAGCTCGCCATTACCGGTCAGCCCAAGCTCGACGTCTCCGGCCGCAACGGCCTCTTGTCGGCGCGCGCTACAGCCGGCAACAACACCACCGTGCCGATCGTTGTTACCAACACGGGCACCGCACCGGCGGACAACATCAAGATGTCGTCGTCCGCGCCGGACGGCTGGAAGATCACTTTCAACCCGAAGACCATCGGCCGCATTGCGCCCAACCAGCACAAGGAAGTGCAGGCGACCGTGACGCCGCCGTCCAAGGCGATCGCCGGCGACTACGCGACGTCGATCTCGGCCGCGTCGCACGGCCAAACTGGCGACGCGAATTTCCGCGTTACCGTCACCACCTCGACCGTTTGGGGCATCGCCGGCGTCGGCATCATCGGCGCCGCGCTGCTGATCATGGTCGGGGCCGTTGCGCGGTTTGGCCGCCGATGAGCAGCCCGGTCATCGAGGTCAGAGGCCTCACCAAGCGCTATGCAACGGCGACGGCCGTCAATGGCGTGAACTTCGACGTGGGCGCCGGCGAGATCTTCGGGCTCTTGGGCCCGAACGGTGCCGGCAAGACAACCACCATCCTGATGCTGCTCGGCTTGAGCGACATCACGGCCGGCACCGCGCGTGTCTTCGGGCACGACCCGGCGCGCGAGCCGCTCGCGGTCAAGCGCTATGTCGGTTACATGCCGGACGAGGTCGGCTTCTATGACTACCTCACGGCCACCGACAACCTGTACTACACCGCGCGGCTGATCGGCATTCCGCGCGCGCAGCGCAAGGAACGCATTGCCAAGGCACTCGCGCGCGTGGGGCTTGGCGAGGTCGCCGAGAAGAAAGTAGGCGCCTTCTCGCGCGGCATGCGTCAGCGGTTGGGGCTGGCCGAGATCGTCATGAAGCAGGCGCGCATCGCCATCCTGGACGAGCCCACCAACGGCCTCGATCCGCAGGCGAGCCTGGAACTGCTCGATCTCATCCGCGACCTCAAGGCCTCCGGCGTCAGCATCCTGCTGTCGTCGCACCTGCTCGACCGCGTGCAGAGCGTGTGCGACCGGGTGGCGCTGTTCAACGCCGGGCAGATCGCGCTCATCGGTACCGTGGCCGAACTCGGCCGCCAGGTGCTCGGCGGCGGCTACACGGTGGAAGTCGAGGCCGACGGCGGCAAGGACGTCGCGCGCCGTCTCAAGGCGCTTGCCGGCGTGCGCACGGTGGTGGCGCCGGAGGAGGGGCGCTGGCGCCTCACCTGCGAGCGTGACCTGCGGGCCGAAGCCGCGGCCGAGGTGGTGGCAGCAGGCGGCCGGCTCAAGCAACTCTCGCTCGACCATCCGAGCCTGGAGAACATCTACACCCGCTTCTTCCAGAGCACCGCCAAGGAGCGGGAGGAGGTGCGTAATGCAGCGTGAAGGCTCGGCCTTCCGAGGCCTCGGCGTTGTGATCCTGAAGGAGCTGTCGGATCACCTCACCAGCGCGCGCATGCGCGTGCTCGAATGGCTGGTGGTGCTGGTCGCGCTCGCCGCGGTGTACGCCGCCATCACTCAGATCAAGGAAGTGACCGCGCAGGACCCGTTCCTGTTTCTGCGCCTGTTCACCACCGCGCGCGATCCGCTGCCGTCCTTCGTCACCTTCCTCGGCTTCCTGGTGCCGCTGATGGCGATCGGGCTCGGCTTCGACGCGGTCAACGGCGAGCACAACCGGCGTACGCTGTCGCGCATCCTGTCGCAACCGATCTATCGCGACGCGTTGCTGTTCGGCAAATACATCGCCGGCCTGCTCACGATCACCGTGAGTCTGGTGGCGCTGTGGCTGCTGCTGATCGGCCTCGGCCTTCTGATGCTCGGCGTGCCGCCGGGCGGCGAGGAGATCGGGCGCGCTCTCGTGTTCCTGCTGGTCACCATCGCCTATGCCGGCGTGTGGCTGGCACTCGCCATGCTGTTCTCGGTGATCTTCCGCTCGGCGGCGACCGCGGCGCTGGTGACGCTCGGCCTATGGCTGTTCCTGACCGTCATCTGGCCGGCGCTGGCGCCGGCGATCGCGCAAGGCCTGGTGCCGGCGCAGGACCAGGCGGCGCAGGTCATCACCGCGCAGATGCTCGCGCGCATCTCGCCGTCGACCCTTTACGCCGAGGTCGTGCTGGCGATCCTGCATCCGGCGACGCGCACGCTGGGGCCGATCTACTTGAGCCAGCTGCAGGGCGCCGTCATGGGCGCGCCGCTGCCGTTGTCGCAGAGCCTGCTGGTGGCCTGGCCGCAGATTGTCGGCCTGATCGCCGCCTGCATTCTGCTGTTCGTTGGCGGGTACGTCGCCTTCCAGCGGCAGGAGGTCCGAGCTTAGCGAGGATCCTCGAACATAAGAAGAGGTGAGGGCGTAATCGCTTCGACGTCATGGCCGGGCTTGTCCCGGCCATCCACGTCTTTTCTTGATCAAAGCAAGACGTGGATGCCGGGTATAAAGCCGGGCATGACGATTACGTTGCCTGCGCCAGCGAGCGCTTGAGCGCGCCGTTGAGCTTGGTCAGCAGCGCCGCGAGCTTGTCGCGCTCGCCCGCACTCCAGTCCTCGAGCAGGTGCGCGATTCGGTCGAGCCGCATGCGGCGCATCTTGCGCGCGACCGACAGCCCGTGCCGGGTGGCGTGGATGAGGCTGCTGCGCCGGTCGTTGGGATTGGGTTTGCGGCCGATAAGGTCGGCCGTCTCCATGGCCGCGAGTTGGCGCGTCACGGTCGAGTCGTCGAGCAGCAGCAGGTCGGCGAGCGCCGCGGTCGAGGTCGGCCCTTGCGTCTCCAACAGCCGCAGCAGCAGGTATTGAGCGCGCTCGAGCGGGTAGGCGCGCTTGCGCTGCATGGCCTCGAGCACGCGCGCGAGCTGGCCGAGCTCGCCTTCGAGCACGGCGACACTGTCCGCCGGAGCGTCGGCGCGCGCGGCCAGGGTGGCGTCGGTCATCCGGTTTTCCTCCATCTTTTCGGCATTGCTGCAATGCAATCGGCGCAGGAACGGCCTGCCGCCATGCGCAACATCAATGCCGGCGCGGTTTTTTGACTTTTGCGGCCGGCACGCCACGCTCGGGCGCCGCCGCAATATATGTATCATACACCTTGTTGGCCGGGATCGGCTCCGTTATCTGTACGATACATCAATATGCAACCGCCGGGGAACCCTCGGCGCGGGAAGGGCCGGCGGGCGCACCGCCACCGGCGGGAGAATTTCGTGAGCGAGACGACGCACAGGCCGGGCCCCGGCTACAAATGGATGGTGCTCAGCAACACCACGCTTGGCATGTTGGCCGCCGCCATCAACAGTTCCATCCTGCTGATCAGTCTGCCGGCGGTGTTCCGCGGCATCGGCCTGGAGGCGCTCGATCCCGGCAACATCGATTATCTGCTGTGGTCGATCATCGGCTACATGATCTGCATCGCGGTGCTGGTGGTGGCGTTCGGGCGCCTCGGCGACCAGTTCGGCCGCGCCCGCATGTACAATATCGGCTTCGCCATCTTCACCGCCGCGTCCATCGCGCTGGCGCTGATGCCCGGCCACGGCCAGGAGGCGGCGCTTTATCTCATCGTCGTGCGCATCGTCCAGGGCCTCGGCGGCGCGCTCATCATGGCCAACACCACCGCGCTGCTCACCGACGCCTTCCCGGTGCGCCAGCGCGGCATCGCGCTCAGCGTCAACATGGTGGCGGCGGTCGGCGGCCAGTTCCTCGGGCTTATCATCGGCGGCCTGCTGGCCGACACCGACTGGCGGCTGGTGTTCTGGGTCAGCGTCCCGGTCGGCGTCATCGGCACCGCCTGGGGCCTGTTCAAGCTGCGCGACCACCGCTCGCGCGTGAGCCACAAGATCGATTATCTCGGCAACCTGACGTTCGCGCTCGGCCTCGTGCTGGTGCTGACCGCGATCACCGAAGGCATCCAGCCCTACGGCGATCACGTCATGGCCTGGACCAGCCCGTTCGTGCTCGGCTGCTTCGCCGTCGGTTTACTGGCGCTCGTCGTTTTCTACTGGGTCGAGACCCGTGTCGAAAAGCCTATGTTCGACTTCAAGCTGTTCCGGCTGAAGCCGTTCGCTTACGGCAACCTGGCGAGCCTCGCGGCCTCCATGGCGCGCGGCGGGCTGCAGTTCATGCTCATCATCTGGCTGCAGGGCATCTGGCTGCCGCTGCACGGCTACCGCTTCGAGGAGACGCCGCTATGGTCGGCAATCTTCATGCTGCCGCTCACCGTCGGCCTGCTCGGCGCGGCCCCGATTGCCGGCTGGCTGTCGGACAAGCTCGGTGCGCGCGCCTTTGCTGCGGGCGGCATGGTAATCGGCGCGGTGTCGTTCGTCGGGCTGATGTTGCTGCCGCCGAACTTCTCCTACGGCCTGTTCGCGCTGCTGATCATGGTCAATGGCCTCGGCACCGGTCTGTTCATCGCGCCCAACGCGACCCAGATCATGAATTCCGTGCCGGCGCCGGAGCGCGGCCAGGCATCGGGCATGCGCGCGACCGGCATGAACGCCGGCATGGTGCTGTCGATCGGCGTGTTCTTCAGTCTCATGTTGGTGGGCCTCGCCGAGATGCTGCCGCCGACCATGCAGGCGGGTCTCGTCGCGCAGGGCATGCCGGCTACGGTCGCGCACCAGGTCGCTTCGGCCCCCCCGGTCGCGAGCCTGTTTGCCGCCTTCCTCGGCTACAATCCCATGGGTCAACTCATTCCGCCTGCGGCGCTGGCGGCGCTGCCGGCCGGCAAAGCGGCGTTGATCACCGGCAAGACCTTCTTTCCGGACCTGATGGCGGCCCCGTTCATGGAGGGCCTGAAATACGCTTTCACCTTCTCCATGGCGCTCAACCTGCTGGCGGCGATCGCGTCCTGGCGCGGCGACGTCAAGGTGAAACGGGCACAGCCCGGTCCGCGGCCACGCCGGCGTCCGTCGCGGCGCGCGGTCAAGGCCCGCGCCGCCGCCATCCGCCGCGCGCGCCGGGCTAAGCCGGCATCCGGCGCAGGAGCGTCAGCAGTTCTTCAATGAAGGGCCGCTGACCGGGCAGGATCTTGCGCCGCGCGATCGAGACATCGAAATAGGCGATGCGGTCGACCTCGGGGAAGCTTTGCATCTGGCCCGACTTCGGCGGCCATTCCATCTCGAACGCGTTGCTGGAAAAGCCCGTCAGGTCGTAATCGGCTTCGAGCGCGAAGGCGTGCACGATCTTTCCGCTCTTCTGACGCTGCGGCGTCAATGTTATGAATGGCTCGCGCGCGGTCAGCCCGGTTTCCTCTTTGAACTCGCGCTTGGCGCAGGCAACGATATCGTCGGATTCCACGAGCCCCTTGGGGATCGACCAGGCGCCAATGTCGCGGCTGCGCCAATAGGGCCCGCCGGGATGGGCGAGCAGAAATTCCAGGCGCGGCCCCGCGCGGCGGTAGGCGAGGATGCCGGCGCTGATTTCGGTGCGGCGGGACATGGCCCCAGTGTACCGGCTCATCGCGCCGCGGCAATGCACCACGATAGTATCATGGCGCTCATATCCGATCCCTGCGCCGGCCTCAGTGTCGAAAAAGAAAACCCGGCCGCGAGGCCGGGTTTCCCGATCTTAGATCGCTGCCGTCGGCGTCTTACTTGTTCACCGATTCCTTGACCTTATCGGCGGCTTGGTCGGCGGCCGAGCGCGCGGCATCCTTGGCCTGCCCGTAGGCGTTCTGCGCCTTGCCAGCGACCTGCTCGCGCTTGCCCTCGGCTTCGGTCTTGCTGTCGCCGGTGGCCTGGCCGGCGACTTCCTTGACCTTGCCCTTGGCTTCTTCGGCAGTGCCTTTGATGCGGTCTTTATCCATATCGAAATCCCTCCGCTCGTTTGGGTGATGCTCGTGGTGTCAACGGATGAGCGGCGGCTTGCGTTCCGTTAAATCGGGCCGGCAGGCTCGCGCGCGACGCGCGCTGCGTCGAATGCGCGCGCATGGCGGCCCTGCGGGAACCCGAACGCGCATGCGTGTACCCGCGCTCCGCGTCGGCTTAAAGCCGGCACGGAACGCGAATACGCGTACGAACGCGAATGCGGCTCGCCCTCGCTTACTTCGATTTTTCCATGCTGCCCGAGGAATGCTTCATCATGCCCGAGCCGGTGGTGCTACCGGCGCGCGGGTTGATTACGCATTTGCTCGACTTGACCATCTTCTTGCAGGACTGAAGGCTGGCGAACTTGCAGTTCAGCGTGCCCGACTTCGTTTTCATGCAGTACTTCTTTGTGCCCGTGACGTGGGCGACCTTGCCCATCATGGTGTTGCCGCGCGGGGCGGGATGACCCATCGAGGTCCCGGCCGCATTGGCCATGGACATGCCGGCAATCAACGCGACGGCGGCGGTGAGGGTGGTCAGCGTCTTCATGGGTGTCCTCCTTGGGAACGTGCCGCAATGTCGCGTGCGGCGCTTCCATCAACGGGCTCCGTGGAACTGGGTTCCCGGAACTTCGCCGTTTCAGCAAGAATGTGTCGCAGCATGCTGTTGGTGCATGTGCGAGCGGCCGGGCAGAACACCCGGCCGCCGCGCTTGCTTTTAGTGCTAACCGTCAGGTTTCCAGGATGGCGACCACGACGTGCGAGTCAGGATCGATGACCAGGATCTGATCGCTTACCAGGATGTAGTCGTATCCGCGCCATTCGGGATAGATCTCGACCACGCGGCTCGGCAGCGGATAGTAATGAACGTGCGCCGGCACGTGCACGCCGACACGTACCGAGATGTTCAGATGCGTCTCGTGCACCTTCTCCTTTTTGATGATGGTCGTGATCTGGGAGCGCTGCTTGGTCGTCAACTTGCTGGCGCTGGCCGCCGCGCCCTGACCGGTGGTGGCGTTCTTCTCGTCACTGCCGGACTTGTGCTCTGCCGACTGCTTTGCCGCATTGTGTTCGCTCTTGCCGGCGTTTTCCTGCGTCTTTCCCTGCGTGGTGTTCTTCTCCGACGTCTTGTCGTTGCCGGATGCTTCGCCGCTGGTCGTGTTCTTCTCCTGCGCGTTGACGCCGGCCTTGGTATGACTGCCTTCGTCGACATTGGCGCTGCCGGACGTGCTGCCTTTTTCCGGCGCCGCGCCTACCGTTCCGTGCTCGTTGAGTTCGGCGTTGCCGCCGGCGCTGGGTTTGAGCGCATGCGTGGAATCTTTGGCCTCGCCTTGGCCGGTCGTTTCCGCCGTGCCGTGGCGCTCACCCGCATGCATGCTGGGTGCGATCTTCGCGGCGGGCGCGTTCTGCTGCGCAGCGGGTGCCCGCTCCGGCTTGATCGGGCCGTTGATGTCGCCGGCGACGGCAGCGCCGGCGCCGAGCAATGCAGTGGCGGCGACCGCCGCCAAAAGTTGAGTCCGTCTCATTGGGATGTCTCCTCTGGACACCCCCCGAGCGCCCCCGCTCACGTGGACAGCAACGCCGTATGGCGGGCAGCGTTCCGCACCTTCCGCGCGCCATCCGTCGGACCGGGGCCCCAGGTTCCCGCCATTGCCTTCGCCCGCCCGCCAAGGCAGGCTGCCGCGCGAAACCGGGGAGAGACTCTTGGCGATTCTGCCGTCGACCGTTGACGTGAATGCGGGTGAGTTCCGCGCGAATGCCGAACGCATGCGCGCGCTTGTCGCGGAGCTGAACGAACGTCGCGCCGCCGCCGCCTTGGGCGGGCCGCAACGTGCGCGCGAGCGCCATGTGGCGCGCGGCAAGCTTCTGCCGCGCGACCGGGTGATGAACCTGATCGATCCAGGCTCGCCGTTCCTGGAGCTATCGCCGCTGGCGGCCAACGGGCTCTACGAGGATGCCATCCACGGCGCCGGTCTGATTACCGGCATTGGGCGGGTCGAGGGCCGCGAGTGCATGATCGTGTGCAACGACTCGACCATCAAGGGCGGCACCTACTATCCCATGACGGTGAAGAAGCATCTGCGTGCCCAGGAGATCGCGCGCGAAAACCGGCTGCCGTGCGTCTACCTCGTCGACTCCGGCGGCGCCAACCTGCCGCACCAGACCGACGTCTTCCCCGACCGCGAGCATTTCGGCCGCATCTTCTACAATCAGGCGACGCTCTCGTCCCTGCGCATCCCGCAGATCGCCGTGGTGATGGGCTCGTGCACCGCCGGCGGCGCCTACGTGCCGGCAATGTCGGACGAGACGGTGATCGTCCGCAACCAGGGCACCATCTTCCTCGGCGGACCGCCGCTGGTGAAGGCGGCGACTGGCGAGGTCGTGAGCGCCGAGGACTTAGGCGGCGCCGACGTGCACGCGCGCAAGTCCGGCGTCGCCGATCACTATGCGCAGGACGATCATCACGCGCTCTCGATCGCGCGCCGCATCGTGTCGCATCTCAACACCGCCAAGCAGCCCGATATCCCGTTGGCGCCGTCGCGCGAGCCGCTGTTCGATACGAGCGAGCTCGACGGCGTCGTGCCGGCGGATCTCAAGAAGCAGTACGACGTACGTGAGGTGATCGCGCGGCTGGTCGACGGCTCCGAGTTCGACGAGTTCAAGCAGCTCTACGGCACCACGCTGGTGACCGGGTTCGCGCATATCCACGGCATGCCGGTCGGCATCCTCGGCAACAACGGCATTCTGTTCTCCGAAAGCGCGCTCAAGGGCGCGCACTTCATCGAGCTGTGCTGCCAGCGCCGCATTCCGCTCCTGTTCCTGCAGAATATCGTCGGCTTCATGGTCGGGCGCGAATACGAGGCCGGCGGCATCGCCAAGGACGGCGCCAAGCTGGTGACGGCGGTGGCTTGCGCGCAGGTGCCGAAGGTGACGCTGATCGTCGGCGGCTCCTACGGCGCCGGAAATTACGGCATGTGCGGCCGCGCGTATTCGCCGCGCTTCCTGTTCATGTGGCCGAACGCGCGCATCTCGGTGATGGGCGGTGAGCAGGCGGCGTCGGTGCTCGCGACCGTCAAGCGCGACAACATCGAGGCGCAAGGCGGCGAATGGTCGGAGGTGGAGGAGGCCGAGTTCAAGGCGCCGATCCGCGACCAGTACGAGGAAGAGGGCAATCCCTATTACGCCACAGCTCGCTTATGGGACGATGGCATCATCGCGCCGAGCGAGACGCGGCGGGTGCTGGCGCTGGCTTTCAGCGCGGCGCTTAACGCGCCAGTGCCGGAGACGAAGTTTGGGGTATTTAGGATGTAACTAGCGGCGAGCTTGCGATATCACTGTATTTCCCGTTCGCACTTTTTGGTGCTTATGTCGAAGCCGCCTAAGACGCCGCGGCCACAAAAGCCGCCTGTCCTGCCCCCTAGGCCGGGGCAAGAGGTCGATCCAACGATTTCGATGGCGACCGAGCGCCTCATTGGGCGTGCGATTGTGGCGTGGTCTAAGTTAGAAGCTTGCATGGAGGACTTTATTTGGTTGCTTCTTGGAATCCCAATTGAACAAGGGAGAGGGATCACCGTTCGTATGGACGCCGTTCGGAAAATTCAAACCTTGCGGCACCTTGGACAGTTAGTGCTTCCCGAAAATAAATTTCATGAACTATCCCCAATGCTGGATCAGATTGATATTTTGCGTGAAGATCGAAACCTCATCGGACATGGAACGTGGGGGCGTAGTCGTCCGGAAGGGCACACTGTTGTGCTATCTTTAAAACCTGAGGCTCTTGAGCCTGATCAAGTTGTTTCGGAGACCTTTCCAAATAGCCGCCTGCGAGCGGTAGTTGACGGAATTGAAAAAGTGAAATGGCGGCTAATCCCCTTAATGGAGGAATATTATAAGTCAAAGCAAGCGTAGCACGATGAGCGAAGTGAAATCTGCGCGCGGCCGTCTCGGGTATTGCTAACGCTCTACCCGGACTGCGATGTCTCACCGCCCCATCAGCCACAACACCGCGCTCAGCACGACACTCAAAATAATCGACGTCACGATCGGGAAATAGAACGTGGTGTTGCCGCGATGAAAGACGATGTCGCCGGGCAGGCGGCCGAGGCCGAGCTTGGCGATCACGGGCCAAGCGAGCCCCGCCAGCACCAGAATGACGCCCGCGATGATCAGAAACCGTGCCATGCGCGCTCCACGACGCTCTCTAGGATGTGATTTAAGCCCGCTTGGCGTGTGTGCAACAAGGGCTGCGGCTGCGCAACATGATCGTGCTTAGAGTTGGCGAGACAATTGATTTCCGTTCGTCCCCGCGAAAGCGGGGACCCAGGAGCCCAAAACACTGGACCCCCGCTAGCGCGGGGGCGAACGGAGATTGTGGCCAGCCATAAGAGAACCATAAGAGAACAGGGAGCCCATATGTCCGAAACCTATCAATCCGCGCTCATCGTCGGCGCCGGCTCGGGCCTGTCGGCCTCGGTGGCGCGCGCCTTCGCCAGGGCCGGGATGAACATCTCGCTCGCCGCGCGCTCGACCGACGATCTCGCGGCGCTCGCCCAGGAAACCGGCGCCAAGACGTATCAATGCGACGCGTCCGACCGCGCCCAAGTGGACAAGCTGTTCGCCGAACTGGACAAAGCCGGCGCGCCCGACGTCGTGGTCTACAACGCCAGCGCCCGCGCGCGCGGGCCGTTCGTCGAGCTCGATTCGGCCGAGGTGCAGAACGCGCTCACCGTCTCGGCCTTTGCCGGCTTCCTGGTGGCACAGGCGGCGGTCAAGCGCATGCTGCCGCACAAGCACGGCGCCGTACTGTTCACGGGCGCCTCGGCGAGCGTGAAGGGCTATGCCCAGTCGGCGCCGTTCGCCATGGGCAAGTTCGCGCTGCGCGGGCTGGCGCAGAGCATGGCGCGCGAGCTCTCACCGCAGGGCATCCACGTGGCGCATTTCGTCATCGATGGCGGCATCAGGAGCGACCGCCGCCCGGTGCCGGCCGATAAGCCGGATTCGCTGCTCGATCCCGACGCCATCGCCGAGACCTACCTGCACATCCTGCAGCAGCCGCGCAGCGCCTGGACCTGGGAGGTGGAGCTCAGGCCCTGGGTGGAGAAGTTTTGATCGCGTCATTCCGGGCCCGCGCCTTTGGCGCACCCCACAATGACCGGTGAACTCACGCCTCTGTGATCGCCGGTGACCGCTGCGTGATCGCCCAATTCAAGCCTCGTTTACCGCCGCCGCCTAGCCTCGCGGGCGACGGGGGATGCGTTCATGGTCGCGGTCGTTAACGGTTACGTCTGCTTCACCACTTGCGACGCCAAGCAGGCGCGCCAGGGCAAGGACCCGCTGGCGCTGAACGGCGCGTCGAGCGGCGCCTCCCCGGACAGCAAGAAGAAGAACGGCCTCGACGGCCAGCCGGCGACGGTCCTCGGCGGTGCGCTGAATAATCTCAAGGACGCCCTGGACGCGGGCCGGAGCAGCGATCCCGGCAATCCGGCCGCGGGTGGCACGTCGACACCACCGTCGTCAGCGTCATCGCGCCTCGACGTCTTCGCCTGAGCGGGCGGTTTCTCAAATCCGCACCACCACATTGCCGATCGTCCCGCGCTCCACCGCCTCATGCGCGGCGGCGATGTCGGCGAGCGCGTAGGTCGGCTGCGCCACGCGGTTGATCAGTTTGCCGCCTTCCAGCGCGGCGGTGATGCCGGCGATGGCGCGCGCGCGTTCGGCGGCGTCGAGCTCGTAGACCAGGAAGAACAACAGGCTGATCGATTGCGTCAGGCAGAACGACGCCGGCACGCTCGCCTGCGCGCCGGTGCCGTAGATGACGACGTTGGCCTTCGGCTTCAGGATGCCGGGCAAGAGATGCGCGTTGGCGGTGAAATCCATCTCGATCATCGCGTCGGCACCGCGCTTGGCAGTCATCTCCATCACCCGCGCGATAACGTCGTCTTTTCTGTAGTCGATGGTTTCGTCGGCACCGGCTTCGCGCGCGATTTTGGCCTTCTCGTCCGAGGACACGGTGGTGATGACATGCGCGTCCCGCGCCTTGGCGAACTGGATGACGTATTGGCTCACCGAGCCGGCGCCGCCGGAAACAAAAATGGTCTTATCTTTGTCGGCGCCCGCCAGCGTCACCGCGTGGATTGCGGTCATCGCCGGAATGCCGAGGCAGGCGCCTTGCTCGAAGCTCACCTGCTGCGGCAGCGGTACCGCCAGCGTCGACGGCAGGGTGATGTATTCCGCCGCCGTGCCGAACGGGCGCCGCCATTGCCCGTTCCACACCCAAACGCGCTCGCCCAGACGCGACTTCGGCACGCCGTCGCCGACCTCGTCGATGACACCGGCGCCATCGCTCTGCGGAATTACTCGCGGCCAGGCGATCTTGCGTATCGTGCCGGCGCGCGACTTCACGTCGGACGGATTGACGCCGGAGGCGGCGAGCTTCACGCGCACCTCGCCGGTATGGGCGTGCGGCATTTCCACCTCGCCGACGCGCAGCACGTCGCGTGCCGCGCCGTTTTGTTCGAAATAGGCCGCCCACATGACAATCACCTCCCGTTTTCGCAACGATAGCAATGGTATTCCGTGGCCGCCACGGGGTAGGCGACGTCCGCGCAACGGCGCGCTTGCGGGAGCCGCCGCGCGACCCCACGTCAAATGCAGGGCGTCGGTCCGCGCGTCGCGGCCGCTGCGCTCACATTGCAACGATATCGGGAGAGGAGGTTCGAACCATGCGCTATCGCGTCTACAGCGGTCCTCGGGGATCGGACGACATTTCCCCGCTCGCCAAGGACAAGATGCTGTTCAAGGAATTCGCCACCATGGATGAGGCGCTGTCCTGGTCGCGCCACGTCGAAGGCGAGGGGCGAACGCCGCTCCTGATCGAGGGCGACGACGGTACCCGGCTGGAGCGGCGGGCAATCGCCGACGCTCTGCGGGTCGGCCAGCGCGAGCAGGTCGGGCGCTGAAATCCGGCGCTCAGTCCGGTCGGGCCGGGGTGGCCCGGACCCGCTGGCGGACCTGACGACGGCTGAGCTTTTTCGGGGCTGGACGGGCTCAGAACTCCGCCCAAGAGGGCGGATTAGGGCCCTTTATACGGGTTCCATAGGCCTGCTGTGGGGGGCCTTGACCGGCTTAGTGGTAATCCGCAACCTTATATATAAGATGCTGATATTGAAGGATCTTTACATAAAAAAACTTCGCCCGTGGGCTGAATTCGGTGCTATAAAGGGAATTATGAGCACACGTTCAGTTAAGAGCGCCGGGCAGTCCACCAAAACCGCCGGGCGGGGTACCGGAAAGACCACCAAGACGGCCAAAAAGTCGGCCAATGGCATGGCAAAGAGCGCGCGCACGGCCGCCGGCAAGGCGGCAAAGTCGGCGCGCCAGGCGGTCGCCAAGTCCACAAGCGCCACCAAGCCGGTCAAATCCGCAAAAGCCACCAAAACGGCCGTAGCCAAGCCGGCCGCAGCCAAAACCGCTGCGAAAGTGACCGTAAAGGCCGCCAAGCCGGCGCCGAGCAAGGCTCCGCCTCAGAAGGCAGCGCCCAACAAGGTCGCGCCGCCGAAGCCCGCGCCGTTCGCGACGCTGTCGCCGGAACTGGCCGCTGCCGCCGCCATGATTCGCACCGCCAGCCCACCCATGCAGCCGGCTCCGGCGGCACCCTTGGTGCCGGTGCGCAACCACAAGTATCGCGTGGGCGAGACCGTGTACTACACCTCACCGTCGTTCGGCCGCGCCGCCGCGACCGGCAGCTTCACGGTCGTGCGCCTGTTGCCATCCGACGGCGAAGAGCAGCAGTACCGCATCAAGAGTTCGGGCGAGGCTTTCGAGCGCGTGGCCAAGGAAAGCCAGCTCGACCGCGCCTGACGCCGCGCTTTCGCCTTGGCTTAGGCTATGCTCTTCTCCGCGGCCCGTCGCGCCTGCGCCGCGGCCGGGGAGGGAGCGCCAAGGATGCCGATCTACATCACCCAGGCTCGTGACACGCGCGAGGGCATTCAGGGCATGACAGCCCGCCCGGAAGACCGTGCCGCAGCGGTCTTGCGTTCGCGTTCAAGTCGGCGGGGAGGCTCGTGAACGGGCAATGAGGGGCATGTCGCAATCGCGTATCGCCGTGTCCGCCGCCGCGCTGGCGCTGGCGGTGCTCGCCGTGCTGGCGGTGCTCGACCGTCTCGGCGACAACGCGCGCGCGGCAGCGCGGCAGGCGCTGCTGATGCGCGCGGCCGAGCTCGAGCGCAGCGCGCTTCTGCCCGGCTCCATGCTGCCCTGCGTCGATGGCACCGCCGGTGAGGCGGTCGGCAATGCCTGCGAGGCGCGCGTCTTCGCCACGCCACAGAGCACTGCCGCGGCGGTCGCCTATATGGGCGCGCGCATCGATCTTTTGAACGACGCGCAGGCGCTGGTCAGCCGCGGCGACAAGCGCGTCAAGGTCGGGCTCGCCGACACGCTGCGTGTGGTGGCGCTCGACCGCTACGGTATTGCCGCCCACGTACTGTCGCGTCGCGACGGCTGCACGGCCAAGAGCTGCGCCGTCTTCGCCATGCTGGGCGATGCCGATGCGCTGAAGGCCAACATGAAGGCGCAGACCTTCGATCAATACGTCTCGCGCTACGCCGGCCGCTGGGACACGGCGCATCCCGCACCGTCCGCGCCGGCGGTGTCAGCCACGCCCAACGGCTCGCCGGTCGCCAACGCCGGCGATATGGCGTCGCCGGGGACGCCGATGCCGCATTCGCGGCCGAATGCCACCGCCGAAGCGGCTCCCCCCGAGGCGGGCGCCGGCGCGGCGCGCGCGGAGGCGGCGTCGTCTGCGGCGGCGCTGGTGCGTCAGCCCGGCGAAACGCATAAGCCGATGCCGGCGCACTGGGATTTGCCCTCCGCCAACTCCATCCCGGCCATCAGCATCATGACGCCGGAACCCAAGCTGCCGAAGGCGACCGCCGAGGCGCTCCAGCGCGACACCGCGCGCAAGGAAGTGATCGAGCGCCGCAAGGAGGGCAAGGACCCGGCCGCCGCCAACAAGGACGCGCGCCGCAAGGAAGCCCGGTCCCGCGACTCCAGATCCAGGAAATCCAAGCAGGAAGCCGAGAAGAAACAGGAGCCGGGCGCGCCGCTCCAGCTCACCCGCTAAAGTTTTTCTTCATCTTCCCCGTTCAGGGGGAGAGGACGCTGGTCTCCACAAGGCCGCGCACGCGCTAAGATAGCGCCATCCGAGTCCGGAGCCCTTCATGTTCTCTTCCGTCCTGGTCGCCAATCGCGGTGAGATCGCCTGCCGCATCATGCGCACCGCCAAGCGCTTGGGCCTGCGCACCGTCGCGGTCTATTCCGGGGCCGATGCGCGGGCCCTGCACGTGAAGAGCGCGGACACTGCCATCGCGATCGGACCGCCGCCGGCCGCGCAGAGCTATCTGGATGCCGACAAGCTGATCGCGGCGGCGAAATCCGCCGGCGCCGATTGCATTCACCCCGGCTACGGCTTCCTGTCCGAGAATGCCGCCTTCGCGCAAGCCTGCCACGACGCCGGCATCGCCTTCATCGGCCCGTCGCCGGACGCGATCCGCGCCATGGGCCTGAAGGATCGCGCTAAGGCGCTGATGGAAAAGGCCGGCGTGCCGGTGGTGCCGGGCTATCACGGCGATCAGCAGGATCCGGCTTTCCTCAAGCGCAAGGCCTACGAGATCGGTTATCCGGTGCTCATCAAGGCCGCGGCCGGCGGCGGCGGCAAGGGCATGCGCCGGGTCGAGCGCCACGCCGATTTCGATGACGCGCTCGCCTCCTGCATGCGCGAGGCGCAGAACGCGTTCGGCGACGCGCACGTGCTGATCGAGAAATACGTCGCGAGCCCGCGCCATATCGAATTCCAGGTGTTCGGCGATAAGCACGGCAACGTCATCCATCTCGGCGAGCGCGATTGCTCGTTGCAGCGGCGCCATCAGAAAGTGATCGAGGAGGCGCCGGCGCCGGGCATGAGCGCGGACCTGCGCAGCCGCATCGGCGCGGCCGCGGTCGCAGCCGCCAAGGCGGTCGATTACGTCGGCGCCGGCACCATCGAGTTCATCGCCGACGGCGTCGGCGGCCTCAAGCCCGACGGCTTCTGGTTCATGGAGATGAACACGCGCCTGCAGGTCGAACACCCGGTGACCGAAGGCGTCACCGGCCTCGATCTGGTCGAATGGCAATTCCGCGTTGCCGCCGGCGAAAAGCTGCCGCTCAAGCAAGACCAAGTGCCGCTTTCGGGCCATGCGGTGGAAGCGCGGCTTTACGCCGAAGATCCCGAACGCGGCTTCTTGCCCTCGACCGGCAAGCTGATCGCGCTGCGGTTTCCGGAGACGCAAGGCTTGCGCATCGACAGCGGCGTGGAGAGCGGCGACACGGTGACGCCGTTCTACGATCCCATGATTGCCAAGGTGATTGCCCATGGCGACAGCCGCGAGCAGGCGCTCGACCGTCTCGCCGACGCGCTGGAGGGCACGGTGGTCGCCGGTCCGCGCAGCAATGCCGGCTTCCTGGCCGCGCTCGCGCGCGCCGACGCCTTCCGCGCCGGCGACTTCGACACCGGCTTCATCGATGCCAACCTCGGCGCGCTGACGCCAAGCGCCGGGCTCGATCGTGGTGCCGCCGCCGCCGGCGCAGCGGCATTGCTGGCGCGAGAGGCCATGCGCCTGACGGCCGGCCGCGCGCCCGGGGCGCCGCCGTCGCCCTGGGATGCCGATGACGGCTTCCAGTTGTCCGGCGCGCGCCGGCTGGCGTTGCCCATCGTCGCCGACGGCGAGAGCGTGGTGGCGGAAGTGACTTACGGCGCTCACGGCGCGGCGGTCGGAATCGATGGTGACGGACCGGCCGCCGACGCGGTGACGGTTGCCGCGGCCGATGCCGTCTACGTGCTGCGGCGCGGCCGTCAGACCAAGGTGAGCCTGCGCGACCTTGCGCTCGACCAGGCGGGAGAGGGCGGCGAGGGCGGGCTGGTGCGCGCGCCCATGCACGGCAAGGTGTTGGCGATTTTGGTCGAGCCGGGCGCCACGGTGACGCGCGGCGAGCGCGTCGCCATCATCGAGGCGATGAAGATGGAGCACACGCTTACATCACCCATCGACGGCACCGTTGCCGATATTGCCGTTGATGCCGACGTTCAGGTGGCCGAGGGCGCCCGCGTCATGACCATAACGCCGTCCGAGGCCGGCTAGGCGTCGCGCAGGGCGCCCGCGCGGGAACTCGGGCTCGCCCGCCGACATTGTCTCGGCGAGCCAGGTTCCGGCGGCACGGTATCATCCGGCCGCCATCCCGCCCGCGAGGAGGCCAGCGCTGAGCCATAAGAAATCCGACGCGGAACTTGCCCACATCCCCACGCCCGATATCGGTGGCGACCGCAGCGCCGACGAGCCGCTCAGCGTGCACCAGCGGCGGGCGCAGGAGCACGGGCGCGGGCGCCACAGCAGCCGGCCATGGCTCATGCCGTGGCTTGGCTGGAAGGACGTGCTCTGGCGCACTTACAACGAGACCTGGAACGACCGGCTGTTCTACGTCGCCGCCGGCGTCGCCTTTTTCGTGCTGCTGGCCATCTTCCCGGCGATCTCGGCGGTGGTGTCGTTCTACGCGCTGATCGCCGATCCGCACACCATCGCCGGTCAGGTTTCGCTGCTCGACGGTGTCATTCCCGCCGGCACCTATCATCTGCTGACGCAGCAGATCGACCACATCGTGAAGACCAGCACGAGCTCACTCACCACCTCCTTCGTGGTGAGCTTCCTGATCGCGCTGTGGAGCGCGAGCTCTGGCGTAAAGGCCATCGTCGACGCGCTCAACGTAGTCTACGAGCAGGTCGATGACCGCGGCATCATCCGCTACACCGTCGAGTCGCTGCTGCTGACGCTCGCCGGGCTTGCCGTGCTGCTGGCGTCGGCCGGTGCCTTCGTGGTGCTGCCGCTGGCATTCAACTTCTTCGGCCTCCGCGGGTGGGCCGGCACCGTGACCTCGGTGCTGCGCTGGCCGTTTCTGGTGCTGCTGCTGCTGGGACTGCTCGGATTCCTCTACCGCCACGGCCCGTACCGCGAGCCCGCGCGCATTTCCTGGGTCAGCGTCGGCAGCGTGTTCGCGACGGTGGCGGCGCTCGCCGCGTCCGCGGTGCTGTCATGGTACGTGTCCCATCTCGCGCACTACAGCGCGACATACGGCTCGCTCGGCGCCGTGGTCGGCATGATGATCTGGCTCTGGATCTCGTGTCTGGTGGCGCTGGTCGGCGCCGAGCTCAACGCCGAGCTCGAGCATCAGACCGCCGTCGACTCCACCACCGGCCCCGAGAAGCCGCTCGGGCAGCGCGGTGCGGTGATGGCCGATACTGTCGGGGAGGCGCAGGAATAGCGCTTAGCGATGCTTCCGGCGGTGGTGCTTCGGCTTCATCTTGGCCTGCTCCTGCTCCTCGTGCATCTTGAAGTAGATCGGCAGCGACCAGGACGGCAGGACCAGCGGCAGCGCCTGCACCACGAGGCTCAGGTTTCGCTTGTTGTACGCCATGGCCTGCTCGGGCGTCATCTGCTGCGGATTTTCCGGTATCGCCGTTTGCGCGGGCTTCTTGTGCCTGACCTTGTGAGCCGCCATGGCCGGCGCGGCCGCGAAAGCCGCTATGATGGTCAGCGCCGCGATCTTGGTCGTGATCTTCATAAGTCCCCCCATGCGGCGCTGGGCACGCGCCGCGGCTAACGTCCCCCGATATCATCGGCCCGGGTGGCGTCGATTGGCAAGGGCGTTCGCAGCCGGGGTTGCGGAGGGCGTAGGCGGCGTCGTCGTTAGCCAGTGACCCGTGCCGGGACATGATTGAAGCCGCGAAAGCGCGCCCGGCGCGAACGCTCGGGCGTGCCGGCCAGCCGATAGTCCGGAAAACGCTTGAGAAACATCTCCAGCGCCACCTTGCCCTCGAGCCGCGCCAAAGCCAGGCCCGCGCACTGGTGCGGGCCGCTGGCGAAGGCCAGATGGCGGTTGGGCGCGCGGTCGATGCGAAATTGATGCGGCTCGGGAAAGACCTCCGGGTCGCGGTTGGCGCTGCCGATGCACAAAGTGATGCGCGTGCCTTTCGGCATAACAACGCCGCCCAGTTCGGTGTCGGCGGTGGTCGCACGGTTGCCGAGCTGGTTGGAGCTTTCGAAGCGCAGCACTTCCTCCACCGCCGAACGCGTCAGTGCCGGCTCGGCGATCAGCCGCGCCTTTTCGGCCGGCCAATGCGCCAGCGTCACCAGGGCGTTCGCAATGAGATTGGTGGTGGTCTCGTGACCGGCGTTGAGGATGAAGATGCAGTTCTGCAGCAGTTCCTTGTGCGTGAGCTGCTCGCCGTCGATCTCGCCGAGCAGGCGCGTGAGCACGTCGCTTTGCGGATCGCCGGGATGTTTCTTGCGGTCCGCGACCAGCACCTCGAGATAGGCGAGGAAGTCGCGCACCGCCTGGTCGGTGTCGGCCAGTTGTTCGGGCGAAATCGCCGGCTCCAGCGCGCCCAGGATTTTCAGCGACCAGCCGCGCAAGGGGCCACGGTCGGCGTGCGGGATGTCGAGCAGGTTGCCGATGATCTCGACCGGAATGGCGGCGGCAAAATCCGCGATCAGGTCGACCGTCTCGCTCTGCGCTTCCTTCTCGGCCATGCGGTCGAGCAGTTGCCCGACCAGCGCCACCAGGCCCGGTTCCATGGCTGCGATCGCCTTGGCATTGAGTGCGCCCAGCATCAGCTTGCGCACCTTGGTGTGCAGGGGCGGGTCGTTGAAGACCAGGCTCGTCGTGTGATGCTCGTAGACGAGCGTATCGCCAAACTTCGGTTTGAACTCCTCCCGCTTGTCGGAGCTGAACAGTCCGGTGTCCTTGTAGACCGCCTCGCAGTCCTTGAACCGGGTGAGGAAATAGCTGCCGTCCGGCATCAGCCGGACCGGCGCGCTCTGCCGCAGGGCGTTGTAATAGGGGTAGGGGTCGGCATAGAAATCGTCCGGCAGGGCGCGCAGGTCGAACCCTTCGAGCGGCGGCGGCGCCTTGCGGGCGGCGGGGGCATCCATTGCAGCGTTTCCTCGTTTTGGCGCCAGCGTAAGGCCGAATGGGCGCCAATGCACGCACCCTGTGGACGGCGCGTATGCGGGTTTTCCCTGGTGCTCCGGCGCGCTATGCAAGGACCTTCGACTTCCCGCTTAACCGGATCCCCGCTGAAATGCCGCTTCACCTCGTCAAGCTCTGCGTCGGCTGCGATTCCGTCGCCGACCTCAAGGATTGGATCAAGTTGAAGCTGAACGAGAAGAAGAAGCGCGGGCAGAAGGCCGAGCACATCCACACCACCCGCATGTTCCCTAAGCGCGCCGAGGAGCTTTCCGACGGCGGCTCGCTGTTCTGGGTGATCAAGGGTCAGATCGCGTGCCGCGAGCGCATCCTCGACGTCCGCCCGGTCACCGGCAAGGACGGCATCAAGCGCTGTCAGCTCGTGCTCGACGGCAAGGTCAAGCTGGTGGAGCCGCGCCCGCGCGCGGCCTTTCAGGGCTGGCGTTATCTCGAGGACAAGGAAGCCCCGCGCGATCTTGCGCGCGCCGCCCCCGGCGCCGACAAGATGCCGGAAACGATGCGGCGCGAACTGCGCGAGCTGGGCTTGCTGTAGGCGGGCAGGTAGACGCTTGGAAATGAAAGCGGACCCGGCATGCTAGCGGTCTGATAGCCGCTCACGATCCAGCGCGGACATGGTAAGCGCCGCCGCCGCCTGGCCGGCGGCGGCGCGGCAAACCGGGCGAACGCCGCTGTCAGTCGGCCTTTAACGCCGACAGTTGCTCCGTATCGAACCGGGCGCGCAAAGCCCCGATCGCCGCGGCATCCGGCGGGCCGCTTTGCGTCACCAGCTTCACCAGTTCCTCGAAATATTGCTCATGGCCGGGCGGTGAAACGGTCATGATCATCCGTGCCGATTTGTCGCTGGCGTTGGCAATGTTGTGAGGTACGCCAGGCGGGATGAACACGTAGGTGCCGGGCTTGGCCTTGATCAATTCGCCACCCACACGCCACTCGCATTCGCCTTCCAGAACGTAGAACGTTTCCTCCTGCACGCGGTGAACGTGAGTGCCGGTCGAAAAGCCGGCCGGCAGGGTCCAGTCGAACATAGACGTGTGCTTGGTATCCTGTCCGGTCACCAGGAACACCAGGGGTTTTCCGGCCAGCGAGACCTGTTTGCCTTCGCCGGGCATGCGAATGACTGCCTTTGCGCTCATGATTTCCTCTTTGGGTTTGGGCTTGTCGCGCCATCAGACCCCGCAAGCATGGCGGCCGCCTTTCGCCAGGTCGTGAAACCGCTGCGAAAAAGGTGCTAAATATTCGCGAATGAGGGCGGCACCCATGGCGACGGCATATGAATTCGGCTCCTTCCGACTCGACGCGGAGGCAGAGATCCTGTTCCGTGAGGGCCAGCCCATCGTACTCGGTCAGCGCGCTGTGGCTCTGCTCCGCCTGCTTCTTGAACAGGCGGGTGCCCCGGTATCCAAGGATGCGCTTTTTGAAGCGGCTTGGCCGGGGCTTGCCGTCGAGGACAGCAACCTGACTGTCCAGATTGCGGCCATGCGCCGCGCTTTCGGTGAAGCCGGCGGCTCGGACTGGATCGAGACATTGCCGCGTCGCGGCTATCGCTACGTTGGGCCGGCGGTTACCGTTGGAGAGGCGCGGCCTGCGCCGCTATCGGCCTCTCAGCCGAATTTGACACTTGCTTTGCCGGACAAGCCGTCCGTCGCGGTGCTGCCGTTCACAAATCTGAGCGGCGAGACCGAGCAGGAGTATTTTGCCGACGGCATGGTCGAGGACATCATCGCCGGCCTGTCCCGCATCAAATGGCTGTTCGTCATCGCGCGCCATTCCAGCTTCGCCTACAAGGGCGCGGTCATCGATATTAAGCAGGTCGCGGCCGATCTGGGCGTGCGTTATCTGGTGCAGGGAAGCGTGCGTAAGAGCGGCGGCCGCGTACGCATATCCGCGCAGATGGTCGAGGCCGAAACTGGCGTTCAATTGTGGAGCGAACGTTTCGACCGCCCGATCGACGACGTGTTTGCATTGCAGGACGAGATCGCGCTCAACGTCGTGAGCGCCATCGAGCCAAGCCTGCGGCGCGCCGAGTTTGCGCGCGTGAAGCGCAAGCGGCCGGATAGCCTCGATGCTTATGACATAGTCTTGCAAGCCCAGCCGGATGTGGATTCGGGCATGCCGGCGCGAGTCACCAAGGCCCTGGTCCTTCTCGACCGCGCACTCAAGCTCGACCCAACCTATGCGCTGGCGCATGCAAACGCCGCCATGTGCCATCATTGTCTCTATCTGCGCAGTGGGTTGCGTGAAGAGGATCGGCTTGCCTCGGTTCGATACGCCGAGTCGGCCATCGCGCATGGGCGGGACGATGCGCGCGCTTTGACTCTTGCCGGGTTCTCCATCGGCATGGATGGGCACGACCGGTCAGCGGCCTTCATCGCCTTGGAGGCGGCGCTTGCGATCAGTCCGTCAAGTGCGCTGACCTACATCCTCGGCAGTGTCATGCTAGGATGGGGCGGCGAAGCTGAACGGGCGATCGAGTGGAGCGAACAGGGAATGCGTCTCAGCCCGCTCAATTCTTGGGCCTTCGCGGCCTACGACGCGCAGGCGATGGGCCATTTCCATCTCGGCCATTACGATAAGGCTGCGCGTGCTGCCTACAAATCCGTCCACGCCAATCCGGCCCACAGTATTACGTACGTGCAATTGGCGGCAGCGCTCGCAAAGCTTGGACGGCTGGAAGAAGCCAAGGCGGCCGCATCGAAGGTTCTGGAATTGCATCCGGCGTTTCGCTACAGCCGCCAGTTCGCCGGCGTTGCGTGCGCGCCGGCGCTTGCCGCAGCGATGGGTGAAGCGCTCCGGATGGTCGGGCTGCCGGAATGAGCAGTCTCTATCAGCAAGTGGCCCATCTGCGAAGTTCTCGTCAGCCTGAGCGATTTTAGGGTTTCGGTGGCGAGCGGCCGAGGAGAATAGACATCGGCTTAGGCCACGCCCGGCCCTGTTCGGGAAATTTTTGCTTTTATTTCCGAACAAATTCGCGGCCATCCTCGGATACGAAACTATGCTTTGTTCCGTGGCGCGCGAAATTGGGGGCTCAGACTAATATGCGCATTTCTATCGCGGTGTTTCTTGCTGCCATCACACTGGCGTCGACTTCAAATGTCGCCGGGGCGGTGACCTGGGTTTTCTCAGGGCATGTCGACGCAAGAATTGGGGATGGCACCGCACCCGGCTATTATGGCGCCGGCGCACAAATCGGCGATTTGATCACGGGTATCATTACGTTCAACGAGAATGCGACATCAGCGAATCTCCGTTCCGACTCAACGCCGCAGTCCGCCATCTACGAAGACACCGTCACCTACATGAGAATCGGCCCCGCCATTATCACCAATGGCGGCATCCGCCCTGATCCGACCGTGCTTAACATCTACTCAAATTCCGGCACTTACGGAGATGATGGCTTCACATTTGGCTATTCGTTTGGCGTTTATTCAGCCTTCGTGTTCGGGGTCGCGTATGGAGCGCAGGGAAGTGTGATCAATACGCTCACGCCGTCGGCAACTCCATTTGATCTCAGCCTTTTCCCAGCTCAAGTGATCAGGTTGGAAAATGAGGGAAATGGTTTTACTGCAAGGCTCGAGTCGCTCAGCGTCTCTCCTGTGCCCCTGCCTCCAACGTGGACCATGATGATCCTCGGCCTCTGCGTCCTTGGCCTCATGGTGCGTCGCTGCTGGAAGGTGCCCTCGCTCTGTGCTGCCTGAGTTTGGGGAGCGTCGCAGTTGGCGGTTCTTCTTTTTGCGCGGATGTCGCCGGTTGGCCCGTCGGCGGTATATCGTTCAAGCTGACTGATGTGTGCTGAGCGTAGAATGAACATGCGCTTGCCCGGCTGGCTCGCGCTCTCTTCGCGGGCATTGAAAGCCGCGTGGATTGTAGCGCCAATGCATTGAAAATGCTCATCCAAAAAACTTATCCCCGCTCGCCCAGGCGCCCTTATCATTTCCGCGTCCGGCTCGACTGAGGGGCGTCGTCGCGAGACGTCACGATGATGGAGCCGCCCTGGCGGGGCCGATATCGGGGTAACCCGGCATCGGCGATGCGGCGCCCGCGGGTGGGATTCGTAACCCCATCCCCGGGAGGCCCTGGGTAGCCGTCCGACCCCACTACGAGGGTCTGCCTTGAATGGCTGGACGCGGCGCGGACGAAGGGCGGCGAAAGCGGCCCGGATCGGGGGCCCGGCTCGGGCTCCGTCTGCGCCCGGAAGCACGGCCCCGGGGACAGAAAAGCCGCGTGTGGCGCGCCGAGAGGCGCCACGCCTTCGCTAAGAAGGCGTGACCATAAGAAATGGCTGCGCCGATCGGCGCGCCATCCCCTCTCATGTTTCGAGAGGGGGACGAGAGAAGGGGACTACGGGCGAACCCGGCGCCCGCCAAAGAATACGGGCGGCGGAGCTGTGCGCGTGACCCCGAAAAGTGGGAACCGGTTTTCGGAAAAGGGGCACGCGTAAGGATGGCTTCTCTGTCATTCCGGGGCGCGAGCAAAGCGAGCGAGCCCGGAATCCAGGGCCGCCGCTCAGCGTTCGCCGCTCTGGATTCCGGGCCCGGCGCTAAAGCGCCGTCCCGGAATGACGTGAATGATGCTGTTTGAAAACTGAAACGACGACGGGAGAACGCGCGGGAACGCAAACGTTCTGCTACACACCGATGTTGTCGATCAGCCGCGTTGTGCCGATGGTCGCTGCCACGAGCAACCGCACCGGCCCGAATTCCGGCGAGCGCACCGGCTCCAGCGTCTCGGCGTCGCGCGCTTCCAGATAGTCGAGCCGGAAGCCTGCGGCCTCGATCTCGTGCCGGCCGGCGTCCAGCATGCGTTCGATGCCGGCGCCCTGCTTGATGCGTTTGGCGCATCCGCTCAGCACGCGATGGAGTACTGGCGCCGCCGCGCGCTGTTCGGGTGAGAGGTAGGCGTTGCGCGAGGACATCGCCAAGCCGTCCTTCTCGCGCACGGTCGGCACGCCGACGACCTTTATGGCCAAGTCGAGATCCTTGGCCATCTGGGTGACGACGCGAAGCTGCTGGTAGTCCTTCTGGCCGAACAGCGCGAAGTCGGGCGCCACCTGCAGGAAGAGCTTGGCGACGACGGTGCAAACGCCGCCGAAGAAGTGCGGGCGGAACCTGTCCTCGAGGCCGGCCTTGGCGGGTCCGCCATCGGGTTCGATGCGGGTGACAAAGCCTTCCGGATACATGACCTCGGGCGAAGGCGCCCACACAAGATCGGCCTTTTCCGCTCGCAGCGCGGCGAGATCGGCGGTCATGCGGCGCGGGTAGCTGGCGTAATCCTCGTGCGGGGCGAACTGGGTCGGATTAACGAAGATCGATACCACCACGTGGCGGGCACGCTTACGCGCCTCGCGCACCAGCACGAGATGGCCGTCGTGCAGCGCGCCCATGGTCGGCACCAGAGCGACGCCATGACGGCGAAAGGGCACAAGGGCATGGCGCAGCGCGGAAACGGTGCGCACCACGGCGGGGCGATCGGCCATGAAGGAGGGGCCTTGTCGGCTGGGGTTCACGGGTCGAGTGTATGCCTTATCAAATGGGGGCCGGTCCGACTACGGGTGATATTCTAGAGTAAAAGCTGCGTAAGTTCAAGACGGATGGTCGCTCCATGTAGAAAAAGCGTTCTGGCACTGGCAAAAAACGGTAATAGTAACATAGTAGAGCGCGGCGGCAGCGTGCGCTCATTCTATCCCGCTCTCGCAGACGGCGAGAATGTGACTAAGATAGTACGCGATAATATCGATAAGAGAAAGCTGCCTACATACCGACGAAAGCAAACTGTAAGTAAAAGTAGGTAAAGATTTTAAAGATAATGAAACTGTTAATAATTAAGAAGAAGAATAAGTGAGAGATGATGTGAAGACAAACAAGATTGAGGGCTATTTCTAAATCTTCAAGCGCGGCATGAGTGGTGTTTAGAGCATTGCGGCGAAAAGCATTTGCACAGTTACCTTGCTGAGTATGACTACCGCTATAATCACAGGGTAAAACTCGGCTTTGACGATAGCGAGCGTGCGGCGGTTGCCGTGAAGAATGCGGCAGGCAAGAGCACACGCATTAATAGTAAGACGACGACAAGCTTGACTAAAAGCTGCAAAAAATTCGAGAATGACAAGATCAGTGGGGAGCTACATGCTGGTCCAATCGCTCCGTGAATCCCCGCAATCGGCTCACGTTGTCGTGCCCGGCAACGAAAAGGGCGGCTCGGGCAAATCTACCGCCGCCCTGCACATTGCCGTTGCGCTGCTCAAGGCCGGCCAACGCGTCGCCACCATCGACCTCGACAGCCGCCAGAAGAGCTTCACGCACTACGTGGAGAACCGCCGCGACTGGGCCGCCCGGGCCCGCATCAAGCTCGAAGTGCCGACCCATTACTGCATCGCGCGCGGCGAGTCCGGCTCGGTCGAGGCCAATGAGGCGCGCGAGTTCGCCAATTTTTCGAAAGCCATCGGCGAGATCGAGCACACCCACGACGTCGTGGTGATCGACACGCCCGGCAACGACACCTACCTGATGCGGCTCGCGCACTCCATGGCCGACACCCTGGTGACGCCGCTCAACGACAGCTTCGTCGACTTCGACGTGCTCGCCACCCTCGACCCCACCAGCTTCTCCGTGACCGGCGAAAGCCACTATGCCGAGATGGTGCGCGAGGCGCGCCGCCAGCGCCGCCTGGTCGACGGCCGCATGACCGACTGGATCGTCATCCGAAACCGCCTCTCTGCGCTTGGCTCGCGCAACAAGCGGCTGGTGGGCGAGGGGCTCGGCGAACTTGCCAAGCGGATGGGCTTCCGCACCGTCGACGGGCTTGCCGAGCGTGTGGTCTACCGCGAGTTCTTCCCGCGCGGGCTCACCGCGCTTGACGATCTCGACGAGAACACGCTCGGCATCCGGCCCAATATGTCGCACGTGACCGCGCGCGAGGAGGTCATCGCGCTGCTCAACGCCCTGCACCTGCCGCTGTCGGAAAACGGCCGCCGCCGCGCTGCCGCCCGCGCCGAGTGGTACTCGGTCATGAACCAGCCGCTCCAGGTCCACGACGTCATCGGCTGAGCGGCTCCCCGCATATTCCGCAGCACCCTTGGCCGCGCCGCCGATCGGTCCTAAATCGGTGTACAGTGCCGCCATGACCAAGCTGACCCGCGATTCCACCACAGACGCACCGGCGCCGGTCTCCGCCCGCCCGGAGATCGCGGAGTTCATCGAGCAGGTGCGCGCGCTCGGCACCGCCGAGACCGCCGGGGGGCGCGGCCGGCTGATTTTCGCGCTCGACGCCACCATGAGCCGGCAGCCGACGTGGGACACGGCATGCGCGCTCCAAGCCGACATGTTCCGCGAGGCCGCGGCCGTCGGCGGCCTCGACATCCAGCTCGTCTACTTCCGTGGCCGCGACGAATGCCGCGCCTCCGGCTGGGTCGCCGACAGCGACAAACTCGCCCGGCTCATGAACGCCATCGACTGCCGCGGCGGCCAGACCCAGATCGGCCGCGTGCTCGCCCACGCCCGCAAGGAGCACGGTCGCCGGCCGGTGCAGGCCTTGGTGTTTGTCGGCGACGCCATGGAGGAGGGGATCGACGACCTTTGCGCGGTCGCCGGCGAGCTCGGGCTCCTGGGCGTGCGCGCCTTCATGTTCCAGGAGGGCAGCGACCCGGCGGCGGAGAAGGCCTATCGCGAGATCGCGCGGCTCACCCACGGCGCCTATGGGCGCTTCGATGTCGGCGCGGCCCACGAGCTCGCCGAGTTGTTGCGCGCGGTCGCCGCCTACGCCGCCGGCGGTCTCGCGGCGCTCGAGGCGCTCACCGCCCGCCGGGCCGGCGGCGCCCACCGGCTACTGGCGCAGTTGACCTGATGCCGGCACTTCTTCTCGGTCTCGTGGCGCTGGTGGGCGGCTTGTGGGCGCTCAACGTCATTTCGAAGGTCAATCCCAGCGTCGGCGCGCGGGTGGCCAAGATCGCCGGCGGCATTCTGGCGATCGCCTTTGCCGCCTTCATCGCCCTGCGTGGTGAGTTGTTCGTCGCGCTGTCGTTCGGCGTTTTCGGGCTCGGCCTGCTCGGCTGGATGCCAACCTGGTTGCCCGGCGGCGGCCGCGCCAAGAAGAGCCGCGGCAAGGCCTCGCAGGTGCGCACGGCCTATCTCGAGATGCAGCTCGATCACGACAGCGGGCGCATGCGCGGGCGCGTGCTCGCCGGCCGCCACAAGGGCGCCGCCCTCGAGCAACTCGACGTGCAGAGCCTCGTCGGCCTCATCGGCGAGGTCGACGACGAAAGCCGCGCGCTATTGATGGCGTATCTTGACCGCCGGGACACCCGCTGGCGTCAGCACGCGCATGCGGATGCGGACCCGGGGCGCGGTGCTGCCGCGTCCAGTGGAAAAATGACCGAACAGGAGGCTTACCAGATCCTTGGCCTGGAGCCCGGTGCCGCGCCCGACCTCATCACGCGCGCGCATCGCACGCTGATGAAGAAATTCCATCCCGACCAGGGGGGGACGTCTTACCTTGCTGCCCGTATCAATGAGGCTAAGGAAGTCCTTCTTCGCCGCCATCGCTGATGTACTCCGTACGTCATCATCAGCGGCTCCTGCTCCGTTCGACGCGCAATCCCGTTATCGTTTTCGGCGATCTTTTGTTGTCGCCTGTCCCCGGCGCATGGTTGCGCCGGCGGCCGGCTCCGTTTGATTGCCGACCGTGGTGAGACTAGGCGGAGATCGTTAATTCAATTCTTAATTTTTGAGCATCAGGCAGGGGATATCGCTGCGCCTGAGATGTTTGCAGGCGCTTTCGGCCTGGCCGCGGTCGAGCCCGGCGAAACGGGCGCGGTAGAGCGACTTCTTGCCCTTGCCGACCCGCTCGGTGAAGGGATCGGCCTTGAGGAGTTGGTCCTTGGCCTTGGTCCTGGCAATTACCAGGCGGTGCTTGGCTTCTTTCTCGTCGTCGAAGGCGCCGACCTGGATCATGTAGCCGCCTTTCGCCCTTACGGTTGGCAACGGGATGTCCGCGGTGGCCTCGGCAACCTTCTGCGTCGGCATGCCGCCGCTCACAGGCCCGGGGGCCTGGGCGGTCGTCTGCGCCGGCGTGTGGTCGGGCAGGTCGGGCGGAAGCTTGGTTCGCGGAACCGTCTTGACCGTGGTGAGCTTCGACGTCGGCGCCGGCAACAGCTTGTGGGCGTCGAGCGGCAGCGGCGCGAGCGACGCAGTGCGCATGGTGGCCGGCTGCACGGAAACGGTTTTGACCATATTGGGCCGGATCGGAGCGGTAGAGCCCGGCTGCGGAAGGGCGACGGCTTCCGCCCGGTCGTCACGCGGGTCGCGCGCTGGCAACTGAGCAAGCTGCTTCTTGCTCTTCCAGCCTTCGGCCACCAGCGGCGCGGTGCGTTTGGTCGAGGCCTCGCGGATGTACTTATCGATCAGACGACGCACGCGCGCGTCGCGCGCCCGCGCCGTACGGCCGCCGAATACCACAGTAATCAGATGGCGGTTGTCGCGTTGCAGGTCGACCACGATGTTGAAGCCGGAGGCGCGGATGAAACCGGTCTTCATTCCGTCGACACCGCGGACGCTGCCCAGCAAGTGGTTGTGATTGCGCATGCCGTGGCCGTGCCACACGAAATGGCGGATCGAAAAGAAGTGAAAATACTGCGGGAAACGATCCTGCAAAGCGCGGGCGAGGATGGCTTGGTCGCGCGCGGTCGTGAGCTGACGGTCGTCCGGGAGGCCCGAAGCGTTGTGGTAGTTCGTGTGCGTCATGCCGAGGGCTTTAGCCTTGGCGGTCATCATCAGCGCGAAGCTGAGTTCGCTGCCGCCCAATTCCTCGGCCACGACCACGGCCGCGTCATTGGCCGACTTGGTGACGATGGACTTGATGGCGTCTTCGACCTCGAGCTTGTCGCCCGGCCGCAAGCCCAGCTTGGTCGGCGCCATGGCCGAGGCGTGCGCGGACACCGGCATCTCGGTGGTCATCTTGATCTTGCCCGCCGCCAGCCGTTCGAACAGCAGGTAGAGCGTCATCATCTTGGTGAGCGAGGCGGGGTGGCGGATGGCGTCAGCGTGGCTTTCCTCCAGCACCTTGCCGGAATTGGCGTCGACGACAATTGAGGATTGGGGCGGGTCGTAGCGATAGTGGTGGTGGCGGTGCCGGCGCCGCGCGTCGGCGGACCCGCTGGCGAGGGCGCTTGCAACCATCACGATTGCCAACCCGAACGCGCCCCACCGCAGCCGGCGCCCGACTTGGGTTTGCCCACGCAACATCAGTTCTCCCCAACTCTCTGCCAGATTTTGCAACTCTAAGGCGCCCGAGCGCCGCGGCTATCGCCCGCCGCTCCCCGTGATTCGGGTCACCATAACGCGGCATTGCGATAAATTATGACAATAGCGAGGGCGAGGTTTAGGGATCGTTAAGACAATGGATTGGCTTGGGATTTCTCTCCGTCCGGCCACCTGAATGGGTTCCCATGTCGGCCGGCGCCTGGAGACTAAGCCGCCGGGCCTGCTGAAAGATTTTGCGCCGCAAAATGACTGTTGACGTTTTTTGTGCAGTGCACTATAAATAGGCTATCGTCCTGGCGGGTGCCGGGACCGGCATCGAAAGTCTCAACAGCCTCATTGGCACCGCACAATTGGCACCGCAGTGGACGGGCCGGGAAGGGGTTCAAGATGATCAAGAATTTCGAGGACCTGCAGCAGGTCGGCAAAGAGAACGTTGACAATACCCTGAAGACCATGGGCGCGCTTTCGACCGGCGTTCAGGCGATTGCCGTCGAGATGGCTGACTACTCCAAGAAGGCGTTCGAGGACGGCACCGCGGCGTTGGAAAAGATGTTCGGCGTCAAGTCGATGGACAAAGCGATCGAGGTGCAGACCGAATACGCCAAGGCCGCCTACGAGGGCTTCATGGCTGAGGCCTCCAAGATCGGCGAAATGTACGCTGATCTGGCCAAGGAAACCTACAAGCCGTTTGAAGCCATCATGGGCAAGGCGAAGTAAGGTTCCGTAAGCGTAGCGTTTGCGTCAAGCGTTCGCGTCGAAAGACAAAGCCCGGCCGTTGCGGCCGGGCCTTTGATTTTGGGAATGGCGCTTATTTCGCGACGCGGAGCTTGCTCAGATTGGTGCCAATTTGGTCAAAGGTGGACACGATCTGGTTGGCCGAGGTGAGCAGGAAGAACTTGTCCGAGGAACTGGCGCAGTTTTGCAGCAGCGTTGAGGTGGGATCGCCGCCGGTGTTGACCTGGATCGTATAGAGCGTGATCCCGGCAGCCTTAATATTGTTGCAGGTCATCTCCTGCCGAGCGTCGATCTGGTTCTGATTGCCGTACCAGCGGTCTTGAGTGTTGAGACCGTCGGTCAGCAGAATGATGACCTTCTGGTAGGTGTAGTTGGGATCCTCGGCCGGCGCGATGAACGGGCCGCCGCCGGCGAGCGACAACCATCCTGCCTGCAAGCCGATCGCCTGGTTGGTGTTGCCGGCCGGCTGCATGCTGTTGACCAGCGAATTCATGGCGTTCCAGTCGTAGCTCAGGCCCATAGCCGCTCTCGGGCAGGACGAATACTGCTCCGCGGCGTAGAGCGTCGCCGTAATGCTGGTCGTGGGGGCGACGACATTGGTGTCGTAATTGGCGCTGCTTGGTCCCGAGGCGTTGCCGCGGTCGACGACGCAGCCATTCCAGGTGTTGTGGTTTTTCGGCTTCCAGGTGCCGCCGTTACCCTGGCAGCTTGCCTGCGTGGAGTTCCAGCCGCCGCCGCCTTGGCAGGTTCCGTTGTTGGCGTCCCAATCCGTCCAGTCGACCCAGCTCGCAGTCGGATCGCTGCCGAGGTTGACGTCCTTCACAAAGGGAATGATCGACACATAGACGTCACCGTTATTGGTGACGGCGCTTTGAAGTTGGCTGAGGAGATTCTTGGTGGCGGTCTTGAGCGCGGTTATTTTGCCCGACTGACTCATCGACCCTGTGTTGTCGAGCACCAAAGCGACCCGGAGGCGCGAAGTGCCCCACTGGGTCGTAGAAGAGCCCGTGACGGTGATCGAATTGTAGCCGAGGATGCCCATGAAGGTGGTCGGTACCGAGGCCGAGCCACTCACCACCACGGTGGACCCGCTCGTGTTGCTGTAGCTCGCGCTGATGCTGATGTTCTGGGTGCTCGGACGATTGAACGCGGCCTTGAAATAGGCGGTCGCGTTGGCCTGCAATTGGCTGCTAGTATCGCTGGCGGCCTCTTTGGCGAGCATGAGGGCGGTGGTGTCGAGCGCAGCCTGCATGTCGGCCTTCACCGAACTGGCGCGGCTGTAATCGATGGCGGCGCCGGCGCTGGCGACGACCGGAACGAGCAGGATGGCGAAGGTGACGGCGATGTTGCCATCGCGCGCGCGGGCGAACGAACGCAGCGCGCTGCGGCATTTGGCGTAATAGCTGGCCCACGAGAGGGACATGGCGGCTCACCGGAAGGGGTTGCGTACGTCTGCTCTCTTACGCCCCGCCGTTGAAGGCGCCGTTTCCGCCGATCGTGAAAGATTGAGCTACCTGGTAAGCCAGTGCTGTCCCCAAGCGCAAAAGGCAGCGCTGGATCAATGCGTTGAATGGTAAACTTGCTGGATGACGCCGCCCCGTTCCGCGGTTCCCCCGGTGCGCGTCGTTATTAACATTCGATTGACGCCGTTGAGGGAAGGGCGGGTGGCGCGCGACCTCAGGGCGTAGCCGGCTACTTTGCCACCCGCAATTGGCTCAGATTGGTGCCGATGGTGTTGAACGTCGCCACGATCTGATTGGCGGAGGTCAGCAGGAAGAACTTGTCCGGCCCGCTCGCGCAGTTCTGCAGCAAGGTGGATGTGGGATCGCCGCTGGTGTTGACCTGGATTGTATAGAGCGTGACGCCGGCGGCCTTGATGTTCGCGCAGGTCGTTTCCTGGCGGGCATCGATCATGCCCTGGTCGGTGTACCACCGGTCCTGGGTGTTGAGGCCGTCGGTGAGCAGGATGATGACGTGCTGATAATGGTAATTCGGGTCCTCCATCGGCACGTTGAACGGCCCACCGCCGGTGAGCGACAGCCAGCCGAGCTGCAACCCGATCGCCTGGTTGGTGTTGCCGGCCGGCTGCATGTTCGACACCAGCGAATTCATCGCGGTCCAGTCGGCGCTCAGCCCCATCGCCGCCTGCGGGCAGGACGAATACTGCTCGGCGCTGTAGAGCGTTGCCGTGATGTTGGTGGTCGGGGGGATCACATTGGTGTCGTAGGCACCGGCATCCGGGTTGTTGGTGTCGCCGCGGTCGACGACGCAGCCGTTCCAAGTCTGGTGGCTCTTGGCCGTCCAAGTGCCGTGATAGGCGAGGCAGCTCGACTGGGTCCTCGGAGATCCCCAATAGGGGTAGTTGTAGTATCCGCTGCAGGATCCGTTTTGGGCATTCCAGTCGGTCCAGTCGATCCAGTCAGACTGGTAGTTGGCGGCCCCGAGATTGACGTCCTTCACGAACGGCACGATCGAGACGTAGACGTCGCCCGGATTCACGACGGCGGTCTTGAGCTGGCTCAGTAAGTTCGTGGTCGCGGTCTTGAGCGCGTCCATCTTGCCGGAGGAGGCCATCGAGCCGGTATTGTCGAGCACAAGCGAGACGCGCAGGCGTGTCGTGCCCCATTCCGCCGTGGACGAGCCGTGCAGGGTGACGGTGTCGTAGCCGAAGGCCTGCATGAAGTCGGTCGGCATGTCGACCGAGCCGCTCAGCACCAGGGTCGAGCCATTGGTGGATGAGTAGCTCGTGCTCAGGGCGACGTTTTGGGCGCCGCGCGGATTGAAGATCGCCTTGAAGTAGGTAAGCGCCTTGGTCTGCAGCTCGTCGGCGGTATCGGACGCCGCCTCCTTGGACAGCATGAGAGCGGTGGAGTCGAGCGCCGCCTGCATGTCGGCCTTGACCGAATTGGCGCGGCTGTAATCGACGGCGGCGCCGACCGAGGCGATGATCGGCAACGTCGCCAAGGCGAAGATGACGGCAACGTTTCCCTCGCGCGCGCCGGCAAAGCCCCGCAGTGCGTGGCGGAACCTGTTACGAGTGGCGGCCCAGGTGGTAGCCCAAGTCTTAGTCCAAGTCGTAGCCATGGTGGCGCACCGAATTCGATTGAACCCGGACACGCTAGGAACGCGCGTATGAAGCGAAGGTATGCGAAACCGTTAAGATGCCGCGGGCGCGGCTAAGGCTGATGGCCCGCGCGGCGCGCCCAGTGCGGGCGTTGGCGGGTTTCAAGGGTTAACGCGGCGCAGAGGCCTGATCGTGGTATTGCGTAGGGGCTCGTTAACGCACGATCGCGGCGTTCGCTTCAACAAACCTCAAACGGACCTCGAAGTTGGCTCAAGTTTCCCGCCACTTTGAGCGCAAATTTATTTCGCCACCCGCAGCTTGGTCAGCTCGGTGCCGATCGAGGTGAACGCGCCCGCGATGTCGCTCGACTTGGTCAGCAGGTAGAATTTGTCCGACGAACTCGCGCAGTTCTGCAGCAGGGTGGATTTCGGGTCGCCGCCGGTATCCACCTGGATGGTGTAGATAGTGATGCCGGCGGCCTTGATGTTGGCGCAAGTGCCGGAGCCGTTGCCGGTCTGATACATCCGGTTGTCGACGGCGGTTTGAGAACTATACCAGCGGTCTTCGGTGTTGAGTCCGTCCGACAGCAGGATGATGATCTTCTTGTATTCGTAGTTGCTGTCGGTGGCGGGCGCGGAGAGGGGGCCGCCGCCGACCAGCGACTGCCAGCCCCAGACCAGGCCGATCGGCTGGTTGGTGTTGCCGTTGGGTGTCATGGAGTCGACCAGGCTGTTCATGGACGCCCAGTTGTAGCTCAGGCCCATCATCGCGACGGGGCAATAGTCGTATTGTTCGGCCGGCCAGAGCGATTTCGTGGTGCCGTCCGGCGCGTCCGCGGTCTGATCCCAGGTCGAATTGCCAGGCCCGTTCGACGGACCGCGATCGGTGATGCAGCCGTTCCAGGTGTTGTGATTGGCGGCCGAGCAATTGTTGTGGCTGCCGCCGGAACCCCAGCCACCCCATCCGCCCCAGCCGCCCCAACCGCCGCCGCCGGAGCAGGTCTGGTTGTTGGAATCCCAGTCGGTCCAGTCGATCCAGTTCGCATTGTAGTTGCTCGAACCGACATTGACGTCCTTGCTGAACGGGATGATGGAGACGTAGACGTCGCCATCGTTGTTGGCAGCCGCCTTCAATTGCGAAAGCAGGCTCTTGGTCGCCGACTTGAGCGCCGTCATCTTGCCGGCGTCGGCCATCGATCCGGTGTTGTCGAGGACAAGCGCCACGCGTAGCCGCGTGGTGCCCCATGTCGTGGTCGAGGAGCCGTTGATGTTAATGTAGTTGTAGCCCAACGCGGACATGAACGTGGTCGGCACCTGGGCCGAGCCGTTCACGATGACCTTCGTCGGCGACGCCGTGTAGGTCGCCGTCAGCGAGACATTGCGCGCTCGCGGCGCGTCGAAGATCGCCTTGAAGTACTTGGATGCTTCCGACTGGATTTCGGCGTCGGTGTGGCTGGGCGCGTATTTGGCCAGCATCAGCGCGGTCGAATCCAGCGCCGCCTGCAGGTCGGCCCGAGCCGCATTCGCGGAGCTGTAGTCGACCGCGGCGCCGACGAAACCGATGATAGGCAGGGTGGCCAGCGCGAAGGTGATCGCCACGTTGCCGCCGCGGTCGCGCTTGAAGCGGCGCAGCAGGCGGTCCATTGAAGATCGGAGCGGTTCAAACATACGGACGGTCCACGTACTATCTAGACGTGGGTGATCCTAGGTATGCGCCGTAAAGAGCGAGTAAAATTGGAACTATAATCAGGCCACTTCAGCAGCCAAACATGGTGCGATCGATGCGCATCATTAACGAAGCCGCAATCGCTCCGCTAAAATTCGAACGATCTGGCGCGTGCGCCGGCCCGCTGTTACTTGGCAAGGCGCAGATTGGTGAGCGCGGTACCGATCTGGTTGAAGGTCGTGACGATCTGGTCCGCCGTGGTCAGCAGGGAAAATTTGTCCGAGCTGCTGGCGCAGTTCTGCAGCAGCGTTGACGTCGGATCGCCGCCGGTGTCCACCTGGACGGTGTAAATGGTGTAGCCGGCGGCCTTGATGTTGTCGCAGGTGAGCTGTTCGCGCGCGTCGATCTGGGACTGGTAATTATACCAGCGGTCCTGGGTGTTGAGGCCGTCTGTCAGAAGAATAATCACGTGGCTGTAATTATAGTTCGGGTCTTCGGCCGGAACTGTGAACGGTGACTGCGTCAGCGTCTGCCAGCCGACCTGCAAGCCGATCGCCTGGTCGGTGTTGCCGGCCGGCTGCATGGCCGTGATCTTATTGGCGAGCGCGGTCCAGTCGTTGCTGAGCCCTATGGTCGAGGCGGGGCACGACGAATACTGCTCCGTCGGATAGAGCGTGGCGCCGGCGAGCGGAGGGTCGTTGGTGGTGTCGTAATTCTGATCGCGGTCGGTGACGCAGCCATTCCACGTGCTGTGAGCGGCCGGCGTCCAGGTGCCACCGTTGGATTGACAGCTGTTCTGGTTATGACCCCATGCGCCCGCGCAACTTCCGTTCAGGGCGTCCCACAGATCCCAGCGCAACCAGCTCTGCGCATAGTTGGCTGAATTCAGATTGACGTCCTTGCTGAATGGAACGATCGAGACATAGACATCCTCTGGGACACTCGCGGCCTTTTGGAGCTGGGTGAGCAGGTTCTGCGCCGCCGTCTTGAGCGCGGTCATTTTGCCGTCCTGCGCCATCGAACCGGTGTTGTCGAGCACCAGCGAAACGCGCAGGCGGTTGTTGCCCCATTCCGTGGCCGACGTTGTCTTGAGCGCGACCTTGTCGAAGCCGAAGATGTTCATGAAATCGGTTTTGACGTTTGCGGTCGCGTTGAGGACGATCTTGGAGCCGGTCGTTGTCGTGTAGGTGGCCGTAACCGCGGTCTGGGTCAGGTCCTTGCTGGTGAGCAGGGCGTTGAAATAGTTGTAGGCCGAGGTTTGCAACTCCGCAGTCGTCTGCGAGGCCGCCGTTTTCGACAGCATCAGCGCGGTGGCGTCGAGGGCGGTCTGCATGGCGGTGCGGGCGTCGTTGATGCGGCTGAAATCTACCGCCACGCCGACCGAGGCCAGCAGCGGCAGGATGGTCAGGGCCAACAGAGGGGCGATGCCGCCCCGGGCGTCTCGGAGAAAGTGGCGAATCATGTGGGCCGGCTCGGCTATGCGGAAAACCGCGATCAGTAGAGTTCCGGACCTTGCCGGGCGCCCATTGAAATATCGTCTCGGGAACGCCCCGATTTTGGGGAAAATTAGCCGCGGTTCGTCGGCTGGTGGGTTGTGGTCGATTAACCAGTGGCTATCTGCTGTAATGTGGCGGGCCTGTGCCGGTGGCTCGGCGCCTGTCGGCGTGGGAACCGATTTCGTCCCAATCCGGACGTAAATTGCCGGGGTGGAATGACGGGGTGGTGCTTATTATGATGGTCGGGCGTTGTCGTGGTGTGCCGCCTGCCGGAGCGGACGCCTCGGCAAGAGCCAAGATCGGACCAAGACCGGATAAAGCCAGGACCGGACTTTAGACCGGGGAGAAATCGACGTCGCGAACACAGACAATGCCTGGACCCAGACCCACAAGACCCGCAAGGCCCAAGAGCGAGAAGGCCAAGAGTATCGTCGCGGAACAGCCGCCACTTGGCGGCGTGGCCTCCGGAGGCCCGCGCAGCATGGCGGATGACGACCGCAATAAGCGCAAGGGCGATCCGGGCGCGCCCGGCACCGCCGTCATCACCAAAACCAAACCGCAAACCAAGCGGCCCAATATGTATCGCGTGCTCATCCTCAACGATGATTACACGCCGATGGAGTTCGTCGTTCATATTCTGGAGCGGTTCTTCGGTAAGGACAACGAGGCGGCCACGCGAATTATGTTGCATGTGCACCACCATGGCATCGGCGAGTGCGGCATCTATACTTATGAGGTGGCGGAGACCAAAGTGACGCAGGTTATGGACTTTGCCCGCAAACATCAGCATCCTTTGCAATGCGTGATGGAAAAGAAATGAGTGCTGGGGAGCGCCCAATACAAATGAAAGCGGGACACTAAATGCCGACCTTCTCGCGCAGCCTCGAACAATCGCTTCACCGTGCGCTGGCGCTCGCCAACGAGCGCCACCATGAATACGCGACGCTTGAACATCTTCTGCTGGCCCTGATCGACGACCAGGACGCTTCCGCCGTGATGCGCGCCTGTAATGTCGATCTCGATAAGCTGCGCCGTAGCCTGGTCGCTTATTTGGAATCCGAATTGGAGAATTTGATCACGGACGGGGCGGAGGATTCGAAGCCCACCGCCGGCTTCCAGCGCGTGATCCAGCGCGCAGTGATCCACGTGCAGTCGTCGGGCCGCGAGGAAGTGACGGGCGCCAACGTGCTGGTGGCGATCTTCGCCGAGCGCGAGAGCCATGCGGCTTATTTCCTGCAAGAGCAGGACATGACGCGCTACGACGCGGTCAACTACATCAGCCACGGCATCGCCAAGCGGCCGGGCCTGACCGAGTCGCGTCCCGTGCGCGGCGCGGAAGAAGAGGCCGACACCAAGGCCGGCGACGAGCCGAAGAAGAAGGGCGACGCCCTCGAGGCCTATTGCGTCAACCTCAACAAAAAGGCCAAGGACGGCAAGATCGACCCGCTGATCGGCCGCAATTCCGAGATCAACCGCACCATCCAGGTGCTGTGCCGCCGCCAGAAGAACAACCCGTTGCTCGTGGGCGAAGCCGGCGTCGGCAAGACCGCAATTGCGGAAGGGCTCGCGCGCCGCATCATCAACGGCGAGGTGCCGGACGTTCTGAAGGGCGCGACCGTGTTCGCGCTCGACATGGGCACGCTGCTCGCGGGCACGCGCTACCGTGGCGATTTCGAGGAGCGGCTCAAGCAGGTGATCAAAGAGATCGAGGCCTATCCGGGCGCGATCATGTTCATCGACGAGATCCACACCGTGATCGGTGCCGGCGCCACGTCCGGCGGTGCGATGGACGCGTCGAATCTGCTCAAGCCCGCGCTCGCCTCCGGCACGATCCGCTGCATCGGCTCGACCACCTACAAGGAATACCGCCAGTACTTCGAGAAGGACCGCGCGCTGGTGCGGCGCTTCCAGAAGATCGACGTCAACGAGCCCTCGGAATACGACGCTATCGAGATCCTCAAGGGGCTGAAGCCGTATTTCGAGGAGTACCACAAGCTCAAATACACCAACGACGCCATCAAGGCGGCGGTGGAGCTGTCGGCGCGCTACATCCACGACCGTAAGCTGCCGGACAAGGCGATCGACGTGATCGACGAGTTGGGCGCCGCGCAGATGCTGTTGCCGGAGAGCCGGCGCAAGAAGACCATCGGCGTCAAGGAAATCGAGACCACCATCTCGACCATGGCCCGCATACCCCCGAAGACGGTTTCGAAGGACGACGCCGAGGTGCTCCAGCATCTCGAGCACACGCTCAAGACCGTGGTTTATGGGCAGGACAAGGCGATCGAGTCGCTGTCGGCCTCGATCAAGCTGGCGCGCGCCGGCTTGCGCGAGCCGGAAAAGCCGATCGGCTGCTACCTGTTCTCCGGCCCGACCGGCGTCGGCAAGACCGAGGTGGCCAAGCAACTCGCCGCTTCTCTCGGCGTCGAACTCATCCGCTTCGACATGTCGGAGTACATGGAGCGGCACACGGTGTCGCGCCTGATCGGCGCGCCTCCCGGCTATGTCGGCTTCGACCAGGGCGGGCTTCTGACCGATGGCGTCGATCAGCACCCGCACTGCGTGCTGCTGCTGGACGAGATCGAGAAGGCGCATCCCGACCTGTTCAACGTGCTCCTGCAGGTCATGGACCACGGCAAGCTCACCGACCACAACGGCAAGCAGGTCGACTTCCGCAACGTCATCCTGATCATGACCACCAATGCCGGCGCTGCCGACATGGCCAAGTCCGCTTACGGCTTCACCCGCACCAAGCGGGAAGGCGACGACCAGGAAGCCATCACCAAGATGTTCACGCCCGAGTTCCGCAACCGGCTCGACTCGATCATCACCTTCGCGCACCTGTCGCAGGAGATCATCAAGCAGGTGGTTGAGAAGTTCGTGCTGCAGCTCGAGGCCCAACTCGGCGACCGCAACGTCACCATCGAGCTGTCGGACGAGGCGAGCCGCTGGTTGATCGCCAACGGCTACGACGAGCTGATGGGTGCGCGGCCGATGGCGCGCGTGATTCAGGAGCACATCAAGAAGCCGCTCGCCGACGAGGTGCTGTTCGGTCACCTGAAGAGCGGCGGCCACGTGCGCGTGATCGTCGACCAGGACGAGCACGGCCGCGACAAGATCGGCTTCGAGTTCCTGGAAGGCCCGATCACGCCCAAGCCGGAGAAGCTGCCGAAGCCGAAGGCCAAGCGCCGGTCACCGCGGCCGCGTCCGCCCAAGGGCGACAAGGGCGGTGACGGCGGCAAGCGCTCCTCGGTGCCGAAGGTGCCGCTGATCAAGGCCTGAAGCTGCGCGGCATTCGCTGCGCCGCAACAGATCGCTACAGAGGCCGGGCTTGAGTCGCCCGGCCTTCGCCGTTTGCGGTGGCTGCATGCAGGCCCTGCGGGCGGCGGCGGTTGCGCGGCGCGCGGCGCTGTGGGACAGGTGAAGGGCCCGAACAATTCCGTCCATGTCCCCACCCGCAGCATTCGATTCTACTTCAGCCGCCTTTTTTGGGGGCGTGAAATCCGCGTTGACGTCGGTGTTCGTGATGGTGCTGTTCGGCACCTATATCGGCATCGGCGCGCTCGCACACGGTTATGGGTTTTCGCCGTGGTGGATGGCATCCTCGACCATGCTGGTGTGGGCGGCGCCGGCGCAGGTGATCCTGATCTCGGCGCTCGGGACCGGCGGCACCATGGTGGGGACCGCGATCGCGGTTTCGCTGAGTTCGATCCGCATGTTCCCGATGGTGGTGGCCCTGTTGCCGCTGTTGCGCGGCGCGGATAACGGGCCTCGCACCCGAACCCGCGACCTGCTGCTGCCGGCGCATTTCACGTCCATCAGCATGTGGGTCGAGTCGCTCAGGCTGCTGCCGAAGATGCCGCCCGACCACCGGCTTGCCTTCTGCAACGGGCTGTCGGTCGGGTACATGGCGACCGCGGTGACGGCGGGCTTCGTCGGGTTCTATCTCGCCGCCGGGCTGCCGCCGCTCGCGGCCGGCGCCCTCTTGTTCCTGACGCCGGTCTCGTTTCTGTGTTCGACGGCGCGCAACGCGCAGGCTCTGGTCGACCGGCTGGCGTTGGCATTGGGCCTCGCCATCGAGCCGGTGATCGCGCACTATCACGTAGGTCTCGATCTGCTGTGGACCGGCGCCGGCGCCGGCACCTTGGCTTATCTCGTCCATCGATTGCGCGAGGCGCGCCGATGAGCACCGCCACCGCGCCCGCACGTTACGCCAGCCCGTCGGCCGCATTCGTGGGAGGTTACAAAACAGCATTCAGCACCGTGTTCGTGCTGGTGATGACCGGCACCTTCGTCGGCATCGGCGCGCTCGCTCATGGCTACGGCTTTTCGGTCTGGTGGCTGACGCTGTCGACCCTGGTGGTCTGGGCGGGGCCGGCGCAGATCATCCTGATCGCGGCGCTTGGCAGCGGCGGTTCCATGATCGATGCGGCGATCGCCGTGTCCTTGAGCGGGGTGCGCCTGTTCCCCATGGTGGTGTCGGTATTGCCGCTTCTGCGCGGCAAGGGTACGCGCACGATCGACCTGCTGCTGCCGAGCCATTTCATCGCCGTCACCACGTGGGTGGAGTCGCTGCGTCTGCTGCCGGGCCTGCCGCACGAGCAGCGGATAGCCTTCAGCAACGGCATGGGCTCCGGCTACCTGACCGCCAGCGTAGTGTCCGGGCTCGCCGGCTTCTACCTTGCCGCACGCCTGCCGCCGCTCGCGGCCGGCGCGCTCCTGTTTCTGACGCCGCTGGCGTTCCTGTGCATGACGACGCGCGGCGCGCGTCATTTGCTCGAACGTTTGGCGCTGGTGCTGGGGCTCGCCGTTGAGCCGGTGTTGACGCATTTTCATATCGGCCTCGACCTGATGTGGACCGGGGTCGGGGCCGGCTCGTTCGCTTATCTCGTCCACCGCCTGCGCGAGGCCAGCCGATGAACCCTGCCTTCAACGACCTGTGGCCCTATATGGTGCTGCTGCTGGTGGGCTTCCTGCCCAACGAAATCTGGCGGGCGCTGGGGCTGGTGTTGGCGCACGGCCTCAACGAGCGGTCCGAGATCGTGGTGTGGTCACGCGCGGTGGCGACGGCGATCCTGGCGGGCGTCATCGCCAAGCTGATCGTGTTCGCGAGCGGCGACCTCGCCGGCATTCCGCTTGGCTTGCGGGTGGGGGCGGCCGCCTGCGGTTTCGTCGCCTTTCTCGCGGTCAAGCGCTCGGTATTCGTGGGCGTGGCGGTGGGCGAGGCCGTTCTGTTGACGGGCGGCTACTGGCTGATGCACTAACCCGCAAGCGCAGCCGCCAGCAGCTTGGCGTGCTCGGCAAGCGTTTCAGGCTTCTCCTTCTCGCTCGCCGGCGGCTTCATGGGGACGCCGGCTTTGCGGGGAATGACGTGGACGTGCAGGTGAAACACCACCTGGCCGCCGGCGCTCTCGTTGAACTGCTGCACGGTGACGCCGTCTGCCGCAAACGCTTTCATGCCGGCGTGGGCGACCTTCTGGGCGGTCTTGATGACGGCGGCAAGATCGTCTGGGTCGACGTCGAGGAGGTTGCGCGCCGGCGCCTTCGGCAGGATCAGCGTATGGCCGGGCGCGCGCGGCATGATGTCGAGAAACGCGAAGGTCTTGTCGTCCTCATAGACCTTGAAGCAGGGCAACTCGCCGCGCAGGATCTTGGCGAAGATGTTGTTGGGATCGTAGCTCGGCATGGGTCCAGTCCCCGAATTTCGGCGCGTCGCCTAACGACAACACCATATCACTCCTGCTCGATCAAATCCTTGCGGAAGGGCGCATAGCCCGCAAGCTCCTCGCTCGATGCCTCCACATAGGCGCGCTCGCGCGTCAGGTATTCGGCGATCGCCCGGCGCAGGCTCGGATTGGCGATGAAATGGGCCGAATAGGTGGTCGACGGCAAGTAGCCGCGCGCGAGCTTGTGCTCGCCTTGCGCCCCGGCCTCCACCCTTTTGAGCTTGTGCTGGATGGCGAAGTCCATGGCCTGGTAGTAGCAAAGCTCGAAATGCAGGAAGGGGTGGTGCTCGATGGCGCCCCAGTTGCGGCCGTAGAGCGTATCGGCGCCGATGAAGTTGATGGCGCCGGCGATCCAGCGCCCCGCGCGTTTCGCCATCACCAGCAAGATGCGATCGGCCATCTTCTCACCGACGATGGAGAAGAACTCGCGGGTGAGATAGGGCCGGCCCCACTTGCGCGAGCCGGTGTCCATGTAGAATTCGAAGAAGGCGTCCCAGACCGCTTCGGTGAGGTCGCTGCCGGTGAGCCAGTGCGCCGTGACGCCGTTCATGAGCGCATCCTTGCGCTCGCGGCGGATGGCCTTGCGCTTGCGCGAGGCGAGGCGACCGAGGAAATCGTCGAAGCTTTCGTAGCCCGGGTTCTCCCAGTGGAACTGCTGGTCGGTTCGCTGGAGGAAGCCGCGTTGGCCGAGCGCCTGCCACTCCGGCTCGGTGAGGAAAGTGACGTGCGCCGACGAGAGGCCGTTGTTTTCGGTGATTTCGGCGAGCGCCTGCGCCAGCCCGCCGCGCACGGCGTCGGCGAGTTCGCCGGGCTTCGCCAGCAGGCGCGGGCCGGTGACGGGCGTGAAGGGCACCGCAACCTGAAGCTTGGGGTAGTAGTCGCCGCCGGCGCGCTCGAAGGCCTCGGCCCAGCCGTGGTCGAAAACGTATTCGCCGCGCGAATGACTTTTCACGTAGCAGGGCGCGGCGCCGAGGAGGACGCCATCCTGATCCTCGGCGAGCAGGTGGCGGGGCTGCCAGCCGGAGCGGCCGCCGACCGAATTCGACTGTTCAAGAGAGGCGAGAAACTCGTGTGTGACGAAAGGGTTGTGTGGATATCCTCGTGTTGATTGTTCTGGGGATAACTCCGCCATCCAGTCGCAGCCCGGCAGCCCCGCAGCGCAGGCGTTCCAGTCGGGCGCCGCCAGCTCGGCGAGCGATTTTACGATACGGACCCGCAGCTCGACTTCGCTCATGACGCAAGCCTACACCGACTTTGCGTCCGAAATCGCGCGCGCCACTGCCGTCACCGCCGGCCTGGGCAGACGATCTTGTCGTAGCCGGTCGGATTGCCCCACCAGTCGTATTCCACAGCCGGGTGGCAGCCATACGGAATACGGAAACACCCGCTCGGCCGACAGGCGATCTTGCGGCCATCGTAGTGCCGCGCCCGCCGCTGCTTCCGCGCCACGAGGAGGGGCGCCGGCTGCCAGCCGGTTGCCTGCATGGCGCCTTGCGCCGCCGCAGGGGTGGGGGTGGCGATCGGCGCGAGCGTCAGGATCGCGATAAAGGCGGCGATGAACGGCAGAACGAAATGGACGGTTCTCGGCATGGTCGGCTCCCGTCGACACTGGTGCGCTTTGCCTCAATATGGGGACGTCGATCATGATTTGAAGCCGGGGCGGAACCCTTCGAAGATCATCTGGTCGGCGTAACGCGCGGCGCGTTCGCGGTCGTTTTCGGTGCGCACGGTCCAGGTCAGCAGCGGCAGCCCGAACAGGTTGCGCGCGATCCAAGGCCCCGGCGCCGGCAGGTCGCGGACCGCGTAGGCGATAAAGTGCGGGCGCGTTCTACGGGCATGCGACATGTGTGCCAGCTGTCGTTTCTGCGCACGCGAGAGACCGGCCCATTCGGCATGGTCGTAATGCCGCTCGGCGACGATGCCGCGGGCGAGCGAAGGGGCATTGTCGTGCAGCCAGGCGATAGGCGCCGGGTCGAATGACATCAGCGCGGCCGGACCGCGATACCGCGCCAGGAGGTCGGCCGCGCGGGCGACAAGCCGTACGTCGCCGTCGAAGCGGCTCTTGATCTCGATGAGGAGCGGTACGCGGGCCGCCACGAGATCGCACAATTCGTTCAGGGTGAGGATGTGATCGGCGGTGGCCTTGAAGCGAACCGCCTGGATAGCGGCCGCGCTTAGAGCGGCGAGGGGGCCGCTGCCCTCCGTGAGCCGGCCGAGCGCGTCGTCGTGATGCACCATCGCTTCGCCGTCGGCGCTCACTTGGATATCGCACTCGATGCCGAAGCCGGCCTCGATCGCGGCGGTGAAAGCGGTAGCCGTATTCTCGATCACGCAAGCCGACGCGTCATGCAGCCCGCGATGGGCGATGGGGCGTGCAACCAGCCAATCGAGATGCGTCATGAGGTTCAGTTGTTATTGCGCATGATCTTGTCCGAAAACCGGTTCCCATAGCCGGTCAAGCCGGGCACTTGCTTTTCGGCATCATGCGCTGACTTCGAACAGGCCCTCGACTTCGACCGCGGCGTCCGCCGGCAGCGCCGCTACCCCGACGGTGGCGCGGGCATGGCGGCCCTTGTCGCCGAACACATCGACCATCAGGTCGGAGGCGCCGTTCATCACCTTGGCGCCGTCGGTGAAGCCGGGCGCCGAATTGATGAAGCCGCCGAGGCGCACCACGCGCACTACCTTGTCGAGATCGCCGAGCGCGGCCTTGACCTGGGCGAGCAGGTTGATGGCGCAGGCGCGCGCGGCCTGCTGACCCTCTTCGATCGACACCGGCCCGCCGAGCTGGCCTTTCGCCACCAGCTTGCCGTCGGCGCCGAGACAGATCTGGCCCGAGACCACGAGCTGGTTGCCGGTCCTGACCGCGGGCACGTAGTTGGCGATGGGGCTCGCCGGCGTCGGCAGGGTGATGCCGAGCTTGGCGAGCGCCTGTTCAATATTTCCGGCCATGACGGTCACTCCTGCGTTTCGGCGTGTGGTTGTATTGCGTGCTCCATATCTCTCATCAAGTCTTCGCCGATCCCCGGGCCGCGCGCAACCGCGGTTGGCGGGCGGGCAGGCGGCCTCTATGTTGCCTCTATCGTCCCTTCTCTGGGCCACCGGCGGCGTCCTTCGCCGTGTCCTCGAAAGGCCTGGCTATGAACCTCACCGCTCTCGGCAAACGGCTCGCGCCGGCCGCGCTGGCGCTCGCGCTCCTGCCGCTGGCGGTCGAAGCCGGGGGAGCCGCGCCGATTGCCGACCCGGCGCTCAACAGTGCGGCTGCCTCCGTGGTGCTGGCGCCGCACCGGGCGATCTACGATCTGTCGCTGGTGAGCTCGCGCGGCACGCGCGGCATCGACGGGGTGGCGGGGCGCATTCTTTATGACTTCTCCGGCAACGCCTGCGCTGGCTATACGCTCGATTTCCGTCAGGTGTCCGACATGGAGTCGAGCGAGGGCAGCAGCGTGGTGAGCGATATGCGCTCGTTCACCTGGGAGGACGGCGAAGCACGCTCCTTCCGCTTCAAGAACACCAATAACCTCAACGACCAGCGCATCACCCACGTCGACGGCGACGCGGTACGCCGCGACAAGGCGGTGCGGGTGCGGTTGACCAAGCCGGCGCGGCACGCTTTTTCGGCGCCGCCCGGGGCGGTGTTTCCGACCGAGCACGTGCGGCGCATCATCGAAGCCGCGCGCGTGGGCAAGACCATCCTGTCGTTTCCGGTCTACGACGGGTCCGACACGGGGCTGAAGCTCTACGACACCATGACCGTGATCGGGCGCGAGATTCCGCCGGGCGCCGAGCCGCCGCACGATGCGGCGGCGACCGTGCCGGCCTTGGCGAAGCTCGCGCGCTGGCCGGTGACTATCAGCTATTTCGAGCATGAGACCGCGGCCAAGCAGCAGACCCATGAGCAGCAGCCCACTTACGCGATTTCGTTCGAGCTTTACGAAAACGGCATCTCGCGCAAGCTGCTTCTGTACTATTCGGACTTCACGCTCGCCGGCAAGATGACCGCGCTCACGCTGAAGACGCCGAAGCCGTGTAAGTGAAGTGAGGATACGGCGGCGCCGTTCTTACCCTCTCCCAAAGGGTAAGAGTGGAAACGAATTCGCCGCGCGCTCTCCCGTCGTCGTTTCAGTTTTCAAACAGCTCACCCGCATCGGTTCGGGACGGCGGCTGAGCGCGGCTCCGCCGCCCGTATTCTTTGGCGGGCGCCGGGTTCGCCCGTAGTCCTTTTCCTTCGTCCCCCCTCTCGAAACATGAGAGGGGATGGCGCGCCGATCGGCGCAGCCATTTCTTATGGTCACGCCTTCTGATCGAAGGCGTGGCGCCTCTCCGCGCACCACACGCGGCTTTTCTGTCCCCGGGGCCGTGCTTCCGGACGCGGACGGAGCCCGAGCCGGGCCCCCGATCCGGGCAGCTTTCGCCGCCCTTCGTCCGCGCCGCGTCCAGCCATTCAAGGCAGACCCTCGTAGTGGGGTCGGACGGCTACCCAGGGCCTCCCGGGGATGGGGTTACGAATCCCACCCGCGGGCGCCGCATCCGGTTCCATCATCGTGACGTCTCGCGACGACGCCCCTCAGTCGAGCCGGACGCGGAAATGATAAGGGCGCGGGAGTGAGCGGGGATAAGTTGGCCGAAGATTTTTTGCCGGTCCTTCCCGGGCGCGGCCGTCAGACCGCGAACCTCGATTCCAGGGGCCATGCATGACGATTTCGGTCTGGATTCCCGGATCGGCACTTCAAACTACCCAGATCGGCTGAAGCCGACCTGGGTGAGCCGTCCGGAATGGCGGGGAAGCCGTGATATCCAGTTAGTCATCTTCCAGGGCGAGGCCGCGGATCACCGCGCCCTTGCCGAACTTGGCGCGCAGGGCGTCGACGGCGTGCTCGGCCTGTGCCGAGCGGCGGTCGAGGAAGTCGGCGAGATCGTCGTCGCCGGTCGCTTCGATGAGCTGGCTGACGCCGATGCCGATGAGGCGATAGCGCGTCGCGCCGACTTCGCGCGTCAAGAGATCGTGGCCGGCGGCATAGATGCGGGCGGCAAGCTGCGTCGGCGCATTGAGCGAACGCGCGCGGGTGCGGATCTTGAAGTCGGCGCTCTTGAGCTTGAGCGTGACGGTGGAGCCCGCGAGCGAGGCCGCCTTCAGCCGCGCGGACACCTTTTCGGTGAGCTCCCAAAGTGTCTGCTCGAGCGGGCGCAGCGCGGTGATATCGCTGTTGAAGGTGGTCTCCGCCGAAATGCTCTTGGTCTCGCGGGTCGCGTCGACCTTACGCGCGTCGATGCCGCGCGCGAGCCGCCACAGCCGCTGGCCTTCCTCGCCGTAGCGGCGCATCAGTTCCACTTCGTCGGCGCGCTGCAAATCGGCGATCAAGCGATAGCCGTCGCGGATGAGCTTGGCGGCGGTGACCGCGCCGACGCCGTAGATGAAGCCGACCGGCTTGGGGGCAAGGAACGCCGGCGCTTCTTCGGCTGAGATCACAGCGAAGCCGCGTGGCTTGTCGAGGTCGGAGGCAATCTTGGCGAGGAACTTGTTGGCGGAAAGTCCCACCGAGACCGTGATGCCGAGATCGCGCTCGATCTGGCTCGCGAAGCGCGCCAGCACCTTGGCCGCGCTCATGCCGTGCAGGCGTTCGGTGCCGGTCAGGTCGAGAAAGGCTTCGTCGATGGAGAGCGGCTCGACCAGCGGCGTGAGGTCGAACATGCGTTGGCGTACCTGGCGGCCGACCTCGGCGTATTTCGTCATGTTCGGCCTGAGGACGGTGGCCTTGGGGCATCGGCTCATCGCCTCGAACATGGGCATGGCCGAGCGCACGCCATAGGTGCGCGCGATGTAACAGCAGGTGGAGACCACGCCGCGCTTGCCGCCGCCGATGATCAGCGGCTTGTCGATAAGCGACGGGTCGTCGCGTTTCTCGATCGTGGCGTAGAAGGCGTCGCAGTCGATGTGGGCGATGGTGAGCCGGCCGGCGTCGGCGTGGCGGACGAGCCGGGGCGAGCGGCAGGCAGGGCAGCGCGTTGCCGTCTCGGGCGCGTCGGCCAGGCAATCGCGGCAGAAGGTCACGGCACTTCGCGCTCCCAGGCACCGCCGCCGCCGAGCACGTGCCGCGCCTGCGAGACGGTGATGGGATCATGGTCGGTTTCGCGGGCGAAATCGGTCAAGAGCTGCTCGTCACCGGCGAGGTAATCGAGCACGCCGGCGAGGAATTCGGGCTCGCGCGCGGCGGCGCGAATCTCGGCCGGGCCGATACCCGTTATCCCGAGGAATCGTCCGAGCCGTTCGGGATCGCCGGCGATGAAGTTAAGCGCTTGAATTGCAACGGTTTCGGCCGCCTCACGGGCGGTTATGTCGCGGTCTTTCATCGGTCGGGTTTGCGTTTTCCTAACAAATCGGCACTAGGGTGCCCATCATGCCCGAAGGCGCGGACGCTGGCGACGGCGGCGCATCGCGGCGGGGGCCGTTTGGGGACAACAGGGAACTGGGGCGGGACACGACGAATGCCGAAAACCGTCCTGATCGTGGAGGACAACGAGCTCAATATGAAGCTCTTCCACGATCTGTTGGAAGCCCACGGCTATCAGACCGTCGGCACGCGCAACGGAATCGAGGCGCTCGATCTCGCGCGCCAGTACCGGCCCGACCTGATCCTCATGGATATCCAACTGCCGGAGGTGTCCGGCCTCGAAGTGACCAAATGGCTGAAGGACGACGCCGAGCTGAAGGCGATCCCCGTGGTGGCGGTCACCGCCTTCGCCATGAAAGGCGACGAGGAGCGTATCCGCGAGGGCGGCTGCGAGGCCTATCTGTCGAAGCCGATTTCGGTCGCCAAGTTCATCGAGACCATCCGGCACTTCCTCGGCAACCCCTGATGCTGAACTGAAACGGTGAATTGAAATGTCCGCCCGAGTCCTTGTCGTCGACGACGTGCCCGCCAACGTGAAGCTTTTGGAAGCGCGGCTGTCGGCCGAGTATTTCGACGTCGCCACCGCCTTCAGCGGCTCCGAGGCGCTGGCCATGGCCGAGCGTGCGGAATGCGACATCGTGCTGCTCGACGTGATGATGCCGGACATGGACGGCTTCGAGGTGTGCCGGCGGCTGAAGGCTAACCCGGCGACCCACCATATCCCGGTGGTAATGGTGACCGCGCTCGACCAGCCCTCCGACCGGGTCAAGGGCCTCGAGGCGGGCGCCGACGACTTCCTCACCAAGCCGGTCTCCGACGTGGCGCTGGTCTCGCGCGTGCGTTCGCTCTCGCGCCTCAAGATGGTAACCGACGAACTGCGCATGCGCGCGCTCACCTCGCGCGAGATCGGCATCCAGAGCGCCGAGCGCGAGGCGATTACGGAAACCGGCCGCGGCGGGCGCGTGCTGATCGTCGACGACCGCCAGTCGTCCTACGAGCGGCTGGTGACGACACTCGTCACTGAGCACGCGGTGGACGTGGAGACCGAGCCGAGCGAGGCGCTGTTCCACGCCGCCGAAGGTAATTACGACCTCATGATCGTGTCGCTCGGCCTGCTGAATTTCGATGGGCTTCGCCTTTGCAGCCAGGTGCGCTCGCTCGAGCGCACGCGCAGCCTGCCGATCCTGGCAGTGGCCGAGCCCGACAACAACCAGCGCCTGCTGCGCGGGCTCGAGATCGGCGTCAACGACTACCTGATCCGGCCGATCGACAAGAACGAGCTGCTGGCGCGCACGCGCACACAGATCAAGCGCAAACGCTACACTGAGCGGCTGCGCGACAACGTGCAGATGACGGTTGAGATGGCGATCACCGACGCGCTCACCGGTCTGCATAACCGGCGCTACATGGAAACCCACCTGGGCACGCTTGTGGAGCAGGCGGCGAGCCGCGGCAAGCCGATCTCGGTGCTGATCCTCGACATCGACTTCTTCAAATCGGTCAACGACACCTACGGCCACGACGCCGGCGACGACGTGTTGCGCGAATTCGCCATCCGCCTTCGCAAATCGATCCGCAACATCGATCTCGCCTGCCGTTTCGGCGGCGAGGAGTTCGTCGTAGTGATGCCGGAGACCGACCTCGGCGTCGCCACCGCGGTGGCCGAACGCCTGCGCCGGCGCATCGCCACCGAGCCGTTCCCGATCCAGCAGGAGATGCGGCTCCTGGACGTGACCATCTCGATCGGCATTGCCGGGCTTGCGGGCGCCGAGGACAACGCCGCCGCCATGCTCAAGCGCGCCGACCAGGCGCTCTATCGCGCCAAGCGCGACGGCCGCAACCGGGTGGTGCCGGACGCGGCTTGAGGCGCGCGCGCCGCCACGGCGCGGGCGGGCGCCGCTAGGTCTTTATTCCAGTCCTGGATTCAAGCAGTTAGCAGGCGATTCGCGGCTTGCTGCGGTTTGGTCTAACCTCAAACCGATGGCCGATTCCGGCGTGGACGGTGCGTTCTATGCCGCGCGTCTCGGAATCGGCTCGAGACCCTGCGGAGTGCTCAGGTCCGCCGCATCTCCTGGGTCCTGCGGGGTTCGGCCGGCCGGTGCGCGGTGCGAGTGGCCTCCTCATGTCGCCGCCGCCGGCCGGCCATCTCATTTTCCGTTATCAACCCTTCCGACGTCGTCACCGGGCTTGTGCCGGTGACCCCGATTGGGGAAGCGGTGCCCGCTTAAGCGGGATAGCCAGGTCGAGCCCGGCCATGACGGATGAGCGGCGCGTGGTTGAAACGCGAAAAGGGCGCCCCGTGAGGCGCCCTTAAATTCAGCCAGCCGTAGAAGCAGCGCTTACTTGATCTTGGATTCGCGGTATTCGACGTGCTTCTTGGCGATGGGATCGTACTTCTTCTTGACCAGCTTGTCGGTCTGCGTGCGCGAGTTCTTCTTGGTCACGTAGTAGTGGCCGGTGTCGGCGCTGGAGACGAGCTTGATCTTGAGTGTGACGGCTTTAGCCATGATTTAATTCCTTGAAACCGGACGCTGCGGCGCGTTTGGCCGGGAACGTAGCGTCGAAAGGCGAAAAGTCAAGAAAGGCCGGATTTGCCGTCATTCCGAGGCCGGCCGAAGGCCGAAGCCCGGAATCCTGAGCCACGGGCAAGGCGGTGCACGACCGCCCCTGGATTCCGGGCCCACGCGCTGCGCGCGTGTCCCGGAATGACCGGGGAAGGCGCCTACAACAAATCCCGCATGAAGCGCTGGTCCTTCATGTAATAGAAGGGCACCGGCAGGTCGCGGGCCATGCCGGCGGTGACACGAGCGGAGAGCTCTTCCAGCACCACGCCGGTGATGGTCGGCATGTCGAGCTGCGCCGCTTCCGCAATAGGCACCCAGGTGAGTTCCACCAGTTCGGAATCCGGCCCCACCACGCCCTCGATGGTGTGCGCCACCGCAGAGGCGTCGGCAGTGAAGAAGCGGGTGTCGAAGCGCTTGGGCCGGCGCGGCGGCGTGCAGGCGCGCGCGATGAAGTGCAGGGAACCGAGGTCGGGATAGACGTTCGCCTTGGCGAACTCGGTCCATATCTCGCCGGGGGTTTCCGGGGGCGCGTCGCCTTTCTCGCCGAGCAGCAGGCCGGTTTCTTCCGCGGTTTCCCGCAGCGCCGCGAGCGCCAAGCCACGCGCGAAATCGGTGCTCGGCTGCGCGACGCGCTCGAGCAGCTTCTTCTCGGTGTCGGGGTGCAGCTCGCTCAAGGCCGGCATGGCGCGGTCGAGCGCTTCGATGCGGCCGCCCGGAAAGACGAACTTGCCGGGCATGAACTTGTGGCTGTGATGGCGGCGGCCGAGCAGCACCTTCGGCACCGCGCCCGAGCGGTCGATCAGCATGAGCGTCGCGGCGTCGCGCGGCTCGCTGTCGGGGAAGGACTGGTCGCGCTCCTGGTTGGTCATGCGCTCTGCCCAGAGTTTGGCCATGTCTTTTGTCATGTTGCCTGATCGCCTCTCTTAACGTTTCTTGCGCGGCTTATGGCGCTCGGCGGATTTGGGACGGTGCGCTTTGGCCGAACGGCGCTCGCGCGGATGGGCGGTATGGCGGGCCGGGCGGCCCCGGCGTCCCTCTGATAGCATCTCGAAGCGCAGCGCGCCTGCGACGGGAGCCGCTTCCACAAGCTTGACCGAGACCGTGTCGCCGAGCCGGTAGGTCTCGCCAGAGTGGCGGCCGATCATGGCGTGGCTCTTCTCGTCGTAGTGGAAATATTCGTCCCCGATGGTGCGCGCCGGGACGAAGCCGTCGGCGCCGGTCTCGTGCAGCTTCACGAACAGGCCGGCGCGGGTGACGCCGGAGATGCGGCTATCGAAGGTGGCGCCGATGCGGTCGGCGAGGAAGTGCGCGATCAGGCGGTCATTGGTCTCGCGCTCGGCCAGCATTGCGCGGCGCTCGGTGGCGGAAATCTGCGCGGCGATCTCGGCGAGCACCTTGCGGTCGGCGTTCTCGGCGAGCCCATCGGGTCCGAGCCCGAGCGCGCGGATGAGGCCGCGGTGCACGATGAGATCCGCATAGCGGCGGATGGGCGAGGTGAAGTGCGCGTAGCGGCGCAGGTTCAGGCCGAAGTGGCCGTAGTTCTCGACGTTGTATTCCGCTTGCGCCTGGCTGCGCAGCACGACCTCGTTGATGAGCTGCTCGGCGTCGAGGCCCTTGGCGCGCTTGAGCACGCGGTTGAACGCTTCGGGCCTGAGTGCGCCGGTCTTGGGGAAGGGGATGTCGAGCGTCTGCAGGAACTCGCGCAGCGCCACCACGCGCTCCATCGCCGGCTCGTCGTGCACGCGGTAGATCAATGGCACGTGTGCCTTTTCCAGCGTCTCGGCGGCGGCGACGTTGGCCTGGATCATGAACTCTTCGATCAGCCGGTGCGCTTCCAGCCGTTCCGGCATAATGACGCGGTCGACGGTGCCGTGTGCGGTCAACAGGATCTTGCGCTCGGGCAGGTCAAGATCGAGCGGCGAGCGCTCGTTGCGCGCGCGCGCCATGGCTTCGTACGCCGCGTAGAGGGGCGTCAGGATCGGCCCGACCAGGCTCTCGGTGACTTCATCCGTGCGTCCGCCGATGGCGAGCTGCGCCTGCTGGTAGGAGAGCCGCGCGGCCGAGCGCATCGTGATGCGGTGGAAGGTGTGCGAGCGCTTGCGTCCGTCCGATCCGATCACCATGCGCACGGCGAGCGCTGCGCGATTTTCCAGCGGCCTCAGCGAGCACAGATCGTTGGAAATGCGCTCGGGCAGCATCGGGACGACGCGGTCGGGGAAATAGACCGAATTGCCGCGGACCGCCGCCTCGTGGTCGAGCGCGGAACCGGGCGTCACGTAATGCGCGACGTCAGCGATGGCGACGGTGACGATGAAACCGTCTTTGTTGTTCTTGGCGGTGTCGGGCTCGGCGTGCACCGCGTCGTCGTGGTCCTTGGCGTCGGGCGGATCGATGGTGACGAAGGGTACTTTGCGCCAGTCCTCGCGGTGCGCCATGGTCGCGGGCTTGGCGGCTTCGGCTTCGTTCAGCGTCTCGCGGCGAAAGACGTTGGGGATGCCGTGGGCGTTGATGGCGATCAGGCTGACGGCGCGCTCCGACTTGAGCGAGCCGAGCTTTTCCACGACGCGGCCGGTGGGTAGCCCCAGGCGCGGCCCGCGTTGCGTCTCGACCGCGATCAGGTCGCCGTCCTTGGCGTCGGCCGTGGCGCCGGGCGGGATGGCGAATTCCTTGCCGAGCATCTTCTTGTCGACCGGTTCGAGGCGGCCGCCGCCGTTCGGCAGTGGGCGGAAGATGCCGAGCACGCGATGCTTTGGCCGGTCGATGACCTTGATGACACGGCCGCGATAGCGCGCCACCTCGTCGTCCTGGGTTTCCTCGATGCGCAAGAGCGCGCGGTCGCCGACGCCGGCGGCTTCACCCGGGCGCGGCCGGTGCGCGCTCGTGAGCCGGATTTTCGGGGCGGGGCCGTTCGCCTCTTCGTCCCATTCGTCGGGCGTGGCGATGAGATCGCCGTCGGCGTCGCGCAGGATGACATCGGCAAGAATGGTGGAGGGCAGCGTGCCGCGGTGGTGCACCTTCTTGCGGCGCGTCTCGATCGCGCCTTCGCCGGCGAGCTCGCGCAGCATCGCTTTCAGCTCGGCGCGCAAATTGTTCTTGAGGCCGAAGGCGCGGGCGATCTCCTTGGCGCCGACCTTCCCGGGCTCGCGTTTGATGAAGGCGAGGATGTCGGCCTTGGGCGGAAGTGCAGTGGCGGGGCGTTTAGCGGATTTGGTCAATAGCAATGTCCTGCGCCCGGGTGCGGGCGCGAATTTCAGGGGTAAATGTAATGGGCGAGGGCGGCCGGCGCCAGCGCACTTAACCCGTCATCCTGAGACGCGCGCGTAGCGAGCCTCGAAGGATGATCGGCTCTCGAGCTGGCAACCCGCAAGAGGCAAACTCCGTTCGTTCCCGCGCAAGCGGGAATCCAGGGGCATCATGCAACCACATTGGTCTGCTGACCCTGGGTCCCCGTTTTGCGGGGACGAACGGATCGTAATTATTCCGCCGCCGTGGTCTTGCGCGCCGGTTTCTTGGCGGCTGCCGCGGTTTTCTTGGCCGGGGACTTCGTCGCCGCTTTGCCTGTCGCCTTGCGGCCGGCGGCGCGTCGCGGCTTCGGTGTTTCCTTGGCCTCGGCGCCCGTGGCTTCGGTATCGGATTCGCCGTCGCCGCTCTTCGCAGCTTTCTTCGTGGCCTTCTTCTCGGCCTTGCCGACGGTCTTCTTGGCAGCCGCTTTTTTCGGCTTCTTACCACCCTTGGCGGCGACCTGTTCGGCGCGCGCGTCGAGCAGACTGACGGCTTCGTCGAGCGTGATGGTCTCCGGCGTCTTGTCGCCCGGGATGGTCGCGTTGATGCCGTCGTGCGAAACGTAAGGCCCGTAGCGGCCCTTCTTGGCCACGATCGGCCCGCCCTTGTCGGGGTGCTCGCCCAAGGTCTTGCCGGGGTCTGCGCCGAAGCGGCGGCCTTTGCCGGGATTGGCGCGCTTCTCGGCGATCAGCGTCACCGCGCGGTTCAAGCCCACGGACAGCACTTCGTCGCCGTCTTCGAGGCTGGCGTAGGTCTTGCCGTGTTTCACGTAAGGCCCGAAGCGGCCAATGCCGGCGATGATCATCTCGCCGTCTTCCGGATGCGCGCCGACGTCGCGCGGCAGCGCCAGCAGGCCAAGCGCGCGTTCGAGATCGATGTCGTCGGGCGCGACTCCCTTGGGGATGCCGGCGCGCTTAGGCTTCTCGGCGTCTTTTTCCTTCGACTGCTCGCCGAGCTGCAGATAAGGCCCGAAGCGGCCCGAGCGTACCGTGACCTCGAGACCGGTCACCGGATCCTCGCCCAGCACCTTGGTGCCGTTGACGCTGCCCTCGGCGCCCGGCGTCATCTGCCGGGTATAGTTGCATTCCGGATAGTTCGAGCAGCCGATGAAGGCGCCGAACTTTCCGAGCTTGAGCGAGAGCTGGCCGTTGCCGCATTGCGGGCACTGGCGTGGATCGACGCCCTTTTCGGTCTGCGGGAAGATGTGAGGGGCGAGCAGGTCGTTGAGCGCGTCGAGCACTTCCGACACGCGCAGGTCCTTGATCTCGTTCACCGCGCCGATGAAGTCGGTCCAGAAGTCGTGCAAGATCTTCTTCCAGTCGGCCTCGTTGTTGGCGATGCGGTCGAGCTGCTCTTCAAGATTGGCGGTGAAGTCGTATTCGACGTAGCGCTGGAAGAAGCTTTCCAGGAAGCCGACCACGACGCGGCCCTTGTCCTCGGGCATCAGGCGCTTCTTCTCGATGCGCACGTAGCCGCGCGTCTGCAAGACCTGCAGGATGGCGGCGTAGGTCGAGGGCCGGCCGATGCCGAGCTCTTCCATGCGCTTGACGAGGGCGGCTTCCGAATAGCGCGGCGGCGGTTCCGTGAAGTGCTGCGAGGAGTTGATCGCCTGCTTGGCAAGCAACTCGCCGGTGCTCATGGCGGGCAGGCGCTTGCTCTCGTCGTCCTCGCTCGCCTCGTCGGTGCCTTCCTGATAGAGCGTCAGGAAGCCGTCGAACTTGATGACCTGGCCGGTGGCGCGCAGCTCGAGGAGGCGCGCGCCAGCTTTCGCGTCGATGTCGGCGGTGGTGCGCTCCAGCTCCGCCGACTGCATCTGGCTCGCGACAGCACGGTTCCAGACCAGCTCGTAGAGGCGCGCCTGGTCGCGGTCGAGATACTTGCGTACCTCGTTCGGCAGCCGGTGCGGATCGGTCGGGCGCACGGCTTCGTGCGCTTCCTGCGCGGTTTTGGATTTCTGCTGATAGGTGCGGGGCGCGTCCGGCACGTAGTCCTTGCCGTACTGCTGGCCGATCATGCCGCGGAGCGCTGCGACCGCTTCCGGTGCGACGTCGATGCCGTCGGTACGCATATAGGTGATGAGGCCGACGGTCTCGCCGTCGATGTCGATGCCTTCGTAGAGCCGCTGCGCCAGGCGCATGGTGTGCGCCGGCGAGAAGCCGAGCTTGCGGCTCGCTTCCTGCTGCATGGTCGAGGTGGTGAAGGGCGGCGGCGGATTGCGCTTGGCCGGTTTCGCCTCGACATTGGCGACGCGGAAGGTCGCGTTCTCCAGATCGCGGGTGAAGGCCTCCGCTTCGGCGCCCGAGCCGATGTCGAGGCGCTGGATCTTCTGGCCGTCGGCGCCGACGAGGCGCGCTTCGAAGGTCTCGTTGCGCGGGGTCGCGAGCGTCGCTGCGATCGACCAGTATTCCTTGGAAACGAACTTCTCGATCTCGAGCTCGCGGTCGCAGACGAGCCTGAGCGCCACCGACTGCACGCGGCCGGCCGAGCGCGCGCCCGGCAGTTTGCGCCACAGCACGGGCGAGAGGGTGAAGCCGACGAGGTAGTCGAGGGCGCGGCGCGCAAGGTAGGCGTCGACCAGCGCCTCGTCGATGACACGCGGGTGCTTCATCGCCTCGGTCACGGACTGCTTGGTGATTGCGTTGAAGACGACCCGCTGGATCTCATGATCCTTGAGCGCCTTCTTCTGCCGCAGCACTTCCAGCACGTGCCAGGAGATGGCCTCGCCCTCGCGGTCCGGGTCGGTAGCGAGGATCAGCTTCTCGGCGCCTTTGAGCGCCCGGGCGATGTCGTTGATGCGCTGATTGGACTTGGTATCGACCTCCCAGACCATGGCGAAGTCGGCATCCGGGTCGACCGAACCGTCCTTGGCCGGCAGGTCGCGGATGTGGCCAAAGCTGGCGAGGACCTCGTAGCCGGGTCCTAAGTATTTGTTGATCGTCTTCGCCTTGGCCGGCAACTCAACAACGACGATATTCATGAAAATCCAATGGGTTATCTGCCCAAACAGGGCTTGACGACAGGGGCGGAATCGACCCTGACGTGGCCGGAACATGGGGAAGGCGGCACCCGCTGTCAAATCGGGTGGTCCGCGCGTGCCGCCTCGAAGCAGCCAATTGGGGCGCCAACGGGGCCGCTTCGGGCCGAAAACGGCCGCGATTGGCGGCGGATCGGCCGCGAAATGGCGCTAACTTGCCGTTCGTAGCACCCCAGGCATGCAAACGGGCCCCGCAGGCGCCCTAGGTACGCGTGGATACAACCATAAGGTATAAAAATAACAAATTACAAGTATAAGGTTACATTCAGGCCCAGATCGTGTATTTTTACCTGCGTGGGCGCGTAGAGGGCACGTGGCGGTACCAAGAAACCTCTATCTCGGCGCCGCCGTGACGGGACCATAATGCCCAATCACCTCATCCAATCGAACAGCGACGATAGGGCCGAGGTCGCCGTCTACGTGGCGAGCATGTCGGCCGACCTCGCCACCATGGCGCGGCGCACCGGTCTCGACACCCTGGGCTACCTGCTCGAGATGGTGCGGCTCGAAGCCGAGAACGCCGCGCGCCATATCCTGAACACCGACGGCGGCGGCCCTTAGGGGACCTTCACCCCCAAACGATCGAGCAGCGCACGCGTCGGATTGCCGTCCGGCACCATGCCGAATTTGACCTGTTGGCTGCGGATATTGTCGCGCAGGTCGAAGTCGATGTGTCCTTCGAAGTCGTTCACATGATAGCCGAGCGCGGCGAGCTTCTTCTGCAAGGCGATGCGGGCGGGCCGGGAAAGCTGATGGTCGTCCGCCGGCCATTTGACCTCAATCGGCGGGCCGCCGCACAAGAGGTCGGCGAGATGGCCGACCGCGACCGCATAAGCGTCCGAGTTGTTGTACTCCTTCAGCACGGCATAGTTGGCGGTGGCGATGAAGGCGGGACCCTTGGCGCCGGCCGGGAAGAAGAGAATGCCTTGCCCGTCGCGCGGGAAGCGCTTGCCGTCGATCGGATGCACGCCGAGCTTCAGCCAGCCGGCGAAAGTGTCTCGGCTGTGTCGATAGTCGAAGCCTTTGGGCACGCGTACTTCGAAACCCCAGGGTAGGCCGTAGACCCAATGACCTTTGTGCAGGTAGTTGGCGGTGGAGCCAAGCACGTCCGGCACGTTGTTCCAGATGTCGGCGCGGCCGTCACCGGAAGCGTCGATGGCGTAGTCGACATAGTTCGACGGCATGAACTGGGTCTGGCCCATGGCGCCGGCCCATGAAGACACCATTCGCGAACGCGGGATGCGGTCGCGCTGCATGATGCCCATGGCGGCTATCAACTCGTTGCGGAAATAGGGATCGCGGTAGCCGATGAAGGCGAGCGTCGCCAGCGAGCGGAATACGTCGAAGCGGTCCTTCGCGGCGCCGTAGTCGGTCTCCATGCCCCAGATGGCGAGCAGCACCCAGCGCTCGACGCGGTATTTGCGCTCGATGGCGGTGAAGCTCTTAGCCCATTCCCGCGCCTTGGCCTTGCCGCGCACCACGCGCTCGCGCGAGGCCAGGGCGTTGACGTAATCGCCGAACGGCTTGCCGTATTCGGGCTGGCGGTGAATGGCGTCGATAACGCGCTTGTCGGGTGTGACGCCCTGCATGGCGCGCTCGAAGGTCGTGCGCGTGATGCCCTTGGCGTGCGCGTCCGGCCACAACGAGGCGGCAAATTGCGCGAAGCTTTCTTGCCGCGCGCTCGCGGGCGCGGCGAGGAAGGCAAAGCAAAGCGCGAGGAGGGCAATCCGGCGCATTCGACATCCCGCGATTCGAGACACGCAACTATACCAGCGACACCAGGCTGCCGCCGTGGCGCTCGAGCCGGCCGGCGATCTCCAATTCCAAAAGCACCGTGCGCACAATCGCCGGCGGCGCGCCGGACAATCGAACCAGGTCGTCGAGCGCGGTCGGGGTCGGCCCGAGCAGAGCCACGTTGCGCGCCCGTTCAACGTCGCCGGGCTCGGCATCGTGGGGACCGGCGGGTTCGGCCGGCGGCTCGCGCGCCGGCAGGTCGAGCCCGCGGCCGAGGATCGGCTCCAACACATCGATGACGTCGCGTGCTTCGGTGACCAGAACGGCGCCCTGCTTGAGAAGCCCGTTGGTGCCCTCAGCGCGCGGATCGAGCGGCGAACCCGGCACCGCGAACACCTCGCGGCCCTGTTCGCCGGCCAGCCGTGCGGTGATGAGCGAGCCGGAGCGGCGCGCCGCTTCCACGATGACGACGCCGACGGCGAGGCCCGAGATCAACCGGTTGCGGCGCGGGAAGTCGCGCGCGCGGCTCCCAGGCGAGCGGCATCTCGGAGACGGCGGCGCCGTCGGCGGCGATCTCGTCGACCAGCGGTTCGTGCTCGGTCGGATAGATGCGGGCGTGGCCGCCGGCGAGCACCGCGACCGTGCCGGTCGCCACACTGGCGCGGTGGGCGGCGGCGTCGATGCCACGCGCGAGCCCCGAAACAATGCCAAAGCCGGCCTCGCCAAGGTCGCGCGCAATGCGCTGGGCGAACTTCACGCCGGCGGCGGACGCATTGCGCGAGCCGACGATCCCGACCAGCGGCCGGTTCAAGATCGCGAGCGCGCCGCGAACGGCGAGGAGCGGCGGCGGGTCGTCGATCATGGTGAGCCGCAACGGATTTTTCGGCTCGCCGAGCGCCAGGAATTCGATGCCGCGCGCGCGGGCCGCCTTGACCTCGGCGGTGGCCTCCTCCGCGCTGCAGATGCGGCCGGGGCGGGCGGCCCCGCCGCGGCGGGCGAGCGCCGGCAGGGCGTCAAGCGCGGCGCGTGCGCCGCCAAACCGGTTGACGAGATCGCGAAACGTGCGCGGCCCCGGTATTATGGCGCAAACGCCACAAGGCGGGGCTCGTCATGACGCCCCGGCTGTGGTGCTGCAAAACTGACCCTTCCGGGATACCATTTGCCGGACAGGGGAAAAATTCATGTCAAAACGGCTGTTTGCCCTTCTTTCTTTGCTCGCTAGCGGGACATGGACATGGGGATGGGAGTTCATTCGGTCGCTTGCATACGAGAAGGGCTCAGAAATGCTGAGTCCGTTCATCGGCAACATTTCATTAGATCAGGTCATTCACTGGGGACCTGGGGCGGCGCTAGCCGCATTGGGCCTTTGGTTATTTTGGAAAACCAAGCCGCCAGCACAGACTGCCCAATTTGAAAATAGCGCAATTACTATCGTGCGCCCTATGCTTGAAATGCGGTTCACGCCAGGAGCACCATATGAGACCACTACAGTCTCTAATGGGCGCACGCTGAGTACTGTTAGGATCGGCCTTAAAGCCCAAGACGGCCTGTCTTTGTCGAATTGCAAGCTATATGTTGAAAAAATCGCTCCGCAGCCGCCTTTGCCGGGCGGATTGCCAATTCTCTTAGAGGATCAGAACTTTTCTATTCGCCATGACGATCCTGAACGATTTGTCGAAATCGCATCGCATTGGAACCACGTTGATAAATTCAGATTTAGTAGCCCTGGCGGTCATTGGGCCGAAACCATGAATTACATTGATGACGATGTTTCCCGCGTCATTGAATTGCGCATCAAGGCTGAGCCTGAATACGAAAAATCCGTAGCTTTTAGGATTTGGACCGACGAATTGAAGAGATTACACATGGAACGAGCCTAGATTTCGTCTAATGCCACGCCGTCCAAATCCAAGGCAGCAAGACAGGCCAGGAAGAACGTGGCCGAAAATGTTCCCCTTTTGAGCTTCGCTGTGATCGAATTTTCAGTTTCGGTCTTAAATCCATGCTTTTTTAGCCTTTTGGCCAACTCGGCATAGGTGACCTCTCCCTCCTGCAATTTGTGTTTCAGGAATGCGGCGGCACGCTCCGCCCATTCCTCTTCCGAGCTGATGCCCATAGGAGCCGTCCTGTCATATTCGATGGCTGTCATTTACGACAGATTGCGCTTGACCGCAAGTCCGCAATCTGTCATAAGTGACAGGTGTTGAAAACGACAGGTTAGACCGATGGCCCAACATTTCCTCCTTTCCCGCGCTGCCAAGAGCCTTTCCCTGGCGTCCATTTTCACGATGAAAGACGCGGACGCGGAAATGACCTTCCGCCGCATCCGCTGGCACGAAACCAATGGTGAGCCGGTTTGCCCGCATTGCGGCGGTCTGGATGCCTACGATTGCCGCCGTTTGAAGGGTGCACCGCGCTTCCGCTGCCGGGCTTGCGTCAAGGATTTCAGTATTACCTCCGGCACCCTGTTCGCCAGCCACAAGCTTCCCCTGCGGGCCTATCTGGCGGCTATCGCGATCTTTGTGAACGAGGTGAAGGGCAAGTCGGCTTTGGCCCTGTCGCGCGATCTGTGCGTCTCCTACAAGTGCGCTTTCGTTCTGCTCCACAAGCTCCGCGAGGCGATGGCCGAAGAGCTCAAGGGCCGGGTGGTCGGCGGCGAAGGCAAGGTCGCGGAGGTCGATGCCGGTTGGTTCGGCGGCTATGTGAAGCCTGCCAATTTGGCTGAGAAGCGCAAGGATCGACGGCTTGCCATGAACCAGACGGGCAAGCGCAAGGCGGTCGTGATTGTCCGGGAGCGTGGCGGCGAGTCCATCCCGGCGGTGTTTCCCTCAGAGAAGCACGCCATTGATTTTATCAAATCGCGGATCGCCAAGGGTACCGTGGTCAATGCCGACGAATCCCCGAACTGGAACGAACTGCACAGCCGCTTTGAAATGAAGCGCATCAATCACGAAGAGGCTTACAGCCTCGACGGCGCCTGCACGAATGAAGCCGAAGAGTATTTCAGCCGCTTGCGCCGCGCCGAGATCGGCCACCATCATCATATCGCTGGCGCGTATCTGCTGCGCTATGCCCAGGAAGCTTCATGGCGCGAGGATAACCGCCGCGTTGATAACGGTCGGCAGGTGGAGCGGATCGCCAAGCTGGCCATGGGCCGTAAGCCGTCAGTCGATTTCTCGGGCTACTGGCAGCGCCGCAAGGCGTCATAACGAAAGGGCCGGCCATGACGGCCGACCCCTCGCTCGCTATCCTAGAAGCTGCCAAGCAAACTAGGAGCGAGATTATGAGCCCAGAGGAGATCGCCGCGCTGCTTCCGAGTAAGGTGCTGTTCGAGTTGTGGAATGCGCTGGTATTCCATTTGTTTGAACGCGACCAAATCGACACCGCCAGAATTGTCCAACTGCTCGAAGAACGCCAGCAATTGCACCAGAACGAAAACCCAGACGTGGCGCTGGTGATGCAGACTTCGATAAATTGGCTGAAAACTCTTCGGCCCGGCGAACCGATGCCTTCGACGCTACATTGAGATAGTAGTCGCCGCTTGCCTTAATGAAAGCGCACAGTTCTTGCGCGAGCGTTTCGCTTTTCGGTTCCATATGGCAACCTGAACGAATTTGTCATTATAGCACAATATCAAAACGCCGCAAAGTTGGGGGAAACAATGTTCGGATGGAAATCTCAAAAAATCGAAACGGAAAAGCCGCAGCGCATTGTCATTGCGCGCATCGAAGCTCAGTCGGTGCCATTTGGCACCTTCGCGGGTGTGATGTTGTTTCTGGGGCTTGTGCTCATGATCTTTGCATTCATGGGGGAGACAAGCGCCATTCGCCTAGCTGCTGATGGCGCTATTTGGACCGGTTGGAACGTGCTTTGGATGGCAAGCGCATTGAGCCGGAAAGAGACCAATTACATAGTTTATCGAGAGCCGATGCCGCCTGCTGAGGGCCATTAGGCCCGCACAGACCAGCGAACTGGCGAACCATCCCCGCGAACGTCCTTGCTCTTGTGGAGAGACGCGCGGATAGCACCTTCCAGCTTTTCCATGGCCGATCTGGGCGCGTCCTGAATGCCCTTGGCCTCCACCATTCGGGCAGAGATTTCCCCGACCGTGAGCGGTTCCTGAGCCATCCTGAGCGTGTCCAGGGCGGTGCGGTAGATCGTGCCGCGCTTGAACCAGGTGTTCGGGGTGCGGCGCCGGACGGCCAGCCCACGGAGATTGTGGGACGGGTCCAGGATTTTCAGCACGGCCTCGACGTGGACCATGGCGGCGCGGAGCCGTTCCGCCTCAGCCTTGTTGTCGAGGATTTTGCCCCCGAGCTCGGCGTGGAGCCGCTCCAGGGTGAACTTGGCCTGTTTTGTCTGGATATGTGCTTTCATACCCTGACAGATAGGGCGGATTCAGCTAAGTTCCTGTGGCGTTTGCGCCATAATACCGCGCGGCCCGATGTTGTCGGAGCGGATCAGGCGCAGCCAGTCGAGCCGCTGCTCATCACTGAGTTTGACGCCGTCCACTGCCGCGAGCCCCCACGCCCCATGGGGCACCTTCGCGCAAGTGGCCCGGATATACAACCTGGGGTTTCAAAATAAGGGTGCTGCTCAACCGTCGCAGCGTCGGTTCTACTTCTCGTACCAGCCGCGGCGGTGCGCCTCGTCCACCGCTTTGAGGAAGGCGGCGCCGACCCCGAGGGCGCGCAGCGCGGGCAGGGGCACGACGATCGCCACCGCGCAGGCTTGCACGACGTGGGGCCAGCCCGACGCCTGCAGGGTAAGCCCGTTTGCCTTGGCGTCCGGCCAGACCTTCATCCGCGTGCCGAGGGGGCCGGGATCCGCGTAGACGTCGGCGCAGTCCTTGTTCATCGCTCGCGCCCGATTCAAGTAGAGTTTCCAGAGCACCGGTGACTCGATCAGGCGCGCGGCGGCGTCGTCGCCGTCTGTTGGCACGATGACTTTGTCGACCAGCGCAGGCGTCAATATCGCCTTCCAGTCCGGCGGTCGGCCGCTTGCGAGATCGAAAGTGAGGGCGTTCTGGCTGCGGGCGGGATAGGCCCCGCACGACCAGTCGCTGTTGGCGAGCAGGCTCAGATAGCGCGGACCGCGCATCGTCACGCGGACGGTGCGGTGGAAGTCCTTGCAAACGTCCGCCACGGCGGCGCGGTCGGCCTTCGCGATCGACCGGTTGATGCGGGCGGACGCTTGGCCACGCTCAGCCATAAGATGAGGGAAGGCGGCAACGCCGGGCCTAATCGGCGGGGAGGGCTTCAGCCTGGCGGGCTGTCCGGCTTCGGCGGACGCCGATGTCAGGGCGACCGCGACGATCGCAGCAAGGGCCGCGAGGCGGCGGCGCGGACGCGTTCCGAACGAAGCAGACATCGGCTGAGCCTCGCCTCCGCATTCATGAAAACGGCGTAGCAGATACGGCTGCGGGTCCGGCATCGCAAGAATTTACTTGCCGGCGCAGGGCGGATCGGATTTGAAGCGGGGCCGCCTCGGGGTTTGCCACCATGTTCTTGCTGACATTCGTCGGCCTTGCCGCCGCCTTCTGCACCACCGCCGCCTTCGTGCCGCAGGTGGTAAAGACCTGGCGGACGCGCTCCACCCACGACATTTCGCTGGCGATGTTTTCGCTGATGACGTTCGGAGTATTTCTCTGGCTGCTCTACGGCGTCTTTCTGCATGACCTGCCGCTCATCGTCGCCAATCTGGTGACGCTGGCGCTCGCCGGCACGATCCTGGTGTTGAAGCTGCGCTACGGCTGACCCGCCGGCGCCGCGCTCTGTGCGCTCTTGGCACCCTTTGCGCCGATCTTGGTTTCGGTGCCGGAGATGAGGCGGGAAATGTTGGCGCGGTGCATGAACCACAGAAGCAGCGTCAGCAGAAGAAACAGCGCCGCGATATCCGGCTGGCCGAGGAGATAGAGTGTGGCCGGGGTGAGCGCGCTGGCGATCAGCGCGGAGAGCGACGAGTAGCGGGTGAGGAAAGCGACGCCTAGCCAGACCGCGCAGAAGATCAGCATCGCGGGCCAATAGAGCCCGAGCAGCACGCCGATATAGGTGGCGACGCCCTTGCCGCCCTTGAACTTCAGCCAGACCGGAAACAGGTGGCCGAGAAAGGCGCCAAGCCCGGCGACAAGCGGCGCGTAAGACGGAAGCCCGATCGCCGGAAAGCCGCGTGCCACGGAAGCCGTGACCAGCACTGCCACGGTGCCCTTGAGGATGTCGCCAAGCAGCGTGAGGGCGGCGATCTTCTTGTTGCCGGTGCGCAGGACGTTGGTGGCGCCGATATTGCCGGAGCCGATCGAGCGCACGTCCGGCCCGCCCGACAGACGGGTCAGGATCAGCCCGAAGGGAATCGAGCCGCAGAGATAGCCGAACAGAAAGGCGAGGGCAGTGGTCATAGGGCAAGTTTAGCAGTCATCCCGGACGCCGCGAAGCGGCGATCCGGAATCCGGATGCGAACACTACCCGTGACTCTTTATATTCTGGGTTCGCGCCAACGGCGCGCCTCGGCATGACAAATAATTACACGTACTCGTACACCGTGCGGCCGGCGACGATGGTGCGCACCACGCGGCCGGTGAGACGAGCCTCGTCGAACGGCGTGTTCTTGCACTTCGATTTGAGCTCGTCGGGGTCGAGCACCCAGGGCAGGTCGGGGTCGACCACGATGACGTCGGCGGGAGCGCCGATGCGCAACGAGCCCCCGGGCAGCCCCAAGAGTTCCGCCGGACGCGTCGACATGGCGCGCAGCAGCGTCATGAGGTCGAGCTGGTCGTCGTGCACCAGCCGCAAGGCAGCGCTCAGCATGGTTTCGAGCCCGATGGCGCCGGGAGCGGCTTCGGCGAACGGCAGCCGCTTGGTCTCGACGTCCTGCGGATTGTGGTCGGACATGATGACGTCGATCAGGCCTTCGCGCAGCGCTGCCACCACGCGCTGACGGTCGTCCTCGGCGCGCAGGGGCGGTGCGACCTTCAGGAAGGTGCGGTAAGGCCCGATGTCGTTTTCGTTCAGCGTGACGTGATTAATCGACGCCGAGGCGGTCACGGCAAGGCCCGCCTGCTTGGCGTGGGCCAGCACCTCAAGGCTTTCGCCGCAGGTGACGGACGCGGCGTGATAGCGCCCGCCGGTGAGCTCCACCAGGCGGAGGTCACGCTCCAGCATGATGGTCTCGGCCGCTTTCGGGATGCCGAGCAGGCCGAGGCGCGCGGCGAATTCGCTCTCGTTCATGACGCCGTCGCCGACCAGATGGGGGTCCTCGGTGTGGTGCACGATCAGCGCGTCGAAGTCGCGGGCGTAGGTGAGTGCGCGCCGCATTACCTGGGCGTTGGTGACGCTCTTCTCGCCGTCGGTGAAGGCGACCGCGCCGGCGGCCTTGAGCAGGCCGATCTCGGTCATCTCTTCGCCGGCAAGCCCCTTGGTGATTGCCGCCATCGGATGCACGTGGACGATGGCCGTGTCGCGCGCGCGCCGGAGCACGAAGTCGACGGTTGCAGGATCGTCGATCGGGGGCGAGGTGGCGGGCTGGCACACGATGGTGGTGACGCCGCCGGCGGCCGCCGCCTGGCTCGCGGAGCCGAGCGTCTCGCGGCTCATGGCGCCGGGCTCGCCGATGAATGCGCGCATGTCGACCAAGCCAGGCGCGATCACCTTGCCACGGCAATCGATGATTTCAGTGCCCTCGGGAACGCCGCCGGCGCCGATGCCCTTCTTGGTGTCGCGGATGACGCCGTCGGCGATCAGCATGTCGCCGGGGAAATCGAGGTCGCGCGCGGGGTCGACGATGCGCGCGTTGGCAAGCAGGATCGGTCTGCGTTCAGAGAGCATGGTCTAGGACTCCGTCATTCCGGGACGGCGCGTAGGCGCCGGGCCCGGAATCCCGGGGCGACGGATGAGCGCGTAGCTCGGAATTCCGGGTTCGCGGATTTCGTCCGCGCCCCGGAATGACAGCAAAAGGGTCTCACGCATTCGGTAAATTCCGTGACAAGGCTTCCAAGACCGCCATGCGCATGGCGACGCCCATTTCGACCTGCTCGCGGATGAGCGACTGCGCACCGTCGGCGACGATGCTGTCGATCTCGACGCCGCGGTTCATCGGCCCCGGATGCATGACCAGCGCGTCGGGCTTGGCGTAGGCGACTTTCTTGGCGTCGAGGCCCCAGAAATTGAAATACTCCGAGACCGACGGCACGTAGGAGCCGTTCATGCGCTCGCGCTGCAGCCGCAGCATCATGACGATATCGGCGCCATCGAGGCCCTCGCGCATGTCGCGCGCCACCTCTACCCCGAAGCGCTCGATGCCGGGCGGCAGCAGCGTCGACGGCGCTACCACGCGCACACGCGCGCCCATGGTGTTGAGCAGAATGATGTTGGAGCGCGCCACGCGCGAATGCAGGACGTCGCCGCAGATGGCGACCGTCAGACCCTCGATGCGGCCCTTGTTGCGACGGATGGTGGCGGCGTCGAGCAGCGCCTGGGTCGGGTGCTCGTGGGCACCGTCGCCGGCATTGATGACCGAACAGTCGACCTTGCGGGCGAGGAGCTCCACCGCGCCGGAGGCGTGGTGGCGCACCACGATGATGTCCGGGTGCATGGCGTTAAGCGTGATCGCGGTGTCCATCAGCGTCTCGCCCTTGCGCATGGAGGACGAGGAGGCGGACATGTTCATCACGTCGGCGCCGAGCCTTTTGCCGGCGAGTTCGAAGCTCGCCTGCGTCCGGGTGGAAACCTCGAAGAACAGGTTGATCTGGGTGCGGCCGCGCAAGCTGGCGCGCTTCTTCTCGACCTGGCGGTTGAGCTCGACGAACTCTTCGGCGAGGTCGAGCAACCCGGAAATCTCGTCGCGGGAAAGCCCTTCAATCCCCAGCAAGTGGCGATGGCTGAGGACGAATGAGGATTTCGGCGCGATGTTCATTAAAGGCATTCCTATAGGCCCATGCCGCCGCCGCGGCAAGTGGCGTGGGCGCCCGTTCCACAGCCGGAACTGAAGGCTCGTGCCCGGTGGTTAATCGTGGCTGCCACACAGGCGCCACCTTTTCCGCACGCTTGCGCCAAAGGTCGCGCGAGGACGGTTTCACGGACGCGCACAAACATTCGTGAAGCCGACGTTCCGCCGCGGCAGGAACGGGCCGCGCGCTTGCCGCGTTGCACACTCATCAACGCCCTGCGCACAGCGCGGGCACGTGGAATAACAAGGAGGCAAACTATGCAACGGATTCTGAAATACGCCGCGGTCGCCGGTACCGCCGGCATGATGGCCATCGGCATGTCGATGCCGAGCTACGCGGCACACGGCCGCAACGCAGCCGCCGCGATCGGCTTCGGTGCCGGCGCCGTCGTGGGTGCGGCTGCGGCGAACGCCAACAACGGTTATTACGGGCCGCGCTACAGCGAACCGGGCTATGCTTATTCGCCGGGTTATGGGTCCAGCCCGGGCTATGGCGCCTACGACTATGCGCCGGGGCCGCGTGCCGGCTACGCCGTCGGCTACGACAACTACGGTCCTTCGGCGCTGACGACCAGCGAGCGGCAGTGCACGCTGTCGCCGGCGTCCATCAACTATGTGCCGTGCCTCAATCAGGACTAAAGGCGGCGGAAGGGCGGGCCTAGCGCCCGCTCTATTCTCCAGATGCGGGGCGGCGCGGTGCGGTTCGATGGCACCGCGCCGCCTTCGTGTTGGCGTCGTGCGACCGTAGGTGCGCCCTTATTTATGGCACTTTGCCGGAAACGGCCGCGAATACAACGCCGGGCGTAACACCGCGAGCAGGAAGGTTGCCGCTATTGCGGCGTTCGATCGCCGCGACTGTCGAAGGACAGTCCTGGATCGACTAACCCGCAATGGAGGTATCGATGACACGATTTCTCAAGCATGCAGCGATGGCCGCGTTTGCGGTCGCGCTGGCGGCGCCGAGCCAGGCGCAGCAGGGGTACGGTGCTTACGACTACGTGCCCGGACCGACGGCGCCCAGCAGCTGCGACAGTGCGCAGTCGCCGGCCGCGCCGGACTATGTACCGTGTCCTAACGGCTGATCGCCGCGCGAGGGCGGGCCTCCCGCCCGCCCTTTTCATTCCGCGTGTCGGCGAGTTTGCTTTTCAGCTCTTCAGGCGCGCCAGGCGGTCCAGCGCGCCCTGCAGGATGAAGGCGGCGGCGTGCTGGTCGATGACGGCGGCGCGCTTCTTGCGGCTGACGTCGGCCTCGATGAGCTGACGTTCGACCGCGGCCGTCGAGAGCCGCTCGTCCCACAGCGCGATCGGCAGTTCCGTCAGCTTGGCGAGATTGCGCGCGAAGGCGCGCGTTGACTGCGCGCGCGGACCTTCCGAGCCGTCCATGTTGACGGGCAGACCGAGCACGAGGCCGACGGTGTTGCGCTCGCCCGCGAGCACGAGCAGGCGCTGCGCATCAGCCGTGAAATTCTTGCGCGCGATGGTTTCGACTCCGGTCGCGAGCTTGCGATCCGGATCGGACACCGCGACGCCGATCGTCTTGGTCCCGAGATCGAGGCCGATCAATGCTCCGCGCGTCCCGAACCGGGGCGCGATTTCCGTCAACGGACCGGCCGTCATGGTCAGCTATGCGCCGGCGGCTGGTCGGGATCGAGCGAACGCACTAAGCGGCCATATTCCGCCTTGTCGGCGGAGGCGAGCTTGGCGAGCGCTGCGCGCGCATCGTCGAGTGCGCTCCGCTTGCGCCGCTCCTTGATCGCGTCGATCCTGGCGCGGGCGGCCATCAGCGCCTTGTAGGCGTCCGCGGCGTCGGAATCATTCTGGACGGCGGGCGCGTCCTTGGCGAGCGCGGCCACCACGTCGTTGAGCCAGCCGATCTGCCGGCCGTAGCTCGCGACGTCCTCGGTGACCTCGCGCTCGATCGCCGCGTTGCCGGCGAAGTTGAACGCGATATTGGGCGACCACCATCGCGTCATGATCTCTTGCCAGTTGCCGGCGCCACCGGGGAAAAAAATGTCGGGGAATGTCAGCATGCGGGTTCTCCTTGACGGGCAGTCTACCATGTTCACAAAAGGGGCGCTGGCGACCCGTCTGGGACGGTCATCCTGCGGGCGTTATTGTGCCGCTCGGCGCGCGCTTTGAAAGGAGTTTCATCATGCAGATTACCTGGTACGGCCATTCCGCGTTCCGGCTCGACATCGGCGGCAAGGTGCTGCTGATCGATCCGTTCTTCACCGGGAATCCGGCCTTCGTCTCCGGCAAGGCGGAAGCGATCAAGGGCGTCACCCACATCGCGATCACCCACGGCCACGATGATCATCTCGGCGACAGCCTCGATATCGCCAAGACGACCGGTGCCAAGGTAATCGCCAACTACGAGATCTGCATGTGGTACGCCGGCCAGGGGCTGGAGGCCATGGACCCGATGAATTTCGGCGGCACGCTCGACCAGGACGGCTTCACGGTGAGCATGGTGCGCGCTGACCATTCCTCCGCGCATCTGGAAGGTTCGACGCCGGTCTATCTTGGTAATCCGGGCGGGCTGATCATCAAGGCGCCGGGCGAGCCGACGGTCTACCATATGGGCGATACCGACGTGTTCAGTGACATGGCGCTGATCGAGGAGCAGCATCAGCCCAAGGTCGGCCTGGTGCCGATCGGTGACCGCTTCACCATGGGCGGGCAGGGCGCGGCATTCGCCTGCAAGCGCTTCTTCAAGTTCGATACGGTGATCCCATGCCACTACGGCACCTTCCCGATCCTCGACCCCAACGCCGACAAGTTCGTCGCGGCCATGAAGGACGCTGCAACCAAGGTGGTTGTGGCCGAGAAGGGTAAGCCGGTCAGCATCTGAGCGCGCGCGCCAAGACCGTCACGACGGCCAAGCGGTCTAACCTGCATCTATTCCGATCAGCGAACCGGGGCCCTGGGCCCCGGAATTGCTGCGGGCCAGTGCAGAACGCAATCATCTGTTAACGCTCGCAGTAATTCTCCTCCAGGTTGCGGTATTAGAGGATGGTGAAATAAAAGCCGGTCTATGCATGTTAACGCCCACGCGCCAAAGTAGGCCTTGCCATAAAACACAAGGGGGAGGCGTGAAATGGCGAGGATGGCATCGGCCGCGGCGTGGAGGCTTCTAGGGCTCAATTGTATCTTGATCGCCGTACTGGCGGTGGTGCTGACGGTGGCGCTGGCGGCAACTGACTTCTGGCTGAAGCTGGAGAGCGCAACGACGCCACTTGCCATCGCGACCCTCTACGGCGGCATGGCCTACCGCAATTTCGTCACGCCGCGGCTGCGCGATACCCGGGTCGTCTTCACCTTCGCCAGCACCGCCCAGCTCGTCCTGATCGTCGCGCTGTTGACGCCGCTCACCTACGTCGCGGCGTCCGTGGATCTGCCTTTGCAGGACGGCCACCTAGCCATGCTCGATCGCGCGTTCGGTCTCGATTGGCCCGGCTATTGCGCCTTCTTCAACGCCCGCCCATGGCTATTTCACTATCTCTCCCTCGGCTATCGCCTCATCGCCTGGCCGATCCTCGGCCTGCCGGTCATTCTCGGTATGAGCGGCCAATACGAGCGGCTGCAGCAATTCACGCTCGCCTTCACGCTGGCGCTTATCGTCACGACGGTGGCATCGACGCTGGTGCCGGCCGAAGGCGCCTTCTTCGGCAACCATGTCGCGGTCGATGCCTTCTCGCACATCACGCCCGGCGGCTATCTCGATCAGATTCGGGACTTCCCGGCGGTGCGCGACGGCGCGTTGCGCGCGCTCGATCTGCCGCACCTAGTCGGCATCATCACGTTCCCGAGCTTCCACGCGGTGTCGGCGGTGCTGTTCATCTGGGGTCTCTGGGGTGTGTGGTGGATGCGGCCATTTGCGCTCATTACCAACGGGCTGATGCTGGCGGCGACGCCGATCGGCGGCGGCCATTATTTTGTCGACGTGTTTGCGGGCATCGCCGTTGCCGTGCTGACAATTATCGCGGCAGGTGCCATTGGGGCGCGGCTGAGGCGGCCTGTGCGGGCGCCGGCTTTCCTGGCGCTACCCTTCCGGCTTGCGGCCGAATAGCGGCGGCTTCATCGAAAGTGGTGCCACCCTGAGTCAAAGGGCCGCGCATTCGGCCTTGCGATGCGGGCGCGCGCGGGCGAACATCCCCTGTGCGTCGTGCGAGGGCGGCGCGATTTGGGGGGATTCATGATCAAACGGACGGTGATGGCGGGGGTCCCGGCAGCGGCGGCGGTTGCGCTCGTCTTCATGCTGCCGGTGGCCGCATCCGCCCAGGCGGTGGAAGCGCCGCCCACCTTCGACGCCGGCAAGATCGCGGGCATCGAGCCGGTCGGCAGCAATTATACCATCGAGAATCCGGTGCACAGCGACGGCATGCTGCGCGTCTATGACCTGACCACGCCCTACGGCAAGTTCCGCGTGCGCGGCGATGCCATGATGCGTATGCGCGCCAATGAGCTGAGGGCGCTGGCGGCACTCGAGAAGGTGAGCAATTCGGACACCTTCGCCAAGGCGCTGGCGCAGGCCGGGCTCAGCCCGGTGAAATACACGGGCAAGCTGATCACCAATCCGGTCGGCACCGTGAAGGACACCTTCTCCGGCATCGGCGCCATGTTCGACCGGTTTGCTGCCGGCGCCGCCGCGCAGGGGCAGACGCCGGATAGGCCGGTGGCGAGCCTGCTCGGCGTGACCGACGCGCGCCGCAAGCTCGCCGCGCGCTACGGCGTCGATCCCTATACCGATTTTCCGCCGCTCGACGCCAAGCTCCGGCAGTTGGCGCAGGCCGCCACCGCCGGAGGCTTGGTGGTGACCGGCGCGCTGATGGCGGTGCCAGGCGCCGCTGGCCTGATCGTGTCCAACCTCGCGACCGCCAACAAGCTCAACGACGTCTCCATCGATCAGCTCGCGCGCGACTACACCGCCGCGCAGATCCTGGCGCTCAACCGCAAGCGGCTGCTCGCGATGAAAGTATCGCCGCCGGTGATCGACAAGCTGCTCGCTAACCGCGACTTCAGTCCGATCGACATGGCGGCCATGGTTGCCGCCCTCGACAGCATGAAGGGCGTGCGCGACCGCGAGATCTTCGTCGACCGCGCCGCGGAAGCGCATCCGCGCTACGTCGCTTACTTCGTGCGCCGGCAGGCGGAACTGATGGCGAGCGCCTATCGCCATCACGCCGGCTACCTCCATTTCGTGTCGCTCGGCGGCGACCCGGTCCTGCTCGACCGCCGCGGCCGGCTGCAGATGGTGGGACCGATCGATGCTCTCTCCTGGACCAAGGACAGCGCGGCCACCCTCACGCGCATGACCGCGGCGGCCAAGCAGGCGGCGCCCAAACGCCACGGCGAGGTGCAGATCACCGGCATGGCCACCAAGCTCGCCACGCGTGAGCTCAAGAAGCAGGGCTGGACGGTGCGGGAACACCCGCCGAACTGAGGATTTGGGGCCCGCGGCTGGCTCCGTTGCGGCGCGGAAGCGGCTTCTGCTATAGCCGGGTTCGACCCCAACCGTTCGAGGCCGCTTCGCCCCATGTCCGTCGACGACGCCACCGTTCGCCGTATCGCCCATCTCGCCCGCATCAAGGTCGCGGACGAGGAGGTGGCGCACCTGAAGGGCGAGCTCAACGCCATCCTGGCGTGGGTCGAGCAACTGCAAGCGGTCGACGTCACGGGGGTCGAGCCGATGACCTCGGTGACGCCGATGCAGATGAAGATGCGCGAGGACAAGGTGACCGACGGCGAGATCGCCGACCAGGTGACCCAAAACGCGCCCATGAGTGACGATAATTTCTTTCTGGTTCCGAAAGTGGTCGAGTGATGTGCCTCGCCTGTGAACAAGGAGACCTGGAGCGGCGCTGGGAGATGATCGAGATCATCTCGACCGGCCGGCTGCCCGCGGGCCACACCGTCGACGATCTGCGCGCCATGGGCCTGCCGGTACCGGGCGAGCTTATGCGCGAGCGGCAGCCCGACGGCACCGTCCTCATCAAACAGGTGGCGCCGTCCGCGCGCCCCGCCAGCAAGTTCGCCTGCGACGCCCCCGATCAATGACCGACCTCACGTCACTCACCCTGGCCGAGGCCCGCGAGGGCTTGCGCGCCAAGACCTTTTCCGCCGTGGAACTCGCCACCGCGCACAGCGCGGCCGTGAGCGAGGCGCGCGCGCTCAATGCCTTCGTGCTGGAAACGCCTGAACGCGCCGCCGAGATGGCCGCGCAATCCGACGCCCGCATCGCCAAAGGTGAGGCGGGGCCGCTGGAAGGCATTCCGCTTGCCATCAAGGACATGTTCTGCACCGCCGGTGTGCGCTCGACCGCGTGCTCGCACATCCTCGATACGTTCGTGCCGACTTACGAGTCGACGGTCTCCGGCAATCTGTGGCGCGACGGCGCCGTGCTTATCGGTAAGACCAACAACGACGAGTTCGCCATGGGCTCGTCGAACGAAACCTCGCATTTCGGTCCGGTGATCTCGCCATGGCGCCGCAAGGGCGCCAATACGCCGCTGACGCCGGGCGGCTCGTCCGGCGGTGCAGCGACCGCGGTGGCGGCGAACCTGTGTCTCGGCGCGACCGGCACCGACACCGGCGGCTCGATCCGCCAACCGGCATCCTTCACCGGCACCGTCGGCATCAAGCCGACCTATGGACGCTGCTCACGCTGGGGCATCATCGCGTTCGCGTCATCGCTCGACCAGGCCGGTCCGTTCGCGCGCACGGTGCGCGATACCGCAATCCTGCTGCGCTCCATGGCCGGGCCCGATCCGAAGGACACGACCTGCGTCGACCGTGAGGTGCCGGATTACGAGGCCGCGGTCGGCAAGTCGGTGAAGGGCTTGAAGATCGGCATTCCGAAGGAATACCGCGTCGAGGGCATGCCGGCCGAGATCGAGAAGATGTGGGAAGAGGGGCGCGCCTGGCTCAAGGCCGCGGGCGCCGAGTTGGTCGAAGTGTCGCTGCCGCACACCAAGCTGGCGCTGCCGGCCTATTACATCGTGGCGCCGGCGGAGGCCTCCTCCAACCTCGCGCGCTATGACGGCGTGCGCTACGGCCTGCGCGTCGAGGGCCGCGACATCCGCGAGATGTACGAGGCGACGCGTGCGGCCGGCTTCGGCGCCGAGGTGCGCCGGCGCGTGATGATCGGCACCTACGTGCTCTCCGCCGGCTATTATGACGCCTATTACCTCAGGGCGCAGAAGGTGCGCACGCTCATCAAGCGGGACTTCGAGGACGCGTTCGCCTCAGGGATCGACGCCATGCTGACGCCGGCGACGCCGTCGGCCGCCTTCGGCCTCGGCGAGAAGGGCGACGATCCGGTGGCGATGTATTTGAACGACGTATTCACGGTGACGGTGAACATGGCCGGCCTGCCGGGGATCGCAGTGCCGGCGGCGCGCGACAGGCAGGGGCTGCCGCTGGGGCTGCAGCTCATCGGCCGGCCGTTCGACGAGGAGACGCTGTTCTCGCTCGGCGAAGTGATCGAGCAGGCAGCAGGGCGGTTCACGCCGGAGAAGTGGTGGTGAGTTTGGCCGGTCGGCCTCGAAAGAGGTAGATTTCGGTTGATGACCCCCGACGCCTTCCATCTCACGCTCTCGCAGGCGGTGCCGCCTGAGGATCTCGCTGCGCCGCTCGCCGCGCTGTGGTGGGCGAAGAAGGGCGACTGGGACAAGGCCCACAAATTGGCTCAGGACGACACGAGCCGGGCTGCCGCCTGGGTGCACGCCTATCTACACCGGGTCGAAGGCGACATCGGCAACGCGCACTATTGGTACCGGCAGGCCAAGCGGCCGCCGGCCGACGGCGATCTCGACGCCGAGTGGGGCGCGACCCTCGCTGCGCTGCTTGAGCGCGCATAGACGCGAGTGCCGTCTCTCGTGTGGGTCGCACGGCGCATCGATACGCCCCCGATACGCGCGTTTGCCGTTAAGGTGAACTCCCGAAATTGGCGCAGGACATATCGCGCCCCTGCAGGTGATCAACTAGCTTGCGCGCGCATTTGATCACCAACGACGCAGGGGATTTGCCGAGTGCCGCAACACCAATCGGCGCGCGCCATTCTCGAGGACATGATCGACGCCTACCAGCAGGGCGACACGGATCGCATGGCCGCCCACATGCACGACGACGTCGACTGGTTGTTTCACGCGCCGCTCTCGCTATTTCCCTTCGCAGGCGCCCGCCGCGGCAAGGCCGAGGTCTTCAAGGGCTTCGCGCAGATGTATCAGCTCTACCGGCCGCTAGGATACAAAGTCCAGGCGATGGTGGTCGAAGGCGATCGCTCGGCGACACTGTGCGACGCCCAGTTGGAACAGCGTGCGACCGGCCGCATCATCAGCTCGCGCATCGCCAATTTTCAGCTATACCGCGATGGCCTGATGATCGAGTACCGCGGCTTCACCGACAGCTTCGACTCGGCTGAGCAGGTGCTCGGGCGCGAGATCGACGTCTGAGATCGCCGTTCGGCTGACAACCCCGTCCATCGTGCGGCTTCTGACGCATCGTAATGATATGCCTACAAACGAATGTGATTGAGGACGCAGGAAACCCTTGGCCGCGCCCGCTGCTGCGCATACGTTGCGGCGCTCGGGGGGTGGGCCGTGGCCGATATTCAGCAATCATTGAACGCGCTCTACGCCGCCTATGCGCAGGGTGACTTCGACCGTATGGCGAGCCTGATGGACGACTCCGTCGAGTGGATGATCTACGCGCCCGTGACAATCTTTCCGTTTGCCGGGCCGCGGAGGGGCCGCGCCGCGGCGGTGCAGACGATGCGCGAGATCTCGGAAGCGTTCGTCATCGAATCCTACGAGCGCAAGCTCGTCACGGTGGAGGGCGATCGGGTCGCGGTCGTGGCCGACGTGCGAATGCGTCAGCGCGCGACCCAACGGATCCTGCGCTTCCGGGTCGCCAATTTCATGCGCTTCAAGGACGGCCGGCTGGCCGAGTTCCGCGAGTTCAGCAACTCCTTCGACTTGGCGGAGCAGGTTCTGGGGCGCGAGTTGGCGGTCTGAGGCAGCCGGGCCTTTCAGCGTGGGCCCCTGGGCAGGCGGGCAGAACGCCGTGCGGCATATCGTTCCGGACTGAAAATCACGTTCGATTTCTACTAAGGCCCCCGGTGTATTCCGGCGACGCATTGCGGTAATCTTCTCCTCAGAATGGAGGATGCCGGATGCAAACAGCATCAGCCGAGAAGTCGCAGGCAACCGAGGAAACGCGCGCCGCGCTTTTCGGATTGATCGACGCCTTCACCCGCGGCGACGGCGACCGCATCGTCAATTACTACGATGACGACGTCGACTGGCTGTTCCTGGCGCCGGCTTCCGTTTTCCCGTTCGCCGGCACGCGCCATGGCAAGACCGACGTCCTCAAGGGGTTTGCTGCTCTCTATGAGGGGTACCGTCTCGCCGACTATCACGTCCGGAACATTGTGGTAGACGGCGACTAGGCTGCGACCCTGTCCGAGGGACATCTGGTGCAGCGTGCCAGCCGGCGCATCATCCGGGTGCGGACCGCGAACTTTTACCGCTTTCGTGCCGGCAAGGTGATCGAATATCTGGGCTTCACCGACAGCCTCGATATTGCGGAGCAGGTGCTCGGCCGCGAGCTCGATTTTTAGCGAATTCCCGCGCCCCGTTGGGAGGGGCCCCAGCCCTTCGCCTGCGCGCCGAACGGGGTTTTCATCCCCCGTTGCCGCCATCTTGCCCGGCCCGGCGCGCGGCGCTACGGGTAGGGCCATGAACGTGCAGAGCAAACCCGACAAATTGATCCGCGGCGCCACTGGCGACTGGGAAATCGTCATCGGCATGGAGGTGCACGCGCAAGTCACCTCCAACGCCAAGCTGTTCTCCGGCGCCTCGACCGCCTTCGGCGGCGCGCCCAACACCCACGTCTCGCTGGTCGACGCTGCCATGCCCGGCATGCTGCCGGTGATCAACGTCGAGTGCGTGCGCCAGGCCGTGCGCACGGGGCTGGGCCTCAAGGCCGCGATCAATCGCAAGTCGGTGTTCGACCGCAAGAACTATTTCTACCCCGACCTGCCGCAAGGCTATCAGATCAGCCAGTACAAGCAGCCGGTGGTGGGCGAGGGCGTCGTGACCGTCGACCTGGAGGACGGCGAGACCGTCACCGTCGGCATCGAGCGGCTTCATCTCGAGCAGGACGCGGGCAAGAGCGTGCACGACCGCCACCCGACCATGTCCTACGTCGACCTCAACCGCTCAGGCGTCGCGCTGATGGAGATCGTCTCCAAGCCCGACCTGCGCTCGGCCGACGAGGCCAAGGCCTATGTCGCCAAGCTGCGCTCGATCCTGCGTTACCTCGGCACCTGCGACGGCGACATGGAGAAGGGCAACCTGCGCGCCGACGTCAACGTGTCGGTGCGCCGACCCGGCGAGCCGTTCGGCACCCGCTGCGAGATCAAGAACGTCAACTCCATCCGCTTCATCGGTCAGGCCATCGAGTACGAGGCGCGCCGCCAGATCGACGTGATCGAAGAAGGAGGTAGCATCGAACAGGAAACGCGGCTGTTCGACCCCGGCAAGGGCGAGACGCGCTCCATGCGCTCCAAGGAAGAGGCGCACGACTACCGGTACTTTCCAGACCCCGACCTCCTGCCGCTCGAGTTCGACCAGGCCTTCGTCAATGAGCTGAGCGCGCACCTGCCGGAACTGCCGGACGAGAAGAAGGCGCGCTTCGTTGGCGATTTCGGTCTCTCGGCCTACGACGCCGGCGTGCTGGTCGCCGAGCGCGAGACTGCCGACTACTTCGAAGCGGTCGCCAAGGGCCGTGACGCCAAAGCGGCGGCGAACTGGGTGATCAATGAACTGTTCGGACGGCTCAACAAGGAAGGCAAGGACGTCGAAAGCTCGCCCGTCAGCGCCGAACAACTCGGCGGTGTGCTCGATCTGATCGCGGACGGTACGATTTCCGGTAAGATTGCCAAGGACTTGTTCGAGATCCTCTGGAGCGAAGGCGGCGATCCGCGTGCGCTCGTGGAAGCGCGCGGTCTGAAGCAGGTGACCGACACGGGCGCGCTCGAAAAGCTCGTCGACGAGGTCATCGCCAACAATCCGGACAAGGTCGCGGACACCAAGACCAACCCCAAAGCGGTCGGTTGGTTCGTCGGACAGGTCATGAAATCGTCCGGCGGCAAGGCAAGCCCGCAAGCGGTCAATGAACTTCTGAAAAACAAACTCGGGCTCTGACGCGTCGCACGACGCGTCACCGCGACGCCCGCGCTCGGGTGTCGGTGTGGTATCGCGCGCATCGACGACGCGTCTTTGGCGAGGCCGACGCGCGACGTTTTTGCGCTCGCGGGGAAGCGCCAACGCGAATCAGAGGTCACCGATTCGCTCGTTTTTGATCGATTCACACCCGCGCCCCCCGCTTTCAACGCACCCTGTGAAAAAAAAATTTTGATGCGCGTCCGTGCGCGTCGCCGGTGCATCGCGAATGAAAATCGGCTGCGTTCGATAGATGCGTGCGCGTGTTTTCTTGCGCCAGCTCGTTCGCGTGACGTATGCAACTAAGCCTTATTTTATCGATTGTTTTGTCATCGCATGTTCTTGCGCGTCGTTGACGGGCGCAAGCGCGCAATCACCCACAACGTTTCACGCGATTGCGTTTGTCCCTGTGCCGCAGCGGTCGAGGGACGTTCGTTGTTCACGCTTCCTTAAGTGGAAGACTGGTTTTTTCGTTGTGCTGTAGTAAACGAAATGCAGTGCGTGTCGATTCGCGACCGTACTGATGCGACACCCGCCATGATCTATGGCTAGGAGGGCAGCAATGGCGAAGAAACGTAAGGCTAAGGCGAAAGCCGCTTCGAAGAAGACCGCGAAGAAGACGAAGAAGCGGAAGAAGAGGCTCTAGTCTGCCGCCACTTCCCGACCTTCACACTTAGGTGGCGAAGGTCGCGTCATACGGGCCGGTGTGCGTCCTGGAGTGATCTTGCGCTTTGCGGGCCTTCCGCGGCGCCACCGGTACCGGATGATGACAGAGGGCGTCGGAGAGACATCAAGTCTCGCCGACGCCCTCCGTGTTTCTGGCGGCCGGTTGAGGCGGGGGGCCGTGGGCGGGACCGCCCGCAGGCGAGGGAGCGAAGGCATGGCGCGCGCGGCAAAGCGGACGACGGGCCCGACCAAGGCGGCCAAGAAGCCTTTGAAGACAGCGGTCAAGAAGACCGCCAAGCGGGCCGCGGCGCGCAAGCCGGCCAAAGCGATCAAGCCGATCGCGCTGTGGTACTGGCCGACCCCAAACGGCTTCAAGATTTCGATCATGCTGGAGGAGTGCCGGCTGCCCTACACCATGATCCCGGTGAACCTGTCGAAGGGCGAGCAGTTCAATCCCGACTTCCTGGCGATCGCGCCGAACAACCGCATGCCGGCGATCGTTGATCCGCAGGGCCCCGGCGGGCGGCCGATCTCGATCTTCGAGTCCGGTGCCATCCTGCAGTATCTCGGGCGCAAGACCGGCAAGTTCTATCCCAAGGACGAGCGCGGGCGCGTCGAGGTCGATCAGTGGCTGTTCTGGCAGATGGGGGGCCTCGGGCCGATGGCCGGCCAGCTCAACCATTTCAAGCGCTACGCGCGCGAGGCCCTGCCTTACGCGATCAAGCGCTACGAGGACGAGGTCAATCGGCTCTACGGCGTCATGAACAAACGGCTCGCCGACCGCGAGTTCCTCGCCGGGCGCTATTCGATCGCCGACATGGCGTGCGTCGGCTGGGTCAACCTGTGGAAAGTGCAGGACCAGGCGATCGACGACTTCCCGCACCTGAAGCGCTGGCTGGAAACGCTGAAGGCGCGGCCCGCCGTGCAACGCGGGATGGCGCTCGGCAAGGCACTGCGCGAGGGCATCGACATGACGTCGCCCGCGGTGCAGGCGGTGCTGTTCGGCCAGCGCGCGCGCTGACGGCGCGCGGTCAGAGGAGACTGCCGAGCCGCGCGCGTGATCCGGGCGCAGTACTTGCAGGCGGCGCGCCTTCGATCCGTGCGATGCCGCCGTCGACCCGGCGCCAGGTGTGGCCCATGCACAAGACCACCAACATGCAGGCCTCGACGCGGATCGTGCGCGGCCCCAGCACGATGAGGTGCGCGCGATAGCGGTGGCCGTCGCCGGCGTTGTAGATGGTGCCGGTCCACTGGCGCTTACCGCTCGGTATGAAGTCGCGCGCGACCTGGAGGCCAATGAGTGGCCGCGCGCGCTTGGCCGGGTCGGGGTTGAGCCGGTCGGTCTTCGGGCGGCCCGTGCTGCGGTCGATCTCTTCCTGCAACCACACCAGCGTGCCGCAGATGCGGCCGCCGCAATCGCTCAAGCGAACGCGCACGTCTCGCTTCTGCGATGTCCACACGCCGAACGGGGGCTGTTGTGCTGATGCTGCGTGCGTCATCAGCAAGGCGGCAAGGCCGAACGCGGCGGCGGCGGTGCGTCTGAGCAAGGCGAGGGCGTCCTTCTGGGTCTGCGAGGGGATATCGCCGGGTGGTTATTGTTCGCTGAACGCAAGGGGTTAGCGATCCGTGACCGGGCAGGGGAAGCGCCCGTTTGCGGCGCCAATACGGCGTATTCACCGTTGTTTTTGGCTTTCCCGCCTTTCGCATTCACCTTCGATTCATCGCGACGCTTAAACTGCTATTCAAATTTTCTCCCGATCATCGCGCTTGTCCGGCACGCAACGACGCGCCGGCAAACAGGGTTGAGCCGCGGCACGGGACGTGTCGCGCGCGCGTAGAACAGGGGAGGCCGACATGGCTTTCATCGACAATGCGGCGGCCGTGGCCGCCATCGAGCCGGCGGATGCCGACGGGTGTTTCGACTGTGGCATGGCTTATTCGGCCGGCGCGGGCGTGCCGATCGATTTGGTGGAAGCGCACAAGTGGTTCAACATCGCGGCCGCGCGCGGTCATGGTGACGCCGCGCGCCTGCGCCGTGAGATTGCGGAGCTGATGAGCGACAGCGAGATTGGCCAAGCACAGCGCGCCGCGCGCGATTGGCTGAGGCTTCATCCGCAGCCGCAGACTGTGGTGATGCCGATCCGCGCCGCCGCCTGATCGCGACGGTCAGCGGCGCCTGGGCCGCCGTTCGATCGGCTGTCGGGGTGCGTACTCGTCGGCGACCGGACGGCCATCGTAGCGCGGGTTGGGCTCACAGGTGCCGCCGATGCCGCTGATTGTGTCCATGCACTGCTTCAGGGTGTTGTAGTAGCACTCGTTGCCGATTTCGCCGCCTTCGGGGTCGCGCATGTGGGCACACCACTTGTAGGGATCGGCATGGGCTGTCGTTCCCGAGAGGAAGGGTAGCGCTAGCACTGTCAGCAGGACGGTTGCCGAGCCTATCCGCCGCATGTGCGGGCCTCCGGAGATTGTGCTTCCAGGCGGGACGGCCCTCGGGTAGCACGATTTTTCACCTCGCCACGAAAAAAAACGGCGCGCTTAGGCTGGAAAGGCCGAAAGCTGGTTTGACCGGGCCAGGGGGATTCCTATAGGCAATGGCGCACGCGGAGACGTGGCCGAGTGGCTGAAGGCGGCGGTTTGCTAAACCGTTATACGCTCTCAAGGCGTATCGAGGGTTCGAATCCCTCCGTCTCCGCCAGATATGCTTCCCGCCATTCGGTGATTGGATGTTCCGCGGCCGCAGCGGTCTGCGGGCCGCGAACCTGTATCAGAGCATGATGAGGTCTGGGTCCGTGCGCGCCGGCTCCTTCAGGAGATCGCCGGCGGTGCGGGGCTGGGGGCCATAATAGCCGCGCCGGCGCACCAGAGGCCGCGGGTTGAAAAGCACCGACACCATCCGGGCCAACAGTGCCTTCGACAACACTGGCTTGAGCAGGAACTCGTTGATACCCACCGAGATGGCTTCCTTGACCTTCGAATACTCTTTGTGGGCGGTCAGCATGATGACCGGAACGCCGGGGTGCGGAAAGGTGTCCGGCGCGCGCAGCGTACGCATGAAGTCCGGGCCGGGCATGCGGGGCATCTCCCAGTCGAGGATGACGACATCGACGGCTGTCTTGCGCACCACATCGAGGCCGGGCACGCCGTCGCTGGCTTCCCATATGACGCCGACACCCATGCTCGTGAGCATGGCGCTGACCACCTTGCGAACGCTGGCGTCGTCGTCGACGATCAGAACTTGGATTTCCGCGAATCGCGCTACGACTGCTGCGGTGCTGACCTGGGCCATGAGTCACCCCTGATATCTTCTGGAAGTTGTGACCTTCAACCACAGCGCCGCTGACAGCGATTGAATTCCGGCTTGATGTTTCATTTTTTCGCGGCAACCGCTTTTTAATCGACGCCGCGGTGCTGACCGTACTGAAGTCGCCTTAAGGGCTTGTATTTATTATTTTTTATGGACCATTTCGGAGGCTGCTGGCTGCGACGCAAAGGCCAGGACCGGAGGATTAAGGGCGTGGCCGCCTCATCCGGGCCTGACCGCTCAGGCGCCGGGATCCGGCTCCATCCCTATGATGTGGGCCGCGTCGGGCAGGGCGTTTGCCGAGAATCACTGGACAAAGAGGCGGCGCTGAAGGGCTCCAAGCGGGTTTCTGATGCCGTTTAATCGGGCAAGCGCGCACGGGCAGCCGACACCGTGCGCAACCCAGCAGTACCGCCGATACTGCACCAAATACGAAAGAGAATGCCCTCTACGCCCCATGGTTGTCACATGAGCGATCTTATCCATTTGAATTAAACAATAATTTTCTTTGGCCGGCGGGGCGGCGACTGGCTTAGGCCTCGGAATGGGGTGGTCGGCAATTGCGTGTTTTTTGCGCAACAGTCGCTTGAAAACCGATCCAAAGCCCTGTGGGAAGGGCCGTTCTTCATTGCGTGGGAAGGGCCGTCCGCTAATGTTGTTCCTGCGACGGAGGGGGGCATCCCCATGTCGCGCTTTCCGGTGTGCCGGACTGTACGCCGGTTAGCGGGGAGCAAGGGGAAGTTCCAATGGTGCTGTCGCACGCGGCGGATACGAACCCTCTCACGATAAACAATGTTTGGAGGTTCAAGATGAAGATGGTGAAAAGCCTTCTCCTTGGCTCCGCAGCGGGTCTCGTTGCGATGGCTGGGGCGCAGGCGGCCGATCTTCCCGTTAAGGCCAGGCCGGTCCAGTACGTGAAGATTTGCAGCCTTTATGGTGCCGGGTTCTACTACATCCCGGGTACCGATACCTGCTTGAAGATCGGCGGCTTCGTCCGCGCGGAAGTGAACGTCAATGCGGGTGGTTCGTTCAGCCCAATTTTCACTAACCACGACTCCCGCGGTTACGACGCTCAACACTGGCGTACCCGCGCCGGCGTGACGGTCGATGCTCGGTCGCAGACTGCGTACGGCACCCTGCGTGCGTTCGCGTTAATCACGGCGACCGACGACTACAGCGGCGCCAACCAGTCTGGTCTCAATGGATCGACTCCGAACAATGGTGGCCACGCCTCGGGCTACACCCGTATCTGGGCGCCGACGGGGTTCATCCAGTGGGCCGGCTTCACCGCTGGTAAGACGGCCTCGTTCTTCGACTTCGACGAGATGGGCTATTCGAACCAGTCGAACTTCTGGGGTTCGGCCATGGGCGGCGAGGGCATCGATGTGTTCGCCTACACCGCGCAGTTCGGCAACGGTCTGTCGGCCACTCTTTCGGTGGAGAATAACGCTGGCCACCGCCAGGGCGTTATAGACGCGGCCGGTGCGGGTGAGGGCCCCTCTGGCGAGACGATGCCTGACATCGTCGGCAACCTGCGCATCGATCAGGCTTGGGGCAGCGCGCAGATCATGGCTGCGGTGCACCAGGTCAACTTCAGCCAGACGACGGATCCGAGCGACAAGACCGGCTTCGCTGTTGGTGCCGGCTTGAAGTTCAATCTGCCGATGCTGGGCCATGGCGATAACGTGATTGGCCAGTTCAACTATGCCAAGGGCGCAATGACCTATGTCGCCAGCGGCGCCTACGGGACGGCTAACACCACCACCGAAGGCGGCATCTCGTCGTTTTCTCCGACTTCGGATGCGGTCGTGACCGCTGTTGGCCAGGCCGATCTGAGTTCGGGCTGGAGCATCACCGGTGGTTATGAGCACCACTGGGATCCGATGTGGAAGACGTCGCTGTATGGCGCTTACGGCGAGTATAACTACAGCACGGCGGCGAGCGCCGTGTTGGCCGCCGCGAATGGTGGTACGGCTGGTTCGTCGGCCGACTGGAACTTCTTCCAGGTTGGCTCGCGCACCGTGTGGACGCCGGTTGAGAACCTCGATTTCAGCCTCGAGGTTATGTACAACAGCCAGCAGACGGCCTTCACGGGCGCCAACATTGGCAACAACGACTGGGTGTCGGGCATCTTCCGCGTCCAGAGGAACTTCTGATCGGCTAAGCTGATCAAGGCTAAGACCCTCGGCGGGAAACCGCCGGGGGTTTTCCCCTAGAGAGGGGAGCCGCCGCGAGGCGGAAGCAATTTCCAAGCGAGCGGGTCATCCCGCCAGTTACCGCGTCTTGGGTCGCCACCATGCAGGCCGTTCCCCGCAACTCCCCCGATCTCGTCGCGCTCGTGCGCCTCGAGCACCGCTGCTTTGCCGCCAAAATCAGGGCGGCGCGCGCTATCCTGGGCTGGAGTCAGAGCGAATTCGGCCAGCACGTCGGGATCACGCAACGCGCCATCCATAAGCTCGAGCAGGGCGAAACCGAGCCGCGCCGCGCGACCTCACGCGCCATCGAAGTGCTCTGGCAAGCGCAGGGTATCGACTTCGAAGACATGGCGGACGGCGGCTTTCGCGTTGTCGTGCGCGCGCATGTGGTCGACCGGCCGGCAGCCGCGGCGGACCGGCGTCGGCGCAACGACAGCCCGCGGTCCGGCATCGGCGGCGTTTCGGCGCACATCCATCGCGCCTGAGCGGCGCGCTCCGCGCGACCTTCTTTCGTCTCTTATTCTGCCGGCTCAATGCGCTCGCCGATCGCGGAAGCCGATGCCTCGTGCGTCGCGCGCGCATGACGGCGGTCGCAGGCTGCCACGAATGCGGCGATGCGCGCAATCGTCTCGTCTTCCGCCAGCAAGGGCGCGTGGCCCTGGTCAGCCACCTCGAACGTTTCCATCCGCTCGCGGCGCGTACGCATCGCCTCGACCGTTTCCGGCGACAGTAGATCGGAGTTGGCGCCGCGGATGACCATGACCGGCACATGGGCGAGTGCGTCGAATGCGGCCCACAACGGTGGCAGCGGCCTTTCGAAATCGATGCCCTCTAGCGTCTTGGCGAGCCGCACGTCATAGGTCGGCACCATCCGGCCCTTGTGTTCCTTGAAGGTGCGCAGCGAGGCGGTCATCCACTGCTTGTCGGTGAGCGTGGGGAATTGGGCGCTGGAGAGCCGCTTCAGGATGTCGGCGCCCTCGTCGAAGCTGCGCGGCTGCGGCAACTTGCCGACGTAACCCTTGATGCGCATGAGCCCCTTGGGCTCGATCACGGGGCCGATGTCGTTGAGCACCACCCCGGCGAGCGACGTCGGCCGCGAGGCGGCCATCAGCATGGCGAGGATGCCGCCGCGCGAGGTGCCGACGACGACCGCCGGTAGGGCGTCGAGCGCGGTCGCCACCGATAGCACATCGGCGAGCTCGACGTTGAAGGCGTAGTTGGCCGGATCGCGGTCGTAATCCGATTGCCCGCGGCCGCGATAGTCGAGGGCGATGACGCGGCGCGGATTGGCGGGATCGCCTGAGAGGGCCACCGCCAGCCGCTCGAAGTCGGCTTCGGTGCGCGCGAGCCCCGGCAGGCAAAGCGCCGGCAGGCCCGGCAGGCTGGCCTCGCCATAGCAGCGCGCGTGTAGCCGCAAGCCGTCGGAGGCCGAGATGAAAACGGAGGTGGCGCTGTCCTGCATGGGCGCGATGACTACCACGCCGTCACGAGGGACGGCATAGGGCCCTGGAACGGGGCATGCAGCCTCGCGCACCGTGCGTTCATTTCTCGGCGCCGCCGCGGGTGGTGTCGGCCTCGATCAGCAGCCTTCCGTTGCCGGCAAACCGCGCGCGGTAGACCTCGAGGTTTTCCAGGATGCGCTGGACGTAGTTGCGCGTTTCCGAATAGGGCAGGCGCTCCACCCAGTCGACCGGATCGACCTTCGGATCGCGCGGGTCGCCGTAGACGCCCATCCACTGCCGGGTGCGGCCGAGGCCGGCGTTGTAGGCCGAGGCGGTCAGCAGATAGTTGCCGTGGTAGTAGCTCAGCAGATGCGAGAGCTCGGCCGCCCCCATCTGCATGTTGTAGACGGGGTCGCTGTACAGGCGATGGCGGTTGTAGTGCACGTGGTAGCGCCGGGCCGTGTCGCGGCCGGCCTCCGGCGTCACCTGCATGATCCCCATGGCGTGCGCGCTGGAGACGACCTTCTGGTGGAAGTGGCTTTCCTGCCGCGCGATCGAATACGCCATGGCGCGCCCGATCGGCGCCGCGATCGGCTTGTAGTCCGGCAACCCTGTGACTGGATACGCGTAGTAATCGAGTGGCAGGCCGTGCCGCACTGCGCTTTCGGCCAACAGCACCATGGCGCGGGCGTCCTTGTGCTCGCCGGCAAGCGCCGCCAGCGCTGCCATGCCGGCCACGTCGTGGCCGCTTTCGCCGAGCGAGGCGTACATGGAGGCCAGCAGGTCGCGCTCGTCGAGCGCGAATAAGAGCCGCGCCGCGCGCACGATCTCCAGCCGGCTCAAGATTTTCTTCTGCGCCTCGGTGAACTTGGGCGGCCCGCGCAGAGCGAGATTGCGCAGGTCAAGCCGCGCGCGCGCGAGCTGGCCGTAATAGGTGATCGTGTATTTGGCCGCCCGCTCGTAGAAGCCCTTGGCCTTGACCTTCTCGCCCATGGCTTCGGCAGCGCGCCCGAGCCAGTACTCGCCGCGCGATAGCGCGTGAGGGTTCTTGGTGCCTTGCGGAATATGCGCGAACAGGCTGGCCGCGGTCTTGGCGTCGTGCAGGAAGCGCAGCGCGATCCAGCCGGCGGTGAAGTATTTGTCGACGCGGTAGACGTTGCGGCTCGGCGTCACCGCCTCGACGGCGACGCGGTAGGCGGACTTCGGATCGTGCTTGTCGAGCAGGTCGCGCACCAGGATGCGGCGCTGGCGCCACCAAGCATCGGAATCGATGAGCGGCCCGCCCTGGCGCGGCGCCTGCGCCATCAGCCTTGCCGCCGCTTCGTAGTCGTCCTTGCCGATAAGCCAGCGTGTGCGGGCGAATATGTAACCCGGGTCGTTGCGCGCGCCCGCCGGCACGGCGTCGAGCCGCGCTTTGGCCTGATGCGAATGCGCGAGCACCGCGGCCCAGGCGTGAGCGATGACGAGTTCGTTGCCGCCGAGCCGGTGCGCGGCACGCAGGGCCGCTTCGCTGTCGTGCTGATAGAAGCGTTGCGCCATGCGCACTTTGTTGTCGTCCGGCGTGATCATCTTGCCGAACATGGCGATGACTTTGTCTTCGACCGCCGTGCCGCAGTCCTGGTAGCGCCAGGCGTAGCGCACCAGTGCTGTAGCGCCTGCCCGGTCTCCCTTGGCGAGCAGCGCGTGCGCCAGCACATAGCGGCCCTTGGCCGTGATCGGATGCCGGTTGGCGAAATAGCCGAGCACGGTGGCGTCCTCGATGCCATCGTTCCACAGCGCATCCTCGGCGCGCCGGGCGAACAGGCTGGCGTGCGGCCAGTCGGGATGGTTCGCGATGAAATCGGCGTAGCGCTGGAAGCCGGGGCTGGTGTCGTTGCTGCGCAGGATCACCCATTCGGCGAGCGTCTTGGCGACCGGATCCCTGATGGTGGCCTCGGCCTTGTCGGCGTCGGCATCGCGGCCCTTCTGCGCGGCCGCAATCACCTGCTTGAGGGCGGCGAGATCGGCGGTCGAGGTCGCCTCGGTCGGCGCGATGGCAAAGGCGCCTTTGGCCGGCCGGCCCGCCGCCTTGATATCGGGATGGCTGACGAAGACAGGCCCGCGCAGGCCGAGGGTGCGTTCGGCGAAGGCGGTCGCCATACGGGCGGTGATGGGCCGCTGGCGCGGCAGCGGCACCGGGGTGCCAGGACCTTTGGGAACCGCCGGGAGGGCGCTGGCGGCCGTCGCCGGCCGGGCGCGTGGCATCGGAACCTTGGGCACCGCCGCCGGGGCCGCTATGGCCCAGCCGGCCCAGAGGCCCGCGCTCAACGCGCCCAGGCCCAGGATCGCCCAGCCCGTCAGGGCCGCCCAAGGGGGGCGCCCGGGCTCTTTCCGCCGAACCGGCGGGTTCCGCTTCGCCACGGTCATTCGAAGCCTTTTCCCGCGTCCAGTGTCCCGCGTCCGATCACGTCGCGCCGGCGCCTGGCCGGCCGCACGCCTCCGACTCAAGGGGCGCGTGTGCCTAGCTCATTAGGCCAGTCCGCGCGCAAAAAGGTACCCTCATTCGGCGGTGCTGCGACGATAGGCGGCGAGCGGGGCAAAACCGGGGCGGGGGCCGCTACCACCCGGCCTGAGGGGTTTTGGTCTTTCATCGGCCTCCACGACCCGATATGGATTGGGCTTCAACGCTGCACTGTTGGGAGAGATCGTGTCATGACCGCCAAGACGAGCTTCCGGGGCTCATTCACTGCGCTGGTCACGCCGTTCAAAAACGGATCGGTGGACGAAAAGGCGTTCCGTGGCCTGGTGGACTGGCAGATCGAGGAGGGGACGAACGGGTTGGTGCCGGTGGGGACCACCGGCGAAAGCCCGACCCTCAGTCATGAAGAGCACAAGCAGGTCATCGAGTGGTGCATCGACCAGGCCAAGGGCCGGGTGCCGGTGATCGCGGGTGCCGGTTCCAACTCCACCAAGGAGGCCATCGATTTCTCGCAGCATGCCGAGAAGGCGGGTGCCGACGCGGTGCTGATCGTGACGCCGTACTACAATAAGCCGACGCAGGAAGGGCTCTACCAGCACTTCAAGGCGATCAACGACGCCATCGGCATCCCGATCATCATCTACAACATCCCCGGCCGCTCCGTGATCGACATGTCGGTCGACACCATGAAGCGGCTGTGGGAGTGCAAAAATATCGCCGGCGTGAAGGACGCCACCGCTAACGTGGTGCGCGCATCCGAGCAGCGCGCCGCGATGGGGCCGGACTTCAACCAGATGACGGGCGAGGACGCCTCTGCGCTCGGCTTCATGGCGCACGGCGGCCATGGCTGCATCTCGGTCACCTCGAACGTGGCGCCGCGCCTGTGCGCCGAGTTCCAGGGCGCCTGCCGGAAGGGTGACTTCGCCGCCGCGCTCAAGATCCAGGACAAGCTGATGCCGCTGCATCACGCGCTGTTCGTGGAGACCAACCCGGCGCCGGCGAAATACGCGCTCTCGGTGCTCGGCAAGTGCGCCGACACCGTCCGGCTGCCGATGGTGCCGGTCTCCGACAAGACCAAGACCTTGGTGCGCGACGCCATGGTGCATGCCGGGCTGGTCAACTAACCGGGCGCTGCGTCACTCCTGCACGGAAGTTCTCCACCGCCTCCCGGTCCCTACCGGGGGGCGGTTGACCTTTTGGCGCCAGCGCGGACGATACCGGTTCCGCTTTTCACGAGGCTCGGAGGCCCGGAGATGCTCAAGGAATTCCGCGAATTCGCCATGCGGGGCAATGTCGTCGATCTGGCGGTCGGCATCATCATCGGCGCCGCCTTCGGCGCGATCGTGCAATCCATGGTGGCCGACATCATCATGCCGGTGGTGGGGGCGATTACCGGTGGGCTCGATTTCTCGAACTATTTCCTGCCGCTTTCCCACAAGGTCACGGCGCTCGCTCTTGCGGATGCAAAAAAGCAAGGTGCTGTATTGGCTTGGGGGCATTTCCTGACCCTCGTGCTGAACTTCGCTATCGTCGCCTGGGTGATGTTCCTGGTGGTCAAGGGCATGAACCGCATGCGGGCGCAGAAGGTGGCCGAGCCGGAAAAGGCCCCGGTGCAGACGCCCACGGAGTCGCTGCTGACCGAGATCCGCGATCTGCTCAAAGCCCAAAAAGCCTGACTATCGCATTGGAAAATTTGTTGTTTCCGCCCGCTTTCGGCGGCGGGCGGGGCGTGCCATATGCTCAACGGAAACACTGAGCAAGGTCTGAGATGGCTGCCAAACCGGATCGCCGCCTCAAGGTTGTCGCAGACAACCGGCGGGCGCGCTTCAATTACCAGATCGGAGAGACCTTCGAGGCCGGCATCGCGCTCACCGGCAGCGAGGTAAAGTCGCTGCGCTCGGGCAAGGCGACGATTGCCGAATCCTACGCCGACTCGCGCGACGGCGAGATCTGGTTGGTCAACGCCAACATCCCCGAATACACCCAGGCCGGCCCGTTCAACAACCACGCGCCGAAGCGGCCGCGCAAGCTGCTTCTGCACGAGCGCGAAATCGTCAAGCTTGCGGTCGGGGTCGACCGCGAGGGCATGACCATCGTGCCGCTCAAGCTCTATTTCAACGAACGCGGCCGCGCCAAGGTCGAGCTCGCGCTCGCCAAAGGCAAGAAGCTGCACGACAAGCGCGAGACCCTGAAGAAGCGGTCGTGGGATCGCGAAAAGAGCCGGTTGCTGCGGGCGCGCGGGTAGCGACGCCGCCGGGTCAGCGCCAAGGGGAGTAGCCGATGGCCTTGCCGACCAGCCTCGATCATTGCGTCATTCACGTTTCCGACTGGGGGCGATCGAACGCCTTCTACCGCGATGTCATGGGGGCGGAACTCGTCGCGCGGCCGGTGGGCTTCGCCTATCGCTTCGGCGACCGCCAGCTCAATGTGCATGGCCCCGGCGTTCAGCCGGCGGAAGTCGCGCGCCTTCCGGTGAAGCCGGGCAACAGCGACCTCTGCTTCGAATGGAAGGGCCCGATTTCGGATGCCATCGCGCATCTCGGCAACCACGGCGTCGCCGTCGAGCGCGGCCCACTCGAGCGCTTCGGCGCCAAGGGGCCGGGCACATCCGTATATTTCCGCGATCCCGACGGCTCGCTGATGGAGTTCATGTCCTACCAGGGCAATTCGCGTTAGGATGAGGCGGGGCGGCTGAACCGGGAGAGGAACAGCAATGATCAAGCTCAGCGTCATGTACGGGCAACCCAAGGACCCGGCAGCGTTCGAAAAATACTACGCCGAAACGCATATGCCGCTGGCGGGCAAGATGCAGGGCCTGCGCAAGATCGAGGTGTCCAAGGTCGTCGGCACTCCCGACGGCAGCGCGCCGGCCTTCTATCGCACGGCCGAACTCTATTTCGACGATGCCGACCATATGAAACGCGTGATGGCGACCCCCGAGGCCAAGGCGACGGTGGCCGACCTCGGCAACTTCGCAACCGGCGGCGTTACGACGATGATTTCCGAGGTGGAGTAAGCGGCGCGATCCGGCCGGATGCGCGGGTCGGCGATATCAATCGCCGAGATAGGCCCGCACGTCAGCGAACACCTTGCGGAACATCTCCGGTGTCAGCACACCGGTATTGGTGTTGTAGCGCGAGCAGTGATAGCTCGAAAACAGCGCGTAACCGCCGACGTCGTGACGGCCGTTGTGCTTGAAAGGCGTCGCCGACTTCTTGGCGCCGAGCGTGGTCACCACGGTGTCATGGGCGATGCGCCCAAGGGCCAGGATGGCGCGCAGCTTCTTCATCTCCGCAATGGTGGGGATGAGGAAGTCGCGGCAGGTCCGGATCTCGACAGTGGTCGGCTTGTTCTCAGGCGGCACGCAGCGCACAGCGTTGGTGATGCGGCAATCGGTCAGCGTTAAACCGTCGTCGGGATCGGCGGCGTATTCACCGCGCGCGAACTTGTAGCGCAGCAGGGTTTCGTAGAGCAGCACCCCGGCATAATCGCCGGTGAACGGCCGCCCGGTGCGGTTGGCGCCCTGCACGCCGGGCGCCAGCCCGACGATGAGGAGGCGCGCGTTCGCCGGTCCGAAGGAGGGGACCGGCGCGTTGAACCAGGTCGGTTGCTTGTTGCGCCACTCTTTGCGGAACGCGACCAGTCGCGGACAGCGCGGACAATTGCGGTCCGGTGTCGTGCTGCTGTGCTGTGTTGACGCGGCGGTGGCGTCCCCCCGCGCCATTACTCGTAATCGTCGTCTTCGTCGTCGGTCGGGGCCCCGGCACCGGCGCCGGCGCGCTGTGGGGTGGCCGGGCGCTGCAGGAACTGCGGCGTGTGGCCGCGGTCTTCACGCGGCGGGCGTGCCTGCCGCTCGGTCGGGTCGCGGCCGATCTTCGTCTGCAGTTCGACGATGTCGGTGAACACGTCGGCCTGGCGGCGCAGCTCATCGGCCACCATGGGCGGCTGGGTCGAAACCGTCGAAACAACCGTCACCCGCACGCCGCGCCGCTGTACGGCTTCCACCAGCGAGCGGAAGTCGCCGTCGCCGGAGAACAGCACCATGTGGTCGATGTGGCCGGCGATCTCCATGGCATCGACCGCGAGCTCGATATCCATGTTGCCTTTGACCTTGCGACGGCCGGTCTGGTCGACGAATTCCTTGGTCGCCTTGGTGACGACCGAATAGCCGTTGTAGTCGAGCCAGTCGATGAGCGGACGGATCGACGAATATTCCTGATCCTCGATCACAGCCGTGTAATAAAACGCCCGCATAAGATAACCGCGCGACTGGAATTCGCGCAGCAGGCGCTTGTAATCGATATCGAAGCCCAACGACTTGGCGGTGGCGTAAAGATTGGCTCCATCAATGAACAAGGCGATCTTTTCACCAGGAACAGTCATCTTTGTTGCTCTCTTGTTGTCTCGCAACGGATATCCGGAACGTCCAGCCCGGCGGGATGCGCGGCGCGCGAGAAGCGCGGCACAGCGGCCACGGGTCGGCGGTAAAGGTCAATTGGTGACACTTGCGTCGATTCAACTTGGTTAATTGGGCTCAAATTGCGCCCGCGCCAAGCGCGGCTAGTGTCCGATCAAATATTCAGTCGGGGTAGCCGATCGTAACCGGTCGGGCCAGCCTGCTCGCTATCCGATCCGGTAACAGAGGCTTGCGGCCAAACCAAGACAAAAAAGCTTGAAATTCGGCCAGTGAGGGGATACCTACCGCCCGTTCCCCATAAGGACGATCTACCACCCGAGGGAGTGCCGAGCCCATGGCCCGTGTCACCGTAGAAGACTGCATCGACAAGGTCGAAAACCGCTTTGATCTCGTGCTGTTGGCTAGCCACCGCGCGCGCATGATCTCGTCGGGGTCGCAAATTACCGTCGATCGGGACAACGATAAAAACCCGGTTGTGTCGCTGCGCGAAATCGCGGAGACGACGGTATCGCCGGGCGATCTCAAGGAAGACCTCATCCATTCCTTGCAGAAATATGTGGAAGTCGACGAACCCGAGCCGGAGGTGCCGTTGATCGGCGCGAGCGGGGTCGACGCCGACGATACCGAGGTCACCGCCGAGCGCATGACCGAGGAAGAGCTGCTCAAGGGTCTGGAAGGGTTGACCCCGCCCGAGGAGCCGCCGGAAGAAGATACCGACGTGGGCTGAGCGCCCGCGTGTCGCATCCGAATATGTTGCAACGGCCCGGCCTCTACCGGGCCGTTTCGCTTTTCCGGCAGCAGAACGTTAAGGCTCGGGTGCCAAGCTCTTGCGACGCAAGGCGTTTGCCGTGATATCTAGAAGGATAGGCCGCCGGCGATCGTTTAACCCCTGTCCGGGCGGCCATCGGGCCTGTCCGGATGAGCGCAAGATCGGACCATTTGCCGCGGATGCAGAGCCAGGCGACGACCCGAGCGCCACTGGAGCGCACCGCCGCGGCCCTCGCGGTCTCGCCCCAGGCCCTTGACCGGACCGTCCAAGTGCCGCCCGCGGCGCCGGCGCGCCCCACCATGATGCGGCAGTACGAACTCGTCGAGCGGGTGCGGCGCTACAATCCCAATACCGACGAGGCGTTGCTCAACCGCGCCTACGTCTACGCCATGAAAGCGCATGGCGAGCAGCGGCGCGCGTCGGGCGATCCCTACTTTTCGCATCCGCTCGAAGTGGCGGCGATCCTCACCGACCTCAAGCTTGATGATGCCACCATCGCCGCGGCGCTACTGCACGACACCATCGAAGACACCGAGGCGACCCGCGCCGAGATCGATAACCTGTTCGGCGCCGATATCGGCGCCCTGGTCGAGGGCCTCACCAAGCTGAAGCGGCTCGATCTCGTCACCAAGGAAGCCAAGCAGGCGGAGAACCTGCGCAAGCTGCTGCTCGCGATTGCCGACGACGTGCGCGTGCTGTTGGTCAAGCTCGCCGATCGGCTGCACAACATGCGCACGCTCGACTTCATGCCGGACGCCTCGCGCCGTCGCAACGCCGACGAGACGCTGGAGATCTACGCGCCGCTCGCCGGCCGCATGGGCATGCATGAGATGCGCGAGGAGCTCGAGGATCTGTCGTTCCGCGAGCTCAATCCGGAAGCCTACGGTGTGGTGAGTGCGCGTCTCAACGCCATCGCCGAAAGCAACGAGGCGCTGATCGGGGAGATCGAGCAGCAGCTCACCAAGAAGCTCGCCGACCGCGGCATCGCCGCCGTGGTGCAGGGCCGGCGCAAGAAGGCCTATTCGGTCTGGCGCAAGATGGAGCGCAAGTCGGTCGGCTTCGAGCAACTCTCCGACATCTTCGGCTTCCGCGTTATGGTCAACACGATCGCCGACTGCTACCAGGCGCTCGGCATCGTGCATACCACCTGGCCGATGGTGCCGGGGCGCTTCAAGGACTACATCTCGACGCCCAAGGCCAACGACTACCGCTCGATCCACACCACGCTGATCGGGCCCGGTCAGCAGCGCGTCGAATTGCAGATCCGCACCGTCGAGATGCATCAGATCGCCGAGTACGGCATCGCCGCGCACGCGCTCTACAAGGACAGCGTCGGCTCGCCGACCGAGCTTTTGTCGCGCGAGTCGAGTGCTTACGCCTGGCTACGGCGTACCATCGAATTGCTGGCGGAAGGGTCGAGCCCGGAGGAGTTCCTCGAGCACACCAAGCTCGAACTGTTCCACGACCAGGTGTTCTGCTTCACGCCCAAGGGCAAGTTGATCGCCCTGCCGCGCAAGGCGACCGCCATCGATTTCGCCTACGCGGTGCATACCGACGTCGGCAACACCGCCGTCGGCAGCAAGATCAACGGCAAGATCGCGCCGCTGGTCTCGGAGATCGAGAACGGCGACGAGGTGGAGATCCTCGTCTCCAAGGCGCAGGTGGCCCCGCCCGCGGCGTGGGAGTCGATCGTCGTCACCGGCAAGGCGCGGCTTGCGATCCGCCGCGCGACCCGCGCCGCCGTGCGCGCGCAGTACACCGGTCTTGGCCGCCGCATGGTGGAGCGCCTGTTCCAGCGCGCGAAGATCGCCTATTCGGACGAGAGTCTGACCGGCGCGCTGTCGCGGCTGGCGCGCGCTTCCGTCGACGACGTCATGGCGGCGGTCGGGCGCAGCGAGTTGAAGGCGTCCGACGTCGCCCGCGCCATGTATCCGGACTACAAGGAGGAGCGCGCCGCCGCCATGGCGGTCAGGCGCAAGCCGGAAAGCGGCTGGTTCGGACTGAAGCGGCTGCGCTCGGTCAAGTTCCGGGTGCCGGGCGCGCCCGAGCAGGGGCCCGAGTACGGACCGGCCATCCCGGTGCGCGGCATGAACGGCGACCTGCCGGTGCGCTTCGCGCCCGAAGGCGGCGCCGTGCCGGGCGACCGCATCGTCGGCATCCTGACCCCGGGCGAAGGCATCACCATCTACCCGATCCAGTCCAAGGCGCTGAGCGAGTTCGAGGACGCGCCCGAGCGCTGGCTCGACCTGCGCTGGGATTTCGAGGACGGCTCGCTGCGGCGTTTCCCGGCGCAGATCACGGTGCAGTCGGTGAACGAGCCCGGCTCGCTCGCCACCATCGCCCAGATCATCGCGGAGCATGATGGAAACATCGACAATATTCGTATGACGCGGCGCTCGCCCGACTTTACGGATGTGCTGATCGATCTCGAGGTCTACGATCTCAAGCACCTCACCGCCATCCTGGCGCAACTGCGCGCCAAGCCGATCGTGGCCAAGGCGGAGCGCGTCAACGGATGATGTCTTGTTTCTGATGGATTGTGACCGGCAATGAGCGCGCCTCCGCTTCGTCTCGGTGTCAACGTCGACCACGTCGCCACCGTGCGCAACGCGCGCGGCGGCGGCCATCCCGACCCGGTGCGTGCGGCCAAGCTCGCGGTCGACGCCGGCGCCGACGGCATCACCGCGCACCTGCGCGAGGACCGCCGCCACATCCACGACGACGACATGGCGCGGCTCAAGGCTGAGATCGACAAGCCGCTGAATTTCGAGATGGCGGCCACCGAGGAGATGGTGTCGATCGCGCTCAAGATCCGCCCGCACGCGGTGTGCCTGGTGCCGGAAAAGCGCACCGAGCGCACCACCGAAGGCGGGCTCGACGCGCTCGGCCTGAAGACGCAGCTTGCGCCCGCGGTGCACGACCTCAAGCACGCCGGCATCCGAGTATCGCTGTTCATCGCCCCGGCACCGGCGCAGATCGAGGCGGCGGTAGCGCTGGGCGCGCCGGTGATCGAGATCCACACCGGCGCCTGGTGCGATGCGCTTGCCAACGGCCGCGCGCGCGAGGCGGCGGCGGAGTGGGAACTGATCCGCGCCGGAGCGGTTCTCGCGAAAAGCTACGGCATGGAGGTCCACGCCGGTCACGGCCTCGACTACGCCACCGCCGAGACCATTTCGGCGTTGCCGGAAGTGGTGGAGCTCAACATCGGGCATTTCCTCATCGGCGAGGCGGTTTTCGAGGGCCTCGCCGAGAGCGTCAAATTCATGCGCGCAGCCATGGAGCGCGGGCGCAAGAAAGTGGCTTCATGATTATCGGCCTTGGTTCCGACCTTTGCGACGTGCGCCGCATCCGCGCGGTGCTGGAGCGCCACGGCGAGCGCTTCCTCGACCGCATTTTCACGCCCGCGGAGCGCGCCAAGGCCGAGCGCCGCGCCAATCGGGCGGAGACCTATGCCAAACGCTTTGCCGCCAAGGAGGCCTGCGCCAAGGCGCTCGGCACCGGCTTCCGCCGCGGCGTGTTCTGGCGCGACATGGGAGTGGTGAACCTGCCGTCGGGCGCCCCCACCATGAAGCTCTCCGGCGGGGCGCTGGAACGCCTCAAGGCGATCACGCCGGCGGGTTGCGAAACCGCCATCAGCGTCTCGCTCACCGACGAAGGGCCGCTGGCTCAGGCCATTGTCATCATCACCGCGATTCCCCAAACTGCCCCGGCGGCGTCGGGTTAGATCCGAAAAAATCCTGTCGGAATAGACAGTTATCAGCCGGTACGGGCAATCTTGATTGCGTGCCGGGGAGTCAGCGTCTACAAGACCGCCGGGAGCGCAAGCGGGTGCGGACGAAAGGCCAATGAGCGTGGCATCGCGAACCAAGAAGAAAGAGGGCGGCTTCGGCGAAACCGTCACCGTCATCATTCATGCGCTGATCATTGCTCTGGTGATCCGCACCTTCCTGTTCCAGCCGTTCAACATTCCCTCCGGCTCGATGAAGAACACGCTGCTGGTGGGCGACTACCTGTTCGTGTCGAAATACTCCTACGGCTACAGCAAGTATTCGCTGCCGCTGCCGACGTCGGTCGCCAACGCGCTGCCGAACGGGCGCCTTCCGGCCGGCTGGCTGCCGCAGCGCGGCGACGTGGTCGTGTTCCGCCTGCCGCGCGATCCCAGCATCGATTACATCAAGCGCGTGATCGGCCTGCCTGGCGACAAGATCCAGGTGAAGGAGGGTCAAGTCTATATCAACGACGTGCCGGTCAAGCGCGAGGCCGCCAAGCCCTGGGTCGACGTCGAGGAGGGCACGCGCGAGCAGCCGATCAAGCGCTGGAAGGTGACGCTGCCCAACGGCAAGACCTTCTATACGCTCGACCTCGTCGACCATGGCTTCGCCGACAACACGGATGTCTACAAGGTGCCGCCCGGCCACTATTTCATGATGGGCGACAACCGCGACAATTCCACCGACAGCCGCTTTCCGCAGGTCGGCTACGTGCCGCTCGAAAACATCGTCGGCAAGGCGCGGCTGATCTTCTTCTCCGTCTATCAGGGCGAACATGCCTGGGAGTTTTGGCGCTGGCCGTTCTCCGTGCGCTGGGACCGCCTGTTCACGATTGTCAGATGAGCCGCAACCGGTCCAAGGAACGCACCGCTCTGGAGGACCGGATCGGTTATGAGTTCGCCGACAAGACGCTGATCGATCGCGCGCTCACCCATATCTCGGCGCTGTCCGGGGGCAAGCGCGCCGAAAGCTATCAGCGGCTCGAATTCCTCGGCGATCATGTGCTGGGCCTCGTCGTCTCCGACATGCTCTACCGTGAATTCCATCGCGCCGACGAGGGTGAACTGTCGCGCCGGCTCGCGGAGTTGGTGCGCAAGGAAACGTGCGCCGACGTGGCGCGAGAGATGGACGTCGGCCCGGCGCTCAGGCTCGGCAGCTCGGAATCGAATGCCGGTGGGCGCCTGCGCGAAACCATCCTGGCGGACGCCTGCGAAGCGTTGATCGGCGCGGTGTTTCTCGACGGCGGATATTCGGCGGCAGAGGCTTTCGTGGCGCGCTTCTGGCAGGCGCGCATGTTGAAGCCGGCGCGGCCGTTGCGCGATTCCAAGACCATGCTGCAGGAATGGGCGCAGGCGCGCGGGTTGCCGACGCCGGCCTACCGCGAACTCGCGCGCACGGGGCCGCATCACGATCCCGAATTCCGGGTGGCGGTGACCTTGCCCGACCGGCCTGAGGCGGAAGGGCTGGGTTCGTCGAAGCGCGCTGCCGAGCAGGCCGCTGCGGCTGAGATGCTGACGCAGGTCGGCGCCACCGTGGACAAGCCGGATGTCTGAACCCGACGCGCCGGAAGGCGATACCCGCTGCGGTTTTGTGGCCCTGATCGGCGCGCCCAACGCCGGCAAGTCGACGCTGCTCAACGCGCTGGTCGGCGCCAAGGTCACCATCGTATCGCGTAAAGTTCAGACCACGCGCGCGCTCATCCGCGGCATCGCGGCGACGGAAAAGTCGCAGCTCATCTTCGTCGACACGCCCGGCATCTTCGCGCCCAAGCGCCGGCTCGACCGCGCTATGGTGACGACCGCGTGGAGCGGCGCCCACGATGCCGACGTGGTCGGCGTCCTGATCGACGCGCGCAAAGGCCTGGACGAAGAGGCCGAGGCCATCCTCGATAAGCTCAAAGAGGTTGGGGTGCGCAAGCTCCTCATCCTCAACAAGATCGATCTTGTCGCCAAGGAAGCGTTGCTCACGCTGGCGCAGGCCGCCAACGAGAAGGCCGCGTTCGAGGCGACCTTCATGATCTCGGCGATGAAGGGCGACGGCGTCGCCGATCTGAAGGCATGGCTGGCCGATCACGTGCCGCCGGGGCCGTGGCTTTATCCGCCCGACCAGATGTCGGACGCTCCGTTGCGGCAATTGGCGGCGGAGATCACGCGCGAGAAGCTGTTCGAGCGCCTGCACCAGGAGTTGCCGTACCAGTCGACGGTGGAAACCGAGGTCTGGAAGGAGTTGCGCGACGGCTCCGTGCGGGTCGAGCAGGTGATCTATGTGGCGCGCGAGAGCCAGCGCAAGATCGTGCTCGGCAAAGGCGGGCAGGCGATCAAGGCCATCGGCGCAGCCGCGCGCAGGGAGATCGCCGAGATCGCGGAGGCCAAGGTGCACCTGTTCCTGTTCGTCAAGGTGCGCGAGGGCTGGGGCGACGATCCCGAGCGTTATCGGGCGATGGGCCTGGAGTTTCCGAAGGATTGACCGCAACGCGATATGCAATGGACCGATGAAGGCATCGTGCTGGGCGTCAAGCGGCACGGGGAGGCGAGCGGCATCCTCGAGCTGATGACGCGCGAGCACGGCCGCCATCTCGGCATGGTGCGCGGCGCCTTCGGCACGCGCATGAAGCCGATCCTGCAGCCGGGCAACGGCGTCACCGCCAACTGGCGGGCGCGGCTCGACGAGCACCTCGGCAACTACACGGTGGAGGCGCTGAACCTGCGCGCGGCCGGCTTCTTCGGCGCCTCGCACGCGATGTACGGCGTCACGCACTTGGCGGCGCTGATGCGGCTTCTGCCCGAGCGCGATCCGCACGAGGGGCTCTACGAAGCCTTCGAGACGCTGCTCGACAAACTCGACGATCCGGCCTGGGCGGCGCCGGCGGTGGTGCGCTTTGAACTGCGCCTGTTGGCGGAGCTCGGCTTTGGGCTCGATCTTTCCGAATGCGCGGCGACCGGCGTCAGGGACGACCTGGTCTTTGTCTCGCCGCGTTCGGGGCGCGCGGTGTCGCGCCTGGCCGGCGAGCCCTACGCCGATCGCATGCTGCGGCTGCCCGCGTTCCTGCAGGAGGAGGCCGCAAGCGCGTCCACCGGCGACTTGGCCGACGGCTTTGCGCTCACCGGTTTCTTCCTCGAGCGCCACGTGCTGATGCCACGCGGGCTGACGCTTGCGGACGAGCGCGCGCATTTCATCGCCGCCCTCGACCGCGCATTGCCAAGCGTGGCCTGAACCAGGGCTGCCCGAAAACGAAACCGGCCCGGCATTGCGGGCCGGGCCGGTACCTTAATAGGGCGAGATTAACGCCAGCGGCAAACGCGGCGGACCTCGCAGACCCGGCGGCCATACGCGCCCCGCCAGCAGCGGCGCACGTTGTAGCAGTAGCGGCGGTGGTGCCGATAACCCGGCGGCCGCACGACGATGACCTGGGCCTCGGTCACCAGCGAGCTGGGTGCCATGCCCGGCACCGGCGAGGCGGGCGCGGCCGCGGCGCCGGTCACGCCGGCCAGGCCGATACCGGCGGCAAAGAGCGCCGAGAGCACGATCTTTCGCATATCTGTTCCTCCGTTCGGCCACTGCAGCCCGGCACGGATCCACACGAGCCGTCCGTCGCAGCGGCTCCCGATTGGGTGGGTAGAAGCTAGCGATTCCGTCCCAACCGGGGCTGGCTAGACCGTTCATCGCTTGTTCATGTGCCCGGCACGCATTAGCTAGAAACCATGGGTCCCAGACTGATTCCCCCCGAAAAAGGCGACGTCGAAGAGGTCGCCCTGCGCGAAGCGCTGGAAGAGCGTTATCTCGCTTACGCCCTCTCGACCATCATGAACCGGGCGCTGCCCGACGCGCGCGACGGCCTCAAGCCCGTGCACAGGCGCATCCTCTACGGCATGCGGCTCCTGCGGCTCGATCCCGGCGCGGCCTTCAAGAAGTCGGCCAAGGTGGTCGGCGACGTGATGGGTAATTTCCATCCGCACGGCGACCAGGCGATCTACGACGCCATGGTGCGGCTGGCGCAGGACTTCTCCCAGCGTTATCCGCTTATCGACGGGCAGGGGAACTTCGGCAATGTCGACGGCGATAACGCCGCCGCCATGCGCTACACCGAGTCGCGCCTCACCGAAGTGGCGCGGCTGCTGCTCGACGGCATCGACGAGGACGCGGTCGATTTCCGCCCGACTTATGACGGCACCTCGGAAGAGCCGGTGGTGCTGCCGGCGGCGTTCCCCAACCTGCTCGCCAACGGCGCGCAGGGCATCGCGGTCGGCATGGCGACGTCGATCCCGCCGCATAACGTTGCAGAGCTCTGCGACGCCGCGCTGCATCTGATCGAGACCCCGAACGCGCGCAGCAAGACGCTGCTGAAATACGTCAAGGGTCCGGACTTCCCGACCGGCGGCATCATCGTCGACCCGCCCGACGCGATCGCGGAAGCCTACAACACCGGCCGCGGCTCGTTCCGTGTGCGCGCGCGTTGGGAGAGCGAAGAGACCGGCCGCGGCACCTATGTGGTGGTGATCACGGAAATCCCCTGGCTCGTGCAGAAGTCGCGCCTGGTCGAGAAGATCGCCGAACTCATCAACGAGAAGAAGCTGCCGCTGGTCGCCGACGTGCGCGACAAGTCGGCCGAGGACATTCGCCTCGTCATCGAGCCGCGCGCGCGCACCGTCGATGCCGAAGTGATGATGGAGTCGCTGTTCCGGCTGACCGACCTGGAATCGCGCATCCAGCTCAACATGAACGTGTTGGTGAAGGGCGGCCGCATCCCGATGGTGGTGGGGCTGGCCGAGGTGCTGCTCGAATGGCTGAACCATCGCCGCGGCGTGCTGGTGCGGCGCTCCAAGTTCCGCCTCGCCAAGATCGAGCATCGCCTGGAAGTGCTCGGCGGCTACCTGATCGCGTATCTCAACCTCGACAAGGTCATCAAGATCATCCGCACCGAGGACGAGCCCAAGCCCGTCCTGATGAAGACGTTCAAGCTGACCGACGTCCAGGCCGACGCCATCCTGAACATGCGCCTGCGTAATTTGCGCAAGCTCGAGGAAATGGAGATCCGCGGCGAGGACAAGGACCTGCGGAAAGAACGCACCGAACTGAAGGCCTTGCTGGGCTCGGACGACAAGCAGTGGTCGACGGTCGCCGCCCAGATCAAGGAACTCAAGACCACCTTCGGGCCGAAGACCGCGCTCGGCCGCCGCCGCACCCAGTTCAGCGAGGCGCCCGAGCACGACGTGGCGGCCATCGAAGAGGCCATGGTGGTGCGCGAGCCGATCACGGTGGTGGTGTCGGACAAGGGCTGGATCCGCGCGCTGCGCGGCCACGTCAGCGACCTGTCGAACGTGTCGTTCAAGGCCGGCGACAGCCTGAAGTTCGCGTTCCCCACCGAAACCACGACCAAGGTTCTCATCTTCGGCTCCAACGGCCGCTTCTATACCCTTGATGCGTCGAAGCTTCCTGGAGGCCGCGGGCACGGCGAGCCGGTGCGGCTGTTCATCGACCTGGAGGACGCCGACGTGGTGACGGCGTTGCCTTACGCCGGCGGGCGCAAGTTCCTGGTGGCGAGCTATCAGGGCAACGGCTTCGTGGTGCCGGAGGACGAGGTGCTCGGCACCACCCGCAAGGGCAAGCAGGTGTTGAACCTGAAGGCGCCCGATAGGGCGGCGGGCCTCACCACGGTCGAGGGCGACCACGTCGCCACCATCGGCGAGAACCGCAAGATGCTTATCTTCACGCTCGACCAGGTGCCGGAGATGACGCGCGGGCGCGGCGTGCGCCTGCAGCGCTACCTGCAAAAGGGCCTGTCCGACATCATCACCTTCAACGGCAAGGACGGCTTGAGCTGGACCGACAGCGCAGGCCGCAGCTTCAACCAGCCGCTCAAGGACCTCAAAGAGTGGCGCGGCGACCGCGCCGCCGCCGGCCGCATCGCGCCCAAGGGCTTCCCCAAGAGCAACACGTTCAAGGCGCCGGTCAGCGGCGGCAAGGCGAGCGGGGGTGACGAGTAGGGCGCCCGCGGCCTGTTAATCGGGCATTGTGTCGGGCTACGCTAGCTGGAGCGCGCGTCATGCAGGTGTCATTGCCGCATCTTACCTAGCGCGGCTATGAACCACCTGATTCTGCTCGCCGGCCTCGTCGGCGCCGGCGCGAGCCTTGCCCATTTCGTCAGTATCGCCGCCGTCATCCGGCGCTTCCGGGCCTCAAGGGTCGAGGCGGCCCAGGCGAGCGGACCCGTCAGCATCTTGCGGCCGGTGTGCGGGCTGGAGAACTACATCGAGGACACGCTGCGCTCGAGCTTCCACCTCGATCATCCGGACTACGAAGTCATCTTCTGCGCAGCCGACGCCGACGATCCGGTGCTGCCGCTGGTGCGCATGCTGATGGCGGAATACCCGCAGGTCGAAAGCCGGCTGCTGATCGGGAATTCGTGCGTCAGCCGCAACCCCAAGCTCAACAATCTGGTCAAGGGCTGGCACGCGGCGCGTCACCCATGGGTGATGATGATCGACAGCAACGTCGCCATGCCCAAGGATCACGTCGCGCGCATGCTGGCGGCCTGGCGCGCGGACACCGGGCTCGTGTGCTCGCCGCCGGTCGGCAGCGCGCCGGCGGATGCCGGCGCCGAGCTCGAATGCGGCTTCCTCAACACCTACCAGGCGCGCTGGCAGTTGCTCGCCGACGGCATCGGCTTCGGCTTCGCGCAGGGCAAATCGATGCTGTGGCGGCGCGATATCCTCGATCGCGCCGGCGGCATCGAAGCGCTCGCTAACGAGATCGCCGAGGATGCGGCGGCGACCAAGATCGTGCGCGCGCAGGGCCTGCGCGTGCGGCTCGTGGGCGCGCCGTTCATGCAGCCGCTCGGCGCGCGGACCTTCACCGACGTCTGGCGCCGGCAGGTGCGTTGGGCGCGGCTCAGGCGCGAGACGTTTCGGCTCTATTTCGTGCCCGAGCTTCTGGTCGGCGCGGTGCCGGCGCTCGCCGCCGCCGCGCTGGCGGCAGGCAGTGCCGGCTGGCCACTTGCGCCCGTCCTGATGCCGTTGCTGGCGCTCTGGTACGGCGCCGAAGCGGCGCTCGCGCATGCCACCGGCTGGCATCTGTCGTGGCGCTCGATCCCGCTTTGGATGCTGCGCGACGCGCTGCTGCCTCTGTTGTGGGTGGCGGCCTGGGCCGGCAACGACTTTGAATGGCGCGGCAACGCGATGTCGGTTGCGGTCGACGTGTTCGGCCAACAAGAGCTGACCGCCGAACCGTAAGATGATGGCGCGTCTCGTCGACCGCCTTGCGCTCATCGCCATGGGCGCCATCTTCTGCGCCGCCATCGTCGTGCTGGTGCGCGAATTCCACGCGGTCGATCTCGATGACGTGGTGGCGCGGCTCGCTCGCATGCCGCTTACGCACATCCTCGCTGCGCTGGGGCTGACGGCGGCGAGCTACCTTCTGCTCAGCGGCTACGATATTCTTGCCATGCGCTATGTCGGCAAGCGGCTGAAACTGGGCGACGTCGTCTTCGCCTCGTTCACGGCCTTCGCGCTCAGCAACAATGTCGGCTTCCAGATACTGTCCGGAGGCTCGATCCGCTTCCGGCTCTATTCGCGGCTCGGGCTCAGCGCGGTCGCAGTCGGGGAGGTGGTGGCGTTCTGCAGCTTTGCTTACGCGCTCGGCATCGTGACGGTCGGCGGCGTACTGGCGCTCGCCGAGCCGGCGGCCTTCGCGACCTTGCTGCATGTGCCGCGGCCGCTGGTGGTCCTGATCGGCGCGTTGCTGCTCGCGGTCAGCGCCGGCTATCTCGCCATCGCCGCGCTCTGGCGCGAGCCGATCACGCTCGGGCGCTACCGCTTGAGGCCGCCGTCCTTCGGCATGGCGCTGGCGCAGGTCGCGCTCGCCTCGGTCGATGCCGTGCTCGCGGGCACGGTGATGTATGTTCTGTTGCCGGCCGGTTTCGACTTCGGCTACTGGGATTTCCTCGGCATCTACACCATCGCGGCCACCGCCTCGATCCTGAGCCTGGTGCCGGGGGGCCTCGGCGTGTTCGAGACGGCAATCACCGTGTTGACGGCGCCGCCATCGAAGGCCGCGACGCTCGGTGTCTTCTTCGTCTACCGCATGATCTATTTTATCCTACCGCTCATGGTGGCGCTGGCGTGGTTCGGCGTACGCGCCTCGCGGCGGCGTCACGACGAAGCTGGCTAGCTCGCCACGAACAGCAGCGACTTCGGCGACTTCTCCATCAGCGCTGCCGCGGTATCGCCGAAGAACAGTTTCTCGCCCGGCCGGCGGCCGACGCCCATGACCACCAGCGTATTACGCCGCCGCGTCATTTCCTTGAGGATGGCGTCTTCCGGCGCATCGTTGGCGCGCACGGCCGTGCGCAGTTCGAGCCCGTAGCTCTCCGCCAGGGCGGCGATGTCCTTAAGGATCGCTTCCTCGTAGTAGCGCGAGCGCGTCTTCTTGCCCCCGGCGGTGACATAGAGCGCGGTGAGCGGCGCCTTGGCCGCGCGCGCCAGCACGATGGCGACTTCGGCCGCATTGCGCGACGTGGCCGTGCCGTTGACCGGCACCAGGATGCTGAGCCGGCCCTCGATCGGCTCCTTGAGATGCTGATCGCGCGCGTCGGCGACCGCGAGCGGGCCCTCGAAGCCGGCGGCGACCTGGGTGACGCCGTCGTGGAATTCCTTCTTGCGCGCGACCGTCTTGCCGAGGCCGATGACCATCAGGTCGTAGCCCTTCTCGGCCTCGGCGGCGATAACATCCGATTTCGGCGCGACCTCCGCGCGCGTGGTGACGTCGAGCTTTTTCGGTTCGGGCTTTTCCTCCGATGCCTTGGTTTCGTCCGCCGGGCGCGCGGCTTGCGCCACCGCCTGCACGGTCTCGCCAGCTTCCTTGGCCTTCTCCTTTTGCTCTTCCGTGGCGGCCTTGCCGGTCTTCTTGTCGGTCTTGAGGTGCATGACGGTCGTCGGCATGCCGCGCGAGCCGGCGATCATGCCGCCGATGCGGGTGGCGAACTTGCCGTTGGCGCTGTCATCGACGGCGAGCAGCAGCCGCTCCAGCTTGGGGACGAAGCCCTTGGCCTCCATCTCCTCGCGGTCGAGCCTCTGCTGTTCCTCCTTGCTGATCGGCAACCGCGAGAGGGCCCAGCGCAATGTCGGCGGCATGGCCATGGTGGTGATCACCGCCATGGCCACGATCATGGTGAAGAGGTTGGGGCTGAGCGCCCCCATGCCGAGGCCAATGGTGGCGACGATCACCTCTGTCGAGCCGCGCGCGTTCATGCCGGTGCCGAGCGCGAGCGACTCTCGCCCCGTCAGTCCGCCCAGGCGGCCGCCGACGAAGGCGCCGGCGAACTTGCCGAGGCTAGCGATCAGGATCAGCCCGACGGTGAGCGCCAGCAGGGCGGGGTCCTTGAGGATCGTCAGATCGGCGGAAAGGCCGGCGGTGCCGAAGAACACCGGCATGAAGAAGGCGACGATGAGCCCGCGCAGCTGCTCGTCGATGTGCCGCGTCAGGATCGGCGATTCACCGATCAGGATGCCGGCGACGAAAGCGCCGAGCACGGTGTGCACGCCGATCAGGTCGGTGATGATCGCCATGCCGCCCATGATCAGCAGGATGGCGGTGATCACCGCAAAGTCGCTGACGAAGGTGTCGTTGACCCAGCGGATGACGAAGAACACCGCGCGCCGGCCGACGGTGAGGCTGAGCCCCATGAACACCAGCGTGCCGAGCACGCTTTTCGCCACGCTGAAGGCGTCGATGTGGCCTTGCAGCGCCAACGAGAAGATCACCGCCGTGATCATCCACCCGACGGTATCGTCGATGATGGCGGAGGCGAGGATTACCTGGCCCGCCTTGCGGCGCATGAAGTTCATCTCGCGGATGACCGTCGCCACGATCTTGACCGAGGCGATCGACAGCGCGGTGCCGAGGAAGAGCGACGTGATGAGCCGCTTGGAGGGATCGGGCAGCATGGCGTCGGGCAGCGCCTCGCCGAGCGCGACGCCGCACAGGAACGGCACCACGATGCCGGCGATGGAGGCGGAGAGCGAGGCGCGGCCGCTTTCGCGTACGAGCTTGAGGTCGGTCTCCATGCCGGTGAGAAGCAGCAGCACCAGAATGCCGAACTGCGCCACGGCGTCGAGCATCGCCTTCTGTTCCTTGGCGGCCGGGAACAGGGCGTGCTGGAAGGCCGGAAATAGGGCGCCGAGGAGCGAGGGGCCTAGCACCAGCCCGGCGATCAGTTGGCCCATGACGGCGGGCTGGCCGATGCGCAGCATGGCTTCGCCCAGCAGGCGACCGACCAGCATGAGGACGATGAGCTGGGCCACGAACACGAGCTCAGAGGGGCCGTGGACGGCGCCGGTGGCCGCCAGCGCGCTCACGGGCAGGGCGAAGGCCGCCGCCGCGACCCAGAGCCACCCTGAAGCTCGCCAGGATGACCAGCGGGGGCGCTGCCCGGCCCACGGGCGGCGGTCAACCCCGTTATTTCGGCTCGATTTTTGGATCGGGGCCCCCTTGGTCGCGGTCGCAGGATGCGTCAATCCGCCGACAAAGGGTAGGTTCCATGTTAGTTCTGCAATTGCAAATTAGTCGCAACAAGAATATGTTGCTTGTGCTACTGAACGCCAGAGTGCCGGAAAGATTCTCGTTTTATGGACGCCACGCCGCCGCGACCCAAAAATTCCCTGACGGAGCGCACGGTCGGCGCGGCGCAGGCGCTCCTCAGCGGGGGCCGCGGCAGTTGGCGCGGCTATCTCGCCTTCGGCGGGCCGGCGGTCATTGCCTCGATCGCCTATATGGACCCCGGCAACTACGCCACCAACATCCAGGCCGGCGCCAAATTCGGCTACAGCCTGCTCTGGGTGGTGCTCGGGGCCAACCTGCTCGCCATGCTGTTCCAGGCGCTCTCGGCCAAGCTCGGCATCGTGACCGGGCGCAATCTGGCGGAGATGTGCCGCCAGCAATTTTCCGGACCCGTGGTCGCGGCCATGTGGGGGGTGAGCGAGATCGCCGCCATGGCGACCGACCTCGCCGAATTCCTCGGCGGCGCGGTGGGACTTTCCCTGCTGTTCAACATGCCGCTGCTGGCCGGCATGATCATTACCGCCATCGTCACCTACGGCATCCTGATGGTGGAGGGGCGCGGCTTCAGGCCCCTCGAACTGATCATCACCAGCTTCGTCGCCCTGATCGCGCTCTGCTACCTCGCCGAGATGTTCATCGCCCCGGTGAACTGGGGGGCAGCCGCGCTCGGCACGGTGACGCCGCACATCGCCAACGCCGAGGCGCTGCTCCTGTCGGTCGGTATCATCGGCGCAACCGTGATGCCGCACGCGGTCTATCTGCATTCCGGGCTGACGCAGGGGCGCATTCCGGCGCACAACGAGCGGGAAAAGCGCCGGGTGGTATGGATATCGAATCGCGAGGTGATCATCGCGCTCGCCGCCGCGGGCCTCGTCAACATGGCCATGGTGATGATGGCGGCGAGCGCCTTCCATGCCGGCCACAGCGAGGTGGCCGAGATCGAGACCGCCTACCACACCCTGACGCCGCTGCTCGGCGCCGGCGCCGCCGGCCTGTTCCTGCTCTCGCTGATCGCTTCCGGCATCTCGTCTTCGGTGGTCGGCACCATGGCCGGGCAGATGATCATGCAGGGCTTCGTCGGCTTCCGCATTCCGATCTGGCTACGCCGCCTCATGACCATGATCCCGGCCTTCGCGGTGGTGGCGCTCGGCGTCAACGCCACGACGGCGCTGGTTGTGAGCCAGGTGATCCTGTCGATCGCGCTGCCGGTGCCGATGATCGCGCTCGTCTTGTTCACGCGCCGGGCCGACATCATGGGGCCCTTCGTCAACAGCCAACTCACCAGCGCTGCCGCCATTGTCGGCATGGTGGTCGTGCTCGCGCTCAACGTGTTCCTGATCCTGGACACCTTCGGCGTGCCGGTGCCGGGGCTGAATTAGAGCCTTTCAGGCGGTTCCGGCGCGGGGCGTGCAACGCGGGTTCTATTTGCCTGCCGCAATGCTTATGTTGGGCCCAGGGACGACGCATGCGACGCCGTGGAGCATGTCGTAATGGGTGAATTCAGCATCTGGCATTGGCTCGTCCTCATCGCCATCGTGGCGCTCCTGTTCGGGCGCGGCAAGATTTCCGGCCTGATGGGCGATGTCGCGGAGGGCATCAAAGCCTTCAAGAAAGGCATGGCCGCCGACGAGGAGCCGGCGCCCAAGCAGGCCGAGGCGGTCGAGCACCGCGAGAGCGTCGAAGTTCCGCCGGTTGGAACCGAGCGCCACCCGGAGAGCACGCACAGCGGAGCGTAGCCGGCGCGGAGCGCCTCAGCGTTCGACCCGGCTCCAGCCCGCGGCCATGAGCCGCTCCTGGGGCAGGAAGCGGCCTTTGTAGTCCATCTTGCGCGACCCCGGCACCCAGTAGCCGAGATAGACGTAGGGCAGCCCCATCTCCTTGGCGCGCGCGATGTGGTCGAGGATCATGAAGGTGCCGAGCGAGCGGTCGCCGGCGTCGGGCTCGAAGAATGAATAGACCATCGACAGCCCGTCACTCAGAACGTCGGTGAGCGCGACCGCCATCAGGTCGCCGGCGCCGCGGCCGTTAATGCCGGTGTCGGGTCCGCGCCGTCGGTACTCGATGATGCGCGTGTCGACGTGGCTGTCCTCGATCATCATGGCGTAGTCGAGCACGGTCATGTCGGCCATGCCGCCGTCGCGGTGGCGCGCGTCGAGGTAGGCGCGGAACACCGAATACTGCTCCGAGGTCGGGTTGGCCGCGCGCAGCGTGCCGATGACGTCCACATTGCGCTCGGCCACCCGGCGCATGTTGCGCGACGGCTTGAAGTCGTTCGCCACCACGCGCACCGAGACGCAGGCGCGGCAGGTTTCGCACGCCGGCCGGTAGGCGATCGACTGACTGCGGCGGAAGCCGCCATGGGTGAGCAGGTCGTTGAGTTCGCCAGCGCGCTCGCCCACGAGATGCGTGAACACCTTGCGCTCTTCCTGGCCCCGCAGATAGGGGCAGGGCGAGGGCGCCGTCAGGTAGAATTGCGGCGTGTCGCGGGAGTGCTGGGTCACTTAGCTCGCGTCGTCGGACGGCCTCCAATTCGGCCTTAGCATCGCTCGCCCCTCGGCTTTCGTCAAAGCCATTATACCGCCCCTACATGCGGCATGGTTTCCCGCAAATAGCCGGCGCGTGCCGGATTATTGATCACCACGGTACCGAGCAGGATGTCATGCAACAGCCGCCGGCGCTCGTTGAAGAAGGCAACCAGCAGGATAAACGGGGTGAGGACCGAGAGGGTGATCCAGAACACGACGGCATGCACGGCGCCGAGCACGAAATAGGCCGGCGCCCCGTACCAGGTACGCATTTCGAGATCGACCGCCCGCATGCCGAGGGTGGCGGATGCCTCGCTCCCCAGCGTCGCCCCGCAGTAGACCAGCGCCCAGATCACCGTCGCCGGCGGCAATAGCCAGTACAGCGCCCAGCCCAGGCCGAAGGTGACCACGCCGAAGGCGAAGATGAACATGGCCGCGAGGATTACCGGCACCGCGAGGATCACGAAATCGATGACAAAGGCGATCATCCGGCGCGCCAGCACACCCTCGAACAGCTCGGGCTGCGTCACCGGGTCATAGGCATGGGGTTTGATGTCGATCGACAAGGCGTCGCCCCCCTCGAAAAGCAGTTGTCGAGCCCGGAAAAGCGTCCCCGGCTCATCCTGGACATGGATAAAGAATTGGCCGTGCGCAAGTGCGGGTCAAGGGCGCCGTCGAGCGGCTGGCAGTGACGCCGCAGTTGCGGCATGGTTCCACCCGTGTTCTGGAGACCGATTGTGACAACGACCGTTAGCCTCGCCGACATCGAAGCCGCCCGCCGCGTGATCGCGGGCGCGGTGCTGAAAACCCCGACCCTGGTGGCGCCCAAGCTGTCGGCGCTGACGGGCGCCGAGGTTTACGTCAAATACGAGAACCTGCAGGTCACCAATTCCTTCAAGGACCGCGGCGCGCTCAACAAGCTTTCTTCGCTGTCAGAAGCCGAGCGCAAGCGCGGCGTCATCGCCATGTCGGCCGGCAACCATGCGCAGGCTGTCGCCTATCACGCGGCACGGCTCGGGATCCCGGCGACCATTGTGATGCCGGAAGCGACGCCGTTCGTGAAAGTGGCGGCGACGCGCTCCTACGGTGCGACGGTCGTGCTGCACGGCGAATCCGTCAATGACGCGCAGGCCCGCGTCGTGGAGCTGGTCGCGGCGGGCGGCCTTGTGCAGGTCCATCCCTTCGACGACCCGCACATCATCGCCGGGCAGGGCACCATCGCGCTCGAAATGCTGGAGGCGGTGGAAGACCTGGAGGTGCTGATCCTGCCGATCGGCGGCGGCGGCCTGATTTCCGGCAACGCCATCGCCGCGCGCGCGCTCCGGCCTTTCATGGAGATCGTCGGCGTCGAGGCGACGCTCTATCCCTCTATGTGGAATGCGCTGCATGAGGAGCAGCGCCCGGCCGGCGGGCCGACGCTCGCCGAGGGCATTGCCGTGAAAAAGGCGAGCGGGCTGACGATCGAAATCGTGCGCGAGATGGTCGACGACCTGCTCTTGGTCGGGGAGCCGGACCTGGAGCGCGCCGTGAACGCCTTTGCCACCTTGCAGAAGACCGTTGCCGAAGGCGCCGGCGCGGCCGGGCTTGCGGCCATGCTGGCGAACCCAGAGCGATTTACCGGGCGTAAGGTCGGCCTGGTGCTCACCGGCGGCAACATCGATCCGCGCATTCTGGCCTCGATCACCGTGCGCGAACTGGAGCGCGCCGGCCGCATCGTCTCGTTCCGGCTGACCTCGCCGGAAGATCGTCCCGGCGTGCTCGGGCGCATCGCCACCCGCCTCGGCGCACTCGGCGCCAACATTCTCGAGGTCGATCATCGCCGCCTGTTTCTCGACGTGCCGGCCAAGGGCACCAAGCTTGACGTTACCATCGAGGCGCGCGACGCCGCACACGCCGAGGAGGTCATGGCGGCGCTCAAAGCCGACGGCTTCCAGCCGGTGCGCATCGTCGCCGGCCTGGCGCGGGAGTGAGCATGCGCGTGGGAGTGAACCGCAGGCGGGAATCTTTCGTGCGCACGCCCCGGCGGGGATGAATGCAGGCGTTGCCGTAGGTTTCCGTGGAAAAAACGCGTGGCGTCCGGCGGGTTCATTTCACGCCACGGCACGCGCGAACAAGAATTCACTGCGATCGGCATGATCGGCGACAACAACTTTGCCTGCCGGAAAGTTGAAGAATTTGGAATGCGTCTATCGTTACGCCAGCCGCCGGTAGAACGGATATCGCGCCGCCAGCATGTTGATGCGAATAGGATTTTCCGATTGACCGGCGATCGGCCGCGCGCCTAGCTCGCGCCATGTTCGACACCGCCGACGTTGAAAGCCCAGCCGGCGACGCGAGCGCGACATTCGCGGCAGCGTCACCAACATCCGCAATCGACGTACGCGTTGCGCGCTACGCCGAGGCGCTGGCGCCATTGGCGCCGCCTGAGCGGCTGCGCTTCCTGCGTGAGGCGCTCGGTGGCCGGATCGTGTTCACCCACGGCTTCGGCATCGAGGGCCAGGTGCTCGTGCACTGGATCTGCGAGCAGGGCCTCGATATCGATCTGGTGACCCTCGATACCGGACGACTGTTCCCCGAGACCTACGAGCTATGGGCCAATACCGAGCGGCGCTACGGCCGCCGCATCCGCGCCATTTACCCGGAGCGCGCGGCGCTGGAAGAACTGGTCGCGCGCGACGGTATCGACGGCTTCTACATGTCGAAGGAGGCACGGCTTGCGTGCTGCGACGTGCGCAAAGTCCGGCCGCTCGATTGGGCGCTCGCCGGCGCGGAAGCCTGGATCACGGGCGCACGCGCCGACCAGACCGAGGTGCGGCGCGAGGCCGGCCTGATCGGGTTCGAGGAAAGCCGCGGGCTCCTCAAGTTCAGTCCGCTGTTCGACTGGACACGCGAGCAGGTGCTGGCATTCGTCGCCGAGCATCGCGTGCCGATCAATCCGTTGCACGCCAAGGGCTTTGCTTCGATCGGCTGCGCACCCTGCACGCGCGCGCTTTCACCAGGCGAGCCGGAGCGCAACGGGCGCTGGTGGTGGGAACAGGACGGCCACCGCGAGTGCGGGCTGCATCTGCCGCGGCAGCCCTACAGCAACATCTGAAGCGACCCTTAGGCTGCCGTCGACTGCGACAGCACGTCGAGCTGCAACTGCGTCAGCGTCTCATCGGTACGGTGGATGGCGAGCAGGTTGAGCCCGGCATCGACCGTCACGTAGTCGCGCTGCGTAAGCCAGGCGCGCAGTTCCTCGCGGTCGATCTTGGCGGCCTCCACCAGTACGATCGGCTGGCAGCGCGTGACCGTGCGCGCGGCACCGGCCAACGCTTCCATCTCCATGCCCTCGATGTCGAGCTTGATGAGGTCGACGCGCGCGAGCTCCAGGGTGTCGATGGCGATCTTCTGCACCGGCACGCAGTTCTGCGGCGAATAGTCGATGTCCTGGCCGATGTACTCGTTGTCGACGCTCGGCGTCAGCTCGAGATTGCCGAAGCTAGCCGGCGCCAGATAGTTGGGCGTCGGTACTGAGACGACCCCGTTTTCGGCGCCGACCGCCGCGTGCATGGCGACGGCGTTGAAGCAATTGTTGAGCGCGATGTTGCCGGCGAGCGCATAGTAGACGCGCTCCTGCGGCTCGATCGCCATCACCTGGCCCCAGCCGGTCATGGCGGTCGCCCATTCCACCGCGTAGGCCCCGATATTGGCGCCACAGTCAAGCGCCAGCACGCCGTCGCCGTGATAGCGCCGCCGCAGCTCGAGCAACTGAGTTGCGAGCTCGGCCTCGATGGTCTCGTAACCGCCCGTCTCCAGGAGCTGATAGCCGACCCCATAACCGCGGTCGGTGTCGAGCATGCGCTGGTCGAACCGGTTGACGATCATCGAGCCGTGATTGGTGGCGGCGAGCACGAACGCCAGCTTGCGCCCCACATTGCGCATGAGCAGTCTCCTCGGACGGTGAAAGGATCGATTACGCGCCGAAAACGGGCAACGGTTACGCGGACGGACGCATCACAATGGTGCACCGCGCGCAAATCGAATCGCGCGAGCGTCACGCTAGTTTAGGCGTTTGCGGCCACTTTGTACCGTCCCGCGCGCGAGAAAACGCGCAAGAAAATGCGGCATAGAGACCGCGCATCAGGCGGGCATCACTGCCCCTGCATGGCGCGCCAGATGCGCTCCGGGGTCGCCGGCATCTCGATATGGCGGACGCCGAACTCCGAGAGCGCGTCCACCACCGCGTTGACGACCGCGGGCAGGGCGCCGACGCAGCCGGCCTCGCCCGCACCCTTGACGCCGAGCGGGTTGGTCCTGGTCGGCACCGGGTTGCTGTCGACCTTCATGGCCGGGAAATTGTGGGCGTGCGGCATGGCGTAGTCCTGGAACGAGGCGGTGACGAGCTGCCCCGCGCCGTCGAACTGGATGTCCTCCATCAGCGCCTGGCCTACGCCTTGCGCGATGCCGCCGTGGATCTGCCCGTGCAGCAGCATCGGGTTGACCACCGTGCCGACGTCGTCGACCACGCTGTAGCGCACGATCTGGCTCTCGCCGGTTTCCCGGTCGATCTCGATTTCGCAGATGTGGCAGCCGTTCGGAAAGTTGGCGATGGTGGCGTTAAAGACCGCGGTCGCGCTCAAACCCGGCTCCATGCCGGCCGGAAGGTTGTTCGGGTCAAGCGAGGCGACAGCGATTTCCTTCACGCTCAAGGTGCGGTTGGTCTTGGTTGTCGAAAACACGCCGCCCTGGAATTTGAGATCGCCGGCGTCGACCTCGAGCATGTGCGCGGCGATCATGCGCGCCTTGTCGACGACTTTGCCGGTCGCCTCGTGGAAAGCGGCGCCGGCGAGCGTCATCGAGCGCGAGCCCCCGGTGCCTTCGCCGAAAAACAGCTCGTCGGTGTCGCCCTGCAGGTAGTGGGTTTCCTTGGGATCGATGCCGAGCCGGTCGCAGACCAGTTGCTTGAAGACGGTCTCGTGGCCCTGGCCCTGGCTGTTGGAGCCGGAGACGAGGGTGAGCGTGCCGGTGCTGCTGAAGCGCACCTCGGCGCCCTCGAGGCTGGGGGCGGCTGCGCGTTCGATGGTGTTGGAGAGGCCGAAGCCGAGCAACTTGCCGCGCGCCTTGGCGTCGGCCCTGCGCTTGGCGAGGTTCTTGGCGTCGGCGATCTCCAGCGCCAGGTCCATGTTCTTCTCGAACTCGCCGTTGTCATAGGTGAAGGTCAGCCCCGTCTTGAACGGCATGGCGCTCGCCGGAATCGTGTTGCGCCGGCGCAGCTCGACCGGGTCGATGCCGAGCTCATCGGCGGCGATGTCGACCATGCGCTCGATGACGAAGGCGAACTCGGGCCGGCCGTTGCCGCGATAGGGCCGCATCGGGTTGGTGTTGGTGAACACGCAGGTGTAGTCGACGTGGATGGCGGGCGTGCGGTAGACGCCGGCGAGCGAGCCGGCGTTGAAGATGAAGGCGGGCATCGCCATCTGCAGATAGGCGCCGATCGCCACCTGCGCCGTCGCCCGGAGCGCCAGGAACTGGCCATCCTTGTCGAGCGCGAGCTCGGCCTCGGTCACGTGATCGCGCGCCTGCGCGTCGGAGAGGAAGGACTCGGTGCGGGTCGAGAGCCATTTCACCGGCCGGCCGGTGAGCCGCGCGGCGAGCAGCACCAGCGGCACCTCATTGAAGATAGGCGACTTCATGCCGAAGCTGCCGCCGGTGTCGCCGGTGACGATGCGCACCTGGCTCTCCGGCACCTGCATGATCTTGGCGAGCGCGGCGCGCGTCGGCTGCGGGCGCTGCATGGCGGTATAAACGGTGTAGCGGCCGTCGCCGACGTCGTAGTGCCCGACCGCGTTGCGCGGCTCCATGGTGGCGGCGGTGACGCGGTTGATTACAAAGCGTTGCTTGACCACGTGGGCGGCACCGGCGAAGGCCGCATCGACCTTGGCCTTGTCGCCGATCAAATTGACGAAGCCGATATTGTCGGGGCACTCCGACCACACGGGCGGGCCGCCTGCAGAGGCCGCCGCCTCCGTCGAGGTAATGGCCGGCAGTTCCTCGTAGTCGACCTCGATCAGTTCGAGAGCATCCATGGCCTGGGCGAGGGTTTCCGCCACCACGAAGGCGACGCTGTCGCCGACCCAGCGCACTTTGTCTTCCGCGAGGATCGGATAGCGCGGCTTGAACGCGGGCGAGCCATCGCGCCGCTTGAGGCCGCCGGGGACGGGCAGGTCGCCCAGTCCCGCCGCCTTAATGTCGGCCGCGGTCAGCACCGCGAGCACGCCGGGCGCGGCTTTGGCGGCGGCGGTGTCGATCGCCTTGATGCGGGCGTGGGCGTGCGGCGAGCGCAGCACGACGCCGTGCGCCATGCCGGGCATCTGGACGTCGTCGACGTAGTGGCCGGCGCCGCGCACCAGGCGCGGGTCCTCGAAACGCGATATGCATTGGCCGATTGCGAATTCACCCATAGTGACGGTTCCAATACTTGGTATGCGGCATGTTATTTCCGCTCGTCCCGCGCAAACGGGGCTTAAGGGCGAACGGCACAGGTTGTTGGCGGCTCTGGCTTCCTGCTTTTCGCGGGAATGAGCGGAGCGAGGGAAGACCTTTGGATCAAAGTTGTCGGAGCTTTTCCGCCACGCGCGGCGCGAAATAGGTGAGCACGCCGTCGCAGCCGGCGCGTTTGAAGGCCATCAGGCTTTCGAACATGACCCGCTCGCCGTCGAGCCAGCCGTTCTCGGCCGCCGCCATGAGCATCGCGTACTCGCCCGACACCTGATAGGCGAAGGTCGGCATGCCGAAGGTTTCCTTCACGCGGCGGCAGATGTCGAGATAGGGCATGCCCGGCTTGACCATGATCATGTCGGCGCCCTCGTCGATGTCGAGCGCGACCTCGCGGATGGCTTCGTCGGAGTTTCCCGGGTCCATCTGATAGGTGCGCTTGTCGCCGGTCAGCGTCTTGGCTGAGCCGACCGCGTCGCGGAAGGGGCCGTAGAAAGCGGAAGCGTATTTCGCCGCGTAGGCCATGATTGCGACGTCGGTGAAATCGTTCTGGTCGAGGCCCTTGCGGATGGCGCCGATGCGGCCGTCCATCATGTCGGAGGGCGCGATGATGTCGCAGCCGGCCTCCGCCTGCACCAGCGCCTGGCGCACCAGCACCGACACGGTCTCGTCGTTGAGGATGACGCCATCGCGGATGAGCCCGTCATGGCCGTGACTGGTGAACGGATCGAGCGCCACGTCGCACAGGATGCCGATATCCGGCACCGCTTTCTTGATGGCGCGGATGGCGCGGCAGACGAGGTTCTCCGGGTTGGTCGCTTCGCTGCCGGTTTCGTCGCGCAACTGCGGATCGGTGTAGGGGAACAGCGCGATGCAGGGGATGGTCAGCTTGGCCGCGCGCTCGACCTCGCGCACCGCCTGGTCGACGGTCAGCCGTTCCACGCCGGGCATCGAGGGCACTGCCACGCGGGCGTTCTCGCCCTCCATGACGAACAGCGGCCAGATCAGGTCGTCGGTCGTGAGCGTGTGCTCGCGCACCATGCGCCGCGTCCAGTCGTGCTGACGGTTGCGCCGCATGCGGACGGTCAAGTCGAGCGGGTCGGCCCGGACCTCGGGCGCGTGCGCCGCCGCCGGCACGAAGCCGATCTTCCGCTCCAGGGGGCGGCCGAATTTGATGGCCATGGGGGGTCTCCTTCAAGCGGAGGTGTTTTAGCGCCTCGGACGGCGAGCCGCCAGAGCGTTTCCAGGCGAAGTGGGAACCGGTTCGCCGTCCGGAAACGCGACACCCAAACGATGACACACGGGCACCGCCCTTTAGGAACGGTGAGCCGGTGTCGTCGCTCCACCCAAGGGTCCCGGCCGATCAGCCGGCGGCCTGCCGCTCCATATCGGCCGCGGCCTTCAGGCTGTCGCCGTCGCGGTAGATCGAGGCGAGCGCCAGCACGCGCCCGTTCTGCTGGTAGCGCACCAGGCAGTCGCGGCCCATGACGTCGCCCTCGATCTCGATCTTGTCCCATTGCTCGGCGTGGCCGATGTAGTTGATCGGCACGTCGTAGTGCTGGCTCCAGAAGAACGGCACGGCGCGGAACGGCACCTGTTCGCCCATGATGTTGTGTGCGACGGTCTGGCCTTGCCGCTCGGCGACCACCCAGTGCTCGACGCGGATGCGTTGGCCCGAGATCCGGTCCGGCCAGCGCGCGATATCGCCGGCGGCGTAGATGCCGGGTGCGCTGGTCTCGAGATATTCGTTGACGCTGACGCCGCGGTCGAGGGCAAGCCCGGCGGCGTCGGCGAGCTTGAGCCGCGGTTTCACGCCGACGCCGAGCACGACCAAGTCGGCTTTGATCTCAGCACCGCTTTTGAGCGTGACGGAATCCTTCCCGATTTCGGTGACGCCGTCCTCGAGATGGAAGCGCACGCCGTGCTCTTCGTGCAGCGCGCGCACGAAGTCACCGAGCTCGGGGCCGAAGACGCGTTCGAGCGGCCGCTTCTCAGGCGCCACCACGTGCACCTCGATATCGCGTGCGCGCAGCGAGGCGGCGACCTCCAGCCCGATGAAGCTCGCACCGATCACCACGGCGGGCTTTGTCGTCTGGGCGCGGGCGCTGATGGCGCGGCTGTCCGCGAACGAGCGCAACGTGAAGACATGCGGCTGGTCGGCGCCCGGCAGCGGCAGCCGCACGGGCTCGGCGCCGGTCGCCAGCAACAGCTTGTCGAAGGTGAGCGAAGCGCCGTCGCTGAACGTCAGCGTGCGCGCCTTGGGGTCGAGCGCGGTTGCCTCGGTCCTCAGCTTCATCGTGATGCCGTTATCGGCGTACCAGCTATCGCTCCGCAGCGGCACCCAATCCTCCGGCGCGCTGCCGGCGAGATAGTCCTTCGACAGGTTGGGTCGGTCGACCGGCGTGGCGTCGTCATGCGAGATCATGGTGATCTCGTCGGCGTAGCCATGCCGGCGCAACATCTCTGCGGCGGCGAATCCGGCCGCGCCGCCGCCGACGATGACCACGCGTCCCGACGCGGCGCCGGTCTTGGCCGGGGCGGCCGGTTGCTTCTGGGCGCCGACGACGATCTTGCCGTCGCGTTCCGTGACCTCCCAGCAGGTGAGGGGATCGATGGCGGGCGCCGCCAGCGCCTCGCCGGTCTTGAGGCTGAAGCAGGCATGGTGCCACGGGCAGCGTATGGTGCTGTCGACCACCAGGCCCTCGGCGAGCGGTCCGTGATAGTGGGTGCATTCCGGTGCGATCGCCGAGACAACGCCACCGTGGCGGACCACCAGCACCGCCTGGTCGCCGACATGGCCGGTGACCATGGCGCCCTCCGCCAGATCCGTGGTTGCAATGCCCCGCGCCAGATCGGGTCCGGGCGGCGTGGTGTCATCCTCGGCCATGGATTGTTCTCCGTCACCGGGGGCATGCGCCATTATGGTCATGCAATCCCAAACGTGCAAAGCGCCGGTCGCACCAATTGGTTCCCGTTGCCGCGTCGGGGTCAACTTGCTAAGCCGAACGGCCACGACGGGGTTGTTTCATGGACTTCGATTTGAGCGAGGAGCAGCGGGCTTTCCAGGCGACCGCCAGGGCGTTCGCGCGCGATCAAATGATGCCGCACGCCCGGGACTGGGACGAAGGGGAGATGTTTCCCGTCGATTGCATGCGCGAGGCGGCGGCGCTCGGCTTCGGCGGCCTCTACGTGCGCGAGGATGTCGGCGGCTCGGCGCTGACCCGGCTCGACGCCGCCATCATCTTCGAGGAACTGGCGCAAGGTTGCACCTCGACCGCCGCCTATATCTCGATCCACAACATGGCGGCGTGGATGATCGACGCCTTCGGCAGCGACGAACTGCGGCAAAGGCTGTTGCCGAAGCTGTGCAGCATGGAGCATTTCGCGAGCTATTGCCTGACCGAGCCGGGGGCGGGCTCAGACGCCGCCAACCTCTCGACCCGCGCCCGCCGCGATGGCGAACACTACGTGCTCGACGGTGCCAAGGCGTTCATCTCAGGCGCCGGCGCCTCCGACGTCTACGTGGTGATGGCGCGCACCGGCGAGGCGGGCCCGCGCGGCATTTCCTGCATCGTGGTCGAGAAGGGAACGCCCGGGCTTTCCTTCGGCGCGCCGGAAAAGAAGCTCGGCTGGAAGAGCCAGCCGACCGCCATGGTCAATTTCGAGAATTGCCGGGTGCCGGTTTCAAACCTTGTCGGCGCCGAAGGCCAGGGCTTCAAGATCGCCATGGCCGGGCTCGACGGCGGGCGGCTCAATATCGGTGCCTGCTCGATCGGCGGCGCGCAATTCTGCCTCGACCGCACCATTGAGTACATGCGCGAGCGCAAGCAGTTCGGTTCGCGGCTTGCCGACTTCCAGGCGCTGCAATTCCGCGTCGCCGATTTCGCCACCGAGCTCGAGGCGGCGCGCTTGCTACTGCATCGCGCTGCCGCCGCGGTGGGCGCGAAGGAGCCGGCCGCGACGCGCCTTGCCGCGCAGGCCAAGCGGCTCGCCACCGACACCGGCTTTGCCGTGGTCAACGGCTGCCTGCAACTGCACGGCGGCTATGGCTACCTGCGCGATCACCCGATCGAACGTGTGTTGCGCGACGTACGCGTGCACCAGATCCTTGAGGGTACCAACGAAATCATGCGGGTGATCGTCAGCCGGCAGATGCTCGGGAACTGAATTCGAAATCGGACCTGAATGACGTGGACGTGAATACGCCCGAAATATTGTTCGACAAGCGCGGCGCCGCCGGCGTCATCACGCTCAATCGCCCGCAGGCGCTCAACGCGGTGACGCATGACATGGTGCTGGCGCTCTCCGCGCAGCTCAAGGCCTGGGCGGATGACGAGAGCATCACGCGCGTCATCATCACCGCGGCCGGGAACCGCGCGTTCTCCGCCGGTGGCGACATCCGCCATCTCTACGACCTCGGTATCGCCAGCCGGCAAGCCGAGGCGCTACTTTTTTGGGCCGACGAATATCCACTCAACGTGCTGATCAAGAACTACCGTAAACCGTACGTGGCGCTGATCGACGGCATCGTCATGGGCGGCGGTGTCGGCGTCTCCGTGCATGGCTCGCATCGGGTGGCGGGCGACCGCTTCTCGTTTGCCATGCCGGAAGTGGGCATCGGTTTTTTTCCCGACGTCGGCGCTACCTGGTTTTTGCCGCGCCTGCCGGGGGAGCTGGGCACCTATTGCGCCCTGACCGGCGAGCGCTTCAACGCCGCTGACGGCGTCGGCGCCGGTGTCGCCACCCATCGCATCTCGTCGGCACGGTTCCCGGATCTGATGGAAGCGCTCGCGGGCACAGTTTCGGTCGACGCGGCGCTCGCGGCTTTCGCCGAGCCGGCGGGGGAGGGTCCGCTGATGGCGCGGCGGGCGACGATCGACCGGGTTTTCGCGCACGATGGGGTGGACGAGATTCTTACCGCGCTTGATCGCGAGGCCGCCGGCGGCGGTGCGGATGCCGAATGGGCGGCCAAGACGGCTGCCACCATACGGACCAAATCACCGCTCAGTCTCATGATCGCGCTCGAACAGGTGCGGCGCGGCAAAGACTGGGATTTCGAGACGTGCATGCGTGCCGAATTCCGCATAGTGTCGCGTATCGTCGAAGGCCATGATTTCTACGAGGGCGTGCGCGCGGTGATCGTCGACAAGGACAACAAGCCCCACTGGAACCCGGCGACTTTGGTCGCGGTGGGCGCCGAAGACGTCGCGCGCCATTTCGCGCCGCGTCCCGAAGGCGAGTTGGCGCTGCCATGAGGTTTCGGATGATCGTCAGAAGGGATCCGGCGTGAGCGAGCCCTTCATCGGTGCGCCGGTGCACGGCATCGAGTCGCTCGAGCCCGTGCACGAGGGCGAGGGCAAGACCGAGGCCGGTCTGTGGACACGGCGGCTAGTGCTGTTTCTGCGCGTGATGGCGGGCGTCTCGATGCTCAAGGGCCTCTATCACTGGTCCTGGCTGTGCGGCATCGGTGTCGGCCGCAACGAGCTGTTCGAACTGCATTCGATCGCCTGGCAAACCGCGACGGTGTTCTTCGCGGTGATCGATCTGGTCGCGGCGGTGGGCTTGTGGCTTGCGGCGGCGTGGGGCGCGGTGATCTGGCTGATGTCGGTCGCCTCCATGCTGGCGGTGGACATGTTCTTTCCGCAGGTGTTCGGCGGCGGCTGGATTATCGCCGTGACCGATGGCGGACTGCTGGCGCTTTATCTGTGGCTCGCGCTCAAAGCAGCGCAGGAGCAGCCGCAGTAATGTTCAACCAATACAATAAGACTTAGGTCAGTAGGGGAGGATGCAAATGGCGCGGATCGGTTTCATCGGGCTCGGCAATATGGGACTGCCCATGGCGCAGAACCTGATCAAGGCGGGCCACACGGTCGAAGGCGTCGACATCAGCGAGGCCGCGGTCGCCAAGCTGAAGGCCGCAGGCGGCACGGGCGTCGAGACCGCCAAGAGCGCCGCCGCCCGCGCCGATGTCGTCATTACCATGCTGCCGGCCGGCCAGCATGTGCGCGAGGTCTATCTCGGGCCGAACGGCATCATCGAGAACGCCAACGAAGGCACGCTGCTGATCGACTGCTCGACCATCGACGTCGAAAGCGCGCGCGCGGTCGCCGCCGAAGCCGAGAAGAAGGGCCTCTTGATGATCGATGCGCCAGTCTCCGGCGGCGTCGGCGGCGCGCAAGCCGGCACGCTCACCTTCATGGTCGGCGGCCCGACGCAAGCCTTCGTGCGCGCCGAAACCATCCTGCAGAACATGGGCAAGACCATCGTGCACGCCGGCGGCTCCGGCAACGGCCAGGCTGCCAAGGTCTGCAACAACATGGTGCTCGCCGTTTCCATGATCGCGGTGAGTGAAGCTTTCGTGCTGGCGGAAAAGCTCGGCCTCGAGCACCAGAAGCTGTTCGACATCGCCTCGAAGTCGTCGGGCCAGTGCTGGGCGCTGACAACTTACTGCCCGGTGCCGGGCCCCGTGCCGACATCGCCCGCCAACCGCGACTACCAGGCCGGCTTTACCGCGGCGATGATGCTGAAGGACTTGCGGCTCGCGCAGGACGCGTCCAAGGCGAGCGGCGCCAACACCGCGTTCGGCGCCGACGCGGAAAAGCTCTACGCCAAGTTCGTCGAGAGCGGGGAGGCGGGTAAGGATTTCTCCGGGATCATCCGCTATATCCGCGGCGGGTCGGCATTCGACTGACCTGCGATGTGAACTGGTCGCGACGGTCATCCACAAAGCGCGCCGACCTTGGTGAACGAACGGTAACGCCGTTCGGCGCAATTTGCGCGGTCAACGAACCATTCACCGTCGCAAATAAACCTAATCTTTATGCTGTTATTTAAGCCGTTTTTAGAGTGGGCCCCTTAGTGTGGTGGCATCAGGCAGCGGGGAAACAGGGCCGCGTTGCCAATGCAGAACCAGAAGTCAAAATAACCCATAAGGGGCGTTGAACATGAAAGCCGTTGTGAAGACGGTCGAGCCGGCCGAGCGCGATGCGCGGCAAGACCAGATCCGGCCTCTGTACCTGGAGGCCCTTACCTTGGTCGAGCGGCTGCACCGCCGCCTGCTCGACGTCATCAAGGACGAATTCGATCGCCGCGGGCGCGCCGACATCAACTCGGTGCAGGCGCTGCTCTTGTACAACATCGGCGACAAGGAGCTGACGGCCGGCGAGCTGCGCACGCGCGGCTACTATCTCGGCTCGAACGTCTCCTACAACTTGAAGAAGCTGGTCGAGATCGGCTTCCTCGACCACCAGCGCAGCCGCGTTGACCGCCGCTCGGTGCGCATCAAGCTGACCGAGAACGGTCGCGAGGTGCGCGATATCGTCGAATCGCTCTACCAGAAGCACGTGCGTACGGTGGAGCAGGTCGGCGGCATCAATTCCGACGAGTTCACCACGCTGAACAAGTCGTTGCACCGGCTTGAGCGGTTCTGGACCGACCAGATCCTCTATCGGCTCTAGGCTTTCATCCCCGCTGTAAAGACTTGCCCCGGCCGCGCCTTGCGGCCGGGGTCTTGTCGTTTGCGGTCGGTTCCACGGTCATAAATTCGCCCGCTCGCGCCCGTAGCCACAATTCGGCGTCGATCCTCCATGTGGCCCTTGCCGTGCCGGCGCGAACCGGGGCATGAGGGGATCGTCAGGCGCGGCCGCAGCAGCGGCCGCCGTTCGAGGTCGCGATGGCAAGAGCTTCTGATCGGCCCGCCGGCGGCCACGACCGGCGCAGGTTTTTGACCCTCTTCGGGACGGGCCTTGCCTCGGTTCCGTTGATGGCGCGCCAGGCGGCGGCCCAGGCCGCCCACGGATCCAACGCCGGCGCCGACAGCGCCCTGCAGTCGCTGATCGAGCAGAATCAGAGCCAGGCGATCGGCCAGGATTTCGACAGCGCCTCGCGCACCATCCACATGCCGCAGGCCTCGCTGCCGACGTTGGCACCCTCCACCGTGCACACCACGGAACTCGCCGTCGGCAAATACGAAGGCATCGTGGCCCAAGGCGGCTGGCCGACCGTGCCGCCGACCCAGCGGCTGCGCCTCGGCAACCGCCATCCGAGCGTGGCGCCGCTGCGCAAGCGGCTCATGATCGCCGGAGACCTCGCCTCGAACGCAGGCGAGGGAGACGTGTTCGACTCCTATGTCGAAGCGGCCGTGCGCCGCTTCCAGGCGCGCCACGGCATCACCGTCGACGGCATCGTGCGCAAGGAGATGTTTGACCGTCTCAACGTGCCCTGCGCCGACCGGCTCACCCAGCTCAAGATCAACGTCGACCGCCTGAAGAAGGCCACCCGCCACCTCGCCGGCCGCTACGTCATGGTGAATATCCCAGCGGCGCAAGTTGAGGCGGTCGAGGACGGCGTGGTGGTCAGCCGTCACACCGCCGTGGTGGGCCGGCCGTCGCGGCCATCACCTGCGGTCGACAGCAAGATCATCGAGGTCAATTTCAATCCGTACTGGACCGTGCCGGTGTCGCTGGTGCGGCGCGACCTCATCCCGATCATGCAGAAGAACCCGGATTACCTGAAGCAGGAACACATCCGCATCTTCGACATGCAGGGCAACGAGCTCAATCCGTCGCAGATCAACTGGTACTCGACCGACGCGGTCAGCTATCGCTTCAAGCAGGACCCGGGCAGCTTCAACGCGCTGGGCTCCGTGCGCATCGATTTTCCGAGCCCAGACGGCGTCTACATGCACGACACGCCGGAGAAGGGTCTGTTCGGCTCCGACATGCGTTTCCATTCGTCGGGCTGCGTGCGCGTGCAGAACGTGCGCGAACTGGTGTACTGGCTCTTGAAGGACACGCCCGGCTGGGACCGCCAGCACATCGACCAGGCCATCGCCTCGGGCGACCGCATCGACGCCAAGCTCAAGCGGCCGGTGCCGGTGCACTGGGTGTACATCACCGCGTGGGCGACGCCCGACGGCGTCGTGCAATTCCGCGACGACATCTATCACAAGGATGGCATCGGCCAGCCTGCGGGCATGGCCAAGGGGTGAAGTCACGCTGGCGCTAAGCCGCCGGTCCTTCCGGGACGAGGCCTCAGGGCTGCGCTTCGGAATGGCATCGTAGAGACCCCAGATATTGCGGCCTCGCAGCGGCCGTCATCCCACAGTTGGCGCTTTACCGCCGATATGCTATTTCGGCCCTAATCCCTGATTGTCCCCTTGATCGGTGCCGATTTCGCTTGCGGCGCCAGGAGATAGAAATGTCGGCGACGTCCCCAAAATCCGCCTCCGCCGAAACGGCCTTCTTTTCCGCGCCGCTCGCCGAGACCGATCCCGAGATCGCCGACGCGATCGCCAAGGAGCTCGGCCGCCAGCGCGACGAGATCGAGTTGATCGCTTCCGAGAACATCGTCTCGCGCGCCGTCTTGGAAGCGCAGGGCTCGGTGCTCACCAACAAGTACGCCGAAGGCCTGCCGGGGAAGCGCTATTACGGCGGCTGCCAATTCGTCGACATCGCCGAGAACCTGGCGATCGCGCGGGTGACCAAGCTGTTCGGCTGCCAGTTCGCCAACGTGCAGCCGCATTCTGGCGCGTCCGCCAACGCGGCGGTGTTCTTCGCGCTGATGCAGCCTGGCGAAACCTTCATGGGCCTCAATCTCGCCGCCGGCGGCCATCTCAGCCACGGCATGGCGATCAACATGTCCGGCAAATGGTTCAAGCCTGTGCCCTATAACGTGCGCCGCGACGACCACCGCATCGACATGGACGAGGTCGAGAAGCTCGCCAAGGAGCACAAGCCCAAGGTCATCATCGCCGGCGGTTCGGCCTATCCGCGCGTCATCGACTTCAAGCGCTTTCGCGAGATCTGCGACGAGGTCGGCGCCTATCTGATGGTGGACATGGCGCATTTTGCCGGCCTGGTTGCCGGCGGCGCACATCCGTCGCCGTTTCCGCATGCGCACGTGGTCACCACGACCACGCACAAGACGCTGCGCGGCCCGCGCGGCGGCGTCATCCTCACGAATGACGAGACGCTCGCTAAGAAGCTCAATTCGGCGGTGTTCCCCGGTTTGCAGGGCGGCCCATTGATGCACGTCATCGCGGCCAAGGCGGTGGCCTTTGGCGAGGCCTTGCGGCCAAGCTTCAAGACCTACGCCAAGAACGTGGTGGAGAACGCCAAGGCGCTGGCCGAGACGCTGAAAAGCCACGGCCTCGACATCGTCTCCGGTGGCACCGATACGCACTTGATGCTGGTCGATCTGCGTCCCAAGAAGCTCACCGGCAAGGTGGCTGAAGGCGCGCTTGGCCGCGCCCACATCACCTGCAACAAGAACGGCATCCCGTTCGACCCGGAGAAGCCGACGGTGACCTCGGGCGTGCGCCTCGGCACGCCGGCCGGCACCACCCGGGGGTTCGGCGTTGCCGAGTTCCAGGAAGTTGGAAGCATGATCACGGAAGTGCTCGACGTGCTCTCGCAGAAGGGCACGGATGAGGATTCGCTGATCGAAGGCACCGTGCGCGAGAAAGTGAAGACGCTGCTCAAGCGTTTTCCGATTTACCAGTGACCCTTCTGCTGCTCCCGGGGCTTACGGGAGGGAGGGCCTGTCGAGCGCATCGGTTTGGAAAAACGCGGAAAGAAACGAAAATGAACTGGACGTGTCCGGCGATGCCGGATGGGGGAGATAGGGGGACGTGATGCGTTGCCCGAGTTGCGGAAGCCTCGACACCCAGGTCAAGGATTCCCGGCCCACGGAGGATTCCGGGGCGATACGCCGCCGCCGCGTGTGTCTGAGCTGCAATTTCCGCTTCACCACTTTCGAACGCGTGCAACTGCGCGAGCTCACCGTCATCAAGCGAAACGGCCGCCGATTGCCGTTCGATCGCGACAAGCTGATGCGCTCGGTTCAGATCGCGCTGCGCAAACGCTCGGTCGATCCCGAACGCATCGAGAAAATGGTGTCTAAGATCGTGCGCGAACTGGAAAGCCAGGGCGAGAACGAGGTCACCTCGGAGACCATCGGCGAACTGGTGATGGAGCACCTGCGCGAGCTCGACGACGTCGCCTATGTGCGCTTCGCCTCCGTCTACCGCAACTTCCGCGAGGCCAAGGACTTCCAGGCCGCGCTCGACGAGTTGCAGGTGGAAGAGGGGCGGCCCGCCGCGCCGTCGAAATGACGGAAGACGTTGCAGATCCGGCGGTGGAGGTGGCTTCGTCCGTGAGTCAATCCGGCGACGATGCCCGCTTCATGGCGCTGGCGCTCTCGCTCGGCCGGCGCGGTCTGGGCAATACCTGGCCGAACCCGGCGGTGGGCGCGGTCGTCGTCAAGGACGGCATCGTCGTCGGGCGCGGCTGGACGCAGCCCGGCGGGCGGCCCCATGCCGAGGTCGAGGCGCTGCGCCAGGCCAAGAAGGATGCGCGCGGCGCTACCCTCTATGTCACGCTCGAGCCCTGCTCCCATGAAGGCAAGTCGCCGCCCTGCGCGGATGCGGTCATCAAAGCCGGCATCAAGCGCGTGGTCTCGGCGCTAGAAGACCCCAATCCGGAGGTCAACGGTCAAGGTCACGCACGGCTGAAAGAAAAAGGGATCGCAGTCGATATCGGTCTCGATGCCGATGAAGCCCGGCGTGCGCACGCCGGGCACATCACGCGGATACAACTCGGCCGCCCGCACGTGACCCTGAAGCTTGCTATTTCCGCCGACGGCAAGGTCGCCGCTGCCGGCCGCAAGCCAGTCCCCATCACCGGCGAGGCCGCGCGCGACCGCGCGTTCCAGATGCGTGCCCAGAGCGACGCCATCCTGGTCGGCATCGGCACCGTGCTTGCCGACAATCCGCAGCTCACCTGCCGGCTGCCGGGTATGACGGATCGTTCCCCGGTGCGCGTGGTGCTGGATGCGGGGCTGCGCGTGCCGCTCTCGACCAGCGTAATCGGGACCGCGCGCGAGACGCCGACCTGGGTGTTCTGTGGCCGCGCGGCATCGGAAATCGCGCAGGACATCCTCGAGCACAAAGGCGTGCGCGTGTTCCGCGTCGACGAGGAGCGTGGCCGGCTCGACCTCGACGCGGTGCTAAAGGCGCTCGCCAAGGAAGGCATCAGCCGGCTGATGGTGGAGGGCGGCCCCACGGTAGCGGCCTCTTTCGTCGCCGCCGACAAGGTGGACGCGGCGGCGCTCTTCTATGCCGACAAGCTCATCGGCGACGACGGCGTTGCGCCGCTCGAGGACATGCCGCTCGATGCGCTTTCCTCGCGCCTCGCTGCGCGCGGCAGCGAAAAGGTCGGCGCGGATACTCTTGAACAATACGAGCGGCGCTAGATGTTTACCGGCATTGTCACGGACCTGGGCGAAATCCGCAGCGTGGCGGCGCGCGCCAATAACCTGAGCCGGCTCACGATCTTCTGCCGCTACCCGCGCGCCGGCATCGACGAAGGCGCTTCGATCGCCTGTTCAGGCGTCTGCATGACGGTGGTCGATACCGGCGAGGAGGATGGCCGCACGTGGTTTGCGGTCGATGCCGCCGCCGAGACGCTGGCGCTCACCAGCGTCGGACGCTGGAAAAAGGGCACCCGTGTCAATCTCGAACGCGCGCTCAAAATCGGTGACGAACTCGGCGGACACATGGTCGCCGGTCATGTCGACGGTCTCGCGAGCGTGATCGCGCGCGAGGACATGACGGACATGGCCCGCTTCGTGCTGCGCGCGCCGCGCGAGCTCTCCCGCTTCATCGCCGCCAAGGGCTCGGTCGCGCTCGACGGCGTTTCGCTCACAGTCAACATGGTCGAGGGCGACACCTTTTCGGTGCTGATCATCCCCCACACCCTGTCGGTCACGACGCTGGGCGCGCTGACCCAGGGCGACGCGGTCAATCTTGAAATCGACACCATGGCCCGCTACGCGGCGCGGCTGATGGAAACGCGTCTAAGCGGATAGGGGATAGCCCTTGTTCGGCCCGCAGGCGCTTGCTACGACCCCGGCCGAAACAAGGAAAATCGACCCCATGGCTAAGAAGCGCGCTGCCGCAAAGACGGCGGCCAAAACGAAGACTAATACGAAGACCGCGGCGAAAAAGCCTTCAACGCCGCATCTGCTGATCGTGGAAGCGCGCTATTACGAGGATATTGCCGATAAGCTATTGGCCGGCGCCGTTGCCGCGCTGGAAGCCGCCGGCGCGACCTACAAGCGGCTGACCGTGCCGGGCGCGCTCGAAGTGCCGCCGGCGATCGCCATGGCGCTCGACGCTGCCAATGCCGCGCGCCGGCCCTATGACGGCGTGGTGGCGCTCGGCTGTGTGATCCAGGGAGAAACCTATCACTTCGATCTGGTGTCGAATGAATCCGCGCGCGGGCTGATGGAGCTTGCCGTCGACCGCCAGGTTCCGCTCGGCAATGGCATCCTCACAGTCGACAATGAGGCGCAGGCCTATGCGCGCCTCGGCGGCGACCACGGCCACAAGGGCACCCAGGCCGCCAAGGCCGCGCTCGCCATGCTGGCGCTCAAGCAGACATTGGCAGGGGCCTGATGGCCGGAGACGCCCCGCCTGCCGGCAAGAATGCCGGTAGCAAAAATCCGGGCAAGAAGGACCCGCGCAAGGCCAATCGCCGCGGCGCCGCGCGGCTCGCCGCCGTGCAGGCGCTCTATCAGATGGACATTGCCGGCACCGGGCTGAACGAGATCCTGGCCGAATTCGAAAGCCACTGGCTCGGCCGTGAGGTGGAGGGGGCGCAATACCTGCCGGCGGAGGCCGCCTTTTTCCGCGATATCGTGTCCGGTGTGGTGCGCGAGCAGCGCGCGCTCGATCCGCTCATCGATACCGCGTTGCAGAAGAGCTGGCCGCTCAAGCGCATCGAGACCATCCTGCGCGCGGCGCTGCGTGCGGGGGCCTACGAGCTCAGCCATCGCCGCGACGTGCCGGCGCGCGCCGTTATTGCCGAATACGCCGACGTTGCCGCCGCTTTCGTCGAGAAAGACGAAACCGGCATGGTCAACGCCGTTCTCGACCAGTTGGCGCGGCAGGCGCGGCCGGAGGAATTCAGCGCGGGGTGACGCCATGGCGCACGACGACCATCTGTCCGGCGAAGAGCGGCTGATCGCGCATCTTTTCGCGCCGCTCGCCACCCATCCCGGCGCGCTCAAGCTTACCGACGACTGCGCGGTCATCGCGCCGCCCGCAGGTTGTGAGCTCGTGCTAACCACCGATACCATCATCGGCGGGGTGCACTTCTTCGAGGACGATCCCGCGCACGCGGTGGCGAGCAAGGCGCTCCGCGTCAACCTCTCCGATCTCGCCGCCAAAGGCGCGGCGCCTCTCGGCTATCTCATCTCGCTGGCGCTGCCCCAGGCCGTCGGCCAGGACTGGCTCGCCGCGTTCGCTGAAGGCTTGCGCGGCGATGCCGAGCACTACGGCTGTCCGCTGCTTGGGGGCGACACCGACCGCACGCCCGGACCGATCACCATTTCGGTATCGATGTTCGGCAGCGTGCCGGCGGGCACCATGGCGCGCCGCGCCGGCGCCAAGCCCGGCGATCTCGTCTTTGTCAGCGGCACGATCGGCGACAGTGCGCTTGGCCTTGCACTGCGCAAGGATCCTGCGCGCGACTGGCCGCTGACGCCGGCGCAACGGCAGCATCTCACCGACCGATATCTATTGCCGCAGCCGCGCAATGCGCTGGCCGAGGCCGTGCGGACCCATGCTTCCGCGTCCATGGATGTGTCCGATGGCCTCGTCGGCGATCTCACCAAGCTTTGCCGCGTGTCGCAGGTTGCCGCCAATGTAGAGGTGGCGCGGGTGCCGTTGTCGGAGGCCGCACGCGCCTGGGTCGCGGCGGAACCGGCGAGGCTGGAATCGGCCCTGACCGGCGGCGACGACTACGAGATCGTCTGCACCGTGCCGCCGGACAGGGCCGAGGACTTCAAGGCCGCCGCCAAGGCGGCAAAGGTTTCGGTCAGTGAAATCGGCGTGATCGCGGATGGCGAGGGCGCCCGCTTCATCGGTCCGGACGGCGAGCCGCTCGCGTTCCGCAACGTCTCCTTCAGCCATTTCTGATCCCCTGAGACAAAAGGTCCAGCGTGCCGCTATAGTGAGCGCAAACAATTCAGTCGGGGGAATGCCATGGACGACGTCACGGCCAAGGATGTGGCGAAATTGGATGCCGCCAAGAGCGCGCTGGTAACACCGGCCGGTGCCGGCGCGAATTATCAGAAGCATTACCGGCGCTATCCGACCTCGACCTATTTGCGCCGCGCGGCGCCGCGCAACGTACCGCTGTTTTCCTTCGAGTACGGCGACACCGGCGCGGGTGATGACGTCGGCGTCAAGGACAATTGGGCGGCCTTCGATGCAGTCAAGATCGTGCCGCGCTATGGCGTCGTCAACGAACTGCCCCCGGTCGAGGTCGAGCTGTTCGGTCAGCGTTACGCGGCGCCCATCGGCATCGCGCCCATGGGGGGGCCATCACTGGTATGGCCGGGCGCCGACATTCTGTTCGCCAAGGCCGCGCAGCGCGCGCGCGTGCCGTATGCGTTGAGCGTCGTCGGTGGTGCCACCATCGAGCAGATCGCCAAGGTCGCGCCGGACGTGTTCTGGTTGCAGATCTATCGCTTCGCGCAAAACGACCACAAGATTGGCTTCGACCTGGTGCGCCGCGCGCAGGACAACGGCGTCAAGGTGCTGGCGATGACGCTCGACGTGCCGGTGCGCACCTCGCGCTCGCGCGAGAGCTACGCCGGCCTCGGCGGCGTCTTCAAGCCGACGCCGCGCATGATTTACGAGATGCTGATCCGGCCGCAATGGTTGATGGCGCTCATGCGCAACGGCTATCCGCGCTTTGCCACCATCGGGCCCTATCTCGGCAAGAACCCCACGACCAACCAGACGATCCGGTTCGCGCGCGGCCAGATGGGCGGCGCCTTCGACTGGGAAGAGATCGCGCGCTATCGCGATCGCTGGAAGGGGCCGATGGCGGTCAAGGGCATCCTGCATCCGGCCGACGCCGAGAAGGCGGTGGCGCTCGGCATCGACGGCATCTGGGTGTCGAACCACGGCGGCCGCCAGATCGAGGCGCTGATGCCATCGATCGACGTGCTGCCGGCGATCGCGGCCGCGGTCGGCAAGAAGGCCACCGTCGTTCTCGACAGCGGCATCCGTTCCGGCCAGGACGTCATGCGCGCGCTGGCGCTTGGGGCCGACGTCGCCTTTGCCGGCAAGTCGTTCCTGTGGGCGATCGGCGCGCTCGGGGAGGAGGGGCCGGGCTATCTGCTCGATCTCTACCGCGGTGAATTGCGCGCCTCGCTCGGCCAGATCGGGGCGCTTTCGCCTTACGCGGCGCGCGAGGCCACCATCCGCCATCCCGGCGCGATCAAATTCTGACGCGGGCGGCGCCGGTGCGCTGACGACCCACGCGCTCAGAGGGCCTTGGCTGGCCGTGGCCGAAAATGACTGGCGATTGACCTTTCGGCCACTTCGGGCCGGTGCTAGGAACCGGTTTATGACGACCGCCCATAACCTTCTGATGCTCGCCTATCCCGGCGCCCAGCTGCTCGACGTTGCGGGGCCGCTGCAGATGTTCGCGGCCGTCAACGACGTGCTCGGCCGTCAGGCCTACCGCATCGAAATCGCCGCGCCCGAGGCGGGTCCGTTCGCGACCTCGTCGGGCGTATCGCTGGTGGCGGATCTGTCACTAACCGAGGTCACGCCCCAGCGCTTGGCGCGCACCGGCACCCTGATGGTGGCGGGAGGCGATCCGGGCGTACGTGAGCAACTCGCCAGCGGCGCCATCACCGACATCGTGCGCCGCGCCGCCGGTCGCGTGCCGCGCCTGGCGTCGGTGTGCAGCGGCGCGTTCTTCCTGGCGGCAGCCGGCGCCCTCGACGGCCGCCGCGCCACCACCCACTGGGATGCCATCGAAGCCCTCAAGCGCTTTCGTCCGGCGATCGATGTCGAAGGCGACGCCATCCACATCGAGGACCGCGGCGTGTGGACCTCCGCCGGCGTGACGGCGGGGATGGATCTGGCGCTCGCCATGATCGAGGCCGACCACGGGCGCGGCGTCGCGCTGTCGGTCGCCCGGCGCCATGTGATCTTCCGCATGCGGCCGGGCGGGCAGAGCCAGTTTTCCGCCGAGCTGGCCGCGCAGTCGGTGACCGGCAACGCCAGGATCGAGAAGCTCGCGCAGAGCATCGTTGCCGCGCCGTCGCGCGACTGGTGCACGGATGCGCTCGCTGCCGAAGCCGGCGTTTCACTGCGCTCGCTCAGCCGCCTGTTTCGTGCTGGCCTCAACGTGAGCCCGGCCGACTTCGTCGAGCGCGTGCGCGTCGATCTGGCGCGCCGTCGCCTGCTCGACACCGACGAGCCGATCGACATCGTCGCCGCCGGCTGCGGCTTCGGCTCGTTGCGCCGCATGGACCGGGCGTTTGCCCGCACCGTCGCCGTCTCGCCCAGCGAATTTCGCGCCCGCTTCAAGACAACCGGAAACCCGCCATGCCAGCCTTCAACGTCGGATTCGTCATTTTTCCCGAACTGACCCAACTCGACTTCACCGGTCCGCTGCAAATCCTGGCACGCATGCCCGGCGCCGCCGTGCATATTTGTGCCAAGACGTTGGCGCCCGTGCCGAGCGATTGCGGGCTCGGCCTCGTGCCGACGCACACCTTCGCGGATTGTCCCGCGCTTGATTTGATCTGCGTGCCGGGCGGCGCCCCCGGTGTGATCGGCGCAATCGGCGACCGCGAGACGGTCGAGTTCGTGCGTCGGCAGGCTGTCGGCGCGCGATACGTCACCTCGGTCTGCACCGGCGCTTTCGTGCTGGGCGCGGCGGGGCTGCTTGAGGGACGGCGCGCAACCACGCATTGGGCTTATACGAGCCTGTTGCCGCTGGTCGGTGCGACCCACGAGCAGGCGAGGGTGGTCAAGGATGGCAACCTGATCACGGCGGGCGGCGTCACCTCAGGCATCGATTTCGGCTTGAGCGTCGTGGCCGAAATCGCCGGCAAAGAGGCGGCGCGCGCGATCCAGTTGCTCGTCGAATACGACCCCAGCCCGCCCTTCGAATTCGTGCCGTTCGAGCGGGCGCCGGATGACGTCAAATCCGCGCTGTCCGAGCGCATGGAGAACGCCCGGCAAGCGCTTTCCCGCCAGATCGAGCAGGTCCTCGCCTGATCGGCCGACAACCACGCCGCATCGCTGGCCTGCGCCCGCGACGGTAGCCTTTGCACCTACGCGCCGCTAGAAGAGGCGGCTTTGCCGGAGAATCACGCCATGTCGGCGGTTGCCGAACCCATCCAACACGTCGTCGACGACACGCTCGCGCGTCGCAACGCCATGGTGCTGTCGGCGGCGCAGGCCCTGGGCGGCGCCAGCAATACCATCATCTATTCGACGGCCAGCATCGTCGGCTCAGTGCTGGCGCCCGACAAGGGGCTCGCCACGCTGCCGATCACCGCCACCGTGCTCGGCCTCTGGGCCGGCGCCCTGCCGGTGGGCGCGCTGGCGCGCCGCTTCGGCCGCCGCACCGCGCTGCAGGTCGGCACACTGTTCGGCATGGCATCGGGGCTCGTTTCCTACACGGCCATCATGAGTGGCAATTTCTGGCTGCTGTTGTTCGGCACGTTCTGCGGCGGGCTCTACGCGGCGGCGTTCCAGTCCTACCGTTTCGCCGCCACCGACACCGCAAGCGAGCGCTACCGGCCCAAGGCGGTGTCGTGGGTGCTGGCCGGCGGCGTGTTCGCCGCCGTGCTCGGCCCGCAGATCGTGATCTTCACCAAGGACGCGCTGACACCCTTCACCTTCGCGGCGAGCTATCTGGCGCAGTCGGTCTGCGCGGTGATCGCGATCGTCGTCCTTCAGTTCGTTCGCATTCCGCATCGCCGCGTTGCTGCGGGCGCGCCGAGCGGGCGCCCGATGTCCGAGATCGTGCGTCAGCCGCGCTTCATCGTTGCGGTTGCCTGCGGCGTTACCGCCTACGCCACCATGAACCTGGTGATGACCTCGGCGCCGCTCGCCATGGTCGGCTGCGGCCATTCGGTCACCGACGCCACGCTCGGCATCCAGTGGCACGTGCTCGCCATGTACGGGCCGAGCTTCGTCGCCGGCACGCTTGCCGCGCGTTTCGGCGTCACCCGCGTCACCGCCCTTGGCCTCGTCCTCTTGGTGCTCGCGGCCGCCGTCGGCATGAGCGGCCTGTCGGTGGCGCATTTCTGGACCGCGCTGGTGTTCTTGGGCCTCGGCTGGAACCTGGCGTTTATCGGCGCGACCACCATGGTGACGGGATGCCACCGCCCCGAGGAGCGCACCAAGGTGCAGTCGTTCAACGATTTCCTGATCTTCGGCTCGATGGCCGTGGGCTCGTTCTCGTCCGGCCAATTGCTCGAGCATTTCGGCTGGTACGCCGTCAACGCCGTGCTGTTCCCGGCGGTGGCGATTGCCGGTGGGCTGCTGGTTTGGCTGAGCGTCGGGCGTGCGCGCGAGCGTGAGGCGGTGTGACGCGGGGGTTGAGATCGGGCACCCGGGGCGCGCGAGCGGATAATTGTCCCCAGCCGAACCGACCCTTGCCTGGTGGTAGAAGGCGCCTTCGCTGCGGCCCGCGCCTCGGCGTCCTCATCAATTCGATGCAGCCCACGCTTGCAAGACGCGGAACGGGCCAATTTTGGGCCCTTTTTGGCGTTTGCCATGTGCGGACAAGGCAGGGTGAATCGTCCGGCGACGGTTGCGTTCGTGCCGTGTTTTTGGCTATATCCGCGCGCTTTCCGGTCGGGGTGAAGCGCGATTCTGGCGGCCATCCTCGACGTCCCTGGCGCCGGGCGGGGGCGTTAGCCCTCCGCCGTGCACCATACTCATCGAAGGGGTTAAGGCCACCATGACTACATTGTGGATGATCGTCGGCTGTGGCGTGCTTGCGATCCTCTATGGCATCTGGGCGATCATATCGCTGCTCGGCGCCGATCAGGGCTCCGCCAAGATGCAGGAGATCTCGGCCGCCGTGCGCGAGGGCGCGCAGGCCTATCTCAAGCGCCAATACACCACCATCGCCATCGTCGGCGTGGTGATTTTCCTCATTCTGGGCTTCACGCTCGAGTGGCTGGTTGCGGTCGGTTTCGCCGTCGGCGCCATCCTGTCGGGCCTGACCGGCTTCATCGGCATGAACGTGTCGGTGCGCGCCAACGTCCGCGTCGCGCAGGCCGCGACCAAGACGCTGGCCGGCGGCCTCGAGCTCGCGTTCAAGGCCGGCGCCATCACCGGCCTGCTGGTGGCGGGCCTCGCGCTGCTCGGCGTCACCTGCTATTTCGGCTTCCTTACCGGCACGCTGAAGATGGCCGCGAACAGCCGCACCGTCATCGACGCCATCGTGGCGCTCGGCTTCGGCGCCTCGCTGATCTCGATCTTCGCCCGTCTCGGCGGCGGCATCTTCACCAAGGGCGCCGACGTCGGCGGCGACCTGGTCGGCAAGGTCGAAGCCGGCATTCCGGAAGACGATCCGCGTAACCCGGCCACCATCGCCGACAACGTGGGCGACAATGTCGGCGACTGCGCCGGCATGGCCGCCGACCTGTTCGAGACCTACGCGGTGACCGTGGTTGCCACCATGGTGCTGGCCTCGATCTTCTTCGCGTCGAGCCCGATCCTGCTGCACATGATGACCTATCCGCTCGCCATCGGCGGCGTCTGCGTCATCACGTCGATCATCGGCACCTTCTTCGTCCGGCTGCCCGCCAGCCAGTCGATCATGGGCGCGCTCTACCGCGGCTTCATCGCCACCGCGATACTTTCGCTGTTCGCCATCGCCTTCGTGACCTGGAAGCTGATCGGCTTCGGCCCGCTCGCGGGCGTCGCCTTCTCCGGCGCCTCGCTGTTCTGGTGCGGCGTCGTCGGCCTCGTGGTCACCGGCCTGATCATCTGGATCACCGAGTACTACACCGGCACCGAGTATCGCCCGGTGAAGTCGATCGCGGCGGCTTCGGTCACCGGTCACGGCACCAACATCATCCAGGGTCTGGCGATCTCGCTGGAAGCCACCGCGCTGCCCGCGATCGTGATCATCGCCGGCATCCTGGTGGCGTTCGGGCTCGCCGGTCTGTTCGGCATCGCGATCGCGGTCACCTCGATGCTGGCGCTCGCCGGCATGGTGGTGGCGCTCGACGCCTTCGGTCCGGTCACCGACAATGCCGGCGGCATTGCCGAAATGGCCGGCCTGCCGGCGGACGTGCGCAAGTCCACCGACGCGCTCGACGCGGTCGGCAACACCACCAAGGCCATCACCAAGGGCTATGCCATCGGTTCGGCCGGCCTTGGGGCGCTGGTGCTGTTTGCCGCCTATAACCAGGATCTGACGTTCTTCACCAAGAGCGCCGCGCAGCACCCGTACTTCCAGGGCATCCACCTCGACTTCGCGTTGACCAACCCTTACGTGGTGGTTGGCCTGTTGTTCGGCGGTCTTCTGCCCTATCTGTTCGGCGCCATGGGCATGACCGCGGTCGGCCGTGCCGCCGGTGCCATCGTGGAAGAGGTGCGCCGTCAGTTCCGCGCCGATCCCGGCATCATGAAGGGCACCTCGAAGCCCGACTATGGCCGCGCGGTGGACATGCTCACCAAGGCCGCGATCAAGGAAATGATCATCCCGTCGCTGCTGCCGGTGCTGTCGCCGATCGTCGTCTACTTCGTGATCTACCTGATCGCGGGCGGCGGTGCGGCCGGCAAGTCGGCGGGCTTCTCGGCGGTCGGCGCCATGCTGCTCGGCGTCATCGTCACCGGCCTGTTCGTCGCGATCTCGATGACGTCCGGCGGCGGTGCCTGGGACAATGCGAAGAAGTACATCGAGGACGGCCACTACGGCGGCAAGGGCTCGGAAGCCCATAAGGCCGCCGTCACCGGTGACACCGTCGGCGATCCCTACAAGGACACCGCGGGTCCGGCCGTGAACCCGATGATCAAGATCACCAACATCGTGGCGCTGCTGCTGCTGGCCGTGCTCTCGCACTGACGGCCGCGACAACTGCCCACGAAAACGACGGAAGGGCCCGCGGTTTCCGCGGGCCCTTTTCTGTCGTGGATCTCTAAACTGGGGTGAACGGGGCCAGTGTTGCCGCGCCGCTGATCAGATCGGGCTAAAGTTGAAGCCCTTGAAGATCTTCTGCAGGTAGCCCTCGTCCTTGCCGCCGGTCGGCGTGGTCTTCGAGTAGAAGTCGAAGATGTGGCCGTTCTTCAGTCCGTAATCGGCGAGCCGCGTCACCCGGCGGTCCTTGTCGAAATAGACCGCGATCACGCGTTGGTCGACGACCTGCTGCTTCATGAACGCGGCGTCGCGCTCGCCTTTCTGCGAAATATAATAGAAGGCGTCGCCGTTGACGGTCGCGACCGTCGAGGGCGTGCCGAGCACCAGCAGCACCTGTTCCTGGGTGGCGCCGATCGGGATCTGTTCGAGCGCGCCCGGCTGCAGCACGTAGCCGCGCTGGAAGGTCTCAGTAAACGCGCCGCAGCCGCCGAGCGCAAACGCGCCCACGACCGCCAGCGCAACGCAAGCCCGGCGCAGGGCACGGCGGCCCTCAATCGGTCTCGATCCCCGTCGTGGTCCCAAAGCTGATCCCAATTTTGGGCTCCTCATTTTCGTCTTGCATCGGCCAAGGCGTTGACGTACGCGGCGGCGAACCGCCAGAAACCACCACCCATGCCGACGATTTTTTCCCGATTTCGCCGCGGCGCGCGGCCCGACACCATTTCGAGCCTGTATGGCACGATCGTGGCGCAGGCGCGATTGCCGAGCTTTTACCAGGACTATGCCGTTCCCGACACCGTAAATGGCCGCTTTGACGTCATCGTCCTGCATATTTCGGCTGTGCTGGATCGGATTGCGACCGAGCCCCGTCTGCGCGAGGTGGCGCAGGGCCTTTTCGACCGCTTCTGGCAGGATATGGACCATAACCTGCGCGAGATGGGCACCGGCGATCTGGCAGTTCCCAAGCGTATGAAGGCCTTCGGCGAGGCCTATTACGGTCGTGCCGCTGCCTACCGTGCGGCCTTGGCCGAGCGGGAGCCCCACGCCCTGGTCGAGGCGCTCAACCGCAATATCTACGGGGAGGCAGCCGCGGGTGATCCGGTCCGGCTTGCCGCCTATATGCGGGCCATGGCGGACGCCCTTGCGGGCCAGGATGCCGATGCCCTCGCGGCCGGAACCTTGCGTTTCCCTGACCCTCGTGCGATTTCTGCGTCCGACCAGATAAGAGGCTGATTTTCATGGATATTGTCGGAAATCCATGGGCCGTGCCGGTGCCTCTGGAGGAAATACCGGAGACTGGCCTGCACATGGAGATCGAGGCGTCGCCGGAGGTCCGCGCGGCGCTTGCCAAGCTCGCCGATGTCTCAGAGATCGCGCAGGCGTCGGCGGTGTTCGATCTGGTGCGCGCGGACGGTGGGGTTGACGTGCAGGGGCGCGTCAAGGCGCGCGTCGGCCAGACCTGCGTTGCGACGCTGGAGCCGGTCGAGAACGAGGTCAACGAGCCGATTGAGGTGGCATTCAGGCGGGACGCGGAGCTGACCGAAGTGCCGGCGCACGGTGCTCAAGTTCTCGATGAAGATGAGGATCCGCCCGAGCCGCTCGTGGGCGGCAAGGTTGACCTCGGGGCGCTCGCCACCGAGTTCCTGCTTTTGGGCATTGACCCCTATCCGCGCAAGCCAGGCGCCGAATTCGCGCCGCCGGCGGAAGGAGAGCCGAACGAACACCCGTTTGCCGGGTTAGAAGCGCTGAAGAAGCGCCTCGGTGGCGATCAGTCCTGAGCGGAACCAACCGGTGGAACGCCCCGACAACCGGCTTGTGTGCCGCGCCTCAGCGGCTATGGTCCGACCCGTGCACCGTTCTCATGAGACCATGCCGCCGGCGACCGCCTTCACACCGCCGCCAAGGTCATTCAATGCAGGATAAAGTTCGCATCGCATTGGACGCAATGGGTGGCGACCATGGGGCATCGGTCGTGCTGCCGGGTGCCGATATCTCGCTAACGCGCCATCCCGAGATCGAATACCTGCTGTTCGGCGACCAGGCGCAAATCGGTCCGCTGCTCGATCGGCTGCCGCGCCTGAAGGCGAACGCGCAGGTCATCCATACCGACGTCGCCATCCGCATGGACGACAAGCCGAGCCAGGCGCTGCGCCATGGGCGCTGGAAGTCGTCGATGTGGCTGACCCTCGACGCCGTCCGCAAGGGCGACGCCGACGTCGCGGTGTCTGCCGGCAATACCGGCGCGCTGATGGCGATGGCGCGCTTCAATCTGCGCATGCTGGAGGGCATCGAGCGTCCCGCGATCGCGGCGCTGTGGCCGACGGTGCGCGGCGAATCCGTGGTTTTGGATGTCGGCGCCTCCATCGGGGCCGACGAGGACCACCTGATCAATCTAGCCGCCATGGGCAGCGCTATGGCGCGCGTCCTGTTCGACGTGGAGCGCCCGACCGTCGGCCTGCTCAATGTCGGCGTCGAGGAGATCAAGGGCGTCGAGCAGGTGCGCGAGGCCGGCCGCATTCTGCGCGAAGGCCATTACGCGCATTTCGAATACCACGGCTTCGTCGAGGGCGACGACATCGGCAAGGGCACGGTGGACGTGGTGGTCACGGAAGGCTTCGCCGGCAACATTGCGCTCAAGACCGCCGAGGGCACCGCGCGCCAGATCGCAGAATACTTGCGCGCGGCGATGAACCGCACGTGGATGGCGCGGCTCGGCTATTTGTGCGCGCGCCAGGCGTTCCGCACCCTCCGCGAAAAGATGGACCCGCGCCGCTCCAACGGCGGTGTGTTCCTGGGTCTCAACGGCATCGTCATCAAGAGCCACGGCGGCGCGGACTCGGAAGGGTTCGCTGCGGCCATCGACATCGGATACGACATGGTACGTTACGAATTGCTCGCCAAGATCGGCGAGTCGGTGGAACGCGATCGGCAGGCCAACGGCGGGGCCCAACTGGCGAGCGGAGCGGCTTCGTGACGGTAATGCGTTCGGTGGTGCTCGGCTGCGGCGCGTACCTGCCCAGCCGGATCCTCAGCAACGACGACTTGGCGCGTGCGGTGGATACCACCGACGACTGGATTGTGCAGCGCACCGGCATCCGCGAGCGCCATATCGCCGCGGCTGGCGAACTCACCTCGGATCTTGCCGCCCATGCCTCGCGCGCGGCGCTGGCGCATGCGCACGTCGAGGCGGACAGCATCGACCTCATTGTTCTGGCGACTTCGACGCCCGATCTGACCTTCCCCTCGACAGCGGTCATCGTGCAGGAGAAGCTCGGCATCACCGGTGGCGCCGCCTTCGACCTGCAGGCGGTCTGTTCCGGTTTCGTCTACGCGCTGTCGGTCGCCGACAGCCTGCTCAAATCGGGAGCCCACAAGCGCGCCCTGGTGATCGGGGCGGAGACCTTCTCCCGCATCCTCGACTGGAACGACCGCACCACCTGCGTGCTGTTCGGCGACGGCGCCGGCGCCGTGGTGCTGGAGGCGCAGGAGCAGCCGGGCACGGTCGAGGACCGCGGCATCCTGACCAGCCACCTGCGCTCGGACGGACGCCACAAGGGCAAGCTTTATGTCGACGGCGGCGTATCCTCGACCCAGACCGTCGGCCATCTGCGCATGGAGGGCCGCGAGGTGTTCAAGCACGCGGTCGCCATGATCACCGATGTCATCTACGACGCCTTCAAGGCGACCGGCACCTCTGCCGCCGACATCGACTGGTTCGTGCCGCACCAGGCCAACAAGCGCATCATCGATGGTTCCGCCCACAAGCTCGGGATTGCGCCAGAGAAGGTTGTGATCACCGTGGATCGCCACGGCAATACGTCGGCGGCCTCGATTCCGCTCGCTTTGGTCGACGCGGTTGCCGACCGGCGCATCAAACGTGGGCATTTGGTCCTGTTGGAGGCCATGGGCGGCGGCTTCACCTGGGGCTCCGCGCTGCTGCGCTGGTAAGGCGGCGCCTTCGGAGGGTGCGGGATGCCGCCGCGGCCGCGCCACGGTACCGCCGATATTTTGCCACGGCCCCGTTGACCAGCCTCCCTCTACTGAATATCGTAGGAAATTCAGCGAGATATCTTCGCCGGGGGCAGGGCAGGCGATGAGCAGTAAAACGGTGACACGGGCCGACCTCTGCGAGGCGGTCTATCAGAAGGTCGGACTTTCGCGCACGGAGTCCGCCTCGCTTGTGGAGTTGGTGCTCAAAGAGATCACCGACTGTCTCGAGCGTGGCGAGACCGTGAAGCTGTCGTCGTTTGGCTCATTCGTTGTGCGCAAGAAGGGCGAGCGCATCGGCCGCAATCCAAAGACCGGTAAGGAGGTGCCGATCTCGCCGCGCCGTGTGATGGTGTTCAAACCGTCCGCCATTCTCAAGCAGCGCATCAATGGCGACGGAGACGCCCACGATCAGCCCTGACGCCGCCGGGCCGCCACCCAGGGTTCTGGGGAAAACTAAGCCGAATCAGCGAATTACGGGGCCCTCGGGCTCCTTTTGAGTCTGGCCTCGGGCGTTCTGATCTGTTCAAGTGATGCTTGAAGATTCGGGACCGGGAGGCCGCTTTGGACGGCAAGGCGCCGGACGCATTCCGCACCATCAGCGAGGCGGCGGACGAGCTCGATCTGCCGCAGCACGTCCTGCGTTTCTGGGAGACGCGCTTTCGCGACATCAAGCCGATGAAGCGCGGCGGCGGCCGGCGCTATTACCGGCCTGACGACATCGATCTCTTACGCGGCATCCGTCATCTGCTTTACGGCGAGGGCTATACCATCCGCGGCGTGCAACGCATCCTGCGCGAACAGGGTGTGCGGTTCGTGCAGGCGGTTTGGGAGGAGGGCGCGGCGCAGCCGCCCCATGGCGCGCCCGCCGAGGAGGACGTCGAGGCGGAGGACGCTGACGTCTACGAGACGCCTCAAGAGCGCCGCGGTTTGCGCGGGCGTCTGGCCTCGCTGGTCGGCCGCGATCTCGGAGACCGGCAGGACGACGCCGGCGAGCGGCCGGAGCCGCCGATGGCAAGCGCGCCGATCCCGCACATCGACATGGACGATCGCGCCGCCCACGGCGTGGCCGTTGCCGCCGCGCCAGCAGTCCCGCGCGTCGAACCGGTGATGCAGAGCAAGCCCGCTGCGCCCGAAGCGTCCGCTTCGCCAGCGCAACAGCCGGTGTCGCCGCCACAGCCTGTTGGACTGGCGCCCGACGACATCCGCAAGCTCAACGACGCGCTCCGGGAACTCGGCGATTGCCGCAAGCTCATCGTCGCGGCAGTGGCGCGCGACGACTAGCGCGCACCTCGCTACCGCATCGGCCATTGCTGTGGATGAGCCCCATCGATTCCCGGTAAAAACTTGATGTAGACTGACAGCGATGAAGGTTTGGCCGCGCCGGTCGGACCGGCGTGCCAGGTGGGCGATGCAGGGCTACGCAGCAAGGGCGATCAAACGCACTGCCTTAGCGGCGACCTTGGCGGCTGCCACGCTGGCCGCCGGACTGAGCGCCGCGTCGGCGCAGGCCGCCGGTCCGAAGGGTGGCGGCGGCGGCATCATCACCCGCACGTTGGAGACCTCGTCGTCGAGCTTAACGCCGCTCGGCATCTATGTTGGCGTCGGGGTCTTTTGTGCGGCGGCCTCGCCGATCATTGGCACCATCGTGCTCGGCCGCGAGATGACCGCGCCGGAGGTGTTGCGCTCGAGCCTGGGCTGTTTCCTGGGCCCGCCCGGCTGGCTGCTCGCCAACCTGATCATGCCTCCCGACCTCACCCCGCGCACGCCGCCGCCGCCCGGTCCGCGCGTCGCACGGCGACGGCCGTCGCCGCGCCGCAACGTCAGCATTCCGCGCCCCGGCGAAACCGATTTCGTGCCGGACGAGGTGCTGCTGGAAGTGCGCGACCGCGCCTCCACGCGCGCGCTCATTGCGCTGACGCGCCGTCTGCACTTGACGCGGCTCGCGACGCAGACTTTCACGCTCACCGGGCGCACGCTGCAGCGCTGGCGCATCGGCCCCAATATGACCGTGCGCGCGACGCTGATCAGGCTCGCGCGCAGCCGCATCATCGTGGCCGCCCAGCCCAACTGGCTTTATACGCTGCAACAGGCGCCCGCGCCGCATAACGACGCGCAAGCCGGCAGCGCGCAATACGTCGTGCGCAAGTTACATCTCATCGCCGCGCACCGCCTCAGCGAAGGCGGCGACGTGCGCGTGGCGGTGATCGATTCCGAGATTGACGCCAGGCATCCCGATCTCGCCGGCGACATCGCCGCGCAGTACGACGCGCTCGGCGGCAGCGCGGTGCCGCATCCGCACGGCACCGCCATGGCCGGCGCCATCGCCGCGCACCACAAGCTGATCGGCGTCGCGCCAAAGGTACGGCTCTTGGCGGTGCGGGCGTTCGCAGGCGAGGGCGAAAGCGCGCGCGGCACAACCTTCAACGTCATGAAAGGGCTCGACTGGGCGGCCGATCACGGCGCGCGCATCGTCAACATGAGCTTCGCGGGCCCCGCCGACAGCATGTTCGCCGATATGCTGGCGAAGGCTCACCGGCGCGGACTGATACTGATTGCAGCCGTCGGCAATGCGGGCCCGCGCTCGCCGCCGCTTTATCCTGCCGCCTACGCGGCGGTGATCGGCGTCACGGCCACAGACGCCAACGACAAGCTGCTGGCGCAGGCCAACCGCGGGAGCCAGGTGGCGGTCTCGGCGCCGGGCGTGGACGTGCTGGTGCCGGCGCCGGGCGGCAGCTATGAGCTCACCACCGGCACCTCTGTGGCGGCCGCCCACGTCACCGGCGTGGCGGCGCTGCTCTTGGCGCATAATCCCAAGCTCAGCCCCTACGGCGTGCGGCAGATCATCGAGCGCAGCGCGCGCCACATTCCCGGCAAGCGCGACAATGTGGGCGCCGGCGAGGTGGACGCGCTGGCCGCGATCGAGGCGTTGGCTAAGGAAGAAGTGCGGCGCTAGCGCGCTCGGCGCGCAAACGCGCGAAATTCAGAAACAAGCGCGGAAATAATGGTCGGGGCGAGAGGATTTGAACCTCCGACCCCCTGTCCCCCAGACAGGTGCGCTAACCGGGCTGCGCCACGCCCCGACGTGCCGATTTCGGCGGGATTTTCCTAGAATTTCCGGCCATCCGGCGCAAGCGAAATCCCCCCTACGGCGGAGCCCCGGATCAGGGCAGGCCGCCGCGGGCCACGTGTGGCCGCAGTTCGGGGGCCGGTCCGGCGGCGGCCGGCCAATCGTTGCCTGCTGTTAACCTTCGCGCGGTAATGAATGGCCTCAGCGCTGCCGGGCACAAGGGACGTTCTTTTCATGCATCCGCAGGCGTCGCTCACGCAGACGCACATCTTCACGATAAGGAACTTCGTGTTCTACGTCGCGGTGCTGCTGATGCACTGGACGCTGCCGCGCCCGGCGCCGGGCGACGTCGTCTTCCTGCTTGCCTTCCTGCCGACGATCCTGGTCAATCCGCGCCTCAACACGCGCGCGATGGTGTTCTTCCTGCTCGTCTTCATCTGGGGTGTTTCCGTCTACTTTTCCTCCATCAACTATTTCAGCGAACCCGACGTGCGCTTCCAGCTATTCGCGCACACCTTCTGCATGATACTGACCGTGACCAGCTGCCTGGTGGCGTTGAGCTGGACCGAGGACGACTTCCACAAGTTCATGAAAGTCTACATGGTCGCCTGCTGCATCACGGCGTCCCTGGGCGTCGTCGGCTTTGCCGCCCATATCCCGCTGTTCATCTGGGACGACCGCGCAAAGGGCTTGTTCGATGAGCCGATCGCCTTCGGCGCTTTTCTGCTGCCGGGCCTGTTCGCCGCCATGTACATGCTGAGCTACCGGCGCGGCTTCGTTTTTCCGCTGATTACGCTGACGCTGTGCGCGGCCGGCGAGGTGCTGTCGTTCTCGCGCGCCGATGTGGTCGCGCTGGCGGTGTTCGCGCCGCTCTATTTCCTGTTGCTCAACCGACGCCAGATGGCGCGAGCAATCGCCGTGATCATGATCGGCGCGTTCGTCCTCGTGGTGCTGACCGCGATCGCCTTCGTGAGCTTCCACGGATTCCAAGAGAAATTGATGAGCCGCATGACGCTCGCCGAGCCTTACGATCTCGGCCGCATGGGCCGTTACAATCGCTATCTGCTCGCAGTCCCGCTGATCCTGGAGCATCCATTTGGGCTCGGTATGCTGCAGATCGACAAAATCTTCCCGGAGCCGATCCACAACATCTTCATCAGCTCGTTCGTCAACTACGGCTGGCTGGCGGGCGTCGCCTGGATCATGCTGACCGTGTTGTCCGTTAAGGTCGCGTTCCAGAACTACCACGACACGAAGAGCCCGGTGGTGGTGTGGCTGGGCTTTTCGCTCGGGGCCCAACTGCCGTGCGCGCTGTTGCAGCAGGTCGAGCACTGGAGGCATATGTGGATGTTCTTCGGGCTGCTGTGGGGCGTCAACGCGGCGAATTTCATCCGCCGTTTTGTGCCGGCGCAGCCGGCGTGGCAGCAGCCGCAACCGGCTTATCCGGCGCCATCGCCGCAATGGGACCAGACCCGCAGGTAGGTTCGAACCTTACGGCCGTTTGGCGATACACGCGCCGCATTCGCGTATGAGCGCGCTGGCCGCTGGTAGAAGTTTCCCGTGGGCATCGACGAGCCCCCAGGACGGACTGTCGTAGTCATAATAGAACACAGGCCCGAAGGCCGCCGGCGACGTCTGCGCGAGGGTGGCAAAAAAGACCTTGGTCGCTTGCGCGCGGCTCAGCCCCTGACGGTTCGGGAATTGTTCGCGGCGCAGGCCGAATTCGGTGATCCAGACCGGCAGATGCGGGCCGAGCGCGGCGCGGTCCTTGGCGAGCGTCGCCACCGTCGAGCGCGCGATGTCGTTGGCTTCCGGGTAGACGTGCGAGCCGTATCCGTCGATGTGGTAGCGCGCGTTGTCGAGATAGTTCTTGCCATCGAGATCGCGCAGCGAGGCCACGAAGGCTGCCGGGTTCGGCAGATGATGAGGCGGGTTCTGGTCCCAGCCGGCATCGGCGTGCGACATGCCGAAGGTGATGAGCTTCGCCCTGGGGAAAAAGCGCGGATTGCGGATCGTCTCAGCCGCCGCTTCGAGGAAGCGCGCATAGCCGCGGGCGGCGATCCGGATGTCTTCCGCGGTTGCGGGACGGCCGAAGGGGACATCGCCGTTGAAGCAGACCCAGTCGTCCTCGTTGCCGATCTCGAAGGCGTCGACCTCGAGCTTCGCCGTCCTCAGCGCGGTCAACAGCCCACGCAGCCGGGCCCTGAACTTGTTCAGGTTGATGCGGCTGAGCTTGAATGAGCCGCCCGGCCAGCCGCAGCGCTTCGCGAACGCAGGGCCTGCGTTCTCGGCCTTGGGATCCGCGCCGTCGTAGTCGCTCGCGTCCTGCAAGATCACGACCAGCATCTTAAGGTGCGCCTGCTGAGCCTGGCGCACGACGTCGACGAAGTCCGGTATCCTATCGGGCGGGTAGGCGAACGAGTTGCGAAACCAGCGAGCGCCCAAGGCCCGAATGCCGGCGAAGACCATCGCCTGCTTCGCCTTCGGCTGCCAGATCATATTGGCCTGGTCGACGCCAATGTCGAACGCGGCGGCCGTTTGCGCGTGCGCCGGGCCAGCGAGCCATGAGGCCGCCGCCAGGGCGCAGATGAGGCCAAGGCGAGGGCGCAGGCGACGGGCGGGCGACATCATCAGCCCCGCGCCCTCAATAGGCGTTATCGGTCTTGAGCAGAGCGAGCGGCGTACGGGCCAGGATGTAGAGATCGAACAGCACGGACCAGTTCTCGATGTAATAGAGGTCGTGCTCGACGCGCTTCTGGATCTTCTCGTGCGTGTCGGTCTCGCCGCGCCAGCCGTTGATCTGCGCCCAACCGGTGATGCCGGGCTTGACGCGATGGCGCGCGAAATAGCCGTCGACCGCCTCGTCGTAGACCTGGGTCTCGGCCTTGGCGTTGACCGCGTGCGGGCGCGGGCCGACCAGCGAGAGATTGCCCTTGATGGCGACGTTGATAAGCTGCGGCAGCTCGTCGAGGCTGGTCTTGCGGATGAAGCGGCCGACACGGGTGACGCGCGGATCGTCCTTGGTGACCAGCTTGGCCGCGGTGGCGTCGGTCTTGTCGGTGTACATCGAGCGGAACTTGTAGACCTCGATCAGGTCGTTGTTGAAGCCGTAGCGCTTCTGCTTGAAGAACACCGGGCCGCGGCTGTCGAGCTTGATGGCCAGCGCCGTGATCGCCATCACCGGCAGCGCGCAGAGAAGCAGCAGCCCGCCGATGATGCGGTCGAACAGCCATTTCATCACCACGTCCCAGTCGGCGATGGGGCGGTCGAACACGTCGATTACCGGCACGTTGCCGATGTAGGAGTAGGAGCGCGGGCGGAACTGCAGCTTGTTGGTGTGGGCGGCGAGCCGGATGTCGACCGGCAGCACCCACAGCTTCTTCAGCATTTGCAGGATGCGGCCTTCGGCCGCGATCGGCAGCGAGAAGATCACCAGATCGACGCGGGTACGGCGCGCGAACTCGACCAGGTCGTCGACACTGCCGAGCTTGCGTTCGCCGGCGCACTCCGCGCCGCCGCGGTCGTCGCTGCGGTCGTCGAAGAAGCCGATGATCTCGATGCCGGCGTCCTTTTGTCCGCGCAGCTCTTCGATCACCTTTTCGCCCAGCGCACCGCCGCCGACAATGACGGTGCGGCGGGTGAGGCGACCTTCGCGCGTCCACTTCCGCACGACATAGAACAGCACCTTGCGCGAGACGATGAGTGCGCACAGACCGCTGGCGTAGAAGCTGCCGAGCCAGATGCGCGAGAACTGGTCGCCGGTCTTGGTGAAGAACGAGGCGCCGATGGCGATGAGGAACACGACAGACCAGGCGGAGGCGAGCCGCATGTACTGCTTCTCGTAGCCGCGGAAGGCCTGTACCTGGTAGATGTCGGCGATCTGGAAGGCGAGCATCGCCAGCACGGCGATGCAGAAGGTGGCGATGCAATAGGGGACGACCAGATCGGCTTCACCGCCGAGATAAAGGCCGAAGACCGTCAGGCCCACCACCATCACCAGCGCGAATTCGGCCATGCGCACGAAGCCGGCGAGCACGATAGGGGAAATGGACGGCGGGGTCGGACGTTCGGCGACGGCGAGCGCGTCCGGCGACAGCGTGCGCACCTTGGGCGGTGCGCTGGCGCCGGCCTTCAACTGCTCGAGCACGTGGGCGGCGCCGGCCGCTGTTCGGGATGGACGCAGATCGGTATCGCTCATGGAGTGATGCCACACATAAAACCCGCTTCGCGCTTGCAACGCTTGAATGCGCGGGCACTTTCCCTGTTTCCGGAAAATCTTAGGAAATGAACGTCAAAAAAGGCTTAGCGTATTATTGAAAAAGCGGTTAACGCCGCCCTGATTTTTCTAAAATCTGCAACGCTTCGGCGTAGGCCGCCATGGCTCCGTCGACCATGCTGGCGATGGAGAACTGTTCGGCCACCCGCGCCCGCATGGCCCGCGCCAGATCGGCCGCGCCCTGCGGATCGTCGAGCGCCTTCGCGATGGCGGCGGCGAGCGCCACGGCATCGCCCTTGGGCACCAGATGACCGGAAAGCGGCCCGAAGATTTCCGGTATGCCGCCGGTGTCGGAGGCGATCAGCGGCTTGCCGGAGGCGGTGGCCTCCAGGACGATGTAGGGAAACGAGTCCAGGCGCGACGGCACCACCATGACGCGGCCATAAGCCTGCGCCTGTCGCTGCGGCGTCGCCGGCTTGAAGGTGACGAGGTCGTTGAGTGCAAGCTCCGACGCCTGGGCTTGGAACAGTGCGCGGTCGGGACCGTCGCCGATCAGGGTGGCGGTGACCGCGCGGCCTTGTCGGCGCAACTGCGCGACCGCGTCGATCAGGATGTCGACGCCCTTGAGCATGCGCATCTCGCCGATGAAGACGAGATCGGTGGCGTCGGGCAGGGGGGTGACCGGCTCGAATTCGGCGGGCGGCACGCCGTTGTGCACGATGCGCACGAGGCCCGCGGGCTCGCCGATCTTGCGGCGGAACATGTCGGCGCTGTAGCCGCTCTCGAACAGGAACAGATCGCCGCGCTTCATCAAGAAGCGTTCCGTCGCGAGGTAGACCTTGCCGGCAAGCGTGTCGTGGGTGAACAGCAGGCTGCCGCCGTGCGGGATATAGGCGCGCACGGCCTGCGGCCGATTGAAGATGAGGCGCGAATAGGCGCCGCCCTTGGCGCCGTGGCCGTGCACGATATCGGCCTTGGCGGCGACGACGCGGCCCATGACGTGGCGTAGCGCGAACACGTCGCTCGGATGCGGCTGCCGGTGCATGGGGTAGCGCGAGAGCCCGAGCGCCAGCGACGGTTCGAGCGCCGCCAGCACCTCTGCGGCGCGCGGCCCCCCGGTGCCGCTGTCACAGATCACGCCCACGCGATGGCCGCGCGCGGCCTGCTCACTGGCGAGATCGAGCACGTGACGAAACAAGCCCCCCACCGGGGCCCGGAAGATATGCAGGATGTTCAGCGGCGACATCAGCAGCGAGCACCAACTTCAAGGCGCGTGGTGCGCCAAACCCGCCGCACACATACGGGCCATACCTTAATACAGGCCATACCTCGCCGTATAATAGCTGGTCTGCTGAGCCTGTGGCGGGCGGTAGTACTGCTGCTGCGTATACGGCTGCTGCGATACCGGCTGCGGCGGGTGATACTGCATCGTTGCCGGCTGCGGCTGCGCATAAGTCTGCTGCTGTGTGTAGGCGGGCTGCTGGGCATAAGTGTGCCGCGGCGCGTAGGCCGGCTGCCGCGGCGGCTGGTAGGAATAGGTCTGCGGCGCATATTGCGGCTGCGGCTGCGGCGTATATTGCGCCTGCGGTTGAGGCTGCGCCTGCACGGCGTAGGTCGGCGCCCGCGACGGCCGTTCGAACCAGCTCGTCTGAAAGGCACCCGAATCGAAGGTGTCCGAGTTGAACAGCCCACGGCTGCTGTTGCCTGCTTGCTCGGGCGCGGCGGAGGCATAGCTGTTGGCCCCGCTCGCCTGCGACCCACCCGCCGCCATGAGCCCGCGGCCGTCGTTGGGTGACGCTTGCTGACCGCTCGAAACCCGCTGGCCGGTCACCGAATTCGTCACGTAATAGGCCGGCTGCTGGCGCGCGCACGCGGCCACCGTCAGCGCGAGGAGGAGCGGCGGCAGCAGGCTGGCGTAGCGCATGGAATCGGCCCCGTGACGATCAAAGCGATTTCAATTAGGGACGGGTATGGTTAACAAATCCTAACCATTGCCCGAACCTTTACGGCGTCGCGGCCGAATTAACGGGGCCGAAACCATACTGGTTTGTAATCGCGCCACGGTCACAGAGTCGGTCGCGTGGAGTGCAAATCGTGTTTGGTATGAAGTCGAATAGTCCGACGCAGCAGCCTGCGCCGGTGGTCACGGCGGTCACCGCCGATGGCGGGCCCGACCTCCGCGGCCTCGGCCGTCTCTTGTGGCAGAAGAAAGCCAAGATCCTCGGCTTCACCATCATCTGCGCGGCGGCGGCCTTCGTCGTCGTCAACGCCATTACGCCACGCTACCTGTCTGAGGCGCGGGTCCTGCTGGAGGCGCGGCAGAACGCGTTCCTGCGCCCGGACGTCGACAAGAACATGAGCGTCAGCAGCCCCACCATCGACGCGGAGACGGTGGCGAGCCAGGTGCAGGTGCTGCTCTCGCGCGATCTTGCGCGCGAGGTCATCAAGAAGCTCAATCTGGCGAGCAAGCCCGAGTTCGACCCCGCGGTTGCCGGCCGCTCGCCCTGGCGCACGCTGCTCAGTCTGTTCGGCATCGGCCGCGATCTCAACTCGATGAGCGAGGAAGAGCGTACGCTCGAAGCCTATTTCGACCGGTTGAGTGTGCGCTCCGTGGCGCAGTCGCGCGTCATCGTCATCGACTTCACGTCGGTCGATCCGCAGCTCGCCGCCGAGGTCGCCAACACCTTGGCCTCGACCTATCTGCGCATGCAGCAGGTCGACAAGCAGTCGCAGACCCGCGCCGCCGGCAGCTGGCTCGCCGGCGAGATCGACAAGCTGCGCAAGAAGGTCGCGGAATCGGAAGCTAAGGTCGAGCAGTACCGCGCCAACAAGAACCTGTTCGTCGGCACCAACAACACCTTGCTGCCGGCGCAGCAACTGTCCGACCTGAACGGCCAGATCGCAGCTGCGCGCGCCCAGCAGGCGGACCTGCAGGCGAGGGCGCGGCAACTGCGTGCCCAACTGCATTCCGGACAATCGATCGAGTTGTCCGATCTCGCCAATTCCGAGACCATGCGCCGGCTGGTGCAGCAGCGTATCGCGCTGCAGTCGCAGCTCGCGGAGCAGTCCACGACGCTGCTGCCGCGCCATCCGCGCATCCTGGAGCTGAAGGCGCAGATCGCCGAGACCGACCGTCAGATCAAGTCCGAAGGCGAGCGGCTCGCGCGTCAGCTCGACAACGACGCCCAGGTCGCCGGCGACCGCATCAAGACGCTCACGGCCACCTTCGACCAGGTGAAGAAGATGGTTTCGCAGTCCAACCAGCAGGACGTCGAGCTGCGTGCGCTTGAACGCGAGGCGAGGACAGAACGCGATCTGCTGGACTCCTATTTGCAGAAATATCGCGAGGCCAGCGCCCGCGACAGCATTAACGCAGCCCCGGCGGAAGCCCGCATCATTTCGCGCGCCTCGCCGTCGTTGAAGCCAGCCTTTCCGAAGAAGGTCCCGACGGTGCTGATCGTTGCCTTCGCGGCGTTTGCGCTGTCGTCCGGCTTCACGGTGACCGGTGCGCTGCTGGCGTCCCCGGCCCAGGCCGCGGCCTATCCCTACCAGCCCTATGCTGCGGCGCCCTACGCGCCGGCCGGCTATTGGCCGCAGCCAGCTCCATCGTACGCGCCGCCGGGGCCTGCACCGGCGCCGCCGCCAATGGCCGCGCCGCAACCGGGTTCACCGCAGATGACGTCGCCGCCTTTGGCGCCCGCAGTCCCCATCAACGTGAACTGGCGGCCGCAACAAGGCTATGCCCCGCACTATCCGCACATTTATGCCGTGCCGCCCAGCCTCGACGCCGACGGGCAGGCGCCGCATACGGTCCAGCCCCAAGGCCATGCCGACGCCGTGCATGATGCTCCGCTGGTGCCGAACACGCCGCTCCATGCCAGCAGCATCGAGGAGATCGCCGGGGCTGCCAAGATCGCGGCGAGGCTCGGCGGCGAGGATGCCCGCTGCATTGCAGTCGTCGGCACGGCGCGCAATGTCGGCACCACCTATGCGGCGATCAGCCTGGCGCGTTCGCTCGCCGAGGACGATGCTTCGGTGGTGCTGGTGGATCTCTCCTTCGCGGCTCCGAACCTCGCAGTAATCTCGACCGAGCCGGCCGCGCCCGGCATCGCGGAATTGGTGCGCGGCACGGCCGCCTCGTTCGGCGACGTCATCACCCGCGACCAGTATTCCGACGTGCATCTGGTGGCGACGGGAGAGGTCGGTGACGACGGTCCCGCCCTTGCCGCATCGCCTACCTTGTCGACGGTGATCGAGGCGCTGACGCAGAGCTACGACCATGTGGTGCTGGATCTCGGCTCAACGGCCGATCAGCCGATCGAGCAGTTCGCCGGTCTCGCCACGCGTGCGGTGCTGGTCTCCGGCGACGCCGCCCAGGCGCCGACGCGTGCGGTGCGCGACCGCCTGCAGGCCGCAGGCTTCGCCAACGTCAGCGTGTGCGCAGGCGGCGCCCAGATGGCGGCGGCCTGAGCGGAACGCTCAAAGCGCATCGCGGTGGCCCTCCCGCCGCCGCGATCAGAGTTCACGAAAAGTAGTCCGGCAACGTGAAGTCGTCGCGCAGACTCTTGCCCAGCATGAGCGTGGCCGCGCCGGGAAGGGCCATGAGCTTGGTCGCCTGGTTACGCAGCCAGATGCCGAAGTTCGTTTCGGGAACGAACGTCGCCGAAAAAGTCTCAGCGGTGTGCTGTTTGCCCTCGATGAAGGGGCGGAGCCGGCTTTCGTAGGCCGCGAACGCTTGCCGATAGTCGCTACCGGTGCGCGCGAGTTCGCCGGCGAGAACGTAAGCCTCGGTCATGGCGAGCCCGGCGCCTTCGCCAGCAAGGAAAGACACCGCCATGCCGGCGTCGCCAACCAACACCACGCGTCCCTGCTGCCAGGACGGCATGCGGATCTGGCTCACCCGGTCGAAATAGAAATCGTCGGCCTTGTCCATGGCAGCGAGGATACGGGGCGATTCCCAGCCGGCATCGGCAAAGACCGATTGCAACAGCGCCCGTTGCTCGGCTGTGCTACCGGGTTCTTTCCCTTTCATGAGCTCGTTCTTGAATACGAGCAGGAACAGGGTCTTGCCGTCGCGCAGCGGAAAACGGGCGATCTGGCGCGAGGTGGCTGAGTGAATGACATACACGTCTTCATCGCGCGGCGCGTAGCCGGTGCTCTCGAATACCGCGAACCTGTAGCCCAGATCCTTTTCGAAACGCTCCTCGGCACCGAAGGTGAGTTTGCGCACCTGGGAATGCAGGCCGTCGGCGCCGACGACGATATCGACGTCGCGTCGTGCGCCGCTGCGCAGTGTCAGCCGGACGCCAGCCTCATGTTGCTCGATGGCGGCAATCTGCTCATCGAAGAGGGTTTCGACGCGCCCCTCGACTGCGCGATAGATTTCACGCGTGAGGGCCGAGCGCGCCACACTGGTCAGTCGCCCGTGGGTCAAGTCGCGCAGTGCTTCGACCGAAAAGCTGCCGGCCTTGCGTCCGTCATTATCGAGGAAGCGCACCTCGGCAACCTGAAACCCAGCCTCGCGCACGGCCGGGACAATGCCCATGCGCTCGGCGACCGTGTAGCCCACACCCCAGAAGTCCATGATGTAGCCGCCCGTTCTGAGCGCGGGCGCATGCTCGATGAGTACCGGCTCATGGCCGGCGTGCAGCAGCCAATAGGCAAGGGTTCCCCCTGCGATGCCCGCACCGCTGATGGCGACCTTCATCGTTGCCTCCTCACTCTTGGGGGTGAATTGACGGGCGCGGGCGGCATCTCGCTGGACCCGCGCCGCAATTTTCGTAGACCATGGTGTGTACCAGTGGTACACACCATGGTCTATAAGGCATGATTTGGGTTATGGTCAACCCATGAGTCGCCGTCTTGAGAAGCTTGATGCCGAACGCCAGCAGCGCCTGTTCGAGAGCGCGGCGAGGGAATTTGCCGCCCACGGTTTCGACGGTGCTTCGCTCAATCGCATTCTTGAAAAATCGCGGATGAGCAAAAGCTCGCTCTATTACTACTTCGACGACAAGGCCGATCTGTTCACGACGCTCATCGAGCGCTCGATTGCGGTGTTGTTTCGGGAGATTGGCGGCTTCGATCCCGAGGCGCTGACGGCCGAGACGTTCTGGGGCACGTTCGAAGAGCTTTACCGGCGTGCCCTCGCCATCGTCGGTAAGAACGCCTGGCTCGTGCAGTTCGGCGGCATGTTCTACCGTCTGCGCGGCGACCCGCGCAAAGGCTCGGCGACGGGCCGTGTCTTTCAAGCCGCGCGCAATTGGGTTTCGATCATCATCGAGCGCGGCCAGGCGCTCGGCGTGGTGAGGACCGACCTGCCGCAGTCATTACTGATCAACTCAACCATGTCGCTTCTGGAATCTCTCGACCGCTGGGCGGTCTCGCATTGGAGCGAGCTTAGGCCGGCAGAGCGAGACGATATGCCTCGCAAGCACATCGCGCTCTTCCGTGGTCTGCTTTCCGTCGAAGCGGCGCAGACGGCCTCAGGCAACAGGCTCTGAGCGCGCTTGCGCCGGGCGGCCGGAAATATGCCGGGTGTCAGGGCGTGCCCGAAAGCCGCGCGCGCAGGCGGCGCGTCATCTTCACCGCCGCCCACAACGACGGGCGCTGCTTGACAACGCGCTTCACCGCGGCGGCGAGCCTGCAGGCCACCGCCGGTAGGGCGCCGGCGGCGCTCAACGGCAAGAAGCTGTCGAAGAGTGGTTCGGTATCGTTGCAGAAGAGGTTCTTGTAGCGCGCGCTGCCGACGCCGAGATCGAAGGTATCGAGCCGGCGCTCGCAGCATTGCCGCACCAGCCGCACGATGAGCTGCTCGCCGGGGCTTTCGGCCGCGTAGCGGCCGCCGGCGATGGAGTTGAACATGGCGCAGAAGCGGCCGTGGCCGACGATGCCGCCCATCGTGGCCACGATCAGGTCGTTGACGGAGAGCGTATAGAGCTCGATCAGCGGCTCACCGTCAGGGCCGCGCGCGGTGGCGGCATCTTCGATGAAGCGGCGCACATTGGGGTCCGCGAACACGTCGCTTAGGCCCTGCGTGCGCATGCGTGCGCTCTTCTGCTTGAAGAACACGTCGAGCGCGGCGCGCACATCGTGCACGCCCTCGACGCGCGCGAAGCGCACGGTGCCGAAGCTGGCGAGGGCGCGCTCCTTCTTGCGCATCTTCTTGCGGGCGGCGGCATTGGTGCGCGCGCGCAAAAGCGCCTCGAAATCCGCGAGCAGGCCGCCGCTGAAGGCGGAATTGGCGGCGCGCTGATGGGGCAGCAGGGCGAAGGGATTGGTGGCGCCGGCCCAGGTCAGCGGCTGGCAGGTGAGGCAGAGCAGGTCGGCTTCCCGGCCGAGGCGCTTGAGCACGTTTTTGATGTCGACGGCGGCGACCTGAGCGGCGACGTCGCTGCGCCACAGCGCCATATTGAAATTGGCGTGCTTGCCGCCGAGAAACTCGGCGACCCGCAGGCCCGCCACGTGGCGCAGCCCGAGCGGCAACAGGAACAGCGGCGTCCCGAACGGATTGAAGCCCACCACGATGAAAGGCGTCATGCCGGCGGGGGCACCCACGTGGCGCTGCCACAAATTAAGGAAATCGTACTGCTGGTAGGGGGTCGCCAGCACGCTGGCCTGCGTGAGTGCGCGCCAATGCGGCTCGGCGGCTGCGATATCGGTGAAAATCGCCACTTCGTCGATGCGGTCGTCTACCGGGGCCGGAATGCGGGCAGTTGTGGGCAGATCGCGCAGGGCAAGCACGGTCATGGCGGCGGATGGAACTTTTGTTAATTACAGGGGAGGGTAGAATGGCAAAGAAATATCAATAAAGGGTTGGAATATTCCCCTGGAATTGACCCGGGAGCCGAGGATTCGGGGGGCATGTGAGAAAGACGATTATCCGGAGCGGGCTGGAGACGCTTTATTTCACGGGCGCGCACCATGTGTTGCGGCCTGTGCTGGGCGGCGTCGGCGTCATCCTGACGCTGCATCACGTGCGCCCGGCGCGGCCCGACGCCTTCCAGCCCAATCGGCTCCTGGAGATTAGCCCGAAATTCTTCGAGCGCGTCCTGCGGCTGGTGCGGCGCAAGCGCATCGACGTCATCTCCATCGACGAGATGCACCGGCGCATGCTTGCCGGCGACTTCAAGCGCCGCTTCGTCGTCATCACCATCGACGACGGCTACAAGGACATCCAGGAATTCGCCTATCCGCTGCTCAAGAAATACGAGATGCCGTTCACGCTTTACATCCCCACCAGCTTTCCCGATCAGCTCGGCGAGCTGTGGTGGCTGGGGCTGGAGGCGGTGATCGCCCGCAACAACCGCATCAGCCTGCCCATCAACGGCGAGTACCGTCACTTTGACTGCGCCGGCGTTGCGCAGAAGCGCGAGCTCTATGACGAGCTCTACGGCTATCTGCGCAGCCTGAAGACCGAGAAGGAAATGCGCGCGGTGGTGCGCGAATTGTGCGCGCGCTACGTCGTCGACATGCCGGCGTTCTGCCGCGATTTATCGATGACCTGGGGCGAGATCGCCGAGATGGCGCAGGACCCGCTGGTGACCATCGGCGCGCACACGGTCAGCCATTCGATCCTGAAGAAGATTCCGGACGACGCCGCGGTGCGTGCCGAGATGGAGCAGAGCCGCTCGGTCCTGGAAGCAGCCCTCGGCAAGCGGCCCGAGCACCTGGCCTACCCGGTCGGCGATTGCACCGCCGCCGGTCCGCGCGAATTCCGCATCGCCGCCGAGCTCGGCTTCAAGACCGCCGTCACCACCCGGCCGGGCGTGCTGTTCAAGGCGCACCGCGACCATCTGACCGCGCTGCCGCGCATTTCGGTCAACGGCGATTTCCAGCGCGCGCGCTATCTCAAGGTGTTGATGTCGGGTGCCGCCACGGCGATGTGGAACGGCTTCCGCCGCGTGAACGCGGCGTAAGCTCCGTCACCCCGAGGTGCGCGCCGTCCGCGCGTCGCCTCTCCGGATGACGGCACGAGGATCACGCCTCGTCCGCGTCCGGCCGGCCCATCCACTTCACCAGCAGCATGGCCGGCAGCACCCAGCCGAGCCCCGCGACCACGTAATAGATCGTGGCGATAAATCCGTTGATGTTGGTCAGCGCCGATTGCGCCAGCACCATGGCGGCGAGGCTCCAGACCGTCACCAGTGCCAGGAGGGCGAAGGCGCCGATCAGCTTGCGGGTCCGGATGCGCATGGGAGCCTTTCTTATCGGTCATTTGCAGTCATCACGGCCTGACTATATGGTCCGCGCCGTCTCCCGCAAGCCGGTCGCGGGAGCCTTAAAATTCCAGGCTGTCACGGATGGATGCGACTGAAACCCACGCGCCCGCGCTGCGGCTCTGGCTGCTCGCGGTAGCGGCCATGATCTTTCTGACCCTGATCGTCGGCGGGGCCACACGGCTCACCGAGTCCGGGCTGTCCATCACCCAGTGGAAGCCGGTCACCGGCGTGGTGCCGCCGTTGTCGCACGCGGCCTGGGAGCAGGAATTCAAGGATTATCAGGCGATCCCGCAATACAAGGAACTCAACCGCGGGATGACGCTCAACCAGTTCAAGACCATCTACTGGTACGAATGGACGCACCGGCTGTTGGCCCGCACGGTCGGCATGGTGTTTCTGCTGCCGCTGCTGTTCTTCCTCTGGCGCGGCTGGGTCCCGAAGCGCCTGCGGGTCCGCCTCTGGACCATTTTCGGGGCCGGCGCGTGTCTCGGTGCCGTCGGCTGGTGGATGGTGTCCTCAGGGCTCGCCGGCTCAGGACGCGTCAGCGTGTCGCAGTACCGGCTCGCGTTCCATCTGACGCTCGCCTGCGCCATCTATTTCGCCGTGCTGTGGACCGCCCAGCAGCTCGCGGGCAAGCGTCCGAGCGAGGCGCCCGGGCGCCTGCGCGGCTTGGCACTCCTCATCGCGTTCATGGTGCTGGGCCAGATCTACCTTGGCGCCCTCGTGGCCGGCAGCGGCGCCGGGCTGATCTACAACACCTGGCCGCTGATCGACGGATCGCTCGTTCCGGCGGCGAAGGACTTGTTCTTCCTGCATCCGGCCTGGCGTAATTTCTTCGAGAACTTGCTGACGGTGCAGTTCGATCACCGGATGCTCGCGTATGCCATCTGGCTTGCGGTCGTGTTCCATGCCTATGACGCCTGGCGCACGCGTGCTCACGTGGGCGGTGCTTTGACTCTTGCCGCCATTGCCACCGTGCAGGTAGCGCTCGGCATCACCACGCTGCTCTTGCAGGTGCCGCTGGACTTCTCGCTCGCGCACCAGATCGTCGGCGTGCTGGTGTTCACCGTGGCGATCGTGCACGCCGAGAGGCTCTGGCATCATGAGCAGTTCGTTGCGTTGCCGCAGCCCGTGCCGGCGGAGTAGGGACTGGAGCCACCAATGTTCGACACAGCCGCGCACGGTCCCATCACCGTGCTCACCATGCGCCATGGCAAGGCCAATGCCCTCGACATCGAGTTCTGCGAGGCGCTGGCCGCGCGGTTTGCCGAGTTGGCTGCGTCCGACGCGCGTGCGGTGGTGCTGACCGGCCAGGGCCGCATGTTCTGCGCCGGTGTCGATCTGAAACGTTTGAGTGACAGCGGCCCCGATTACATCCGCGCCTTCTTGCCGGCGCTTCACCGGCTGTTCGAGGCAGTGTTCTTTTGTCCCTTGCCGGTGGTCGCAGCGGTCAATGGTCATGCCATTGCCGGCGGCGCCGTGCTGGCGGCATGCGCTGACCGCCGCATCATGGCCGAGCGGGCGGGACAAATCGGCGTTACCGAGCTGCTGGTGGGGCTGCCGTTTCCTGCGCTCGCCTTCGAAATTCTGCGTTTCGCCGTGCCGCCGCGCTATCTGCCCGAGTTCACCTTGAGCGGCGCCACCTACGACACCGACGCTGGCGTTGAGCGCGGGTGGATCGACGAGACCAGCGAGCCGGACGAGCTCCTGGACGACGCCCTCGCGGTGGCGCGGGAAATGGCCGACATATCGCTGCCGGCGTTTGCGCAGACGAAAGAGCAACTGCGCGCCGGCGTGCGCGAGCGCACGGCAGCGAGTGGCGCCGCCACCGAGAGGACCGTCACCGACATCTGGTGTGCGCCCGAAGCGCTCGAACGCATCCGCGCCTACGTGGCGCGGGTGCTTGAGAAGAAGTGAGCAGCCTCTTATCCCTCTCCCGCTTGCGGGGGAGGGTAGCGAGCGAATGCGAGGCGGGTGGGGGCGCTCACAGGATGCTAAAGTTTGACTTTACCCCGCCCGCCTTCGGCGGGCGACCCTCCCCTTTCAGGGGAGGGATAAAGCGACCTCACACCGCTTTCAGTGCCTGCTCCAAGTCGGCAATGATGTCGGCCTTGTCCTCGATGCCGATCGATAAGCGCACCACGTCCGGTCCGGCGCCGGCCTTGGTCTTGGCCTCGTCCGAGAGCTGTTTGTGGGTGGTGGAAGCCGGGTGGATGATCAGCGAACGGGTGTCGCCGATATTGGCGAGGTGCGAGAACAGTTTGACGTTCGACACCAGCTTCACGCCCGCCTCGTAGCCGCCCTTGAGGCCGAAGGTGAACACCGCGCCCGCGCCCTTGGGCACGTATTTCTTGGCGAGTGCGTTGTACTTGTCGCCCGGAAGGCCCGGATAGCTCACCCATGCGACCTTGTCGTGCTTGGCAAGCCACTCGGTCACGGCTTGTGCGTTGTCGCAATGGCGCTGCATGCGCAGGGGCAGCGTTTCGATGCCGGTGAGGAATAGGAAGGCGTTGAACGGCGACATCGCCGGCCCGAGGTCGCGCAGGCCGAGCACGCGGCAGGCGATGGCGAAGGCGAAGTTGCCGAAGGTCTCGTGCAGCACGATGCCGTGGTACTCGGGGCGCGGCTCCGACAGCATCGGATAACGCCCGCCGCGCGACCAGTTGAAGCTGCCGCCGTCGACGATGATGCCGCCGATCGAGTTGCCGTGGCCACCGAGGAACTTGGTGAGCGAATGCACCACGATGTCGGCGCCGTAGTCGATCGGCTTGCACAGGTAGGGCGTCGCCAGCGTGTTGTCGACGATCAGCGGCACGCCCGCCTTGCGCGCGAAATTGGCGATGGTCTCGATGTCGGTGATGACGCCGCCGGGATTGGCGATCGACTCGATGAAGATTGCCTTGGTCTTGTCGGTGATGGCGCGCTCGAACGAGCCGATATCGGCCGGGTCGGCCCAGGAAACGTTCCAGCCGAAGTTCTTGAACGAATGGGTGAACTGATTGATGGACCCGCCATAGAGCTTGTTGGACGCGACGATCTCGTCGCCCGGCGTCATCAGCGCGTGCAAGGTGATGAGCTGCGCGGCGTGGCCTGACGCGAGCGCGAGCGCTGCGGTGCCGCCTTCGAGCGCGGCGACCCGCTCTTCCAGCACGGCGCAGGTCGGATTGCCGATGCGGGTGTAGATGTTGCCGAATGCCTGCAGGCCGAACAGCGAGGCGGCGTGGTCGACGTCGTCGAAGACGTACGATGCGGTCTGGTAGATCGGCGTGATGCGCGCGCCTGTGGTGGGATCGGGCTTGGCGCCCGCGTGGATCGCCAGCGTGTCAAATCCCGGAATGCGGTCGGCGTCGGCCATGGTCTCCACTCCTCCCAATCGTGTCCGTTTCACTCGCCGTCTGGCGGGCGGTGGATCGATTTATCAGGACGGGTGGGCAGCGCGTCAAGGCGTCCGCCCGGTTGCCAGGCCGAGCCAAATGCCTGGCCTCGCCGGATGCGCCAGCAAGGCAAATTATTGCAGTGCGGGGGCGCGGCTTAGTTGTTGCTTTCCGGCTCGTTCCGACCGCCGAGAGCCATGCGCTGCACGCCCGAGCCGAACCCTTGCGCGCGCTTCGATGAGAGCGTGCGTGAATTGATGCCCATCCACGAAATTTCCGAAGAGAGCCGGCCGTATTCGATCTTGGGACAGCGGTCCATGACGACCTTGAGGCCGGCCTCTTCCGCGCGCGCGGCAGCCGCCTCGTTACGGACGGTGAGCTGCATCCAGATCACCATGGGTTTGGGCTGGAGCGCCAGCGCCTCCTCGACGATCGGCGGTACCTTTTCCGAGGCGCGGAAGATGTCGACCATGTCGACGGGCTCGGGGATATCCGAGAGCGAGGCGTAGCATGGCTGCCCGAGGATCTCCTTGCCGGCCTGACCGGGGTTTACCGGGATCATGTGGTAGCCGCGCTCGAGCAGGTATTTGAACGCGAAATAACTCGGCCGGTTCTCCTTCGGCGAGATGCCGACCATGGCGATGGTCTTCACCGTGTTGAGGATGCCGCGGATATAGCTGTCGGGATAACTGTCGTGGTTCATTGCGTCACTTGTTGCGCCAGCGCCGCGCGCAGACGAGCGTTTTCGGCTTCGAGGTCGGCGAGTTTTGCCTTGACGGCGGTGAAGGCGGTTTCGAGATCAGCTTCGGTATAGCGCGTGACGATATGCTGCGAGCAGTTGACGTCCCAGGCTTCGACGGTGAACAGCAGGGCGCGCTCGGGCTTTGCCTTGTAGCCGTCGTCGAACAGCCGCGCGATGAGGGCGCTGTCGTCTTCCACCATGCGGGCGCGGCCCCAGATCTTGATGCGCTGGCGACGCGCGGGATCGAGCAGAAACAGAAAGGCGCGGTCGTTCTCGGAAAGGTTGGCGAGGGTGATGTATTGCCGGTTGCCGCGGTAATCGGCAAAGCCGAGCGTGCGTTCATCAATGACTTTGATGAAACCCTTCGGGCCGCCGCGGTGCTGGATATACGGCGCGCCGTCGCCGTTCGCCGTGCCGAGAAAGGCCAGATCGATTTCGCCGATAAAGGCGGCGAGTTCCGGCGTCACCGTGTCGGGAAAGCCCTCGGCCAGACGCGCCGCATAAGCCTTGGCGGAGCCGCGTTCGGCCTGCGCCTGTTGCGCGGCCGACGTAAAGACAAGGGAAGCGTTGTTCATGAGCGGACCCGCCTGCTGCGACGATGGCCGCAACATAGGCGGCCATCTCCCGGTCGGGAAGGGCCGGGCGGGCTCACGCGGACATGCCAGCAATGCCCGTGACGTTCATTTCTTGCTGTCGATCACTTTCTTGCATGCCGGCGACAATTTGGCGTAGTGCCCGGCGAGGCATTTGATGATGCGGCCGCCGCCCGGGAAGGTCCCCTTGCAGAAGGTCTCGTAGTTGGCCTTGCAGGCCGCGCGCTCGCTGGCGGTGATGTCCTGTGCAAGCACGGGTGTGAAGGCCGTCAGCGCCAGCGCTGCGGCAAGCAATGTCGTGCGGATCATGAGAGCGCCCCTCGAGGTTTAATGCCGAAAAGTTGATGGCCGGTCGGGCGATACGATAGCGAAGACCGGCGACGCCGCATAGACGCAGAAGCGATCAGCCGGCGAGGGCGCGGTCTCAGCGGTCTTCCCACTTCGGTGCGCGTTTTTCGATAAAGGCGCAGATGCCTTCCTCGGCGTCGCGCGCCATCATGTTCTCGGTCATCACCTCGGATGCGTAGGCATAGGCCTCGGCCAGCCCCATTTCGAGCTGCCGGTAGAACGCCTCCTTGCCGACCTTGAGGGTATAGGACGATTTCGAAGCGACGAGACGTGCGAGCGAGAGCGAGGCAGCGCGCTCCTCGCCGGGGTCCACCACACGGTTGACGAGGCCCATTTGCGCGGCGCGCTCAGCCGGCAGCATCTCGCCAGTGAGCAGCATCTCCATCGCCACCTTGCGCGGCACGTTGCGCGAGAGCGCCACCATGGGGGTCGAGCAGAACAGGCCGATGTCGACGCCGGGGGTCGCGAACTTGGCATGGGTCGAGGCGACGGCGAGGTCGCAGCTGGCCACGAGTTGGCAGCCGGCGGCGGTGGCGACGCCCTGCACGCAGGCGATCACCGGTTTGGGCAGGTTGACGATCTGCTGCATCATGGCGCTGCACGTCGTCATGGTGTGGCGGAAGAAGGCACGGCCGCCGTCGGGATCGCTGCGCCGCGCGGTCAGTTCCCTGAGGTCGTGGCCGGCGCAGAAGGCGGTGCCTTCGGCGGCGAGCACCACCGCGCGTACGGCTTTATCGGCGGCGATATCGGTCCAGGCCGCGGCCAGTGCCGTCAGGAGCTCTTCCGAGAGGCTGTTGCGGGCGCGCGGGCGGTTGAGCGTGAGGATGGCGATCTCGCCGTCGCGTTCGTGCTTGATCACGGGGGCCGCCGTCTCGGGTGCGCGGGTCTGTATATTCATGGCCGTTTCCTGACGGTTTCGGGAGGATACTTAACCGCCTGTGCCGCCCATGCAAGGCTCGGCGGAACACCGCGTGCCGGATGGCCGTTAGCGGCGGAGGGCCCGCATCGTGCGGCCGTTAGCAGCGCAGGGCCCGCATCATGCGACTGTTAACGGCGCAGGGCCCGTATCATGACGAAACGAACGCATCATGACGAAACAAAAACGTAAGTCCCGATCGAAGACCAACCAGCGCGCCACGAAGCGCTGGTCGCAGCGCGTGACCGAGACCAGCGACGCCCTGACGCTGGAACAGGGTGTTTTCAACAGGCCAACGCCGCGCGCGGTCGCGCTCTCGCTCCGGCGCTCGGCGGAAGCCAGCCACCGCCGCAAGTCGTCGCCCTATCGCTCGGGCATGTCGATGCTGGTGTTCTACATCAACCGCGGCGGCAAGGGGCTGTCCAGAGCCGAAAAGCAGAAGCTGGAAAGGGCCAAGGACGAGTTGCGCGCGCTTTATGGCAAGCAGCCCGGCAAGAACACGACGCGCAAGGCCGGCACGGAGAAACGCAAAGCCAAGAAGACAGGCCGCAAGCGCAAGGCCGGTTGACCGGGCCAGGCGTGGCACTAATACGGGTGCGCCGGGGGAATGCGCCGGCGAGGGGGGAATCCTGCATGCCGGCGCCAGCACTGACCGCCGAGGAAATCGCCGAACTCCTGACTGTGGAATTTCCGCAGGCGTATTTTCCCGGCTGCGGGCTGACGCTGGAGCGTGTCGACTTCGGTAACGTGCGGGTGCGCCGCGCCTACCACGCCGACTACCTGCGCCCGGGTGGTACCATCTCCGGGCCGACCATGATGGAACTTGCCGATTTCGCCATGTACGTCGCGGTGTTTTCGGCGGCCGGCGCCCAACCGCTTGCCGTGACCACCAACCTGAGCATCAACTTCCTGCGCAAGCCGGCCCAGGCCGACCTCGTGGCCGAGGCCAAATTGTTGAAGGTCGGCAAGCGCTTAGCGGTGGGGGAGGTGACCATCTATTCGGCTGGAGCAGATGAGCCGGTCGCCCACGTCACTGCCACCTATTCGCTCCCCAAGAGCGGTAATTAGACAAAGGTGCCTGAATACCAATCTTATAAATTGCTGATTCTACGTTGAAAAAATACGTCCGGAGGCGTTGACCGTGTGCCGGCGCTCGTCTACAGAACCGACCCATGCCGGCGCGCCTTTTTGAGCGCGCGCCTCAAGCTCTCAAGGAATTCGTCATGAAGACCTATTCGGCCAAGCCCGCCGACGTCGAGAAGAAATGGGTGACCATCGACGCCACCGGCCTCATTGTCGGTCGGCTCGCCTCGATCGTGGCGCTGCATCTGCGCGGCAAGCACAAACCGACCTATACCCCCCATGTCGACGACGGCGACAATGTCATCGTCGTCAACGCCGCCAAGGCCGTGTTCACCGGCCGTAAGCGCGAGCGCAAGGTCTACCACCACCACACCGGCTATATCGGCGGGATCAAGTCGCGCACCGCGAAGCAGATCCTGGAAGGCCGCTTCCCGGAGCGCGTGGTCGAGAAGGCAGTCGAGCGAATGCTGCCGCGCGGGCCGCTCGGCCGCGTGCAGCTCGGTAACCTTCGGGTCTATCCCGGCGCGGATCATCCGCACGAGGCGCAGAAGCCCGAGAAGCTCGACGTCGCCGCCATGAACCGCAAGAACGTGAGGAGTGCCTGACCGTGTCCGAGACGACCGTACAGTCTTTGGAAGACCTGGGCGCTCTGAAGCCCGCCGCACCGGACGCGCCTGTGTACGAGCAGAAGCTCGACGCGCAGGGCCGGGCCTACGCCACCGGCAAGCGCAAGAACGCGGTCGCCCGCGTCTGGATCAAGCCCGGCGCCGGCAAGATCGTCGTGAACACCAAGGAGATCGAGGTGTTCTTCGCGCGGCCCGTGCTGCGCATGCTGATCCAGCAGCCGCTGGTCGCCACCAACCGCAACGGCCAGTACGACGTGATCTGCACCGTCTCCGGCGGCGGTCTGTCGGGGCAGGCGGGCGCGGTGCGTCACGGCCTCGCCAAGGCGCTGACGCACTTCGAGCCGGACCTCCGCGCCACGCTCAAGCGCGCCGGCTTCCTCACCCGCGACTCCCGCGTAGTCGAGCGCAAGAAGTACGGCCGCGCCAAGGCCCGCCGGTCGTTCCAGTTCTCGAAGCGCTGATCGCGCGCGATTGGATTTGGCAAAGGGCGCGCTTCGGCGCGCCCTTTTTCATTTCGGCAGGGTCCCGCCACAGGCGCGCTCGGCCCGGATTTGATTTCAATTGTCGCAAAGCTTAGTTCGAAGAGCGCGCGCTTGCGCAACGCTTTCCCCACGGCTCATGCGTAGTTTCACCATCTGCGGCATACGGACAAGAACTGATCGGGCCGCAGGATGGAGCGGGAATGTTGCCCAAAAGCGCACTGCCGGTTGCGGGCCTGGACGTACCCACCTTGTCGTTCGTGGCGGTCTGCATCGGCGCCTTGCTCGGCCTGTTGCTGACTGTCGCCTGGATGCAGCAGCGCAACGTGCGGGCGCTGGCCTGGTGGGGCGCGGCCTACCTGATCGGCGCCTCGGCGATGGCGCTGTGGAGCGCGCCGGCTGAACTCTTCCGCGTGCCGAGCGAGGTATCCTCGGCGCTCATCTTCATTGCCTGCGGCATGATCTGGAACGGCGTGCGGCTGTTCCAGGGCCGGCGCCTGCTGCCGCTCGCGGTCTTCGCCGGGGCGGGCGTGTGGCTGCTGTTGTCGCCGTTTCCGACCTTCGCGCACGACGGCGGCGCGCGCGTCGCGTTGAGCGCCGTGGTGGTCGCCTGTTACACCTTCGCCATCGCCTTCGAGCTCGGCCGCGAGCGGCGCAAGGCGCACTATTCGCTGCTGCGCCTAGTCGTTGTGCCGAGCCTGCACGCCGGAATCTTCCTGCTGCCGCTCGGGCTGCACGCTTTCATGCCGGGCGTGCTCGACGCCGGCTGGCTCACTGTGTTCACGCTGGAGACGTTGATCTACGCGGTTGGTGCCGCCTTCATCGTACTGATGATGGTGCAGGATCACCAGGTGCAGGTCTATCGCAGCGCGGCCGAGACCGACTTCCTGACGCGGCTCCTCAACCGCCGCGCCTTTCTCGAGGAGGCGCAGGCGATGTGCGCGCGGCAAGCCGCGCGCCGCGAGCCGGTGACGTTGCTGATGTTCGATCTTGATCACTTCAAGTCGATCAATGACCGTTTCGGTCACGCGCTCGGCGACTCGGCGTTGCAGGTTTTCGCCGAGGTCGCCCGCACCAGCATGCGCGCCACCGACATCGTCGCGCGCCTGGGTGGCGAGGAGTTCGCGGCCATTGTGCCGGCGCCGTTGGAGATTGCGGTTAAGATCGCCGAGCGCGTGCGCGGCAATTTCGAGCGCGCCGGCGTTGTGATCGACGGCCGTCCCGTCGGCGCGACCGTAAGCATTGGCGCCGCGTCGGCGCTGGCCCCCGCCTTCAATGTCGACGACCTGCTAACGCGGGCGGACGACGCGCTCTACGGCGCCAAGCACGGCGGCCGCAACCGGGTCAGCACTGCCGGCAAGGCCGAAACCCGTGCCGACGTCGCGGCGCCGACTGTGCCAGCGCCGGTCGAAATCCCCGGGTTCGGCGAGGTCGCCATGTTCCCACTGCTGCGGCAGGGCGCTGCTAGCTGAGGGGTCGCGCCGTTCGCGAGGCGGCAAGCGCTACCCGTACCAAACCGCGCACCCCTCGACAGTCCAGCGCCTGCGGATAAGATCGAGCCAATCGCCGGGTGAAGGCGGGGCTGTCGGGTGGAGCCATCATGCGTGCCGTCTTATTGCGCCCCCCAGCGTGGGTGCCAATCGTGGCTGGGGCCCTGATTGCTGCCATGGCCGCAGTGCCGGCCATGGCGCGCGCGAGAACGGCTTGCACGGCGCTGGCGGAGAAGCTTCAGCAGACGGCGCCTGAAACGCAGTTGCAGCGCAATGTCGCGTTGTTCACGGCCGCAGGGAAGGACTGCCAGAGCGTCGCTAAAAGCATGCTGGCGGCCGGCGCTTCGACCGAAGCCGCGAACCGCTTCGGTACAACGGCGCTTGGACAGGCGGCCCGCGAGGGCCATCTCGACATGGTCGATTTTCTGCTTTCGCATGGCGCGGTCATCAACGCACGCAATGTCGGCGGCGCCACACCGCTTTATATCGCGGTGGAGAGTGATCGCGCGACAATCGTGCATCGTCTGCTGGCGAAAGGCGCCGATCCGAACATTGGACGCAAGAACGGACTCAGCCCGCTGGCTGCCGCCGCCTACAACGGCAATAGCGTCATTGTCGCCGATCTGCTCGCGCATCGCGCCAATCCGAACGCGCGCGATGATACGGAGAAGACGGCGATCATCTATGCGGCGGCCAAGGGGTTCACGCCGGTGGTTCGGCTTCTGCTCAAGGCTGGGGTCGACCCCAAAGCAGCCTACGGCAACCATCTGACCGCGCTAATGTGGGCGGCTGGCTATGCCGACGGTGCCGGCATCGACGATGCGGAAAAAGTTGCAACGCTCTTGCTCGACCAAGGCACGCCGATCAATGCAGCCGACGATCGCGGTCGCACGGCCCTGATGATCGCTGCCGAAACCGGCCATCTGGAGATGGCCGATTTGCTGCTCAGGCGCGGTGCCGATCGTGCGCTGCGTGACAAAGCCGGCAAGAGCGCGGCCGATCTCGCGTCCACGGCAGCGGTCAAAAAGCGGCTATTGGCGCACTGACTGGCCGGCGAGATATTGCGCCATGACGGCGAGCTGTGCCTTGGTGGCGGCCTTCATCAGGTCGCTCATGCCGGGATTGTTGCCGCGCGAGCCGTCGCGGAAGGCCAGCATCTGGCTCTCTAGGTATTCCCGCCGCTGACCAGCGAGACGGGGCTGGGTACCCGCGCCCTGGTATTGGCCCTGATGGCAGCCGGTGCAGCCGATCGAACCGTTGGTGCGCTCCGCTTCGGTTGCCACGTTGGCCGGCGCTGGCTGCTGTCCGAGCTGCGGCCATGGCTTCTTGGAGAAATATTCGGCCAACGCCATCATCTCGTCGCGCTGCAGGGACTTGGCGATCGGCGCCATCAGCGGGTTCTTGCGCGCTCCGCTCTTGAAGTCGCGCAGTTGCAGATAGAGGTAACCGGCCTGCTGGCCCCAGATCACCGGAATGGTCTTGTCGACAGGGACGCCCTTGGCTCCGTGACAGGCGGTGCAGACCTGTGCCTTGGCCGTGACGGCTTTGCCGGCGTCCTGCGCGCGGGTTGAGCCGGATGAGAACGCGATAGCGACGGCGAGGGTGGCGAGTGACAAGACTTCAATCAAACGAGGCACGGAGGGGTTCCCGGTTTCTGATGGCAAGTTCATAACATGAATGAGACGGGGCCCGCAGTGAGCCCCGTCTCGCTTTCGTCGATGGCCGCAGCGGCGCGGCGTCAGGCCTTACACGGCTGTCAGGGCAGCGTGAACGCGATGATATTGTTGCCGCGCTTGTAGTTGAGCTGGACGTTGCCGCCAGCCGCAACCACGACGTACTGCTTGCCGCCCGCGGTATAGGACGCCGGTGGCGCATTGACGCCGGCGCCTGCCTGGAAGCTCCACAGCACCGAGCCGGTCGCCGAGTCGTAGGCATTGAACTGGCCGTTGCCTTCGCCGGCAAAGACTAGGCCACCGGCTGTGGCGAGCGCGCCGCCGATCATCGGTTCGGCGGTCTTCACCTGCCAGCGGATCTTGCCGGTGTTGTAGTCGACCGCGGTGACGTTGCCCCACTGTTCCTCGCTCGGGATCACCTTGAAGGCGCCGCCCAGCCACAGCTTGCCCCCAGGATATTTCGAGCTCTGCACCTGGTAGGTCATGGGCTGGTGGAGGTTGACCGCGTAGGCGAGACCCTGCGAGGGATCGGTCGCGATCGGCGACCATTCCACGCCGCCGTTGGCGCCCGGCAGCATGCGCGCGCCTTTGGCCGTCGGCAGTGTCCACATGTTCTCCTGCGGCACCATAGCCTCGGAGAAGCGGATCATCTGGCAGTTGTCGCGGCGGTTGACGTAGATGTGCCCGGTCTTTCCGGCGTGCAGCACCGCCGGGACCATCTTGCCGTCCTTGTCCTTGGCCTCGATCAGGACCGTCGGGCTAACCGCGTCCAGGTCCCACACGTCGTGCGGAATGTACTGGAAGTGGCAGGCGATCTTGCCGGTGTCGAGGTCAACCGAAACCAGCGAGTCGGTATAGAGGTTGTCGCCTGGCCGTTGCGCACCGTCGAGGTCGGGCGAAGGATTGCCGACCACGAAGTAGACGCGGTTGGTGGCGAGATCGACGGAGGGGTTCTGCCAAACGCCGCCGCCCAGTGTCTTGTAGGGATCGCCGTCCTTGGCGAGGCGGGCTTTCTCGGCCTTGATATCGCGATGCTCGTTGCGCCCGGTCGCGTCTTTGGTGGCCCACACGCCGACCGAGTTCTCCGGGATGGTGTGGAAGGTCCACAGCAGCTTGCCGGTCTTGGCGTCGAAGGCCTTGACGAAGCCGCGGATACCGTATTCGCCGCCGTTGGTGCCGATGAGGATCTTGCCGTTCACCGCGGTCGGCGCCATCGTTTCGCTGTAGCCTTTTTCGGGATCGGCGATGGTTGCGGACCATCGCATGGCGCCGGTCTTGGCGTCGAGCCCATACAGCTTGGCGTCGAGCGTCGCGACGTAGACCATGTTGTTATAGACGGCGACGCCGCGGTTGTTCGGGCCACAGCAGTAGGTGGTGATGGGCCCGAGTTGCGGCTTGAACTCCCACAATTCCTGGCCGGTACGTGCATTGAGCGCATAGACGTGGTCGAACGAGGTCGTTGCGTACATGACGCCGTTCACCACGATCGGCGTGGTCTCCATCGATTCCATGATGTCGGTCTGGAAGATCCAGGCCGGGCGCAGCTTGCCGACGTTCGCGCGGTTGATCTGACTGTTGGGATAGAAGCGCGTCTGATCGTAGTTGCCGTTGGTCTGCAGGAAGTTGTTGCCGTCTGAAGCGGAGCGGTTGAGCATGTCCTGCGTGACGGTCTGCATGTCCGCATAGAGGGTTGCGGACTTGGTTTCGTCGGCTGAAGCAGAGCCGATCGTTACGAGCGTGCTGACAAGCGCGCACGCGCACGCCACCGCTAGGGTGAGTTGCCGTAGCACCATGGGAGTCCCCCGAGTTGAAGAAGTCTTTTCGTTCGCGAGCAATAAATAACGTTGTAAGCGTGCGCCGAATGCCGGGAACTGTCAATGTGCGCTGCAATAACGGTGGCCCGCAAATGAAGCGCGTAAAGACCATTGGGTCGCCCGACGTCGCGTCGTGCCCACTCGCCCCGCCAAAGCTCGCGGGAAGTCCGGCCGGATTGAGATAAATCGTGCGCATCGATCGCGGTCGCCGGCTGGTGTGACCGCGCGTTGGGTATGACGACTTGGCCGATGCTATTACCGAGCCGGCACAGCGACGGGCGGATAGCGAAAGATGCTGTTGGCCGAGCGGGGATCGAGCAGCAGCGGCACCAGCAGGCCGCCCGCCTGCGCCACGTTGACCTCGAGATCGCCGGCGACGGGCGCATGCGAGACGATCTTGCCGTTCTGCCCGATCACTACCGTTTCAGCGCCATTCGGCCGGTCCTGTGCGGTCAGGCGACGATAGCGGATGCCGTGGCGGTCGAGAATCTGGGTGATCAGCGGCCGGCGGTCCTCGATCACATAGGCGCGTGCAAGGGCGGCGATGTCCCGTCCCACGATGCGCGGCGTGTATTTGAAGTCCTGCTCGAAAGGCGTGTTGTCGGCGAGCCGCCGCATGGGCAGCCGGATGGTCGGTCTGGCGGCATCGGCGGCATATTGCCAGTCGAAGGCGATGCGCTTGTGCGCCGCGATCGTCTCCGGCGCGCGCGCTTCGTCAACCGCCGCCCTGATATCGCGGCGCAGTGCGATAACGCGCGCGAGGACTGTTTCGATACCGATATATTGCTTGCGCACGCGTCCTTTGATGTTGCGCGGCGTATCGTATGTTCCCGGCGGATCGAGCTGGTTTTCCATCAGCAGCGAGATGGCGCCCCGAAGGCCGGCATAATTGCGCAGGTTGCGGATGCTCAGGCCCGCATGCGTGACAGTCTGATGGATGTCGGTCACCTCGCCGATATAGTGGCGCGCGACCACGCCTTGCGCGCGCATTCCGGCTATGACCGCCGTCAGCAGGCGCCCGGCGCACAGCCGGCGCAGCCGGGGGTCCACGTCCGGATTGTTGGCGCAATCGAACTGGGCCTGGAAGTCGATCAAGTAACCTTGCGCGCCGAGCGATTTCTTCTTGAGAGCGGCGGATTCGTGCACGTCGAGCACGACGTCCGGTTCGTCGTGCGCAGTGAGCCGCGCCAGCGCACGCGATTCTGGCTGCGTCAGCAGTACGAAAGCGGTGCTGAGATTGACGTTCGCTCCGTTGACGCGCCGGTTGGTATCGCGCCCGTCCGGATTGGCGAGCGGCACCAGGACCAGGTTGAGATGCGCGAGGTCCTTTTGACGGGGGCCCTGCAGCAGGTCGCGCGCGATTTGCTGCACTGCTTCGGCGCCGGAGGGCTCCTGGCCGTGCTGGCTGCCGACGATCATCACCGTGAGCTTGCCGGCTGAAGGCGGCGCTGCGATCCGCAGCGCCAGCAATTCGCGGCCACCGGCCGAGCGGCCGATGCTTTCGATGCGTGCGCGCGGGTCGGCGGCGGCGAGGTCGCGCAGGAAGGTGTTGATGTCGGCGCTGTCGGGCAGACGCATGTAGCCCGCGCGTTCGAGTGGCGTTCGCAGTGGGGCGGCAAAGAGCGGCGCGGAAGCCGTCATTGCCGCGATGACGAACGCGACCGTTACGCCGAGTGCCGTGCGGCCGGTCATGGGGCGTCCCTTTAAGCGTGAAGAGGCAGCGTGGAGCCTATCCGCCGTCCCGAAACGTGACGGCCGTCGACGTTAGGCCGCCGGCTGCCGCGGGCGTTGATTTCTCTCAAGCGGCGCTGGGGGCTATGAATGAAAATGGGCGCCCCTTGCGGAGCGCCCATCGTCTTTGCGCCAGTGACGCTGGCCGGGAGGTTGGCTTGTTAAGCGGCCGCCGAGGCCTTGCCGGTCGGCACTTCGGAGATCGTCTTGAGGATCTGGGAGGCGATGGCGTAGGGGTCCCCTTGCGAGTTGGGACGGCGGTCTTCCAGATAGCCCTTGTAGCCGTTGTTCACGAAGCTGTGCGGCACGCGGACCGAGGCGCCACGGTCGGCGACGCCGTAGCTGAACTTGTTCCACGGCGCGGTCTCGTGCTTGCCGGTCAGCCGCATGTGGTTGTCCGGGCCGTAGACGGCGATGTGGTCATCGAGGTTCTTCTCGAACTGCTTCATCAGCGTTTCGAAATATTCCTTGCCGCCGACTTCGCGCATGTACTTGGTCGAGAAGTTCGAGTGCATGCCGGAACCGTTCCAGTCGGTGTCGCCCAGCGGCTTGCAATGCCACTCGATGTCGATTTCGTACTTCTCGCACAGGCGCATCATCAGGTAACGCGCCATCCACATCTGATCGGCTGCGGTTTTCGACCCCTTGCCGAAGATCTGGAATTCCCACTGGCCCTTGGCCACCTCGGCGTTGATGCCCTCGTGGTTGATGCCGGCTTCGAGGCACAATTCGAGATGCTTCTCGACGATCTCGCGCGCGACCGAGCCGACGTTCTTGTAGCCGACGCCGGTGTAGTAGGGGCCCTGCGGCGCCGGATAGCCATGCTCGGGGAAACCGAGCGGGCGGCCGTCCTTGTAGAAGAAGTACTCCTGCTCGAAACCGAACCAGGCGCCGTCGTCATCGAGGATGGTCGCGCGCGTATTGGTCGGGTGCGGCGTAACGCCGTCCGGCATCATCACTTCGCACATCACGAGCACGCCGTTCTTGCGGTCGCCATCCGGAAACACCGCCACTGGCTTCAGCACGCAGTCTGAGTTGCTGCCTTCCGCCTGCATGGTCGACGAACCGTCGAAACCCCACAATGGGAGCTGTTCGAGCGACGGAAAGCTGTCGAATTCCTTGATCTGCGTTTTGCCGCGAAGATTGGGCACGGGCGTGTAACCATCGAGCCAGATGTATTCAAGTTTGTATTTTGTCATTGCAGGTCTCTCATGAACGGGGACCGAAGGTTAGGAAGGTTCGCATGCCGCCCCGCCGGAAAACGGCGCACGTCGGCCGTTAACGGCTGACCGATTTGAAGCATTAAATATGCCAACCGGCCGATGTGCTCGTGGTTGCGGTGCAGCGCGGCGTAGCACCTGCGGAAGGCACCAAAAAAGAGCCTCTTTTTGAGGCGCGGCGCGCTACCGCCTAAGCGCACGGCATAACGCCGTTATCGCCGTCATCAATATGCGCGTGCTTGCTCCATTCGGTAGCATGTAGTCTTGTGATGAAAATATAAGCAAATTGCCTATTTTCTTGCAGGCAACATGCCTAAGCCATATTCAGAATCTGATACGCTGACCTTAAGTCGAACTGACGCGTTGAGAACGCAGGTTCGCGACGACATGGCGAAATGAACTGGACAAGCCGCAAGAGGCTTCAAGAGGTTTGGAGACGCACAATGACGAACACGACGATGACGAACAAGGAAGGATGGTCGGCAACGATCATCCCGTTTCCCGCAAGAGGACGCGCGATCGGTGGCGGCCGTCGCGATCCGTTGAAGTCCGCCACGCACAATGAGGCTCCACGCTACGCGGAAGTCGCGTCGGGCGGTGCCTGGTACCACGAAGCGGCGATGCGTGAAGAAGCGGAGCGGACGCGCAAGCAGTAATGATGGCGGCCGACGAAGGCCGAGCGGCCACGAATGGCAATGTAGCGCGCGCCAAATGGCGCGCGTTTTGTTTTGAAAAGAAAGCGGGCGCCCCTTTAGGGAGCGCCCGATAAGTTACATCGCCCAAGTTCAGCGATGTCCGGGAGGAATGCTTAAGCCGAGTAGTACATCTCGAACTCGACCGGATGCGGGGTGTGCTCGAAGCGGATGACTTCCTCCATCTTCAGGTTGATGTAGCTGTCGATGAAGTCGTCGTCGAATACGCCTCCGGCCTTCAGGAATTCGCGATCCTTGTCGAGCGACTGGAGCGCTTCGCGCAAGGAGCCGCAAACGGTCGGGATCTCCTTGAGCTCCGCGGGCGGCAGATCGTACAGATCCTTGTCCATCGCCGAGCCCGGATCGAGCTTGTTCTTGACGCCGTCCAGACCGGCCATCAACAGCGCGGCAAAAGCGAGGTAGGGGTTCGCCATCGGGTCGGGGAAGCGGACCTCGACGCGCTTGGCCTTCGGGCTCTCCGCGTAAGGGATACGGCAGGAAGCCGAGCGGTTGCGTGCCGAGTAGGCGAGCAGGACCGGCGCCTCGAAGCCCGGCACCAGACGCTTGTAGGAGTTGGTGGTCGGGTTGGTGAACGCGTTGATCGCCTTGGCGTGCTTGATGACGCCCGCGATGTAGCTGAGGCAGGTGTCGGAGAGCCCAGCGTATTTGTCGCCGGCGAACACCGGCTTGCTGTCCTTCCAGATCGACTGGTGGCAGTGCATGCCCGAGCCGTTGTCGCCATAGACCGGCTTCGGCATGAAGGTCGCGGTCTTGCCGTAGATCTGGGCGACCTGCTGGATGCAGTATTTATAGATGATCAGCTGGTCGGCCATCTTGGTCATCGGCGCGAACTTGAGGCCGAGCTCATGCTGCGCCGACGCCACCTCGTGATGGTGCTTCTCGACCGTGCAGCCCATGCGCGCCATGGCGCCGAGCATCTCCGAACGCATGTCCTGCGCCGAATCCTGCGGCGGCACCGGGAAGTAGCCTTTCTTGGTGCCGACGTGGTGGCCGAGGTTGCCGCCCTCGTAGTCGGTGTCGGAGTTGGTCGGCAACTCGGTCGAGTCGAGTTTGAAGCCGGTGTTGTAGGGACGTGCCGCATACTTGACGTCGTCGAACACGAAAAACTCGGCTTCCGGGCCGAAGAAAACGGTGTCGCCGAGGCCCATGGACTTAACCATGGCTTCCGCGCGCTTGGCGATGCCGCGCGGGTCGCGGTTATAGGGCTCGCCGGTGGTCGGCTCGAGCACGTCGCAGACGAGCACCAGGGTGGTCTCGGCGAAAAACGGATCGATGCAGGCCGACGACGGGTCGGGCATCAGGGTCATGTCGAACTCGTTGATCGCCTTCCAGCCGGCGATGGAGGAGCCGTCAAACATCTGACCTTCGGCGAACGTGTCTTCTTCGATCATGGAAACGTCGAAGGTCACGTGCTGCCACTTGCCGCGCGGATCGGTAAACCGGAAGTCGACGTATTTGACGTCGTTATCCTTGATCAACTTCATGACATCTTTAGCTGTCGTCATGGAACGCATTCCCCTTATGGTTTGGGACTCTGCCGCGCGGAGGCCGGCGCTACCCGCGGCTTAAGTTAGATGGCGTCGATTCCGGACTCGCCGGTCCTGATCCGGATCGCTTCCTCGATGTTGGACACGAATATCTTGCCGTCGCCGATCCGGCCAGTCTGAGCTGCGCGCCGGATGGCTTCGGTGGCTTTTTCCACCATGTCGTCGCCTAGTACGACTTCGATTTTCACCTTGGGAAGGAAATCGACGACGTATTCCGCGCCACGGTAAAGCTCGGTGTGCCCCTTTTGCCGACCGAAGCCCTTGGCCTCGGTGACGGTGATCCCTTGCAGGCCGACTTCCTGTAGCGCCTCCTTCACCTCGTCGAGCTTGAAGGGTTTGATGATGGCCTCGACTTTCTTCATGGCTTCAAGTCCTTAAACCCTCCGGGCGGCCGCCGCGTGCCGTCCGCAGAGCGTTCGCTTATGCCCGATTTCGGCGTTGTCGGCATGAGTGGCGCCGGTGCGCGGCGGAGGCGTTCCATCGCAGTTCCGTTATCAGCCCCCTGTTAGCAGGTCTCATGCCAATCCGACAGGCGATTATATGGTCTGAAAAATCAATCGTTTAGAGCGAAAATGGTGGTTTCGTGTTCGCTCTGCCTAATGTTCGGCGCCTTCGAAATAAACAAACTGCCTATAAAATAATCATACGCCGGAGCCGGGCTCAAACCGGCCCGTAAGGCGGCGGAATTGTTCGGGGGGCGGGCAGGCGATAGGGTCGCGCGAAACATGACCCACGGACATGAACGAACTGCTCGCCACCGCTGAACTGCTTACCACCGCGGAAATGGGCGAGGCGGACCGGCTGACCATCGCCGCCGGTACGCCCGGCATCGACCTCATGGAGCGAGCCGGCCGCGCCGTGGCGGATGCGGCCATGCGGCTGCCGGGGCGCCGCGTGGGGATTATGGGGATTATAGCCGGGCCGGGCAACAACGGCGGCGACGGCTTCGTCGCGGCCCGCCTGCTGGCCGAGCGCGGCTACGAGGTACGGCTATGGCTTGCCGGCGACCGGGGGCGGCTGAAGGGCGATGCCGCGGCCGCGGCGGCGCGCTGGCGCGGTCCGGTCGAAGTGGCGGCGCCCGATGCGCTGACCGGCTGCGACGTCATCGTGGACGCGCTGTTCGGCGCCGGACTCGATCGGCCGGTCGAAGGGCTGCCGCGCGCCCTGATTGAGGCGATGAACGCGGCCGGCGTGCCGGTCGTCGCCGTGGACCTTCCGAGCGGCATCAACGGCACAACCGGCGAGGTCATGGGCGTCGCCGTCAAGGCCACGCGCACGGTCACGTTCTTCCGCCGCAAGCCAGGCCATCTGCTGCTGCCCGGCCGTCTGCATTGCGGGCCGGTCTATGTCGCCGACATCGGCATTGCGGAGACGGTGCTGGCAACGATCAAACCCAAGACCTTCGCGAACGACCCGGCGCTCTGGCGTGATGCCTATCCCATTCCGAAGCCGGAGGGTCACAAGTACGGACGCGGCCACGCGGTCGTGGTCTCGGGCGGTATCTCGACCACCGGCGCGGCGCGGCTTGCGGCCCGCGGGGCGCTGCGGGCCGGGGCGGGGCTCGTGACGCTCGCGTCCCCGCGCGCGGCGCTGGCGGTCAACGCGGCAGCCAGCCTGGCGGTGATGGTGCGGCCGGTGGCTGGCGCCGCCGAACTTGCCGATTTTCTCGCCGATAAGCGTCACAATGCCGTGGTGCTGGGCCCGGGCGGTGGGGTGGGGCCGGGCATGCGCGAAACCGCCCAGGCGCTGCTGGCGAGCGCGGCGGCGGCGGTGCTCGACGCCGATGCGCTGACGAGTTTCGCTGGCGATCCGGCGGCGCTGTTCAGTGCGATCGCAGCGCGGGCCGATCGCCCCACCGTGCTAACTCCGCACGAAGGTGAATTCTCACGACTATTCAGCGTAATAAGAAATAATTTGCAAGTTCAAGGAAAGCTTGAACGAGCGCGGGCTGCCGCCAAGGCGAGCGGCGCGGTCGTGCTGTTGAAGGGCCCGGACACGGTGGTGGCGGCGCCCGAAGGCCGGGCCACGATCGCCGACAACGCGCCGCCTTGGCTCGCCACCGCCGGCGCCGGCGACGTGCTGGCCGGCATGATCGCTGGCCTGCTGGCGCAAGGCATGCCGGCGTTCGAGGCCGCCAGCGCGGCCGTCTGGCTGCACGGCGAGGCGGCAAGCACCTTCGGCCCGGGCCTCATTTCGGAAGACCTGCCGGAGGCGCTGCCAGCCGTCTATCGCCGTCTGATCAAGTCCTGAGATGTCGGACCCTCATTGCTTGAGCGTGCCGTTCTGGTTGCTGATGTTGTTGAGCGGCAGGCTGGTGGAATTCGAGCTGCCACTGGTGGTGCGGCAGTAGGCGGCCAGAGTGACGTTGGCGCCGTCGACCACGATGTGAATGTTGCCGCAGCTCTTCTGGAATGTGCTCGCACCGGAGCCCTGCGTAAGCTTGCCGTTCTGGTTGCTGATGCCTTGCAGAACCAAGCTCGTTGCATTCGCCGTGCCGTCGGTGCGCAAGCAGGCGGCCTTGAGGGTTGCATCGTTGTTGGCCGCATAGGCGTATTCGATATTGGAACAGGTGTATTGGAACGAGCTGCTGGCCAGCGCGGGGCTCGCCGCGAGACCGGCGATTCCAAACGCCAGCACGATGGCTTTTCTCATGACACCACTCCCTGTGTTGGGCTCGCGCCGGAGGGTGTGGCCGAGCCAGACAGCACGTTTAAAGAGTTTTCGAGAAAAATACACTTTAAAGTTAAGTCAGCTTGACGTTCCCGTCGCCGCTGTGTCGCGGAAGCCACTTGCGCGCGGACATTTAGAAGGGACCCCGGCGTAGCGCGGCTGCGTCCGTGACAGTCGCCGGTTGCGGCCCTTCGGCGACCCGGCCGGCCGCAGCGACAAAGGTGCGCCATGGTTACCCGCCCTTTTTCGGCGTGCTCCGGCGCCTATATCCGAGGCGTGCCCGCAATCGGGCCCCGATGCCGGTAAGCCGGCGGCAAATCGGGCTATTTTTATGGTGCGTGTCCGAAGCCCCATGATATAAGCCGCGCCGCCCGCGCTCGGCGCTATCGAGCGCCTTGCCTCGGCGGGCCGCGGCGTCTAAGCCCTGCTGGATTGCGGTGTCAGGTCCGTCTCTGACGGTTCTGCCGCGGGCGTGGCGGAATTGGTAGACGCGCGGGATTTAGGTTCCCGTGACGAAAGTCGTGGGGGTTCGAGTCCCTCCGCCCGCACCATGCGGCGCGCGCAGTTACGCCTGGGCGGAAAGGGCCCGAATTCCAATCCATCCGGCGCGCCGGGGCCAGGAACGGCCGAAGGGGCGCCGAGCATGAAGCAACAAAACGAAGTGTGATCGCATGCAGGTTACCGAAACGCTTTCCGAGGGTCTCAAGCGCGAATTCCGCGTGGTCGTTCCGGCGTCCGAACTCGACGCCAAAGTCAACACCCGCCTCGACGACCTCAAGGGCAAGGTCCGCATCAACGGCTTCCGGCCCGGCAAGGTGCCGACCTCTCACCTCAAGCGCATGTACGGCCGCGCCGCCATGGCCGAGGTGATCGAGGAGGCCGTGCGCGACGCCAACAACCAGATCGTCAGCGAGCGGGGCTTCAAGCTCGCCACTGAGCCCAAGGTGACCCTGCCGGAAGAGCAGGCGACCATCGAGAAGGTGATCGAGGGCAATATCGACCTGGACTACATGCTCGCGGTCGAGATCGTGCCGGCGATCGAACTAGCCGACTTCAAGAATATCAAGCTCACGCGTCCGACCACCGCGGTGACCGACGAAGAGGTCGAGGAGTTGCTTCAGCGCATCGCCGATCAGAACAAGCCGTTCGCGGCCAAGCCGGAAGGCGCCAAGGCGGAAGTGGGCGACCGCGTCACCATCAAGTTCGCCGGACGCATCGACGGTGAGTTGTTCGACGGCGGCAGCGGCGACGACATGCCGGTGACGATCGGATCCAACAGCTTCATTCCGGGCTTCGAGGAGCAACTCGTCGGCATCGCCGCCGGCGAGGAGCGCACCCTCAAGGTCAAGTTCCCCGAGCACTACCAGGCCGAGAACCTGGCCGGTAAGGACGCCGAATTCGAGGTCACCGCCAATACCATCGAGGCGCCCGGCAGCGTCACCGTGGACGACGAGTTCGCCAAGTCGCTGGGCCTGGAATTGCTCGCGAAGCTGCGTGACGTGGTCAAGGAGCGCATGGCGCAGGAACACCAGAACGTGTCGCGCCAGAAGGTGAAGCGGCAGCTGCTCGACGAGCTGGACAAGCGTCACAAGTTCGAGCCGCCGCCGAGCCTGGTCGAGGAGGAGTTCAGCCGGGTCTGGCAGTCGGTTCAGCAGGAGCTCGAGCAGGAGAAGAAGACCTTCGCCGACGAGGGCACCACCGAGGAGAAGGCCAAGGAAGAATACCGCGCCATCTCCGAGCGCCGCGTGCGGCTCGGCCTCGTGCTGGCGGAGATCGGCGAGAAGAACAACATCACCGTCTCCGACGACGAGCTCAACCGCGCGGTCATGGAGCACGTGCGCCAGCTCCCCGGTCAGGAGCAGAAGGTCTGGGACTACTACCGCCAGAACCCGCAGGCGGTCGCGTCCTTGCGTGCTCCCATCTTCGAGGAAAAGGTGGTCGACTTCTTACTGGAACTCGCCGAGGTGACCGAGAAGCCGGTCTCGCGCGAAGAGCTCTACGCGCCCGATGACGAGGACAAGGCGGCCGGCTGACCGGCGGTCCTCCTCGCGCCGCCGGCCCTGCGGCCGGCGGTCTTGCAACAGTTTACCTTCAGCTTAGATGACCAAGACGCGGACGCGGGACTGGGCTAGCCTTCCGTGATTCGCGTAGAGGAACCGCTATGAAAGATCCGGCCGAAACCTACATGAACCTTGTCCCCATGGTGGTCGAGCAGACCAACCGTGGCGAACGGGCCTACGACATTTTCTCGCGCCTGTTGAAAGAGCGCATCATTTTCATCACCGGGACGGTGGAAGACGGCATGGCGACCCTGGTCGTCGCCCAGCTCCTGTTCCTGGAAGCGGAGAATCCGAAAAAGGAAATCTCCATGTACATCAACTCGCCGGGCGGGGTGGTGACGTCGGGGATGGCGATCTACGACACCATGCAGTTCATCCGCCCGCCGGTGTCGACACTGTGCGTAGGGCAGGCCGCCTCCATGGGCTCGCTGCTATTGGCGGCCGGCGAGAAGGACATGCGCTTTGCGCTGCCTAACGCCCGTATCATGGTGCATCAGCCCTCCGGCGGCTTCCAGGGCCAGGCCACCGACATCATGCTGCACGCCCAGGAAATCCTGAATCTGAAGAAACGACTCAACGAAATTTACGTTCACCACACCGGTCAGGCGCTAAAGAAGATCGAGGACGCGCTCGAGCGCGACTACTTCCTGACCGCCGAGGCCGCCCGCGATTTCGGCCTGGTGGACAGGGTCATCGACAAGCGGCCGGAGGAGATGATGCCGCCGAAACCCGCCTCGTGAGACCGAATGCCGCCCACCCTGGGCTCGGTTTGGCCCGCAATCCACGGTATTTTGTCTAGGAATGGCCGTTTTTCGCGGGCAAAGGTGGCGTTATCATTAATAAATTCTTGATTAGCACGCCGTTAGCATGCTTCGCTTATAGTGTGGGGGTTTGAGTAGGGGCCGCGGCCGTCCCGGGTGACAAAGGTCCGCCGTGCCGGAAGTCCGGCGCGAAATTTGCTTCGTTAGGGGCGAAAAGTCTTGCGCGGCTTCGTCGGTGGCGAAGAGGGCGAACGAGAGTAACGGAGAGCGGAATGAGCAAAGTCGGCGGCAGCGATTCCAAGAACACTTTGTATTGCTCGTTCTGCGGCAAGAGTCAGCACGAAGTTCGCAAGCTCATCGCCGGCCCCACGGTCTTCATCTGCGATGAATGCGTCGAACTGTGCATGGACATCATCCGCGAGGAGAACAAGTCCTCGCTGGTGAAGTCGCGCGACGGCATCCCGACCCCGAAGGAAATCCGCAAGGTCCTCGACGACTACGTCATCGGCCAGGACCATGCCAAGAAGGTCCTGTCGGTCGCAGTCCACAACCACTACAAGCGGCTCAATCATCAGAACAAGCACAACGACGTCGAGCTCGCGAAGTCCAACATCCTGCTGATCGGCCCGACGGGCTCCGGCAAGACGCTGCTGGCGCAGACGCTCGCGCGCATTCTCGACGTGCCGTTCACCATGGCGGATGCCACCACGCTGACCGAAGCCGGCTACGTCGGCGAGGACGTGGAGAACATCATCCTCAAGCTGCTGCAGTCGGCCGACTACAACGTCGAGCGGGCGCAACGTGGCATCGTGTATATCGACGAGATCGACAAGATCTCGCGCAAGTCGGACAACCCCTCGATCACCCGCGACGTGTCGGGCGAGGGCGTGCAGCAAGCGCTGCTGAAGATCATGGAAGGCACCGTCGCCTCCGTGCCGCCGCAGGGCGGGCGCAAGCATCCGCAGCAGGAGTTCCTGCAGGTCGATACCACCAACATCCTGTTCGTGTGCGGCGGCGCATTCGCCGGCCTCGACAAGATCATCTCCGCGCGCGGCAAGTCGACCTCGATCGGCTTCGGCGCGAAGGTATCCGCGCCGGAGGATCGCAAGCAGGGTGAGATTTTCCGCGAGGTCGAGCCCGAGGATCTGCTCAAGTACGGTCTGATTCCGGAGTTCGTCGGCCGCCTGCCGGTGGTCGCCACGCTCGAGGACCTCGACGAGGAATCCCTCAAGAAGATCCTGATCGAGCCCAAGAACGCCCTGGTGAAGCAGTACCAGCGGTTGTTCGAGATGGAGTCGATCGAGCTCACCTTCGCAGACGAGGCGCTCGGCGCCATCGCCCGCAAGGCCATCGAGCGCAAGACTGGCGCGCGCGGCCTGCGCTCCATCATGGAAGGCATCCTGCTCGACACCATGTTCGAGCTGCCGAGCCTGGAGGGGGTCGAGGAAGTGGTGATCTCGCGCGAAGTCGTCGAGGGAACCGCACGCCCGCTCTACATCTACGCCGACCGCAGCGACCGTGCCGCCGAAACCGGTGGAGCCAGCGCCTGACCTCATTCCGGGCGGCGGGCTTTTCCCTAAGATTGGGAAATGCCCGCCGAATTCGGGCTTCAGTAGCTGGTAACCGTCGCGGTGGGGCGTTTCTTAAGGTCAAAATTCGAGGCTGCTTGCGGACCCCCCAGCGTCGTCCTACGTATAGAAGCCGAAACCGTTCGGCATACGAAGGAACGTCAGTTTCGAAGTGGGCGAGGGGCGCAGTCCCCCCTGTCAGCGGTGTACCGGGGTGCTCTTGTGTACCTGCTCCCTTGTTCCCCTTGCCCATCCTGATCGGCACTGTCCTGCCGGCGCCGCCTGAAGCGGGTCAAACGGGACAGGGGCACAACAAAAAGGATCAAGCCCGATGACCACCAAGCCACGACCCACGCTGCAACCCGGCGAAACCCGGGCGTATCCGGTTCTGCCCCTGCGCGACATCGTGGTGTTCCCGCACATGATCGTCCCGCTCTTTGTCGGCCGCGAGAAGTCGATCAAGGCGCTGGAAGAGGTCATGCGTTCCGACACCTTCATCCTGCTGGCGACGCAGAAGAACGCCTCCGACGACGATCCGGCGACCAACTCCATCTACACCGTCGGTACGCTGGCGAGCGTGCTTCAGCTCTTGAAGCTGCCCGACGGCACCGTGAAGGTGCTGGTCGAAGGCGCCACCCGCGCGTCCGTCGTGCAGTACACCGACCGCGCCGAATACTACGAGGCCGACGCCACCGTGCTCGCCGATGACATGGGCGACCGCGTCGAGGCCGAGGCCATGGCGCGCTCGGTGGTCAACGAATTCGAAAGCTACGTGAAGCTGAACAAGAAGGTGTCGCCCGAAGTCATCGGCGTCATCCAGCAGATCGAGGATTACGCCAAGCTCGCCGACACCGTGGCGTCGCATCTCGCTGTCAAGATTCCCGACAAGCAGGACATCCTGGAGACATCGGCCGTCACCGAGCGCCTGGAAAAGGTGCTGGGCCTGATGGAGAGCGAGATCTCCGTCCTGCAGGTGGAAAAGCGCATCCGTACCCGCGTCAAGCGGCAGATGGAGAAGACCCAGCGCGAGTACTACCTCAACGAGCAGATGAAGGCGATCCAGAAGGAGCTCGGCGACGAGGAAGGCCGCGACGAGCTCCAGGAGCTGGAAGAGAAGATCAAGAAGACCAAGCTCTCCAAGGAAGCCCGCGAGAAGGCGACGCACGAGCTCAAGAAGCTCAGGCAGATGTCGCCGATGTCGGCGGAAGCCACCGTCGTGCGCAACTACCTCGACTGGCTCCTGTCGATCCCGTGGAACAAGAAGAGCAAGGTCAAGAAGGATTTGCCGCTCGCGGAGAAGATCCTCGATGCCGACCATTTCGGCCTGGAGAAGGTCAAGGAGCGCATCGTCGAGTATCTCGCCGTGCAGCAGCGCGCCAACAAGCTGACCGGCCCGATCCTGTGCCTGGTCGGCCCGCCAGGCGTCGGCAAGACCTCGCTCGGCAAGTCGATCGCCAAGGCGACCGGCCGCGAGTTCGTGCGCGTGTCGCTCGGCGGCGTGCGTGACGAGGCCGAGATCCGCGGCCACCGGCGCACCTATATCGGCTCGATGCCCGGCAAGGTCATCCAGTCGATGCGCAAGGCCAAGACCTCGAACCCGCTGTTCCTGCTGGACGAGATCGACAAGATGGGCGCCGATTTCCGCGGCGATCCGTCCTCGGCCCTGCTCGAGGTGCTCGATCCGGAGCAGAACGGCACCTTTAACGACCACTATCTCGAGGTCGAATACGACCTCTCCAATGTGATGTTCATCACCACGGCGAACACGCTCAATATCCCGGCGCCGCTGATGGACCGCATGGAGATCATCCGCATCGCCGGCTACACCGAGGACGAGAAGCTTGAGATCGCGCGCAAGCACCTGATCCCGCACGCCGTCGTCAAGCACGGCCTGGAGCCGAAGGAGTGGTCGATCGACGACGCCGGACTGCTCATGCTGATCCGCCGCTACACGCGGGAAGCCGGCGTCCGTAACCTGGAGCGCGAGCTGTCGAACCTGATCCGCAAGGCGGTGAAGGAACTGATGACCTCGAAGAAGAAGGCGATCGCGGTCACCGCCGACAATCTCGCCGACTACCTGGGCGTGCCCAAGTATCGTTACGGCGAGGTCGAGGACGAGGACCAGATCGGCGTCGTCACGGGACTCGCCTGGACCGACGTGGGCGGCGAGCTGCTGACCATCGAAGCCACGCAGATGCCGGGCAAGGGTCGGATGACCGTCACCGGCAACCTGCGCGACGTGATGAAGGAGTCGATCTCGGCGGCGGCGTCCTACGTGCGCTCGCGCGCGGTCGGCCTCGGCATCCAGCCGCCGTTGTTCGACAAGCGTGACATCCACGTGCACGTGCCGGAAGGCGCGACGCCGAAGGATGGCCCGTCGGCGGGCGTCGCCATGGTCACGGCTATCGTCTCTGTGATGACCGGCATTCCAGTGCGCCGCGACGTCGCCATGACCGGCGAGATCACGCTGCGCGGCCGAGTGCTGCCGATCGGCGGCCTCAAGGAGAAGCTCCTGGCCGCCCAGCGGGGCGGTATCAAGACGGTGCTGATCCCCGAGGAGAACGCCAAGGACCTCGTGGAGATCAACGAGAGCATCAAGAAGGGCCTGGAGATCATCCCGGTCAACCGCATGGACGAGGTGCTGGCCCGCGCTCTGGTGCGCGCGCCCGAGCCGATCACCTGGGACGAGGAGCAGGCCAAGCTCGCCGAGGCGGCCGCCGCCAAGGAAAAGAGCGAGGAAGAAGGCTCCGGCCTCACCGCCCACTGAGCGCGGACTTCAAGCGGAACATGAAGGCGGCGCCGCAAGGCGCCGTTTTCGCTGCGCGGCCGCGTGCTGCCGATCGGCGGCTTGAAGGAGAAGCTGCTGGCAGGCCCAGCGCGGCGGCATCAAGACCGTGCTGATCCCGGAGGAGAACGCTAAGGACCTCACCGAGATCAACGAATCGATCAAGAAAGGGCTCGAGATCATTCCGGTTTCGCGCATGGACGAGGTGCCGGCCGCGCGCGCTCACGCGCGCGCCGGAGCCGATCACCTGGGACGAGGAGGCGGCCAAGCTTGCGGAAGCGGCCGCCGCCAAGGCCGAGCCGGGCGAGGAAGAGGGTTCCGGCCTCACCGCGCACTGAGGCTGAACCTGAAGCGGAACTTGAAGGCGGCGCCGCAAGGCGCCGTTTTCGTTTGTCGGTGCCGCTGCACGGAGCACTCTGGCGGTCCGGCTTGCCTCGGCCGGCCGTCAGGCGCTATTGGCTTGCGTCTATGGTTCGGGACGTGACCTCGGCCTGAAAGCCGGTTCCCAGTCCCGACCAAGACGGGGGACAGGCTTTTCGGGGTCACGCACGTGGGCGAGCTGTAGCTCAGTTGGTAGAGCGCCTGCTTTACACGCAGGATGTCGGCG